>CAVQDY010000009.1:0-748415 GCA_963711365.1 Terriglobia bacterium | reverse complement strand
TCCGAAACATCACGACCCCCGCCGAGGCTCGATGTTGCCGAAATCCCCCGGAGCATCGTGATCTCCCAGTTCTGCCAGTGACCGCACCAGTCTAACGGAACTGCTCGAACAATCCATAGCTCTCTCAACACGCTCGACTGCAAGTAGGGGAACAGGCCGAGCTTTGCGGTCGTCACTCCCTTCGGACCCAACGAGACTCAAAAGAAAGCTCGATGGACGCTCGAAGTCGTTGACGCGTCAGGGGCCATTGCGTATCTTCGATGGTCGCGGGATCCCGCCTCGACGCACGCAACCCACCGGAATCCTCCTCCCATGCACGGCCTGTCCTTCCGTTCGACGGCGCTGGTCTTGACCGCCCTGATCGCTAGCGGGACTCCGGTTCGGGCCGATGGCCCCGAGCCGGTCCGGGTCACGATCTGGGAGAAGTTGTCCGAGCCCTGGGCCTGGCAACCGCCGGCCGGCGAGCCGGCCGACGTCTACGCCGTCCCGGTCATCGGCTTCGGCCGGATCCCGGCCCGGTACAACGCGCGGGGGATCGAGGTCGACCGGTCGAACCCGTTTGCACTCCATGCCGAGGCGACACTCGCGGTCGCCGCTGGCCCGCATCGCTTCATTCTCCGCTCCCGCAATGCCGCGCGGCTGGTCGTCGATGGGCAGATCGTGGCCGAGACGAACCTGGTCAAGCCGAACTCCGCGGGAAATGAGGACGTGCCCGAGGTGGTCGCCCCCGAGGACCCGCGCTGGCGCTACGCCGCCCCGGGCAGCCAGGAGCGGATCGTCCCCTGGACCTCCGACGGCCGGCCGCATCGCGTCGAGCTCTGGGCGCTGGTCGGCGGCAAGAAGCTGCGGCCCGAGACCGGGGAGCTCTCGGTCAGCATCGTCGCTCCGGGCGGGCTGCCCACGCTGATCGGCGGCGAGGTGGTCCCCTTGACCGAAGAGGGCTGGGCGGCGTTCACCCAGGCCGAGCGGGTGCGGATCGAGGCCTTCGACACCGCCCGCCGCCGGCGCGGCCGCGGCGAGTGAAGACCCGTACTGGAAGGCCCGCCACGACCTGGCCCGCCGCCTGGCCGGGGCCGAGAAGCAAGAGCCGCCCGGATGGGGCGAACGGCAACGTCGTGGACCGCCACGTCGAGCCCGGCACGGGACCGGCCGGCGACGCCGCCTTCTTCCGCCGCCTGGCGCTCGACACGATTGGTCAGATCCCCTCGGCCGCGGAGGTCGCGGCGTTCCTGGCCGACGACGCCCCCGACAAGCGCGCCCGGGCGATCGACGCCCGGCTGGCCGACCCGCGCTGGGCGGATGCCTGGCTGGGCTACTGGCAGGACGTCCTGGCCGAAAACCCGGGCATCCTCAAGCCGACCTTGAACAACACCGGCCCGTTCCGCCGCTATCTCCACGGGGCGTTCGTCGACAACGTGCCCGTCGACCGGTTCGCGACCGAGCTGATCCGGATGGAGGGGAGCCGCGCTCGGGGGCGGTCCCGCCGGGTTCGGCATCGCCTCGCAGAACGACGCGCCGATGGCGGCGAAGGCGCAGATCGTCGCCAAGGCGTTCCTCGCCGCCGAGATGAAGTGCGCCCGGTGCCACGACGCGCCCTTCCATCCGTACGACCAGGCCGACCTCTTCGGCCTCGCCGCGCATGCTCGCGGGCAAGCCGCTGGCGGTTCCCGGCACCAGCACCGTCAAGCAGCAGGAGGGAGGACGGACCCCGGCGGTCTCCGTCACCCTGAAGGAGGGCGAGCAGGTCCCGCCCCACTGGAACCTGACCGAGATCGCCACCGAGACCCTCCCCGCCGGCCTCGAGCTGCCGGCCGCGGCCAGCGCGAGCCCGCGCGACCGGCTCGCCGCCCTGATCACGGCGCCGACGAACCCGCGGTTCGCCCCGGTGGTCGTCAACCGGCTCTGGAAGCGTTACCTGGGGGCCGGACTGGTCGAGCCGGTCGACGACTGGGACAACAGCCCCTCGATCCGCCATCCCGAGCTGCTCGCCGCGCTGGCACGCGAGCTGATCACGCACGACTACGACCTGAAGCACGTGGCCCGAACGATCTTCAATTCGCGGGCCTACCAGGCCCAGGTGGCGGGCGGCCCGCCGGCGCCGGGCGCGACGACGCGGCGGCGGATGACGGCCGAGCAACTGGTCGACTCGCTGTTCGCGGCCGTCGGCAAGGAGTTCGGGGCCGAGGAGCTGAACCTCGACCCCGACGGCCGACGCCCGCCGACGGAGTTCCTCAACCTGGGGACGCCCAGGCGGGCCTGGGAGTTCACCTCGACCTCGAACGAGCGCGACCGCCCTGCCCTGTCGCTGCCGGTGGTGCAGAGCGTGGTGGACCTGCTGGAGACCTTCGGCTGGCGGCCCTCGCGGCAAGACCCGATCACCGTCCGCGACGAGGCGACCACGCCGCTCCAGCCCGCACTTCTGGCCAACGGCACCGTGGGCGGCCGGATCGTCCGGCTCTCCGACGACGGAGCGATCACCGCGCTCTGCCTCGAGGACCAGCCGGCCGAGTCGCTTGATCCGCGCCGTGTACCTGCGGATCCTCTCGCGGCAACCCGAGCGAATCCGAGACGAGCCGCCTGGTGGCGTATCTCGACGATACCTATGCGACCCGGATCGTGCCCGGCGCCGCCGCTGCCCCGCGGACGTCGGCCACCCTGGCGCGACGGGTCTCCTGGTCGAACCACCTGAGCCCCGAGGCCAGCACGATCCAGATCGAGCGCGAGCGGGCCGCCCGCGCCGGCGACCCGCCCACCAACCGCCTGACTGCCGAATTTCGCGAGCGGATGGAAGACATCGTCTGGGCCTTGATCAACAGCCCCGAATTCGTGTTCGTGCCGTGAAGCGAGACGAGACCCCCATGATCGAGTTCGACGCGAGCCTGAATCGTCGCGAGCTGCTGAGTCGCGGAGCCCTGGCCGCGGCCTTGGGGATGCTGCCGGCCGCGGCACTGGCCGCGGCGGAGCCGGAGCCGGAGCCGCGCCGGTCGGCGCGAGGCAAGGCCGAGGCGTGCATCATGCTCTGGCTCGGGGGCGGGGCCGCGCAGATCGACACGTTCGACCCCAAGCGGAAGGGCGACGGCAAGAAGCAGCCCGGGCTCGTATTACGACGCGATCCCGACGGCCATCCCGGGGACCCAGGTGTGCGAGCACCTGGGCCGCACGGCGCGGCGGCTCGACCGCTGCGTCCTGGTCCGGACCCTGCACCACGCCGTCATCGACGAGCACGCCGCGGCCACGAACATCGTGCACACCGGGCGGCCGGTCAGCGGCACGGTGATCTACCCGTCGCTGGGCTCGATCGTGGCGCACGAACGCGGGGCGGCCGGCGACGGAGTGCCGGCGTATGTCGTCATGGGCTACCCGAACGTGACCCGGGGGCCGGGTTTCCTCGGCGCGAAGTACGGCTACGTCTACCTGATCGACACCGAGAGCGGTCCGACCGGCCTGACTCCGCCGGCCGACGTCGCGCCGCCCCGGCGCGAGCCGCCGCGAGGCGCTGCTGGAATCGCTCCGGGCCGACTACCAGGCGGAGAACCCCGGCGACGCGGCGATCGCCGACTACGTGGCCGCCAGCCGCGAGGCCGCCCGGCTGGCGGGCCCGGCCCTGGCGCGCACGTTCCAGCTCGACAGCGAGCCAGGCGTCGCGCCGCGCGGCCTACGGCGGCGAGTTCGGCCAGCGCTGCCTGCTGGCGCGCCGCCTGGTCGAGGCGGGTGTCCGGTTCGTCGAGGTCGCGCACAACCTCAACTTCCTCAACGGCACCGGCTGGGACACCCACAACCAGGGTCAGCTCAAACAGCACGAGCTGATCGCCGAGCTCGACCGGGCGCTTTCGGCCCTGCTCGACGACCTGGAGCGCGTCGGCCGGCTCGACTCGACGCTGGTCGTCGTGGCCACCGAGTTCGGCCGTCCCGCCGCCTTCGACGCCGGCGGCGGCCGCGGCCACCAGTCGTCGGCCTTCAGCGGCCTGCTGGCCGGCGGCGGGCTCCGCACCGGCCAGGTCATCGGCAGCACCGACGACCTGGCCAAGACGATCGTCGATCGACCCGTCACGATCGCCGACTTCCACGCGACGATCTACGCCACCTTGGGGATCAACCCATCCAAGGAGCTCGACGCCACGGGCCGCCCGGTCCCGATCACCGACCATGGCCGCCCGATCGCCGAACTGTTCTGAGCAGCGGCGGGGTCGGGAGACCGTCGCCGAGCTCGGAGCTCAGGCCGACCAATCGATCGGGATGCCGTCGATGTCGCCACCGAAGAACGAGGAAGCGAACGACCTGATGGCCTCGCGCCGGGAGCGGAAGTCCTGGACCGTGACCGCTTCGTGGTGCATCATCGAGAATTCGGCCCGCCAGGTGACGCGGCAGCTCCCATCCTCCAGGCACTCGATCAGGCCGCCCGCGAAGGAGTCGTCCGGTTGCCACTCGACGGGGAACCGGCCCTCGGCCTGGAGGACCTCGTCGATCGCGTCGTAGATCAAGCTGCCGCGGATCTTCCCGCCCGGCAGCGCCCGGTGCTCGGGCACGCTCAGGTGCCAGGTGGTCACGAGCTTGCGGACGAGTTCCTGCTCGCGAGGTGGAAGTGGGGGGTTGTCATGAGTGAACCTCGCCTTCCTTCCCGGACCAGGCGTTGCTGGCCTGGCCGTAGGGAGCGGCCGCGGAACTGCGGAGGGGGGTCAGGACGGTGCCGGCCGTCGCCTCGTGGCTTCAACACCAACCGCACACTTCATGATTAACGGAACCATTCGCGTTTTTCAACTCAAAAGGACGTCGGTCAAGGATTATTCCGCGCGGTGGCCGCGTACTCGAGCATCTGCGTGGTCAGATCCTGAGGGTAGGAGATGAGGACGTCGTGGATCGTGCCGTCGGCGGTCGATCAAGGCCTCGAGCCGGGGCATGACGAAGCCGGTATAAGAAGGCAGGTTGAGTCTGGCCACGCGGGCGACAACCTCGTCGCGGAGTGCCCCGTCGAAGTGGATGCCGTAGGTCTCGAAGAGGGCCTTCGCGGCCGGGTAGTCGCCTTCCGACTTGATCCGCTGGACCTCGGCGAGCAGCCTGCCGACGCCGTCGCGGAACGCCTGAACGTCGGTCACGACGTAATAGGTCTTGCCGTCGCGGGTTCGGACCTCGATCGACTTCGAGTGGTCGATCAGCCAGCGCACGATCATCTGGCGGTTGCGCATGTGGTCTTCCTCGATCTGCGTCCCCTGCTTGATCCGGCGGAGCTGGACCAGGCCGTTGCGCGCGTAGCTTTCATAGGCGGAACGCGCAACCTCGGCCTGGTCGGCGGCGGCGACCAGGCCGAGCTCGGCGAGCTTGGGGTCGGGCATGAAATAGAGGGCCACGAGGTCGGCGCGGCCTTCCTCCAGGGCCGAGTACTGCTCCTTGAGCGCGTCCTGCGGCTTGCCCCGCAGCGCCTCGGAAACCTTGCCCGAAGCATGGCCGATGACCTCATGCATGTTCACCAGCAGCTCGCTGCCCAGGACGCTCCACCGGGTCGCCCGCTCAGCCTCCTCGGGGGTCCAGGAGAACTCGCGGCGGAACTCGGTCGGGGTCGACTTGTCGCTGGCCTCGATCACGTTCGCCAGCGAGACCGACTTGCTGCCGTACTGCTCGCGGATCGCCTGGTCGTTGGGGAGGTTGATCCCGATCGGCGTGATCGGGCCGCAGTCGCCGGTCTCGATCACGACCTCGATCGCGTTGGCGGTGATCCCGCGGACGTCGGACTTGCGATAGCGCCGCGTCCCAGGGCATGTGATCCTCGAACCACTGCGCCTCGGCCGCGAGCTTCTTGATGCCCCCGGTCTTTGCGGCGTTGACGTACGAGACGATGGCTTCCCACGAGCCCTTGACCCGCGCGGGTCCATGTAGACCTCGATGAACCCGTTGACGGTATCGACCGGCGCGTCCTTGTCGCGGACCCAGGCGATGTCGTACGCCTCGCGGTCGGCGACGGCGCCGGTCTGGTAGAACGTGATCAGGGCCTCGAGCGCCTTGCGGCCCGGCTCCGGGGCGACCTTCGCCGCGGCCTCGCAGGTGGCCGACGATCCGGCGGATCTCGGGGCCATACTTGCCGTCGGCCCGGTAGACCTCCTCGACCAGCTGTCCGCCGCGCTTGACCAGCCGCGAGTTCAGCGCATAGCGCTCCTCGAACCCCTTGAGGTCGGCCATCGTGACCCCGACGTAAAGGTTGTTGGCGCTCGAGGCGAGGATGTCCTTGCCCGGCCCGGGGGTCTTGTTCGTGACGATCGGCTCGAAGTCCGGGTCGAAGAAGCTGCGGTCGGAGCCGCTCGAGCAAGGCTAGAGCGGCCTCGCCCTTGGCCGGTCGGGAACCGGGCGCCGTCGCCTCGCCGCCGCCTCGCGCCGCATCGGCCGAAGCGCCATCGGGCGAGCACTTGAGCACAAACTTACGCGCGGTCAGGTGGTTGTAGGGGCCGCTGTTGAGCCAGAACAGCTTGGTGTAGCGGCGGATCTCGGCGAGCGTCTCGGCGTCGACCCCTTCGGAGTGCGTCAGGATCGCCTCGAGGACCGTGCGCATGGTCAGGCTGTGAGGCGGAGCGCTGGTCGTAATAGATGTCGCGACCGGCCAGGGCGGCCTGGTAGAGGTGCCAGATCAAGACCTTCTGGGTCAGCGGAAGCTCCGTGAATCCATCGGCATAGAGCTGCACGACCGCCGCTTCATCGACCCGCTCGAGCAGGTATTTCCGCTCGGCCTTCGCCGGCGGCTCGTCGCCCCGAGCCGCTGCCGGCCGCACGCCCAGGATCGTCGCGGCGATCGTAGCGGCGATCGCGATCACGTTCTTTCCCGTCCGCGTTTTCTCGGGCATGTGACCCTTGCTCCTGCGTCTGCTCGAGCACTTCGATGCGATTGCGGGAGTCGCACTGGACACGCGGACCCGCCGCGCCCGGGCTGCCATGATACCACGTTGAACCACGCAAGCGGTCATTTGTTCCTGCCGCCGCTCTCGGTGCTGGACCTCGCGCTCCGATTGGACTACGATCGGGCGAAATGGGAAGAGGAGGTCTTCCTGTCCGATTCCGACCGGGGGCGAGCAACGTGGCACAGGAACTGACGCGACGAGGATGGCTGGCCGGGGCCGCGGCGGCAGGCGCCGGATGGCGGCGGCAGCCGCGAGCGGTGCCGACACGACCCGAGCGGTCGGCGCAGCGCGCCGCGGGGAGCGATTGGCTACTGCCTGAACACGAGCACGCTCCGCGGCCAGAAGCTGACGGTCGCCGAGGAGATCACGATCGCCTCCGAGCTGGGCTACGACGCGATCGAGCCGTGGATCCGCGAGCTCGACGATCACGTCAAGGCCGGCGGCTCGCTCGAGCAACTCGGCCGCGAGCTCCGCGACCGCAAGTTGACCGTCGAGAGCGCGATCGGCTTCTTCGAGTGGGCCGTCGATGACGACGCCCGGCGCAAGAAGGCGTTCGACGAGGCCAGGCGGAACATGGAGATGGTCCGCGCCTGGGCGGCAAGCGGCTCGCCGCGCCGCCGGTCGGCCTGACGAACACGACCGGCGTCGACCTGCTCTCGCGTGGCCGAGCGCTACCGTGGCGCTGCTCGAGCTCGGCGACGAGATCGGGGTCGTCCCTGAAGTCGAGGTCTGGGGCGGCTCGAAGACGCTCCACCGGCTGGGCGAGGCGGCGCTGGTGGCGATCGAGAGCGGACACAAGAGCGCCTGCATCCTTCCCGACGTCTATCACCTCTACAAGGGGGGGTCGAGCCTCCAGGGCCTGACGCTGCTCGACGGCGCGGCGATCCACGTCTTCCACATGAACGACTACCCGGCCAATCCGCCCCGCGCCACGATCACCGATGCCGACCGCGTTTACCCCGGCGATGGCATCGCTCCGCTCGGGGAGCTGGTGCGCATCCTCCATGCGATCGGCTTCCACGGCTACTTTTCGCTCGAGCTTTTCAACCGCGAGTACTGGAAACAGGACGCGCGGACCGTCGCACGCACCGGCCTGGAGAAGATGCGCGCGATCGTGGGTTCGGCCCTACCGGCCACCCGGACCAGTCGTTGAGGTGCACTGGAGGCCCCTGGCGTGTTTCGCACACCTTACCGGCGAAGAGAGAGACGTTCATGGCGCTCGCGCGTCATGAATTGCTTCGGGCGGCGGCCGACGGGCCGGTCCTGGCCGCGCCGGCGCCTGATCGCGGCGGCGATCGTCGAGTACCGCTCCGCAGTCAATCAGAACGTCCTCGGGACCGCCGACCTGCAGCGTCACGTACCCCGCGGAATTCATCGCTCCGAGAACGGGCAGGGCGACGGTGACCACGAAGCTGTAGCGGGCGCTGGAGCCGCCGTCGAGCGCGACCGTGCTGGCGAGCTCGAAGCCGGTACAGAGTCCCATCGTACCGCCACCGAGAGCCGACGTCTCGGTCTGATCGAAAGGGACCGAGGCGATCGCCGTGGCGGACAAGGCATCATCCAGAGTGCGGGCTTCCACGTTCACGGCGATCGTGTCCTGGAAGTTCAGCAAGGTCCCGGTGCCGCCGATCGTCACGGTCGGGAGGACATCCTCCTCAGGACCTGCGACGTGGCCATGGTGAAATCGGCATCGCCGATATACCGGGCGGTGATCGACTGGCCTGCTGTGGAACGGATCGCGTCAGCCCCAGGGAGAGGACCAGTGGCCACGAAGCTGAAGCAGGACCCGCTGCCAGCGTTCCACGTCGCGGTGCCGGTCATCGTGAACGAATCCTGCTCATCAAGCGAGGCGGCCTGGCCGTTGATCGTGTCGGCGACGAGCAGGGCGGGACCCGTCGACGGCACGCGATCTGCTGCAAGTGATTCAAGCCGGAGCTCGTTCAACCGGGCTTCCAGACGGTCGTCTTGGCGCTCGGCCTCCGATGCCCCTCACGACGCGAGCCCAGGAGCTTCGTCAGTAAGCGGGAGAGCATCGCTCCTCCTGATTCGCATTTACATATTCCTGGCAAATCGAAGCCGGATATCCACACTTATTAACGGGGCGCGGCGGCCCCGTCAATAGCCTGTATATTCGTATCCTTGTTGTATGTAACATCAAATGTGTTCTTGATCGCGACTGACGCCACCGGATAGAGATCGAGGGGTTGATCGGCAAGGCACCCGGCTGGCCTCACTTCTTTCGACCGGCGCGTCGCTCATTGCGTCGCGCTCCGCGGGGCGTTAGAGTTCGACGAGGGGTCGAGCTTCGGGCGCCTGACGGCCGGGTGGATCGACCCTGTGAACTGTCGATCGCGCCCTTGCCCGCATCGAGTTGAAGAGAGGCAGCCATGGCGATCACGCGTCGCGAATTTGTCCGGGCGTCGGCCGCAGCCGGAGTGGTCCTGGCTGCGCCGGCGGTGATCACGGCCGCGAAGGCCGCCGAGCGCGCTACCGCACCGCGCTGGTGGGCAGCGGCTGGTGGGGCATGAATATCTTCCGCGAGGCGCTCGCCTCGGGCCAGTGCCAGGCGGTGGCGCTCTGCGACGTCGACGACAACCAGCTCGAGCCGGCGCTGGCCGAGGTCGGCAAGCTCACGAGCGACCAGCCCAGGAGGTACAAGGACTTTCGCCTGCTGCTCGAGCGCGAGCGGCCCGAGATCGTCGTTGTCGCCACTCCCGACCACTGGCACCCCCTGATCACGATCGCGGCCGTGAAGGCGGGTGCCCACGTCTATGTCGAGAAGCCGATCAGCCACACGATCAACGAGGGCCGCGCGATGGTGAAGGCCGCGCGCGAGAACAACCGGGTCGTGCAGGTGGGCACCCACCGCCGGGTTTCACCGCACAACGTCTCGGGGATGAAGTTCCTCAAGGAAGGCAAGGCGGGCAAGATCGGCATGGTGCGGGCCTTCGTCCACTATCCCGGCGGCCCCGGCGCACCGACCCCCGACTCCGAGCCGCCCGCGGGCCTCGACTGGGACATGTGGTGCGGCCCTGCCCCGCTGCACCCCTATAACGCCAAGCTCCACCCCAAGGGCTTCCGCCTGTTCCTCGACTACGCCAACGGCCAGCTCGGCGACTGGGGCATCCACTGGATGGACCAGATCCTCTGGTGGACCGAGGAGAAGGCACCCAGGACGATCGCCTCGACCGGCGGCCGGTTCATCAAGCGCGACAACACCACCGCGCCCGACACCCAGGTGGCCAGCTTCGCGTTCGACTCGTTCACCGCTGTCTGGGAGCACCGCTTCTACGCGGGCAACCCGGCCGAAAAGCACAACATCGGCTGCTACTTCTACGGCACCGAGGGGACGTTCCACATGGGCTGGCAGGACGGCTGGACCTTTTACCCGAACAACGGCAAGAAGGCGCCGATCCACCAGGACCCGGAGCTCCACAAGCCCGACGACCAGAACATCCGCGAACTGTTCGCGAACTTCCTCCAGTGCATCAAGACGGGCGAGCGGCCGGTCTGCGACATCGAGATCGGCCACCGCTCCACCAGCATGAGCCTGCTGGCCATGCTCTCGCTCAAGCTGGGCCGGAGCATCGCCTGGGACGGCGAGAAGCAGGTCGTCGTGGGCGACGACGCCGCCAACCGGCTCCTCCGCCGCGAGTATCGCACGCCCTGGATTTATCCCGACATCTGACGGAGTTGCACGATGTCCCGTCTCGCCCGCCGCACATTCCTTCAGCAATCGAGCGCGCAATGGTGCTGGGCGCGGCCCTGCCGGCTTTCGCCGGCGCCGACCGGGCCGAGGTGACACCGAGCGACGAGCGGCTTCGGCTGGGGGCGACGAACGCCCCCCTGGCGATGCAGTTCCGGGGGACGACCGCCGAAGAGGCCCGGCGCTGGCAGGCGGGCTTCGCCGACACGCTCCGGATGCTGCTCGGCCCGACGCACCCGCCCGCCGCGTGGGACTCGGTGCTCGAACGGATCGTCACGCTCGACGACCACGTCCGCGAGGAACGGCTGCTGACGGCCGACGGGATCGACCCGGTGCCGTTCCACCTCCTGCTTCCCCGCCGCGTGGCGCAGGGAGCCGCCGAGCGCCGGCCCGCCGTGCTGGCGATCCACGGCCACGGCGGCTATCGGCCACGACGCGATCGTCGGCCGGGGCGACACGCCTGAGTTCCGGGCGGAAGTCGCCCAGTTGCACTACGACTACGGCCTCCAGCTCGTCCGCCTCGGCTACGTGGTGGCGGCCCCTTGCCTGACCCCCTTCGGCCGCCGCAAACCGGCCAAGGCCAAGGCCGGGGGGGCGACGCCTGCACCGCCACCTTCGTCGGCATGCAGCTCCTGGGCCGGCTGCTGATGGCCGAGAACCTCCGCGACATCCTCTGGACGCTCGACTTTGTCGCCGCACACCCGGCGGTCGATGCGCGGAGAATCGGCTGCGTCGGGCTCTCGTATGGCGGCCGGATGACGATGCTCGCCTCGGCGCTCGACCCGCGGATCAAGGTCGCGGTGATCGCCGGCGCGCTGAACTGCCTCCAGGAGCGGCTGGCAACCGGCGCCGCCGCCGGCTGCCAGTTGATCCCCAACCTCCTGACCTATGGTGACGTACCCGAGATCGGCTCGCTGATCGCCCCGCGCCCCTGCCTCTGGCAGGTCGGCAGCCGCGACAAGCTGCTCGACCCCGAGTGGGTCCAGACCGCCCTCGACCGGATGACCCGCGCCTATCGCGCCTTCGGCGCCGAGGCCCAGCTCCGCGTCGATCGGTTTGAAGGCGGCCACGAGTGGCACGGGACGACCGCATATCCCGTTCCTCAAGGACAACTTGAAGCCATGAAACGCCACCTATCTCGTTCTGCTTGCGTGGCTCCCGCTCGGCCTTGCACTGGCCTCGAGTCCGGCCCCGGCGGCCGAGCCCGTGCGGCCCAACGTCGTCATGATCGTCGCCGACGACCTCGGCTGGAACGACGTCGGCTATCACGGCTCGGAGATCCGCACCCCGAACCTCGACGCGCCTGGCCGCCGCCGGCGTGAAGCTCGATCACTACTACGTCTGGCCCGTCTGCTCGCCCACCCGTACCGCCCTCTTGACCGGCCGGAACCCGAGCCGGTTCGACATCCTCAGCGCGATCGGCGGCCGCAGCGAGCAGTCGGTGCCCCTGGGGACCACCACGCTCGCCGACGTCCTGAAGGGCCAGGGCTACGCAACGGCCCTCACCGGCAAGTGGCACCTGGGGCTGCGGCCCGCGGTGGGGCCCCGGCAGTACGGCTTCGATTACACCTACGGCTACCTGCACGGTCAGGTCGAACCGTATACCCATATGTACAAGATCGGCGACCAGACCTGGCACGAGAACGACGTGTTTCGCAAGGAGGAGGGGCACGCCACCGACCTGATCGCCGCGGCGGCGGTGCGCTGGATCGAGACGCCGCGTTCGGCGCCGTTCTTCCTCTACGTGGCGTTCAGCGTGCCGCACACGCCGCTGAACGAAGATGCGCAGTGGGTCAAGCCCTACGAGGCCGAGGGGCCGGGCGGATCGCCGAACCGTCGCGGCGGCTCTTTGCCGCGGCCGTGAGCCACATGGACGCCGCCATCGGCCGGATCGTCGCGGCGCTCGACAAGAGCGGCCGGCGCGACCAGACCCTGATCATCTTCACCAGCGACAACGGCGGCCAGCAAAACGAGCCGGCGAGCGACAACTATGAGGGCCACTATCCCGACTTCCCCGTCCTGGGCAATAACCGTCCCCTGCGGGGCTGGAAGGGCGACGTGTACGAGGGAGGCATTCGCGTCGCCGGCTTCGCCAACTGGCGAGGAACGCTTGCGCCGCGAACCGCCCTGGCCACGACGTGCGGGCTCGACTGGCTCCCCACCATCGCCGCGCTGACGGGAGCCCCGGTCCAGACCCGAAGCCCGCTGGGAGGGGACCAATATCTGGCCCCTCCTGACCGGCGCAGCCACCACGGCACCGCCGCGCGTCCTCTACTGGAAGACCCCCAGGGAGTTTGGTCTTCGCGAGGGGGACTGGAAGCTGATCGAGCCGCGGCGCAAGGGGACGGCGCACAACCCAACTGTTCAACCTCGCCGCCGACCCGCTCGAAAAAACGGACCTGGCCGCCCAGGAGCCTGACCGCGTGGCGAAGCTGCGGGAGCGGCTCAAGGAGCAGCAGGCGTTCGACCCGCGACCACAGTAAGCCCAACGCCAAGGGGCTCTTTATTTCGAGCCGACGCTCGGCTTCTTGACCCGCGCGCTGCGGGTGGTCACCGACTTGGTCGGAACTGTGCCCACGGAGGTCTCCTGATGATCATCGCCCCCTTGCTGATCTCACTCCTGGCAGCCCCGCCGGACGGGGAAGTCCAGGCCCCTTCGCCATCGAGGTGATCGACGACGCCACCGGCCGGGGGTACCCCTGGTCGAGCTGCGGACGGTCAACGACATCCGGTTCGTCACCGACTCCAGCGGCGTGGCGGCGGTGGCGGAGCCGGGGCTGATGGACGGCGCGCGGGTGTTCTTCCACGTGTCGAGTCATGGTTATGAGTTCCCCCAGGACGGGTTCGGCTATCGCGGCAAGGCGCTGAAGGTCCGCGCGGGCGAATCGGCGCAGTTGAAGATACACCGGATCAACATCGCCGAGCGGCTCTACCGGGTCACGGGGGGCGGGATCTACCGCGACAGTGCGCTCCTCGGCCGTCCGGCGCCGATCCGTGCCCCGCTCTTGAACGCGCGGGTGCTGGGTTCCGACAGCGTCGTGAACGCCGTCTACCGGGGCAAGATCTACTGGTTCTGGGGCGACACCAACCGGCCCGGTTATCCACTGGGGAACTTCAACGTTCCAGGGGCGACATCACTCCTGCCTTCCGAGGGGGGTCTCGACCCCGGCGCGGAGTCGACCTCGACTACTTCGCCGGGCCCGACGGCTTTGCTCGGCCCGTTGCACCGCTCCCGGGCCAGGGGCCCACCTGGATCTTCGGCCTGGTCGTCCTGAACGACCCGGCTTCGGGAGGCGTGGGTGGGCGCGACGATGTTCGCCGGTTATTCCAAGATCCGCCCGCCCCTGGATACCTACGAACGCGGGCTGGTCGAGTACAACCCCGCAACCAACACCTTCGAGAAGACGGCGACCTACCCGCTCGACGCTCCCAGTTACCCGGCCGGCCAGGCGTTCCTGCACACCGCCGGGGGTGTGGCGTACGTCTACTTCGCCACCGGATATCCCATGACCCGGGTCCGGGCCGAGCCCGAGGCGCTGACGCACGCCGAGTCGTTCGAAGCCTTCACCTGCCTGGACCCCGGCTCGCCGAGCGACCCGCCGCGGGTCGTCCGCGCGGCCGATGGCACACCCCGCTGGGCCTGGACCTCGATGGCCCCGGCGATGACCCCTGCCCTCCAGGCGAAGTTGATCAGGGACGGGAAATTGAAGCCTGACGAAGGGATCTTGCAGCTCCGCGACGCCACGACCGGCAAGCCGGTGACCGGCCACAACGGCTCGGTTCACTGGAACGCCTACCGCCGGCGCTGGGTGATGATCATCTGCGAGGCCGGGGGGACGTCGTTCCTGGGTGAGACCTGGTACGCCGAGGCCGACACTCCGCTCGGCCCGTGGGTCTACGCCCGCAAGGTTGTCACCCACAACAACTACAGCTTCTACAACCCGAAGCAACACCCGATGTTCGACCAGGACGGCGGCCGCGTGATCTACTTCGAGGGGACCTACACGCACACCTTCTCGGGCAACGACGACGCGACCCCGCGGTACGACTACAACCAGGTCATCTACCGCCTCGACCTCGCCGACCCGCGGCTCAACCTGCCGGTCGCCATCTACCGGCTCGCCGGTGGCATCGCTCCCGCGCTCGAACACGCGCACCGCAATCGCCGCGGATCCCAGCCGATCGAAATCGAGGTGCGGAATTTGGACGAACTCGAACAGGCTCTGGCCAATGGCGCCGAGGCCATCCTCCTCGACAATATGTCGGTTGAAGATGTGAAGACCGCGGTCGATCGCTGCTCGCAACATCGCCTCGGTGATTCCGGCGCACGGATTCCAATCGAATGCTCCGGCGGCGTTCGCCTCGAAAATGTTCGCGCCTATGCTGAGACCGGCGTCGACTTCATCTCAGTCGGCCTGCTGACCCACTCGACGCATGCGGTAGATATGAGCATGCGCGTCGTTCCAGCCTGACCGAATTCGGCTCGGTACTAGCCCCTTCCACAGCTTTTTCGGATTTCCGAACAAATGTACTTCTGTGCTCTCGGGGCCCCGTCGGCGCGGCTAGACTGTGCCCAACGGAGGTCCTCCCCTTATGTACTTCTCTCCACGTTCGCTCGCCCGAATTCTTTTCTTCGCTTTAACCGCTAGCATCTGTTTTGCCGCGGGTCCAGAAAACGGCCTGCACCCGGCGTCCCCCGCAGCAAAATCATCCTCTGCGACGTCGTCGGACACGGCACCTTCCGTCAACATCAACCTGGCCGTTGATGCCCTGAGTAATCGTCACACCATCAGCCCGTACGTATACGGAGGAGCTTATCCTCAGGACGCTCCAACCATCACCGATAGCGGTCTCAGTATCGTGCGCTGGGGCGGCAACTCCACGTCGCGCTACAACTGGCAACTGTTTACTTACAACGCCGCCAATGATTATTACTTCGAAGATTTCAACTACTCCGAGATCGGAGACGCGGATTCCACCAAGTTCATTACCGACGTCAAGAACGCAGGCAGCCATCCGCTCATGACAATGGCCATGCTGCCTTGGGTGGCAAAAACCGCCGAGAATGGAACGAACGGTCATTGGAGTTTCTCGGTCGCGAAATACGGCCCCCAATGCTCCGTCGATCCGTATAACACCGATGCGGGCGATGGCCTCAAGACGGATTGCAGCACTACGCTCACCGCCAATCCCAATGACGCCGACGTTCCACTCCTCGATCAACCCGGGTCAAACGATCCTCCCGGCAGTGTCTATCGCAATCAGTGGGCTGCGGCGCTGGCTTCAGCATTCGGTACTGCTCCTCACCTCTACGATATGGATAACGAGATCGACATATGGGGAAGTACTCACCGCGACGTGCATCCTTCTCCGACCGCCTACAACGAGATGCGTGACACGTTTGTCACCGAGGCTCGCAACCTGAAGGGTTGGGATCCAAAAGCGATCCGCCTGGGACCAGTGAGTTGCTGCTGGTGGTTCTACTGGAACGGTGCCAACAACAACGATAAGGGCGCGCATGCGGGAGTCGACCTGCTGCCCTGGTGGCTCAATGAAGTTTATTGGGAAGACAAGGTCGCCAATGCGCGTTCCGTCGATGCCTTGGATGTCCACGCATATCCGGATGGCCCCGATACATCGACATGGACGCAGGCTCAAAAACAGGCGCTCACCGCTCGTATCTATCGCGATTATTGGGACCCAACGTACATCAGCGAGTCGAGCACGATCAATCAGAACTGGGCGACTTTCATCCAGCCCAACAAGACGATTCCTTTTCGTATTCCGCGGATGCGCGCCATGGCGAACATGATCTATCCCGCAACGCCGATCAGTTTTACCGAGTGGAGTGCGAGCTTTGCCGGAGAGTCCGATTTCTCGACCGCGCTGGGCGACGCGGATGCCTACGGAATTTTCGGGCGCGAGCGGATGGGACTAGCATCGCGGTGGGTCGCTCCAGTGCCAGCAAATCCGAACTATCTTGCCTTGAAGCTGTTCACGAATTACGACGGACTGCATCACGAGTTCGCCACAACGTCTGTTTCTGACACGAACAATGGCGATCCAAATCTATTCAGCAGCTACGCTGCGCTCAATCCAGCCGGAACCCAGATGACGCTGCTCGTGCTCAATAAAGATCCGTCAAATACGGATCAAGTGCAGTTCACATTGAACGGATTCACTCCGAAGCAGGTGACGTCTTACACATTATCCTCAACCAATCCCACGCAGATCGTAGCTTCGAAAACCACGAACTGGTCTTCGAGCATGAGCTTCGCCGCGTATTCGGCGACCCTGCTCGTGATTACGGGTACCACGCAATTGCCAGGAGCCGAGTGGGATCTCAATCCGGATACGACCATGGTTGCCGCCGGAGGGAAGGTGATGCTGCAGCCGAAGGTCACCTCAGGAAATGCCACGGTGACCCTCGGTGCTCCCACATCAGATCCTGGTATCAGCGTCGTCGTCTCGCAGCCAGTGTTGAGCAAAGGACACAACGGAAAAATCACCGTGACCGCGGGAAGCAATCCGGGTTTCTATCATTACTCCGTGCCCAGCACCGACACCAACGGAGTCGCTCAGCAGCAGGGTGGGTACATCCTGGTGGGCAATCCTCCAGCAACATTCACCAAGACCGGAGACAAACAAAAAGGTGGGGTCGGTAGCCAGCTGATGCTGGCCGTCACGCTGAATCCCGGTCAGTCCGGAGGCAGCGCGAGCGGGGGTACGGTTTTCTTCACAACTTCAGCGGGCACGCTTTCCAGCCGGATCGTCGACACGGATTCGAGCGGCAACGCCTCGGTGGTGCTAACTCTTCCATCGACCGCACAAACTGTGCATGTCATGGCCGAAGGGCAGTATGCGCTGGGGCATCCCGTAGTCACATTTACGGAAACCGCGCAGTAGGCGAGGCATTTGTCGTTTCGCCGGGAATCGCGCATAATCTCGGCATCGTCCGGGCCTCGACAATTCGCGACAAGAAACCTGCAAGATCAGGGACTGCGGTCCACGCGCCGCAGCCCACCGATCTTAGGCTAGGCCACATCGTACGGCTGCTGATGGAGCACGCGACGTTCGTTGTCAGCGGCACAAAAATAGCGGAAGAGATCGCATCGAGCCGCTCGGAAGTCTGGCGGCTGATTCAACAACTGCGCAGTCTCGGCGTTGATGTCGCCGGCCATCCCGCAACCGGATATCAACTGCGCTCCGTCCCCGATCTTCTCTTGCCCGAAATTCTGCGGCCACTGCTGCGCAGCACCATCTTCGACGCGCATCTCCACCACTTCTACAAGATTGGATCGACCAATACCGCTGCCATGGCTGCCGCGGCCGAAGGCGCTCCCGAAGGCAGCATATTTCTCGCCGAAGAACAAACCGCCGGCCGCGGACGCGGAGCCAGCTCCTGGCAATCACCGCGCTCCACAGGAATTTATTGTTCCGTCGTCTTGCGCCCTCTGCTGCCGCCGTCAGACATTCTGCCTCTTTCGCTTGCCGCCGGACTGGCAGTGCATTCCGCCATACAACTTGTCGACTCGCGCGTAAGCCCGGATTTGAAGTGGCCGAACGATCTCCTGATTGACGGGAAAAAGATTTGCGGAATTCTCACAGAAATGAATGCCGAGGCCACACGCGTCCGCTACATCGTCGTCGGCATTGGGATCAATGTGAATCAGGCTACCTTCCCCAAGGATTTGCCGGCCACTTCGTTGCGCTTGGTTACCGGGAGCGAATGGTCGCGCGTGGAACTGGTCGCCGCTTTGTTAAAATCACTCGATCGCGAGTATCGGCAGTTAGTGTCGGATTCGGAGGCTCGCGAGTCGATCCTGCAGCGCTTCGCGCAGAATTCTTCGTGGGTATTTGGCAAGAAAGTTCGTATCGAAGAGAACGGCGCTGCCTTCGAAGGCACCACCGAAGGCCTTGATGGACGCGGCTTCTTGCTGGTGCGAACGCCGCACGGCCTGCAAACGGTGCTCAGCGGTACGGTTCGAGCAAAATAGCAGCTACTGTGAATCACCGGGATCTGAAGAGCGATGCTTCTCGTTATTGACGTCGGCAACACGAACACCGTATTGGGCGTCTTCGCCCGCGTGGCCAAGGTGCATCCGGGCGGCGATGCGGAGGAACCTCCTCGCTACGAGCGTCTGCTCGCCAATTGGCGGGTCGCGACTTCGCGCACCAGCACCGTCGACGAGTACGGAGTGTTGTTCCGCAATCTTTTCTCGATGGCTGGCCTCGAGTCCAAAGGCATTCACGGCATCGTAGTTTCCTCCGTCGTTCCTCCACTCGATCCAGTCCTGCGCCAGGTCTGTGAGCGCTACTTCAGTCTGAAGCCTTTATTCATCGAGCCCGGCGTGAAGACTGGCATGCCGGTGCATTACGACAATCCCGCCGAGGTTGGCGCCGACCGTATCGTGAACGCCGTTGCCGCCTACGAAAAATATGGCGGACCCTGCATCATCGTCGATTTCGGTACCGCAACCACCTTCGATTGCGTCTCGGCGAAAGGGGAATATCTTGGCGGCGTGATCTGCCCCGGCATTGGCATTTCTGCCGATGCCTTGTTCGAACGTACCGCGCGCCTGCCTCGCGTAGAGATCCGCAAGCCCGCCCGCGTCATCGGCTCCAACACCGTCGGCAGCCTCCAGTCCGGCCTTTATTACGGATATCTCGGTCTGGTCGACGGCATCCTCGACCTTCTCCTGACGGAACTCGGCAAAGACACTCACGTCAGCGCGACCGGCGGTCTGGCTCCAATGATCGGCACCGGATCGAAATACATCAAGAGCGTCGACGAGTTTCTCACCCTCGAAGGACTGCGGATCATTTGGGAGCGGAATGGAACCTCACGTCGCGAGACCGTGGGCAAGCCCGGTGCAAAGGTCGCGAAAGCGCCAGGAAAACAACCGCAGACCAAATCCGCCAACGGAGACGGCGCTGCTACGACTTCGCCTTCACGCAGCTCCCGCTAATCCGCCGTGGAAAACTACTTCAACTACTTCACGGAAATTGAGGAACGGTTTCTGCAACGCCGCGGCGGAGGCTTGCTGCTCTCGACTCTGGACTGGGCTCTGATCGAAACCTGGAAAGATGCGGGGATTCCCTTGGAAGCGGTGTTGCGCGGCATCGATGCCGCTTTCGATCGATATGAGCAGCGTCCCAGCAAAACGAAAAAGGTGAACAGCCTCGCCTATTGTTCACAGCAGGTTCTTGCCGCGGCAGAAGATATGAAGGAAGCTGCGGTTGGAGCAGCCGGCGACGTTCCCAAGAGCCGTTCGGGCGAGGGATTCGAGCCGAATGTCATCGCCGCTTTTCTGCGCAGGAACGCCGATGCCCTAACCTCCGCCAGTGTCCCTCAGGGCACGCTCTCCGCTTTCCTGGTTGAAACCGCAAAGACGTTGCGGCAACTCGCGGATGAGACGGCTACGAACCCGCCGCGACTGCAGGACCTCGAGCGCCGTTTGACCGTTCTCGAAGAAAAGCTTTTCGCCATGCTCCTTACTACTACTCCCGATGAGGAAATCGTCACAGTTCGCGCCGAGGCCGACCGCGATCTTGCTCCGTATCGTCGAAAAATGTCTGCCCCGCAAATCGATCAACTGCAAAAACAATACATTCAGAAGCGGCTGCTCGAGATGTACCACCTCCCTCGCCTCAGCCTCTTCTACCTGTGACCTCTTGTGACCCACTCATTCGACGCATTGATCCTCGGAGGTGGCGCAGCGGGCCTGATGTGCGCTATCGAAGCCGCTAAGCGCGGACGTCGCGTAGCCGTCCTCGAACGCGCCGATCGATTAGGCAAAAAGATTCTGATCTCCGGCGGCGGCCGATGCAACTTCACCAACCTTCATTGCCGTCCGGAAAACTTTCTCTCCGCGAATCCTCATTTCGCAAAATCCGCACTCGCTCGCTACACTCCCGCAGATTTCATCGCGCTGATCGAAAAGCATCACATCCCCTATCACGAAAAAACCTTGGGGCAGTTATTTTGTGACCGTTCTGCGCGTGACATCCTCGCAATGCTGGAACAAGAGTGCCACGCAGCCAACGTGCAGATTTTTCTGAACACTCAGATTCAGGAAGTCCGACGTACAAGCGAGTTCATCGTGCGCTCAGCTACAAGCGAATTCCACGCTCCGGTACTGGTAGTCGCAACCGGCGGACTTTCGATTCCAAAGATCGGCGCAACTTCTTTCGGGTACGATCTGGCCCGCCAATTCGGGCTGAAGATTCACGAGACGCGCCCCGGACTGGTGCCGCTCGTGTTGGATGAGTCCGACCGCTCCCACTACTGCGATCTCTCGGGAGTCTCCGCGGACGTGTTCGCATCCTGTAACGGTCAGCAATTCCGCGAGAAGATGCTCATCACTCACCGTGGACTGAGTGGTCCAGCCATCCTGCAAATCTCGTCCTACTGGAGGAAGCCGGAACCAATCCGGATTGATCTTGCGCCAGAATGCAACGTAACATCGGCGTTCGACGACCCGAAGACTCCCCGTACATTCGCAGTCCTCAAATCTGAGTTGCAAAAAACTCTCCCAAATCGGCTGGCCGATCGCTGGCTCGAACTTCATCCACCGAAATCCTGGACGAATTCTGCGCTCGAAGATTTCGATCGCCAACTCCATTCCTGGTCGCCAAGTCCAGCCGGCACCGAAGGATTTGAAAAAGCGGAAGTCACCGCCGGCGGCGTCGATACCGATGAACTCTCCGCCAAAACAATGGAGTCAAAGAAAGTGCCCGGCCTTTTCTTCATTGGCGAAGTCGTCGATGTCACTGGGCATCTCGGGGGCTTCAACTTCCAGTGGGCATGGGCTTCCGGCGCTGCGGCAGGACGAGCGTTATAGCCCGGTCATTTAGAATCACCTCTTGCTCCTCACCATCGAAAAAATGATTTACGGCGGCGACGGCCTCGCCCGGCTACCTGCCGACGAGCGCGGACCCGGGAAAGCAGCATTCGTTCCCTTCGTTCTTGCCGCGGAAAAAGTCGAAGCCACCATCACCGAGCAGAAATCCGGCTTTGCTCGCGCCCATGCTGACTGTATCCTCGAACCTTCCTCGCACCGCGTTGAGCCCGAATGTCCGTACTTCAGCCAGTGCGGAGGATGCCACTACCAACACGCCAGCTACGAGCACCAACTCGAGATCAAGAAAGACATCCTTCGCGAAACCTTGCGCCGCACGGCGAAAGTCGACCTCCCTGGCGATATCCTTGTCCATCCCTCATCACCTTGGAACTACCGCAACCGCTCGCGCTTGCAGGTCCAGACCAGCCCCGAATTCAAAGCTGGATATTTCAAGATGGCCTCGCACGAGTTGCTCGCGATCGAGGAATGTCCCATCAGCTCGCCTCTGATCAATCGTGGGATCTCCAGGCTGTGGCAGATTGGGCGCGAAGGGAAAGTGCCACCGGGTGTCCGCGAAATCGAATTCTTTGCCAACGCGGATGACAGCAAGATGCTGATCGAGATCTCGGCCTCCTCAGATACCAGACGCGCCGCAGCGCGCTCGTGGGCGGAAGACTTTCTCGCCTCGATGTCAGAAATTGCGGGAATCGTGGTGTTTCGCGAAAACAGTAGAGGCACATTCCATCCGCCAGAAAAACTTGTCACCATCGGCGCCGGCCATCTTACTTATCAGACTCAAACAGCAGCCTACCGGGTCAGCGCCGGATCTTTTTTCCAAACCAATCGCCACCTGACCGATGACCTCGTTAAGATCGTTACCCAGGGCCAGTCCGGGGAACTGGCTCTCGATCTCTACGCCGGAGCAGGATTGTTTTCCACAGCCCTCAGTGACTTTCATCACATCGTTTCTGTTGAGTCGTCACAGACATCGGCCGGCGATCTCTCCTACAATTTGCCCTCGAATGGAGTTGCGGTACAGGCCACAACGGAGCATTTCCTGACCGATGTGCAAAATACGGGGCGGATCGGGAAGGGCATAGTTCCCTCTCATACTTTTCATAAGCCCGACCTGGCGGTGGTCGACCCGCCTCGAGTTGGCCTGGGAGAGCGCGTGGCGCGTATGTTGGCGACCTTGGGCGCGCCACGCGTTGTCTATGTCTCCTGCGATCCGGTGACCCTGGCTCGCGATCTGGTGATCCTGCTGGCTGCGGGCTATCGCATCGAACAGGTGCATCTGGTCGATCTGTTTCCGCAGACGTATCATCTCGAAAGCGTCGTGCACCTGATCTGTTGGAATCGAGTCTGTTGCAATCGGGCCTTCTGAAGTCTGACCGCTGATCCCGGATCCATCAGGCCGCAACCTTCCATTCGTTGAACCATCGCTGTTGCGGCTTATGATCTCTCCCTCGTCATCCGGTTCTCCGGCTTTTTCCTTCAAGGCATCGCGCCAGCCCATGCTCTGGACTGCGACCGCATATGCGCTTGGTATTATCGTTGGCAGGTACGAATGGCGGCCGGTTCTGTGGTGGTTCGTCGCCGTAGTCGCCTTTCTTGCAGCCGCGTCCTACTTCACATCTCGCCGCTCTGCCTTTGCCTGGACGCTGGCGCTGTCAGCATTCTTTCTCGCGGGCGCCGTTCACATTCAGCTCAGAGCGAATTGCGACCGCCTCGACACCTCGATCTTGCCCTACGCAGACCGTCAGGAGCTGGACGTCACGGCGCACATCATGCGAGATGGGCGTGTGCACCAAGATGAATCGGCAGAGATCAGGCAGTCCCTCGACGTCGAAGCCGAACAGATCCAGACCGCTGCCGGTGAGATCGTCCCCGTACAGTCCGGAATTCGGCTGAATATTTATGGCCCGCGCGGAGAAGAAACTCAGAAAGTCCCGCCCGGATCATCAACGCGTGACGAAAGTCGACTGTTTCACTATGGCGAACGCCTGCGCTTTTTTGCCAAACTCAAACCGCCGCACAATTTTCGAAATCCGGGAGCCTTTGATTATCGAGGATACCTTTCCGACCACGGCATCGCGGCGCTGGGCTCCGCCAAGATTGAGGATGTCTCACTACTTCCTGGATTTTACGGTAACCAGATCACCGTTTGGCGGAACCGCATGCATCGCAGCGTGCTGGCGAAGGTACAGCAGATCTGGGCGCCACCCGAGGCCGCCTTGATCGATGCCATGATCATCGGTGATGAGGCCTTTATTGACCGCGATACGCGCGTCGACTTCCAGCGCTCAGGCACCTATCACGTGCTCGTCGTCTCCGGGATGAATATCAGCATCCTGGCATTTGTACTTTTCTGGACGTTGCGCCGCCTTCACCTGCCGGAGATTCCAGCCACGGTGCTCACCATCGCGTTCTGCGTCATCTACGCCTTTATCACCGAGGTCGGCGCGCCTGTTTGGCGTGCCACATTCATGTCTGCCGTTTACCTGAGCACGCGACTGCTCTACCGCGATCGCGCCATGCTCAATGCGCTCGGTGCGGCCGCTTTGGGATTACTCATCTTCGATCCTCGCCAGCTCTTCACCGCCAGCTTCCAGATGACATTTGTCTGTGTGTTGATCGTGGCCGGGATCGGCATACCCTTCTTGCAGCGCACTTCACAGCTCTACAGACTCGGTCTGGCCAACTGGGATTCGAAGGACTTTGCCCGCTCGCTTCCGCCGCACATAGCTCAATTTCGTCTGGATCTGCAGTTGATTGCATCACGACTCTCCCTTTTCATAGGCAAACGCTGGGCGGATCGCTCAGTCCGCGTACCCCTTCACCTCCTGCTGACGCTTTCAGAATTAGTCTTCGTCTCGGCGGTCATGCAAATGGGACTCGCGCTTCCCATGGCCTACTACTTCCACCGCGCCACCACCATCGGATTGCCCGCCAACCTCGCTGTCGTTCCTCTGACACAATTGATGATGCCCGCCGCAGTCGCCTCCTTGGGATTGAGCTACATCTCGCCTCTGCTTGCCCGCATTCCCGCGTTCGTGACCACTCTCGCTCTAACCGGCATCACCGGGACGGTGCACGGGCTTGGCGGCTTTCGGCTGGCGGATCTGCGTGTCCCTCTACCGTCGCTACTGATGAGCGTGATGGCTGCAGCGGCTTTGCTCCTTGCTCTCTGCACCGCGCGGAAGCGTCCACTCCTGACCGTCACCGGGCTGGTTGCAATCCTTCTCGCGTCCGTGGGCCTCATTGTCCTGCGTCCACAGCCGGTCACGCACAGCAATGTGCTCGAGGTCACTTCGATCGATGTCGGCGAGGGCGACTCCGCTTTACTGGTCACGCCCCAGGGCAAAACTCTACTGATCGACGCCGGAGGGCCGATCGGTCCCGGCGGATCGCAGCTTGATTTTGGCGAAGATGTGGTGTCGCCCTATCTCTGGTCTCGGGGCATTTCGCGCCTCGACGCCGTCGCCATCACTCACGGACACTCCGACCACATCGGCGGCATGATCGCCGTGCTCAGGAATTTCCGGCCCGAGGAATTGTGGCTGGGCCTGCAACCGCCTAGCGCTGCCTTGGAGAACGTAGTTGTCACTGCGCAGAAACTGGGAATCCATGTGGTGCGACGTTGGGAAGGCGATGACTTCGACTTCGGCGGAAGCCGCGTGCAAGCGCTCTTCCCGCCGCGCGATTGGCCGATGACGGCCAAACCTCAAAACAATGATTCCTTGGTGCTGCGCCTCAGTTACGAGGACTCATCCGTCCTTATGGAAGGCGATGCCGAGAAGCAGGTGGAGCGCCGCATTGCCGCTCTGCATCATCCCACTGCGAGTCTGCTGAAGGTCGGGCACCACGGCAGCGCCAATGCAACCACGGCCGAGCTGGTCGATTCCGCCAGGCCGGCTTTTGCCGTTATCTCTGTGGAATTGGGAAACTCGTTCGGTCTTCCCAGGATGGAAACGCTGAAAAGGCTTTCAGAAGCCGGAACTCGGGTCTACCGCACCGACCTTGATGGCGCCGTCACCTTCTACCTCGATGGACACACCGTCACGCCTTCTTTGACGGGTCTTCAATAATTTTAATTTCCGCCGTCTCGTCATCATCATCATCTTGCGCGGGCAACTGTTGATGCTCCGCAATCAGCTTCCGCGCGGCCTCGGCATCTTCCTGCCGTACCAGAATGATCATTCCTCCCAGACCGGGGAAGGTATCTTGCACCATGGACGCGGATGTCAGGTCACTGTCGATCCCCGCCGATTCAAGCAGCCCCTTCACGATCATCGCTTCCGACTCCTGTTCGGAATCGAAGACCTTCACCAACTTCTCGTCGGGATTGGGTTGCGGCTGCGCCTTCGCCGATGGATCCATAAGCTCTGCCATAGTACCTCCAATTTGAATTCACAGCTGAATCGGTGCCGCTTAGAGATTCTACTCTGGTGAACCGGAGTTCGGCCCGGGCTCACTGCAACTGGATGCCATTCCTCTATCCCGGGGTTGTGGACTCGAGTTGCGGACACGAAGGGTGCGAATCGGAATGGGCACCTTTGGGCAGTTGCTTTCTGCCGCAATTCAGGCAGAATGGCCCTAATCGCGGCGCAACGCCGGGATGGGGCACGTCATCCAAAGAATGTGGGCAAAGGGGAAACCATGAACATCTCGCAGCGCGTCGGACAAGCAGGGGGATTTCCCCTCGCGGAGGACTCACCGAATGAACGCGAAGAGGAAGCCCGCAAGATCCGCCGCCTGCAGGTCATGATGAGCATGGTTATGTCGGTGATCGGCCAGGACCCGGGCATGACCGTCGAAGAGGCTTCAGAATTGGCGGCTGGAGCCAAGCGTGCCGCGCTCGCCATGTTCCCCGACAAAGAACTTGCTTTCGACCTTCTCTACCGGCCTCGATTGCAGCGCCTCATCCGCGAGCGATTCCGCTTGCAATAGGTTCAGCTTTGCTCTGAACCACAATCGCTATTCGTCCGCAACAGGGTTTGCCAGCGTTCCCACACCTTCGACCGTCACTTCCATCCGGTCTCCGGCGACCACCGGCCCCACGCCTGACGGCGTGCCGCTTGGGATCAAGTCTCCGGGGAACAACGTCATCGCCTGCGCGATGTGCCGAATGACGATGTCCAGATTGAAGATGAAGTCCCGCGTATTCCCATTCTGCTTCATCTCGCCGTTAACTTTCGTCTGAACACCAACACCCGCCCAGGGATCGATTTCATCCGTTACAACCGGCCCCACCGGGCAGAACGTATCGAATCCCTTGGCGCGCGACCACTGCCCGTCGGTGTTCTGCAAATCGCGTGCTGTCACGTCGTTCACGCATGTGTAGCCCAAGATGTACTGCCGAATATCGATGTCGGCCGGCGGCTGGTAGCAGGTCCTCCCGATCACAACCCCGAGTTCGCCTTCATAGTCGACCCTTTGCGAGATCTTTGGACGCCGCACCGTCGCTCCCGGCGAAAGCAACGCCGAGGTCGCTTTTAAAAATATCAGTGGCTCCTTGGGAATTTCGTGGCCCAAGCTCGGCAGCATGCTCGCGATAGTTACGTCCCACGCACACGATCTTCGAAGGCCGTACAGGAGCAAGTAGCAGAGCCTGGTCGAACGGAATCGGGTCAATGCGGCGCGACCGCAATCCTTCGACATCGCCATCCGCTTCTTCAGGCGGACTGAGTAGCAGCCTTACAATCGCGTCGCGTCCGGCAATCGACTCGACCAAACCGTACTGCGGCTGTCCATTAAATTGAAATCTGCAGTATTTCATCGATCTCTATCTAACCACACCTTTCAGATTTCAGGATCAACCCGGCAAACTTTTTGCAAATTCCGCCAATTCGAAGCACGTTACGGAACCGACTCGCTTGCTTCTTCCGAGCGGCCGCTCTCATTGCCTCGCAAGTCCACCGAAGAGACCGAGTACATGTAGCGTTCCCCTGATTGAACGTTTGTGTCGCGGTACGCCGGCGCGCGAACGAGTTCGATATTGATTTTGATTGCGGCACCGCCATCTTCCGCACGGTAAACGTTGTACCCAGCGAGATCCGCATCGGTCACGGGCGCCCAAATCAAATCGATGAACGGCTTCTGCCCGGGGCCAGAAAACACGGCTTGCAACCCGGTTGGAACCGCGGGAGGAAAGACATCGTCGGCGAATACCTTTATCGCGGGCGTATCGTCGCCCTCCACCTGAATCTCAGGTTTTCCCGGCACCTCGATCAGCGTCACCGCCTCGGCGCGATACTCGTATGTTTTCTCCCATTCAATGCTGGAATCGGTCAGCCGATAATCTTGCTCTCCGCCAGCCGGCAACTGGCCAGCCTGAACCCGCTCATTACTGCCGACCACATTTCGGTAAACGCGATACACATAGTGCACGCCTGCAGGCGGCGACGCAGTCGCGCCAGCCGACCAACGCAATAGCACCCCATCGCGAGTGACCCGAGCCTCAAATTTCTGCGGAGGGGGAAGAGTGTGGGCCAGCGAAACGCGCACCTGATTCGAAATCCCAGCGCCACGCCCTTCTCGATTCAGCACTTCAACCGCATACGTCGCAAAAGCGGCTGGTGAGTCGCTCTCCATTCCGGCGATCGTATCCGTATAGGACTCTTCCTGCGCTTTTCCTGAAGTGTTCGCCGGCAATTGAGCCTGAGGCGGAGTCTGGCCCACCGGAGTTCCGCACTCTTTTAGTTCACCAAATCCCCGGCAGATGCGTGTCGGCCCGAGACTCCGGATCGTCTTCCGATCGGTGGTTGATTTGGGAAGAGTCCACGTGAGCATGACTCGATCGCCTTTGCGGGACGCCCGCAGGTCAGAAGGAGGCTTGGGAAGATCGAGCGACGGTGGCAGTGGCGGCTGAATCGTAGCGCACGCCGTCAGAATCAACGGCGCCGACCAAGCAAGCCATCGTGTCAGGACAGAGCGTCTCATGCGGAAGGAAACAGACTAACAGAAGCCTTTCGAGCTCTGGCAGCCGAAGCTATGCCGTCAGTTCCTTCACCGCTTCGCGGAACACCTTCGTGTGCCGATCCACATGTTCCGTTTCCGTCTGCGGACACATCAATGCCATATTGTGAAAGGGCGTCAGCAGAATCCCGCGATTCATGGCGTAGAGGTGCATGAAACGTTCGAGTTCGAAATCCATCGCGTCGTGGGCCTGCTTACCATTTTTCGGCTCGGGACCGAACATGTATTCCGCGCGGCAGCCCAAACGCGTCACGTGCCATGGCAACTCGGCCTCAGCGATCGCCTTCGTCACGCCTCCGGTCCAGCGCTCCGCCATCGGCATCATCCGGTCGAAAGCTTCCTTGGTGAGAACTTTCGTCAGCGTGGCGCGCATGGCGGCCAGGGAGAGTGCGTTGCCCGCCAGCGTTCCTCCGATACCGCCAACGTCGCAGTTTTCCAGTTCCTGCTTCGCGACAATGCGATCGGCAACTTCCTGCGAGAAACCGTACGCCGCCCCCGGAATGCCTGCTCCAATCGCTTTACCGAAGACAATCACATCGGGATCGAGATTCTCTGCGCGCGTGTATCCGCCCGGGCCCGCGCAGATCGTGTGCGTCTCATCAATGATCAATAGCGTTCCATGCTTGCGCGTGAGTTCGCGCAGTGCCTGATGATATCCCGGCTGCGGATGCACGATACCGACGTTCGTCATCGCCGGCTCTGCCAGCACGCAGGCGACGTCCTCGGGTGCGAGCGCCGCCTCTAGTGCCGCAACATCATTGAATTCGATCACTTTGGTAGTGACCGCAGGATCGACTGGCGGCCCAATATTTCCCGGCCTCGGCCCGGCCGTGCCGTCCTCGTGTAACGTGATGAAAGTTTCGTCCACCGTGCCGTGATAGCACCAGTGGAAAACCAGAATCTTTGGCCGCCCGGTAATCTGCCGCGCCAGACGGATCGAAAACCGATTCGCATCCGTCGCAGTCAATGAGAATTGCCAGTACGGCAGATTGAACCGCTTCTGCAATTCCTCGGCGACCACGATCGCGTCTTCGCTCGGCAGCATCAGCGTGATGCCCCGCCGCATCTGCTCTTCAGCGGCCTTGACCGTGGCAAACGGAGAATGTCCCGTCATCGCCCCCGTGTCGCCGAGGCAGAAATCGATGTAGCGCAGACCGTCGACGTCGAAAAACTCTGCGCCCTGCGCCTCGCGCACAAATGGTGGAAACGCGCCGGCCCACTTCACCATCCAGTTCATCGGCACACCGGCGAGCAGCGACTTTCGCGCCCGGTCAAACAACGCCTTTGACTTCGGACGCTCGTCGACAAACTTCTTCTGTTCGCGCTGCATCAGGGACTGCAAGCGGGACTGCGATCAATCATTTTCATTGTTTCAGTGAAGATAAACCACAGAGGGCACAAAGGAAGCCCTCTGTGTACCCCTGTGCCCTCTGTGGTGAGAATTCTCTACAAGATGTAGCGGCTCAGATCCTGATCTTTCACAATGTCATTCAGCATCTTGCGCACATAATCAGCGTCGATCATGACCGCTTGCCCCTTCTTTTCTGGGGCCTCAAAGCTCAGTTCGTCGAGCACGCGCTCCATGATCGTATGCAGGCGGCGCGCTCCGATGTTTTCTGTGCTCTCGTTCACGCGGAAGGCGAAATGCGCGATTTCGTCCAGCGACTCAGGGGTAAATTCCAGTTTCACGCCTTCGGTTTCCAGCAACGCTGTGTACTGCTTCACCAGCGACGATTTCGGCTCAGTCAGGATGCGCACGAAATCTTCCATGGTCAGTGACTGCAACTCCACACGAATCGGAAAGCGTCCTTGCAGTTCCGGAATCAGATCGCTCGGCTTCGACACGTGAAACGCCCCGGCAGCGATGAACAGTATGTGATCCGTACGGACCATGCCGTAACGCGTGTTCACGGTCGTTCCTTCCACGATCGGCAGGATGTCTCGCTGCACGCCCTCGCGCGAAACGTCGGGACCGTGTCCGCCCTCGCGACCGGCGATCTTGTCGATCTCGTCGAGGAAGACGATGCCTGAGTTCTCGACCCGATCGATCGCCGTACGCGTCACCTGATCCATGTCGATCAGCCGTTGTTCTTCTTCCTGGATCAGATATTCGAAGGCCTCGTTCACCTTCATCTTCCGCTTCTTGGTCCGCTGCCCGAAGATGTTCGGCAACATGTCCTTGATGTTGACGTCCATCTCCTCCACGCCTTGATTCGTCAGAATCTCGAAAGATGGGAAATTGCGTTCACGGACATCGATCTCGACCATGCGGTCGTCGAGCTTGCCCTCGCGCAATTGCTGTCTCAGTTTTTCGCGCGTGCGGCTCGAAGACTCCGCCAACGACGTGCTGGCGTCAATTACAACCCCGCCAGAAGAAGCAGCCGGATCGGGCCGCGACGGTGGCGAGGGCGGCAGCAGAATATCCAGCAGCCTTTCCTCGGCATTCAACTCCGCCTTGTCGGCGACATCTTCCAACTTCTCTTCGCGAACATTGTCGATCGCGATTTCAACCAGGTCGCGCACCATCGACTCCACATCGCGCCCCACATAACCGACTTCCGTGAACTTCGACGCTTCGACCTTGAGGAACGGAGAGTTTGCCAGCTTCGCGAGCCGCCGCGCAATCTCCGTTTTCCCCACACCGGTGGGCCCGATCATGATGATGTTCTTGGGGATAATCTCTTCCGCGAGATCAGGTGGAAGCTTTTGCCGGCGCGTACGGTTCCGCAGCGCAATCGCCACGGCGCGCTTGGCATCCTTTTGCCCAATGACGTATTTGTCGAGCTCGACAACAATCTCGCGCGGCGTCAGTTCATCCAGCGCCAGCTGTTCTTCTTCAGCGGTTGAGGGAAGATAAATGGCCATAAAAATCAGGGATCAGTGACTAGGGATTCAGACTCGCTTACTTCGCTCCTGATCCCCGGTTGCTGTCCCGCAATTCCTCGATCCTACAATTCTTCGATCGTCACCCGATCATTGGTATAGATGCACATTTTGCCGGCAATCTTCATTGCTTCTTCGGCAATCTGACGCGCCGATAGCTGCGTATGCTCGGCCAGCGCCTGCGCTGCAGCCTGGGCGTAAGGTCCTCCGCTACCGATCGCCGCAATCCCGGTGTCCGGCTCGATCACGTCACCTTGCCCGCTCAGCAGGTACGTCTGTTCTCGATCGCTCACCAGCAGCAAAGCTTCCAGGTGACGCAGGAATTTATCCGTGCGCCAATCGCGAGCCAGTTCGACCGCAGCGCGGCCGAGATTTCCGTGATATTGCTCCAACTTGGCTTCGAATCGGCCGAACAGTGTAAATGCATCCGCCGTGGAACCGGCGAATCCCGCGACTATTTTGTCGTTGTAAAGGCGCCGGATCTTTTTTGCCGAATGCTTGATCACCGACTCGCCGAGCGTCACCTGTCCGTCGCCAGCCAAAACCACGCTGCCGCCGCGGCGAATCGACAAAACCGTTGTGGATCGTATCAGTCGTTTCGTAGACATGAGCGCAATTTTTGATTATAGCAGCGCCCAGGCAGACCCCTCCGCAAACCCTCAACGCGCTTATAAAGACAACGTTTGCCGCTATTTACAGATTGCCTCGGTAACCAGCTCCCCGATTACCGCTGTGACATTTCCTCATTCCGCAAATGCCCTTAGCGTGTACTCATGCGCAAGTCCGCTGCTGTTCTATGCCACGACACACGTTCCTTGCTGACCCTGCAGGCGACACTCGATCAGCTCGATATCGAACTCATCCACTGCCGCTCGCATCAGGATTCCCTGGAACTCGTAATGAGCGGTCGCTGCTCCACCATGATCGTGGACTTCGACCTGCCCGGCGCCGAAGAGGCGATCCGCATGGCATCGCTCCTTCCGCCTGCCCAAAAGCCCGCACTGCTGGCCGTGGCCAGCCGCGCATGGCCGGGAACGGGCCAGGCTTTTCAATCGGGCGCCAGCCGTATCCTTTATCGCCCCCTCGAAAGCGAACTGGTGAAAGAGGCTCTGAAGGCGGGACGGAAGTCAGCCAAATCCAACCGTCGTAAATGCCCGCGCTACGAAGCCAAAACACTGGTCTATCTCGATCTGGAGCATCAGACTCTCGCCGGAGTCAGTATCGATATCGGCGAGCACGGCTTGGCCATGCAGGCCCCTGAGCCTGTGCCCATCCACTCCAACATGCCTTTTCGCTGCGTACTACCCGGAACACGCGTCACCCTTCAAGGCGAGGCCGATGTCATTTGGGCCAGCGATCAAGGACGCGCCGGACTCTTCTTTTCCAAACTCGCTCCCGCCGCGCGCAAGCATTTGAAGGAATGGCTCGCGAAACGTGGACACCAAAGCCAGCACGCGGTTCGAGACCTGCTTCCCCCCGGCGACGCGCACGTGTCGTTCGCCGCCGTCGAAGAAGAACTCCAAACCGAAGCGCAGTAGATCCCCGTTCCCGTCCTTATACGCCCGGGATACGGGCACGGCTTTTAGCCATCCGGGCCGCATCCGGAGATATGAGCTCTAACTTAAGGTGGCAACAGGATTCGACCTCGCAGGGATAAGGGCGATGGTCGTTCGCCTGAATTGGATTTGCTTCTTTCGAGAGCCGACCAATAGTTAATACGACTGTCCTTCCAGCATCTGCAGCGCTGTCGCGATCAGCATTTCTCGGAGCCCAACCTGCGTGCCCACTCGGCATTCTCTTGTTTGCGGTGTAATAGCGAGAGTATGTTTACAGTGTGAGCCCTGCGGGGGTTCTGCCTATGGCTGTGAAGCGTGTGATCAAAGGTGTTCATATTGTCGCCATGGGAATGGCAAACGGCTTTCTGATTGAGGCCGACGGCGGGTTAACACTGATCGACGCCGGTTACCCAAACAAAGAGGCCGCAGTTTTCGGGGCGATCCGCGGGCTCGGCCACTCGCTGGATCAGCTCAAGCACCTGATTCTCACTCACGGCCATCCGGATCATATCGGCAGCGCCGCCCGGATCGTGCGGGAAACCGGTGCCAGGACCTACATGCACCCGCTCGATATCCCTGTGGCCGAGAGTGGAGGTCCTTTTCGGCCACTGAAGCCGGCACCTGGTCTGTTGCGGCGAGTGCTGTGCAAGCTGCTCTATCATCCCGATGAACGACAGGAGCCGGTAGCGATCGACCAGCCATTGACCGCTGGGGAAGTACTCCCCATCGCTGGCGGCATTGAAGTGATTCATGCTCCCGGGCATTGCGCGGGACAGGTCGCGCTGTTGTGGCGTCCGGGACGAATGCTGTTCACGGGCGATGTGTGCATGAACATCATGGGTCTCGGTGATCCCCTCGGCTTCGAGAGTTTGAAGGAAGGTCGTGCCAGTCAGCGCAAACTTGCCAGTCTTTCATTCGATGCCGCCGGCTTCGGCCATGGCGCGCCTATCGCCCACGATGCTTCAACGCTTTTCCGCGATAAGTGGGGCAAAAATCCAGAGCACGTGTATCAACAGCGATCCGCCGCTTAATGCCTGATGCAGGGCTCGGGTTGGTCGGCTGCGTTGGCTAGAACGATGCAATTGTATTCACTACGCTTTTGGAGCGGCGCTGAAGATCTCTACCAGGCGGTCCGCGATCACCTTATCCTCGCCCTCCTTGAGCTGCCAGACCGCAAAGCCGAAGCTGTTCGGATCGCTGGGACGACCATGATGCCCGCCGTGATTGTCACCTGCCGGCGCCTCCGGGTTGCGTCCGCGCATGCCGCTCACCCCTGCGCCCATACTGCCAATTCCCGTTGGCCGCGTGTCCGCCAGCTTCTGCATGACCTCGGCCCCGGTGATTTTCAGCTTCGACGGATCGATCTGCCAGCTGTAACGCGGGGTCACATTGCCCAGAGCTTCAGGATTGAACTGCCGGGGCAGCGCCATCACTCCGAACTTCTTCACCGCATCGGTAATGACCTGTGCGCGCTCGTCATACATCCTTAACGACTCGTCGAAGTCCTCATTGACGAAGATCTCGAGCGCCTTAAGCATCCCGAAAATGGTCTCCTTGCCGACCTTGCAGCAGCGGCCGATGCGATCTTCCTGCGGGCTCATGTTCAGCAAGGCGTAATGGATCAATTCTTCTTTGCCGATGAGAATGCCGGCTGCCTGCGGCCCGCGGATATCCTTGCCACCGCTAAACGTGACCATGTCGAAGCCCAGTGCCGGATACTCCCAGAGCCGCTCTTTCGGGGGCACGTCTGCGGCCGCATCGTTGAAGCTATAGATGCCGTGTGCGTGGGCGATTTCCACCGTCTCCGGCCCGCTGACCTTGCCCTTGTCCGACAGAATATTCGTGAAGTGGATCGCCACCGTTTTCGGATTGATGGCGGCGATCATCTCCTCGCGCGTCTCCACTTCGACCAACTTTGCACCCGTCTGCCGGATCTGGTGGTCAAACGGATAGCGATGGCTCTTCTGGATGATGACTTCATTCCTCGGAAAATTGCTCACGTCGGGAATATCACGCATGCGCGGCTCGAGGTCTTCGGTCATCATGCCCGCGTAGCCCACGACCATAGCCGCGGCTGCGCCTCCCGTCACCAGGCCGGTATAACCCGCAGGCGATTTGCACAGCTTCGCGATAAATTTTCCGGCAGCGATCTCGAGTTCGTCGATCAGAACGAAGTGCTCGTTGCCTCTTCGGATCAGCTCCATCACCTCCGGCCTCATCACCGATCCGCCAATAACAGTGATGGTGCCGTTGATGTTGATGAGAGGTGTAACTCCCAGCTCGGCGTAGATGTCGCCGGTGGAACCCAGCCCGCTGGTGATCGGCACGATCGGGCTGCCGTCGACCGCGGCCGCGGGCCGCTTCGTTTTTTTGCCAAAGATGCTCGCGCCGCTCAACTTCGCCGGAGTGAGGAGGCCGCTTGTCGCCGCCCCAAGTGCGGCAAGAAATGATCGACGATTCCAACTCAAGTTCCAATTCATTCGCCGCTTCCTTTCAACGTCGTCGCCACTTATTTAGCTGTCACGGGGGCGGGTGCATTCACCACCGTTGCGCTGCCTACGATTTCAATCAGCGAATCACCCGGAATCCACTCGAGCGCCATGCAAGCGCGCGACGGCGCTTTGCCCGGAGAGAAATAAGTTCCATAGATCTTGTTCAATGCGTCGTACTGCGCCTTATGCGCCTCGAACCGCGCCTTCCCGGTTGGCATGGCGATGCCGTCGGCGAGAGGCAGGCACAGAAAAACTTGCAGATGAATGATGCTGTCCATCGTGCAGCCTGCCCGCTCCACCGACTTCTTGAGGGCGTCCATGGTGCGGGTGACGTGCTTTTCGAAGGGATCCGTGACCAGGACGTGGTCCTCCTTGGGGTAGCCGTCATTCGAACCGGTTCCCGAAAAGTAGTAGATCCCGTCGTGGATGTGGTTGGATCCGGGGCGACGCGTCGTATCCCCACCAGGTGCGCTTGCGGGTGCGCCACCGGCAGGAGCCTGCTGCTGACCGAAAACTTTCAGCGCACCAGTTACCAAAGCTGCCATCGCTGCGGCCTTGCTAAAGAAATTACGTCGAGTGTTGATTTCCATGAAATTTCTCCTTCGAATCTTCAGCCCATAAATATCGGACGGGAACCAATGATAGCTCAGGCACGAGTTACCCATGGAGGGTTCACTCCCCCTCGGGCGGCCGCCTCGATTTCGCGGTTCCCTTAACCAACCAACCGGAATTAATTAGCGTTTATTGAACGCCCTCCCATTTCCCATCGGCGCACTCTCCCGTATCATCGCCGTATGCAGCTCCACGAATACCTGTCCACTCCCGCACCATCCGACGTAGCTTTCAACGGCCACTCCATGGTCGCCCCTCTTAAGCGCGTGCTCGTGTGCTCGCCCAACTCCGCCGGATGGAACCAGCCAGACCGCCTTGCGCGCTGGCAGGATCTTGGCTTTGGCCACGCTCCCGATTTCACGAAAGCACAGGCCCAGCATCAGGCGCTCTGCGCAGAATTGAAAACCATCGGCGCCGAAATTCTCCAGCTTCCACCTTCCGATGATCTTTCCCTCGACGCCGCCTACGCTCACGACGCATCGCTGGCAACAGACTTTGGCCTCATCCTCATGCGTTTAGGAAAAACCAATCGACTCCCCGAGGGAGATCGCCAGGGAGAACTCGCATCCCAACTCGGCATACCGGTTCTTGCCAAGATCGGGACTCCCGGCACGACTGAGGCTGGCGACATCGTCTGGCTCGACTCCAAAACTCTGCTCATCGGCAACGGTTACCGCACCAACGGGGCCGGAATCGCGCAGATGCGATCGATCCTCGCGCCGAAAGGGATCGAGGTGCTCTCGGCGCCGCTTCCCTACGGTCCCGGCCCCTCAGCCTGCCTTCACCTGATGTCTCTGATCAGCCTGCTCGACGAACAGACCGCTTTGGTCGATCTTCCCTGGCTCGCCGTCGAAACCGTAGAGATGTTGAAATCTCGTGGCTTTCAGTTCATCGAGATTGATTACTCGGAACGCGATACGCTCGCCTGCAACGTCCTCGCATTAGGAGAAAAGCGTCTGCTTGCCATCGCAGAAAATCGCAAGACCAACGACCGCCTCCGCCACCGCGGATTCGATGTCCGCACCTTTCCCGGCAGCGAAATCTGCATCAACGGCAGCGGCGGCCCAACCTGCCTGACCCGGCCTTTGCTCCGCGCGTAAAACATGACGTCCGCGCACTTGAAGGGATGGAGACGAATTTGGCAGAATGCGCGCACCCACCTTCTCGTGATCGATGTGTCCGCGGCCGATGTGAAATTCGTTCTTTTCCACAGCCGAATCTCGCGTCCTTGTGACGAACAACCTTGACCCTCGCAACAAATAGCGCACAATGACACTGTGCACCATGCACCGCAATCTGAAACTAAACGGAGAGAGCAGCAGGGCGAACTCGGTCGGCAATTCTCGCCCGCTAACTCCTTGTGTTTCAAGATTTTGCGAGTAAGTACTTATTTGACAAGAATTTGCAGACGGTCCGAAACGCCTTGATGCCATAACTGCTTTGGTATCAATAATCTGGCTGGTCCGATGGGAAAATGGAGAAGTCGAATTTTACTAGTAACTCATTAGTTTTCAAGAATTTGCCTGTAAGTCCTTATTTTGCAAGAATTTGCCAGGCAAAAGGGCGCCCCTGCAAGGCTAAGTCTAATGATTCCAAGATTTTAGGAATTCAGTCCCAAAAAAATGGAAAACGCGCAGATTTCACCGTTGATCCGAGACGTCGTTCTATCTTCTTGCGCGACGGAATCAACTCACAGAACTCGTCACGCATGAATCGTCCTTTCCATGCCAGCATGCCAGAAATTCACGGCTCGGATATGTCGGGCCGCCAATGCCGAATTTCCCGAACTATCGAGCCATTCTGGCGATTGATATGATGTTTTCTCAAGAAACTACGTCTGGGAGAGAGCCCTTCATGTATTTGCCGTTTCGGCGGATCGCCCTGCTGTGGGTCGCACTCGCAACTTTCGCGACCTGTTCCGCCTTCGGCCAAATCACCGCGGCGTCTCAGCCCACCGTGCTCATCGACGCAGTCTCCGCGTCTGAAGTTTTGCAAGACGGCATCCAGATCCAGGCCGGTCCGACTGCTCTGCGAATCAACGCATTGCGCGACGACATCATCCGCGTGCGCATCTCCCCGACGGGCACGCTTCCCGAAGACGCATCGTGGGCCGTACTCCCCGAATCCCGGACGAAGACCATTTCCGTGCAGCCCATGCACGACGACTCAGCCGTGGGATTCCGTACCGCATCTCTCGACGTCCGCGTCGAGCGCAATCCTTTGCGGATTGTGATCCGCGATCTTTCCGGAAATGTCATTTCTGCCGATGCGCCCGGCCGTCCGACTAAATTCCAACTGGGCGGATTTTCCATCTACAAGCAGATGCCGCCGCCGGAACACTACTTTGGCCTCGGCGATAAAACCGGGCAGTTCGACCGTCGCGACCAAGCCTATACACTCTGGAACACTGACGTCGGTCCGCAAGAATCGGTCGATCCGTTGTACAAAGCGATCCCGTTTTTTTTGGCGATGAACGGAACGCAAAGCTACGGAATTTTTCTCGACAATACTTGGCGCACCTGGTTCGACTTCGGCAAGCAATTTCGGGACTCCATCGCCTTCGGCGCCGAAGGTGGACCGCTCGATTACTACTTCATCTACGGTCCAGCCCCGAAGCAGGTCGTCGAAGGCTACGCGTATCTCACGGGCAAACCGCCGCTGCCTCCGCTTTGGGCGCTGGGATTTCAGCAATCGCGTTACTCGTACACGCCTGAGTCGAAGCTGCGCGAAATCGCTACCCGCCTTCGCACGGACCGCATTCCTTCTGACGTGCTCTATCTCGATATCGATTACCAGGATCGCAACCGCCCGTTCACCGTAAACGCGACGACCTTCCCTAACTTTCCCGGACTCGTGTCGGACCTGCGCAAGCAGCACTTCCACCTGGTCAACATTACCGATCTGCACATCGCCCATGCTCCCAACCAGGGATACATGCCTTACGACACCGGTCACGCCACCGATCAGTTTGTGAAGAATCCTGACGGCAGCGAGTTCGTTGGCATTGTGTGGCCCGGTCCATCTGTCTTCCCGGATTTCACGCGTGCGCAAACCCGCGAATGGTGGGGTAACCTGTATCGCGAATTTGTGAAGGACGGTGTTTCCGGGTTCTGGAACGACATGAACGAGCCTTCGGTCTTCAACGGCCCAGGGAAGACCATGCCGCTCAATACGGTTCACCGGATCGAGGAACCCGGCTTCACCACGCGCACCGCGACACATTCGGAAATTCACAACATCGTCGGCCTGGAGAATGCCCGCGGCACTTACGAAGGCCTGCTCAAGCTGCGGCCGGACGAGCGCCCCTTCGTCCTCACCCGCGCCACCTACGCCGGAGGCCAGCGCTACGGCTTCACCTGGACCGGCGACAACTCCGCCACGTGGAATCATCTTCGCCTCGCCACGCAAATGGTGCTCAACCTTGGGCTCAGTGGCATTCCTTTCGTCGGAGCCGATGTCGGTGGTTTCAACGGAACTCCTGCTTCAGATCTGCTCACGCGTTGGGTGGAGCTTGCAGCCTTCTCTCCGTTTTTCCGCGACCACTACGACAAGGGCAGTGGGCCTCATGAAGTCTGGGTGAACGGACCTGAGCAAGAAGCCATTCGCCGCCGCTACATTGAGACTCGTTACAAGCTCATGCCGTACATCTACGCTCTCGCTGACGAAACCTCGCGCACCGGCCTGCCGATCATGCGTCCCGTATTCCTCGAGTTCCCCGAAATCTTCGCGCCCAATGCGAACTTCGATCACTGGGATACCGAATTCCTGCTCGGTCGCAGCCTGCTGGTCGCGCCCGCACCGTTCGGAGAGAAACTCGACGACTACGTCATCTCATACCCGCCTGGCACGTGGTACGACTTCTGGACTGGGGAAAAGATGCCGCCGCAGCCGCCTGCGCCCTCGATCGCCGATGTTGTCACTGCGAAACCAGGAACCCGATTTCCCGAGCAGCACAGAACTCATCCGAGGCTTGACACGATGCCGGTTTACGTTCGCGGCGGCAGCGTTCTCCCCATGCAGCCACTGATCCAGAGCACCGATGAAACTCCCGGCGGACCGCTTGAGCTTCGCGTCTACCCCGGCGATCATTGCAGCGGCTTTCTCTATCTCGACGATGGACACACCCTCGACTACCAGCAGGGAAAGTATTTGCGACAGAGTTTGACTTGCGACTCCGATGCCAACTCCGTGCGGCTCAAGTTTCATGCGACGGGAAGGTTCGTACACGCCGTGGTGGAAAATTATCGAAGTCGTGGTCTACGACTGGCCTTCGGCCCATGCGGAAGCCAAAGTTTCAGGCAGCGCATATCCGCTCAAGACAACTTACGACGCCAAACAGCATACGTTGCACATCATGCTGGCGGATCAGGCCGGGGAAACGGAATTGAGCGTTAAAGGCAAGTCCAGCCGATAAACACACGGCGAACTCTGACTCAGCAAGTGATAAGAACGCTAGTGGAGAGGGCAACTATTTTTCTTTTAATTTCTTCGATTTCTCCTCTACTCCTCGCGCCAACTTGTCCTTGTGTGCGTGCAGTTTCTTCGCGATTCCTTCGTCAGCGAGCCCAATCATCTGCGCTGCCAGAATGCCCGCATTGGTTGCGCCGGGCTTTCCAATGGCCACAGTCGCTACCGGAATCCCCGCAGGCATCTGCACGGTCGATAGCAGCGAATCCATGCCGTTCAGAGACGTCGAAGGGATCGGCACACCAATCACGGGAAGAATTGTGTGTGCCGCTATCACGCCCGCCAAATGCGCTGCCCCGCCCGCTCCAGCGATGATGACCTTGATCCCGCGGTCCGCCGCCTTCTTGGCGAAGTCAGCCGACCGGTCGGGAGAACGGTGCGCCGACGTAACATCAATCTCATACGCAATCCCGAAATCGTCGAGCGCTTTTCCCGCCTCGCGCATGATCTCCAGATCCGAATCACTCCCCATCACAATCGAAACCAGTGGCTTGCTCATTGAGTCCCTCTGAAAGTATTTGGATTGCCATCCCGAGCGCAGGTTGCTCGCGAGGCCGAAGCAACCGCAATCGAAGGATCCCTACCTGTCTCACCGCACTCGCAATCGAGCGCACAACAGAAAACACCGAGCTCCTAAAGACTTTATTTCTTCAGCGCCCGGCTCGCAATATCTTTCCGATAGTGCGCCCCCGCAAATTCAATTTTCGCGCAAGCTTCATACGCGTGTTCCACAGCCTTATCCAAGTCCCGAGCACGTGCCGTCACGCCGAGCACGCGACCGCCGGCAGTGTAATAAATCCCATCGCGTTTCGACGTCCCGGCATGGAACACTTTTACGCCTTCTATTGCGCCAGCCTCCGAAAGCCCGTCGATCCGCTTGCCCTGCTCATACGTGCCCGGATATCCGCCCGACGCCATCACCACGCATACCGAGGGATCGGGCGACCACTTGAAATCGCCTTCACTGACGCGCCCGTCGATGGAAGCCTCAAGTGCGTCGACCAGATCGCTTTCAAGCCGCATCAAAATCGGCTGCGTCTCCGGATCGCCAAAGCGGCAATTAAATTCCAGCACCATCGGGCCCCGCGCGGTCATCATCAATCCGCAGTAGAGGACCCCCTTGAACTCGCTTCCCTCGGCCTTCATCCCGGCAACCACCGGACGCGCAATATGATTCACCAGCCAATCGCGCATGCGATCGTCCACCAGATCGGCCGTGGAATAAGCTCCCATGCCGCCGGTGTTCAGGCCGGTATCGCCATCGCCTACGCGCTTATGATCCTGCGCGGCCACTAGCGGAGCCACGCGCTCGCCATCGCTGAACACCAGGAACGAAAGCTCATCGCCCTTCAGGCATTCTTCGAGCACGACCCGCGCCCCGGCATCGCCCAGCATATTCCCGCTAAGCATCTCGGCCGCCACGCTGGCTGCCTCTTCCTTACTCTTAGCGATTACCACGCCCTTCCCCGCGGCCAGCCCATCCGCCTTCACCACGACTGGCGCATGGAAGTGTCCGAGCGCCGCGCGCACCTGCTCGATGGAATCGCAGATCGCGAAGGGAGCCGTCGGGATGTGGTGACGCTGCAGAAATTCTTTGGCGAAACTTTTGCTCGATTCCAGTCGCGCCGCCGCCTGCGTCGGACCGAACACGCGCCATCCGCGGCGGGTGAACTCGTCGACCACACCCAGAGTCAACGGCAACTCCGGTCCAACTACGGTCAGGTCGGGTTGCAGGCGCGCTGCCAGCGCTGTGATTGCATCCAGGCTCTTCAGATCGGCAGGAAGACACTCCGCCTCGTCAGCAATGCCCCCGTTCCCGGGCGCGCAGTAAAGTTGCGTAACGCGGGGAGACTGCTTCAGCTTCCACACTAGCGCGTGCTCGCGCCCACCACCACCTAGGACCAGAATCTTCATAAGTCAGAGCAAAATAGGTTAGGGGTTGAAGCGGAATGCTGTCAAACGTTTCTGGGACGGGCTGGCCTTGACCGCGGCCGGTAAGCCCACCATCTTGAGCCACCCTTCACTGGCGAAGCACCCGGTGGGGCGCTGTTGGCCTGGAGGCTGGGCCATGGATCACCGACAGCAAGGAAAGCAGTTTCGTGATGCGATGCGCTTCCGATCGCTGAACCTGGCGACCGGCTTTAACACTGCTGTAACCAAGCCTGCGTAGGCTCGAAGTATAAACTCAGGCGGTCTTGGTCCATTGTTGCGATATTAACTATGATTAACTCATTGCTGAATGCTACAGTTAATCATAGTTCATTGTTTGGGGTTCTGACCTGCGCTAACTCTTGAAAGGTTATTACGATCGCGTCTGCCGGTGATGGCCGCCAGAGCGCCATGGAGCGCTCTTACGGTAGTCGCATGAACTTGAAAGTGAAATCCATATTCAATATCGCGAGTCACCTTGCCGGGGCGACCTTCAGCTTTTCCGACTTCTTCGCGCTCGGGATTCTGGCTGTTCTCGTGATCGCGACGCCTTCTCTTGCGCAACACTGCGATTCCAGAACCGTCGAGCAGCCCGGAACCGTTGCGCCAGACCAGAGCGGGCAGCCCAGACTAGCCGATTCTGTCGATCCTCCGCCTGACGACTCCGCCGAAGCGATGCTTCCGCATTTCAAGAATACCCACTATTGGCTTACTGGTCAGGCCAACTTCGTATTTCAGACCCATCCAGAATTTCCGGCGCTTTACAGTGGCCCGCACAGTCTCAATCCGCATTACGAAAAAGCGACCTCCCGCGTTATGACGCTGTACACGGGATTTCGGCCCACCAATTCCACGGAGTTCATCATCGATATCGAAGAGGCCGGAGGGCAGGCGCTCACTCAGGGCTTCGGTTTGGCGGGCAACACCGACCTGGACATTGTTCGCAATCCGCTGCTGAGCAAAGCGCCCTATCTCGGGCGCGGGATGTTCCATCACGTCTTTGCTTTGAGCAAAGATAAAGTCGAGAACACGCGCTCCGCTTTTTCGCTCTTTGAAGAACTTCCGCGGCGCCGGCTTGAATTCCGCTTCGGCAAGTTCAGCATGCCCGACTTCTTCGACGTCAACTCGGCCGGCAGTGATACTCATTTTCAATTTCTCAACTGGACCGTCGACAACAATGGAGCCTGGGACTATGCCGCCGATACTCGCGGCTATACCGTCGGCGCAGTCGCCGATTTTGAAGATAAGAACTGGGGTCTGCGTTTCGGCGAAGGCCTCATGCCAAAAATCGCCAATGGGATCGATCTTGTCTGGAAGCCCTGGCAGGCCCATGCCGAAAACGTCGAATACGAACTCCGCAAAGGATTCTTGCCGAAGAAGGCCGGAATCATTCGTCTGCTCGGCTATACCAACGCCGCCAACATGGGCGTCTATCGCGATCAGATCATCAAGGCATCCGAAGCAGGGACGACCCCTGACATTACCGCATCACCCCTGGCACATTACCCACAAATACGGATTCGGCGCGGATCTGGAGCAGAATCTAAATCAATATCTGACCGCCTTCGCGCGCTTTGGATGGAACGATGGCCGCACCGAATCCTTTGCCTACACCGAGGTGGAGCAGACATTTCTTGAGGGGGTTGGAGTTAACGGAACGTGGTGGCATCGCAAGCAGGACCGCGCCGGCGTGGCATTCGTCTCGAATGCCATCAAGAAAGATCATCAGAATTACCTGAACGATGGCGGCGTGGGTTTTCTTCTTGGGGACGGACACCTCAACTACGGCCGCGAAAATATCGTGGAGACCTATTACACGATCCACCTTTGGCGTGGAATCTATGTCGCCCCCGGCGTGCAACACATCAATAATCCGGGATACAACCGGGACCGTGGTCCAGTCATCGTGCCAACCTTCCGCCTGCACGTAGAGTTCTGATGAGCGGTAGTCGGTGGGCAGTATCAGTAGCAGTAATCAGTGGCTAGTCTCGGCTGAGAAATAATTCTCCGTCGGTGCCCGCCCGCTCATCACGAATTATGGATCACTGACCGACCCCGCACTAACTCGCCCGCTTGGGGACCATTTCACCATAAAACTGCTGGATCAAGCCGTAGCACTCGCAGGCTGCGCTTTCCAGTTTCTTGCGATTCAACACTTTGACGGCTCCATGCGTATACTCAATAATCTTTTTCTTCCGCAGCACGCCCGCCGCCAGGCTCACGCTAGGCCGGTCTGTGCCCAGCATCGTCGCAAGGAAATCGTGCGTGATCTTCAGCAGCCCGGATCCAACCCTATCCTGCGTCAGCAGTAACCAGCGCGCCAGTCGCTGATCCAGATCGTGAAGCCGATTGCATCCCGCAGTCTGTGCGACTTGCATGCCGTGAACCGCGGCATAGCGGTTCATCACCTGCTGGAGTTGGGGAGTTGTCTTCAGTGCCGACTGAAGCGCGTCCAAACTGATATGGAATCCGTCTCCGCCGACCTGCATTACCGCCTGATGCGGAGTTCTTCGCAGACCTGCCGCGGCCGGAATCGGGGTAAATCCTTCTTTCCCCACCAGCCCAACTTCGACACTCTCGCCATGATTTGTGTTGAAGACCACGGAGGTCATTCCCGAATTCAGGAAATAGGCAAACTCCAGCTTCCGTTTCGGTTCATGCAGTACGGTACGGGCGGGCAACTCAAGGTATTCCAGCGAATGTCGAATTTGTGCAAATTCGTCGTCTGGGATGGTGAGCAGAATAATGTTGGTGATCGGCTTACCTTCCGGACTGGTGCGCTCTCCTGGATGCGCCGCTTCATTTCCGCCGACGGAAACAACTCGATCGATTCTGCGCAAGTGGCCTCCAATGAACAATGGTGGATTCAACTGATTGTTAGGATGCCGCATTACCATCCTTCCGGAGGCAGTAAATTCCTTTATCTCCCGCATTCTGAATCGCGTAGCTGCTACAGGATTTGCCGTATATGCCCGTAGATCTTCCCGCTATCTAATTTGTAGGACATCACACAATCGCGGAGCGGGAGGTGAAGCGGCGAAGTGTGACTGCACAATCCTGGTTCCGGCATGCCCACTCGCATTCTGATTGCTGACGACAATCCGCTGTTCAGAAGAACGCTGAAGCGCCTTCTGGAGTCGGTCGATCATTGGGAAATTATCGAAACCCAAGATGGGGATGAGGCCGTCCGCAAATCTTTGGAGACCAGACCTGACCTTGTTGTTCTCGACCTGGTGATGCCAGCGAAAGATGGTCTCGCGGCGGCTCGGGAGATCTCGCAAGCCTTGCCCCATACTCCGCTTCTGATGTGTACGATGCATGCCTCCGCACAACTTGAGATCGAGGCCCAGAAGTCCGGGATTCGTCGGGTCATCTCGAAATCCGAGAGCAGTGTGATCGTACCCGCCATTTGGCAACTTCTGGGGAAGAATCCGGCAATCAATTCGGTTGCTGCCACCGCCGCGGCCCCTGTTCTATTGGCTGATAGTTCTTCAGGGACTGATCGAGGCTCGACCGTGCAGACATCTCAGCCCAGCGATCTGCCTCCCATCCCGCCTGATCCGGGGCCCGAGACCCCGACGTCCTAATCGTCGCCCCTTACCTTCTGCGGGCTGGTGTTGCACGCGATGTGAGCGCACGAAATTGCCGGAAGCCCCGCGTCCCGACTATCATCGCTAGCCTTGGAGGCATTCATGCGAAAGCTTCTGCTGTTCTGTCTGATCCTTCTGGGGACATTGGCCGCCGCCCAGCAGTACGACCTCGTAATCGAAGGCGGTCGAGTGATGGATCCCGAGACGAACCTGGATGCTATTCGGAATGTCGGCATTCGTGATGGGAAGATTGCCCGAATATCGTCGAAGGCTTTGGCAGGGAAGCGCGTGGTGCAGGCTGCGGGGCTGGTCGTGGCTCCGGGCTTTATCGACTTGCATCAGCATGGGCAGGATCTTGCAAGCCAACGCGTCAAGGCTTTCGACGGGGTCACGACTGCACTCGAAATGGAGATTGGTGCTCCCGATGTTGCCCAGTTCCTCAAGTCGAAGGAAGGGCATTCGGTTATTCACTACGGCACGACGGCCAGTCACGTTGCTGCCCGGGCTCTGATTTTCGGGTCGCCATTGCCGGAGGGAACGATCTTGCCGAAGACTGGTCCGGCCACGGATCAGCCGGCAACGCAAGAGCAGATCGATCGCATGCAGCAGCGCCTTCGCGCAGAATTCGACGCAGGCGCACTCGGCGTAGGCATGGGGATTCAATATGTGCCCGGAGCGACTCGCCTGGAAGTGATTGAAATGTTCCGCACGGCAGCTGAACGAAAGCTGCCCGTCTACACGCATATGCGCAGCTTCGGTCGCATCGAGCCCGGTTCTGCGATTGAGGCGACCGAAGAGGTGATTGGAGCGGCCGCGATTACCGGCGCGCCGCTGCACATCGTGCATGTTAATAGCACCTGTCTGAGCGATACGCTGGAGTGTCTATCGATGATTGCCGGGGCTCGAGCCCGCGGACTGGATGTTACAACTGAGGCTTATCCCTATACGGCCGGCATGACCGCGATCAATTCGGCAATATTTAATCCCGGATGGCGGGAAAAACTTGGAATCGACTATAGCGATCTGGTGGTTCCGGACACGGGAGAACATCTCACCAAAGAACGCTTTGAGGAGCTACGCAATTCCGGGACAAAGCAGTGGATTCTGATTTTCGCAAACACACAAGAGATGGTCGATAAAACCATACCGAATCCGCTGATCATGATCGCGAGCGATGGGGCCGAAGGACATCCGCGCAACGCCGGAACTTTTTCCCGCGTGCTCGCGCAATATGTTCGGGAGAAGAAGACGCTCACGTTGATGGAAGCGCTACGGAAGATGACGCTGATGCCGGCGCAGATGCTGGAAAGGTCCACCCCTGCGGCTCGCCAAAAAGGACGGCTGCAGGAAGGGGCCGACGCCGATATCGTCGTGTTTGATCCGCAGACGATCAGCGATCGCTCGACATTCGAAAAGCCCATGGAACCAAGCGTGGGTGTCCACGAGCTGCTGGTGAGTGGAACGCTAGTCATCCATGACGGCAAGCTGGTGCCGGACGTATATCCTGGGCGAGCCATTCTTGGACCGGGGAAGACCGGAGCTGAGAGGAGTTATTGAGGAAGCCGCCGCCGCTACAGCAATTGTGGCGGCCGGACAGCCGAGGGCGGCTGTCCCCACACGAGCTATCGATCAACTGTGATCTGTTTTCCCGCTTAGAAGTTCGATGGCGTGGGGCAACAATTCTGCCACGGCCTCTAAAGACTCGACTGCTCCCGTCGGACTGCCCGGCAGGTTGAGAATCAAAGCCTGACCACGAACACCGCACACGCCTCGGCTCAGGGCTGCGAACAGGGTTTTCTTCATGCCCTCGCTGCGCATTCGTTCGGCAATGCCATTCAGCACACGATCACAAACAGCAACAGTCGCTTCGGGCGTAACGTCGCGGGGAGCGATTCCAGTGCCTCCCGTGGTCACGACCAGCCGTACCTCGCGTGCCAGACGAATCAGACAGTTTTGGATCTGGATGGGGTCGTCCGGAACGGTCTCACGCGTCACAACCTGAAAGTGCCGGTTTTCAAGAAGTTGAGCAACCGCGGGGCCTGATCGATCCTGCCGCTCTCCTCGGGAACACGAATCGCTGACGGTTACGACCGCAGCCGTAAGGTGCTGTGCGGGATCAGCCATCGAGGAGGACATCTTCCTCTTCTTCCCTTGCCACGCGCGGACGGTGCAGGGGACTGTGCCTGGGATGGAGTCGCAGCACTGGCAGCAGGCGCTGCTTCCGCATGGGCTTCAGTTGAGGCATCGCCCTCCGCTCCATCGCGGGTGGACTCATCGAGGAGCCGGAGTCCTTCCATCAGCAATCCTTGAGTATTGAGCTGGGTGGTTTCTTTATCGGTCTTGCCTTCAAAATCAAGCTGGAAGTTGCCGCCCGTCCAGCGCAGAACTTTGAATACCGCCGCATCGCCGACCAAGGATCCATAGGTGGCGTGCTTGACTTGTCCTTCGGCGAAAAACACTTCGCATTTATCGCCCTCATTGCTGAGCGAAAGCTGGCAGCTCTTGCGGCCCATCTCAAGAGACTGCATGAGATCGATGACGTTCATCTGGGAAAGGTTCCCGCGCACTACGCCATCCGAAGGAGCCGTCTTCGCCATCTTCTCGAGGGAGATGCGGTCGATAGTGCGCTTGACGCGGCGCGTGGCTTCTTTCAGAAAGAAGGGCTTTTCCAGGTAGTCATCGGCGGCATCCTGCGGTGAAAGCCGCTCGGCGATGTCGGCCTTGCTCGCCATTAACACCGAAGAAAAATTCGCGGTCGCAGGACGGCTCCTGAGCTTTTCGACTAACTGACGGCCATCCATGCCGGGCATGCGGTAATCACAAACCAGAAGGTCGGGAGTATCGTCGACGGCCTTCAGGAGGGCATCTGCGGCATCGGTGGCCGTCGTCACCGTCGCTAGCGACGACAAGGCCTGATGCAGCATGTTCAGCACCATCGGATTATCATCCACCAGCAGCAGTTTGACGGTATCGGCCATGGGATCGTTGAGGATTAGGCTTGTTGCCTTCGATACTCCCCGCTTTTGCCTCCGCTCTTGCGCTGCAGAACGATGTCGCGGATCTCAATTCCTTTGTCGGCGGCTTTAAGCATGTCGTAGATCGTCAGAGCGGAGACGCTCACAGCCACCAGCGCTTCCATCTCAACACCGGTTTCGGCCGTCGTCCTGACTTTCGAGGTGATCGCGACGCCATTCTCGCATACGCGGACCTCGACATCAACGAGCGACAAAGGAAGCGGATGGCACATCGGAATCAGTTCGGAGGTGCGTTTGGCCGCCATGATGCCCGCAATTCGCGCTACTTCCAAAGGATCGCCTTTGGGATTCGAGGGGAGTGATTGGAGAATGCCGGGCTTGATTGCAACGAAGGCACTGGCTTCAGCTTCGCGCTTGGTGACAGATTTCCCGGAGACATCGACCATGCGGGCCTTCCCGGCCTTGTCGTAGTGGGAAAGTTTCTTCGGCATGCGGAGTGGTTGCGGCAACCCCTATCTTACATGGAACGCGAACTGTACCGATTTCGGCGGTATCTCGCCTACCGCAGCATAATCGGAACGAACTCGCCGGCGGCAATGTGGTCCCGGTCCGGCAAGATCACAACGTAGCAGTTGGCGCGAGCGGTAGCGGCTACATCGCCCGATCCCTGCCATTTCACGATCTCGACCTCGGAATTTTCGAACTCGCCAGTAAGGATTGCCGGAAGAAAGCGCCTCAAACCGGATTTCACCCGTATGTCGGATTTGAGTCTCCCATAGACGAAGAGAAGCTTGCGGGGAGACATCCCGGATAAGGATTCGAGGATCGGCCTTGCGAAGAGTTCAAACGTTACCATCGTCGAAACAGGATTCCCGGGCAGTCCAAAGAAGTACTTGCACTCGTTTTCTTTACCCCGGGAACATTTGCCGAACACAACTGGGCGTCCGGGTTGAATCTTCGCGCCGGTGAAGAAAAACTCCGCATGCATCTCGGATAATACTTGCTCGACAAGATCATAACGCCCCATGGAGACCCCGCCGGTGAGCAAGAGCAGGTCGGAATGCAGTCCTTCATCGATCAGGCGACGAAGGGCTTCGGGTTCGTCGGGAGCAATCGGCAATAGGACCGGCACGCCTCCTGCCCGCTCAATCTGTACAGCGAGCGAGTAGCTGTTCGAATTACGAATCTGGGTGGGACCTGGAACGTCCGTGATCGGAACAATTTCGTCGCCTGTCGTCAGGATCGCAACACGCGGGCGGCTGAAGACGCGCAGTTTCGATTTCCCTGCAGAAGCGGCCAAGGCGATAGCCGCATCATTGAGACGTACACCCTCGAGCGACTAACTCGCCACCCGCAAGCGCTTCCGCTCCTCGAGGGACGATGTTCTCGCCAGCATCCACACTCTTTCTTATCTCAATCCGGTTGTCCTCGGGCATCCGTGTACTCCACCATGACCACTGCGTCAGCGCCGTTGGGGACTGGAGCCCCGGTCATGATCGAAACGGTTTGGCCTGATCCCACGTTAGACGGGATATTTTCGAGTCTCTCTCCCGCTTTGATTTCGCCAGTCCGATCGAGCGTGGCGGGAACCTGGGCCAAATCGGCAGATCGGATCGCATACCCATCGCGAGTGGAACGGGGAAACGGCGGAATATCCCGATCCGCAATGATCGGCTCGGCCAGAACTCGGCCTGATGCGGCGAGAAGATCGACGGACTCTGTTCCCCGCGGCCGGAGTCTGAGCCGCTTGCTCCTCAACAACACGGCGGGCATCTTCGAAGCTGAGAACGTTGGAAGCTGTCGGGACTTCAGCCATGCAAAGATGATAGTGGATGTGACGGTGTGCGGACGGATGAAAAGAGGGAGAGGAAGGATGAACGCGCCATCGACGCGTTGCCTCGAACGTGTTTGGTTATTGATGGGTGTCTGGCGGCCGGGCTATCGTGCCAGTTCCTGGCCCAGGGTTGCTGGATTGGTAGCGAAGGAGAGGCCGGTCTCGAGATCGATGACCCGATCCTGCACGAGTTTGGCAATTTCCGAATCAAAGTGCTGCATGCCGTCGCTGCCTGCCGCTTTGATCGCGTCGAGCAACATGTTATTGTCGCGCTCGCCTTTTTCAATGCACTCGCGAGTGCGCGCATTGGCTTTCAAAACTTCGAATGCGGCCACGCGTCCGGAGCGATCGGTTTTTGACATGAGACGCTGACAAATCACGTACCGGAATGACTTGGCAAAACGTTCCCGCACCGATTGCTGCTCCGCCGGAGAAAACGAACTGACAATGCGTTCTACGGTTTTGGAGGCATCCATGGTATTCAGGCTGGAAAAAACCAGATGCCCGGTTTCGGCAGCCTCCAGTACGATTTCGATCGTTTCCCGATCTCGCATCTCGCCGACCAGAATTACCTTGGGAGCCTGACGCATCGCCGATCGCAGGGCATGGGCGAAACTAGGCGTATCACTATGCAACTCGCGCTGGTGGATGGTCGAGCACTTATGGTTGTGCAGAAATTCGATTGGATCTTCGATGGTGATGATGTGGTAATACTTCTCTCGGTTGATCGCGTCGAGCAGAACTGCCAGCGTTGACGACTTCCCCGAGCCACTCGATCCGGTTACGAGAACGATGCCATCCCTGAGCTTGGTAATTTCCGATAGTTGACTCGGCAAGCGCAGCGAAGCGAATTCCGGGATATTGGTGGGAATGACGCGCATCACGACCGCGCAACTGCCGCGCTGTATGAAGATATTTACGCGAAAACGGGCGAGACCCGGCAGCCCGTAAGAGATGTCGCAGGCCCCGTGCTCGCGCAGCGTCGTGATGGCCTGTTTGTTGTCGCCAATCAGATCGGCAGCGATATGACGGGTATCGTCCGCAGTAAGGACGGTGAATCCCGGCACTTGCACAGGGATCATCTGACCATAGACCTGCACCTGGGGTGGACGCCCGGGAGAGAAGATCAGGTCGCTGATCTTTTCCGCGGCGCGCAGCATACCGCCCAGCAGGGTGGGCGTGGCAACGTGGCCGCTTCCAGAAAAATCGTCTAATGCGACAGAAATCGGAGCAATCGTTGGTGCTGCCATTCTTCCTCACATACCGGAATCGCACGCACCACAGAATGGAAGAGAGCTGATGATTGAATGTATCGCGTTCGGCAGCGGTTGGCTAAGCCCATGAAGGTCATAGCCCTTAGTAACCGGGTTTCGCGGAGATGCGAAAGGGGCAGCTCGAAAGCCGCCCCTAGCCTGCAATCTATTCACAACAAGCCACTTACTTCTTGGGCTTCTTCTTCGTCCCGTAAGTGGTTTCTACCGGCGAACCGATGCTCGCCAATAGATCCTTGGCACTTTGGGCGTTGGGGCCATTCGGGGCAACTTCTAAATATTTCTGGAAAGCTTCGGCTGTGCCCGGAGGCGCAACCGTTTTGTTACCTTGCAGAGTAGCTTTCCCAAGCAGGTTCACACCCTTCTGGTAATAGGCCTCTGCCCGGTTCGGATCGGCGGCGATGCACTTGTCGAAAGCTGCATTTGCGTCGTCAACCCGCCCCGCATTCGTGTAAACGGCTCCGATATTGAAGTAAGCGCTCGCGGCCGAGGCAGGATCAGCTTTTGCTGCCGCCTCGTAGCTCTTCACCGCGTCGTCGATCTTGTGATCGCGGGCGTAGGCGTCCGCGAGGTTGGTGTAAAAACCAGAAAGTTTCTGATTTGCCTTGGCGGCGTCCTTTTCTTTGCCGTTTTGAATACCGTCCTGCAAAAGCTGAATCGCCTTGTTGTAAGACTCGATCGCCGACTCATAACGTTTTTGCTTTTCGGCGGGGTCTGTCTGAGTGCCGGCCGAGAGCCGGTAGGCGTCCCCTAAGCGGTACCAGAGGACATCGCGGCTCGGATCTACCTGGTTGGCTTCGGTCAGGTTTGTAATTGCGGTTTCGTAGTCCTTGGCTTGAATGGCCGCGTTGGCAGCGTCCAGCTTTCCCTGCAGTGTCTTAACGGTAGTCGTTTCCTTCTGCGCTTTGGCTGCCGCCTCCTGGCGGGCCTTGGCCTCTTCCGGAGAAAGACCTTCACCTTTTGCTTGACGCTCGGCCTCTTTCTGCAGATCGAAATCCATCGTGTTCTCGTCGAGCTGCACCTGAAAGCCGGCAACATGGAAGAGTTCCTTATTGGCTTTCTGATCGTCAGGGGTTTTATAGAGAGTTATTTTGTACTTTCCCGGTGTGATCCCCAGCGAGAAGTACTCTCCCTTGTTATTGGTCTTCAGGTTGTACTTCTGGCCATTGTCGAGATTGTCGTACTCGACGACGCCGCCGACGATTGGCTTGCCTTCTGCGTCTTTGCAAACGCCCTTAACGGTTCCCGCCGCCTGCGCAAAAGTAAGAGAAGAACAGAGTCCCAGCGCCAGAACCACGATGCCAATAATTGCCAAGTGCTTTTTCATCGTTTGCCTCCCGGCAAAGCATTTCTTCAGAATGAACGTAGGCGCCGTGGCGGGCTCAAAATGCCTCACCGGAAGGCACCGGCTAAACCAGAACTACCTGGCCGCGTACGGAATAGGATCCTGCGCTCCGGCGGATCGGAAGGCACGTAAGCGCAATACGCAGCTGTCGCACACTCCGCAGGCCTGATCCTCGCGACTGTAACATGACCAAGTTAAATCGAAGGGCGCACCCAGTTCAAGGCCAAGGCGAACAATCTCAGCCTTGTGCATGGCGATCAATGGGGTAACGATCTCAATCCGCCCGTCCTTCGTTCCGGCTTTCACGACCTCGTTAAACGCCTTGTAATATGCCGGGCGACAGTCTGGATATCCCGAACTATCGGGTTCAACCGCGCCGATGTAAACCTTTTCGGCCCCGAGCACTTCAGCCCAACTCACCGCGACCGCCAAGAAATGCGCATTGCGGAAGGGAACATAGGTGACGGGGATACTCAGCCCGACCGATTCCGACTCCGGGACGTCAATGGACTCGTCGGTCAGAGCGGACCCTCCGATCTGACGTAACGCATCGTTACGAACCATGAGGCGGTCATGAATCTTCAAGCGTTGGCAAATGGCTAAAAACGACTGCCGCTCACGTTCTTCGGTGCGCTGCCCGTAACTGATGTGAACGGCGGCCGCCGCGTAGTCGCGGACGGCAAGCGCGGCGCAGACGCATGAGTCCATGCCTCCGCTGAGCAGCACCACTGCACGGGATTTCTCCGAAGCGGACATTCGTCAGATAATCGGCAACCCTCGTTCTAGACGCCTTTCACTGCCGGATCCCAAATGAATTTATGTAATTGGAGTCCCAACCTCGCCGGCACATTGTCGGCGATCATCCACTCGGCCAATTCCTGAGGATCAAGCAAGCAATGCGAGCTATCCCGCGCGCCCGTCGCATCTTTCCGGAATGCCGGAGAAAAGAGAATGGCGTTCACCTTCTGCGCCAAATTGTGGCGATTCACAAATTCGCGGGCAAAATCGTAATCGCCCCGACTGCTGAGCACAAACTTGACTTCATCTCGGTCGGTGAGCGCTTCGAGATTCTCGCGACGAAAAGTGTCGCCTTCGCCGGAGTCCGGACACTTGACATCAACGATCTTCACCACATCCAGCGGAACGCGCTCCAGCGGCCGCTCTCCACTGGTCTCGAGCAGAACCTTATATCCCTCCTGAACCAACGCTTGCATTAGGGGAACGACATCCCGCTCCTGCAGCATTGGCTCGCCGCCGGTAATCTCGACCAAACCTTTTCCGGGGCTAAGGCGGGAAACCTCGTCCAGAACTTCACCGATCGACATTTTGCGGCCGCCCTGAAAGGTGTACTCGCTGTCGCACCAGGTGCAGCGCAGGTTGCAACCCGTCAGCCGCACGAAAATGCACGGTAAACCGGCGTAGGTCGACTCTCCCTGGAGAGATTTATAAATCTCGGTAATCTGCATAATAGAACCGCCCTTTCGAGGGCGGTTGCGTGGGCGTATCGCCCTGTCCGGACGATCGGTTACTCCGAGTACTTTGCCGTAGTCGTGTCCGTTTCGAAGACTGTCACATCCTTCACCCTGACGCGCCCATTGGTCACAGACTGAAGCCGAGTGTTCGATTCGTCGTAAAAGTACTTGGCCAGATTTTCGGCGGACGGATTAATCACCGTGAACGGCTCGATGTCATTGATCATCTGGTGATCCAGCCGTTCGATCACGTGCTTCATGACTTCGCGCAGGTCCTTGAAATCAAGCAACAGTCCAGCTTTATCTAGATCTTTGCCAGCGAGCGTGACGCGAATCTTGTAATTATGGCCGTGCGGATTCTCGCACTTGCCTTTGTAGTTGCGCAGGTAGTGGCCTGCCGCAAACGAATCTTCTACGGTGACCTCGAACATGATCCTCCTGCGGCACGCAACGCCTGCAGAGCACTTCCGCAGCGTATCCGCAAACAACTATTGTACCGCGACCGGGAGGGTAGACTTGACCAATCGGGGCGGGGAATGTAGCTTTGCCGATTGGCTACATGCCTCTGGGGACCGCTATGCGCCGCAGTATTTCTGCATCGATTTCTCTATTCTTCATCGTCAGCATTTTCACACCTTGCCTGATGGGCCAGAACCGTCCTGACGCTCCCGAGTTTGACGTCAAGGAACACTACACGAAATACGAATTCCGCATTCCCATGCGGGACGGCGTTCACTTATTCACGTCCGTCTATGTTCCGAAGGACAGCTCCCGTGCTTACCCGTTTCTGATCGACAGGACGCCGTATAGCGTCGGCCCCTATGGCGTGGATCAGTACCGTAATCATCTGGGACCGTCGCCAGACTTCGACAAGTCCGGATACATCTTCGTATTTCAGGATGTCCGCGGCCGGTACATGTCGGAAGGCACTTTCGTCGAGATGCGTCCACACATCGACGACAAAAAGTCGAACAAGGATGTGGATGATTCCAGCGATCTCCACGACACCATCGACTGGCTGCTGAAGAATGTACCGAACAATAACGGCAATGCCGGAATTTGGGGTATCTCCTATCCCGGCTTCTTCACCTCGGCCAGCATCATCGATTCTCATCCCGCCCTGAAAGCAGCCTCACCGCAGGCTCCAATGACCAACCTGTTTATGGGCGACGATGCATACCATGGCGGCGCCTTCATGCTGGATGCGAACTTCGGCTTCTATGCCTTTTTCAAGCCGCAGGACAATCCGCAATTGCCGCCGAAGACCTTCGTACCTTTCGACTACGGCACGAACGACGGGTACGACTTTTACTTGAAGGTGGGGCCGATCGGTAATCTATCGAAGCTGCTGCCAGGGAGGAGCGCTCTTTTCGACGATCAGATGCGCCATGACACTTTTGACGATTACTGGAAAGCTCGAGATCTAGCGCCGCACATGAAGAACATTCATTGTGCCGTCCTCACGGTGGGTGGATGGTTCGATGCCGAGGATCTGCAAGGCCCCTTCACGACATTCCATTCGATTGGCAAGAACAATCCCGAGACCTTTAACGCGCTCGTAGTTGGACCTTGGGTTCATGGAGGGTGGGCGCGCTACGACGGCGAACATCTGGGCCGGGCAGAGTTCTTTTCCAACACCGGCGACTTCTATCGCAAGAATATTCTGTTTCCGTTCTTCGAGCACTACCTGAAGGGAACCGCAGACGCGAAGTTGCCGAAGGCCTATGTCTTTGAAACTGGGACGAATGTCTGGCGGCGTTACTCGGCTTGGCCTCCGAAAGATGCTGTCACGCGAACGCTCTATTTGCAGCCGAATGGGGCACTCTCATTCGATCCGCCGGCGAGCGACTCTTCCCCATTCGACGAGTACATCAGTGACCCAGCAAAACCAGTGCCCTTCGTGAACTACGCCGCGAAAGATGTTCCGCAAGAATACATGGTTTCGGATCAACGCTTCGCCGATAGCCGGACGGACGTTCTTGTCTACTCAACGCCAGCCCTGCAAGAAGACGTGACCATCGTTGGCCCGCTCTCGCCGAAGCTATTCGTCTCCACCACCGGCACGGATTCCGACTGGGACGTTAAGCTCATCGACGTGTATCCCACTGATTACCCGGACAGCAAGGTTGATGGGCAGAAACCGGAAGACCACAATAAGCCGCGAACCGACGTTGGTCCGCCGACGTTCGCGATGGGCGGGTATCAGCAGTTAGTCCGCGGGGAACCGTTCCGTGGGAAATTCCGCCATAGCTTTGAGAAGCCAGAACCGTTTACTCCCGGGAAGGTGGAGGAAGTTGGCTTCAACATGCAGGACATCAACCACACCTTCCGCCGCGGCCATCGGATCATGGTGCAGATTCAGAGTTCGTGGTTCCCGCTCACGGATCGCAATCCGCAAACGTTCGTGAACATTCCCGACGCGAAGCCATCGGATTTCGTCAAGGCAACGGAACGTGTGTATCACAGCAAGGCTGAACCGTCAGGAATTGTTGTGCAGGTGTTGGCTAATCCGGGAGCGGCGGAGGAAAACGCAAAATAAAGATCACTCGCCGACTCCAAAAAACTGTTCGACAATCCGCAGGTCGGTGGTCTTTTTGTAATTTGGCAGACTGTCAATAAATACGCGGCCGTACTGCTTTTTCAGAATGCGATTGTCGAGCAGAACGAGAAGACCCCGGTCATGCAGGGAGCGGATGAGCCTGCCAAAACCCTGCTTCAATGTGATCACCGCCGCCGGCACCTGGTATTGAAAAAACGCATTGCCGCCGTCCGCATCAATGGCTTTCACCCTGGCAGCCACTACTGGATCGCTGGGCACCGCAAACGGCAAGCGGTCAATAATCACGCAGCTGAGTTGCTCACCCTGCACGTCCACTCCTTGCCAGAAGGAAGATGTGGCAAACAACACTGCGTTGGGAGTCAGGCGAAACTCCTCCAGCAATGAGCTCTTCGGCGCATCTCCCTGACGGAGCATCGGAAAATCGACCTCGCCCAAGAGTCGCTGATAGACATCGTGCATCTGCGCGTAGCTGGTAAACAGCACAAATGCGCGTCCCCGGGTGATCTCCAGCAACTTCCGAATGCACTCAGAGGCCTTGCCAGTGAACTGTGGAGTACGCGGATCCGGCAGATCGGGCGGGACGTACAGCACGGCCTGGCTCTCATACTCGAAATGCGATTGCAAAACGAGTTCGCGAGCATGCTCCATTCCAAGCCGCCGCCGGATGTAATCGAATCCTCCTCCAACCGCCAGCGTCGCTGAGGTGAGAACCGCACATTCGAGCTTCGACCACAGGCACTCCCGCAGGATGGGCCCGACATCGATCGGTGTGGCTTGTAGAAAGACATGCTGTCGTCCATGAAAATGGTCCTTGGACAATTGTGCGGCTTCATTCCTGCGTGGAGAACCGAACTTGCCTCGACGCTCGATCCAGAACACAGTATTGCGATCTTCCGATTCGAGGGCGAATCCAAGCTGCACTTGAATTTCCTGCGTTCGCCGGACGAAATTGAAAACTTCCTCCGGCTTTTGGTTCAGCGAGTCAAGCTCACCGCTGAGTCGCGTCAAAGCCTGATTCAGAGCGATGAACTCATCCCCGTTTTCTTCAAGGAATTCACGACGTGTTTCGAAGGCGAAGCGTCCTTCGCCGGCCGGAAGAAGGGAGAAAAACAGCTGAGATCGCTCGCGCAGGCTCCCCACCGCTCCTGAGACGGATGCCGACATCATCTTGTTGTGCTGCATCGACTGCTCGACATCTCGGGCGAGTTCATCCACTCGCAGGTTGCTCACCGAGATGCCGAAATAATTCCCGGCCACATCTTCCAATTCGTGGGCCTCATCGAAGATTACCGCCGCCGCTTCTGGCAAGATTCCGGCATCGGGCGCCCCGTCCGCTTGCAACTTGATGGCAAGATCCGCAAAGAAGAGGTGATGATTCACGATGATGATGTCGCTTTCGATCGCGCGGCGGCGCATTTCGGTAATGAAGCACCGCTCCCATTCGCTGCATTTCTGCCCGGTGCAAGCGTCCGCGCGAGCGTCAAGCTTGTGCCAGAGCAGACTGGCTTCAGGGAGTTCCGCTAATTCAGCCCGATCGCCGGTTGACGTGGTTTTCTCCCAGGCTGCCATGGCACGGTATTGCTCAATTTCCTCCAGTCCGCTGAGCACTGGTTGATCGGTAAGGTCGTACAGTTTCTTCCGGCACAGATAATTGTTGCGACCCTTCATGTAGCAGATCGACATCTTCGCCCCCGACGCGGGATCGCGATAGAGCGCCTGCTCGAGGAATGGCACGTCTTTGTAGAAAAGCTGCTCCTGCAGATTCTTGGTTCCCGTCGAGATGATGACGCGCTTGCCCGATCGAATGACCGGCATGAGGTACGCGAGAGTCTTGCCCGTCCCGGTGCCAGCTTCTACGATCAGGTGCCGCTTTTCTTCCAGGGCTTGCTCGACGGCTTGGGCCATTTGCAGTTGTCCACGCCGGAATTCGTATGCTGGATGCGTCTTCGACAGCACCCCACCCGGAGCAAAGAATTGGTGCACAGAAATGTCTTTTCCGCCGGACGCAGGGCGGTTGGGGAGTGCAGGCGGCGCGGGCTGAAACGAGGAAGGCACGGAAGTCTCTATAATAGCGATTCTGCATCGCTGACATCGAACGCAACGACGATTTTAGTCTCTGCGCTATGAACAGGCGATTTTCAGAGCAAGCAAATCTGATTGAGCCGATCGACACACAATTCGCCTGTCCGCTCTTTTGCGGCCGAAACGACGCTGCCGATCATTGCTATTGTCGGCCGCCCCAATGTTGGCAAATCCACGCTTTTCAACCGCATTGTGGGGTCGCGCCGCGCCATTGTCGGTGACGAGCCCGGCATTACCCGCGATCGTCTCTACGGCGACGCAGAGTGGAGCGGACGGAAGCTGCGCGTGGTTGACACTGGCGGAATACTGCCGGAAGAAAGGGACTTCATCCCTTCGGAGATTTTTCGTCAGGCGCGTGTGGCCCTTGACGAGGCAGCCGCCATCATTGTGGTCGTCGATGGCCGATCCGAACTTTCTGGACCTGACCTCGAACTTGTACGATTGCTGCGCAAGGCTAACCGGCCTCTTTTCCTGGCTGTCAACAAAATCGATACCGGGAAACAGTCGCCCTTGCTGGATGATTTCCATAGGCTCGGGGTTAAGCAGATGTTCCCGATTTCGGCCGAACACGCACGCGGCGTCGACGATTTGCTGGATGCGGTGGTCGCCGTTCTACCGCCTTCCGCAGAGGCCGAAGAGCCAACAGAAGTGCTCCCGCCCGAAGCGACAGAATCCGCCGCCTCTGAAAGCCCTTCCGCACAGGAAGTTAAAGTCGCGATCATCGGCCATCCTAACGTTGGTAAGTCAACTTTATTGAACTGCCTGACCGCTTCTGACCGCGCCATTGTGTCACCGATCCCCGGAACTACGCGCGACGCCGTCGATGAACTCTTGGAGCGCGACGGATGGCGTTTCCGATTCATTGATACGGCGGGAATTCGCCGCAAAGGTAAGACTTATCTGATGGCCGAGAAACTCTCGGTGGTAATGGCGCGAAAGCATCTGGAAGCGGCCGATATTGCACTGCTGGTCATCGATGCGACGGAGGGAGTTAGCCAAATCGATGCGGCAATCGCCGGCTACGCCCACGAGAGCGGCCGTTCGCTCATTATCGTAGTGAACAAGTGGGATCTGATGATCAGCGGCCAGCAGAAAAAAGGTCGACCCACGAAAGCGGAGCGCATGCGGGAGACCAAGCGTCCCGGCGACCGCGAAGCGTATGAAGAGCGCTTGCGCTACGAACTCAAATTCCTGAGCTACGCTCCCATTGTGTTCATCTCGGCTCAGACGGGGAAGGGCACAGAGAAAATCTTCCCGCTCCTCGAAGAGGTTGCCACAGAACGCCGCAAGCGAGTGACGACTGCGGAAATGAACCGGTTCCTGGAACGCGTCGACTTCGAGCGCGCTTCAGTCCCGATGCGCCAGCGGGTGAAGATCCTCTACCTGACTCAGGCTTCGGTATCACCGCCAACCTTCGTCCTGTTCACGAACCGCAATGTGAAGCTGCACTTTGCCTATCAACGTTTTCTGGAAAACCAGATTCGCGCGGCGTTCGGCTTCGTGGGCACTCCTATTTGGATTAAGAATCGCGCGCGCGACTAGCTCCATTCCTACTTTGATTATTGCTCTTTGGTCATCAACCCCACGCGTTGGACGCCGGCATGATGCGCCAGATCGATGACGTCCGCTACGTATTGAAAATCGATATCTGCATCGCCGCGCACGAACGCCACCTTTTCCGCGCGGGTTAAGTAAATGCGTGTCAATCGATTTTCCAGATCATCCCATTTCGCGTCTTCCTCGTTGATCTTGACTGCGGGCACCTGATCCTTCCCAGTCCAAACCACCTGGATAACGATCGTGCGCGCTTGCGGTTGCGCTTCTGGTTGCGTCGGATTCGGCTGAGGAATCTGTGCTTTCTCGCCGTATTCCGGATCCATCGATACAGCCAGCATGAACATGATGATCAACGTGAGTAAAACATCGATCAGCGGTGTGACATTAATCTGCGGACCGGACGGACCTCCGCCTGCCATTGAGAAAGACATGAAGGTTGCTCCTCTCGGGCACGCGTGTCTGCAACATCAGACACCTGGATTGGTATGGGAGTTCCCAGACTCGACAGGCGATAAGCCAAGCTGTTGATGCAGCGAAGAACTCCGCTTCAGTCACTCTCGCAGCGTGGAGAGCCTGCTATCGCCACGATTTGCCTGTTTTGCCGCATCCATGCATCATGGGAAGGCGAGATGCAGCGCAGATCCGCGTTCCCATCTTTCATGACCCACCTATCACGATTTGGAATGTTTCTGTGTCTGATCTGCCTCTCTCTGGCTGCTCTCGCTCGCGCGCAAGACAACTATGAAATTCAGGTCTACGGATCCGACACGGTCCCGCCGCGCTCGACGATGGTCGAGCTCCACTCCAACTTCACCGTCTCAGGCAGCAAGACTGTGATAGATGGCATGCTGCCCACGAATCACGCCGAGCATGAAACGCTAGAGCTAACACAGGGAGTCAAAGACTGGGCGGAAGTTGGCTTTTACGTCTTTACAAGCATCCAGTCCGATGGCGGGTGGCAATGGGTTGGGGATCATATCCGTCCTCGCGTGCGTGCCCCTGAGCGTTGGCACTGGCCTGTTGGTGTCAGTCTGTCCACAGAGATTGGCTATCAGCGAGCTGCGTTCTCGCCCGACACCTGGACCTGGGAAATCCGCCCTATTGTGGATCGAAAACTAGGCCCATGGTACTTCAGCTTCAATCCAGCTCTGGATCGCTCTTTCCACGGGCCTAGCGTAAACAAGGGAGTTGAATTTTCGCCAAACGTCAAGGTGAGCTACGATTTCACCAAGAAGATTGCGGGAGGCCTCGAGTACTACGCTTCGTACGGTTCGATCACTGGGTTTGATCCGCTGCGAGAGCAACAACAGCAATTTTTCCCGGCCATTGACCTTAATCTTGCTCCCGAGTGGGAGTTCAACTTCGGTGTAGGTATTGGTGCGACCAGGTCAACCGATCATCTGATCGTAAAGTGCATCATCGGCCGCCGATTCACTTGGCCGCACGGCAGATCAGGAAACTAAGAACGCAAGAAAACTACCCTGCCTGCAGCGGGGCTTCACGCTGGCGCTGGAGCGGGCGGAAGATCCGGTGGCAGTGGCGTGGTTACGGCGGATCCAGGCGAGTACAGAGCCATGCTCAACGGCCGGTACCGGGCCGCAAAAAAATAAATCGAGTACGCGGGGAAGAACACGATCACCGGAACCGAGACCATCGAAATCAATGACATAAAGATCGCGAAGAGGACGCATGCGGCGACCACAGCCGCAGTAATGGTCAAAGCATTCCACGTCCAGCCTGCGGTTTTTCCGCCGATCACAGCTGCAATTGCGACCCCGATGACCGGCACGGCAAACAACAACCCCAGGATCACAGATATGATTCCCACCGCGATTGCCGCACCAATCGCTAACACGATTTTCATCACAATGTAGATGGCGTAGTCACTCATTTCCGTTTGTAGCATGGGCCATAGCCTTCGCCAGCCTTCAATGGGGCCAATGCCTTCAAGCGCCATCTGTGGAATCACAAAGTCTTTGGTCAAGACATGGACCACGGCCACAGCGATGATGAAAATCATCAGGAGGGCGAAGACCACGATACCTGCGAGCACGAGACCCGGCACGTGATCTCGCGGATGCGTTAACCATCCCGCGGAGAAGGTACCCGCCAGAGGAATTCCAAGTAGTATCACTGCCGCGACAAAGGTTACGAACGTCAAACCAACCTGCCAGAGGAAGTAGTTCCATCCAGGGCCTTGCCGGGCCATCCATCCCTGCCGGATGTGGCATTCTTTTCTGAGCACGCTGTCAAACAGGATGAAGCGCATGACGCTGCTGATGTACAGCATCACAATCGCGACAATCAGTCCGGTGACTACTATCGTCCCAATCAGTCCGAACAATAATGCGGGGTCAATTTTCGGGAAGCCGAGCCCAAAAGGATTTTGAGCGCCGCCGTGTTGCGCGGGGTGAAAGTTGGAGGGTAAGTGGATATTGCCCCCAGATCCCAACTCTCCCGCGAGCAAACCCACAATGGCCAGACGGGTCCATTGCCAGAAGCGAAACGGTTGAAATAGCTGCCGTTTCGTGTGCTCGAACGCGAGCGAGATGGTATCGACAGCGGAGATCGGCATGGTTCCCCTCCTTACGGACCGCTTACCGCAAGGTACTGCCAATCACGGTCTGGGGCAAATCAATTTCGACGCGGGTGTACGCCAAGTGCTCCGTGGCTTCGCAATTTGGTTCTGTCACTCATAGCGCAGCGCCTCCACGGGATCAAGTTTCGATGCTCGCAGCGCCGGCACCAGACCACTTGCCACTCCTACTACCAACAACGCAGCAGTCGACAGCAGGATGGTCATGACAGAGATCCGCAAGTGAATATCGCCTTGTCCGGAATCGTCTTCAAATAGTGGTCCCATCATCGGCAACGTCCCTACGCTCCATGCGATGAGGTAGGAAAGAAGCACGCCGATGGCACCGCCCAGCAGCATGATCAAGAGCGTCTCCGCCAGGAATTGCAGCTTGATGTGCCGCTTGCGAGCGCCCAGCGCTCTGCGCAATCCAATCTCACGAATGCGTTCATCGACCGAGACCAGCATGATGTTCATCACGCCCACTCCACCGATACCAAGAGTCAGCGTCCCAATGAATGTCAATAGGACCTGCAATCCAATGGTGAGAGCGTCAATCACCGGACGAAATTCGTCGCGGCCAAACATCTGGAAAGCCTTGGGATCAGTCGGCGAAAAGTTCTGCCGCGTCGCCACCGCTGCCAGAACCTGAGCCATTGCCTTCTTCTCGAACTGCGGCGCGATCGGCTCAAACACCATCACCGCGGCATATCGCGTGTTCCACAAATCACCCGCGGCGGAATACGGAATCCATGACGAGTCGTCATCGCTGGAAAAATAGTTGCTGAGCTGAATCTTCCGGGCCATTACGCCGATGACCGTGAACCGCACGCCCGAAACCAGCACCGTTTCACCTACCGCAGGACGGCCGCTAAAGAGTTGCTCTTTCAATCTTCCGCCCAGGAAAATGACTCGCCGGCGCTCGAGTTCGTCTTCCGCATCGATCCATCGCCCTTCGGATGGGACCTCGTTTCGCATCTCGCCATATTCAGGACACACTCCTCGAACCGGGGCCGTCCCCACCATACGGTCGCCGTATGCAATTCCAGGACGCCTGACGGTCTCAAGGCAGACATGTTTCACGAGCGGAGCGGTCGCCTTGACCATGTCCAAGTCGGCCTGTTCCAGAACGACTTTCTTTCCGGCTCGCTGTCCTCCTGGCTGCTCGCTGGTCTGCTGCGGCCAGCAGATCACAACGCTCTTTCCGAAAGCGTCAAACCCGTGCACCAAGACGCTGCGGAAGCTGTTGCCGTAGGCAATCAGCAGGGTGACGGTAGCGATGCCCCATACGATCCCCAGCATAGTTAGCAAACTGCGGGTGACGTTGCGCTTCAGCGCGATCCACGCCTCGAGAATGATTTCGATCAACATACGTTAAAGTCGGTCCGTAAAATTCGCACGAGCACCGTCATCCCCCCGCCTCGTAGCGCAACGCTTCGATGGGATCAATCGATGCTGCGATGCGAGCGGGATACAAAGCTGCCCCCACGGCGATCGCACCCAGCAATCCCGCAGCGGTCAGCCCCGAACTCCAGCTCGGAACCAGTCCGGCAAAAAAATCCGGCATCGGGAGGAGGTTCACGAGCGCACAAAATCCAAATGCCACGCCCAAGCCAATGGCGCCGCTGAGAAGAGCAATAATTAAGGCTTCGATGAAGAATTGCCTGAGAATCGTCCCGGCTGGCGCGCCAATCGCCTTCCGCACGCCAATTTCACGCGTGCGCTCACGAACTGCTACCAGCATTACATTCATCACTCCAATACCGCCCAGGAGAAGGGTCACAATCCCAACCGCGCCGAGGAAGAACTTCATCCCATCCGTCATCGTCTTGAAGGCTTGTGCTTCCTTGACTGTGTCCCATATGGGGCATGCCTCTTTGTCGTTCGGGTCGTAACGATGCATTCGCGCTAATGCCACCCGGACTTCGTGTTTGCACGCCTCGTGCTGTGGGACCGACTTTGGCGTGACTAACAGCTGGTCAAAAGTAGAATCCGTTCCCGGAGGTTTATCCGGGAAATCGCGTCGCATCGCCGAAAACGGCAAGAAGACTTTGTTCACGTCCCAACCGTCGTAACTGGAGTCCTGCTTCTTCTTTGCCATAACACCGATCACGGTGTAGGGAAAGTCGTTCAAGTAGATCGATTCGCCGACGGGATTCCGCCCGGGAAATAGCTGTTTGGCAGCGTCGGAGCCAAGGAAGGCCACGCGCCGGGCTTCCCGCATGTCGTCCCAATCGTAGAAACGACCTTGGCCAACGTCGAGACTGCGAATGTAACCGAACGGCGGATACGAGCCTGTGACGGTAAAAGCAGCATTGTTGTAATTGGAGTGAGTTCGAACCGTATCTTGCTCGAGTTCCGGGATCGCATATTCGCAATCGGGAGATTCCGCCTGTACCACAGGCACGTCGTCATCCTCCCAGTGCACGATGCGACCTGCATGTATACCTCCGGCCTGCAAACTGGTGCGGCCGTGAAAGACGATCATCACATCTTTGCCGAGATTTCGTGCCTGCTCTTCCTGCCCCTTCCTCAATCCTTCTCCAGCAGCCACCATGAGCACGATGGAAACAATGCCCCAGGCAATACCGAACATAGTCAGAAACGCCCGAAGTTTGTGGGACCAAAGGGTGCGGAACACATCGAGAATGAGATCGCGCAGAGTCACGGCACTCAGTTGGACGCGACGCTTCAGAGAAAGTCATCCGAAAGGCCGCTAGCTCGTAATACGCATTGGGCGCGGTGTTTGTTGCAGAAATAATCCTGAAAAGTCTAAGCGGGGTGTTGGGAACGACTTAGAGTGGAACTCCAACCGAAACCGCACTTGCCAGCCAGCCGTCGAACTCTTTCAGCGCCAGTTCGCATTGCACACGGTGACGTTCCTTGCGATCCCGGATCTTCCGATCGAGGGCAGGTAACAGATCGAATGTGATATTGGCAGGTTGAAAGTTTTTCGGGTCGGCGTGGGTCACATAATGCGTGAGCGAGCCAAAAGCTGAAGGCCGGGGCGCCGGCTTGATCTCGTTGCCAGATAACATCAGCGCCGCATGCATACCCGCAATTAAACCGGTGGCAATTGACTCCACATATCCCTCGACTCCGCAAATCTGCCCCGCAAAAAATACGCTGGGATGATCTCTCATCTGCAGCGTTTCACGCAGAAGCGAGGGCGCATTGATGTACGTATTGCGGTGGATCTGCCCGTAGCGCAGAAAGCGGGCATTCTCCAGTCCGGGAATAAGCCGAAGGATGCGCGCTTGTTCGCCGAACTTAAGATGGTTTTGAAAGCCAACCAGGTTATAAGAATCCGCTCGCAGGTTCTCTTGCCGCAACTGCACAACCGCATATGGCATCTTGCCCGTCCGCGGATCCTTCAATCCCACCGGCTTCATTGGCCCAAAGCGCAGCGTGTCACGTCCCCGGCGGGCGATTTCTTCAATCGGCAGACATCCTTCAAAATAATTCAGTTTCTCCCAATCTTTTTCTTCCACAGACTGGGCCGCTAAAAGACCGTCGCAGAACCGGTCGTACTCCTGCTGTGTCATCGGGCAATTGATGTAATCGGCTGAACCTTTGTCATAGCGCGCCGCCATGTATACCCGGGACATGTCAATCGAGTCGGCCTCGACGATCGGACTGATCGAATCGTAAAAGTACAGATGGGGATTGTGCGACTCGGTGCCGTCAGCGCTGTTAGCCCTTGATGCGGGTGCACTCAACCGTGCGATCTCGGCCGCGAGTGCGTCGGAAGTCAGGGGGCCCGTGGCAATAATCGTCATACCATCTGCCTCATCAATCTGAGTGACCTCTTCCCGGCGCACTACAATACGGGCCTCGCGCGAAATCATCTCGGTTACACGGGTTGCGAATGTGATCCGATCCACAGCCAACGCATGCCCTGCCGGGACCGCGCACTCTCTTGCGATTTCTAGCAAGAGAGACCCAGCACGCCGCATCTCCTCTTTAAGCAGCCAGGGAGCCGTATTCTCGCTATCCGACTTCAAGGAGTTCGAGCAGACCAATTCCGCGAAATCCGCGGTTTGATGGGCTGGTGTCGATCGCACCGGACGCATCTCAAATAGTTCGACATCGATTCCGCGGCGCGCGCACTGCCAGGCCGCTTCCGATCCGGCCAAGCCCGCACCTATGATCTTGATTTTCTTCATTACCATTTATTTTGGCCCATTGTGAGGCATCGCGGCTGAACAAACAGCGATTGGGTCGGGCGGCAGAGTTCGCCGGAAAACTTGTGGCCCGTCACAGAATTTCACGCGCGTCCCCAACCCGCTTGGTGACATGTTCCCGATCAAGGTACTCCAGTAAAGGAATCGCATACTTTCGGCTGACGCCGGTGATCTCTTTGAACAGGGCGATATCCATGCGCGGTGACTTCGTTTTTTGTGCCAGCACAAGCCTCCGTAGTTCCTCGAGTGCGGCTCGATGAAACACAAGTTCTTCAGAGATCTTGACCAAGGTTCGTTCGCGTAACAAGAGAGTCATGATCTTCTGCGCGCGGGGCCGGTCTACCTTCAGACCCGCTAACACTTCTTGCACTGCTGGCACTTTCAATCCCGCATCGGCGAATGCCTGTTCGATCTTTTTCTTGGATTCGGCTTCCTCATCCTTCATCACGACGCCGCTCCCGGATAGCCGGACAAGGTCACCGGCAACTGCGACCTTTTTATCTCGGAGCAGCAACTCCAGCGCCACAGCAAGCACCTGCGGACTCAGGTGAAGAGCTTCCCGAAGTGCCTCTTTGCCCAGACCAGAAACCAGCCGATTCTTCGCATGAAACGACGCAAGCGTTTCCAGCACCGTCTGGCGCAGAGCCGAAACTGCCTGCGAATGCAGGAAAAGATCGCCGAACTTCGAGATCTCACCCTTTTCCAAAGACTCGGCCAAATAAGAACTGATCACCTCTTTGCGCCAGCCAGTTTCAGAAATGGCTTGTGCCATGCTTAAACCTTCGTACCAGCGCCTCGCGATTCGCACGTCCAATATGCCTCTCGCGTTTCCATCCGCTGCGTGCCGGAGCAGCGAGTCAACGATGACTTGCTTGCAACGTGGAATTGGGGCTGCATCCAGCACCACGCCGCCTCCGATCGTCGCCACGGGGGAAAACTGGCGGATGATGAACCGATCTCCGGGCAATAGCAGAGCAGGCTCGGGAAGCCGGATGCGAGCAAACGCCTCCGATCCCGGTGACATCTGCAGTGTCTCTTCTTTTCGAACCAGGTTCGGATTCAGGCTGCTCGACGGCTGAAATACCACTTCCCCGATTGCCTCCATGGACTGTGCGTGGAAACGGACCTTCGCTCGCTTTTTCAGCGGATGAGGCGCTGACGACAGCAATCGCAAGTGAACGTCGAGAATGTGGGTTGTCGTAAAGACTTGCGGTGGCGCGAGTATCATCCCGCGGGACAACTCTTCCGTGCTTGTCCCCGCCAGATTCAGCGCGGTGCGTTGTCCCGCCACAGCTGTATCCGCGGTCCGGCCATGCACCTGCACTCCACGGATTCGAACCCGCTGCCCAGTCGGAAAGACTTCCAACTCTTCTTCGCGCCGAATCGTTCCAGAGATCAGCGTCCCGGTCACGACCGTACCGAAGCCCTTCATCGTGAACACTCGGTCGATTGGCAGCCGCGCTAAAGCTTCCGCGTCCCGTACTTCCGTGTTCTCGACCGCAGCAACGATGGCTTGTTTCAGATTTTCCAGCCCGTCGCCCGTCAAGGCACTCACAGCCACAATAGGAGATCCCGGAGACTCAAGAAACGTACCCCGCAGGAACTCCTCGACCTCAAGCCGGACCACTTGCAGCGTATCGGCATCAACGGCGTCTGACTTCGTTAGAACCGTGATTCCCCGCTGCACGCCCAGCAACTGCAGGATGTCAAAATGCTCCCGCGTTTGAGGCTTGATCGATTCGTCGGCCGCGATCACCAGTAGAACCAGGTCGATCCCGCCCACTCCGGCGAGCATGTTGCGCACGAATCGTTCATGACCCGGGACGTCCACAAATCCGATCTGCAGCCTTTCGCCATTCGCGCTCGGCAGCTCCATGTGCGCGAAACCCAGATCAATCGTGATCCCGCGCCGCTTCTCTTCCTGGAGACGGTCAGCATCGATTCCAGTAAGCGCCTTGACCAGTGCTGTTTTGCCGTGGTCGATGTGCCCCGCCGTACCGATAATGACCGATTTCATGCTTCAAGGATCGTAGCAGGGCGCTCCGAAATGCATGTAAAATCCGCCTTCGACGCCCCTATACTGCTGGGTCCCGAAATGCGACAATAGAAGCTCTTCCATGCCTACTTCCTTGACCTCTGCATTCTCCCCGGAGACCCTCCGGCAGCACGGCCTGACGTCGGACGAATACGAGAAAATCAAGCAGCTTCTCGGCGACCGCGAGCCGACGCTCACCGAACTCGGCATTTTCAGCGTGATGTGGAGCGAGCACTGTTCCTATAAGTCCTCGCGCGTTCACCTGAAGCGCTTGCCGACCCGCAGTAAGCGCGTGCTTCAGGGGCCCGGCGAAAACGCTGGAATCATCGACATTGGCGATGGTTGGGCTTGCGCCTTCAAGATTGAATCGCATAACCACCCTTCATTCATCGAGCCATTTCAAGGCGCTACGACTGGAGTCGGCGGAATTCTGCGCGATATCTTCACCATGGGGGCCCGGCCGGTCGCGGTAATGGATTCTCTGCGCTTCGGGCCCATTTCAGCCGGCAAGAATACTTCTCAGAAGGAACTGCACAAGAATCATTCCATTCTTGAGGGCGTGGTCAGCGGGGTTGCGTCTTACGGCAACTGCTTTGGCGTGCCGAATCTCGGCGGGGAGACAAAGTTTGAGCCTTGCTACTCCGGCAACCCGCTGGTGAATGCCTTCGCCCTGGGATTGGTCAAGAAGAATGAAATCTTCTATGCAAAGGCCGCCGGGGAAGGCAATCCGGTGATCTATGTCGGTGCAAAGACCGGACGCGATGGCATCCACGGCGCCACCATGGCCAGCGAGGAATTCAGCGAGGCTTCCGAAGCCAAGCGCCCGAATGTTCAGGTTGGCGACCCCTTTCTCGAAAAGCTTCTGCTCGAAGCCTGTCTGGAAGCCATGCAAACCGGCGCAATCGTTGGCATTCAGGACATGGGTGCCGCAGGCCTAACCTGCTCGACCTGCGAAATGGGCGGTCGCGGTGGGGTCGGCATCGAGATTGAACTCGACCGCGTTCCTCAACGCGAGACTGGCATGACTCCATACGAAATCATGCTGAGCGAATCGCAGGAGCGCATGCTCCTCGTCGCGCAAAAGGGACGCGAGCGCGAAGTCTACCGCGTCTTCGAGAAATGGGGATTGGACGCCGCCGAGATTGGAAAGGTCACGAGCGGGAATAAACTTCGGGTTCTGGAACACGGCAAAGTAGTGGCTGAAATCCCGAACCAGGCTCTGACGGACGAAGCTCCCGTTTACAAACGTCCGCTGGCTCGTTGGGAACCTCCGGTGCCGCGCGAAAAGCCAGGGCATATCAGCTTCGGTGACACTCCTGACTTCACTGCGGGGCTGAGGCAACTTCTCGGCAGTCCAAACATCTGCGGGAAGCGCTGGGTATGGCAGCAGTATGACCACATGGTCCAGACCAATACGGTGGAAGCTCCGGGAGCCGGTGACGCAGGAGTAATTCGCATCAAAGGCACGCAACGTGGCCTTGCTATGGCGCTAGACGGCAATGGACGCTGGTGCTATCTCGATCCGAGATTGGGCGCGATGCACGCGGTTGCCGAGTCCGCGCGCAAAGTCGCTTGCTCTGGCGCAATTCCCGGTGGGCGCCACGAATTGCCTCAACTTCGGAAATCCCGAAAAGCCGCACATCATGTGGCAGTTCTCTCAAACGATTGACGGAATCGCGAAAGCTTGCGAGGAGCTCGAGATTCCCATTACCGGCGGGAACGTCAGTTTCTATAACGAGACGTTAGGCGAAGGAATCTATCCGACTCCGGTTCTCGGAGTCGTTGGAATCCTCGAAGACGTGCACAAAGCCGTGAAAATGCATTTCGCGGCCCCCGGACGCACGATCGTGCTATTGCATGGGAGCGATGCGGGCGATATCACCGATGCGGAGACTGAATTTGGCTCCTCCGAGTATGCGAAAGAAATATTGGGCAGTCTGTGGGGCTACCCACCGGAACTGGATCTCGAGAAAGAGGCCGCATTGCAGAAGGCCACAATCGAGCTGGTTCAGCAAGGCCTCTTAGATTCGGCGCACGATTGCGCAGATGGGGGAATCGCGGTCGCGCTGGCGGAAAAGGGCTTCCCGAAAGGGCTTGGCGCTAAAGTGAATCTCACGTCGGGCGGACTTTTTGCCGAATATGCCTTGTTTGGAGAAGATGCGAGCCGGATCGTAGTCTCTTGCGACCCAAGCCACGTTGCCCGAATCAAAGAAGTATCCGCTAAATTTGACGTAGCAGCAGACGTGATCGGAGAGACGATTCCTGAAAGGCTCGAAATTGTTCTCGACGGCAAAACCGTTATTTCGAGTACGATTTCGGATCTTAAGAATTCGTACGAGGCAGCTCTTCAGTCTGCTTTGCGGACTGATTCAGAACTTGTTGCAGCGGACTAAGTAAGCATGCTGAATGCGTCTTCTTTGACCGAGCTTCGGCGGTTTCGCGTTCTCATGCCTCTGTTGCATTTCGTAATTTTGATTGCTGTTTGCGTCAAGGATGTTCAAGACATTATTCCAAAGGTTGGGATCGTCGATTTCCCGCTTACGTTACTGGCTTCGCCAATCTTGATGAATATCGATGTCTCGGTGATTTGGATAGTGTTGTACTACTTTTTAGCTGGATCGTTTCTTTGGTATTGGATTGGGAAGGGCATAGATCGGCTCTTAAGAATGGAAACCTAGCCAAATGCATATCTCGGACAAATTTCATGACGAATGCGGAGTGGTAGCGATCTTTGCGCATCCGGAAGCCGAAAAGCTCGCCTACCTCGGACTGCACGCGCTGCAGCATCGCGGACAGGAGTCCGCCGGCATCGTCACCTCCGATGGCCTCACCTCGCGTGCGCATAAAGCTATGGGCACGGTTGCGGACATCTTCACAGAAGACGTCCTCGCCCCGCTGCGCGGCACTCTCGCCATTGGCCATACCCGATATTCGACGGCGGGTGACTCCGCTCTGCTCAATGCTCAGCCCATCCTCGTTCAATCGAACAAGGGTTCCATTGCTGTAGCACATAATGGCAACTTGGTGAATGCAGGGCCGATCCGAGCCCGTCTCGAAAGCCAAGGATCGATCTTTCAAACCAATAGCGATACCGAGGTCATCGTTCACCTGATCGCTCTGTCGAAAGAGCACACTCTTCCGGAAGCCATGGCGGATGCTCTCCGCCGCGTGGAAGGCGCATTTTCCCTGGTGATGATGAGCAACGATCGCGTGTTCGCAGTTCGCGATCCCCGCGGGTTTCGACCCCTCGCCATGGGTCGCATCCCGGCTCTCGAAGGGCAGAAGCGTGACACCATTGTTTTCGCCTCCGAAACTTGCGCTTTCGATCTTATCGGAGCCGAGTACGTCCGGGACGTAAAGCCCGGTGAACTCATCATCGTTGGCAGCGAAGGGATGAGCTCAAGGTTCTATGCAACTGCCGCGCCGCAATCGAGTTGTATTTTCGAACATGTCTACTTCTCCAGGCCCGACAGCCTGGTGTTTGGACGTCCCGTTCAGACCAGCCGCGAAGAACTGGGTCGCCAATTGGCGCGTGAAACTGGAGTTGATGCGGATCTGGTTGTGCCCGTCCCCGATTCCGGTGTAACCGCCGCGGTAGGATATGCCTCTGAAAGCGGTATTCCATTTCGCTTCGCCCTGATCCGAAATCACTACGTAGGCCGCACGTTCATTGAGCCCCGTCAGAGCGTTCGCGATTTCGGAGTGAAGCTGAAGCTCAATCCCGTGCGCTCGCTGCTCGAAGGCAAGCGGGTTGTGCTGATCGATGACTCTATCGTTCGCGGCACCACCAGTCGCAAGATCGTCCGTATGATCCGCAATGCTGGCGCGACGGAAGTGCACATGCGCATCTCGTGCCCACCCACCGTCTCACCATGTTATTACGGCGTCGACACGCCGTCGAAGAAGCAATTGATTGCCGCCAATAAGTCCGTTGACGAGATCCGCGACTATATCGGGGCGGACTCGCTGGCTTACCTCTCGTTAGAGGGGCTCAAGAAGGCGTGCGGAGAAGGCGAGAAGATTTCCTACTGCTCTGCCTGCTACACGGGGAAATATCCGACCGATATTGTTGATATCGAAGAAATTCTCCCGGCAGCAGTCCGCCGCTAAGCGCCCGGCCATTGCGTCAGCGGGTCAGCCGCCCGTGAGAGCGCCTATAGACCCGCAGGTAATCCACAAACAGGGGACAAAGGTTGCAGAGCTTCCTGTCTCGGCAGATTCAGTGAGCACGGTTGAGTGCAGTTGACTCGGACAGCACAGCAATCCGGTGTGACCGAACGCAAGAATTACATAGTCTTGGATTAATCCCGCAACCTACTTCCTGCAAAAGCAACGGCTTGCCTTTGGCATGCATGTTGCAACCTTTGCTTCATTTTCCGTCTCTCAATAAGGCCGTAGTGTGGACTGGTGAATGCGAAGGTTGGCATCCAATTGGGTGCGACTAGGGCCAACTCGTTCGTGCGCAAGGGTCTTCTGGCTCGGAGAAAGTTTCAAAAACCGCCGTGCGGCCATTCGTCTATCGCGGCGTCGTAGATCTCTGTCGTGGTTCCAGTTCGAGGTCACATAGATGAGACTACTCAGCACGCGGCTCATCATATCTCTGATCATCGGCGTCACCCTTGTGTCCTTATGCACTTCTTACTACCAGGTGATGATGCTGAGACGGGGGATGCGGCGGGATCTGGATCATCGCGCGGAAGTGCTGGGCGAAAGCCTTGCGAGTAATGTCGAGCACGATCTGGAGCGCGACGCAAAACACACCTTACAGCGAACCGTTCAGCAGTTTGCGAACCGCGAGCACCTCGCCGGGTTAGCGGTTTACGATCCGCAAGGTCATCCGATTGCTGTGACGACCAATCTGCAGCCCTTGATGGAAAGTGCTCCTCCGATCGTGCTGCAGTCGCTCAACGAAAATCACGACGCCAAGGCTTTTCTGCGGATGGGAATTGCCTCCATTCATATTTACGCGTTGCCGCTACACAGTGGCGACAAGCTGATCGGCAGTCTCGCAATTGTTCATGACACAGGATATATCCATGGAGAGGTGCTCAGGATCTGGCGCGAGACATTCCTGAGCGCGCTGGCGCACGTCGTTCTGATTGCGCTGATTACATTGTTAATTGTGCGCTGGAGCATCGCCGGCCCGATTGCACGCACGGCGTACTGGATGAAAGCGTTACGGACGGGTCGCGCGATGTCGGCGCGCATTAAGCCGATGGATGTCGACTTGTTTCGTCCGCTGGCGCGCGAGGTGGCCACGATGGCGGAAAGCTTGAATACCGCGCGGTCGGCGGCTGAACTGGAAGCCCGATTGCGCGAGACCGGCGAGTCGATCTGGACTCCGGAAAGGCTGGCCGTCCATGTGCGCTCGCGTCTGGTAGACGGCAGGTTGTTTGTGGTCTCGAATCGCGAACCCTACATGCACCGGCGCCGGGGAAAGTCGATCGAGATGAGTGTTCCGGCGAGCGGACTGGTCACCGCCATCGAACCAGTATTGTGTGCGTGCGGGGGAACATGGTTGGCACACGGGGCTGGCGACGCCGATGCGGAGACGGTGGATTCGCATAGCCGGTTGATGGTGCCGCCCGACGATCCGCATTACACGTTGCGTCGAGTGTGGCTGTCGAAAGAGGAAGAAGAAGGCTACTACTACGGATTCGCGAATGAAGGGCTGTGGCCGTTGTGCCACATCGCGCACACTCGCCCACTGTTTCGGGCGAGCGATTGGCAGTACTACCAGGATGCGAACCGCAAGTTTGCCAAGGCGTTGCTGGAAGAGATGGAAGGCGTCAGCAATCCGGTCGTGCTGGTGCAGGACTATCATTTCGCGCTGCTGCCGAGGTTGATCAAGCAGAAGCGTCCGGATGCGCGGCTGGCGATCTTCTGGCATATTCCGTGGCCGAATCCCGAGGCATTTGGGATCTGTCCGTGGCAGAAGGAACTGGTAGATGGACTGCTGGGCGCAGATCTGATCGGATTCCACATCCAGGCCCACTGCACAAACTTTCTGCAGACGGTCGACCGCATTGTGGAATCCCGCATCGACTGGGATCACTCGACCGTGCAGCGCCGTGAGCATCGCACCCTGGTGCATCCTTTCCCCATTAGCGTCGATCTGGCGGATGTGCAACCGAACCCGTCGCGAGACTCAGCTTACGAGGAGCGTGCCTCGTTATTCAAAAGCCTGGGAGTCGAAGCTGCCCTTATGGGTTTGGGAGTCGATCGACTCGATTACACCAAGGGAATTCTGGAGCGGTTCCTCGCGATCGAGCGATTCTTGGAGAAATATCCGCGCTATCAGGGAGTCTTTACCTTCGTTCAGATTGGAGCGCCCAGCCGAACGCATATTAAGCGGTATCACGATCTGCAGGCTGAAGTGGAAGCGGAAGCGGAGCGGATCAACTGGCGCTTTCGCGCGGACCAGTGGAAGCCGATCATCCTGCTAGAGCGGCAACACAGCCATAAAGAAATTGAACTATACTACCGCGCCGCCGACCTGTGCCTGGTGACATCCCTGCACGATGGCATGAATCTGGTATCCAAGGAATTTGTGGCAACGCGGCACGATGAACGAGGTGTGTTGATTCTGAGTTGCTTCACAGGTGCGGCGCGCGAGTTGCGCGATGCCCTGCAGGTCAATCCCTATGACATCGACCAGACAGCAGATGCGATCCGTGCGGCATTGGAAATGGATTCCGACGAGAAGCAATTGCGCATGCAGCGTATGCGCAAAGCTGTGCGCGAGAACAACGTGTATCGCTGGGCAGCAAGTTTAATCGGCGAAGTGTGCGACATCCGCCTCGATGCTGAAGAAAGTGGTAAGAAACGATTCAGGTCGGGGGCTTCGGTCGCATAAAGATACCTCCGTGAAGAAAACGACGACACGGCGTAACTAAGGGAACAACCCTGCCCTCGCGGAGTGCAATCTATCTAAGAACATGCCAGAAGCCGCAAATCCCGTTCTGCATAAGCCGCAAAAGCCGTTTTACTTCAACACTTCGGAACATCTGCTGCGGATTGGTAGGCAGAAGGCCCATAATCTTTCGGAGTTGTTGCAGGCGCTCGAGACTTGTCCCGACGATTCCATCTTTCAGCACACGTTCCGCACCCTGCAGGAGCATCACTTTATCCGGCAGGGATTTTCCAACGACTTCGCGCATTGGACCCTTTTTGCCTGCAATGAGCCGGCCTTGGCCGAACAATTCGCCAGCGTCGACGTGCGCGAGTTCACTGCGATTGAGGGCCTGCGTCGGAGAATGCTTGAGATTCTCGGCGAATTCCTCCACAACCAGAACCGGCCCGGATCGCGTCTGGCCTATGAGCCTTTCTATTTCTGTGCCTCCGACATCGTCGTATTGCCGACATCATTTTGTCCGGACACGCTCGCCGGATTTCTAGATGGCTTAAACCAGGTCAGTGTGCACGCAATTCATCATCACTTCATCGAGGCGCGCTTGCGTCTGCACCGCATGTCGAATGACTTCTCACAGTGGCTGGAAGAAGAAGTGGGGCTGCGAGAAGCCGCGGACGCGATTGAGCGCATCGATATTTATGCCAACACCCTTGAGGGGGTGCGGCGGCAGATTGCCCGCATCGTCTCCCAAGCCATGAATTAGGGACTGCCGAAAAATGAGTTCAGAAGATCAGCGCGCTACTTCCGCGACTTCCACCGTCGATTCTCAACTCCCTACCGCAGCGTCCGCTCCCGCCGCGCCGACGGCACAACCGCATCCCGCACGCCGAGCCACCGACCGCAGGGTAGGCGACCGAAGGTTGAACCGTCCGCTTCCTACCAGCGTGCTTACGCCACCCACTCCGCCCCCGCCTCCGCACCTGGATGACTATCAATCCATCATCGGACAAGGCCGCATCGACACGCTCCGTTTCCTGGCGAAGGATCTGAAGGGCAAGAGGATCAAAATGGTGAACTCGACCGCAGTCGGCGGCGGCGTCGCCGAGATGCTCAACCGGCTTGTTCCGCTGCTCTCCGAACTTGAGGTTCCGACGCACTGGGATGTCATTACCGGGGGCAACGATTTCTTCGAGATCACGAAGGCTTTTCACAACGCGCTGCACGGCACAGCTTACGATTTGACGCAGGCGGCCAAAGACATTTTCCTGATGTACAACGAGCAGAATCGGGAACGGCTGAAGTTCGACGAGCAGATGGTGGTAATCCACGATCCGCAGCCGGTGGCTCTCATCCGGTCGAAAGGAAAAACGCCGGCGCACTGGGTATGGCGTTGCCATATCGATCTCTCGAATCCGAATGCCGGTGTTTGGGAGTTCTTGCGGCCATTCGTGGAACAGTATGATGCGGCGATTTTTTCGTCACAGTCGTTCGCGCGGCAACTGCCGATTCCGCAGTACCTGTTTTATCCCTGCATCGATCCGCTGTCGGAGAAGAATAAGGAACTGCCCGATTCGCTGGTGCAGCAGATTTGCGACGACTTTGGCATCGACCGCTCACGCCCGATCGTGACCCAGGTTTCGCGCTTTGACCGGCTAAAAGATCCGGTTGGTGTGGTACTGGCCTACAAACTCGCCAAGAAATATGTGGACTGCCAGTTAGTGCTGGCGGGCGGTGGCGCGACAGATGATCCTGAGGGTGCGATCGTTCTACAGGAAGTTAAGGAAGCGGCGGGGAACGATCCGGACATCATCATTCTCGATCTGCCGCCGTGGTGTGCGGTGCAGATCAACGCAATTCAGCGCGCCTCAACCATCATCGTGCAGAAATCGCTGAAGGAAGGCTTCGGATTGACCGTTACCGAAGCTTTGTGGAAAGGGAAGCCGACGATTGCCAGTTCGGTGGGGGGAATTCCGAACCAGATCATCCACAAGCTCACTGGAGTTCTGGTGCACTCCGTGGAAGGATGCGCGTTTCAGATCCGGTATCTGCTCACGCATCCGGAATTCGCGCGGAGCATTGGCGCAAGCGGGCGCGAGCACGTGAAAGAAAATTTCTTGATGACGACAAATGTAAAACGCTGGCTGCTGCTATTCCGCATTCTGGAGCAGGCCAAGGCCCTGCGCGGGAAAGCGGCATAGACCCGCTCGTCTTTTCACTATTCAGTCCCCATAGGTGACGAAGTGATTCTGCATGCCCTCATCACCGCCAAGGCGATGCATACTTGCCGAGCCGAGATATGTCGCTGGCCGCTTGGGTTCGGCTCTCTTCGGTTCCACCGGAGTTTTGCTTTCAATCTGCGAGATGACGGAATCAGCTGCCGAACGACCGAGCGCCGAAAGCCAGGACTCAGCGCTATCGTCGGAAGTCGTGGAATAAGTTAGAGCAGTCAAGTCAATCGCGGCCGTCGGCAATTCAGGAATCCTTGATATGGTCGAGTCAATGGCGATTACTCCTTCAATCCCTCGCTGCTGAAAATAGGTTTGTGCGGGAGTGCTGTCGGCGGAATCGAGCCGTGCCAATACCAGGAGATATCCTTCGCGGTGCAATCGCTCCTGCGCGGCGGCCACCACTCGCGCGGCGGCGGGCAGACCGAAGTCAGGAGCGACCACGGCTACCATCCGCGTGCGCTTGGTGCGCAACGAGCGCGCCCAGAGATTCGGACGGTAGTTCAGTTCAGCGGCAGCCTGAAAGATACGATCTTTCGTGGCTTGTGGAATGGCGCGGGCAGCGGGTGCATTATTCAATACAGAAGAGACGGAGCAAGGAGCGAGACCGACTCGATCAGCGACGGTTCTCAAATTTGGTGTCGTTTGGGTTTCCCGTGACATGTGCTCGCCTCGTTTCAAATAAGTGCTCTGCATCCGCCGAAAAATCGGTGGCTGCAGTCTTACTTCACTTAGACAACACGTCCAAGGCCACCTGAAACCCATCAAGGGGCGGGATCGTAACGGGGAAGTCCGACCCGGCTGCGACACAGCAGACCGGGCAGAAACACTGTACGAAGGACACAGGCCGCCGTCCAACGCAAAAATTTCATTTTTACAATCGGCGGATTGATTGAGCTCGCGAACATTCAGGTATGCTGAGCGAATGGCAGTGCGTTTTCCTTCGCGTGGGGATCAGAAGCTGATTCAGATTGTCGACGCGGCATTGTCCGATGCGGCGCGCAGAAGCGGAGATTGGCTCGCCTGCCGCCCGGGATGCACGCAGTGTTGCATCGGAGTGTTTGCCATAAATCCACTGGACGCAATGCGGTTGACGCACGGTCTGACGAAACTGGAGAAGCAGTCGCCGGAGCGGGCGGCGGCGGTGCGAATGCGTGCGCGAGAGTCATGGGCACGACTGTCGCCTGAATTTCCGGGGAATCAGGCGACCGGAATCCTGGCTGAAGATGAAGAAGCCGCACAGAAGTTTGAGCAATTCGGAAACGAAGAACCGTGTCCAGCGCTCGATCCAGCAACGGGACTCTGTGAGCTTTATGAGTTTCGACCGATGACGTGCCGTGTGTTCGGGCCGCCGGTGCGTTCGGAAGGCGGTTTGGGAGTTTGCGAACTATGCTTCCAGGGAGCGAGCGAGGAAGAGATCGCCGCCTGCGAAATGGTTCCTGATCCGGACGATCTTGAATCGCGGTTGTTAGGGGAAATCGAGAAGAACTCTGGCTGTAGCGGGGATACGATCATCGCGTTCTGCCTCGCCAAATAGCACTTGAAAGGCGGGTTCACCTCTTAGCTTCGAGCTCGGCCCAGCGAGCGTAAAGAGTATCAACTTCCCGTTGAGCTTCGTCCAGTTCAGCATGAGCCGTGAGAAGCCCCGCGGCATCGCTTGCGATTGCGGGATCCTCCGCCTGCGATCGCTTGGTCTCGAGTACTTGCTCCGCCTCGGCGATGCGCTGCTCGATGGCTGCATATTCGCGAGCCTCGATATACGAGAGCTTTTTCTTTGCCGATGAAGCCGTGTTCGTGGCAGAGGCTGCTTGCCGTGCCGAGACCTCTTTCAACTCCGCAGCTTCGTCTTTGTTGCGTTCCTTCTGCCAGATTTCCCACTGAGAGTAGTCGGCGAATCGTTCGGCGCTGCCCCGGCCGTCGAGGCCGAGCACGACGGTCGATACGCGATCAAGCATGTAACGATCGTGCGTGACCAGAACCAGCGCACCGCGAAACTCCAGCAGGCTTTCTTCGAGGATTTCGAGCGTCGGGATGTCGAGGTCGTTGGTGGGCTCGTCGAGCAGAAGAACGTCTGCAGGCTGAAGCATCAGCTGCGCGATCAGGACGCGGGCACGCTCGCCGCCGGAGAGCCGCTCGATCGGCTGGTTGAGTTGTTCACTCTTGAAGAGGAATTTCGCTGCCCATGATGCGACGTGCACGACACGATCCTGATAGATGACTGAATCGCCCTCGGGCGCCAGCGCCCGGCGCAGCGTGACGCCGGGATCAAGCGCACGGGTCTGGTCGAAGTACACGATACGCAATTTGTCTGCGCGGCGGATCTCGCCGGTACTCGGGGCAACTTCTCCGCGCAACAGACGGAGCAAAGTTGTCTTGCCGCTGCCATTCGGACCGACCAAGCCGACGCGCAGGCCGGCGGAAATGATGAAGTTCAGACCCTCGAACAGACTGCGCTCTCCGATGGCGTAACTGACGTTCTCGAGTTCGATCAGGCGCTTGGTCTTGCGATCGGTGGCGGAGAAGTCGATCTGCGCGCTCGTGCTGCGTGTGCGATGGTTAAGGTCAGCCAATTCCTCCATCAACTCCCCGGCTTTATCGATGCGTGCTTTGGATTTCCGGGTGCGCGCTTTCGCTCCGCGCCGGAACCATTCGATCTCGCTGTGAACCAGATTCTCCAAAGCTTCTTGCCGTTTGGACTGCGCGTGCAGGAACTCTTCTTTCTTTTCGAGGAAAACGCTGTAGCGTCCCTTCACGCGCAACACGCCATCGGGATAGACGCGGCTGAGCTCCGCCATCTCGGTGGCGACGTTTTCGAGGAAGTAGCGATCGTGGCTAATGATCACGCAGGCGAACCCGGCTTGCTCCAGCACTTCTTCCAGCCACTCGATGCCCGCGAGGTCCAGATGATTGGTTGGTTCGTCGAGCAGCAGGATGTCGGGGGCTTGCACCAGCGCCTGCACGATCGCGAGGCGCTTCTGCCAGCCTCCTGACAAGCGCGACGCCTCGGCCTGCAGGTCGACGAAGCCGGCGCGCCCCATAGTCTCTGCAGAACGAGTACCGCGCTCCGACTCGGGCACGGCGGAAGTCTCCATGGCCGCCTCAACGACGGACTTCACAGTATCGCCAGGGCCAAATTGCGATTCCTGCTCGACGTAGCTGAGCCGGATTCGCTTCTTGACGGCGATCTCTCCGTCATCCGGTTCAACCGTGCCCGCCAGAATTCGCAGCAGCGTTGACTTGCCCGATCCATTCGGACCGATCAGGCCGACACGATCTTTTTCGGAAACAGTGAAAGAGACGTTCTGGAACAGAGGCTCGGCTCCGAACGACTTAGAGATGCTCCGAACATTGATCAGCGGCGGCAAAGGGTGCGTGTCCTCATCTGATTTGAGATTATCAGGAAGCGGAGAGCGTTCGCGGCGCTCTCGATTTTCCGGCCGAGCTACAAGTGCCTTGCACACCGCCCGTATACTCGACCCTAGATTGCTATGAAATTATTCCGGTCCTTGCAATTCCTGCGCCGATGGAAAGCTGCTGGATTTGTCCAGGCAATTCGCCTGTCGACGTTCGCGGCTCTGATTGCCATCGTTTGCTTCGCTGTACTGTCTCAAGCAGTCATGGCCGAAAAAGACGGCGATGCATGGCTGCGATATGCTCCGCTCGATCCCACCACTGCTAAGCAGTACCAGCACCTGCCGGCCAAGGTCGTCGTTCTCGGGGACTCCATTGTTCTTAAAACGGCGGGTCAGGAACTGACGTCGGGCATCACGAAGATGATGGGAAGAACCCTGACGTCAGCGGGCGAAGTCAGCGGCAGCGCAGTCATTCTCGCCACATTCGATCAGGCCAAAGCTTCTATACCCAAGTTGGATCAGCGACGCGCACTCACGGGTGATGCTTACTGGATCACCCGAGTAACACTTCACGGCTCGCCATGCTTGCTGATTACAAGCTCCAGCGAGCGCGGAGTGCTCTACGGCGTCTTCGGCCTGCTGAGCAAGATTGCTCTCGGCGAAAGCATTGCGCACACCGATGAAGTGCAGCAGCCCGCAGCTCCGATTCGGTGGATCGATCAATGGGACAATCTCGACGGCAGCGTCGAGCGCGGATACGGCGGGCGATCGATCTTCTTTGATGGCGGCAAGGTGCGCGATGACCTGACGCGCGCCGGGCAGTACGCGCGCATCCTCGCATCGATTGGCATCAATACATGCACGATCAACAATGTAAATGCCGCCCCCGGAGTTCTCGACGATGCCTTTATTGCGCAGGTGGGACGTGTCGCCGATGCGTTTCGTCCCTGGGGCGTGCGGTTATCGTTGTCGGTCGATCTAAGCAGTCCGAAGATGATCGGTGGGTTGGACACCTTTGATCCTTTGGATCCGCGTGTCGCCGACTGGTGGCGGCAAAAGGTGGATGAGATTTACCGGCAGATTCCCGATTTTGCAGGCTTCGTCGTAAAGGCGGATTCCGAGGGGCGCTCCGGCCCGTCGGCTTACGGACGCACTCACGCCGACGCGGCCAACATGATCGCTCGCGCCTTGAATCCGCACGGCGGAGTCGTTTTCTATCGCGCGTTCGTCTACAACCATCATCTCGATTGGCGCGATCTGAAGAACGACCGGGCCAAGGCTGCCTACGATAATTTCCATCCGCTCGACGGCAAGTTCGATCACAACGTCATCATCCAGATCAAGAACGGCCCGATCGATTTTCAGGTGCGCGAACCGGTGTCGCCGTTGTTTGGCGATCTTGAGTCCACGAACAAGGCAATCGAGCTGCAGATCACGCAGGAATATACAGGTCAGCAAAAACAACTCTGCTTTCTGGTGCCGATGTGGAAGGAAGTTCTTGATTTCAATATGCACCTGCCGGGAGGTGAGCCATCAAAGGTGAAAGACATCGTTTCCCGCACTACATCCCACCGTCCGCTCAACGGCTTCGTCGGCGTCGCGAATGTCGGGCTCGATGAGAATTGGATGGGCAGTCCGCTCGCCATGGCGAATCTGTATGGCTTCGGTCGCCTGGCGTGGGATCCGGATCTGAGCGCGGAGAAGATTGTCGACGAATGGACCCGGCTCACATTTGGCAACGATCCGCTGGTTGTGCAGACGATTTCCGATCTACAACTTGACTCTTGGCCGGTGTACGAGAGTTATACAGGACCGCTGGGAGCGGGCACGCTGACGAATATTACCGGCAATCATTACGATCCCGCGCCGGAGTCTTCGGAAGAAAATGGCTGGGGACAGTGGCATCGCGCCGATCATCAGGGCATCGGTATGGATCGCACGATGGCGACGGGAACCGGCTACATCGGACAGTATCCGCCGGCGGTACAGAAGATGTATGAATCGCTAGAGGCATGTCCGGACAACTTGCTCTTGTTTTTCCATCATGTGCCGTGGACGTATGTCCTGCATTCGGGCAAGACCGTGATTCAGCACATTTATGACTCGCACTATGACGGCGCAGATCGGGCGCACGGGTTCGTCGCGCGGTGGCAAACGTTGGCGGGTCACGTGGACGAAGAGCGTTATAAGGATATCCTGTCGCGATTCGAGTTTCAGGCAGATGAGGCGCTGAAGTGGCGCGATGTGATCTGCGCCTGGGCTTATCGCATGTCGGGTATTCCGGACCGGAACGGGCGGGTCGGGACCGTCGTCCGTCACTAAGAGTGCGAAGGTCCACGAACCAAGAACAACTAGTTCTCAAATGCTGCGCTTCTGATTTAAATTGGTGGACTTCATTCGAGGTCTGCCATGAAATCGTTTTCCCGTTCTCGACGCAAATTCCTGAAACAAGCTTCCGGTACGGCAGCCGCCGCTTCGGCCGCGTTGCTATGCGGCTCGAAATCCGCATTCGGCCTCGCACAGGCAAAAGCCTTGCCCGACTCCGCTCCGGCGCGCGTTTACATCGATACGCGCCGAACGATCGCGCCCCTCGATCGCAATCTCTTCGGATCATTTCTCGAGCAGCTCGGCCGCGCCATTTACGGCGGCATTTATGATCCGGGATCGAAGCTGGCAGATGCGAACGGTTTTCGCAAAGACGTGCTCGCTGAGATTCATCAGTTGGGCGTGCCCATCATTCGGTATCCCGGCGGCAACTTCGTTTCCGGCTATAACTGGCTCGATGGAGTTGGGCCGAAGCAGAACCGCCCGCGAGTGCTCGATAAGGCCTGGGACACGCTGAACACGAATCAATTCGGCACCAATGAATTCATGGCATGGTGCAAGCAGGTTGGAACTCTGCCTCTCATGGGCTTGAACTTCGGTACGGGAACGGCGGACGAAGCCGCAGCTCTGGTGGAATATTGCAACGTCGAAAAAGGAACGAAGTGGAGCGACTTGCGGCGCCAGCATGGCGTTGCCGAGCCGCACAACGTGAAGCACTGGTGTCTGGGCAATGAGATGGACGGGCCGTGGCAGATCGGCCACATGTCGGCGGTTGAGTACGGAATGAAGGCTGCCGATGCCGCGAAACAGATGCGCGTCATTGATCCTTCGCTGAAGCTTATTGCCTGCGGATCGAGCGGGCCCTTTATGCCCACGTATCTTGAATGGGATCGCGAGGTCCTCGAGCAGTGTTATGACTACGTCGACGGACTGTCGCTGCATCGCTATTTCGGAAATAATCAGCGCGATACCGGGGAAGACTCCTCAAAATACATGGCGATGAACTTGAGCATGGAGCGGCAGATTCTTGAAACGATCGCCGTATGTGACGTGGTTCGCGGGCACAAGCATTCGCCAAAACAATTGTGGCTGTCGTTTGATGAATGGAACGTGTGGTACCGGGCCAACAAGGGCAACGACGTTGACGGACATCGCACGGAAGCACCGCATCTGCTGGAAGAGATTTACAACCTCGAAGACGCGCTGCTGGTCGGAGGATTAATCAACACGCTGTTGCGGCATGCCGACCGCGTAAAGATCGCGTGCCTGGCTCAACTGGTGAACGTGATCGCTCCTATCATGACCAACGCCGACGGCTTGTTCCGCCAGACGACCTACTATCCGTATAGCTGGGCCTTGCAGTTTGCGAAAGGCGATGTCCTGGACCTGTTCGTGGAATCACCCACATACTCCGTGAGTGACTTCGAGAACGTGCCGTACTTGGATGTGTCCGGAACACTGGATGCAGGCGGGAACGCGATCACCGTCTTTATTCTGAATCGCGATCTGTCGAAGCCGCGCAGTCTCGAACTGCAGTGGCAAGATCACGCGCCGGGAAAAGTGACCGCGTCCTGGCTGCTCACCGGGGACGATCTGAAAGCTTCCAACAGCTTTGCTGCGCCGAAAAAAGTCGTACCGCAGAGCTTTTCTGTGCCATCCGGCAGCGCCTCAAGCACAAAAATCGAAATGCCCCCGCGTTCTTATGCGGCAGTCCAGTGGTCTCTGGCCTGACCAGCAGTTTCACCGGGTGAAAAGCGCATCTGGGCTGCCAGCTTGCGCATTTTCACGACTTCCGTTAACGTTTACGGTTCTGGGTAGTCCATGACTTATCCGGAGCAATATCTGTGCTGGCTGTGCGGCCGGCCACGACGCGGGCCAACAAAATGGGTAAGCCTCCCACTACGCTCGGTGACATTGCAAAGTCGCTGGGCACCTCCATCGGAACGGTTCATCGAGCGCTGCATGACAATCCGGGCGTAAGTCCGGCGACCAAAGCCAGGGTGCTGCAGATGGCGCGGACCCTCGGGTACCGGCCGAACCTGGCGGCGCGCTATCTCTCATCGCGCAAGACGCTGCGCATATCCGTGAATACCCTCGAAGGAACGACCTCGTTCTGGGATGAGGTGCGCGCCGGCATTCGCGAAGAGGCTTCCTCCATCTTGCTGGAGAACGTTGAGATCGAGTTCCGCACCTGCCGCCTGGGAGAAGGCGAGGAGGAAGCGTTTGAGGCGGCCATTAACGAGAAGGTCGATGGCATCATCTCTTTTCCCAGCCGTCCGGAAAAGTTACGAAGCTGGATTCGGCGCGCCTCGCGCGCCAGCATCCCCGTGGTCTGCGTGGCCACCGATGCTCCCAACAGCGGGCGATTGGGAATCGTCGCCGTGGATACGCTGGCCAGCGGCTCCATTGCAGCCGATCTCATGGGCAGATTCATCGGAGATCGAGAGGGTTCGGTCGCAATCACGGTGTTTGAAATGGCCATCACTGAGCATGCTGAAAAATGCGCCGCGTTCGAAGCTACGCTGCTGGAGTTCTATCCGAATTTGCGGCCGCTCAGGCCGGTGGAGGATCACAATCTCGAAAAAGAGGCGTACCGTAAGTGCCGCAAGCTCTTTGAGCAGCATCCGGAGTTAGTCGGCATATATGTGACGACGGAGTCCTCCATTCCGGTTCTAAAAGCCGCGACCGATGCGAATCTGCTGGGGCAGTTGACCATCATCACGACTGATTTATTTCCCCAGCTTGTGCCTTACATTCGCTCAGGCGAGGTTGTGGCTACGATCTACCAGCGTCCGCGGGCGCAGGGCCAGATGGCGCTGCGGATGCTGCATGAGTTCCTGGCCGAAGGCGGCCGGCGGTCGCATCAGGTTGCCCTCGCGCCGCACCTGGTGATGCGCGGCAATCTCGACTTTTTCCTGAACCGGCAGTTGCAGGAATCCGAGAAAGAAACGGTTCATCCAGTCGAAACGCGGCGCGGCGTCCACGATTTCGCATAACTTCCATTCGCAGTCGAGTACGAGACGCAATCATGAACTATTTAGGTATCGATGTTGGAACTGGTGGCACGCGCGCGCTCATCATGGATGAGCAGGGACATGTAGTCGCTTCGGCCTCGGCGGAGCATCAACATTTCGCCAGTCCGCGGCCGGGCTGGGCCGAACAAGATCCGCGGGATTGGTGGCAAGCCTGCGGAACCTCCGTCCGCAAAGCGCTGCAAACTTCGGGTGTGCGTGCGCAAGACATCGCATGTGTTGGATTTTCCGGGCAGATGCATGGCGCGGTGCTGCTCGATGCCGCCGATGAAGTTGTGCGTCCTGCTCTCATCTGGTGCGATCAGCGCAGCGAAGCGCAATGCCGCGCGCTGGAAGAGTCCATCGGACGCGACGCATTGATTCGCCTGACCTGCAATCCTCCGCTGACGAATTTCACAGTGACCAAGCTTTTGTGGGTGCGCGAGACAGAGCCTCAGGCATGGGCACGCGTGGCGCACGTCATGCTGCCAAAAGATTATGTGCGCTTCCGGCTCACCGGCGAGCGCGCCATCGACATGGCCGACGCATCCGGCACGTTGCTGCTCGACGTCGCCAATCGAAAGTGGTCGACGGAAGTTCTGACCAAGACGGGCATCGATTTGAAATTGCTTCCGGGATTGTTTGAATCCCCGGAGATCTGCGGCCGTGTTTCCCCTGCGGGCGCGGAAGCCACTGGCTTGCGTGCAGGAACTCCGGTGGTCGCCGGCGCAGGAGATCAGGCCGCAGGCGCCGTTGGAATGGGCATTGCCCGCGTCGGTGCGGTCAGCGCGACGATTGGCACCTCAGGCGTGGTATTTGCCTCAACCGATCGTCCGGCAATGGACCCGCAAGGGCGTCTGCACACATTCTGCCACGCCATCCCGGGACGCTGGCACGTGATGGGCGTCACGCAGGCGGCAGGACTGTCGCTGCGCTGGTATCGGGACAACTTTGGAGCGGCATCACCCGGGGTGGCAAAGAAGGACGGGCGCGATCCGTATGACGTCTTCGCCGAAGAGGCTGCGGCGGCTCCGGCGGGATCCGAAGGCGCGCTCTGGGCCCCGTATCTGATGGGCGAGCGCACACCGCATCTCGATCCCACTGCGCGCGGTGCATTGGTCGGGCTGACGGCATCGCACACGCGCGCCCACGTGATTCGCGCCATCCTCGAAGGCGTGGCTTTCAGTTTGAAAGATACGTTCACGATCTTTGAAGAAATGAAGATTCCGGTGACATCGATCCGCCTCGGCGGCGGCGGGGCGCGTTCGCCGCTGTGGCGGCAGATTCAAGCCGATGTTTACGGCCGGGACGTGGAGATTGTCGAAGCCGAGGAAGGCGCAGCGTACGGCGCGGCCATTCTTGCGGGCACGGGAGCGAGGCGCGTGGAAATCGGTGGAACAGGCATGCGATGCCATTGTACGCGTAGCAAAAAATATCGCGCCGAATCAGAAAGACTCAGCCACGATGCAAAAGGCGTATCGCGGATACCGCCAGGTATATCCGGCGCTGCGTCAGATCGGTCACGTCTAGCGCCTTAGATTCTCTGCGGAGCTCTCAGAGAAGCCGCTGGCCACATCGCTCGCGCAAGTTTCCGAGAAAAGGACTATCGTTGCAGGCGTCATAAAACTCCAAAGTGGAGGTGTCTACACGTGTTGAATCGCAGAACGTTTTTGAAGATGGCGGGAACGGCGACCGCAACTACCGTTCTCGGCGGCAAGGTCTATGCGCTGGCCGCGGAGGGCGCGCCCGCCGCAGCGTTTGCACCAAACGATCATATTCAACTGGCACTCATTGGAGCCGGTATTCAGGGACAGGGCGACACGAAATTTGCGGTACAAGTTCCGGGCGTGAAACTGGTGGCCGTTGCCGATTGTTACGACGGTCGACTGGAGCACAGCAAGGAGCTTTGGGGGAACGATGTTTTCACGACTCGCGATTACCGCGAGATTTTGTCGCGCAAAGATATTGACGCTGTCATCGTCGCGACACCGGATCACTGGCACAAGCAGGCCGCCGTCGATGCCATGAAAGCGGGCAAAGACGTCTACTGCGAGAAGCCGATGATTCATCTGTATAGCGATGGACCGGAAATGATCGAGGCGGCGCGGGCGAACAATCGCATCCTGCAGGTTGGAAGCCAGCGGGTGAGTTCGATCATTTATGTCAAAGCAAAGGAACTGCTCGCCTCGGGCGCGATCGGTCAGCTCAACATGGTGACCGCACACTGGGATCGCAATTCGTTCATGGGGGCCTGGAACTATACCGTGCCCCCGGACGCCTCGACGGAGACTTGCGACTGGCCGCGGTTCCTGGGCACGGCGCCGAAAATCCCATTCAACGGCGAACACTTTTTTCAGTGGCGTAAGTGGAAGGCTTATGGCAGCGGCGTAGCTGGAGACCTGTTTGTCCACCTGTTCAGCGGAACGCACTTCATCGTCGGAACGAATGGTCCGACCCGCGCCATGGCGACCGGTGGACTGCGCTTCTGGAAGGATGGGCGTGACGTTGACGACGTGATGCTCGGCCTGTTCGATTATCCCCAGGGATTCAACCTGAGCTTGCGGGTGAACTTCGTGGACGGCGGCGCCGAAAGTGAAGGGCTGATCTTTACCGGCTCGGAAGGCACGATGGAAATTGGCAACAACTTTGTCAGCGTAAGCCGCACTCCACGGGAGAAGGATCCGGGTCTGATGATCGGCACCTATACCGAAGCCATGCAGAAGCAGATTCGCGACGCTCATCGCGAGAAGTATCCGGCAACGCATCCCTCAGGGCCGCCCGCCGCCGAATTCGAGAAATACGTTGCACCGGATGGTTATCACGACAACTACGATCACTTCAACAACTTCTTCGCGGCGGTGCGCTCGAGGCAACCGGTGGTGGAAGATGCCGTCTTCGGCTACCGCGCCGCCGGGGCCGCCCTGCTCAGCAATATGAGCATCGAGCGGAGCGCGGTAGTGAAGTGGGATCCGGACGGAATGAAGGTGCAGGCGTAGGGCCCCTAACTAGTTTGAATCCGGAACGGCCAAGTTCACTCGCCTTGAATCCAGGCGATTACTTCTCCGCTTCTTTCACCGCGACGACTCTATCCGCCGCCACATCTTTCATCAGCTGCACAATTCCAGACGGCCACTGAATCTCAACCAGATCCACCATCGCATTCGCGCCTAACTCCGAAGTGCACAGGTGCGTCGCTTGACGATGCATATCCCGAACTTGTCGTCATGTGGTTGTACTGCGCGCCGGATTTTGTCACGATCTTGATGCGTGCTCCAATCCCGTCACGGTTGCTCTTCGTCCCTTGCAGCTTGAATTCGATCCAGTGATTGTTGCCGGGAGACTGGTTGATCCAGATCTCCGCCGGAGCATTCAACGCATTCACGACCACATCCAGCTTGCCGTCACCATTCAGGTCCCCGACCGCTGATCCGCGATGCCGCGATGGAGGTTGCGCGGTCAGTCCTGCTCCGGCGGTGAGCGCCGCGAACTTCATCCCACCCAGATTGCGGAATACAGTATTCGGCTGCTCGATGGCAAGGTTCGTCGAGGCCAGCGACTGCACATGCCCACGGGTTACGAAAATGTCCTTCCATCCGTCGTTGTCGAAGTCGGCGATGGTCGGAGAGTACCCTGACATGGGCAGGCTGAGCTTGGTCATCCCGCTCTCCCGGGTCACCTCGGTGAAGCTGCCTTTGTGGTCATTCTTGAAGATCGGAAAAGTTTCCCCGTCGAGCGCGACGATCACGATGTCGGGGTAGCCGTCGTTATCGAGATCGCGGAAATCCGTTCCCATACCGGAGATGTAGACGCCGTCTTCGCGCAGTGCGACGTTTGCCTCGAAGGCATCTTCTTCGAATTTGCCGTTGCCCAGGTTCCGGTAATACGAGTTCATCAGCTTATCGTTGGGGATAATCAAATCCATGCGGCCATCGAGTTCCGCATCCGCCATGGCCACGCCCATGCCCTTGCCCGGATGCGCACGGAATCCCGCCTCTACGGACGCATCGCGGAAAGTGCCGTCGCCATTGTTGATGAACAACTGATTGGGTGTGGGCTTGTACATCTTGGGATGGCAATAGTCCGGATGTCCGTAACCGATGCAGACCGGTTCGTGAGCGAAGTCCCACTTCAGGTAATTGATGACGACCAGGTCGAGCAGGCCGTCGTTGTTGACATCGATCCAGCCCGCGGCGACCGACCACAGGGGACCGTACTCTAGATCGGGCTTGTTCAGCCCGGCCTTCGCTGTGACGTCGGTAAAGGTTCCGTTGCCGTTGTTGTGATACAGAGTGTTGCGATAGACGCCGGCGACAAAGATGTCTTCGTATCCGTCGTTATCGTAATCACCAATCGCAACGCCAATGTCGTAGCCCGTACCGGCCACTCCGGCTTTTTCGGTGACGTCGGTGAAGTGACCCTTGCCGTCGTTTTCGAAGAGGCGGTTGTAGTACTTCGGCGAATCCTTCTGCAAAGTCTTGAGGTTGGCGCCGTTGGTGAAAAAAATGTCGAGCTTGCCGTCGTTGTTATAGTCGAACACAGCGACGCCGCCCGCCATAGTTTCGGGCGCGTGGTGCTCGGGACTTTCATCGCTGTCGAGCCTGAAGTCGATGGGCTGGAAGGCGAACCGAATCGGGCTTTCCGAAGATGTGCCGGCCGGCGCTGATTTCGGAGCTGGATTCGCCTGAATCTGGGAGCGTGCTGTCAGAGTTGCGCTCGCAATCATAAGCACGAGTCCGGCCAACAAACTGCGAGGAATCATAGGGGTTATCTACTATTCAACCACAAAGAACACGACTCACACGAAGCTGCGCCGAGCCAATTCTCCTCATGTGCCTTCGTGCTCTTGGTGGTTAAAGCGTTTCTTGCGAATTACTCTGGCAGCTCCTCCTCGCCCGAAATCGTAAGGTGAGCCTCAGCGTGGGGCGCTCCCGTGCCGGGCTGACCTCCGCCAACCGTGATGAGGTAGTCGCCGGCAGAGATCATGCGGTCGCCGGCCTCATTCACGTAACTCAGGTCGCGAGGACTGAGTGACAGCGTGACATGCTGTTGCTCGCCCGCCTTGCAGTGGACGCGTTTGAATCCGCGCAACGCGCGCAGCGGTGCGCCCGCCAGTTGCGGGAAGGTAATGTAAAGCTCCGCCACTTCATCACCGTCGCGCGAGCCCGTATTCTTCACGTCCACCTCGACATTGAGCGGATTGCCGGCCTGCAGCGGCGAATTCGATAGGTTCATCCCGCTATATGCAAAAGTCGTGTAACTCAAGCCGTGTCCAAAGCCATACAGCGGCTCGCCGGTGAAATAGCGGTAGGTGCGATTCTTCATCGAGTAGTCTTCGAAGTCCGGCAACTGCTCGGTTCCTTTGTAGAAGGTGACGGGCAGACGGCCAGCCGGATTGTTCACCCCAGCAAGCGTTTCAGCGATGGCTTTACCGCCTTCTTCGCCGGAATACCAGGCTTCGAGAATGGCATTGGCGTGATCGTTCGCCCAATTCACAGCTAATGCGCTGCCGTTCATGAGTACCACTACAAGAGGCTTACCTGCGCCTTTCAATGCGCCAAGCAGCGCCTCTTCTTCTTCGGGAAGGTTGAGACTATAGCGATCGCCGCCGCGGAATCCGGGGACGCTGACCTTCATCTCTTCGCCTTCGAGTTTCGAGGTGATACCGACGACAGCAACGACGACATCGGATTTCCGCGCCGCCTCAGCCGCCTCGAAGCTGGGATCGGCGATCAACGGAAGCCAGATAAATTTGCTTTGACGTCCGCCAGCGACATACTCGATCTTCACCGAGTAGTGGTGGCCTTTTGTGAGCTGCATGGTTGCCGACTGAGGGTTCGGATCGTGACCGACCATGTCGTCCACGACCAGCTTGTCATCCAGCCACAAGCGTTGCATCGAACCGGCGAGGCCGATCTGATACGTCGCCGACTCCGCGGGCGTAAGAACTCCAGTCCAGCGAACAGAAAAATCCTGCATCCCAGAGGGGACAGGAAGCGCGTGCGAATCCGGGTGAGTCAGTTGCAGATCGACGTAAGGATCGATTCTCGTCAATTGCGGAGTGCCGGTCAGGCCGCCAGTGAAGTACTCACCCTTCAGCCCGGGCTTTCCGTCAGGAGTTGTAAGGGCCGAAGTGGGGATCACCCTTTGCTGGCGCAAGAAGTTCGTTCCCGGAACGTAGGAAACCTGCGCGCCCGAGAATTGGTTTCGAATACCTTCTAACGCTGTGACGGCGTGGGAGGCTGTACCGCTGTAATTGCCATGCAGCACCTCCACCGATTCCGCAAGCGGTCCCACGACCAGAATCTTTTTCGCATTCGAACCGACAGGAAGAACTCCGTCATTCTTGAGCAGCACCATCGATTCGCGGGCTGCCTTGAGCGCGACTTGCCGGTGCGCCTCGCTATCGATCTCCGTCGCTGGCGTATTGGAGTATGGAACCATGCTGGGCGGATCGAACATGCCCAGCCGCATCCGCGCCGTGAACAGGCGTTTCAACGAGACATCGATGTCGGCTTCGGTCAACAGTCCTTGTTTCACCGCATCGAGGTAGGGCTGATAGTCCTTGCTATCTTTTGCAACCGTGAAGAAGTCGGCGCACTCATTGTCCATGCCGGTCTTAAGCGCAATCGCCGTGGCTTCCGCCTGGCTCTTGGTGAAGTGATGCCCTTCAAAAATGTCGACCACGGCATCGCAATCCGATACGACATAGCCGTTGAACTTCCATGCGTCGCGCAGCTCGTCTTTCAACAGGAATGTGTTCGCGCATGCCGGCTGCCCGTTCACACGGTTGTAGGCGCACATCACCGATTCGGCCTTGCCTTCCGTGACCGCGGCGCGGAATGCGGGAAGATAAGTGTCTTCCTCATCATGCTTCGAGACCTGCACATCGATACTGTGCCGCGACGGTTCCGGTCCGCTGTGCACGGCGTAATGCTTGGGCGTCGAAATCACGCGAAAATATTTCGGATCGTTTCCCTGAAGTCCGGTAACGAACGCGACTCCCATGCGGCCGGTGAGGAACGGATCTTCGCCATAAGTTTCCTGACCGCGTCCCCAGCGCGGGTCGCGAAAAATATTGATATTTGGCGACCAGAAGTCGAGACCTTCCATAATGTCGCGCCGTCCCGCCTTCACCGCAAGATCATGCTTGGCTCGCGCCTCGGTGCCGATGATGACCGCCATCTGGTGAATCAAAGGATCATCGAAGGTGGCCGCAAGCCCGATGGGTTCAGGAAAAACGGTAGCGGTACCGGCATTGGCAACTCCATGCAGCGCTTCGCTCCACCAGTCGTATTGCGGCACATCCAGCCGCGGGATCGCCCTCGCCTGGTTCACCAGTTGCGATGCCTTTTCCTCGAGAGTCATGCGGCTGACGAGATCGTTGACCCGCACATCGATGGGTTGATTGGGATCGAGGTAGGGAGCTCCGCTGTTGCTCTGGGCGGAGCAGGGAATGCCGATCAGGAACGCAAAAGAGGCCAAAAAGACGATACGAAGGCTAGTATTCATACACGATCCTCCTGTGCAACGCGCACGGCTCGGGCTCCATTGTGGAGTCCTTCTAAAACTCTTTCGTAAACGATTACGGTCGAACCGTCGCTTGTAGCATACGGCCGCGTTGCGGTCAAGAAATCCATGTCACCATCGGCAAAAGCGGACGGGAGCCCACTGACGTCGAATCTCTGATTCCTCCTAATTGCACAGCCGCAGGGAACCGATAATGGACCAGGCTACTTTTGCTGTATCGCCTCACTGGCTGACAGAATATATGTGGTATACCGTTCCAGCTTGATGTTGGATTTTTTGGAAGTGAGAGCGACTGTGCCGTCCGGGCCGCGCTCGACCTCAACCTCCTTCATCCGTATGCGATGGTTCGATGCCGCGGACGTCGGTGTGTCTGGAACAGATGACTTCTTGTCGGAGTCATCTCCCGGGAAAGGACGGTACACCTTGGAATTGGGATCGGGATACTGTCCCTGCCCGTTCCAGGTCCTGTTTGCGGGCTCCGGTGGGCCGTACTGAAGATCCTGCCCGCCCTCACTAATCGTAGGGTAATACCATCCTGTCAGGAAGATTTTGAGTGATGCAGAACCATCTTTCCATTGCGCCGAGTCCATGCGAATCGCTAATCGTGAAGGGCCGGTCTTAGTCTTTGCGACCGACTCGGTGACCTCGCCGGAGAACGTCGCGTTCCTTGGAATCACTTTCCCCTGGACCAGCGTGGCAATGGAAAGTTTTGCCTGAATTTTGGACCCTACTTGAGTCTTACCGGCGGTCACGTCTTGTTGCAGGATGACGGGAAAGTCTGGATCCCGGACCGACTCCGCTCCCTGCTGTCCCCACAGCACGGCGGAACAAAGGGCAGCGAGAACCAACTTTTGCACTGTTTTGCGGTAAATCATGGAATCGACCTCCCTTAGACCGGATAGCAGGTCCAAAGACCAAGAAAATCCCCCATTATCGCCGTGGTTTTCAGGCCAAGTATACCCCTGGTCCGGCCTGCGGATAGTAGTTTTTGACTAGCTATAACGATTTTCTACTTGACAACGATCATTCAGGGGATGTAACACCGTAAACGTTCTCGGAACGTCCAGGTCTGTCCCCTGTGTCATAGACCTTTGGACCAACTGCAATCTGGAGGCTGGCAAATGAAATCCCTCTCGCCCACGAAAGCCGGGAGTTTCGGCCTTTTCTTGAAGCGCTGCGATATTCGGTTGGCGTTCTTACTCGCGGCCCTCCTCGTCGTCTTCGCCGCGCAAGGTTTTGCGCAGGAAGCAACCATCCTCGGAACCATCACCGACCCAACCGGTGCTGCTGTTCCAAACGCTACGATCACCATTACCAACAATGAGACGGGCGTAACCCGCACGCTTCCCAGCAATGGTGACGGCCAGTACGTCGCACCCGACCTCCACATCGGCCCGTACACAATTCGGGTCAACGCAACCGGCTTCAAAGCAGCCGAGCAGAAGGGCGTCACTCTCAACGTCGGAGACCGCTCCCGTATCGATTTCAAGCTGCAAGTCGGCAGCGCCCAGGAGCAGGTCACGGTTGAGGCCAACGCCGTCGCCGTGCAAACCGACAGCGGCGAAGTCAGTAACGTTATCAATGGCCAGCAGATCACACAGCTCGCTACCAATGGACGAAGCTTGTATGAGCTGTTTTCATTGGCGCCTGGAGCTGTGAGCCTGCAATCGTCGAGGGTAGGCTTCACCCCTGTCAGCGGCGACAGCACGGTGAGCATCAACGGCGAGCGCGCTGGACACAACCTGCAACTCATTGACGGCGGCGAAAACCTTGACCGCGGTGGCAGCAGCGGCAGCGTTATGCCGTCGATCGACTCCATCGCTGAATTCCGCAACATGACTTCGAACTACAGCGCGGAATATGGTCTCGCGTCCGCAGCACAAATCAGCACGGTCATCAAGTCGGGAACCAAGACCTTCCATGCGGAAGCTTGGGAGTTCTTCCGCAACGACGCCCTGGATGCCCGCAACTATTTCAATAACCCGCCGTCTAAGGTGGCCGAATTTCGTTACAACATCTTCGGCTTCAACGTGGGCGGAAAAGTTCCGGGGATGAATAACCATCCGACCTTCTTCTTCTACAACAATGAATGGCGCAGAGAGGTCGACGGCGGTTTGCTGAACAACACTATGCCCCTGGGGAGCTCGTATCCCGATGCGAATGGCGCAGGAACCGGTGCTGTCCTTCCGGCGACCTTTAACGGTAAAACCGTTGATGCTGTGGTTCCCGCCGGGATCGCGAACTTCGGTGCTGGTTGTTCGGCCGCTGTTAAGGCTACTTTAGTTCCGGGAAGTCCTTTCCCCAATAACACCATCCCCGACTGTCTGATCAGCGCGAATGCCACGGCTCTGTTGACGGCTGGCGGCCCGTACGGTGGGATCTTCCCGAAACCAAACAACGGCGCGTTCTTCTTCGGTGGCAATAACAGTCCCACCAACCTGACCGAACAAATCGCGCGTGTCGATCACCAGTTCAGCAACAAGTTCTCCATCTTCGGCCACTGGATTTCCGAGCAGATCTCGCAGTCTTACGGCACATCGATGTGGAGCGGCGATAATACTCCCTCGGCTGCGAACACGTTCGGCAACCCGTCATATAGTGCAGTTGTGCACGCGACGCACGTGATAAGCCCTACGCTGTTGAATGAGATCGCGTTCAACTACAACGGCAACCGCATTCACATCATCCCGAGCAACCTCGTAAGTGCGCCGAGCGGCTTCACTTTTAATCGGCTCTTCACCGGACCGAATCAAAGCAACCGTATTCCATCCATCAACTTGAGTGGCGTGACTGGATCGAACTACACGCTCAACTGGATGCCATGGAATAACAAGGCGGACGATTACCAGATTCGCGACGACTTATCCTGGACCCGGGGCGCACATCAGCTGAAGTTCGGTTTTAGCTGGGCACTCTACAAAAAGATTCAGGACGCATTCGCCAATACACAGGGCAACTTCACCTTCAATGGCTCCTTCACCAGTCCGACCGGGTGCACCGCCTCCAGTTCGCTGGCTTGTGGCTCTGACTTCGCTGACTTCCTGTTGGGTTATGCACAGCAATACACGGAAGACGGTAACAAGATCAGCGGCCACTGGAACAACGTTTCCCCTGCGGCCTATGTTCAGGACAACTGGCGCGTAGACAGCCGTTTGACCTTGAACCTCGGCCTGCGGTGGGACGGAATTCCGCACACCTACGAAGCGAATCACCTGTCGTCGAACTTCTATCCGAACCTCTACAATTCGGCGAATGCCGCCACGTTTGATTCGAACGGGAACATTTGCAGCAAAAACTCCCCTGTTGGCAGCTGTCCCGGCGGACCTAGCCCGGGACTAGTTACCAGCACCAATCCCGCTCTGGGCGGATATACCTTCTACTTGAACGGAATCGGCATCGGCGGCGTAACGCCGGGCATTCCCAAGGGCCTGGTCAACAACTCCTGGAACAACTGGGGACCGCGGCTTGGCTTTGCCTATGACCTGACCGGTCAGGGTAAGACCGTTCTCCGTGGCGGCTACGGCCTCATGTACGAGCGCATTCAAGGCAACGATATGTACAACGGTGCAGTGAACCCGCCGGGAGATCCGAACCCGACACTCAACGGCGTGTCACTCCAGAATCCTGGACTCAACGTCGCCAGTGGCAATGTCATTACCGCAGCTGCGTTACCCGTGCTTCCGCTGGGAGTTACTGGTATCGCGGTCAATTACAAGCCGCCGATCACTACTCAATACAGCGCCGGAGTTCAGCAGGCAATTGGCCCTCACACAGTGTTGAATGTGTCCTACGTAGGAAGCATGGGACGCCACCTCAACAACTATCAGGCAATCAACCTGGTACCGCTGGCCGACTTGGGAAATTTCGTTAACGGCGCGTCCCATACGTCCACCGGAACACCAACCGGGAAGCCATTCGCTGAGGATGTGCCGTACCTCGGTTACGGCCAGATGCGCCTGGCCTATGACGATGCGAATGCGAAGTACAACTCGTTGCAGACCTCGCTGACCGGAACGGTGCGGCGTGATCTTCACCTGCAGGTTTCGTATACCCTCGCCAAAGCGGAGGATGCGACAAGTGCGACGGGCAGCGGCGGCGACCTGAACAACGCGACGAATCCGTATGAAGGCTGGAAATACGATTACGGAAAGTCGATTTATAACCGCACGAACGTGTTCTTCGCTAACTTCGTCTACGATCTTCCGTTCTTCCGGAACAGTTCAAGTCGTCTCGTAAAGAGCGGTTTGGGTGGATGGCAGTTCTCCGGAATCATCACGGAAGAATCGGGTGCACCTCTAAACCTGGGTGTTAGCGGCCAGACCGCCGGCAGCATCATCTCGAATAGTGGAACGCGACCCAATGTCTCTGGGTCGATCTCCTATCCGAAGACGGTAGGCCAGTGGTTCAACGGCAACTTCAGTGCTCCAACGTGTGCGCCTGGTGGCCCGGGAACGGATTGCTACGGCAACCTCCCATTCGATGCCATCACTGGACCCGGACGTAATAACTTCGATCTGGCACTTCTCAAGAACTTTGCCTTCACGGAACGGTTCAAGATGGAGTTCCGCGCCGAAGCATTCAACATCTGGAACCATCCGCAGTGGCAAGGCAACGCAAACACCGGCGGAATTGGAACCAACTTTGGGTCCAGCAACTTCGGCCAAATCACAAACGCCTTTGACCCACGCGAATTGCAACTCGCACTGAAGCTTATCTTCTAAGAAGTGGCTTCAGCCTCAACCTTCTCGCCCGCATCGAACCTGATGCGGGCGGAGTTTTTTCCAGCAAATCGGATCGCGGTCCCGATGGTTGCGACATAATAGTTCCTAAAGATCCCTGACCGCCCAATGAAACCCTACTCTCTCTTTTTGGCCGCACTTCTGCTGTCCTCCAGTGCTCTCATTGCTCAGAACGCCACCCCCACCGACGCCATAGCGCTCGAACAGCAGCGGAAGTGGGCAGAAGCGGCCGAGGCGTGGAAAGGCTTCACAGCGCGTAACCCCAGCGATGCTGCAGCTTTCGCCAGCCTGGGCTTGGATCTGGCGCGAGAACAGAGATACGAAGACGCCATCGCTGCCTATCGCAAAGCGCTTAGGTTGAGTCCGCAGTTGCCTGGCCTCCAACTGAATCTCGGACTCGCCGAGTTCAAGCAGGGCCACTTCTCCGCTGCCGCAGTGGCTTTGCGAGCAGCCCTCACCGCCGATCCCTCAAGCATGCAGGCGCAGACTCTGCTCGGAATGAGCTACTACGGAGCGCGCAAGTTCGATCTCGCGTCCAGGTATCTGGAGCCTCCGTCCAAGGCTGATCCCACGAATGCCGAACTCCACCAGATGCTGGCGCAGAGCTGTCTCTGGGCAAAGAAGATGGATTGCGCTCTCGATGAGTTTCGCGCGCTTTTGCAGCAAAGCCCCGATTCCGCTCCTACGCACATGCTGATGGGCCAGGCGCTCGACGGATTGGGGAAGACTCCCGAAGCCATCGCAGAGTTTCAAGCCGCGGCCAGGATTTCTCCGAAAGAACCCAATGTGCATTTCGGTTTGGGCTATCTTTACTGGAAATCGCAGCAATATGACGAGGCGCGTAAAGAATTCGAGCAAGAACTGACCGTCGATCCCAACAGTGCCTACGCTCTTGCCTATCTTGGGGATATGGAATGGAAGAACGACCATCCCGAGGCCGCGATTCCTCTATTGCGGCAGGCGATCCAACAGAAGAAGGATTTGCGCATAGCCTACATCGATCTGGGGGCGATCTACCTGGGACAAAAAAACTATAAAGAAGCCGAGGCCGCGCTCAACGAAGCAGTGAAACTGGATCCCGCGCAGTCCGATGCTCACTATCAGTTAGGACGACTGTTTCAGGCAACGGGCAGGAAGGCCGACGCGGAACGGGAACTGACCAAGGTCCGCGAACTGCACCAGAAAGCGGACGAGGGTCTGGCTGGAAAGATGCCGGCGCCACCCCAATCGAAACCCTAGGCTCGCCCCTTCTTGGCGGCCTTAGCGGCTTCCTTTCCGGCGACTTCCCAAGGACGCTTCGGACGATCTACCGGTGCCTTATCGCGGTTCTCCACGCGATCGTATTGATAAGCCTCACTCACCGTTCCCAGGGACTCGTTGTACAGGCTGGGCAATCCCAAGCCCATCTTCAACTCCTCCGAGAACGTCTGCAAGGCTTTCAACTGCTCGGCGCTCGCGGGCACTTCGTTCTTTGAGGTCTTCAGAAACTGCTGGTATCCGCGGTTCACCAGCTTCGAAATCTCGCTGCCGATCAGGTATCCGGGGTACGCAAAAATCTTCACGCCATCGTCCGGAGTCTTCTGGATCGCGGCCGATACGTTATACTTCCGCAGGAACACGCGGGCGGTTGTGCCCGGCGCATCCGTGACATCGAATCCGTTATCGCGAAGCCAAGCCAGCGCTTCTTCGTAGCTTCGGGCTTCCATAGTTTTTGCCATTTGCTTAATAACCTTTCCTTGCCGGCGTTCGCTTGTCGAATGAGATGCGGATATAAAGACCGAGGTAACTTTACTTGAGCTGCATCGCCGGGCGAACCTTTTTCATCTAATCAAAATACTACATACCGTGTTTCGTGCTGCATAGCACATTACGTTGGTACCAGTTGTCTAGTTCCATGACAGCGTTCAACTCAACCAAAAGCGCGGCAATGCCCACTTCACCCGATTACTCGAAACCTCTGCAAAAGCGCTCCAGCCTTGGTGAAACGCTGGGACACAGCCTCGTCGAACGCATCGGCAACACTCCCCTCCTGCGGCTTGACGCTGTGACTCGAGAACTTCCGGGCATAACACTCTTGGGTAAAGCCGAGTGGTATAACCCTGGCGGATCGGTGAAAGATCGTGCCGCCGCCAACATCATCGCCGAGGCTCGGCGCCGTGGCCAACTCGGTCCCGGCAAGATGCTTCTCGATGCCACCAGCGGCAATACCGGTATCGCTTATGCCATGCTCGGCGCGGCCGAAGGATTTCCGGTCACGCTCTGCATGCCTGAAAATGTTTCCCGCGAGCGTAAGCAGATTCTGCAAGGCTACGGCGCCAACATCATTTATACCGATCCCGCTGACGGCTCCGATGGCGCCATCCGCATGGCGCGCCAGTTAGCGGCCGCGCATCCGGACAAGTACTTCTATGCCGACCAGTACTCGAACGACGCGAACTGGAAGGCGCACTACTACATGACGGCCAACGAAATCTGGCAACAGACCCAGGGCCGCGTTACCCATTTCGTCTCGATGCTCGGAACAAGCGGCACCTTCGTCGGAACCACGCGCAGGTTGAAGGAATTGAATCCGGCGGTGCAGTGCATTTCACTCCAGCCGGATTCCTCGTTTCACGGGATCGAAGGCGCCAAGCATATGGCCAGCGCGATTGTTCCCAGGATTTACGATCCGACCCTCGCCGATCAGAATATTGAGATACCTACGGAAGACGCGTATGCGATGGCGCGACAGCTGTCCCGCGGCGCTGGATTGCTCGTGGGAATCTCTGCTGCCGCCGCGGTCGTCGGATCGTTGCAGGTCGCTCGCGATCTCTCACTAAGACGAGATCAGGAGGCGGTGATTGTTACGATTCTGTGCGACTCCGGCGATAAATATCTGAGCGAACGGTTCTGGACCGAAGGCTAGGATCGTAAGGGAAACGCTGGGTGCCCCATCCTTCGCGATTTTCGAAGGGTGGGGATTCCGACTCCTTGCCTTGAACCCCGAACGAAAATGCTGAAGTTCAAAAAAACCGACCACGAAGCTATCCGCCGCCATGGCGAAGAGACCTATCCCCACGAATGCTGTGGAGTTCTCCTCGGCCGCTTCGAAGACGACGGCTCCCGCACCGTCACCAGCACTGCACGTTGCGGCAACACCCGCACCGACTCCGCTCACAACCGCTACAACATCGATCCTAAAGAACTGGTCCGCATCCAGCGCGAAGGCCGCGACCGCGGAGAAGACATCGTCGGTTTCTACCATTCCCATCCCGATCATCCCGCCCAATGGTCTAAAACCGATCACGAAGAGGCCCACTGGATCGGCTGCTCCTATGTCATCACCAGTGTGGAGAAGGGTAAGGCCGCCATCACCAACGCCTTTGAACTGACTGGGACGGACGAATCTGACAAGCGATTGCAGGACGAGAAGATCGACGTAACATAGACTTTCCATCGGAATTCCGAACGCCGCTTCTGGTCTGAGTGAAAGCGCAGCTTCGAACAGGCGAAAGAATGCAGGCCACAGCGCCAGCGGGCAGATTGCGCAGAATCAGGCCAGCCTCGCAAGGCCAAAAGCCGCTGATGCGTCCGCTCTCCAATCGCGAATCCCGTGCCAGTCGCGGCATTTGCCGGATTTTCACAGTTGCGGAATCGAGTGCAATCCAAGCGAGAACCACCCCCCGACAGGCAGAATCATTCGCCATCCCGCGCCTGATCGGGCTTCTGCGAAAAACGTATTCTCCCATTGCACAATTTTCGGTCAGGGGGCTGTGCACGGCGTGCACTCGCTTGAAAACACGTGTACTTACAAACGCGTATTTTTCATTGACTGAAAAAATAGAAGGAGTACAACAAGATCGTTCTTTGACAGCTTCTTAAGTTTTTCCGGTTGGTGCGGCGTCCGGGGCTCAAGCGTAGTCACTGTTCTGATCGCAAGGTTGGGATGGAGGGCGCGCAAGGGTCTATAGCAAAGCGCTGGTTGAGGAGAACGAAGAAGAAATGTTGAAGGCAGGATAGAGTTCCGAGGCGTAGGGTAGGTTTATCCGGTTGGCGGTGAGCCCGGAGCCCAAGCTGACGATCGCGCGCAGAAACCCCGCAAGGGAAGCAGCGCAAGCAGGTCGAGCGAGGGTCATTAAGCGAGCTACTGGCCGAGACGAATGGACCCTACACCACCTCGGAACTCTCTTTGTTTTTACCACGAGCCACGAGTTCCGAGTGAAGATAAAGTCCCCGGTGCTGCTAGGCTGTGATTCTGGCTTCTTCACTTCCTTCCCGTCGTCCCGTTGCGACGATCTCCAAACAGACTGTCATGCAGAACGAAATCGTGAGGGGAGCGAAGCCGTCCTCGCGATGCAGTCGAAGCATCCCTACCGCCCGATAATGACTCTCGAACTCTAAGGAAACTTACCTGCCTGATCCCTTTCCGCAAAAGATCTGTAAAGTTCGGTATCTTCCGGTAAAGTTCGTAGCCTTTTTCCGCCGTCCGGGACAAGCTGTTGTAGCAACGTGAATTTGTCACCCTAACGGCAACATGAAAATGTCACCCTGGCGAAGCCAGGGTGTGGAGCAGGCGGGTGTCGCGGTAGTAAAGCGAGACGCGCCCGTCGAGCGCTTGATAGACGTGAATTTTGGCTCCGGCAAAGCTGAAGCGTTGTCCTTGTTGGGGGATCTGGAAGCGCTGTCCCTCCCATTGGACGATGTTGTCGTTGCTGACGACACGCTCATGGACGAAGCAACAGATGCGGTCGAGATTTTCCGGTGCCGGCCGCCAGGCGGTTTGCATATCGCGAGGCCGGCGGGCGAAGCGGCGGTTGTAGTCGGCGAGGAAGAGACGAAGCACGACGTTGGCGGAGTCCAGATCGGCAGCCTGAGCGAGGCGCAGCTCGCTGCATAAGCGATCCTGGAGCACCCCCCAGAGACGTTCGACGCGGCCTTTGGCTTGCGGACTGCGGGCAGCGATGAAGGTGATGCCGAGTTGATCGAGGGCGCGGCCGAACTGGGTGGGCTGACGTTTTCCGGCGAGCTGTTCTTGGAGCGACCAGAAGTCGTCGTTGCGCACGAAGATGCCGCTGTGATCGCCATAGAAAGCCAGCGGTGTGCCGTGGCGGCGGAGCAGTTGGCCCAGCAGAGTGAGATAGCCATGTGCGGATTCGGAAGGAAAGAACTGAGCGGCCAGGATCTTTCCGGTGGCGTCGTCTTGCAGGCCGAGAGCGGTAAGGCGCGGGCCGCGGCCTTCCAGCCAGTCGTGCGGCGAGCCGTCCAGTTGTACCAGTTCGCCTTCGCGGGCGGAGCGCAGCCGACGCTGGCGATGCGCGGGAGCGCGGCGTTGGCGGGGAGATCCCAGACCGGACTGGCGCAACAGACGGCGCAGGGTTTCGCGACTCAGGGAAAAGCCCTCGACCTCGCAAAGTTTTTCGCAGAGGTGGTGATCGTTGAAGCCGACGTAAGTGGTGCGTGCCAGTTGCAGGATGTCTCTCCGGACGCCGCTGGGAAGACGGCGCGGAGTGGGCGTCGCGCATAGCGTGCGCCATAAGCCGACGGATCTTGCTCCTGGCTACTGCTTCTTGAGACGCCGCACGTGACGAATGCTGAGCGAGAGCAGTTCGGCGGCTCTGGCGCACGCCATGTCTCCCTTAGCGCAACTGGAAATTACGCTCACTCGTTGCAGTTCCTTCTGACTCAACGCGAATGTCCTTCCTCTCATGGGGTGACATTTTCACGTTGCTGTTAGGGGGTGACAGAATTATGGAGCTAAAACACCCGTCCAGGTCAAGCTATTCAGTCCGGCCAACTGTTGCTTCTATGGAAAAATCTCCCGTTGCAACTTGATTCTCGGAACCGCAGCCATGTTTCGCAGATGCATTTCCTCGATCGCCGCGCAGTAGCTTCTACTCCTATGCCCATGCCTCCTGATGGCCCAACGCCATGGCGGGCACTCCGGAGCGAATATTCCCGGCGGAATCAGCCGGCCCGACGGCGTGCAAGAAAAAGACGATCTGAAAGATTTTCATCGTGCGCTGGCCGTGCAGGCCACAAGCCAGCAGATCGCCGATTTCCAGGCGCTGGTCACAGAGACGGACGCAGCAAAAGCCAATCTCGAAACCTTCGTGCAGGACCAGGGTAAGGTCACCGCTGGCGCTCGGCCCACCGTCAGCATCTCCGACATCGACCAACTCCTGCAGCAGACGCTCGTCGACAGCCGAAAATTCGTTGAAGGATTCTCCGCTGCCCAGAAGTCCGGACTGAAGGACGATCTTAAGAAGCTGAGCAAGGCTGATTCCGAGCTCGAGGCGGAGAACAAGAAACTCGATAACACCGTGCAGTCGGAAACCCAGTCGAGCGCCGGTCTTGAATCGCTGGGCCAAAGCCTGACCAAGTCCCTCGCTACCTTCTCTGACCAGCAACTCGCGCTGGGACGAGAAATGGGTATCCTGCTCGCTCAGGGATCGGATGTCACGTTCAATCTTCCGGAAATCAAGAATCCCGTCAAGGTCGGTGACACCACCATTGATGTTACGACCAGCGGAGAACTCTCGCAGATTGCCGCCCAAGGCCCCGACCGTACCTTCAGAGTCCAAGTCATGGTGGATCTCTCCGAATTTCGAGAGAATCTTACCGCCTTCCTGCGCCCGCGGCTCAGCGCAGGCCGCACGTGTGGTGAGCGGCTCGAACTTCGCCAGGCGACCATGACACCTTCGGCGCCCGCGAGCGTCGTTAACCTGAGCCTCCACTACGAGCGCTGGTCCTGCATGGGTGGCACATCGCAAGAAGTCGCAGAAAGTGACGGCTCGGTAGAGGTCAAACTCCATCCCTCGTTTGAGAAGCCGAACTCAATCAAGCTGGCAGGCGAATTTTCTCGAGTCGATGGCAGCGGCCTCATGGCCGAATCGCTACGTTCCGGAAGCCTAGGCGAAGATCTTCGCGCCAAGTTGAGCGAGTCCGTTCTCGAGATCGCGCAAAGCGGAATCGACTTCGAGAAACTGCTTCCTGCCGTCGTGCGGCCATTGGCCGAGATCCAAGGCGCAAAATTCGAGGACACCGGGGTTGGCCGGCTGGCCTTCGAACTCGATGGTCAGATGCAGATCACCGACGCGCAGGCCAACCTGATGGCCAGCCAGTTGAATCAGGCTCTATTCGCGTAAGGCGCCGCCTCGAAAGACGGAGACACCGCCAGATGCGCCGCCGCCCTTACTTCCCCGCGTTCCCCGGGCCGCCCACGGGATAAATCCTCGGAATCCTTTGCTCTAGACTCGGCAGTACCGGAGATGGCGCGTGCGGCTCCGTCTGGTACCAGTACGCGACCGAGTAATAGTTGTCCGAGCGATGATTGGCATGGCCGTGCTCGATCGTCGCCCGCAGCGACTTGGTAAACGGTATCGGCGAATCCAGGTGAAAGCGGTACACCGACGACCGTCCGCCCGCGAGCTCCGAGCCCACAACTGGCGCCCCATACAGCTGATATGCAAATGGATGTCCGCCGAAATCCCATGCCCCCAGAAAATAGTCTTCTGATCCCGTACCGTTGATTGAGGGCAGCTTCTCGCCGTCGACAAAAAACATGTCATCGCCCTCGCCCCACCACTTATCCTGATTCTGCAAGACGGACATCGTGACGCCGACAAAATGTCCGCGCCCGGTCGCCTCCAGCCAGACGTAGTTGCCGTCGCCATTCAGATTCTTTTTGTCGTCCATGTCGCCGTTTGACTTCCATTGATTGGTCGTTCCGTGCGCTGGCGCGGCCTGCCGGTATTGCGCATGGAAGTAGAGTTGGTCGGCAGCAAGCGGCTTGCTGTAAACCCGGTAATCGATATTGAAGTAAAACGCGTCGGTCTTGATCGCGCCTTCGTTGGTTACGGTGATGCGCGCATGTTTTTGAAACGGCATCGGGAAGAAACAATTCAAAGCTTTATCGGACCCAACCTGCAGCGGCGCCGACTGGTACAGGTGATATTCACCCAGACCGAGTCCGAAAAAATCGCCGATCGGAGCTTCGACGCTCGGCGTCGCCTCGCCGTCCCAATACATCCGCAACACCAGCGCCTTCAAATGATCTGGATCATCGCTCGCGATCGTGGCCCACACGTGCGAGACGATCCCCGGCCCCGCATCGTCGAGCAAAGTCAGCGTTTCTCCCGGAGCGATCGCGCGCGCGTCCGCATTCCCGCCACTACGGTCGTAGCTCGAAGCCCGGTGCTGCACGTAATCTTTGGCCTCAGGGAGCGCCGCAAGCCAGGCGGACGAATTCTGCGAGAAAAGAGGAACCGCCAGAAAGCAGAAGATAATTAAGGGAAGGAGCTTCTTCACGGGATTCTCCACGATGCCTCTTTTTACCGCTGTAATCCGAGGCGTGGTGATTTTATCCCGTTTTCACCGGTGTCTTGGACCACAAATCGACGTAGAAACGATTTGGGAAGGGCACGGCTTTCGGCCGTGCCGAAAATCAGCAAAATGATGTTGGGCTTTACAATGCTGAAAACTCATATCGCATGCACAGGGGAATGAGGTAAGAAACAAGCATGCGCGGAGATGATCGGCAGCAAGAAGGCGTGTTTAGTTATGTGAGTCTGGAACAGCGGGTGCCGAAGGATCATCCGCTGCGCGTGATTCGCAAGCTGGTGGATGGGGCCTTAGCGGCGCTTTCGGGGCGGTTCGATGAGTTGTATGGGACGACGGGACGACCGTCGATTGCACCGGAGAAGTTGCTGCGGGCGCTGTTGCTGCAAGCGCTGTATGGCAAGCGGAGCGAGCGACTGCTGATGGAAGAGTTGGACTACAGTCTGCTGTTTCGCTGGTTTGTGGGTTTGGCGATCGACGACGAGGTTTGGGATACGACGGTGTTCAGCAAGAATCGGGATCGGTTGATCGAAGGAGAGATCGCGAGCCGGTTTTTTGCGGCAGTGCGGCAACAACTGGAACGATCCGGACTGTTGAGTGACGAGCATTTTACGGTGGATGGGACGATGCTGGAAGCCTGGGCGAATCGGCGGAGTTTCCGCGAGAAGGCCGATCCGCCGGAGCGGGGCAGCGGGCACGGCGGGAAGCGGTTGCTGCGCGATACGCATGAAAGCCGCACCGATCCGGAGGCACGACTGTATCGTAAGTGCAATGCGGGAGCGGCGGAGCCCAGTTATCTGGGACACGTGCTGACGGAAAATGATCACGGGCTGATCGTGGCGGCCTGTGTCACGGAGGCCGGAACCAAGGCGGAGCGGGACGCAGCGCTGGCTCTGCTGGATCAGCAGCGGAGCCGGAAGCGACGCACGTTGGGGGCGGACAAGCAATATCAGGAACGACAGTTTGTGGAAGCGCTGCGGGCCCGCAACGTCGTACCGCACGTGGCGGAGTACGAACGAGGCAACCTGCAACGGAATAGCCTGCGCACGGAAGAACGCAACAGCCCAGAATTTGTGCAGAGCCAGAGAAAGCGAAAACTGGTCGAGCAAAGCTTTGCTTGGATCAAACACTGGGCCGGGTTCCGGCAGGTGAAGTTACGGAGTCGGCGGCGAGTGGAGTGGCTGTTTCAAATTGCGGCCGCAGCCTACAACTTGGTCCGAATGACGCGGCTGCAGGCAGCACGCACATGAGCCCGCTCCGCGTTCGGCTCCGCGGGCCACACTGAAACGGAACAGTAGAAGGAACTCGGCAGTAAGAAAAGCTGATTACTGGGACGCACTTTGCTCTGCAATCGGTGTTTTTCAGCAAACTGTTTAGCCCCTGAGGGTTGCCTGCGCCTACCTTGAGCCGCGTCAGGCGAAAGAACTAAGAATGTCCTGAGCGAAGGCCGCACAAACTGCTCGTTCGGGAACCGCTGCGGCAATGCGCTCGGGATACTCGTCGTAGGTCCGATCATCAAGAAGCCTGCCGTTTTTCGCCTTTCTCACGCCGCCCCACTGCTTGAAGAAAAAAGGAACATGGTATTTGCGGCACTGATCGCGAACCGAGATGACCCATTCCTTCCGCATCGGGCGGGCACCGGGCCCACTCTCTCCGCCAACAATTGCCCAACTGATGCCGGATAGACTGAATCGCCCTAGATTCTCAAGCAGCGGCTCAATAGAGAGAAATCGAACGAGCGCCGGTGCCGCTTGCAGATGGGCAATTCGGGGTAGGCCGTGCTTTTGGTTTTCGACGCTTACTCCCCACCATATATGGTCTTGCTCTGCTGCGAACCGTAACCTGCCACTCAGCAGACCCCGCAGTCGTTCTGAGCGCTTCGTGAGCACCTGGAACGTGTGCCATTTCGCTGTCGCCATCACACGGCAGACTATCTCGATGTATTCGTCGGGAACGTCCTCGTGGAAAAGGTCGCTCATCGAATTCACAAAGACAAGTTTCGGCGATCGCCAGAGCAATGGCTCGGTCAGCTTTTCGGGGACGAGTCGGAGATCGAAGCCCTGCTCGTACGGATGCCCTTTAACGCCTCTGAACCTTTCAGCGAATGTTTCGGCGTAGCAATGCTTGCAGCCCGGGCTGATCTTCGTGCAACCACGGACGGGGTTCCAAGTGGCGTCGGTCCATTCGATATGCGAGTTAAGTGACATGTAAATTAAGAGTCTTACGTGCCAAACTTTTCAAAAATATATCTCACAATGTTCTCGGCGGTTCCTTTTTGCGACGCGAAAAAGAGATAATAAACAATCGATCCCTTGCTGTTACGCATTGCGAGCGGTTGCGGAACTCTTTTAAAACCCGCCACCCTCTTTAGCCTGTCCCGAAAAGCTCTAGCAAATCTCTCGTTCGACACTTTCTCCATCTCCGTGTTACCGAATAGGTCGGGGCTGGATTTTTCATAAGCGACCTCGCGCCAAGATTCGTCGCCCCAGTAGGAGTTCATTCGGTCGACGTGAACTGGCAGTACTGTTCTTGGATCCCGATGTAGAACGTTGATGTTGATGTCGTAGATGGGGAAATTAATGAAAACATCAAGCGACTTCATATCGCCTGCCGTCTTAATGACCCGCCAATCCAAATGGAGGCCGTAGGGATCGAGAACGCAGAGGCCCCTCCTGTAGTCCTCGAATCTGACGCGCGGGAAGACTTTGCTCGGCAGAACAGTGTTGCAATCTCCCGGATAAATGTTAACGTCCTCGCGCGGGCCTATGATTTCTCGCAACCCGGACGCCTTGTCGCCATCCAAGTCAACTAGGTGATACTCGCGAAACGGTGGATTAACTAGGAGTGCATTTAGCGGGCTTCCCAACACCATTTCATGCGTGGTTTCGGAAAGATGATATCCAGTTCCGGCGAACGCATCTATGTAAACGTGAAAGAGCTTCGGGTCTTCTTGAGTAGATAAGATCTTTGAGTACTCAACTGCATAACGCTTGACTATGTCGAGTTTTACTTCCGACCAGGGGCCGATCTCATCGATTTTTGGGCCCGCCATGTATTCGCCTTATGTTCGCTAAGTGCTTTATAGCATTTTATCGCTACGTGGGCAATACAAAAGGCTGTTTTACAGCGGTATGTTCCCATGCTTCTTCGGCGGATTCTTGTCGCGCTTCGTCTCCAGCATGGCCAGCGCCTGGATCAGTTTCTTGCGCGTATCGCGCGGCTGGATGACCGCGTCGACGAATCCACGATCGGCCACGACATAAGGATTGGCAAAGCGTTCGCGGAATTCGTCAATCTTTTCTCGCCGCACCTGCTCGCGATTCGCGCCGGCGGCATCGAGCTCGCGCTTGTACACGATGTCGACCGCGCCCTCCGGCCCCATCACCGCGATCTCGGCCGTTGGCCACGCATAATTCACGTCCGTGCGGATGTGCTTCGACGCCATCACGCAATAAGCCCCGCCATACGCCTTGCGCGTGATCACGGTAATTTTGGGCACCGTCGCCTCAGCAAACGCGAAGAGCAACTTCGCGCCGTGCTTGATGATGCCGCCATACTCCTGTGCCGTCCCCGGCAGAAAGCCGGGAACGTCTTCAAACGTGACCAGAGGAATGTTGAAGCAGTCACAGAAGCGCACAAAGCGCGCGCCCTTCACCGACGCGTTGATGTCCAACGTTCCCGCCAGCATCGCGGGCTGGTTTGCAACAATGCCCACCGACCGCCCATCGAGCCGCGCGAATCCCACAACGATATTCTTCGCATAGTGCTCCTGCACTTCGAAAAAGTAGCCGTCATCCACGACCGAATGAATCACATCTTTGATGTCATAAGGCTGATTGGATTGCGGCGGCACGATCCTGTCGAGCGCCGCGTCGGCACGATCCGCCGGGTCGGTGCAGGCTTTTCGCGGAGGATCTTCCAGATTATTCGACGGCACAAAACTCAGCAGCTCCCGCACCATCGAGAGGCACTCCGCGTCGTCGTGTGCTAAGAAGTGCGCCACCCCCGAAGTCTCGTTGTGCGTCATCGCCCCGCCGAGCTGCTCTTTCGTCACTTCTTCATGCGTGACCGTCTTGATCACGTCCGGCCCGGTGATGAACATGTACGAAGTCTTGTCGACCATCATCACAAAATCGGTGATCGCCGGAGAATACACGGCTCCTCCCGCGCACGGCCCCATGATGGCCGAGATCTGCGGCACCACTCCGCTGTACAACGTATTGCGCAGAAAAATGTCGGCGTATCCGGCCAGCGACATCACGCCTTCCTGAATGCGCGCACCGCCCGAATCGTTCAGGCCGATTACAGGTGCTCCCATCTTCGCCGCCAGATCCATGATCTTGACGATCTTTGCCGCATTCGTCTCTGATAGCGATCCGCCAAACACGGTAAAATCCTGCGCGAAGACGTAGACCAGCCGGCCCTCAACGCGCCCGTAGCCCGTGACAAATCCATCGCCATAAATTTTCTGTTCGGCCATGCCGAAGTCGTTGCAGCGATGCGTGACCAGTTTGTCGGTCTCCTCGAACGTGCCCTCGTCGAGCAGGAACTCGATGCGCTCCCGCGCCGACATCTTGCCTTCTTTGTGCTGGCGTTCGCGCCGTTTTGCCCCGCCGCCGTCTTCGGCCAGCTGGTTGCGCTTTTTCAGTTCTTCGACTTTTTGTTCGAGATTCATGGGGAAGGATTATAGCCCCGAGGCAAACTCCAGCGTATGAGCAGCGTCAGGAGTAACTCGGCCCAACTTCTCTTACGACGGAGAGTTCTAATGGCTCTAAGCCGAGACCGTGAAAGGAGATACCAGAGGAATTGACCTCCCGTAACCTGTCCGCCTTTTGCGGCTTGGAATACGCTGGACCTTTCCAAGCAGGAGGATCCACATGTCGTTGAAGCAATTATTGCGCTCCGGAGCGACCGCGCTTATCGCGCTGGGGCTATCGACCACGATCGCTTTCGCGCAAGACCATGACCATGATCGGCACGACCGCGATGAAGATCGCCAGCATGATCATTACGATGACCACGATCGAGATCACGACCGTGGACACGGCTATGATCACGAGAACGGGCGCCACGAGCACTATGCCGATCATGACCGCGACATCCATGAATGGTATCGCGCTCACTACAATCATCTGCCGCCCGGCTGGGCCAGGCGCGATCGTCTGTCTCCCGAACTGGAGCGCCGGTTGATCGTGAACGGAACATTGCCTGTGGTCTTACAGCGCAGAATGCAGCCCTGCCCGCATGAGCTGGAAGTGATGCTGCCGCCTCCGCCTCCGAACTATGTTCACGTCGTGATCGGCGGCAACCTGGTGCTCTACAATCGGGCCAATTTCCAGGTAGCCGACGTCTTCCACCTCTCCATCAATTAGCCAGGAACTATAGGAACAACCGGGTGCCTCATTTCTCTGCGCGTTTTGTGCGCCAGAAGTGGGGCTCTTGCCTCTGGCCCTCAGAGGAGTTCCGCTGTGTGCCTCTGTGCACTCCGTGGTGAAGCTTTTGCCCGCTGCGTTACACTGCCTTAAATGTCCTCGCTCTCCGACCAGATGGGCTTCAACTTCCGCGCGCCCGATCGACGCGTCTGGAAGGTACGCGACCTCGTCGCCGCTGTCCGCACGCACATTGAACGCGAATATTCCGACGCCTGGGTCGAAGGCGAGATCTCGAACTTCCGCGCCCCCGAATCCGGACATCTCTACTTCACCCTGAAAGATGGCAACGCGCAGATTCGTGTCGTGATGTTCCGCTCCGCCGCGCGCCTGCTGCGTTTCCGGCCGGCGGATGGCCTGCAGGTCGTAGTTCGTGGACGTGTGACGGTTTACGAAGATCGTGGCGAACTGCAGATTTCCGCGGAATACATCGAGCCCAAAGGTGCGGGATCGCTCCAACTCGCCTTTGAACAACTCAAAACCAAGCTCGAAGCCGAAGGTTTATTCGCGGCCGACCGCAAGAAGCCTCTCCCCTCGCTGCCCACGCGCATTGGGATTGTGACTTCTCCGCAGGCGGCAGCGCTCCGCGACATCCTCAATATCCTCGAGCGGAGGCATCGCTCGGTCAACATCTTGATCTTTCCCGCCCAGGTGCAAGGAGAGGCAGCTTCGTTCGAGGTCGCTGCCGGCATTCGGCACTTTAACGAAAGCGATACCGTGGAGGTCATTATCGTCGCGCGCGGTGGCGGCTCCGCCGAAGACCTAGCGTCCTTCAACAACGAAGCATTGGCGCGCACCATTGCCGCCTCAAAAATTCCCGTGATCTCCGCCGTAGGTCACGAGACCGATTTCACCATCGCCGACTTCGTCGCCGACTTGCGGGCTCCCACCCCCTCGGCCGCCGCCGAACTGGTCATCCGTTCGCGCCAGGAAATCGAGGAACAGTCTTCCGCCTTGCACGACCGCCTCCGCCGGGCCATCCGCTATCGGCTCTTAATGGGCCGTCAGGCACTTACCGAACTGGCACAGCACGGCGCCTTCGGCCGCATGATGCAACTCATCCGCCAGCGCCAGCAGAAACTCGACGACCTGACGCATCGCATGGAACTTGCCGAGCGTGGGCTGCTCGAGAAGAAACTCCGGCGCTGGGAAGCGATCTCGGCGGCCGTCCGTCATTACGACTTGCGGCTCGTACTCTCGGGCATGCGCAAGGAACTCGAGAGCCGGACCACTGCCCTCGTCGCAGTGACTCGCAACGTGTTGCTGCAGCACCGCGTGCGCAGCGAGCGTCTGCAAACCGTCTTGCAGTCGCTATCGCCTCTCGCCATTCTTGATCGTGGCTATGCGCTCGTCTTCGATGCGAACGGCAAGCTGTTAAAGGATCCGGCTGCGGTCAATGTCGGAGATGAAATTTCCGCCCGCCTGGCGCATGGAGAAATCCAGGCCAACGTCACCAGCAAACAAGCGAAATAGGCTGTGCCGTAGGCAGCTGATCTGCTGCGCCAACGCCCGTTCCTGGGGTTGCGGTGAGTGCCCATGCCCCAGCCCATCGAGCCCCGTTTTGCCCCTGCATTACAATGGGATTTCAGATTTGCTGTTTAGGCAGGAGCTCAAATTCGCGTGGTCCCGGTTATCATATCGTGGCAACAAGGCGCATGGATCGCGCTCGATATCCTCCTTGTCGCGGTTCTGATCTACCAGGTTCTGGTCATGATTCGCGGCACCCGCGCCGCTCCTATGCTGGTCGGCCTGATCGTCGTTTCAGTTATCTTTTATCTGGCGCGCATCGGAGAGCTGACCACCCTGAACTGGGTCGTCAGCCACGTTCTGCCCTACGTCGTGTTCGCTCTGATCGTGGTTTTCCAGTCGGAGATCCGTCACGTCCTCGCCGATCTTGGCCGCCGCTTTACCTTCCTGCGAAATTCCTCGTCCGAGAGTGATTCCTACGATGACATCGTGCTGGCGGCGAACCTTTTCTCGCAGCATCAAACCGGAGCGTTGATTGTCATTGAACGCGAGATCGGCCTGCGCACTCACATCGAAAGCGGAGTTCCGCTCGATGCTCGTCTTTCTTACGATCTGCTGGCCACGATCTTCCGGCCGAGTGCTCCTCTGCACGATGGCGCCGTCATCGTGCAGAAAGATCGCATTGCCGCTGCCGCCTGTTTCCTTCCGCTCTCGATGAACCCGCTTCTCTCTACGCAACTCGGCACGCGCCATCGCGCCGGCATCGGCATCACCGAAGAAACCGATGCCATTGCCGTCATCTGCTCGGAAGAAACCGGAGCCATCAGCTTCGCGGTCGGCGGCAGGATCGAGCGCGACCTCACCGTCGAGCAATTACGGGAACGTCTCGGCAGCGAGCTCCGCCGCCATATGACGCCGGTCGCCTTGCCCACTCCCATCGCCCAGCCCATCGATGACGAATCAGACGCAAACCTTGACTCGCCTTTGATGGAACCGGCGCCACAGCGCAAATCCGACGCCGCCTCAACCTCGGAGCCGCAACCATGATTGGATTCTTCCAGCGCTACGTGCTCCATAATCTCGGGCTCAAAGTCTTGTCGCTCCTGTTGGCGACCGGTATGTGGTTCATGATTTCGCGCGACGAACAGCCTGCCGAAATTGCGATCCGCGCACCGATCGTTTTTCAGCATGTGCCCCCTCAACTTGAGATCAGCACCGAATCCATCCCCGAAACGCAGATTCGTGTTCGCGGCCCCGAGAGAGTAGTTCGTCAGCTGAAAGGAAACGAAGTGCAGGCTGAAATCGATTTGGCCGACGCCAAGCCGGGGAACCGTACCTACGATCTCACCTCGCAACTGGTGCGTCATCCACGCGATGTCACCATCGGCGAGATCGTGCCCAGCCAGTTGCACCTTTCTTTCGACACCCGCATAACCCGCCAGGTGGAAGTGCATCCGCGAGTCACCGGAGTGTTCGCGACCGGGGAGCAAATCGTACAGGTGGAGGCCGACCCGCCGCGTATTACTATCCGCGGCCCTCTTCATCATGTGGAAAAGATCGATGCGGCCACCACCGACCCGATTGACGCTACAGGCACACTCGGCAGCGCCGTCTTCACGACCAATGTATTCGTCACCGACCCCCTGGTGCAGGTGGAGCAGGCCACCTCAATCCGCGTGACCGTCGTAGTGCAGAAAATAGGTACCGCGACCACTCACTGAAGAACCGCAGCCCGTTTCGTATATCATCTCTGTTCGCTTTCTGGATGTGTTCATCCGCACTCTTTATGACCCAGCAACGGCAATTATTCGGAACCGACGGCATCCGCGGGGTGGCCGGAGAATTTCCTCTTACCAGGCAGTCGACCTATCTCATCGGCCGCGCGCTGGGCCACGATCTCATGCGCGCCACTCCCAGGCCCCAGGCTGTCATTGGCCAGGACACGCGCGAGTCCAGCCGCTGGATCGCTGACCGCGTCTCCGAAGGCCTCGCCGCCGTCGGAGTCGATGTTCACAGCGCCGGGGTCATCACCACCCCCGGGGTCGCCTATCTGGCGCGCTCGCGCAACATGGCTGCGGGCATCGTCATCTCTGCCTCGCATAATCCCTGGACCGACAATGGCATCAAAGTTTTTTCTGGTGATGGATTCAAACTGCCCGACTCGCACGAACTCTCGATCGAGAAAGAGATTTTCGCTCTGCTGCAGAATCCCGCCGCCGGTGACGACACCGCGCTCAAGATTCCGCGTCCATCGTTGCCCGGAGAAGCGGAACTCCGTCACGATTACGTGAAATCGCTGGCGGCAAGTGTGTCGTCGGATCTCAGCAAAATGCGTGTCCTCGTCGATTGTGCAAATGGCGCCGCTGCCGCCGAGGCGCCTGAACTTTTTCGCATGCTGCATATTCAGGCGACCTTCATTCATATCTCGCCCGACGGCAAGAACATCAACGAAAAATGCGGAGCGCTTCATCCCGATACATTGGGTAAGGCGGTCGCTGAGGCAAAAGGGAGATTTGATCTCGGTGTGACATTTGACGGCGATGCCGACCGCGCTCTTTTCTGCGATGCCGATGGCCGCGTCGTGAATGGCGATGGCGTCTTGCTCGCCGCCGCCCGCGATATGCGCGCCCAGGGCAAGTTGAAAAATGACACTGTGGTCTCGACCACCATGTCGAACATGGGGCTGGAGATCTCCCTTAAGAACTCCGGCATTCGCATGCTGCGCGCCAATGTCGGCGACAAGTACGTTCTCGAAGAAATGCTCAAGACCGGCGCCACGCTTGGCGGAGAACAGTCCGGCCACATTATCTTTCGCGACGGAGGCGCTACCACGGGTGACGGCCTTCTGACCGCACTGCGTCTCATGGATATCATCGTTCGTTCAGGCAAGCCGCTCCGCGATCTGATCGGCGATCTGAAAGTGCTTCCCCAGAAAATTCAGAATGTCCGCGTGCGCGAGAAGATTCCGTTTGCGCAGGTACCCGCGATTCAGTCCGCAATCACAGCCGCAGAAAAAGAATTGGATGGCAACGGCCGAGTCGTCGTTCGTTATTCAGGCACGGAGGCGCTGGCACGGGTTATGGTCGAGGCCGAATCGGAAGCGAAGATGCAGGCCCTGACGGCATCAATTGCCGCGGAGATTCAAAAAGCCCTGGGAGTGTAGTGTTGACGCAGCCATTCACAGCTCTCCGGTAGAGACCCTGATACGTCTCCTAAGCAGGAGCGACGGTCCGGATCTCACCGTTCCTTCACCAGGACAACAGGGCCTCGCATTTGCCACCGAAGAGCTTCTGAGAACCAGTAATGAATCCGCGATCTCCGTGGAAGAGCGGCGCTTTAGCGCCGCGTTAGCCGACCGAATGAAAATGGGGCTTCAGCCCACGCGGCCAGCACCGTCCTCACAGCGCGAAATACGTCTTCTTGTGCATCCAGCTGTTCTCATCCCCGATCACCAGATGATCCGGCCACGCTGGCGCCGTGTTCAACAGCAGCCGCAATCCCGCGGCGTCCCGCGGAACGCGAAACTCCAGCTCCGTCGTATACGACTCGGCAGGACGCAGCGGCGTCATCAGCGATTTCCCTGAACTCGACACCGGAGCATATCGCCGCCCCGCGCTATCGATCAGGCTCACCTCGCGCGGAGACGGCGTCAATGGAGCGTCTTCCGGACGGCTTGGCGATGTGGTCGTTTCGTCAAAGCGGGTGCGCAAAGTGACCAGATAGTCATTCGCATCGTTCTCGGCCATCGTCTTCACATCGACAACGGAATAAGCCAGATGACAGTCGATCTCGCAAAAATACTTTTCCTGCCCGCGGGACAAAATGTTCGTGCGGCTGCCCAGTGAGAATCCAATCAGCAGCGCGAAATAAGTGACCACCCCGGCTCCGATTACCACAGCCGCATTGCGCGCGAACTTGCGTTTGCGCGCCAACCAGAAAATTACCAGTGCTGCGATCGCGAGCAGCAATCCGCCACAGGCCCCTAGAAATCCTAAAACGGCGAGAGGTGCCGGAAAATTCATATTGCTTGCCATCGTCACGGCTCCGGTCATGCCTTTCACACCCACGATTGCGGCACTGCCCTGACTCACATCCGGATAAATCTCATCCGCGATCCAATAGTTCGCCAGCAAGATCGCAAACAGCATTCCCGCTACCCAGACCACCCAACGAATTCGCCGCCAATATGCCTGCGGCACGGGTACCTGGATGAAGCCTTCCATCGCGTAGCCGGCGCAATAACAGAGGTTCGCCAGCAGCGCCAGAACTGTCATCTTGCCCAGCGCAAGCAGGTTCATTGCCGGACGGAAGTGTGGCCACGTCAACCCCACCCACAACACAATGATGAGAAGCAGCACGCCGTTGTACCAGAGACGCTGCCGCTCCCAGAATCGCGCCGCATCCTTCAGGTCTACCCGCGGTTTGTTGCCGGTTGGACTCCTCCAGTCATTGCTCACCTCTTAACAATGTACTTTGCTATACAAAGTAGACGGCCACAAAAAAAGACCATCTACGATTCCCGTGTCACCCGGATCCACTCTTCCATCTGATCGAGATACTCCGCCAGCGCTGCCCGTCCCTTGGCCGTAAGCCGGTACTCCGTGCGCGGAACGCGTCCTTCAAAAAACTTTACGCACGAAATGTAATCCGCCTCTTCCAGCTTGCGTGCATGCACGCTCAGATTCCCGTCCGTTGTTTTGAGCACGCGTTTCAAGTCGTTGAAGCTGAGCGAATCGTTGGTTGCCAATGCGCTCACAATTCCCAGCCGGATCCGCTCGTGAATCAAACGATCCAGTTCCGGCAGTTCCGGCGTGTGCGCAGCAGCGCTGCGCTCCCGCACGTGCTCCCGCCCCCGAGCTGGGGGCTTAGCGTGTTTGCCGTGCGATGGAAGTGCCCTAGCCACCGTGCCTCCTCGCGATCAGGAATCCGAATACGATGTGCAAGCCCCCAAAACCGGCGGCGAGAAACAAGTTTCCCCATGCTGCCGGACCGAGCACCGCCAGTCCTCCCAGCAGCATGAAACAAAGTCCCATCACCGGGACAATCGACACGGAGAATGCGCCGCCGGTCATGATCCCGGCTCCATAAAGCAGCAACCACATCGCCGGCAACGCCGATTCCATTCCTGAGCGAAATAGCAAAAAGGTGAGAAAAGCTCCAGCAACCAGAGGGGGCGCGAGGCCCAGGGCGACTTTGCGCGCTGGCCCTGAGAATAGCGGCAAGCCACGCCGGTTCGCCTTCCATGTGCAGGCAAGCAATCCGATCGCAGCGGCTAATAGACCTTCCGCCAGCCACACCCTCAGCCAGGCGTATGGCGAAACCTGCCGCGCCGCCAGCCACGCCGCTGCCATCGCAGTCGCGCCCAGGACCACCTGTCCCCAACCCGAGACGGCGGTAAATGCCGCCGAGCGCTCCATCGTGTCGCGGATGAAGCGCAGGTCTTCGGCAGGATTCGGCGTCAGTCCAGCCGCACTGGACGGCCGGGACGATCGGTGAAAGCGCCGGATCCGATGCGGTTGGGGATCGAGCATGCCCAAGCTTAACCGTGCCTTTTGATCGATGTCAAGTACTTTTCAATGCAAAGTAATTGATAGCCTCCATCGAAAAAACACATTCCTCCGTCCCTCTCTAACGAGTGAGAAGCCGAGGCCTGCCGCCGTCAAACGTCCCGGAGAAAATAGTTTTTTTCTGGACCCCCCGACCTCGCCCGAGTTCGCTTCCTTATTGTGTTCCCGACGGAGTGCGCCCGTCTGCCGCTTTGTCCGATAGCAAGCCAAAGACTCCGACTCCGCTCTGCGTCCCTACATACACTTTTCCGTGGCTGATCATCGGCGTGACGAACTTGTTGCCATTGCCGAAATGATCGCGCCCATTCGACGCCTGGTTCGAGTTGTAGAGCAACTGCAGCGTGCGCGCGCTAAACGCGAACAGTACCGCTGGATTGACATTCGCCGTCGCCCACAAGATTGCATTCTGCCCGGCATTCGTCGTGATGCTGGGAGTCGCGCCAGGATAAGGGAACAGCTGCTTCGTCTCAGCAACCGGTGAACTCAGCAGTTTCGCGTCCTGGAATCGGAATTCGAGAATCGAATGATTCACCGGACCGTAATAGATATTTCCATTCCATGCGGCCGGCATAGACCAGACCCCGCCGGGCAGCACGCCATCCAACTCCTGGTAAATCGTATTGCCGTTCGAATTGAACTTGCCCATGTAGTTGCGGTTGACCACGTACAGGTTCGTGTCTTTGCCCGCTCCCACACCCAGCTGCCAGAGCTTGCCGCTGGAATCATAAAGATTCACCAGCACGGCCCCGCTCGACCCCAAATCGGTGTCGGTGGCATTTTCCTGAGATTCATTGTCCATCTCGAAATAGTCTGCGACCGCAAGACCGCCGGCAGTTGTGAGTCGAAGGAAGGCGTTGCCATAATCTCCTTCAGACGGGAACCCTTGCGCATTGAGCGACGAATCGAACACTCCGTTGGCATCAAGCAAAAAAATGTTGCCGCCCGTGTCCGCCGTCATGCCCGCGCCCGATCCCCAGATCGCCCCTTCATTGCCGTTCGGAGTCACATTGAGCACCGTCGTCTGCGCCAGCGTTTTGGCGCTGTATCCCATGATCCAGCCGGTGTACGGCCGGTAATCGCAGTGCGATGCCCATGCCAGATAAACCGTTTCGCCGCTCAGCAGAAGTCCGGCCCGCTCCTTGTATTGCGCCGGATCAAAGAAAACATAACCGTTTTGGCTGTCGTCGCCGGTCCCCGGATACTTGGCAGCAATATCCACCGGGCCGCCCAGCACCTCCGCACCGCTCACCGCATTTAATGCATGCAGCCGCTGGTGATAATTTCCGGAACTGTCTTTCGACATCGCCACAAGGTAGATGACTGCAGCTCCTTTGGGCGTTCGGTAGATGACGGGTGTCGACGTGATCCCGATTTCCGGCGTGACCTGCGAGCATCCGCGATCGTCTGAGGGCGTCTCGCCCGCCTTCAGCGTGGTGACGTGCCACAGCGTCGCTCCACTATCGGCATCGAAGGCGTATACGCTGTCGTGCTCGGTCGCCACGATGAGCACGTTATGTTTCACTCCCCCGATGCTGAGCGAAGAAATGTAGAGTGGCTCGGCATCCACCAACCCATCTGCCGGCAATACAAAGAGCAGGCCGAAGCTGTGGTAGTTCACATTGCCCAGGGTCAGCTCGGTTTCCAGGTTATTCAGCCCGTTGCGATAATTATTGTTGTGGTAAGTCAGCACATCTTGACAAAGAGCAGGACCCGTTACTGCGATCATGAATGTGAGCAGAATCTGAAGCGGCAACACACAAAAAATGGAAGACGCGATAGCCGGCTTGCGGGACATAGAACGGCACCCCTCCTGGGACTCAATTGCGACGGTGATTACAATGTAGGGGGATTACAGCTGGGACTATCTGTCCGGTATTCTCGCATACTTTGCTCTACTATCAAACTCGAAACCGCATGACCGTGGCATAAAACCTGTGTCCGAACTCGGCAAGCTCTTGATCGCTCTTGGGATTGCGTTGGTCGTTCTCGGCCTCGCGCTGACCCTGCTGGGCCGTACCCACTTACCCCTCGGCAGGCTCCCCGGCGACATCATTTACCGCGGCAAAAACACAACTTTTTACTTTCCCCTGGCCACTTCCATCCTGCTCAGCGTCGTCCTGTCGATCGTGCTCTACCTCATCGGAAGATTCCGCCGATAGGCTGCAACAATTTGCAACCTCTTGCGTTCCGAAGATCACCTTCGCCACGGAAAAACGGTGTTAAATGCCGCTTAGCATCTGAAGGCGAAGGCGAGACTTTTTCGAACTCGCCAACCTCTCCATTTGACATCCCCCTCCCCCGGCTTTACTGTCGTTAGTTCTTTCGCTCTTTGTAATTTTGCGGAACGCGCGTCTTCGCCGCTCGGCGAAGACAGGGAAGCGGGTGCAAATCCCGCGCTGCCGCGCAACTGTAAGCGAGGACATTGCCCTCGGCCACTGGGACAACCGGGAAGGCCTTGGGCGACTTCGGATGCAAGCTTATTCCAAGCCATGCATCCTTGCTCGCGAAGCCAGGAGACCGGCGCAATCCGTCTACTTCAACCTCTTTCGCGTGAAAAGGAGGATGGAATGCGCATCGTGTTCTCGCTGCTCCTGTGGTTGTGTCTCTCGTCGGCCGCGTTCTCTCGTGACTTCGATCTCCAAGTTGTCGACCCCCAATCCGCCGCCGTCCCCCGAGCGCAAGTCTCCCTGGTAAGGAAAGACGGCAAGGTTGTCGCCACGCAATTCACGAATGCCCAAGGAATCGTGTGGTTCCACGTCGGCGATCTCACGGACCTCAAAGTGCAAGTCCTCGCGCCCGGCTTCGCCCGCGAGTTGGTTCCTGTTACCAATGGCGAAAAGATGGTTTCCGACTTTGTCATCCAGCTGCATCTGGCGACAGCCGCTGAAACCGTCGTCGTCAGCGGAACGCGCACTCCCGTCCCCGGCGAAGCGGCCGGCGCCGACATCGACACGCTGAACGGATCGCAAATCACAGCCATGCAGCCCGTCGCAGCCGCCGATGCCCTTCGCTTTCTCCCCGGCGCCATCGTTAACGCTGCCGGACAACGCGGTGGGCTCACTTCGCTTTTCGTGCGCGGCGGTGAATCGCGCTACAACAAAGTCATCGTCGACGGCGTCACCATCAACGAACCCGGCGGCACCTTCGATTTCGGAACGCTTCCGCTCGACCAGGCCGATCGCATGGAGTTCGTTCGCGGCACCCAGAGCACGCTCTACGGTTCTGACGCGATGACCAGCCTCGTGCAAGTCTGGACTCGCACCGGCAGTACCCCGGTTCCCGAGCTACGCTTCGGAGCCGACGGCGGAAACTTCAGCACCGCTAAGGGATACGCCTCGCTCGCCGGCGCCCACAGCCGCTTCGATTACAACCTCTTCGGCAGCCAGTTCAACACCCAGGGTTCTTACATCAACAATGCCTATTCCAATGCGCTCGAAGGAGCAAACGTCGGAGCTGCGCTGAGCGAGCATGCTTCTCTGCGCGTTCGCGTTCGTCATTCCAACAGCCACACGGGCGATCCAGGCGAATGGAGTTTCAACGGAAACGATCCACTCGTTCCAGTCGGCACGTCGGGTACATTCGCGCCGCTGCCGCCCGATCCCAACGACTGGTCTCAACTGAACAATCTTCTCGGCAGCGTGGAGCTTACCGTGGCCTCGCCCAATGGATGGCAACATCGCCTCACCGGCTTCGATTATCTCTACCGCTATAACGAACTCGATGTGAACGGTGATCCCGCACGCGTGAGCCCGCTCTACGGTCCATTCGATTTTGCCTCACACGAGATCGATCACATCAACCGCGCCGGGTTCGAATATCAGGGCGACTACTCCGAACGCAGCTGGGCGCATACGACCTTCGGATATCGTATCGAGAATGAAAACGGATTCGTCGGCGATATCGATTACGGCGCGCAAACCCACGGCCAGCGCCTGAGTAATGAAGCTTATCTACAACAGCAACTTACCTGGAAAACACTGAACTTCATCGCTGGTGGCCGCTTCGTTCACAACAGCACCTTCGGCAATACCGGCGTGCCGCGCGTCGCGATCGCCTGGCAAGCGCTTCGCGGTGGCGAAATTATTTCCGGAACTCGGCTTCGCTTTTCCTATGCGACCGGCTTCCAGGAACCGCGCCTCGAGGAAACCTTTGCGGGCCCGCCCTACACACAGCCGAATCTTGGTCTCAAGCCCGAGCACGTTCGTGCCTTCGAAGCCGGAGTGCAGCAGTTGTTTCTCAACGGCAAATATGAGTTCAACGCGACGTATTTCAATAACCTGTTCCGTGATCAGATCAACTATGTGACCGTAAATCCTGTGACGTTCGTGGGCGAATACGTCAACGTAAACCAAGCCTTCGCGCACGGTGCAGAACTCACTCTCCGCGCCAAGCTGCGCTCGCGGCTGTTGCTTGACGCTGCCTACACCTACACTTCATCGCAATATCTCGACAATCCCGCGCCTATAGATCCCACCTATAACCCGGGCCAGCCGTTGCTGCGCCGGCCGAAGCACTCGGCGACAACCTTACTGACGTACTTGGGCTCGCGTTGGGGAGCCAACCTCGGCGGCAGCTTCGTCGGACGCCGCAGCGATTCCGATTTCTACGGTTTCGGCATCAACCATGCCGCCGGCTACGTGCGCGCCGATCTCGGCGGATGGTACGCCGCGACATCACGCATCACCGCCTACCTCAACGTCGAGAACGCCCTCGACCGCCGCTACAACGAAGTCGTCGGCTATCCCGCGCTTCCCATCAACTTCCGGGCAGGCGTGCGTTTCCGCATCGGCGGAGAATAAGACATGCGTTTTGGGTTTTGAGTGTTTGGCCACGCGTTTGGGTGCTCCACTTCTGGCCGATTTTGCCAGCAGTGGGCTTTGGCATGAAGAGGCCGACGGCCGCTACTTCGCTGTTCCCGCCTTCAACACAACGGTGTTGCGCTCGTCGCCGGCAATGATGCGGTAGAACCTTCTCAAATCCTCGGCGCGGCTCACGGGCACGCTTAGCTCTTTCAGTTCAAACGTGCGCGTGTAGTCGATTACGTTGCCTCTTACTTCCGTTTTGGAGTGATAGCTGGCGAAGTCAAAATCGGCATCGACTGGCGCCGGCACATCATCGACTACATATCCATCCGGAATCGCGATTTCAAACGTGTCGCTATCGCGGGCCGGACCTTCGAACTCAATGGGAAACTTGCGCGGCTCTTTGGTCTCCAGGAACCCAGCTCCCTTATTACCCAAAACCCGCGGCCGCACCAGAAGCAGACCTCCTGCATTCTTCGCGTAATTGTAGGATTCGAAGGTGTAATTGAAGCCGAAGGGCTGATCCGTGAGGGCCATATTCAGCACCTGCGCCCGCGTGATGCGAAAGCTGGAGAGCGAATTGGCCAGCAGGCTTTCAATAGGCTTAATGCGGTCTGTGTCTTTGGTAGCGGCGCGTAAAGCCCACCGCTCGGAAGAAGCGCGTTCGCCCAGACGCACCTCTTTGACCTCGCCTGACAGCGTACCGGCCTGATCCAGTGTCAGCTTGGCCGTGCGTTCGATGCTGTTCATGGCAGGCGGCTGCTGCGGTAAGGCAATCAACTCTCCGTGATCGGGCGTAGCCAATAGCGCGTTGTTGGCTTGCAATGGACCGCGAATCTGTCCGAACGGGGTCATCTCGTCCGTCGGATCGAAGAACAGGATCTTGCCCAGCGTGGGATGCTGCAAAATAGCAACCAGAGAGGGATCGTTCAGCCCATCGGGCAGCCGGATGGCAACGATGTTGTGGTTGAATCCGTAGTTGTGCGGTGGTGTTTCGGCAACGATGGCTCCACGCTGTGTGTTAATGGCGACCTGAAACGAATCGATCCCGATTTCGTGCAGCATAGAACGCATCAGTAGGGCCTTGTCTTTGCAGTCGCCGTACCGATGGGCAAAGACCTCTGCTGCGGGATGGGGTTGCCAGCCTCCGATGCCGAGTTCGATCGCGACATAGCGAATATCGTGCTGTACGAAGTGCGCGATCGCCCGCATCTTCTCGACAGGAGTACTCGTTCCGGCTGTCAGGGTCGCGACTTGCCGCTTGATTTCCGGCGATGCATCCATCCTTCCAGCCATGAGCGCATTCATCCACTTGCCTAAGTCGTCCCACGAGGCGAAGTTGTTCGCGCTGTCGCCACCCGGCGGAAAAAGTGTGATGATCATCTGCCCCATCACGCCCCGCACCGGAGGCATAGCAGGCTCGGTCCGTATGGCCGTTATGTCGCTAACGGACCATTGCCAGAGATTATTTCCGCCATCGGCCGGTTTGACTTCAAGATGATTTAGCCATGAAGCTTTGAATTCCCAACCAGGCGGCAGTTGCAAAGAGTAATGGCTTTCCCGCACGGGGTCTCGTTCCTGGAAAGCCCACATGTCCTGCAGAAAAAATGGTCTCTCTTCAACTTCGTATTCGTAGCCGACAATGTTCCCCGGATCGGCAGCAGGAATCTGCACGATTCGATATTTCACGTCCGAGATGAGCTCGCCGCCTTCCGTATTTGGTGAAACCTCGATCGCATCCTTGTCTTTGACGTCATAGTCTTTGCCTTGGGCCGGAATGCACCAGCCATGTAAGCTTTTGACCTTGCGCTGCGGATTGAAGTAGACAGCGACGGTTCCGCGACGGCGGCCGTCGGGGCGCAGTATCTTGTACACTTCGCGGACCGTCGTCCTGATTTTGTCGCTTGCGACGACGGTCACGTTGGTTTCCGAGTACAGCAGCACCGCGTCTGTTTTCTCATCGTAAGCCGGCAGCGGCACGTTTGCCTGGGCGTGCATCCATGCCGGGGCATCGCCCGCATTGGCCCATGGCGCGCAAAATAACAGGCCTAGAAAAAGCGCGGCTAAGCCACGCAGCCGGGTGCTCCTTCTAGTTTCCGGTCGGTGCGACTGCTGGTCGCAGCAGAATTTGTTCTTCATCACCGTTCCTGATCAATTGGAAGAAATTTCGTAACGCCAGATACTTGTCCGACGGGATATAAGTGAGATTCAAATTGAATTTTCGGACGACATGCACTTCGCCGCTGCTGCTCTCGACTTTCAGGTTGTAGAGAATCAATTTGGCGTCCTGACTTTGTGGCGCCGGCATTGTATTTACCTGCCAGCCTTCGGGCAGCTTCACAGTTAAGTCGTCGATCTTCACGTAGGGATAATCGAAATAGATCGGATGGATGCGGGTCGCGTGTTCGAAGATATTCTTCTCGCGTGCCGTGAAGAACCCGACCGGGAGCGCGACGCGTTTTCCCGCACTCGACGCCCAGCCGGGAATTTTGAGGTTCATCACCTCGACCAGTGGCGCCTCCGCGCTCTCCCAGTCGGGTTTATTCGTAAGTTCGAGTTCGGCTGCGGCCGGAATCTGCTCCTTCAGGGTATCTTCCGCATACTTCTTCCGGGCAGGTTCGTCCTCGTGGCGCTCCCGTAGCCGCCGGTACATGGCTTCCAGACCCGTGTAGGTGACCGTCAACTCTCCGTCCAGGTCGCCCGTCTCGGAAAGTTTCAGCTTGCCTTGACGGCGAATCTGCGATTCCGACGCGTCAGGCAGAGTGGTCTGAATCCAGGTTCCTCCATCCTTGTCGAGCCGCAGCCCGCGCACTCCGGTTTCGGACCAGGTCAGCAGCCCAAACGGCGTAAATGCCGCCCCCGGGTCGAAATAAAGGTCCTTCCCGTTCTGCTTGACCAGAACGACGTTGGCATTCAGTTTCTGCCCCTGCATGGTTTTTGTTTCGAAGAAGTAGTTGCTTCGGTCTGAGACCCAGCACCCGTACGCCTCAAATCCCGCCGCCCTGACGAGTGCCAGGTAGAGCCACGTGAGCTGCTGACCGTAGCCATAACCTTTCTTCCACACCTCAGCAACATTGGTAACCGGCTTCTCGTTGTCGCGCTTTTCCTCCTGCTCCGTCTTCCGTATCTCGTATGACAAGTTGCGAATCTGCTGGACTCTGTCGTAAATCTTCCGCAGCTTCACCTCCGGTGCGTCATTCGGCGACACGATCGTCGCCACCGCCTCTTCCATGTCCTTGCGCTTTCCGATAAAGCTCTCCAGCGCGTCGTTGCGTCTTTTTCCGAGACGCTGCCAGTATTTGTCCGGGTCCGGCTCATAGACTTCTCGGTCGTAGATGAAGTCGACCCGTGCCTTTTCCTCGTTTTCCGGTGGCATAAAGTCTTCACGCTGAAACGCCGCAATATCATGGGCGTCCATCGCCACGATTCCGGCGATGCCGCTCTGCTTCGGTTCTGATCCCGCCGGCAAGCCCTGCCATGTCCACCGCAAACGAAACTCGTTATAAGGACTTCTATACGGCTTTAGCGAAAACTTGGCATCCTTGGTGAAGAGGTCCTCGCTCAGAATCCAATGGGATTCAAAGACGTAATACTCCTTGAAGTTGATCGTGTAGAAGTATTCGAGGATGCTGCCAACTTCGACGTCGGGAAGCGTGAAGGTTTTTGCCAGATAATAATCCTGTCCCCGGCGCCTGAGGATCGTCTTTTCAAAAACCTGCCCGTGGAATTCGACAATCGAACCATCGGGCTTGATGGTTCGTGCCTCAATGCCGTCGATCTCCTCGTATCCCTTAGAAAAGACAATTTCCACATTCGCGCGGTTACGGCCCTCTTCCGTCAGGACCTTGACGCGCAGATAGTTCTCTTGATGAGGATGGTAGCGGTCATCGTCCCGGTCCACCTGTCGGTAAAGAATAATCGCCGGGGCGCCCGGAGCAAGCGGCTCGCTGGTCATCTTCAGCTCTGCCGGATTGACCGGTTGGAAACCGATCCCGGCCCACGCTAAGGTCGATGAGCAAACTGTGCCAGCGAGAATGCCTGCACTGATTAGAAGAACAGTTGTGACAGCAGAAATGCGAAACCGAAACGAAGTAGACATGACACGGCCCTCACTTGGGAGCAGGAGCGCATGACAGAATTTTCGGGCCTTTGGGAGGAAGCGATGGGCGGAACTGGCCGCGAGCCCGGGCTTCCGCGCCAATTCCTACCGCAGACAATACGTCCGCTCACCAACTCTGTCAAGCCAGTCACGGCCGCTTCGCACGAATCCCAGCTGACAGGCTCCAAATTCAGAACGACCCTTCTCGTGGAAATTTGAGCCAATCCGTGCCGGAGGATGCTAGCTGACCTTCTGCGGCGCCCGTGGGATGGGCATCGTCGCGGCGATCTTTGCGCCGAAATATCTGGTCCGCGCCGAAATCAACTTCTCAATTTCAACCTGTTTCAACGGCTGCTGGCGTCCCAGCAAATGCGTGACCAGCGCGATTTGCGCGAAATGTTCGACCGTTTCCATCTTCATGTACGCGTGTTCTAGTGTATCTCCGTAGGCCACGACACCGTGATTCGACATCAGGATCGCATCATAATTCGGAACGTAAGGCTCCAGAGTCTGCGCCAGCTCCGACGTCCCCGGCGTTCCATATCGCGCCAGCGGGATGCATCCCAGGCCCATCACCACCTCACAAACCAGCGGTTCTGTCAGGGCAATCCCCGCTGCGGCGAATCCCGTCGCGGTCGGTGGATGCGCGTGCACAATCGCTCCCACGTCCCGCCTCATGCGATACACCAGCAGGTGCATGCCAATCTCGCTGGTCACATTCCGGTGTCCCGCAACGCGATCGCCGTCCAGATTGACCACGACCATGTCCGCCGGCTTCATCGCGCCTTTGCTTAGGCAGGTGGGTGTGACCAGGATCCGGTCGCCTTTCAGGCGCACCGAGAGATTGCCGTCCATGGCCGCCACGAACCCGTGTTCGTGCAGCATCTTCCCGTACCGGACGATCTCTTCCCTGTGCTTGCGTTCCGTAACCATGGACACCTTTGGGGGAATAACAAAAAGCAGGCCGCGTTGGCACTCGCATACTAACAGCACCAATATGCCGGAAACAATCCAAAATTTAACTGAAAATCGTTTTCAGAAACCATCGCAAAACACGCGCAAAATGTGGGCTTTCCAGAGTTCCGTCGACACTCTAGGCCACCCATCGGCGTGTACTTCTCAGTCTGTGTTCCGGACCCGCTCCGCCCGACACCCGGGTCGGAAATATATAATCCCCCGCGTGCTGGTCTCAGAGTTTCATTTCGATTTGCCGGAAGACTTGATCGCCCAGCAGCCTCTTCCGGACCGAGCCTCGTCCCGCCTTTTGCACCTCTCGGCCAAGAGCGGCACTTTCGAGGATCGCCAATTCCGCAAATTTCCCGATCTTCTCCGGCCCAGCGACCTCGTCGTCTTCAACAATACTCGCGTCTTTCCCGCCCGCCTTTACGGCCGGCGTGCAGGTCTTAAGTCTCAGCCTCTCAGCCTGCACAATCCCGCATCCCGGGATTTTCTTCACGGGCGCGTCGAGGTCCTTCTGACCCGCCAACTCAGCCAGGATCCGAACGACTGGGAATGCCTCGTCCGCCCCGGCCGAAAGATCGCCATCGGCGAGCATCTTTATTTCGGCGACCACGACGAACTCCAGGCCGAGGTCATCGCACGAGCAGCATTCGGCGAGCGCCATATCCGTTTCGCCCCCACGCTCGTGTCCACACAGCCGCCCTCGTTAGCCTGCCCTGAGCGACCCGAGCAACCGAGGGGAGTCGAACGGGTCCGGCCCGGCGAAGCCCGGCATCTCGCCGACTTCTTCGCGACCATCGATCGAATCGGCCACATTCCACTCCCACCCTATATCGCACGCGAAGATTCCACTGCCGACCGCGACCGCTATCAAACCGTCTACGCCCGCGAGCGTGGATCGGTCGCCGCTCCTACCGCCGGTCTTCATTTCACGCCTGAAATTCTTTCGAAGCTCCGCGAGCGCAACATCGAAACCGCGGAGGTCACTCTCCACGTCGGACTCGGAACCTTTCAGCCGGTTCGCGCAGAAAAAGTCGAGGAGCACAAACTGCATTCGGAGGCTTATTCGATCGCGCCCCAAGCCGCCGAAAAGATCGCGCAGGCACGGCGCGAGAGTCGCCGCGTGGTAGCGATCGGGACCACGACCGTTCGCACGCTGGAGTATGCCGCGCAACAAGGACAGGGAACCGTCCGCGCGGGTTCCGGCGAAGCAAATCTCTTTATATATCCCGGATACACATTTCAGGTAGTCGGCGCCCTGCTCACCAACTTCCACCTGCCGCAATCAACGCTGCTGATGCTTGTCTGTGCTCTGGGGGGAAAAGAAAATGTCCTCGCAGCCTACCGCCACGCCGTCGCCCAGCGTTACCGCTTCTATTCCTACGGCGACTGCATGTTCGTGGAGTGAATTCTCAGTGCCTTGATCTACGGCAGCTGCAGATCGAACGCGTAAATCTCCTGCGTGCTGATGGCTCGGGAAAACAATGGCGTCGCGCCCGGCCCAAGTCCCGTCCACGAGCCCGGCCCAAACTGGCCGGTAAACAGCCGAATACTTTTGAGGTCGGCGATTTTCTCCACTTTCGAATCGCTGATTCGGACGCGGTAGAATCCGGAGTCGCCGCTCAGGATGGTATCGAAATAAACAGTGGAACTATCCGGCGACCACGTCAGATATCCGAACGTATTTTTGCCGGCGTCCATCTGGCGCCACGTTTGATTTTTAACGTCATAAAGCATCAGCTGATCGTTGTTCGCCCCAATCGCCACAATGTAACGTCCATCGGGCGACCAGCGTGGCGCGAAGACACCTTTCGATCCCGGGACCTGCGAGATCTGGCGAGTCTTCACGTCGATCGTGCCGATCCATGTCTCTTCTCGATGGATGGTGTCATGATGGCCGAATGCAATGGTTTGCCCGTCCGGAGACCATGAGGGGTCGGTGTCTTGCGCTTGTTCCGAAGTAAGCATCTGCGCCGTGCCGCCGCTTCTCGGAACCACAAAAATCTCCCACGGCTTTCCGGGCGTTGCGCCCGAAAACGCTATCTGCTCGCCATCCGCCGACCAATGCGCCAATCCCGTATAGAGTCCCGCATACGTGAGCTGCAATCTTTCGCTGCCATCGGCCTTGCTGCGCCACAGCGTATCCTCTGGATAACTTACATAGGTCACCCATTGGCCATCGCGGGAGAACTCCACGTCACCCGCCGATATACCGCCGAGAAACGGCACGAACTCTTTAGATTTGTCGTCGTAGCGCACCAGTTCTGCTCGTGGTTGCGTTCCTATCACAAAAAGCTTTTTGCCATCGCTGCTCGGCACCGGATAACCGAACTGCATCGGACCCGTCGTCAGCTGCACCGGCTCAGGCGAGACCTTTCTCCACCACTCGGTCTTGTCGGGCATGATCCATATGTTGCTTCCTTCTTTCCGCGTGCTCTGGAACAGGTAATACCTGCCGTCAGCGGTCCATCTGCCGCAACACTCCAGCGGAGGTTTGTTCCACTCCGGGAGCAACGCATGCATGTTGTTGCCGTCGACCCCGATTTCCCATAGGGCAGACGTATTATTGACGGCATTCACCGCGGTGAAGCGTATCCGCTTTCCGTCGGGAGAGAAGGCGAATCGCACCGGAACATCTGGTGCTGTCGCCAGCTTCCTGGGATTCGACCCGTCGTGCTCGGCGATAAAGATGTCTTTGTCGTGATTGAAGACCAGCTTCCCGTCGGCTGACCACATCGGATAGTTCCCTGTTACATCGCCCAGTTGCCGCGGAGATCCCGCAGGCAGAGGCACCGACCAAAAACTATGCCTCGCATCCATACTCGAGGGCGTTACCAGCAGTTCCGAGTGGTCGGCAGAGATGTCGAGCACATACGGACTCTCAAGTGAGGTGGCCAGCGGCGCTGCCTCGCCCCCATTCGCCGATACTTCGGCGATGGCCAGATGTCCGCCGGGCTGATACTCCGTCATGTAAATTCGATTCCCGTCGGTCACATAGTCGAACTTCTGAACACCGTCGTTCGTGATCTGCTTCGATCCCAGTATGCGCGGCGGCGGCAGCGGCGCTCGCAGCCAGAAGCCGGCGCCGGCCAGTACGAGCACAATCGCTGCGATTCCCGCCCACTTCAGCCAGGATGCCGACTCCTTTGACGCTGGCATAGAGGGAACTGCGACGACGCTGCTGACACCGGTTCGCCCCGAATCCGTATCCCGTCGCAGCCGTTTCAGATCCGTCTCCAGATCGGCCGCCGAGTGATACCGCACCTCTCGATCTTTCTCCAGGCACTTGTGAATGATCCGCTCTAACTCGGCTGGCAAATCCGGATTCAATCTCACTGGAGCGACCGCCGGGCGATTTACGATCGCCTCGCAGATCATCGCCGAAGTCTCGCCCCGAAATGGCAGAGCCCCGGTGGCCATCTCGTACAAAACGGCGCCGAAAGAAAACAAATCACTGCGGGCATCGAGCTCTTTGCCCCGCACCTGCTCTGGTGACATGTAAGCCACCGTGCCGACCATCGTGCCGGGGCTGGTCAGGTGCTCCTCGTCAATCAGGGATTGCGTTTGCGTCTTCAGCGCTCCCATCTGCGTGGAAGAAACGACCGGCGGGGTAACCTTCGCGAGGCCGAAGTCAAGGACCTTGGCGTGCCCACGCTCGGTCACGAAAATGTTCGCCGGCTTGATGTCGCGGTGAATGATGCCTTTGCTGTGCGCGGCATCGAGGGCGTCGGTGATTTCAATCGCCAGCGGAAGCAGTGTCTCCAACTCCAGCGCCCGCCCCGAAATCCGGTGTTTCAGCGTTTCACCCTCCAGATACTCCATGGCGATGAAGGCCAGTCCTTTTTCTTCGCCGATGTCATGAATGGTGCAGATATTCGGATGATTCAGCGCCGACGATGCCTGTGCCTCACGCTCAAAACGCGCCAGAGATTGTGGGTCGTGTGCGACTTCATCGGGCAAAAACTTCAGGGCCACAAAGCGGTGCAGACGTGTGTCCTCCGCCTTGTACACCACACCCATTCCGCCTCCGCCGAGTCTCTCGACGATCCGGTAATGCGAGATGGTTTGCCCCAACATTGGAACGAATATTACGCGCGAGTATCTTTGGGGTCAACGAACGCTACAGAATGTAATGTATATCGCACGTGCGTGCGGGACCCGTATCCTCTCACGGTTGTACTTACCAGGGAACTTAATGCTTAACGACAACGGCTCTGAACTAACCCAAACTCCAACCACATCCGACACGGAAAACTGGCGGGCCCTGGCAAGAAAAGCTGCGGAAGAGAATGATCCCGACAAGCTCCTTCGGTTGGTCCACGACCTCTGCCGCATTCTCCAAGAGCACGACAGCACAGATACCGGGCGCGATACGAATTCCTGATTCCGCTTACAAGATTCACCCGATAGGAACAAAGCTAACCCGGCGTTAGGTTCGCTATCGGACCGGGCTCAATACCCACTTCCAATTTTCTCTTCGAGCTGCCCCTTCGTGCTGTATCCAGCTGAAGCCGCTACGGGAGAAAACGCGCACCGGCTCTCGGCAAGCATCCGAGCCTTGTTGACTTTCGCCCGCTGCGAGCTTTCCCTTCACAGGACGCCAGTCCCCGGTCCCCCTGATTCCTTCCGCAGCCGCCTGGGGAAGGCCCCAGTCCCTCCTCACCGCGCGTCTTCGTTATCTCTCGAAACCAAAAGCAAAACGGGCACCCTTACGGATACCCGTCTCTAAGAACTGTTCCAGATCTTTGCTGAATCTACGCCCGCGCTCCCACGGCTGCCGGTTCGCTCGGCGATACCGACTTCTCCTCTTCCTTGCCGTTCGGTTTCTGCTGCGGCTGCCCACCCTTGCGGATGTCGATGCCGCCCTTGAAGAACGCGCCGTCTTCAATCGAAATGCGCGCCGCAATCACGTCGCCGGTCAGAGAACCGTCGCTGCGGATATCCACGCGATCACTTGCCGTCAGATTGCCGCGCACTTTTCCCAGCACCACGATTTCGCGCGCGTTGATGTTCGCCGCTACAACTCCATTGCGGCCTACGGTTACACGATTGCCAGAAAGATTGATGGATCCTTCCACCCGTCCGTCGATGTAAAGCGATTCGGAACCGGTGACCTCGCCCTTGATCACGAGCGACTTGCCGATGGTCGCCTGGTCCGCAGTGGTGGTCGTTACCGGCCGCGGCGCAGCAGGTGCCTCGCTCGCCATGACGGGTGCACTGGGGGTAGACGTAGTTGGGCGCTCCGGCTCAGCGGGCCGGCCTGGGGTCTGAGGCTGATTCGTCGGCTTCCACATGGGGTTACACGGTCCTTCCTTTGGTTGGGATTAGGAGTCTTTATGGCCGCACTTTCATGACCAAACGAGATTGTACTCCTCTGTCTCATTTTGAGCGCTGTGGAAAACCCTTTATTTTCAACGGAAGTAACCCACTGGTACCGCTCTTGGTGCTGCCTGCTTCCTTCCCATGTGCATTCCTGCCCCTGACATCCCTGGGGATTTTCTCCGCGGAGCATGTAACGTTTCCCGGAATTTCTTCCTCTTCCGTATCCTTCCATAGCCCCACAGGGTTATTCTCTCGAGGAGAAGAATTATCGAAAACGAACCCTCAGTTCGAAAGTCTAAATGAATGGTGTGGGGTGGACACTCATGTCCGCCGCATTGTGCATGCATTTCTAAGGATTGGAGACCATCATGTCCGAACCAGCCGTTGTCTCTCCCGCCGCGCTCTCAATCTCGCGTCCTGAGCCCGGCGAATATGCTCCCTATTATGATCGCTACATCTCGCTGGTTTCCGGCGCCGACATCCTCAACACGCTGGACGCTCAGCGTCGCCAGATGCTTCTGCTTCTCTCTGGGCGCGACGATTCCGACGGCAACTTCCGTTATGCCCCCGACAAATGGTCCGCCAAAGAAGTTCTCGGCCATGTCTGCGACACCGAGCGCATCTTCGCCTATCGCGCGCTGCGCATCTCCCGCGGCGACCGCACGCCTATGGAAGGCTTCGAACAAGACGACTACGTGCTCAACGGGCCTTTCAACCTGCGTCCTCTTGCCGAGTTGATCGAGGACTACATCGCCGTGCGCCGCGCCACCCTGACTCTGCTTCGCAACCTCGACGAGCCGGCTTGGTTGCGCCGCGGCATCGCCAACAAGAACGAGGTCAGCGTTCGCGCCATCGCCTACACCGTCGCCGGCCACGAACTTCACCATCGTCGCATTTTGGAAGAGAAATATTTCCTTCGCACTTAATGTCGTTCGCGTGTCATCCTGAGGACCGCGCTAAGCGGCCCGAAGGACCGAACCTTCGTGGTTCAGCATCACGGAAGTAAGCGAAAACTATGTCCCAGGTTCTCGTCGAACTCCTGCACGGCAAAGGTGCACACGTCGATCCGCTCGCGTGCGTGGAAGACGTCTCTGCCGAACTCGCGGCGCAACACGTTGCCGGTTTGCCGCACAGCATCGGCCAGCTCGTCTTCCACATGAATTACTGGATGAGTTACGAACTTCGTCGCATTCGCGGCGAGCGCCCGCAATATCCAGAGCACGCCGCAGAGAGTTTTCCTGCCGACCCTGCGCCGCTCGATGCGCAACAGTGGGACCGTTACCGCCGGGATTTAGCTTGGTTCATCGCCGAGTTGATCGCCCTGGCACAATCGCCGCGCGACCAACTCGACCGCCAGATCGAAGCCACTCCGGCCGCCGCTGAGCAGCAATCCAGCCAACTCAATTCGCTCGAAGCAATTCTCTGGCAGATGGTCGCGCATAACAGCTATCACACCGGCCAGATCGCCGCGATCCGTCGTGCTCTCAACGCATGGCCCCCCAGCTCCGGCAGCGACACCTGGTAGGACGAACTCGTGTGCCTAACGCAGCGGCGGGGACGCGCCGTTGACGTGTTGATTTGGAAGAGACTCGGAACAGATGCATGGAGCGATGTGGAGGAGCGGCCCTTCGAGGGCCGCGCAAGAGCCCAGCAACTTTGATGGGCTTTAGAGAGTGCGTGATAACAGTTTGTTTCGAGCCCGCAAGACTGTCGATTTGAGCCCCAAGATTATCGACCGGACTACCGTGGAAGAGCGGCGCTTTAGCGCCGCGTCAAAGCGCTCCCCGCGGCGCCCGTGGGTTATGCTGAAAGCTGATAGCTGACAGCGGAGAGCTCGTGGCTCAAAGCTCGCAGCTCGACCTCATGCTCTCCGACGCCGCCATCCTCAAACATATCGCGCACCAATCCAAGCGCCAGGCCGGATACAAGCAACTCGTCCGCGAACTCGGCCTGCACGGAGAAGAACGTCGCGGCCTGAACGATCTCCTGCAAAAGATGGTAAAAAGCGGCCAGCTGATCCCCATCGACTCCGACCACTACGCGCTCCCGCAAGCCGCCGCCGACAAAAACCTCGTCGCCGGACGCCTCTCCATGCACCGCGACGGATTCGGCTTCGTCATCCCCGATCCCAAATCGCTCAGCGGCTCGCTCAAGTCCAAACTCGCCGGCGACATCTTTATCCCGCCTCACCAGGTCGGCAACTCCATGCACGGCGACAAAGTTCTCGTGGACATCACGAACGTTCGTCCCGACGGCCGCGCTGAAGGCCGCATCGTCCGCACCGTGAACCGCGCCCATGCCACCGTCGTCGGCATCTTCCATTACGGTAGCCGCCACAACTATGTCTCTCCAATCGACACAAAGATTGCGCAAGAAATCCTGATCCCGGAAGGAATGGAATTCCCGGAATCCCCCGTGACCTCTGTGCCCCCTGTGGTAAAGGACTCTAAGAGCTCACCACAGAGGTCACAGCGAGCACAGAGGAAAAAGCACTCCGTAGATCGAGTTCTTGGCAACGAAGCCGCCCATCACGATGACTGGACCAACCTCGAAGGCGTAGTCGTCGACGTCGAAATCACCGACTGGCCCACGGCGGGGCAGTCCCCTCGCGGACGCATCCTGGAAATCCTTGGCCGCGAAGATGACTTCGGCGTCGACGTCGAAATCATCATCCGCAAATTCCATCTGCCGCACCATTTCCCCGCAGCCACGCTCGAAGAAGCGCAGCAGATCCCTGCAACCATTCCCGCCCCCGAACTTCACCGCCGCCGCGACTTCCGCTCGCTTCCTATCGTCACTATCGACGGAGAGACTGCCCGCGACTTCGACGACGCCGTCCTCGTCCGCATGCTGCCCAACAACAATTTCGAGTTGCACGTCCACATCGCCGACGTCGCGCAATACGTTACGCCCGCGAGCGCCCTCGATCAGGAAGCCCGTCTGCGTGGCACCAGCGTTTACTTTCCCGATCGTGCCGTGCCCATGCTCCCGCTCGAACTCTCCACCGACATCTGCAGCCTGCGCCCGCAACTCGATCGCCTCGTGCTCTCCTGCATCATGGAGATCGATCACCGCGGCGAGATCATCAACTACGATCTGTGCGAGGGCGTGATTCGCTCCGCCGAGCGCATGACGTACACCGCCGTCAACGCCATACTCGCAGGTGACGACGCCCAGCGCCAACGTTACGCCCCGCTCCTGGAAAACTTCGAACTCATGCGCGACCTGCAGCAGATTCTCTATCGCAAGCGCGAGCGCCGCGGATCGATCGACTTCGATCTTCCCCAGCCCGTCATCGAATTCGACGACTTCGGACTGATGCAGTCCATCACCCGCTCCGAGCGCAACATCGCCCACCGCATCATCGAGGAGTTCATGCTCTCGGCCAACGAAACCGTCGCGCACCATCTCGAGTCGCACCGCATCGCCAGCCTCTACCGCATCCACGAGAAGCCCGACGCCAAGCGCGTCTACGATTTCGAGACCATCGCCGCCACCTTCGGATACTCCCTCGGCGTGGGCGCGCTCCCCATTCACCGCGTCCAGATGAAGACGGACCGCCGCGCCGCCTACGGCACCGGCAAGCGCGTTCGCGAAATCGAGATCCCCAAAGAAGTCCACATCACGCCGCGCATGTACCAGAAGCTCACAGAAAAAATTGCGGGCAAGCCCGAAGAAAGAATCCTCAGCTTCCTCATGCTGCGCAGCCTGAAGCAGGCACGCTATTCCGAAGAAAACGTCGGCCACTTCGCCCTGGCCGCGCCCACGTACACGCACTTCACCAGCCCCATCCGCCGTTACCCCGACCTGATCGTGCATCGCATTTTGAAAGATGTGTTGCGCAGTGGTGTAGAGCGGCCGCCCCGCCCGCTAAATCCGACCTCGAGCAGTGAACTTTCCGCCTCAGATGCTCGAACCATCACCGTGGAAGAGCGGCCCTTCAGGGCCACGTCAGGCGCCAATAAAGAAGGGGCTTCAGCCCCTGTGGAGCCGCCGTCCCCCTGGTCCAAGCGCCGCGATCATGCCGCGCATCGCGAATCGCACGCGCCGCTCACCGGACCGATCCCGCTCGAAGAGCTCCACGAAATCGCCGAAGAGTCCAGCCAATCCGAACGCCGTGCCGACGACGCCGAACGCGAACTCATGGAATGGAAGAAGGTCAAGTTCATGCAAGACCGCGTCGGAGAAGACTTCGACGGTCTCATCACCAGCGTCACCAAGTTCGGATTCTTCGTCGAACTCACCGACCTTTTCGTCGAAGGACTCGTCCCGCTGAACACGCTCATCGACGACCGCTACACCTACCACGAAAACACGCGCGAGATCATCGGACAGCACTCCCGCAAGATCTACCGCATCGGCGACCGCCTGCGGGTGATCGTCGATCGGATCGATCCCGTCGAAAAGAAAATCAACTTCGCGGTGCTGGAAGAAGCCCGGCCGAAGCCCGCCAAATCCGCGAAGCGTTCGAAACGCGACAAACGTGAAAGACACGAGAAGCGCGAGAAAACGTAACAAACGTCACTAACCTCGATCACTCGTTGATCTCCACGCGGACCGATTACGACGCACTGATCAGAACGTGCTGATCCCCACCCCGCACCGATCCCCACCACGATGTCATCCTGAGGACCGCGCCAAGCGGTCCGAAGGACCTTACGACCGCCGAAAGCGCCACCGGCGCAAATGGGCGTTCCCCCGGCTAGCCGAATTCTTGTCAAGCCCCCAAAACGCCCCGATTCCCGCTAACCCTTTGTGGAAGCTCCAGATAAATTTCCCAATTCCTTGCCGGTTTACCCCACCCAAATTGATAAAATAGAAATAGAGAGTAGAAAAACAGGGCGGCCGACAAGGCCGCCTTTCTTATTTCCACTCGCTTCCATCGAAATAAATTCTCGGGACCCCCGGGGTGCCCCATTTCTGGCCGCATTTGCCAGAAGTGGGGATTTCCACCGTTAGTGGTTGTCATCCTGAGAGAGCACGTTTTTTGTGCGAACGAAGGACCTGGGCGTGCCGCGCGAACGCGTCGCGCATTTTGCGACGCATGGATCGCGTGTTTGGCGCGCTTCCAAATTCTATGAAACCTCTCGGAATGTCCATCCGCCACGCCAAGGTGCGCGGCGAGTGGTCCGAACTGCGCTTCATGACCCGCGCCATCGCACTCGGATTCCGTGCCGCCAAGCCTTGGGGCGATTGCGCGCCCTATGACGTCATCATCGAACATCGCGGACGCTTCTGCCGCGTCCAGGTCAAGTGCACCATGCAGAAGCGCTGGAATTCCTACCGCTGCGGCCTCGCCGCCAATGGCGTCCCCTACACTCCCGAGCAGATCGACTTCATTGCCGCTTACGTCATCCCCACCGACACCTGGTACATCCTCCCCATCCGCGTCATCGAAGGCCTCCCCGAAATCCTTCTCAATCCCCACCGCAAAAATGCCAAGCACAATAAATTCAAGGAGGCCTGGCCCCTGCTCCGACGCTGAATTGTTAGCCGTCCCAAGGTTGTCATTCCGACGCATGAGCGCAGCGAAGCAGGAGGAATCTGCTGTTCTCCGGTACTGTCACCCTGAGCGAGGACTCTGCTTTGCCTCCGCGAAGCAGAACCGCAGTCGAAGGACCTCGCATTCTAAACCTGACGTGTTCCGAAAAAGACATACCTCAGGTCGGGACAGCATATGGGGACACTTGCCCTCGGCGTCTGCGCCCTGGCCGTACCGGCCGCGGGATGCCGCCCGAGATCTGGACCAGGTGGGGGATAGCGGCCTCTGCTCTCCGCGTCTTCTGTCCCGGAGGGACAACTGACAATAGCCCGGCGTTTCCAACGCCGGGTAAATCCGGAAAACGACGGCGCATCCCGTAGGGACGCCTGATCCACAACCAAATTCCCAACGCGGGAAAACAAAATCGCCACGCGGCATTTTCCCGCGCCCAACCGCGCGCACCGCCGCCTACACTGGAACCATGTCGCACACCTACGTTCCGGGTTCGTGCATTGCGTGTTCTCGACAAAACAACGCCGGAATCTGATCAAACCCGAAATCCAACCGGACCTCTGGTCTTTTCTCGGCGGCATCGCGCGAAAGAACAAGTTCAAAGCGTTGACGGTGGGCGGGACGGAAAATCATGTGCACATTCTTTTGTCGTTGCCGGCGGATATGGCGTTGGCGAAGGCGATGCAATTGATCAAAGGCGCGTCTTCGCGATGGATGAACGAAACACACACGAAAAATCTCGCGTGGCAGGAAGGATACGGCGCGTTTACGGTCGGCATCTCGCAACAAGCGGGCACGATTGCGTACATCCAGTCGCAAGCGGAACATCAACGCAAACGGAGTTTTCAGGAAAAGTGCATTGCGTTTTTGAGAAAGAACAAAGTCGATTATGATCCGCGATACGTATGGGGATAAACAAAAGCATCAGGCCGGGGGGAATGATTTGTCCCGGTAGGGACAATTGAAAATAGCCCGGCGTTTTAAACGCCGGGTATAGACGAGAAGAACGACGCCGTGCCCCAGAGGGGCACCTGATTCACATTCAGAAACGAACGGCCTTATGCGCGGGGATGCGTTCGTGCCAAGGGTTCAGGCGTCTCTACAGGACGCCGGTTCCGTTTTTCGGCACGTACCGGCGTTGGAAACGCCATCTCAGTGGTCCCTCCGGGACCGGCGAGCCACGTTCATTTCGGGTAGCCGCCTAATGCTTGTCCCGGTAGGGACAATTGAAAATAGCCCGGCGTTTTAACGCCGGGATTGCGACAAGAAAATGACCACCGTGCCCCAGAGGGGCACCTGATCCACACGCACATTCAGAAGCGAACGGCCTTAATGTCGGGATGGTTCGTGCCAAGGGTTCAGGCGTCCCTACAGGACGCCGGTTCCGTTTTGCGCACAGACCCGGCGTTGGAAACGCCGAGCTATTACATGGTCCCTCCGGGACCGGCGAGCCACTTCATTTCGGGTAGCTGCCTAATGTCTGATCCCGGTAGGCACAATGAAAATACCCGGCGTTTTAACGAATGTACAGACGAGAAGACGATGTGCCCAATGGGCCCGCTAATTCCACTAACGGGACAAAGTGGACGGCCTTAATGCCGGGACGCGTCCGTGCAAGGGTTCGCCTGACCCTACGGGACGCCGGTTCCGTCTTGCTGCACGGCCCGGCGCTGGACACAACCCGGTGACAGCTCCGAAGGACAAGGAACGCGGATTTCAAACTGAAGAGGCACTTATCACGGCGGAGAGAATTCGGCGAGCAATCGAGAGTCGAGGCCAGGCGGAGACGTCACGGTAACTGCCAGCGTCGGAGTGTGTGGAACGGATTTCGCAAGACGCGACCCACGAGGCGCTTCTCAAAGCCGCTGACGATGCAATGTATGCTTCACAGCGCAACGGGAAAAACCGGGTTACTTGCCCGCCGACTGAATCCGGCGGGACGGCGGGCGAACCCACCCAGTAAACTTCCCACGGAAAAATCAATTACCCCTTGCATTTTTTTGCATTGATCTGCTATAAACAATGAACCGAGAGCATTTGTGTGGCTGGCTGGGCGCTTTTCTGCAACTCTCGTGCGCGTCCGGCATCTAAGGTTTTAGAGGGATGAGATCCCTCAATCGCCCCGGCCACGGGGCTTGATTCGGAAACAACCAGTAGGTTTCTGAAGGGTACCTTCAAAGCAAGGACCTCCAAAAGTAAGATCTTTTCTCAATTTTCTGTCTTCCGCTTCGGCGTGCGCGCTGAAATTCGGCGCATGGGCTTCGAATGCAAGCATTTCGAATGCAAGCCAAGCGGAAGGCCATACCGTTGCGCGCTCTGAACGAGCATGAACCGGGAAGGGCACGACTTCAAGTCGTGCCGCTAACGCCACCAAAGATGGTGGGCTTTAGCCCCTGAGGTTCCGCTCTCCTGTCCAGGTTCCCACTGTGGAAATCACGTGGAAATACTGTGAAGCGCTTGCGTTGACAGGGTTTTGCGCACAACGTATGGTTGTAAGGTTTCGAGGACAGTCGGATTCACTCCTGTAGTGAGTCTGCCTAGAACTGAAGGCGCGCCGCTCAGGCGGAAGGCGATTCGGTCTTTGACAACTCGGTTGAACGTGCCAGTCGTGAGAGAGCGAATTCAGGCATTAGTCTGAAACGATCTCACAAGATAGGCCACTCGGTCTTCGCAAGAAGATTTCAAGTGGTCGCCATCACATCCCTTTCGAGCGATGGAGATGGCAGCCCACCTTCTACCCGTCGGTGGGCGAACAGGTTTCAAACGAGAGTTTGATCCTGGCTCAGAATCAACGCTGGCGGCGTGCCTAACACATGCAAGTCGAACGAGAAAGTGGAGCAATCCATGAGTAAAGTGGCGACCGGGTGAGTAACACGTGACTAACCTACCTCCGAGTGGGGAATAACTCCGGGAAACCGGGGCTAATACCGCATAACATCGCGAGATCAAAGCAGCAATGCGCTTGGAGAGGGGGTCGCGGCTGATTAGCTAGTTGGCGGGGTAATGGCCCACCAAGGCGAAGATCGGTATCCGGCCTGAGAGGGCGCACGGACACACTGGAACTGAAACACGGTCCAGACTCCTACGGGAGGCAGCAGTGGGGAATTTTGCGCAATGGGGGAAACCCTGACGCAGCAACGCCGCGTGGAGGATGAAGCCCCTTGGGGCGTAAACTCCTTTCGACCAAGACGATAATGACGGTACTGGTGGAAGAAGCACCGGCTAACTCTGTGCCAGCAGCCGCGGTAATACAGAGGGTGCGAGCGTTGTTCGGAATTATTGGGCGTAAAGGGCGCGTAGGCGGTGCCACAAGTCACTTGTGAAATCCCCGGGCTTAACTCGGGGCCTGCAGGCGAAACTGTGGTGCTGGAGTGTGGGAGAGGTGCGTGGAATTCCCGGTGTAGCGGTGAAATGCGTAGATATCGGGAGGAACACCTGTGGCGAAAGCGGCGCACTGGACCATAACTGACGCTGAGGCGCGAAAGCTAGGGGAGCAAACAGGATTAGATACCCTGGTAGTCCTAGCCCTAAACGATGATTGCTTGGTGTAGCAGGTACCCAATCCTGCTGTGCCGCAGCTAACGCGATAAGCAATCCGCCTGGGGAGTACGGTCGCAAGGCTGAAACTCAAAGGAATTGACGGGGGCCCGCACAAGCGGTGGAGCATGTGGTTCAATTCGACGCAACGCGAAGAACCTTACCTGGGCTCGAAATGCAGGAGATCGGGGTGGAAACATCCCTTCCCCTTAAAAGGCTGCTGCATAGGTGCTGCATGGCTGTCGTCAGCTCGTGTCGTGAGATGTTGGGTTAAGTCCCGCAACGAGCGCAACCCTTATCCCTAGTTGCCATCGGGTCAAGCCGGGCACTCTAGTGAAACTGCCTGGGATAACCAGGAGGAAGGTGGGGATGACGTCAAGTCCTCATGGCCTTTATGTCCAGGGCTACACACGTGCTACAATGGTCGGTACAAACCGTCGCAAACCCGTGAGGGGGAGCTAATCGGAAAAAGCCGGCCTCAGTTCGGATTGGAGTCTGCAACTCGACTCCATGAAGCTGGAATCGCTAGTAATCGCGGATCAGAACGCCGCGGTGAATACGTTCCCGGGCCTTGTACACACCGCCCGTCACATCACGAAAGTGGGCCGTACTAGAAGCAGGTGTGCTAACCGCAAGGAGGCAGCCTTCCAAGGTACAGCTCATGATTGGGGTGAAGTCGTAACAAGGTAGCCGTAGGAGAACCTGCGGCTGGATCACCTCCTTTCTAAGAGAGAACGTCATGGCACTCGCGCCTCGCCTTATGGGCGAAACCTGTCGCGCAAGCGATGGGTAGTGCGTGGGATGTTGCCATGTACCCCGTTCCGGATCCGCTAACCTGTGGATCTGGCATGGGAGCCTCGTTTCAGACCTCTCTTTCTTGAGTTCGTTCGCATGATGGTCAGCCTCGGCTTAGCTGGGGCGCACGTTCAACCTTGTCCTCGAAATAATATTGAGCTGCGAGCTACGAGCTGTGAGCTACGAGCAAAACAGAAATCTTTGGTTTTGCTCGGAACTCGCGGCTCGGGGCTCGAAGCTCTATACTGAGCTCCGGGAACTTTCGGTGAAGACCGGGCCTGTAGCTCAGGTGGCTAGAGCGCACCCCTGATAAGGGTGAGGTCGATAGTTCAAGTCTATCCAGGCCCACCAGAATCAGGTTTCGAGTTTCAGGTTTCAAGTTTCGAGTGTGTGACGTGAGTCGCGCAGCTTGCTCGAAATTAGAAATGCGAAACTGGAAACTGTGGTTGGGGCTGTAGCTCAGCTGGGAGAGCGCCTGGTTTGCAACCAGGAGGCCACCGGTTCGATCCCGGTCAGCTCCACCAAACATCAGTGGCCAGTTGTCAGTGGCCAGAGACTTACTGACCACCGGTAATCAGCCGCTAACTTGATGTTGGGCGTCAATGAAAATAAAATTGGCGTCGAACATTGGGTTGGAGGCATTTTCGGGTCCGCACGGCCTGAGAGTGAGTAAGACCCATAGCTGCTGACGCGGCTAAGTGGACGTAAGTCATTCTTGGCTTACATCACGAGGACGATATTTGACAACTGAATAGATTGGGCAATATTACAAGGCGAACGTAAATTTTTATGAGTGCCTGATTGAATAGCCTGCTGGGGCGCGGAAATGTTGATAGGCATTTGGCGCGCGATGAGCAGGCAAACAAACTAGGCTCATGAAGTTTAAGCGGCGTATTCGGGAGAGTTTTTGACTGAAAGCTGATAGCTGACAGCTGAAAGCTTCCTGAGTGTGCTGAGTAAATTTTGTGGTCAAGCTACTAAGGGCGCATGGTGGATGCCTTGGCAGAAGCAGGCGAAGAAGGACGTGGCAAGCTGCGATAAGCCTCGGGGAGCCGCAAGCAGGCTTTGATCCGGGGATTTCCGAATGGGGAAACCCACGGGGGTAAAACCCCCGTACGGCGTGATGAATCCATAGTCACGCACGAGCGAACCCTGGGAAGTGAACCATCTCAGTACCAGGAGGAAAAGAAAGAAACCTCGATTGCGAGAGTAGTGGCGAGCGAAATCGCAACAGCCTAAACCGGTAAGACCTTCGGGTTCTACCGGGGTTGTAGGGTCGGCAACAGTAGAGTTACCAATTCAGTCGTTAACCGAAGCCCTCTGGAAAGAGGGGCCATAGAGTGTGATAGCCACGTAGGTGAAAACGAACTGAACTCGAAGCCGATACCTGAGTACCGCGGAGCACGAGAAACTTTGCGGGAAGCTACGGGGACCATCCCGTAAGGCTAAATACTAGCTTCTGACCGATAGTGAACCAGTACCGTGAGGGAAAGGCGAAAAGAACCCCTGCGAGGGGAGTGAAATAGTACCTGAAACCGTGTGCCTACAAACGGTGGGAGGACTATGCCCGCCTTTCTGAAGTTCAAGCGAAATAAGGATGCGAGCCAAACACGCGTTTTACGCGTCGCAAAGAGTGCGACGCATCGCGCGGCTCGCTCAGGTCCTTCGCAACGCAAAAAGCGCGCTGCTCAGGATGACAGAATCGCATGGACTTGAGAAAGGCGGGAAAGTCTGACCGCGTGCCTATTGCATAATGAGCCGGCTAGTTATTCTTGTCAGCAAGGTTAAGCGAAAGCGAGCCGCAGCGAAAGCGAGTCCGAACAGGGCGCTTGAGTTGGCAGGAATAGACGCGAAGCGGGATGATCTACCCTTGGCCAGGCTGAAAGTGGAGTAACATCCACTGGAGGGCCGAACGGGTGTTTGTTGAAAAAAGCTCCGATGAGCTGAGGGTAGGGGTGAAAGGCTAATCAAATTCCGTGATAGCTCGTTCTCTCCGAAATAGCTTTAGGGCTAGCCTCGGATGATTTGTCATGGCGGTAAAGTACTCGATGGGCTATGGGGCTTTCCAGCTTACAGAACCCAACGAAACTCAGAATGCCATTGAACAACCAATCCGGGAGTCAGACAGCGGGGGCTAAGCTTCGTTGTCGAGAGGAAAACAGTCCAGATCGCCTGCTAAGGTCCCAAAATACAAGCTAAGTGGGAAAGGAAGTCGGAACGCCCAGACAGCCAGGAGGTTGGCTTAGAAGCAGCCATCCTTTAAAGAAAGCGTAATAGCTCACTGGTCAAGCGGTCCGGTGCCGACAATTTAACGGGGCTAAAGCTTGTTACCGAAGCAGCGAATGCATGGAGTAACATCCATGCGTGGTAGGAGAGCATTCTCAACAGTTTGAAGGTAGACCGAGAGGACTACTGGACGGTTGAGAAGAGACCCTGCCGGCATAAGTAGCGATAACGGAGGTGGGAACCCTCCGCGCCGAAAGTCTAAGGTTTCCTGAGAAAGGTTAATCCGCTCAGGGTCAGGCGGTCCCTAAGGCGAGGCCGAAAGGCGTAGCCGATGGACATCCGGTTAATATTCCGGACCTCCCTTGTTTTCGTTATCACGATGGGGTGACGCAGAAGGATAAGCAGGCCGTTCTATGGCTATAACGGTCGATGCGTGTAAGTCGTTTCTGGTAGGCAAATCCGCCAGGAAGTTATCGATGAGACGCAAAGCAGTACTCCGTATGGAGGAAAGCTGCCGATTCCACACTGCCAAGAAAAACCTCTAAGGAGAAAGTAAGGGAACCGTACCTCAAACCGACACAGGTAGACGAGGAGAATATCCAAAGGCGCTCGTGAGAACAGTTGGTAAGGAACTAGGCAATATAACCCCGTAACTTCGGGAGAAGGGGTGCCTCATTAGGGTGCAAGCCCGAAGAGGCCGCAGCGAAATGCGCACTGCGACTGTTTAACAAAAACACAGGTCTCTGCAAAGTCGAAAACGACGTATAGGGGCTGACGCCTGCCCGGTGCTGGAAGGTTAAAGGGAGAGGTCAACCGCAAGGTGAAGCTTCGAACTGAAGCCCCAGTGAACGGCGGCCGTAACTATAACGGTCCTAAGGTAGCGAAATTCCTTGTCGGGTAAGTTCCGACCTGCACGAATGGCGTAACGAAAGTGCGACTGTCTTGCCGACTGACACGGCGAACTTGTAGTGCCGGTGAAGATGCCGGTTGCCCGCAACTAGACGGAAAGACCCCGTGCACCTTTACTATACCTTTACCATGAACTATGGCCCTTGCTGCGCAGGATAGGTGGGAGGCTTTGATTCCAGGCTCTCGGGCTTGGAGGAGCCAACGGTGAGATACCACCCTGCGAGATCTGTGGTTCTAACTTACTCCCGTGAACCGGGAGAGGGACATGGTAAGGCGGGTAGTTTGACTGGGGCGGTCGCCTCCTAAATTGTAACGGAGGCGCGCGAAGCTACGCTCAGGCTGTTTGGAAATCAGCCGACGAGTGCAAACGCATAAGCGTGGTTAACTGCGAGACCTACAAGTCGAGCAGATACGAAAGTAGGCGTTAGTGATCCGGTGGTTCTGTATGGAAGGGCCATCGCTCAACGGATAAAAGGTACGCCGGGGATAACAGGCTGATCGGAGCCAAGAGTTCATATCGACGCTCCGGTTTGGCACCTCGATGTCGGCTCATCGCATCCTGGAGCTGTAGAAGGTTCCAAGGGTTAGGCTGTTCGCCTATTAAAGCGGTACGTGAGCTGGGTTCAGAACGTCGCGAGACAGTTCGGTCCCTATCTGTTGTGGGCGTAGGAGATTTGCGAGGACCTGTCCTTAGTACGAGAGGACCGGGATGGACGAACCTCTTGTGTTCGAGCTGTCATGCCAATGGCACCGCTCGGTAGCGAAGTTCGGTTGTGATAACCGCTGAATGCATATAAGCGGGAAGCACTCCTCAAGATGAGATCTCCCAACCCGTAAGGGATAAGAAGGGCCCAGGAAGACTACCTGGTTGATAGGCTGGAAGTGGAAGCGCAGTAATGCGTGCAGCTTACCAGTACTAATCGCCCGTTCGGCTTGACCATAAAATTTACTCGGTGCAGAAGAAGCTCTTAGCTGTTAGCTCCTAGCTGTTAGCTAGAACCTGAGCAATACCAGGAGCGCGACGAGAGCTTCGCGCCGACGAAAAGCCGATGTAACATGTGGCAGAAATCGGAAGTAAACAAGAAGAAAGTAAGCCACACCCAATCTATTCAGTTGTGAGGTTTCGTCCTCACGATCTTTGAGAATCAGCTCTCAGCTATCAGCTTTCAGCTCTCAGTTTGAGCGAAGGTGAGTGGCTGGGACACCCAAGTTTGCTGTCTATCAGCACGAAACGTGAGCCCGGCAAGAGTTGCTGAGAGCTGACGGCTGAAAGCTGACAGCTACGACTTGTCGGTAATCATACCGCGGGGGATCCACCCGTTCCCATCCCGAACACGGAAGTTAAGCCCCGCTGGGCCGATTGTACTGCACGCGAAAGTGTGTGGGAGAGTAGGTCGTTGCCGGCATAAATAAGAGCCAGGTTGAGAAATCAATCTGGCTCTTTCCTTTTTGGCGAGACCCTTGCCCGGCGGAGATCCTTCGCAAAGAACGGTCAGGATTTCGGCTGCGGGCTCCCGCTTCGCTCACGCCCGCAAGGCGCCTCAAGTTAAGCCCCGCCGGGCCGAACGTACTGCACGCGAAAGTGTGTGGGAGAGTAGGTCGTTGCCGGCATAAATAAGAGCCAGGTTAAGAAATCAATCTGGCTCTTTCCTTTCTTGCGAGACCCTTGCCCGGCGGAGATCCTTCGCAAAAACGCTCAGGATTTCGGCTGCGGGCTCCCGCTTCGCTCACGCCCGCAAAGCGCCTCAAGTTAAGCCCCGCTGGGCCGATTGTACTGCACGCGAAAGTGTGTGGGAGAGTAGGTCGTTGCCGGCATTAATAAAGGCTATCAACAGAAATGTTGGTAGCCTTTTCCTTTTTTGGCTTTCGCCGATGCCCTCAGGCCTTGTTACGGCGGAATGCCCGAGCCTACGGAGATCCCTGCCGCGCTTGCGCGTAGATCTCTCGAACGGCACTTACTACGGCTGCGGAATCTTCGGTTGGAATGTCATGGCCAGCGTTAGACAGGACGATCTGTTTCCCGCGCGTCGAGAGCTGGGCCAGGCGTGGCTGCAGTGTTTCAACCCATACGCGCTGAAAGCGCGCGAAGTCTTCCGGGCCGAGTGCGTTTTTCAGAGCGTCATCCTGCTGAACACCAGTGAGCACGATTAAAGGCTTATTGCCGCAAGTTCCAGCGGCCCGGGCTTCCTCGGCACTGGTTTGAATTTCTTGCAGCTCACTGGCTCGGGCTTTTACGTAGTTGGATCGCAAGATTAGATAGCCATAGGGACCAAGCTCTTTTCCAAGCCTCAGCCGCGCGATGCCCAAGGTAATCTGAAGCGGCATCCATTTCGCCAGATTTTGCCAGCGGCTCAATTCGCTCTCGAACAGTTGCTTCCATGCGGCGGGAAGAAGTTGATACTGATCTTCCTGCGTAGCATCGACAAGCACGAGACCGACAACCTCGTTCGGATACCGCCCATGGAAGACACGTACGTTGTAGCCGCCGAATGAGTGGCCGACGAGAATGAAGGGCGGGTGCTCACCGCTGCTTTGCAGGAGGGCGTGCAATTCGCGTGCTATTTGCAAACTCGTTCGGGGTTGAGGACCGGGATCGCTTTCACCGTATCCGGCACGATCGTAAGAGCAAACGCGGGTGAAGGTTGAAATTTGGGTTTGTACCGCCAGCCACTCCACGAGGACGTCACCCCAACCGCTCTCAAGAACGACAGTAGGACTGCCACTGCCGGTGCAGTTGATCTTCAGAAGATGTCCGCCGGTGTCGACAAGGCGACCAGGCTCGGGAAATCGGTGCGCGTCCATCAGGCGTCCGAGTTGCTGGTAACCGATACCGACGATCAGAAGCAGTGCCAGCGCAACTGCGATTACACGGAAGGTCGTGAGAATGGGCACTACTGCGTTTCCTCCTGCGCGTTGGGCCGATTGTACTGCAGGCGAAAGTGCGTGGTAGTACTCCAGCATTCGCCTGATAAATAAGAATCCGGCCGTTGCCGGCTTAACAGGCCACGCTCAGAAATGAACGTGGCTCCTTCCATTTTGGGACGATGAGTTGAAAAACACGGTATAGACTCTCATTTGTTGAATGTGGAAGAAGGCGATCGGACTATATTAGCCGCTAAGGGAAGACGCCCCGGCGAGGAAGTCGGTCGGGTGCAGGAAATCAGCAGGAGGGACGTTATGTGCATCATCTGTGAGCACGAATTATGGGACGAACACCGAGCGCTGGAGCGCGAGTTTTGTGAGCCTTGCAAGACGTGTAGGAAGTTCCCGGGCACCAGTTCCGAAGGAACCTGTTATCACTGTTTCGCAATTGGCAACACGATTGACGAGTGCCCTGAGTGCGTGGGCAAACCATGGAGTGAAGAATTTCTAGAGGCCAAGGCGGAAATCGAAGGCCCAGATAAGGTGCTGCTCCCCTTCTAGCGCGAATTTTATGTATTCCCCGTAGGATTGCGGGTTCCCGCGCTTCGCTCTGCTCGCTGGTCCTCAATCTTCCCGGCATAAGGTAAAGGCCGCCGAGAGAAATCTCGACGGCCACGCATAACTCCCTGCATAGGTTACTAATTACTTTGTCAGTTTGAAGACGACCCCATTGCCGCTGGCTCCGCCTAAGTACGCCGTGCCATAAAGAGTTCGGGAAGGCTCGTCCAGGGTCATGGCAGCAAACGGGAATCCGCCGTCAGCTCCGCCGGTGAAATCGTACAACTTGGTAAAGTTTTCTTTCCTGTCCACTTTATAAATCGATCCCCAGTTGTACTTTGCAAAACCAGTGGTGGTGCCGTAGATATTACCCGCCGTATCGAGAACTACTCCGGCATAAGGGTTTCCACCGTCGGAGTGCAGGAAGCTGTGCAGGATGTGCTCCTCACCGTTTGTATCTATCTTAAAGACGAGACCGCAGCCCTCATTGGCGGTCGTGCATGCGGGGTCACCGCCCCCAGGCGTGGTGCCATAGATGTTTCCCGCTTTGTCCAATGCCAAAATACCGACAGGGAAAGCGCCATCGGGTTGACCGGTGAAGGAATGCAGGACTGTGAGGGCGCCCGCCTTGGTGATTTTGAAGACCACACCATAGCCAGCAGTGCCGCCGGTACTTGTCATGCCATACATGTTACCGGCGGCGTCCGTGACCAAGCTGGCGTTTGGCTGGCAGCCATCGGTGCCAATGAAGCTGTGCAATATAGTTAACTCTCCCGACTTATACATCTGGAACACCGTGCCGCAGTCGCCGAAGGGTCCGCTTCCGCCAGCGGCTGTCGTGCCATAGAACGTGCCATCTTTATCCTGGATCAACCCGCCTTGCGGTTCCTCGCCGTCATTCGGACCGCCAGCGAAGCGATGCACGATCGACTCTTCGCCAGTCTTGCTGATCTTGTAGACTACTCCCAAGCCGAGGCTGCCTTCTCCGCCATAGACAGTCATATCCCAGAGGTTGTCGGCTTGGTCGACAAGCAGGTTCCCCCACTCGGGTTCTCTTCCATCGGAATTGCCCTCGAAAGTGTGGATCACGGTCTCGTTGCCAGAAGGATCGAGCTTGTAAACAACGCCGCAACCTCTGAACAAGCCACAAGCGGTAATGTCGCCCGATGCGTAGGTAGTGCCGTAGAGATTGCCCGCATGATCGCGGATTAAGCCCGAGTATGGCTGACCGCCGTCCGTGCCGCCAGTGAAGGTGTAGAGCACGGTGTAGGTTTGGGCTTGCGACGGCTGGGCCAGCATGGCGGAAAGGACAAGTCCAAAGGCCAGGGCCAGCATGGTTTGCGCCGTACGCGAGTTGATCTTGAACAGCCAGGGTTGCAGGTGCACTTTATGCGTCATTCGATTTCACCCTCTTGTTCGTTTCGATCTATAGCAGAGACTAGGTTGCTTCGACTGAAGACGACCACTCGCCCAGCAACTTTGCGCCGGGAATATATCATGTCTTTTGTGGGGTTGATGTCAAAAGAATGTCAACAAGCGTGATCGTACCGGCCAATTCGGCTTAAAGGTGCGGCCGGTGCGGGCATTCGCAAGGGATGCGATCCACCGGCTCCGATTGCATACAATCCATTTGCATACAATCCATAAATCAACAGCGAGGTCATTGTGCCTAGAGTCAAAGTTGCTGCGTTTTCCATTTCGATTGACGGATACGGCGCCGGGCCGCGGCAGGATTTGAAAAATCCGCTTGGGGTTCGCGGGACCGAGTTGCACGGCTGGTTCCGTCACACCGACGTCTTTAAGAAGATGCAAGGGCAGAGCGGCGGATCCAAGGGAACCGACAACGATATGGCGCTGCAGTCATTCGAGAATGTCGGCGCGTGGATATCTGGGGCGGAACATGTTCGGGCCGGTGCGCGGGCCTTGGGTCATCGATCCTTCGACCGGCGATTTGTGGAATGGGTGGTGGGGCGACACGCCTCCCTACCACACGCCCGTGTTCGTGTTGACGCATCATGCGCGCGCTCCGCTTGAAATGAAGGGCGGAACTACTTTCCACTTCGTTACCGAGGGGCTGCAGTTCGCACTTGAGCAGGCGAAGCGGGCGGCTGGCGGCAAAGACGTCCGCATTGGCGGAGGCGTTGCCACGATTCGCCAGTACCTGGTCGCGGGCCAGATCGACGAAATGCATTTAGCCTTGTCGCCGGTTCTGCTGGGCGAAGGCGAAAATCTTTTTGCGGGAATAAATCTGCATCAGCTTGGATTCACGGTGACGAAGACGGTCGCCGGAGAGAATGCGACTCACGTTCTCATGAAGAAGAGTTAGTCGCTGACAAATCAAAACACCCCACCCTGTCGCGGACCTCGCGACAAGGGTGGCAACCGGCTTGAGTCACTTACTTGGCTAGCGGATGGTCCACCACACGACTTACGCTGCGGCTGGATGTTGATATGCCGGAACAAACGTGTCGGCTACGAAAGTCTCGTAACTGGTCGGCGTGGTGTTCTGCTGACTGCGCGGTTCCAGCGCGCGCATCATTCCGGCGTTGAGTGCGCTTGTCATCTCGAGCAACAGCCGGGCGAATTGCTCGGACATTCCCATCTGCACCATGGCGCCGCGAACCTGATCGTCGGAGAGTTGAACGTACTTGAGATCCGGCTTGCCAATCGATCGGCCAATGATCGCGGCAATGTCCGTTTGGCTGAGATCGCGTTGTCCGAGCAACTCGCGGATTTGTTTGCCGTGAATGGTCGGGTGAAGCAGGCTGTCGGAAGCAACGTTTCCGATATCGCGAGTGGCGATCATGGGAACCTTCAGATCGGGGCGGAGCGCTCCGACGGGGAAACCCATCTGGCGGATCGCGTTCACCTGGGGCAGCGTGTTTTCCATGAAGGATCCGGCGCGCAGGTAGAGCACATTCACGCCGCTGATCTGGTTGAGCTTTTGTTCGAGATGGTGAAGTCCGACGACCGGGCCTACGCCGCTGGGTTGCTCGGCTCCAATGCTGCTGAGTGCGACGACATTTTTGGTCCCCGCATTTTGCACGGCGTGGGCGATCGCGTCGCCGACGCGGCTTGCATAGCCGAGCGGATCATTGCTGGCGGGATTTGGTGGAATCATGACATACGCCCCGTCTGCCTGCTGGAAGGCTTGAGCGAGTGCCTGGGCGTCGGTGGCATCGGCGATGAATGTCTCCGCCCCTTTCGCCGCGAGAGGCTGTAAGTGAGCTGCGTTTCTGCCGACGACCCGAACCTTCTGTCCACGGGCGAGAAGATTGTTGGCCACCACATGTCCAGTGTTGCCGCTTGCTCCTAATACGACGTACATAAATTTACCTCCATGGTAGCTTGGATGCGGGAGAGTGTGAGTTGGACTCGGAAGTGAGTTGGACTCGGGAGTCGAGTTGGACTCAGAGGTGTTCGTGGAAGGCACATTCGTGGAACGCACATTTGTGGAAAGCGCATCTGTGGAAGGGCACGCCTTTAGCCGTGCCGAAAGAATTGTCTAAGAATTGCGGGCTTCAGCCCCTGAGGCTGGGGATAAAGAACGAAGTCGCTCATGCCGCATTTACACGACGAACGAGAGGGACGCTCTTTGGGAACGAAACTGTCGCCGCAGGTGCATCGCGCCCACCCTTCGAAAACCGCGAACGATGGGGCAGCCGGCGCCGCTGGCATGCGCGGCCGTGGGAGTTGCGATACGGAGGCAGTTGCTGGGCGATGAGTGTGGGGCTTCAGATCGCTTCTCTCTTAGGTCCGTGGTTCTCACCCTCTCGCAAAGAGCGCGAAAGCGAGCGCAGGGCTTGTGGAAGGGCACGGCTTTAGCCGTGCTGTTAGCGTGCAAGGAGGATTGGGGCTTTAGCCCCTGAGGCCACGCTCGCGGAACGCCGTCACTGTACGCTGCATCGTGCCCACCCTTCGAAAACCGCGAAGGATGGGGCAGCCGGCATTTTGCGAAACGCGCAGGTGAACGCGGCTTCGACGATTCGGAGTCTGTGCAGGGATTGGGGTTTGAGCAGATTAAGTTGGATTAGGTCATCCGTGCTTCCGAAATTGGGGAATGTTCCGTCTGTCCCCGTATTTTTTTCTCGCAAAGAGCGCGAAAGCGAGCGCAGGGCTTGTGGAAGGGCACGGCTTTAGCCGTGCCGTTAGCGTGCAAGGAGGATTGGGGCTTAGCCCCTGAGGCCACGCTCGCGGAACGCCGTCACTGTACGCTGCATCGTGCCCACCCTTCGAAAACCGCGAAGGATGGGGCAGCCGGCATTTTGCGAAACGCGCAGGTGAACGCGGCTTCGACGATTCGGAGTCTGTGCAGGGATTGGGGTTTGAGCAGATTGAGTTGGATTAGGTCATCCGTGCTTCCGAAATTGGTCCCCGTATTTTTCCGGGGAACGTTCCGTCTGTCCCCGTATTTTTCCCTGTGCATGCGATATGAGTTTTTCAGCACTCTGTTTAGCCCCTGCGGCTGGGATAAAGAACGAAGTCGCTCATGCCGCATTTACACGACGAACGAGAGGGACGCTCTTTGGGAACGAAACTGTCGCCGCAGGTGCATCGCGCCCACCCTTCGAAAACCGCGAACGATGGGGCAGCCGGCGCCGCTGGCATGCGCGGCCGTGGGAGTTGCGATACGGAGGCAGTTGCTGGGCGATGAGTGTGGGGCTTCAGATCGCTTCTCTCTTAGGTCCGTGGTTCTCACCCTCTCGCAAAGAGCGCGAAAGCGAGCGCAGGGCTTGTGGAAGGGCACGGCTTTAGCCGTGCCGTTAGCGTGCAAGGAGGATTGGGGCTTAGCCCCTGAGGCCACGCTCGCGGAACGCCGTCACTGTACGCTGCATCGTGCCCACCCTTCGAAAACCGCGAAGGATGGGGCAGCCGGCATTTTGCGAAACGCGCAGGTGAACGCGGCTTCGACGATTCGGAGTCTGTGCAGGGATTGGGGTTTGAGCAGATTGAGTTGGATTAGGTCATCCGTGCTTCCGAAATTGGTCCCCGTATTTTTCCGGGGAACGTTCCGTCTGTCCCCGTATTTCCCTCCCGTATTTCCCTAAATTTACCTCCATGGTAGCTTGGATGCGGGAGAGTGTGAGTTGGACTCGGAAGTGAGTTGGACTCGGGAGTCGAGTTGGACTCAGAGGTGTTCGTGGAAGGCACATTCGTGGAACGCACATTTGTGGAAAGCGCATCTGTGGAAGGGCACGCCTTTAGCCGTGCCGAAAGAATTGTCTAAGAATTGCGGGCTTCAGCCCCTGAGGCTGGGGATAAAGAACGAAGTCGCTCATGCCGCATTTACACGACGAACGAGAGGGACGCTCTTTGGGAACGAAACTGTCGCCGCAGGTGCATCGCGCCCACCCTTCGAAAACCGCGAACGATGGGGCAGCCGGCGCCGCTGGCATGCGCGGCCGTGGGAGTTGCGATACGGAGGCAGTTGCTGGGCGATGAGTGTGGGGCTTCAGATCGCTTCTCTCTTAGGTCCGTGGTTCTCACCCTCTCGCAAAGAGCGCGAAAGCGAGCGCAGGGCTTGTGGAAGGGCACGGCTTTAGCCGTGCCGTTAGCGTGCAAGGAGGATTGGGGCTTAGCCCCTGAGGCCACGCTCGCGGAACGCCGTCACTGTACGCTGCATCGTGCCCACCCTTCGAAAACCGCGAAGGATGGGGCAGCCGGCATTTTGCGAAACGCGCAGGTGAACGCGGCTTCGACGATTCGGAGTCTGTGCAGGGATTGGGGTTTGAGCAGATTAAGTTGGATTAGGTCATCCGTGCTTCCGAAATTGGGGAATGTTCCGTCTGTCCCCGTATTTTTCCCGTATTCAGAGTTCGATTCCGAGCTACTGCGCCGAGGAGCTCAAGAATATGGGATGAGGATAGAACACCGTCCAGCTGGTAAACCTGACTTCGGCGGGCACATTGAACGACTCATCGGAACGATGATGGGGGCGGTACACCTCTTGCCGGGTACGACGTTTTCGAACGTCGCTGAAAAAGGCGACTATTGTTCGGAAAAGACCGCTCAGCTCACATTGTTGGAACTGGAGCGGTGGCTTGCTCTGCAAATAGCGGGTGTGTACCACCAATCTGTCCATTCTGCCCTGAATTGCGCCCCGATTGAAGCATGGCAGGAAGGATTGCAGCGGCGCACACGCCCAGTGCGGTTGCCGTCAAACCGCGATCAATTCTTTATGGACTTCTTGCCTGGTGAATTACGACTAGTTCGGCGTGACGGTATTCGCCTGTTCAACATTCACTATTGGGACAATGTACTGATTCCGATGAGCGCTCGCAGCAAGCGCAAATCGATGGTGAAGTACGACCCCCGTAATCTCTCTCGCGTTTATCTTCAAGGCGAAGACGGTGTCTACTGGCCGATTCCCTATCGTGACCTCCGCTTCCCTCCGATCAGTTTGTGGGAGCACCGCGAGGCCATGAAGAGAATTCGAGCGAAAGGAAGAAGCGCTGTGGACGAGAAGCTACTGTTTGATTCAATTCTCGGACAAAGAAATATCCTCCAGGAATCGCGGAAGACTCTGCGGCAACGAAGAGAATCCGAAAGAGTGAGACGGACTGCCAGCCATTCCCTTCCGACGCAAGCAACGACGGATTCCACGGAGCAAGACTACTCTCATTTGCCGCCCTACAAGGTTGAAGAATGGTGACGGAAGAAGACTTGTCCCACTTGGATACCGACTGTCGCCCTCACGCCCGCATGGGCGTCGATGACCGAGTGCAATGGATTGAGCAGGATCGATGGATCAACTATGTTCGAGCCGAGAGAATATTGGACCGCTTGTCGGCATTGCTTCGCTACCCTCCCCGCGCGCGCATGCCTTCGCTCTTGTTGTTTGCCGAGCCGGCCATGGGGAAGACTCACATCCTCGAAAAGTTTCTTCGCGATCAGCGTTCCGACTCGGAGTTTGGCCGTTCAGCCCGGGTCCCGATCGCGTGCGTCCAGATGCCACCTTATCCGCACGAGCGGGACTTCTACCAGGAAGTGCTGACGGCGTTAGGCACAGTTGTCCCCGACGGAATGAGTGTCGTTACATTGCGACACCGCGTACGAGTACTTGCGCGACAACTACAACTCCGAATGCTGGTGATTGACGAGATTCACGGGATGCTTCAGGGAACCTTCCGCGAGCAACGCATTTTCCTCAGTGCCCTTCGCTTCTTGGCTAACGACTTACGAATTCCATTAGTTTGTCTGGGCACGAACGAAGCGAAACAGGCGCTGATGACCGATCAGCAGTTGGCCGACCGCTTCGAGGCTTTCACACTACCTGCCTGGACCGACGATGCTGCGTTTGCACAACTACTTAAGAGTTTTGGGGCACTTCTTCCTCTGCAAAAACGCTCGGAACTATGGGAGCCGAAAATGCGCAAACGGATTTTGAGTTTGACCGACGGAGTCATGGGTCGAGTCTGTCGCCTGCTCGAAAACGCTGCTACACTCGCGATCAAGACGGGTGCCGAGTGCATTCGGATGGAAATCTTAACTTATCAGCTGGGAAGTGAGACCCTCGTTTCGATCTCAGATCGTCGAACTCGACGAGCAGCCAGTTGAGGCATTGAAATGCTTTGCGTATGGCGAAGACAGCGGTTTCCATATGATGCATCCCCGCCTAGTTGTTGTTCCCCAACATCTTCCCGTTGGTATCCGGCCGCTTGCGGGCGAATTGCTTTCTTCATGGTTGCGGCGCGTGGCCAATGCCAACGCCGCTACTCTCGAAGAACTTCTTGCCGCAGTTTCCCGCGCTGACTCGATCTTCTCCGATGATAATATGGGTTTCGATTATGAACTCCCGGAAGAGATACGGCAACGCTTGTCTGTGTTTTGCCGAATTCCGGCGGCCACAATCGCCGAGTTAGAAATCAGAAACGCATTCGTTGGTCACCGCCCGGAGTGGTTCTACGCCCGACAGACCACTCCATATCGTCCCCATCTGAATCCACCCTTTTGCCTGCTGTGCTTGGCGGAGCAGGTTCGGAGTGGATGCTCGCTGCACGTTCAAGCAGCGTGGGCCGTGCCAGTCTTCACTCACTGTACGTCACACTTGTGGCCATTCCAGGCTTCCTGCAATTCCTGTTGGACCAACGATCCTGTGGAGTGGCTCGCTACCGGACGACATCAACCAATATTATGTAAGCACTGCTCCCAGCCATTGACCACGAAGTTAGACAAGGCACCTCCCGGCAAAAGCTTCCTGACTATCGTCTCCTTGGAAGCCGCAATCCTGGCGGCAAGCCGCGGCTCCAGTCCCGACACATTTTGGGCTGGGAGTACCTCTGCCGAATGTTTCATGCAAATGATAGGCGACTTGATTCACCTCCTCACCCATCGGGAGTCAGGGCAAGGATCCATGGCCGCCAAACAAGTCGCTCCCGAAGAGTTCCGTTGCGGCTGCCCACTCCCTCGGGGTGTCGAGCAACCCGCGCTGTTTACCCTTCATCACGCAGTCCGAGTGATGATCATGGCGGCTGTCGCGAGCTTCCTGCTCGGGCGCCAAAGTCCGTCCTTCTTCCCGTCAGCAACGCCGATCGCGTGCGAACGCCCGCCATCCTATCACCAATTAACTGATAGCGAATTCCGATTCGTGGAGGCTCATCTCGCAGAATGGCCCAAACAGCTCCAGATCAGACTATCAAGCTTTTTCTCGGAGCGCCCTCGACACCGGGGCCAACTCGCGCCGCGCTCGGGATCGTCCGGTCGTTAAGTACAATTCCGTCCGGTCATTAAGTACAATTTTGTCCGGTCGTTAAGTGCAGCTCGACACCAAGCCTCAAGAACTTACGAGGGTAAATTCGGTAAGGAAGTCACCAGCGCCGAGCACCGCGCCGGGTGGGACGCTACATTGTCCGCGCCCAAGTCAGTCTCCCTCACCGCACTTGTGGGAGGGGATGAACGATCCGGGAAGCCCATCGCGAGAGCGTCCGGGCGGCGCTTCGCGAGCTAGAGAGATACACACAAGCCCGTATCGGCAATGTTCCACCCGCCGGAGACCACCGGTAAGTTTGTTGCTGCCACTTTTGAACACGATACCGCCCGTCCCGTTGATGGCTATGCTGCCCCGCAGCTTCATACCCATGCCGTAGTCTTCAATGTGACCGAGCAGGCGGATGGAACAACGCGAAGTCTTCAGCCCCACGAACTCTTTGTTTCGCAGCGATACGTGACTGCGGTCTATCGATCAGAGCTCGCAATGCAGCTGCAAATGCTGGGCTATGAATTGGAGCGCGGGAAGCATGGACAGCCGGAAATCCGTGGCTACCCAAAGAGTACTTGGAGGCGTCCAGTCCACGACGAGAACAGATCAAAGACCATCTGCGCGAACAAGGAATCGACGGCGCAGCAGCAGCACAGATTGCTGCCCACCACACGCGGGATCGGAAAGAACTCTTGTCCCAGGGCGAGGTATTGCAGCGACACCGCGAATTGGCAGCGCAGTACGGATATCAGGCGGATCGGGTCGTGGCCCACGCTCGCCAACATGGTCACCAGAGAATGCTGGAGGTTAAGGCTCAGGCGCAGAGTGCTGTGACTTGGGCACGCGATCACGTATTCGAGCGATCAGCAGTGCAGGATCGTCGGGCAATCTTGGAAACTGCGATAGCGCGAAGCATGGGAGAAACCACCTACAGCAACATCCAGCAGGAATTTGATCGCCGGATCAATACGGGAGAGTTCCAAGAACTCTCGCCGGTCGGCGCACGCAGACAATACACGACGAGAGCTATGGCAGGGATGGAGCGCGAGATCGTCGACAGAATGTTGGAAGGCAACAGACGCGATTACAGAGATCCAATGCTCGTTTCGCCCCCGATCCGTATCGCCACCGAAGACTGTCACCCGGAATTGAATCCTTGGCAGCTCCACGCGGTCGACGAGATCCTTCTATCGCGTGAAAAGATCGTGGCTCTGGACGGTGTTGCCGGCGCGGGCAAGACGACTACCCTGGCGGTGATCCGCGAAGGTGCAGAACTTGACGGCTACAGGGTCGAAGGGTTCGCCCCAACATCCCGCGCAGCGCAGAAGCTTGGCGAAGCTGGCATCGAGACCTCGACTCTACAGAAACATTTGGCACGCGGGCAGCCCGACACAGGTGAGAAACGATTCTACGTGATCGACGAATCTTCACTCGCTTCCACTCGGCAACTGCATGAGTTCATCGAGCGTCTACGTCGGAATGATCGCGCCTTGTTGGTTGGGGATCGGCGACAGCACGAAGCGGTTGAAGCCGGACGCCCGCTTGCCCAGCTTCAAGATGCCGGTATGAAGACGGTCAAACTAGAAGAGATCGTGCGGCAGAAGGACCCCGAGCTGAAGGAAGTGGTTCAACAGCTCGCACGGGGCAACGTACGGGAAGCTATCAACAACCTCGATGAGCAGGGCCGGGTCCACGAAATTCGCGGTCATGACGAGCGCATTTCAGCCATCGCGAAAGAGTACGTGAAGTCACCGGAGAACGCGCTCGTTGTGTCCCCAGACAATCGTTCCCGTATGGAGATCAATGATCGCATTCACGCGGAATTGCAAAACAAGAGCGTGGTCAGAGCCGAAGAATACGCAATCCGAACCCTAGTGCCGCGCCAAGATCTTACTGGTGCGGATCGGACGTGGGCAGCAAAATATGAAGTAGGCGATATTCTGCGCTATTCCCGCGCGTCGAAAGAGACAGGCATTGGAAGGGGTCAGTACGCGCAGGTACAGAACATCGATGGCGCCAGCAACCGGCTTACAGTGCAACTGCAGGATGGCACCGAGCGCACTTACGATCCCCGCCGACAGTGTGGTGTCTCCGTCTTCCGTGAAGAGATACGAAGGTTTTCCATTGGCGACCGCATTCAATTCACTAGCCCAGCCAATGACCTCAAAATCGCAAATCGCGAATTGGGAGTGATCAGCGCGATTGACGGGCGGCTGAATCTCAAAATGGATTCGGGCCGCTCACTCCAAATCGATCCCGACAAGCATCCTCACCTCGACTACGGTTATGCAATGACCAGCCACTCTAGCCAGGGACAAACCGCGGATCGTGTGCTGATTCATGTCGACACTGAATTGGACGCGAAGGACCTTCTCAATAACCGAATGGCGTACGTGTCCGTTTCGCGTGGAGCATTCGATGCACAAATCTTCACCAACGATCGAGAGAAGCTGCCGATGGCCCTCGGTCACGACATTTCAAAGCAGACCGCCAACTGTCCTCAGATCAGCACGGAGCAGGCAATTGCGCCGCACCAGGAAATCTCTAAGGCACCGCAACAAGAGCATGGCATGGGTCTTGGAATCGGCTTTTAGAAACCTGCCTGCCCCGGATATTGGCACCGTAGCGCGGGCACAAACTCTGTCAAGGCCGACCGAAGGTCGCCGCTATCGCGGGCACGCGCCTTGACAGAGTTTGCTAACCCGCGCAACAATTTCTGCCATTCCGGGACAGGCAATTAGCAAGGGCTAGAAACGGTTCACCGGCCTCGCGCACAACCAACGTTACCGGGAGCCATGGCCGGGGCACCTGTCCTATCTCTGGCAACCATTTTGTTGGGCGCAGTAGCTGAAGAACTTTGGTACTGCAGCCCTGTGATCGGCTCTGGTGTGGTCAGACAGAACATAGCTGAGACCTTATTGATTCGATACCGGTGAATACCCTGGGAGCGCTACGCCCGTTCTCCGAAAGTAGTCACTCCAGAAATTCCTCAATCGTTGCCAAGAAGCGGTTGTTTCGTACGTGCTTGCGCTGCCCAGAACCGTTACCGTCAAATTGCTCAAATCGGGCAGTGCGGTTTGACCCGCTGATGTGGAAGCGTTTGGGCTGATAAGCTTGGGGCTTTGCTGAGTCTCTTCTTCCGACTAATTCAGGGTAAACGTGCTTGAGCTGATCGCTGTTCCACCTTTGGTCACGACTCCAACCGGGCCGGTATGGGCTCCGGCGGGGACGGTCGCCGTCACCTGCGTGTCGGAGTTTACCGTGAATTGAGCTGGCACATTGTCACCGAAGCCAACTCCGTTGGTTTGCGTGAAGCCGACTCCAGTGATCGTCACCTGTGTTCCCACCGAGCCGCTCGGCGGGTTGAAGCTTAAAACTTGCGGCTTCACGCGAAATTGCTGGTTGCTGGTCAGCGTGGTCGAGCCGGTTGTCACTGTCACCGATCCGGTCAGCGCGCCTGCGGGTACTTTCGCCGTGAGAAACGATGATCCAAAAACTTTGACGTTGGTCGCCTGCACTCCGGCGAACTGCACCACTGAGGAAATTGTGAACCCCTGACCGAAGATGCCAATGGTCGCACCTTCTTTTGCGTCGGTGGGTTGAGTTTTCACAAACGGGCCTAGCCCCATAGACAGGCTGAAGATCGTGCCATCCGCAGCTACACCACCGGAAGTTGTCCCATAGAAGTTCCCACTCGTATCTTGAAGGAGTCCCGCCTCGGGGTTTTCGCCGTCAGCGCAGTTGGGCAGCGCACAAAAACTGTAGAGCGTAGTCAGAATGCCTCGGGGTGTGATTTCAAAGACAGTGCCTAAGTTGAAGTAGTTTCCTTCGTTTTGACCGTAGGAAGTACCGTAGAAGTTACCGTCGGTGCCCTGAACTAGCGCACCATAAGGTTGCGCCCCATCCGTGCAGCTGATTTTGGGATCGCAGAAGTTGTACAGCGTGGTCAGCTTGCCCGCAGGCGTGATTTCGAAGACCGTGCCGCCATCGTTGACACCGCCCAAAACAGTTGTCCCGTAGAAGTTCCCGTTCGCGGCCTGTACTAAACCGCCCAGTGGGTCCGAGCCGTCAGTGCCGTCGAAGGTGAACAGAGTAGTCAGCTTACCGTTTGGGGTAATTTGGAAAATGGTCCCAAATAAGACCCCCGCAGTTTCTCCATAGAAATTCCCGTTTTTCGCTTGCGTCAGCGGACTAAGAGGGTTGTCGCCGTCTGCGCAATCGAATAGAGAACAGAAGCTGTAAATTGTGGTCAGCTTGCCCGTGAGGGTGAGTTCATAGACCGTGCCCCCACCGTTGAATCCACCCGACCGTGTTGTTCCGTAGAGATTCCCGTTTGCGGCTTGTATTAGCCCTGCGCCCGGGAGCTGTCCATCGGCGCAGTTCGCAAAGGCACAGAAACTATAAATCGTGGTTAGTGCGCCTGAGGGGGTGATTTTGAAAATCGTACCAGCACCATGAGTCCCGCCATTTTCGGTTACGCCATACAGGTCACCATTGGTTGTTTGCAATAGCGAGCCCAGAGGACCCTCACCGTCAGTGCAGCCAGATTGCGAGCAAAAACTGTACAGGGTCGTCAGCGTGCCTGCAGGTGTCATTTTGAAGACTGTTCCACAGCTGGAAAAGCAGCCTCCGTACGTTGTGCCGTACAAGTTTCCGTCGGCGCCTTGGGTGAGAACCGTCAAAGGAATAGCACCGTTGCCCCCATCGAAAGTAACTAGGGTAGTAATAGTGGACTGTGCCGATGACACTGTCGTCGCGACACAAAATACTAGAACCATGCTCAAAAGCGGGATGAGCGTGAACACTTCTTGGTTTCGCTGTCCGGTCATTTGCACTCCTCCGGGGAAAATCAGGTACCAGCCAGTGGGCCCTCACTAGAGACACAGATCAACGAGCCGAGAATCCCACACGGGGGAACGTGCGGTAGGGTAAGCCGGGCAAGAGTACCACGTCGTGCGTACCTCTTGTCAAGCTGCAAAGCTATTGCAGTCGACCACGGGAGGCTCGGTGATCGATGTGCGGGTCTGGGCTCGAATGCCGAAACCGCACTGAGAAACCGACAGCCGCGACCGAAGATGGTTCTCCGTTGCGGGATGCCGCGCTGATCGTAGCGGGCAATCAGGTCGAGCACTATGAGATGGCGGCGTACGGATCTCTGATTGCGTTTGCGCGTCAATTGGGAATTCGGGAAGCGGCCGAACTTCTGCAGCAGACACTGAACGAAGAGAAAGCTGCCGACGCAAAGCTGACACAGCTTGCGGAAACAACCATCAACCGGCAAGCCACGCAGATGCCGCGAGCGGCGTAGCGTGAGAGGCCATTGAGTTGGAGCTCCCTACCCTTCGAAAACCGCGAAGGGTGGGGGAGTTCAATCTGTGCCTGCGAGCAAAATCCCCACTTCTGGCAAAAGCGGCCAGAAATGGGGCACCCGAGTTTCCTCTTCTGTACATCCGGCCCTGCACATCGGCTTATGCCGTCGTGTGACTCGCCAGATCGACCGTAACGGTGTCGGGCTTGACGGCTGCTCCTGCCGGGCTTACGGGATTGAAGGTGATGGTCAGTTGCTTCGCGGTCACGGAGACTCTCAGGTATCCCGAGTTTTGCTGATCGTGTTTGTTGAGGATCAGATTGGTTCCGGGGAAGACCGAACTGTTGTCGAGATATTTAACATTCACATTGTCGCCAGGCTGCGGAGGAGTTTTGCCAAAACTAGAGCTGACGATGGGAGTGACGTTGTGTCCGCTGTCACCGCAGATGATGAAGGGCACGGAATAATTCTTTCCGCCCAGGCTCAACGAGCGGGTGAAGCGCTGGTAGTTGTGGGCATGGCCGGAGATGACGGCGTGGGGATAGACGCCGACCTGCTTGCAGATGGCATCGATCTCGGCGAGCATGGCAGGACTTCCGCCGTGATTGCCTCCGCCGGAGTTGCTCGTGCCGGGTGAATAGGTGAACGGCGGGTGATGCACGGTCAGAATCACCGCGCCCGAGTAGTTGTTCGTCTTGATGTTCTGCAGTTGTGCTGTCAGGAAATCGAGCTGGTAATCGGGAACTGTGGGCCACTTGGCGGTTCCTGCGGGCTTCGTTTTCTTCGCAGAGCCTTTTTTCGCCGTCCCTTTCTTGTTGGCGGCGCCTGCTGTTGCGGACTCACTGGATATCACTCCGGGATCTTCAAGGGCATTACTGAAGAGTCCGATGATGCGGACGTAAGGTGCGTCGAGAGCGAAGTAGACGCCGGGTTGCATCATCGAGGTACGGTGGAGAGATCCGGCCTCTTTGGTGACGACGGTACCGGTGGCGCAGAACTGGCGCATAAATGTGGTGAGAGGATCGTCGCTGGCGGCCGTTCCGGGCAAGATGAACGAATCGTGATTGCCGGGAATGGCGAAGATGGGTGCGGGATAGTCGCGATAGGGCTCGTAGAACTGGTCGTAATAGTAGTTCCACTCGCCGAAGTTGTAGACGATATCGCCGAGATGGTAAAGGAAGGCTGGGCGGTTCACGGTGGTCGAGGTATGGAAGTCGTGGGTGACGGCATCGGCGACCTTGATCATCGCTCCGAAGGTCTTGGTCGCGGTCGCCCCGCTGTCGCCGATCATCCGGAAGGTAATTGCGTGGGCGGCGTTGATCGCGTTGATGATGTCGGTGCCGTGGGGTCCCCAGGCGCTGGCGAGAGAGAAAACATCGCCAGGATTGCCGGTGGCCTTGGGAAAAGTGACAACGTCTTTGGTGAGCAGAGCCTCGACCTCTTTGGTGTAGAACTGCTGGTCGTTGGGCGTGACCTGGAACTGGGAAGGGTCGGGACTTGGGACACCTTCGTTGAAGACGGGCTCGCTGAATAGTGGGCGAGAGAGCGGATATTTCGGTTTGCGTGGCATGCGGTCGACTCCTTTCTGGATGCAGCAATTGTTGGATCCTGATGAGTTGCCTTATCAGGAAATGGCGGAATCCGCCGCACTCGGAAGGCCCGCTTTTTCATTTTCGGCGATTCGAGATCGCCGTGGATTGCGCGTTGTGGTTGAACCGACCACAAGCGCGCGGGGAAAGGTGTCCAAATTTACTGCGGGTCTTGCGTTTATGCAAGTGAACCGGCCACCCTGTCGCACAAAACGCGACGAGGGTGGGGCAACCGAATCGTGATCGCTTTCCGAAGCAGATTTACGATCGGAATGACAAGGGCAGACCGTAGGACATTAGGCGGCGGGATGAATGAAGCGGATGATGACGAAGGCTAAAGCGGCGACGAAGGCGGCGGCGGGAATGGTGAAGACCCAGGCCCAGACGATGCGAGTAGCGACACCCCAGCGGACGGCGGAAAGACGATGAGTCGCGCCGACTCCGACGATCGCTCCTGTGATCGTGTGGGTGGTGCTGACCGGGATTCCGGCGAGAGCTGTGGCGAACAGGGTGATGGCGCCGGCGGTTTCGGCACAGAATCCGCCGACGGGTTTGAGCTTGGTGATACGGGATCCCATGGTGTGGACGATGCGCCATCCGCCGAAGTAGGTGCCGAGAGCAATGGCGGTGTGGGCGGCGAGAATAATGGGCCAGTGGAAGTGTCCCCATGAGCCTTTGAGTTCCTCTGCAGTAATAATGTTGGCGCTAAACAGGGCGCTGGCGACAATGCCCATGGTCTTCTGAGCGTCGTTGCCTCCGTGGCCGAGGCTGTAGGCGGCGGCTGAGAGGAGTTGCAGTTTGCGGAACCAGGCGTCGATGCGTCGCGGCGGCTTGTTGCGGAGGATCCAAAAGACAGCCGTCATAAAAATGAAGGCGAGGACGAGGCCCATGATGGGTGCAACCACGATAAAGATCAGAGTTTTGTACCAACCGGCAGTGATGATGACCTTGAATGTGCCGGTGCGAATAATGGCGGCTCCAGCCATGCCCCCGATGAGGGCGTGAGAGGAGGAAGTGGGCAGGCCCCACCACCAGGTGAGGAGATCCCAAACAATGGCGCCGAGCAGGCCCGCGATCACGACGTATTGAGTGACGGCTTCGATATGGATCATGCCACTGCCGATGGTTTTGGCGACGGCGGTCCCGAGCAAGAAGGCGGCGACGAAATTAAAGAAGGCAGCCCAGACTACGGCTATTTTCGGGGAAAGGACGCGGGTGGAGACGACGGTGGCGATGCTGTTGGCGGCATCATGGAATCCATTGAGAAAGTCGAAGGTGAGAGCGACCAGAACGGTGACGATGAGGAGCAGGAAGTCAGGTTTCACGTTGGCCTGTAATTAGGAAAAGCGAGATCTATGAATTCTTCAGGACTACAGTTTCCAGCACGTTTGCGACATCTTCTGCCCGATCTGTAGCGGATTCGAGGAACTCGATAAGTTCTTTGGTCTTGATCAGGGCAATGGGATCTTTTTCCTGATCGAAGAGCTGTCCGATGGCGGCGCGGGAAATGACGTCGGCTTCATTTTCGAGTCGATTGATCTCGACGCAGTAGGTCAGGATGTCGCCATTCTTGCGAAGAAGCGGCAGCGCGCGATGCAGTTCCTGACATTGCTGCAGAATCAGGCGGGCGAGATCCAGGGCTACGGGCGGCGGGTTGGTGATGCGATACATGATGATCCGCGCACCAGCCGCATTGAGAAAATCGAGCACGTCGTCGAGCGAGGAGGCCAGCTGGTGGATATCCTCGCGATCGAATGGGGTGATGAAAGTCTGGTTGAGCTTGGTCAGGATGGCGTGGGTGATTTCGTCAGCGGTGCGCTCGATGCGGCGAATTTCGGCGATCTTGGCTTCGACGTCTCGGTAGTCCGCGAAAAGATCGACCATGGCGCGAGCGCCAGCCATCAGGTTCTCTGATAACTGAGCGAACATGTCGAAGAAAGAATTATCCCGTGGGATGAGCGGGGTCATCTCGAACAGGGGGCTCCAAATTGAGATGTATTAGAACGTCGGACTATCTCATACGGAGCAGACAGGCGTCAATGACGCGAACTACCATAGTGCGAAGTACCAGAGAGGCGGGGCAGACGGGCGCGGCAGGGCCGAACGCAAGTGTTCCGGCGATGGTTAGCGGCGGTTGCGTCGAACTGGCGACTCTGCGCGGCGGGGCATTCCGAGGCCGACGACGAAAATGATCATCAGCACTGAGGCGGCTCCAGCGGCAGCGTGCGCGAAGAAATCAATGAGGACGTGATCCAGACCCATGCACAGGAGTATGGAACGGAACGTCGCTTTGAGCGAGGTTACTAGCAGGCTAGGCCTAAAGTTCGGGATGAAAGCGGAGAGGAGCATGACCAATCTCTGTGGTTCAACCGAGCGTTCTTCTTCAGGAATTTCCACTTCTCCCAACAAATTGGATCAGAAGCGGGGTGTGCAGCTATCAAACTGACGCTTTGATTCCCTTTAGCGCCTTTCTCGCGCACGTGGCCTCAAGGGATAGTGCGCCGGGCACTAAGAACGTTTCGCTGAGTAACTTAGAATCCCCACCCTCTCGGCAGAATTCGCGAGAGGGCGGGGCGCCCCGCTTTCCTCCTTACTGCGCGGGCGCTTCTGATGGGGCCGCCGGAGCCGGAACTTCGGCAGTCACTTCGGGCGCGGCAATCGGATTGATCTTCACGGTCGCCAGGATCTGCTGCAGGCGATTGAAGACCTTATCGCGATCGACGTGCTTGACGAGGCCGTCACCCGAAGCGTCGGTCGTGACATTCAGGGCAAACTCGTAACAGGCTCCATTCTGGAAGACATGGAAATACTTGGAGTCGCTCTGACGGGTGCCTTCGCCGGAGACAGCTTCGGTGGCGCGAAGTTCCATATCGCCGAGCAGCAGCTTCGAGTTCGAAGCGGAATCGGTGGATGGGTTGGCAGTGTTCAGCTGGTCCGTGTTGCTGGCAATCTGTGATGCCACAGGTTGCGAGTCAGACTTCGTTTCGGTCATCGCTGGAGCGGAGTTTTGCTTCGCAACTTCGCTTGGTGTTACGGCGTTCGACACCGTGGCGGTTGGGGCTGATTCGGACTGCACGATCACCTTGGGCTGAGGAACGGCGAACTCGGTGCATTGATCGGCGGTGAGAGCCTTGTTGACGCTGACGTTGAAGAATGCGGACGAGAAGTCGGTGTTCTGAAAGCCGGTCTCGGGCAGTTCGACGGCTGCAAGAGCAAGTCCGCCGGGCTGCACGAAGTTCATCGGAATTGCACTCGTCTGAAGCAATTCTGATGCGGCGTTACCGGTCTCGATCGCATAGCGACGCGGATATTCGAAGGTCACGCCAGAGCTCTTGTCGGAGTAGTTGACGGTCGCGGGCCTCCGGTGAACGACGCGCTTCTTTGGAATGGGCGTGCTTTCGGGCTGTACGGTGGGCGCGGGCACGGCCTGCGGCTGCGATTGTGGTTGCGTCATGGAAATCTGGTTGTCGGCGGTTACGGGTTTCGGTTTATCGCTGGAACATCCGATGGTTACCGAGCAGATGATCAGCACGGCGGCGAAGACGAGGGTGCTGGAATTTCTGCCCCAGGTCAGAAAACGATTCTCTGAGTTACTGCGGACTATGTTGATGCGGGTCATTGTGGTTGCCTCCTGCCGGGTCGCGGCGATCTAAGAGAGTGCAACGATCGGGCCACGGACGTGGGGATTGATTCGGCTAGGCTTAGGTGACGCAGAAGCCGCGCTGAACGTGAGTTTCGGGACACACTGTGGGATTGAAGACACGAGTCAAAGGCTTTCACCACAGAGGGCACAGAGGAGCACAGGGTAAAGTTGAAATCCCCACTTCTCGCGCAATCGGCGACGCGAGAAATGGGCAAACACATGTTTGCTAGCACTTTTTTGATATCGTTATCGGCTCGGGAGAGGATTGGGTTTTATGAAGCGTTGCGCGTTGCATTGGGCAGTGTGCTTCGTCTTGTGCCTGGGATCGATGGCGGTTTGGGCGCAGACGGCGCGGGAGAAAGTCATCATCGATACTGACATTGGCGATGATGTCGATGATGCATTTGCGCTGGCGCTGGCGGTGAAGAGTCCGGAGTTGGAGATTCTCGGGATTACGACCACGTTCGGCGAGACCGAGGTACGGGCGCAAATTGTGGACCGCTTCCTGGGAGAGGTGCGACGTGCGGAGATTCCGGTATTGGCCGGCAAGCCGACGGCGACAAAGAATCTGATGTCGCAGCGGCGCTACGCCGAGGGCGGGCATTTCGCCAAGAACTCACACGGCGATGCGGCGGATTTCATTCTGGAGCAGATTCGGAAGCATCCGGGCGAGATCACGCTGATCGGAATTGGGCCGCTGATGAATGTAGGCGCGGCCATCGATCGGGATGCGGCGACATTTCGCAAGCTGAAGCGCGTGGTCATTATGGGAGGATCGATCCGGCGCGGATACGGAGACTACGGATATAACGAGCACGTACCTTCATCTCCGGAATGGAACATTTTGAATGACGTGGCGTCGGCGCAGAAGTTGTTTGCGTCGGGAGTATCGTTGTTTGTGATGCCGCTGGATTCGACGCAGTTGAAGCTGGATGAAGTGAAGCGCGCGTTCCTGTTCACGCGCGGGACGGCGGTGACGGATCAGTTGGTAATTCTGTATCACTTGTGGGGGCAGGAGACGCCGACGTTGTTTGATCCGATGGCCGTGACGTTTGTCCTGCGGCCGGAGTTGTGTCCGGTGACCGCGATGCACATTCGAGTGGACGAGAAGGGTTACACACGGGAAGAGCCGGGGACTGCGAATGCGCAGGTTTGTTTGAATTCGAATCCGGAAGATTTCTTTCAGTTTTATTTGAAGAGAGTGGGGGAGCGATAGCGCGGAGCTTCATAGTTCAAAGTCCCCACTTCTCCCAAAATCGGGGAGAAATGGGGCACCCGAAAACTTTAAAACCCACTTCTCCCAAAGTCGGGGAAAATGGGGCACCCGGACGGTTTAAATAAGGAAGGGAAAATGAACAGACTACTGACAGCTTGGATTTCGTTCACGACATTTTTGGTGCTTTGTCCGGCGAGTTTTGCGCAGAAGCAAAATGTCGATCTGATCGTGAGTCACGGCATTGTGGTCACGATGAATGGGACCCGAGCAATCTATCAAGACGGAGCAGTCGCGGTACGCGGGGATGCGATCGTGGCAGTAGGTCCGCAGGATGAGATTGAGTCTCGCTTCAAGGCATCGCGGGAGATCGATGCACACGGCGGGCTGGTGCTGCCGGGGTTCATCAACGGGCACACGCACGTCCCGATGACGCTGTTTCGCGGACTGCATGATGACGTCACGCTGAATGACTGGCTGTACAAATACATCTTTCCCGCGGAAGCGAAGAATGTGAATGAAGAATTTGTGCGCTGGGGGACGCGGCTGGCGGCAGCAGAGCAGATTCGCGCGGGCGTGACCACTTTTGCCGACATGTATTACTTCGAGGACGCGATTGCGGAGGAGACGAAGGCTGCGGGAATGCGCGGAGTGCTGGGCGAGACATTCATCGATTTTCCGGCGCCGGATAACAAGAGCGAAGCCGCGATGCTGGCGTACACGGAGAAGTTTTTGAAACGGTGGCAGGGGGATCCGCTGATCCAGGCGGCTGCGGCTCCGCATTCGATCTATACGTGCTCGAAGAAGACGCTGCAGGATGCGGCGGCGCTGGCGAGGAAATATCATGCGCCGATTCTGATTCACGTGGCCGAGATGAAGAAGGAATGGGAAGACTCGGAGAAGGCGAATGGAATGTCTCCGGTGGCGTATCTCGACAAGATTGGGGTGCTTGGTCCGGACATTGTCGCGGCGCACTGCATTTTCGTGGATGAGGCGGACCGGAAGTTGCTGGCCGAGCGCGGCGTGGGATGCGTGCATAATCCGTCGAGCAACATGATGATTGCGAGCGGAGTGGCGCCCGTGCCGGAGGAGCGCGCGGCCGGGATTGCGGTGGGGTTGGGGACCGATGGCCCGGCTGGAAGCAATAACGATCTGGATCTGATGGAAGAGATCGATCTGGCGGCGAAGCTGGCGAAGATTTCGAAGATGAATCCGCTGGCGCTGAATGCAAAGAGCGTGGTGGAAATGGCGACGATTGATGGCGCGCGGGCGATCCATATGGAGAAAGAGATTGGATCATTGGAAGCGGGGAAAAAGGCCGATCTCATCGTGATCAGCCTGAATGAGCCGAATGCGGTACCGATGTACGAAATCTATGCGCAGATTGCGTATTCGTTGAAGGGGAGCGATGTGGAGACCGTGGTCATTGGCGGGAAAGTTGTGATGCGAGATCATCATCTGTTGACCGTGGATGAGCCCAAGGTTCTGGAGAAGGCGCGGGAGTATGGGAAGTCGGTCAAGGCGTCGCTGGGGATGGAGTGAAACGGCAGTACCCAGTACCGAGTACCCGGTACCCAGTGCTTGGCATCGCGATGATACAAAATCAAAATCCCTACTTCTGGCAACATCGGCCAGAAATGGGGCACCCATCGGTCTAGATCCCGCCCATCGGCCTTGATCCTGGTGACAACGTCAAAGTTGCGTCTCTGACGCGGCTTCGCAGGGCGCTCCCTTATAATCAAAAGATTCTCTATGGCTGCGGTTCTTGACAGGATTGTTGCGGCGACGCGCGCGCGGGTGGCGGACTCCAGGCGCGTGGCGGATTTGTGCGAACTCGAGAGGCGGGCGGAACGGCACGTGCCGCGCGGGTTTCGGCGGGCGTTGGAAAATCCCCACTTCTGGCAAAACCAGCCAGAAATGGGGCACCCAGGGATCGCCGTGATTGCGGAGTTGAAGAAGGCGTCGCCATCGAAGGGATTGATTCGCGAAAATTTCCATCCCGCGGAGTTGGCGCACGAGTTGGAGTCGGCGGGCGCCGCTGCACTGTCGGTTTTGACCGATGAAGAGTTCTTTCAGGGATCGTTGGAGAACTTGCGGAAAGCTTCTGCGTCCGTTGCAATTCCCTGTTTGCGGAAAGACTTCATCATCGATGAATTTCAGTTGCTCGAGGCGAGGGCGAATTCGGCCGATGCGGTGTTATTGATCGTGGCAGCATTGTCGTCCGAGGAATTGGCTAGGCTGGGGCGCGCCGCGCGGTCGCATGGGCTGGATGTTTTGTGCGAAGTGCATGACGGGGACGAGTTGAAGCGCGCTTTGGATATGGGATTCGATTTGATTGGAGTCAATACACGCGATCTGAAGACGTTCAAGGTCGATCTGCAAACGGCTTTCGATTTAGTGGAGAAGTTTCCGGATGGCGCGGTGCGCGTGGCGGAGAGCGGAATTCACTCGTCGGAAGATATAGCGCGATTGCGGGCTGCGGGATATGACGCGTTTCTGGTGGGCGAGTCGCTGATGCGTGCGGAAAATCCCGGCGAGGCGCTGCGGGAGTTGATGGGAGTGGTGAGTATCAGGGATCGAGCGGGTCTTAGTACCTGGCAGCGTTGAGAGAATTCTGTTCGGGCCAGAGGTTGCGGACGCAGGCATGGGGTCCTTCGACGCCGCCGTGACTTGCTTCGCGGCGTCACGGCTGCGCTCAGGATGACAATTTTGTTTGTGGCTACCGGCAAGTGCCTACAACGACTTTTATGACTTGGGTGAAGATTTGCGGGATGACGAATCTGGAGGACGCGCTGGTGGCCGTTGAGGCTGGCGCAGATGCGGTTGGGTTTGTGTTCCATCCATCAAGCCCCAGAAATGTTAAGCCAGAAAACGTCGCAAGCATCGTTCCCCTTCTTCCGGCGGAAACCGAGAAGGTCGGAGTGTTCGTAGGAGATAGCGTTGGAGGAATTGAGTCAAAGAGGCGGATTGTTCATCAAGCGAGACTGACAGCGATTCAGGTATACAGCGCGCCGAGAGTTCAGACATTGAGAGATTGGTTAGGACTCAATATTAAAGTCATTGTGGCTTGGCCCGCCGATCGAATAATTCGAGGACGACTGGGCGGATCGAAGTGGCGTACCGAGGCGGAGGGCAAAGTCCGGGCCATTCTCCTCGACTCCGGCAGTCGTAAACAGATGGGTGGTACGGGCAAACCTTTCGATTGGGCAAAAGCTGCGACAGTACTTTCCGCGATCGATGGATTTGATTTTGTCGCCGCTGGCGGATTGACTCCGCAGAATGTTGGCGAGGCGATCGGGATATTGAAACCTTGGGGAGTGGACGTGGTTTCCGGAGTTGAGGCTTCGCCGGGGAAAAAAGATCCGGAGAAGGTGCGGGCGTTTGTGCGAGCCGTGCGGGAGTGCGATAGGAAGACGGGTTAGCGATGGCAACGAGTCCAAATAACACGAAAGTCAAAATCCCCACCCTAGCCGCAAAGAACGCGGCTAGGATGGGGCACCCTCGGGTTTCCCTTACTCCGAGAGTTTCTGCTCATGCAAACGAGCCGGGACGGTTTGGTGTTTACGGCGGGCGGTATGTGCCGGAAACCCTGATGGCTGCGCTCGATGAGCTTGAGCGCGAGTACGAGAAGGCGAAGAAGGATCCGCAATTTCGGGCGCGGTTGGACGGATTGCTGAAGACGTATGCTGGGCGTCCGACACCGTTGTCTTTTGCGCGGCGGCTCACGCAGAAGCTCGGAGGCGCAAGGATCTATTTGAAGCGCGAAGATCTGCTGCACACTGGGGCGCACAAGATCAATAACTGTTTGGGGCAGGCGCTGCTGGTGGAGCGGATGGGCAAGCATCGCGTGATTGCCGAGACGGGTGCGGGGCAGCATGGAGTGGCGACCGCGACGGTTTGCGCGCTGATGGGATTTGATTGCGTTGTGTATATGGGCACCGAGGACATGCGGCGGCAGGAGTTGAATGTGTTCCGCATGCGGTTGCTTGGAGCCGAGGTACGCGGCGTATCGTCGGGATCTCGCACCTTGAAAGATGCGATCAATGAGGCGATGCGCGACTGGGTCACCAATGTGCGGACGACGCATTATCTCCTGGGAAGTGTGTTGGGGGCGCATCCGTATCCAACGATGGTGCGGGATTTTCATCGCGTGATTGGGCGCGAAGCTCGAGCGCAGATCCTGAAGGCGGAAGGGAAACTGCCGACTGCAGTGATTGCGTGTGTCGGCGGCGGATCGAATGCGATTGGTGTGTTCTATGAATTCATTAAAGACAAGAAAGTGCAGTTGATCGGCGTGGAGGCGGGCGGGCGCAGCGAGGCTCTCGGGGATCATGCGGCGCGGTTTCGTGGAGGATCACCGGGCGTGTTGCAGGGCACGTATTCGTATGTGTTGCAGGATGCGGGGGGTCAGATTGCGCTGACACATTCGGTGTCCGCGGGACTGGATTATCCGTCGATTGGACCGGAGCATGCGGCACTGCGCGATGCGGGCCGAGCGGAGTATGTGCCGGCGTCGGATGCGGAGGCGCTCGAAGCCACCACGACCTTGGCCCGTACCGAGGGAATCATTCCGGCTCTGGAGTCGGCACATGCGGTGGCTGAAGTCATCAAGCGCGCGCCGAAGATGAAGAAGTCGGAGGTGGTGATTGTGAACGTGTCGGGGCGCGGGGATAAAGACATCGGGGTTATGCGGGAAAACTTGAAGATCGATTGAATCATTTAATCATTTAGTCATTGAATCACTCGGGATTGAAGCCAATTGACTCAGTGACTCAATAAGTTCATGCCTCTTACCTTTTATAAAAAGCCGGCGCTGGTGGCGTATGTGACGTGCGGCGATCCGGATCTCGCGACGACGCGGAACATCGTGTTGGCGGCGATTGAGGCTGGGGCGGACGTGATTGAACTGGGCGTGCCGTTCAGCGATCCGGTGGCGGATGGTCCCGTGATCCAGCGGGCGAGCGAGCGGGCATTGAAGCATGGAACATCATTGGCCCAAGTGCTGACCTTGGCGGCGGAGATCCGGCAACAGTCGCAGTCGACGGGGCTGATCGTGTTCTCGTACCTAAATCCGATTCTGCGGATGGGAATGGAGAAGTTCTGCAAAGTGGCTCGGGCGGCGGGAGTCGATGGGGCGCTGGTTACTGACTTGCCGGTCGAAGAGGCTGCAGAGTATTTGCACGCAATGAGGGAGTACGATTTGTCTCCAGTATTTTTGGCGGCCCCGACGAGTCCCGATGACCGGCTGAAGCGGATTGCGGAAGTGTCACGTGGATTTGTGTACGCGGTGTCGCGCACTGGAGTGACTGGTCAGCGACAGGAGCTGGCAGAAGATGCGCGGAAGCTGGTGAATCGTTTGCGGCGCGTGACGAAGTTACCTGTGGCGCTCGGGTTCGGAATTTCAACTGCTCAGCAATTCGCAGAAGTGGGAGAGTTCGCAGATGCGGTTGTGGTGGGCAGCGCCATCGTAGAGACGATTGAGCGGAATCGGGGGCGGGAGGCGGCGGCAGTGGGAGAGTTTATCAGACAACTTTCAGCCATCAGCTCTCAGCCGTCAGTTAATGCGCGGTGAGGAATGGCCAGTAACAAAATGGAGGGTCAAGTCCGGAGTTTTGAGGGTTGCTAAGAGCTGATGGCTGAAAGCTGGCGGCTGGTCTATGGATATCGAAGATTGGCGAAAGAAAATTGATGAGTTGGATCGTCAGCTGGTGGCGCTGATCAGCGAACGCGCCAAGGCTGCGATTGCCATCGGAAAGCTGAAACGAGACACCTCATTGCCGATTTACGAGCCTGACCGGGAGCGGATTGTTTTTGAGAACGTGCAGGGCGTGAATCCCGGGCCGTTGCCGGGACGCGATCTGGTCCGGATTTATGAGCGGATCATCGACGTGATGCGGAACATACAGAAGGAAGAGATTGTTCCGTCGCCACAGCCGAATGAGTCGGAGACGGAGTTGGATTCGGAAGTGAATGATTGATGCAGCTCTTAGCTGTTAGCTCTTAGCTTTTAGCAAAGCCGGTGTTCAAATCAGACTCGGTGAGGAGTCTGCGGATTTGTTGGTGGCGAGAATTAGCAGATTCTTCGCGTTGCTCGGAATGACGACAGGTCGTGATGCCGCGAGCTAAGAGCTAGAAGCTAAGAGCAAGGAGCTGGGTTTTTATGATTGTTGCCATGCAGGAGGGCGCCGACGAGGCGCTGATACAGCAGGTTATCGAAAACCTGGTGAAGATGGGGTTCGAGGTGCACCGCTCGACCGGCGCGCGAATGACCGTGCTTGGCGCTGTCGGGTCGGGAATTGATTTTGATATCCGCAATATCGAACTGCTGCCGGGCGTGCAGGAAGTGCACCGGATCAGTTCGCCATACAAGCTGGCGGGAAGGAGTTTTCGTCCTGAGGGGACGATCGTTCAGCTGCGAAATGGAATCGGGATTGGCGGGAATGAAATCGTCGTGATGGCCGGGCCCTGTTCGGTGGAAACGCGCGAGCAACTTTTTTCTACAGCTGATGCCGTGGCAAAAGCCGGGGCGAAAGTATTGCGGGGCGGGGCATTCAAGCCGAGGAGCTCTCCGTATTCTTTTCAAGGGCACGGCGAGGACGCGTTGAAGTTGCTGCAGGAAGCCGGCGGGAAATATGGACTACTGGTGATCAGCGAGGTGATGGAGATCTCGCAAATCGCGATGATGCTGCCTTACGTGGACATCCTGCAGGTGGGCGCGCGTAACATGCAGAACTTCAACCTGCTGCGCGAGTTGGGAAAAGTTCGAAAGCCGGTGCTGCTGAAGCGTGGAATCGCGGCGACTCTGGAAGAGTTGTTGCTTTCGGCGGAGTACATCATGGCGGGCGGAAATTACGAAGTGATCCTGTGCGAGCGCGGGATTCGGACATTCGAGACTTACACGCGCAACACGATGGATATTTCGGCGATTCCGATTATTCACAAGCTTTCACATCTGCCGATGACTGCGGATCCATCGCATGGAACGGGGCGAAGGGACAAAGTTCCTCCGATGGCGCGGGCTTCGGTGGCGGCCGGCGCCGATGCTTTGCTCATCGAAGTGCACTGCACGCCGGATAAAGCGTGGTCGGACGGAGCACAATCGCTGGCTCCGGAACAGTTCGCCAAGTTGATGGATGAGCTGCGGATCATTGCGCCGGCGGTAGGAAGAAGCATTGGGTAATTGAGAAATTTAGTAATTGTGTAATTGAAAATCCCTGGGGCATTCGGCTCTCAAATTACCCAATTACTAAATTTACCAATCATTCAATTTCTTTATGGCGATTCGGCAAATCACGATCGTTGGGACCGGCCTGATTGGCGGATCGCTGGCGCTGGCATTGCGCAAGAAGAAGTTTGCCGGGCGGATTGTTGGCTGCGATCGTGAAGGGACGCTTGAGCGGGCGCGGATGCGCGGGGCGATCGACGATGGGACGGCCGATCCGGGCGATGCAGTGCGTGGGAGCCAAGTTGTTGTGCTGGCGACTCCGGTGCTGGCGATTTGCGATCTCATCGAGCGCATCGGCCCGGTGCTTCCGGCGAAGGCTTTGTTGACCGATGTGGGCAGTACCAAGACGCTGGTGGTGGAACGGGCGATGAAGGTGTTCGGTAAGACAGTGGGCAAGCGGTTTCTGGCGGGACATCCGATGGCGGGGAAGGAACTGAGCGGCGTCGATTATGCGGATCCGGACTTATTTCAGAATGCGGTGTGGTTTCTGTCGCCGCTGCCCGACCAGAATCTGAATGATGGCTTGATTGCGGAGTTTGCGGGGTGGATCGATGCGATCGGGGCACGGATCGCGATGTTGCCGGCTGAGGAGCATGATCGGTTGTGTGCATGGATCAGTCACGTGCCACAGATGATGTCGACGGCGCTGGCGGCGGCGCTGGTCGAGGAATATGGGTCGGAGGCTCCGCTGCTTCCGGCGGGTGGACGGGCGTTGCAGGAGATGACGAGGATTTCGGCGAGTCCGTATTCGATGTGGCGTGATGTGGCAATCAGCAACAAGAAGAATCTGCAGGATGCGCTGTGGAAAGTGGAGCAGCGCCTGGCGCATATCCGGGAAAATCTGGCGACGCGGGAGTTGGCTGCGGAGTTTGATCAGGCGCATGAGTTGCGGAAAGCGCCGGGGAAAAAGGGATAAGCAAGATCTCGTAATTGTGTAATTTCGTAATTGAGTAATTGAAAACTGCCTTGGGCGTAGCTTGGTTTCCAATTCCACAATTACCAAATTTCCCAATTCCTCAATTAGAATTCCTTCGCTATGAATAAAGTTGTGGCTAATGCGGATGAGGCCATCCGCGACGTATTTGATGGGGCGACCATCATGATCGGGGGCTTCGGGTTGTGCGGCATGCCGGAGAATCTGATCCGCGCACTGGTGCGCAAGGGCACGAAGAATCTGCATACCATCAGCAACAACGTCGGCATCGATGGAGTGGGAAACGGGTTGCTGCTGGCCGCTGGACAGATTGTGCATCACATCGGTACGTATGTCGGCGAGAACCGGTTGCTGGAAGAGATGGTGCTCAAAGGGACGATCAAGCTGGAACTGGTTCCGCAGGGCACGTTTTCGGAGAGAATTCGCGCTGGGGGTGCGGGGATTCCGGCGTTCTATACACCGACTGGCGTGGGAACTGTAGTTGCTGATGGGAAAGAAACGAGAGAGTTCGATGGACGGGTCTATGTGATGGAGCGTGGGTTGAGGGCAGATTTCGCTTTCGTCAAGGCGTCGAAAGGCGACCGGGAAGGGAATCTGATTTATCGAAAGACGGCGCGGAACTTTAATCCGATGATGGCGACGGCTGCTAAGGTGACGATCGCCGAAGTAGAGCATCTGGTTGAGGTCGGCGAGTTGGATGGGGACGCGATTCATACTCCTTCGATCTATGTGAAGCGGATCTTTCAGGGCGAGCTTTACGAGCGGCGGATTGAACGGCGGACGGTGCGGAAGGCAGTACCGAGTACTGTGTAGCGAGTACCGAGCGTCTGCTGGAACCCCCTGGCGTTGACCGAGGCGAGGTTCAGCCGGTAGGGGTCCTTCGACTGCGGTTTTGCTTCGCTGTTCGCGAAGCAAAATCCTCGCTCTGGATGACATACTGGTTGGAGCAGGCAGAGCTGGAAACGATAGGCGATGACGACCATGGCTGGCAAAGACGTCGATAAGCGCGAGCGAATCGTGAAGCGGATTGCGCGCGAGTTGCGCGATGGCTTCTATGTGAACCTGGGGATCGGGATGCCGACGCTGATCGCGAATCATGTTCCCGCTGGCATGGAAGTGACGCTGCAGTCGGAGAACGGGATGCTGGGGATCGGGCCATATCCGGTCGAAGGAACGGAGGATCCAGATCTCATCAATGCGGGGAAAGAGACCGTCAGCGAGATGCCGGGGACGTCGTATTTTTCCAGCGCAGACTCGTTTGCGATGATTCGTGGCGGGCACATTGATTTGAGCGTGCTGGGCGCGATGGAAGTGGATGAGAGCGGGAGCATTGCGAACTGGATGATCCCGGGCAAGATGGTGAAGGGAATGGGCGGCGCGATGGATCTGGTCGCGGGCGCGCGGCGAGTCGTGGTGGCGATGGAGCATACGACGCGTGAGGGGGCTCCGAAGATTTTGAAGAAGTGCACGCTGCCGCTGACGGGCGTGCGGGTTGTGGATACGATCGCAACGGAGATGGCTTACATTCGCGTGACGAAAGATGGGCTAGTGCTGGAGGAGATTGCACCCGGCCTGTCTCCGGAAGACGTGCAGCGCGCGACCGAGGCCCGGTTGATTGTGAGTCCTGGGCTGAAGGTGATGGAAGCCTGATTTTGATATGTGTGACCCGATCACGACCTTGTATCGACCTGTCGGTCGCCAAGAACTGGAACTAATCCGCGCTAGCGGATTTCGAGGCTTCCCTCCTCGACTGCCTTCGCAGCCGTTCTTCTATCCTGTACTGAACGAAGAATATGCGGTGCAGATTGCGCGGGACTGGAATACCAGGGATGAGGCGTCTGGGTTCGAAGGATATGTTTTGAAGTTCGAGGCGAGGACCGAATTTCTAACTCGCTACGAAGTGCACGTGGTTGGCGCCTCGAAGCATCGTGAGTATTGGATCCCGGCGGCAAATCTCGAAGAGTTTAACCGCAACATCATTGCAGCAATCGAAGTGATCCACGAGTTCCGCACGGGAGCGTAACGGGATTCTCTTCCGCCGCCCCGCTGGGGCTTTCTTCGTTGTAACGGGTTCAGTCCTTAAGTCCCATTCTTTTTTATGAGCCCTGACGCGGTCTCGCCAACCGCTGAGTGAGTCTCCAGAATCAAAACGCCCATCCTGTCGAAAAATGCGCGACAAGGATGGAACACCCTTACACTCTCACATTTGAACTACATCTATGCCGAGGCGATTCTGCGGATCAGATCTTCCTGTTGCTGCTTGCTTTCGGCGCCGATGGTGAAGGCATCAAGGATTCCCAGCGACAGAGCGTACTTGATCGCTTCGTCCTGACGGGTGGCGAGGTCGCCCTGCCCAAGGATTTTCATCCCGACGACGGCCTTTCCCGCTGATTTCATTTCTTTCAAAACGGTTACGACCGTCGCGGGATCGGCGTCCATGTGCGAGCCGACGGGGTTGATGCGCGCGAAATCGATTTCGACCCACGGAGATTTGGCAGCCGCGCGCAGCGCTTCGATGGAATGGCAGGAACAGCCGTGGGCGCGAATGGTGCCTTTCTGCTTGGCTTCGGAGAGGACATCCATGGCGCCGCGAAAGCGATCGGTCCAGTCGGCTTCAGTGACGCAGTGCATCAGGCAGACATCAAGATAATCGGTGCCGAGTTCGCGGCGGAAACGATCAAGATCGGCGCGCATTCCGGCGGCATCGCGCGCCCAACTCTTGCTGAGCACCGTGACTTTGTCGCGCGGCACGTGCTTGAGAGCTTCGGCGACGTGGGGGTGGCTTCCATAGGAATCGGCGGCATCGAAGAAACGGAGGCCGTGATCGTATCCGTTAAGAAGAAGATCGGAGAGGCCTTTGACGCCGAGCGCCGTCTGGTGCGAGTGGTGATCGACGCCGACGGTTCCCGTTCCCATGGCGAGGCGACTGGTCCTGATTCCGGTGATGCCGAGCGTGACGGTGTCGCTGGCGGAAAACTTCTGCGGGAGAGTTTGCCCGGCGATCGCCTTGAAGATTGATTTCGAAGAGAGCCAAACGGCGCCTGCTGCGGTAGCGGATCGAACGAGGAATTGGCGACGATGCATGGAAGGACCTCCGGGAAAGCAGCGTTCTAAGAGGCTACATCAACTCCGTCAGGGATGAAAGGGTGGGGATGGTTGCAGAGCGTTCCAGGCGTGGCAGGGATGCGCGATCCCTCGACCGCGGTTTCGCTTCGCTATTCGCAAAACAAAATCTTCGCATAGGATGACAGCCGTCTAGATCCGGAACGGAGCGGCCAACAAGCGGAATGGGAGCGTGATGGCCAAGAAGATCACTTCAAGCACTCCGTGGACGGCAACACCTACGATGCGGAACGGCAGAAGCAGGAGCCATATGATCGGGTACGCAATCAGAGCTAAAAGCGCCAGAGGCCAGCAGAGTATGAAGAGAATGCACCAGAGCAGAAACGTGAACATGAGGTGAGCCCTCCTTCTAGGGAATGATACGTGGGGAAGGGGGAGAATGTTCCCCCTCCGGAATCTGGGCGACGCGCAGGATGGACCGCACAAATTCGCTTTTTGCCTGGGTGTAGGCGTCGCGGTCGGTGCGGTATTGGTCGGCAAGTGTGCGCTTCAGAAGCGCGTAGGCGTTGGCATCGTCAGGATGGGTGCGAAGATGGTCTCTGAAGGCGAGATGGCGATTGTACTTCTCGCAATCAGGCGAGCAGACATAGAGGTGGTGCGGAGAATCGCCAGCCCGCGCGCGGAAGGACTCGCGGCCAGGGACACCGAGATCGCCTTGATGTTGGTATCCCAGTGTGGCGAGCCAGCTTGTCGCGGTTCGGAGGGCGTCGGCCGATTGCAGGAGCACGTCGATATCGATGATCGGCTTGGCCGCGAGCCCGGGAACTGCCGTGCTGCCGACGTGCTGGATCGTGGCCGCGAGCGTGCCGAGGGCAGCGCTCAATCGTGAACGCAGAACTTCAAAATGATCGGGCCAAATCGGATCGTAGTCTTCGATGATGATTGGCGCGGTCATTCGAATTGTTTGCGGAAGGCGGCTAGTTGCTGCTGGACTTCGGAGAGATCGGTGCGGAGGCGGGAGACTTCTTCTTCGATTGCTGACAGTCGATCTGAGTTCGTGCCGGTGCCGGCATTCGCGGGCGAGGGCGCCCGCTCCGCATCGGTGGCGGTCGGTGCGTCGCCTGAGAGCAAGTGCATGTAGCGGGATTCTTTTGTTCCCGGCTGCCGCGGGAGAACTGCCGCCAACGGCGGTTCGCGATGGGCAAGGCGATCGAGAGTAGAGACGACATCGTCGAGGGCCTCGAAGTGATACATACGATCCGTGCGGCTACGGAGTTCGCCGGGAGTCTGCGGTCCACGGAGAAGCAGTACGCATAGGACGGCGGTTTCGCGCCGATCGAAGTTGAAAACCTCCTGCAAGCGATGTTCGTACTTTGTGACGCGGCTGTCGGCGCCGCTGGCCGGACCGGCGAGACGCTTTTCCTGAAGTGTGCTGAGCGCCTCGCGTACGGCCGATTCGTCGAGCATCATCACGGGGTCGCGATTGTTTTTCTGATTACAGGCATTGACCAGGGCGTTGAGCGAGAGCGGGTAGTAGTCAGGCGTAGTGATGTCTTTTTCGATGAGGGAGCCGAGGACGCGGGTTTCGATTTCAGTGAGGATCACGGAATTGTCCGAATGATTTTAATTCACCACAGAGGACACAGGGATCACAGAGGAATTCGAAATCCCCACTTCTGCAAAACTGGCCAGAAGTGGGGCACTCTATCGATTGAATTTTCGTCTAGAACAACGCCGTGGAGCGGCGCTTCCAGGACTTTCCTTTTTCTTTGGCGATGTTTTCCATGTCGGCGACGTAGGCCCCAGCCTGCGTGAGCACATGATGCAGGTCGTTACCGATGCTGATGAAGGTAAATCCCTTTTCGAGGAATTCGCCGACACGGGCAGTGCCGAACAGGAAGAGGCCGAGGATGACGTTGTTCTTGCGGGCGTGCTCGATGAGCTTTTTCGTCGCCGCGTCGAGTTCCGGCGAGGTGTACATGTGTGGGAATTCGTATTTGTTGTAGAGGCCCATCGACATGCAGAGATCATTCTGGCCTAGGAAGAGGATGTCGACGCCGGGGACGGCAGCGATTTCGGCGATATTCTCGATGCACGAGGCGGTCTCGACTTGCAGCGCGACAATACCCTCATTATTCCAGTTACCGGCATATCCGAGCAGTCCGGCCTTGTTCATGCTGCGCTGCGGGAAATAGACGGAGCGCGTGCCGACGGTTGGATACTTCGTGCAACTTACGGCCTGGCGGGCCTCTTCAGCGGTATTGATGTATGGGATCAGGATGCCGTCGGCGCCCATGTCGAGGGCTTGCTGGATGCCGGGACGGTCGTCGTACCCGCCGACGCGGACGAGAGACTTCGCTCCGCCATTTGAAATGCCGCTGAGCATGGCCGAGAGTTTTTCGTGGCCCATGGGACCATGCTGGGTGTCGACGAGCAGCCAATCGTAGCCACTGTGGGCGAGTTGCTCGGCGACGGTAGGACTGTGCGCGTTGAGGAAGAGGCCCATCTTGGGCTGTCCGGCGCGCAATTGCTTCTTGAATTCCGATCCGCTGAGTGCGGGGTCTGGCATTGGTTTTCCTCCTGAAAAATCGAATTGCGTAGTGTACCGTACTGGACCCCAGAGTCTGCGAATCCTGGAATAATTTTGTTATGACCCGAGGATAGGTCATTCGCCGACTGTACGCTCAAAAATCCCCACTTGTGGCGCAAAGAGTTCGCGAGAAATGGGGCACCCCTCGACAGTTGAAATGACAGACGTGGTAACTACGACATATAGTGTCACTAGTTTACGGAGTTTGATATGCGACTACTTCTGAACTGGGCGTTGAGCGCACTGGCGGTATGGATCGTTTCCCGGCTGGTCAGCGGAGTTTATGTCAGTGGCTGGAAGAGTGCTCTGATTGCTGCGCTGGTGATCGGATTCATCAATGCAACGATCGGACTGGTGCTGAAAGTGATCACGTTTCCGCTGACGCTGGTCACGCTGGGTTTGTTCTGGCTGGTGATTAATGCCTTGATGCTGGAGCTTGCCTCAGCGCTGCTATCGCCGGGATTCCAGGTGCACGGGTTCCTCGCCGCATTTATCGGCGCAATCGTGCTGAGCCTGGTGAATATGTTCCTGAGGGCGATCCTGATGCCGAAGAACGAGCCGAAGTAGTCTTCCCGCCCTTTCAATACATTCACCACAGAGGGCACAGGGAAACAGAGGCGTTTCTAAGTCTTCGCAGGGCCTGACTTCTTGGGTCTCAATGCCCGCCAGTCCTCATCGCTCAAGGTGCGACCGAGGCTGCTGAATTCACCGGCGCCTTGCAGGAATTCGCCGCCATCCATGCGGATGACTTCGCCGTTGATGTAGCTGGAGCCATCGCTGACGAGAAAAGCCGCGAGATTGGCGAGTTCTTCGACCGTGCCGAAGCGATGAAGAGGATTGCGATCGAGAGCGACTTTTTCAAGTTCCGGGCGCGGCAGCACGCGGGAGAACGCGCCCTGTGTGGGAATCGGGCCGGGAGCAATCGCGTTCATGCGAATTCCGCGATCTCCCCACTCGACGGCGAGACTGCGGGTGAGGGCTTCGACTCCAGCTTTGGAGATGGCGGACGGAACCACGTAAGCCGAGCCGACCGGAGCGTAGGTGGCCGAGATGCTGAGAACTGTGCCGGGATGATTCGATTTGAGCCAACGACGTCCGCAGGCCATGGTGCAGTGAAGCGTACCCATGAGCACGATGTTGATCACCGATTCGAAGGCGCGCGGAGAAAGATCTTCGGTGCGGGCGATGAAGTTTCCGGCGGCATTATTGACGAGTATGTCGAGCGGGCCGGCGGTCCAGATGGAATCGATCATGGCTTCGACGGCATCGAGATTCCGGACGTCACAGGGGATGGCGTGGATCGGACCTTTGGGAGCAAGTTCGGTGGCGGCTTGCTCCAGGACTTCTTCGCGACGTCCGCAGATGTAGACGGTGGCGCCGAGTCCGAGGAAGCGTGCGGCCATGCCTTTACCGAGGCCGGTACCGCCGCCGGTGATGAGGATGCGTTTGGAGTGGAGGAGATTGGGAGCAAACATGAGATTGAGTAATTGGTAAATTTGGTAATTGAGTAATTGAAGACCCTAGCTCCCGGGCGATTGATTTTCAATTACAAAATTACTCAATTGCACAATTACGCAATATCCGCCGACTCAAACGCATGCGAGTCGAAAGCCGTAATCGGCATATTGAAATTCGGGCGGGATGCTGGACCGGGCGGAGCAGCGGGCGACTTTGATTTGGTGGCGCCAGGAACCTCCGCGGGACGATTTGCGGGCGGGCTTCATCGGGCTTTGATCGGGGCCGCGTGGATTGCGTTTGGGTGAGATGGCGTAGTAGTTCGGATCGTACCAGTCGCCGCACCACTCGTGGACGTTTTCGCCGATGTCATAGAGTCCGAATGCGTTCGGGGCATATCGAGCAACGGGCTCGGGGCCGTTTTGCCAGCGCGTCGCATAGTTGGGGAGCGACTGTGGCGGATCGTCTCCCCAAGGGAATTGCTTTTGTTCGAGGCCGCCGCGAGCAGCGCATTCCCACTGGGCCTCGGTGGGGAGGCGAAAGTGGCGACCGATTTGTTCACTCAGCCATTCGCAGTAGCGAACAGCATCGTGCCAGGACACGCCTGTGACCGGTTGTTTCGGATGATTGAAGTTGGGTTCATTCCAGAACGGCGATGCGGTAATCGAAGTTGCGCGCAGGAAGCGGCCGTACTCTTCGTTGGTCACTTGCGTGGCTGCTAGAAGGAACGAGTCGATCCAGACGCGGTGGATCGGACGCTCACAGTCCTGACCCTTGTCGGAGCCCATCAGAAACCACGCCGCGGGGATGCGCACCAACGCTGGTTCCAGCGCGCTGGCAAAGATTTCTGATTGGGCGGGAAGAAGAGTCATACCTGTTGCCACGGGTTTTCTGCCGAGATAAAGTTTACCAGCGCGCGGTGGCCGGGAGGACTTCGATGGCGGATAAGAAGCTGACGTTCCAGGTGAGGATCGAGGGGAAAGAGGCAGGTGTCGTGGCTGCGATCACCCCCCCGGTGGATGTGATCGAGTGGTTTGGAACGCGCGCCCGCGTGCCTATCCGTGGGACGATCAATGGCTTTCCCTTTCGCTCGTCGCTTATGCCCATGGGCGGATGCCACATGATGCCGGTGAATATGAAATTGCGGGAAGGCGCGGGCGTGAAACCTGGGGATCTGGTTGAAGTCGTCATGGAGCGCGACGAGGAAGAGCGGACGGTTGAGGCGCCTCCAGAATTGGCGAGAGAACTGAAGAAAAACAAAAAGGCGCTTGAGCGGTGGGAGACGCTCGCGTTTACCCACAAAAAAGAAATGGCGATTTCGATCAGCGGCGCGAAACAGGAAGAGACGAAGAAGCGGAGACTGGTGAAAGTCATGGACGTTTTGAAGACGGGAGCGAAGTGGACCGGGTAGAAAATCAGGGACTAGGGGCTAGGGTTCAGAGATCAGGTTTTAGAGATGGACAATTGAAGCGATACGTTACTCATTCGAGGTTGCGCAAGAACTGCACGATCTGATCAATCGCATTTTCCTGGAAGAGGCGGATTCCGGCTATTCCTGCTGCTCCGACCGCGAGACATGATTTGGCATTTTCTAGCGTGACTCCTCCCAAAGCGAGGACGGGGATGTTTGCCTTGCAGGCTTCGCGGAGTTGAGCGAGCCCTGCGGCTTGTGCACCCGGGATGTCTTTCTTTTCGAAGACTGGGGCGAAGACTGCGAAGCTTGCGGCGTCCGCTTCGGCTTGCTTCACTTCCGCGGGGGAGTGACAGGAGACTCCGATCAGCGGAGTTCGTGGTGGGAGTTCAATCCTGGAGTCCGCAGAGGCGGCGCTTGGCGGCGCAGGACAGCCGAGGGCGGCTGTCCCCACATGTGCTTTTCTCCAGACACCTTCGACTTCGCGGGGACCGATATCCTGCGTGCGAAGGTGGACTCCATCGGCTTCCACTGCGAGAGCGACATCGGCGCGGGAGTTGATGAGTAACGCAGTGGCCGGTGGCCAATGGTCAGTGGCCCGTTTGCGTGCTCCCCGAACGGCGCCGACAGCTTGGCGGGCTAGTGATTCCAGTTCTCGGGTCGAGAGATCTTTCTCACGGAGTTGGATGTAGTCGACTCCGGCGCGGGCGGCTTCGGCGATTTTTTCGAGGAGGCGCCGACGGCGCGTGGGTTCGTCCGCGGCAAACGCGGTGCGGTCGGTGATGTAATAGAGGAGGCAGTGGCCGGGCATCGAAGGCACCGGGGCTAAAGCAGCCGGGTCTAACTTTGGCAACACTCATGTGGCGTTAAAGCGCCACTCTTCCACGGTACTACATGGCGTTGATGTCGAACTACGGCCTTGTCCTGGCGATTTCCGGCATTACGTCGCCTTGTTTTTTCGGGGTTCCCCCGAGATGGTGTTTCGTCAATCCATCGCGGAGGTATTCGAAAGCTTCGTTGGGATCATCGACGACTTTGAAAAGTTCGAGATCCTGCGGCGAGACGGAGCCTGCATCCACGAATGCCTGTAAGTTAATGATCTTGTTCCAGTACTCGCTGCCGTAGATGATCACCAGGATTTTCTTGGCCAGTTTGTCGGTCTGAGCGAGAGTGAGGATCTCAAAAAGTTCGTCCATAGTACCGAAGCCGCCGGGAAAGATGACCAATCCCTTGGCGAGATAGGCGAACCAGAACTTGCGCATGAAGAAGTAGTGGAACTGAAAGTTCAGCGACGGCGTGATGAACTGATTGGGATGCTGCTCGAAGGGAAGCTGAATGTTCAGTCCAATACTCTTGCCGCCGGCTTCATGGGCGCCCCGATTCGCGGCTTCCATAATGCCGGGACCTCCGCCGGTGGTCACGACAAAGCGGTGGCGGCGGGCGGGAATGGTAATCGACCACTTGGTCAGCATGTGAGCGAGTTTGCGCGCGTCTTCGTAATAGCGGGCCATGTCGAGGTTGGCCTGAGCGCGCTTCAAGTCGAGTTCGAGCTGAGCTGCCGAAATAGATGAATCGGGATTCTCCCTTAATTTTGCAAGACTCTGCGCCGCATCCTTTTGGCCTTGAAATCTGGCCGAGCCGAAGAAGACGACGGTGTCCTGAATTTGCTCGCGGCGGAAGCGGGCCAAAGGTTCCTGATATTCGGCAAGCATGCGCAGAATGCGGCCATCGGGGCTGCTGAGGAAAGGCTCGTTCTGGTAAGCGACCGGCGCGGATTTTAAGTCAGTCATGTGTACTCGAGTTCGAGAAGTCAGGTCTTAAAGCAGGTTCCGATCGGTGATGCAGTTCTACGAATGTTCGTGGTAGTGGAGCGCCTCCCAAAAGCCGATCCAGATGTCGAGCAGGCCCAGGCCGCTGCAGATACCGCGGAAAAATCCGCTGGACACCAATGTGCGAAGCGAGGGAAATGATAGCAGGAGGTAGTTATCCGTCCACTCCGGAGTCCAGGGAAGGATGATGAGCAGCACGCCGGCTACCGCGCTGATCAACACGAACAGGAAAACGGAGATGCGATGCATCCAAAGATGGAGAGCCCGCGGTGGTGCATCCTGATTCGAATCGAGAACCGTCGTGCGGATCTCGGCGGGAGGCGCGGCTTCGGGCGCCTTACCGGGCGCACTGGAAAAAGTGGGATCGTTCATTCAGGAATGCTCCGACTCCTCGACAGAAGAGTTGGGCGGGAGGCGGATCCCGGTACGCAGGACATAGACACAGCCATCCGGTTATTTTACGACTTCAGGGCCTTGATGCGCTCGGAGACGTCACGATAGTCAATATTCGAGCCGTAAACGTCCATGAAGTGCTTGAGAGCGGAGGTTTTGTCGCCGGCGGTTTCGTAGGCCGAGGCGAGCTCGAAATTCAGGGCAGTACGGGTTTCCCCGTCGATGTGGGGAACGTTCAGAGCCTTGTCATACCAGCGGACGGCAGCCTCGGGCACGCCTTTTTCAAGGAAACACTGTGCCAGCCAGGTGTAGGTCTGCATGATCTGCTGGAACGGATGCCCGCGATCGAAGGACTGGCAAGCTTTCTGGAGTTCTCCGATGGCTTCGTCAAGAAGTCCCATTTCGCGGAAGGCGATGCCAAGATTGTAATGCGTCTCAGGATCCTCATCTGCGGAGGAGACATCGGCTTCCAGATCCTTCTTCAACTCGCCAAACATGTCAGCGAGATCGATTCCCGCGTCTTCGCCGAAAGGCGAGGTTTTGGCAGCCGGCGCCGGGGTTGATGGCGGAAGCCCTGGAGCAGCCGGCTGAGGCGCCGGAGCTGCCGGGATCGCCGAGGAAACCGGCGCTGCTGAAGCTTGTACCGGATGCACCACGGCGGAAGCGACCGCAGATGAAGGCGATGCCGACGCCGCTGCGCTCGCGGCCAGCGGGCTGACCTTCTTCGGCTCAACTTTGGTCTTAACCGGGGCAGCAGGCTTTAGAGCTGCGGGCTGCGCTTTCGCAACAACCGGCTCCGCCTGCGGAACAGGAGCGGCCTTCAGGAAATCTTCTCCCAGCGAAGCCTCGATATCGGCAACGAATTCGCCCAATGCCGGGGCGGCATGGGAGAGCGCTGGTTCTGTCTGTGTCACGGGCGCAGAGCTGGCAGGCGCGGTCACCGTGCCAGGCAGGAATCCGTCGCCCAGCGAGGACTCGAGATCAGAAACGAAGTTTTGCAGCGCGTCAGGGTGGGCCGGGGCTTCGGATTCTTGCGCCACAGCTGCGGGTGCATGAACCTCAGTCTTCTTGACCGGTGGCTTACGAAGAACAGGCTTACGAATAACGGGTGGCTCGGGTTCCGGAGCGGGTTCGGGTTCGGCGGCCGCTTCTTCGACCGGAATCTCTTCGACCGCTGCGGGCTCGGTCTCGACGACAACAGGTGCCTCTTCCGCGGCAGCGACGGGAACTTCTTCTTCTTCCGCAGCCTCTCGTACGGCAACTTCGGCCGAAGGAAGATCTTCTACAGAGATTTCTTCGATGGCCGGTTCAGCGTCAGCAGCGAGTTCTTCGGCGGGCTGCATAGCCGCATCCACTTCGGCGCGTAGTTCGTCGATCTTGGCCTGATCGTGGGTGAGGGTCTGCAGTTTCGCGAGAGCGGCCAGAGCCTGCGCCGCCATGCCGTGCCCAACGTAGAAGCGGATCTCTTCGACCGTTTCAGAAACTCGCGGATCTTCTGCGGCAGCTTCTGCAGCAGCAGCGACGGATTCAGATTCTGCTTCGGCTGGTTCCTCGACGGCCGCGGGCGGAGTGTCGTCAGTCTCGATGGTGACGGCGTCGTCCCATTCGGAGGAGAGATCAATTTCCTCAGACGGGGCGGTTTCAACCTCGGGCGCAGGGACGGCAGATTCATCGACTACAGCAAACTCGGGCGCTTCGGCAGCGGGTTCCTCAGCCGAGGGTGTGGGCCATGGAGATGCGGCTTCGACCGGCGCTTCTTCCGCCGCGGCGGCTGCTTCGGGTTCTTCAGCCGAGGGCTCTGCCGGAGCTTCTTCGATGGAGAATTCGGCTACTTCCTCTTCGGGCAGTGCTGCTTCCGCTTCTGGCGCTTCGGCAACGGCTGCGGGCGCGTCGAGGAAGATGTGCTCCTCTTCTCCCGGACCGCCATGGTGAATGCCGGTGGAAGAACGTTCTTCGTAGCGCTCGGCGAGCTCGGAGTAGCGTGAGGCCTCATCTGGGTGATCGGCGTCGGAGTAAATCCTCTGCAGGGTGCGGCAGCACAGGGCAGCTTCGGCGAAACGTCCAGCGCGAGTGTGCAATGCCGCCAGGCGCTGATTGATGCGCAGATCGTCCGGCGCTAAGGGCAGCACGGAATTCAGAGGTCCAAGCGCCTTGGCGGGCATGTTGTAAGAAATGAAAAGTTCCGCGTCAGTCAGGGCGGAGCGAACGGCCAGCGCGACCTCATCCGAATAGTGTTGGTGAATGGATGGCGCCGTGGCCTCGAGATCGTCGATGAGAACGACGGCCTCTTCCGGAGTGATGAGCTTGTTGCCCGAGGTTCCGCCGAGCTGGCTGACCACCTGCTGGTAATTCTGCATGTGGAGCGCGTTCTGCGGCTCGAGTTGGGCCAGCTTCTGATAGAGATCGCGGGCGCGGGCAAGTTCTCCCGATTGAACGCTGGCATGCGCCAGTAATTCCGTGACCTCGGTGATATGGGTGTTCTCGCCGGCCTTGTTGAACAGGTCAAGCAATTTCTGCAGCGAGTCGGGATTATCGCGCACATGGCCGATGATCTGGTGCAGGCTCTGCAGGATCTTGTCGGCATTTTCGGCTAGAAGCCTTTCGGCATGCTGATCGAAAACTTGTAGGGCATTTTCGTACTGCCCGGCCTGCATGAGCGCGTCGGCGAAAGTTGAAATAGCTGCGAGATCGTTGTGAACCGTGAGCAGCTTGTTGGCGATGGTTCCAGCTTCCGAGAGTTGGCCGGTCAGGAGATAGGCTTTCAGCAGATCGCGCAGGCCCTCGGGATTCGAATCGATGTCGGTGATTTTGAGCAGGGCAGCCAAGGCGCCGGCGCCATCCCCCGACTCAAGCATGTTCTTGCCTTGCATCAGCAAGGCATAGGTGTTGCCCGGATCAAGCGTGAGCATGCGCTGCAAAACTTCTTCGGCGCCGCTGAGCGATCCTTTCGACCGCAGGCTCTCGGCGGCGGCGGAGAAAATCTGCCAAGCCTCCGTCTTCTTGCCGAGGCGCACATAAACTTCCGCCAGCTTGATCCGCATCTGGCTGTTTTCCGGATCCATCTCCAGGATTTTTTGGAAAATTCGGACCGAATTGTCGAGTTCGCCGGCTTTCAGGAATTCTTCCGCGACCTGCAGGTATTGCGCGCGGGCGTCGTTGAACAGGCCCTGCTGGGTATAGAGTTCGGCCAGCTTCAGCAAGCTCTCGAGCGAAGGCTTGAGCTTGCAGATCTTCTTGTACATCGCGATGGCTTTGACCGTGAAACCCTGGCTGGCATAGGCATCGCCCACGGCCTTGAAGCACTCAGTGGCTTTGTCGCTCTCGCCGTTGCGGGAGTAGAGATCGCCAATGGTGTTATTGACCGTCAGGTCCTTGGGATCATTCTTGAGAATCTTCTCGTACTCGGAGATGGCATTCTGAAGCTTGCCCTGCTGGACATACTTCTCCGCACTGGCGAGAACCTTCTGCTTGTTGAAGCCGAACAATGCCATAAGAGCGTCGAACTCCAGACCCTGGTCTTCAGATCACGAATTCAATACCAAGAATTCAAAACAATCTTGCGACAGAACCCGCTGAACGGTGGGGGCTGCTCCTGCTCCCGGGTACGGGTAACGGACGTTCATCTCACATATCGGCGGATGACCGACCGGACAAGGCCAATTGTACGTCTGGAAGTCATGAACCGCATGGTTACCAAGGGTTACCAAAAGGGAGTGTACCGAAGGGTTACTTAGGGGATTCTTCAGATGAGGCTCACAGCGTGGGGAAAAAATGAAGGCCAGAACCTTGATGGCGACGACGCGGTCAAGGCGGTGTACCGATTGATTCGAGTTTTTAGTGGACCGGCGGCAGACCAATCTTGGCCAGAAGCTGCTGGAAAGCGGGGATGGAATGCAGACTGTTGAAGGCAGGGTCCGCCGCGATGTTCACGGTCTCCTGAGCGTGGCGGTCATAACAGACATACAGATACTTGAGTGCTTCCCCCGTGTTCCCCAGAAGTGAATAGGTTTCGCCCAAATAGAACGGAGAGAGCTTGCCTTGGTTGTAAACCTTCTTCTGCTGATCAATCTGAGCTTCGAGCATGCCTCTTGCTCCGTGGGCGGCGAAGCCTTTTTCGGCGGCGTCTGCGATCGTCGAGAGTGAGGCATCGTGAAGCAGAAGCGATTCCTTGTTCATTTCCGCCAGGTAGCCGACGTTATCTCCAATCTCAAGGTCGACAAATTTCAGGTAGCGGCGCGGAGAAAGGGCATCCGGATCATCTTGTTCGAGTTGGCGTAGAAGACGCAGTGCTTCCTCGCGGCGCCCGGCGCGCCAAAGCAACATACCCCTGTCAGCCAGAATCGAGGAAGAATGCGGATCAAGGGCCTGAGCGCGGTCGATCTCATTCAGTGATTCATCGAAGCGGCGGACGGTTTGCAAATAAGTCGCGTACCAATGGTGGGCGTTAGCATTATTGGGATCAAGGTTGATCGCGCGGCGAAATTCCTCATCGGCTGTACCCGCATCCCACATCCCGTAAAAGGAGACAAAGGCGAGCGAGGCGTGCGCGGCTGACGAGTGATCGTCAAGTTCCACCGCTTTTTTCGCCGCCGCAAGCGCGCGAGGATAGGCTTCGGTGGCCGGCATCAAGGTGTACTCGCGCATCAAGTTGTAGCAGTCGGCCAGGCCGACGTAGGCGTCTGAGTAGTTGGGATCGTGCACGATCGCCTGAGTGAACGAATCCACGGCCTGGTTCAGACTCTCAGGCGTGCGCTTGTTCCAGTAGAAGCGTCCTTTCAGGTAAAAGTCTTCGGCTTCGCGATTGGCCGCGCGATGGAGACCGCCGGGTGAAGTGGCAGCGACCGATTTCACGCCTGCCTTGGCATTGCGGTAGCCGGGGCGAAAGATCCAAGCAGCGAACAGCAAGGCCAATACAGGAAGCACGAAAACCAAGTTTCGCCATGAAGGAGCCTCTCGCGGTCCTGCTATCACGGCTTTTTCAGGCCCTGTGGCGTTCGGTGCTGAGGCAACCTCAATAGGGTGCAGGGGCGCGATCCAGCGGTAACCGCGGCGGTCTATTGTTTCAACAAAAATAGGATTGTCGGCGGAGTCGCCGAGCGCATCGCGCAAGCGCTTGATGGCGCTGCTGATGCCGCGGTCGAAATCGACGAAGACATCTTGCGGCCAAAGTTCCTGCCGCAATTCCTGCCGGGTCACCACCTCATTGGGGTGGTCGAGCAGGAGCCTTAAAGCTCGAAACGGAAGATCCTGAATCTTGACCCGGACCCCACTCTTGCGTAATTCGCCTGCACGCAACTCGGCTTCGAATAGACCGAAGCGAACAACCGTCTGGAGCCGTGTGGACATGATCCTGGATACCAAGTGGGGGATTTCAGTCTAGCATTGGCACGCGCGACTGAAACTGGCACTTTTCGGCCATAGCTGCTCAGACAAGAACTTCCTGTAACTTGCTGCAATTGAAGGCACATGTCGCGTGATCTCGATGCAGGGAAGGCGTCGCTTCCGGAGCATTGACCGGCGCTCAAATTCCGGCGACAGTCGACTCGCATTCGCGTTTGTGCGCGAATGGTGGCGGCGCTGAACTGCGAAGTCGTTTCTTGATGATCCTTGCAACGCCGCAAGCTCGACTCCCAGGAGACCCTATGAAGTTGTTCGGCCGCAAAATGAATAAGATGACGTCGCAGACTGCCGCATCGGCGGTCACTGTTCTCACACTTGTGGTTCTGTTCGCGGGGGTCGTCCTTCCGACCCAGGCCCAAACCGTCTCGACCCTGTACAGCTTTAGCTCCAACAACAACTCGTCACCCACTCTGCCGCAAGGACCGATGGCCCAGGGCCGGGACGGGGATTTCTACGGAGTTTCCATGTCAGGGAACGGCTGCTGCCAGGGCATTGTCTACAAAATCAGTGCAACGGGCGTTCTCAGCACGGTGCATGTGATGGCGCAGTCCGAGGGAACCAATTGCAGCGGGCTGGTGCTTGCTACCGATGGCAATTTCTACGGCAGCTGTTACAGCGATCCGACGAACAACGGCACCTTGTATTAGAGTGACACCGACCGGCGCATTGACGGTAATTCACACTTTCGTCGGAACGACCACCGACGGATGTCATCCCCTCGCGCCTCCGATGCAAGCGAACAACGGCGAACTCTTATGGCACCACCGGCTTTTGTGGGGCAAACAACTACGGCACGGTTTACAAAGTCACGACGGCGGGAGTGTACAGCGTACTGTACAGCTTCCAGGGCCCACCGAACGACACAGCTGAACCCTTAGGCCTCATTCAAGGCAGCGATGGAAACCTCTGGGGCATGGGGAACGGCTGGATCGTCAGCGAAGGGGCGTGTTCAAGATCTCGACCGCGGGTAAAGAGGCTTTGGTGTACGCGTTCAAGAACGATCCCGATGGTGCGAACCCTTATACCAACCTGATCCAGGGCTCGGACGGCAACTACTACGGCACGACTGAATTTGGTGGCACCGCCCGCGCGGGACCGTTTTCAGGCTAACCCCGAAGGGCGTGGAAACAGTGCTCTACAGCTTCCCCAATCAAACGGACGGTGCTTATCCGCAGCTGCCGTTAACTCAGGGTCCTGACGGCATTCTCTATGGTGCCGCAACGGACTGCGCTGGCGGAGGCTGCGCCCAGGCCGGATTGTTCGACATCAACACCAAGGGCGTGTACGACATCCTTTATCTCTACCCGCTTGTCTGTTCCAACTGCGCTCAACCTTATGCCCCGCTCTTACTTTCCACCAACGGCACGTTTTACAGCACGACGTTTCAGGGCGGCGATGCCTCCTCTGGCTCGTTCTACAGTCTGAGCACCACCTACGCTCCCTTCGTGTTGCTACTTCCGGCGACTGGCGCTGAGAGTGCACAAATCGGCATTCTAGGCCAGGGCTTCAGCAAGTCGTCGGTGGTTAAGTTCGGCGGCACGCCCGTCACAAAGGCGCAACTGACAGGCAGCACTTTCATTTTGGCAACCGTTCCAGCAGGAGCACTGACCGGAACAGTGACGGTCACCACGGGTGGCACGACGCTGACCAGCAACACAGCGTTCAAGGTGAAGCCGACGATCAAGACCTTCTCGCCTCCGAGTGGGCCGGTTGGGACGTCAGTCACGATCACGGGCACCGGCCTAACCCAAGCGACCAAGGTCACCTTCAACGGGACGTTGGCGACATTCACCGTGAATTCAGATACGCAAATCACGGCGACTGTTCCGACGGGTGCTACGACCGGCAAGGTCGCGTTGGTGACCAAAGGCGGCAGCGCCATCAGTTCCGGGACCTTCACCGTGAACTAGCGCCAGGAACGACGGTTTGTACGGGACTCCGGAGTGCGGTACTGGGGAAAGGCCCGCACTCCGGAGATTTTTTTGAAATCGCGAAGCCGAATCTCCCTGATCCTGAACCGTCCGCCCAGTGATAGCCTGTTTTTGTGGGGAAGGAAGCCGCGAGCGAGGTTCTCGGATTCGAGGGGCGTGAAGTTCAGATCACGCATCCGGACAAGCTCTATTTCTCGAAGCAAGTCCAGGTCTCGAAGCTCGATCTTGTTCGATATTACCTATCCGTCGCGCCGGGAGCACTGGCCGGAATCAAAGATCGTCCGATTGTTCTGAAGCGTTTCGTCAACGGAGCCGAGGGAGAGGCGTTCTATCAGAAACGTGCTCCCGCGCAGCGTCCTCCATGGCTGCGAACGGTAACGCTTTCGTTTCCTTCGGGACGTACAGCCGAAGAGATCGTGGTTGACGACGAGGCGGGGCTCGCGTGGATCGTCAATCTGGGATGCATTGAATTGCATCCCCACCCCGTACGCTCGTCCGATCTGGAACATCCTGACGAACTGCGAATCGATCTTGACCCGGTTCCAGGCGTCAGTTGGGATGATGTGCGGCGCGTCACTCTCGAAGTCCAGTCATTTCTCGAGGAGGTTGGCCTTCGCGGCTGGCCGAAAACCAGCGGTTCACGCGGCATGCACGTGAACGTTCGGATCGAACCGAAGTGGACCTTTTCAGAAGTGCGACGGGCCGCAGTCGCATTGTCGCGAGCGGTTGAGCGGCGTGCGCCTGCCCTGGCAACCTCGAAGTGGTGGAAAGAAGAACGGCACGGAGTGTTTCTCGATTACAACCAGAATGCGAAGGACCGGACCACATGCTCTGCGTATTCGGTGCGGCCGGTTCCTGATGCTCGGGTATCGGCGCCGCTTGCCTGGAACGAGGTTGCGGAATCGAATCCGGCCGAATTCACCATCTTCACGATGCCAGAGCGCTTTGCGAAAATCGGCAATCCCCATGCAGAAATGGATGCTACCGCAGGCTCACTTGCGAAACTCCTGGAGCTTGCCGATAAAGATGAAGCAGACGGGCTTGGCGATGCTCCGTGGCCGCCACATTTCCGCAAAATGGAGTCTGAAGGAACCCGAGTAGCGCCGTCACGCGCGAAGTCTGCGGCGAAGAAGGCGCGGGCGAGAGTGCCTCGAACGAAAATGCCCCTCATTGTGGTGGCAAACTCGCCCGATAAAGCAGCCGCGCTCGCGGGACTCGAACGATGGAAGCAAAGGCATGCAGATGTTGCGGGACATCTTGCTGTTGACGATGTACTGGTCGACTCTATGCGTGGACGGTCGTCTACCTGGACGCGAATCCGGGTGAATCTGCGTCATGTGCCGGAGGAACTTCGGCCGAAGGAGGAGACTCCCGACCCGGATGACGATCCGACACGGGAATGGCGCGAGCTCAGCAAGAAAAAGAAAATCGCGAAAGGCGGTTAATTTCCCGAGTTCACCGGCCTTGCGGAAAAATCGATGCCAATTCTTGGGGCGGGACAACTTCCAGCTGAGCATAGGTACAGTCGGTCGACTTTTTGTCGGAGCGCCACCGGCGGAACTGTGCGGTGTGACGGAAGCGGGCACCCTGCATGTGGTCGTAGGCCACTTCGATGACCAATTCCGGGCGCAAGGGTTCCCATGACAAATCCTTGCCTTGGCTCCAGCGGCTTTGACCGCCGGGCATGCGTTTAGGATCTTCGTCGCCTCCCTGGTCCGCCCAATGTTTCCAGGGATGGGACGCGAGCGCGTCTCTGCGGTAAGGCGCGAGGAACTCTACCAGTTCCTTGCGCTTGGCCGTGCTGAAACTGGCACATACCCCGACATGTTGCAAAGAGCCAGCATCATCGTAAAGGCCGAGCAACAATGATCCCAGCAGCGTGCGGTCGCCCTTTTTGTGCCAGCGGAATCCGGCGACCACGCAGTCGCAGTCTCGTTCGTGTTTCACCTTGAGCATGACACGTTTGTTGGGTTCATAGATTCCGGAGACGTGCTTCGCAACGACCCCGTCGAGGCCCGCGCCCTCAAAACGCTGGAACCAGTCGGCGGCAAGTTCGCGATTCTGAGTCGCTGGCGTTAGGTGGATCGGTGGCGCGGCCGATGCGAGCATCGATTCCAGTTCACGGCGGCGGACTTGAAAGGGCTCGTTGCGAAGGTCACGCTTTCCGTGGCAGAGCAGGTCGAAGAAAACCACAGATGCCGGGATCTGAGTCGACAAAAGTTTTACGCGCGACGCCGCAGGATGCAGGCGAAGTTGCAACGAATCGAAGTCCAGTTCGCCATCCTGTACGATGACGATCTCCCCGTCGACGACGCAGCGTGACGGCAATGCCGAGCGGAGCGCCTCTTCCACCTCGGGAAAATAACGGTTGAGCGGTTTCTCGTCGCGGCTCTGGATGAAAATCTCGTCATGGTCGCGAAAGATCAGCGCGCGGAATCCATCCCACTTGGGCTCAAAGATCCAGTCATCGCCGGACGGCAGGTCTTCCACGCGTTTCGCAAGCATTGGCAGGAGCGGCGGGTTGACAGGGAGGTTCATGTGTTTATGGTATACCGCTCACTAATATGAATGTGCTATGTGGCGCTGGTGCCAACTCGTGTAAGTTTTTCGACAATCTGAGGGAATTCCGCAATCGAGGGAAATTCTGCCTATGACGTGGATTCGAACCGTTCCGCTGACCGAGGCCGACGAAAAGCTTCGCAAAGCGATTGAGGACGAGAAGCTTTTTTATCCGAAGGAATATGCGGAGCCGGTGCATCCGGATCCTTCGGGAGCGTCTTCTATCGTTGGATCGCATACGCTGATTCCTGACGCGCTGTATCACGCGTTCAGTACCTTCGGGGCGCTAATGTCGCCCGAGTTGCCGCTCAGCCGGGCGCAGCACGAGATGATCGCCACCATGGTCTCCGTCACCAACCGGTGCGTTTATTGAATCGAATCGCACGCAGAGTTTCTGCGTAGAGTGACGTTGGACACAGGGCTGGTCGAGGCGCTGGAGAAGGACTATACCGCCGCGCCGATTTCTCCGCAAGATCGTGTGATGCTTGATTACGTAGTCAAGCTGACTAAGGACGCAACGAAGGTCTGGAAGGATGATATCGATGGGCTGCGGAGCGTGGGTTTCGACGATCGAGGGTATTCTGCAGATTACCTTGATCGCCTCATGGTTCAACTACATCAATCGCGTGGCAGATGCGCTCGGGGTGGGGCGAGAGTAGCAGGCGATTTCCGATCCCGAGTCTCCGAAGGCGAAAGCCACAAAAGACACCAAGCGACAGGAGGTTTGTTGGGAATCTGGTTTGTTCTTCTTCTCGTCTTCGAACACTCTTCAATAAGAAAATCCCTGAATCTCGTTTACTAATGGCCCGTCTATAAATCCCGTTCGCGTGCTCGGATGCAATGCGATGTGGACAGGAATTACCGTCGATGCATTCGAGAAGCTGAATCCGTTCAAAGTTCCCTGCAGAACGCCTTTCGTATCGTAAACGTAGATTGAACTTCCGCTTGAGGAACTTGAAACTGGCTGCGCCACAAAGAAGACTTTATGGACCGCGTCGAACTCGACATCGGCCCCGCTGAATATCTGCTGCTCGCCGGAGTTCGGCAGGACGACGGTGAAACTTTGCTGGGTGCTGAGATCGTAGAACTCGACGTTGGCGTCATCTTCCGTCGTGGAAACGGCAATGTTGTCGGCAGAGTCGACGGCGATGCCGTTCACGAACCCGAATCCAATGCCGGTAAACTCGCTGAATGTTGCCTTCGTCAGATCGACCACGCCGATCACCGGACGACAACCGAAGCAACCGTCCCCTCCACCAAGAATTGCTTCGTTCTTCTCGGGATTGTAGGCCATGGGTGGCGGCACGCTGCCGAAGTTGAAAGAGTCTGTGATCTTAACGACCGGGCCAAACGTATTGGCGGCGATATTCGAACTGAAGACCCACGGGATGAAATTCCCGCTGTTGTCTTGAGCGAAGATCGCATTATTCATGGTTCCCTGGTTCCGGCTTACCTGGTTGAGCAGATGCGTGCTTCCAATCGGCGGCGTCCACTTGCCGGTAACCTTATTGCTGCTGAGTGGGTTGATTGTTCCGAAGGTACGCTGGACGTCAAGAAGGCTAATCACATGCTCGTGTTCGACCAGCCCTACCGATGTTCCCACCACGCCGAGAGTGACGAAGTCATCTTGCGTTTCAGTCTTAGCCATGACGGTCAGAATCTTCCCCGTCTTCTGATTGAAGGTTTCGACCGCGGCCAGGACATTTCCGTTGGCGAGTATCTGGGCCTCGCTCAGAATGCCTTCGGTTCCGTTCTGGTCGATATCGAACCCGAAGATCTGCCCGCCAAACTTGGTTTGCACAATAACGCTGTTGGCTCCTGTACTTTCTGTTGACTGGGCGACACCTTGCAGAGGGAGCAGACACAGGAAGCCAAGAGAGGTCAGGAATGGCAGAGTAGCGATCCGAAACAGTGACGAGTGGCCGAGCATAAGTGGCAGGATCCTTTGCGACAGAAATTCGTCGTGAGAGTCGGAAACGGGGCTATAGTAGCCGCTTTCGCCCGATCTGATGTCATGAATTTGTCAAACCGTCAGGGCTTGAATGGCACGCTGTAATGGGACCCTACGACGTGCCATTTTCCGGCGGCCTTCATCCAAACGTCGGTGAAGCGGTCGTGGTATTCGTAGGGCTTCCCCTCGGAATCGCCTTTTTCGTGATAAGCGCCGGTCACGATGGCAGTGTCGCCGTGCATTCGGGCCTTCAGGTCGGACATCTCAGCCGTCTGTACGTGGACTTTAGAATCAGCCGTGTGGCTGATGTAGCCGGCCTTGCTATAAACATTGCCATCTTCGACGGTGATCACGAATTCGTCGGCCAACAGGGACGAAAGAATGTCGATTTTGTGTTGTCTGTAGGAGTCGGTCCACTGAAGCTCGAGTGAGCGGATGGTCGCGGCGTCGGACCTCTCCTGGGCGGCTACAAAACAGGCAAGAAAAAGTACGGCGAAGACCTGTGCCCACACTCTGAGAGAAAGCATAGAACTATTTCGCACGATTCTGCGCGAGCGGCAAGTTCCTAATGAGAGTCCGTGTCGAATCAATCTAAGCTGCTTGAGGATTTGCTTGAGAATCGAAGCGAATTGTCGAATGTGCCGGTAAAGATGGACTAGGAACCTGCTGAAGGTGGACAGGAAATTGCAATGCGTCATTTGGCCTACACTAAGGCGAAGGCGGCTTGACTGCTCAAATGTCTGACTCGCTGGCAAGATTTTTCCGCGCAAATTTCGACAAGCATCGCAACCAGCGCGCCTACAGGCAGCGCAAAGGATATCGCACGGAATCATTCAGCTATGGAGGCGTTTTAAGTATGGCTGATGGCTTCGCCCGTTTGCTCGAGGAACGCGGCGCTACCAAGGGCGATCGGGTCATGATCTGGGGCGAGAATTGCGCGGAATGGGTTGCGGCTTTTTTCGGATGCGTGTTGCGCGGAGTTGTTGTCATTCCGATGGATAACGGGGCCGCGCCGGATTTCGCGTTGCGAGTCTTCCGCCAAGTTGGGGCGAAGCTGCTGGTTGCATCGCGAGAACACTTGCAGGAATGCTCGGGCGACCAAGCCGCGATCACAGGTACTGAGTTAGAGAATCTTGCGCACACTGCCGCGACCGGCTCGCCAACATCAGACGTCGTGGTGGCGAGTGAAGACGTATTGCAAATCGTCTTTACCTCGGGAACGACTGCCGATCCCAAGGGCGTCGTCATCACACACGGCAATGTCCTTGCGAATATCGCGCCGCTCGAACGCGAGATGCAGGGATATCTGAAGTATGAGCGGTTTGTGCATCCCTTACGGTTTCTGAACTTGCTGCCGCTCAGCCATGTCTTCGGCCAATTCCTTGGCATGTTTCTGCCGCCGCTTCTGGGTGGGACGGTGGTATTTCAGAGCGAACTGAGTCCGTCGGAAGTGGTCAGCACGATCCGGCGGGAGCGGGTATCTGTGCTGGTCAGCGTGCCGCGAGTGCTGCAGTCCTTAAAGCAGAAAGTCGAACGCGACCTGGAAGATCGCGGACAGATGGAAGCTTTTCGCCGGCGCTTCGCAGATGCGAAAGACAAACATTTCCTGCGCCGGTGGTGGATCTTCCGCGCAATTCGCCGACAATTCGGATGGAAGTTTTGGGCGTTCATTTCGGGTGGAGCGGCGCTCGACAGTGAGACCGAAGAGTTCTGGGGACGACTCGGATACGCAGTGATCCAGGGATACGGACTGACGGAGACGACTTCGCTGATTAGTGTCAATCATCCCTTCCGATTGGGGAAAGGGTCCATCGGGAAGATCCTGCCGGGACGCGAGGTGAAGTTGGCGGAGGATGGCGAGATCCTCGTCAAAGGTGGAGGCGTTGCCGCGGGGTATTGGGACGAGAGCGGCGCACATCGTGTTTCTGACGATCAGGGGTGGTACCGCACTGGCGATGTTGGGGCGCTCGACGAGGCAGGGAATCTGTATTTCAAGGGGCGAAAAAAAGAAGTGATCGTGACGCCCGGCGGAACGAATGTATATCCCGGGGATCTGGAAGCGGCGCTGCGTCAACAACCAGAAGTAAAAGATTGCGTAGTCGTTGGAATCGAGCGGGGAGGAAATGCGGAGCCGTGCGCCGTCGTGATTCTGCGCGATGGCGCAGATTTGCAAGCCATCGTTCAACGCGCCAACCAGTCGCTGGCCGAGTATCAGCGGATGCGCATGTGGTTTGAATGGCCGCAGGAGGATTTTCCGCGAACGAATACCCAAAAGCCCCGCCGGAATGTGATTGCACAGATGGTGGAGGAACAGATGCGCGGAACGTCTGTTCAGGGTCAGTCGTCCGCAGGTGTCCTCGGCGATCTGATCTCGCGAGTGGCTGGTCGTGGCGTGTCGACCCTCCGCGAGGATGCTCGCCTCGATTCGGACCTTGGACTGAGTTCTCTCGACCGCGTGGAACTGATGGGCGCGCTCGAAGATCGATATCAAGCGGACTTGAGCGAGGCGCGCTTCAGCACCGTGCGTACGGTCGGGGATCTGGAGCGGATGTTGCGGGGTGAGGCGATTTCCAACGTGGCCTATCATTATCCACGATGGGTGTTGCGCTGGCCGGTGACGTGGATTCGCCTTCTCGCCCATTATCTGCTGATGCGTCCCGCGATTGTGCTTCTGGGATGGCCGAGAATTCTGGGCCGCGAGAATCTGCGCGGAGTGAACGGGCCGCTGCTAGTTATTTCGAATCATCTGGGTGACTTCGACCCGGGATTCATTCTCACCGCATTGCCGGCCCGCTTCCGGCATCGACTGGCAATCGCCACGGGAGGCGAAGCACTCGAAGCGTTACGAACACCGGCGGAAGATCGGCGGTGGTTTCTGAAAATCTACGATCGTGTTGAGTGGACGTTGGGAGTGTCACTGCTCAATCTTTTTCCTCTACCACGCGAGGCCGGTTTCCGGCGCAGCTTCAAATATGCGGGTGAGGCTGTCGATCGCGGCTATAGCGTCTTGGTCTTCCCCGAAGGGCGGCACACGACGGACGGGAAGTTGTGCCCGTTCCGGTCGGGCATCGGGTTGCTGGCGGAGAACTTGGGTATTGCTGTTCTGCCAATGCGGATCGACGGACTCTTTGAAATAAAAAAGTCAGGGCGGAAATTTGCCGCGCCCTGGAAGATAAAAGTGCGGATTGGCAAAACGATTCAGTTCAAGCCGGGGACGGACGCGCCGCTAATCGCGGCAGAGTTACAGAGAGCGGTAGAAGAGCTTTAGGTTCGGAGTGAGAGCGAAATACGACGACTGGGGTCTTCTCACCGGAATCTCTGGAGGATTTTCTTGCAGTAACCAGGCGCGGCGTTCTTCGTTGGTTGACGAAGGCCGCAGCGCCCGGTTGGGAGACAACTTATTGGTCGATACAACCTGGGGCTGTTAGTTAATGGTTACGCTGACTGGTGCGGACGGAATGCCGTTCGTCACCACTTCCAGCGAAGCTGCGCCGGTTGCGATCGTCGACGGAACATCGAACTGCGCAGTGGTCGCAGTCTTTCCAGTCTGCACGCCAACGGTCCAGTTATGTGATCGGCAATACACCACTGTCCCTGTCGAATCCGTAATGCGAACGATCGGGAAGTTGGTGGCGCTCTGGTTATCGTCGCCGTAGTAAGAGCCGAAGGTCATGCCGTTGAACCCAGTGCCTTTGATTCCGTTGTTCTTGACGCCGTGGGTCAACGTCTTGCTGACTGAAGTGATAACTGGAGCGCAACCCTTGCACGGGCTTCCGGACGGCGTATAAATCTCAACGCTGTTCGAGAAGTCTGTGAACAGGACTTGTCCCGTTGGAAGGACCACAAAGTTGCCAACGTAGGAGGAATCAACCGGGGCATTGGGTGGGCCGGAGACGGCGTGCAGAGCGCTTCCATCCCACTCAAAGAACTTGCTGCCATTGTTAAAGACGCCGGGGCTGGTGTCGAACAATGCATTGCCATCCGGCAGCACAGCAGCCGGTCCATCGGCAATGTCCAGTCCGCTGCCGAAACTCGGTGCTGCAGCCCACGTACCGGTCGCGACGGTGTAGATCGCGTTGTTCGTGGTCGCGCCGGCGTAGAAGACGGTGCCGTTGGGTAGCAACGGTCCGGGTCCGAGTTCAAATGAGCCGGGGTCCACAAGATTCACAACCGTATTGTTGGAAGGAGTGGTCCACGCCCCAGTGGCGACGTTGTAGATCTGATAGCCCATCTTGCAGCACTGGCCCGAGTTGACATAAGCGTCGACGGTGAGCATCTTTCCGCCCGGCAGCAGTGTCCAACCCTCTTCGTCGTTTTCGTCGAATTTGCCAGTACCGGTCGTGACCCAACTCGCCACACCTTTGGACGAGAGCGTCATGATTGCTTCCTGGATCGAGCAGCAGTTCGCCAACATCATCTTGCCGGTCGGAAGAACCACACTCTGCGCATCGCCGACGGTGCTCCATGTCGGAGGCGCATTGAGGCTAATCCATTCGTTCAGGTAGGGAACATAGAGCGCGCCCATCGTGGTCCACACGGGGGAGCCGTTGTTGTATTCGCCGCCGAACATTGCTACCACCCCCAATTGAGGCAGTACTTGGGAGGCGAAATAAAGCGGGTTGTAGCCAGTCGGCAGACTGCCGGCATTGGACCACGTCCCGTTGATATAACTGCCCGTTTTATCAGGGACTAAACGATACCAGTCGTCGGTATGGTTCTCGAAGAAGAAGCTGTTGATCAAAACCGATCCGTCGCTGAGCAACAGGGGATGGGCGACAGCGGACGGCGGCGCAGTTTTGGTAGCCGTCCAGGTTCCACCGGTAAAGGGTTCCTGGGCAAACGCGATGCTGCAACAAGCCAGCGCGAGCAGAGCAATTCCGAGCGAACGGAACACTTTCATATTTATTTGACCTCGCAGATTTTTGGGTAATTCGAAAAGTGGTTCGGAGGTGGACTTCAGGTTCCCACCACAGAAGAGAGTCCCCACAGCCAGTCCAAATCGAAACCCCAGAGTCGCGGGATTATACCTCGCAATCGTTCGACACTGAACTAGATGTCACGAAAAATTACAAAATAGTTTTTGTCGGCTCGAAAAGCCGCAAGAAATTGCTATAAGTGAGCGCGAGTTGGCAAGATTTTGCAAATATCCTTGCGCGTTGGAGGTCGAAAGGCTCCGGGACGAAAGGCCCTCTTCGTTTTGGCGAATACATCCTAACGCGTCTCTATTCCTCGTCTGATTCGGATTCGTCGCGATGGAAGTCCGCTTCTGCGTGAATTTCGGGAATCTGAGCGGCTCGCAGCAATTGGTTGAGCCCCGGGAGATCGTGGTTGCGGAAATCAATCCAGCGCTTGAGGACGTCATTGCTGGCGCGTTCCGTAGCCGAAATCGCCGCATTCTGAGAGGATGTCGGGTCGGCATCGACTTGCCAGACCTGCTGATACATCGTGCCTGCTTCTGTATTCACGCGGCTCAGAGTTGCTTCTGAGGAGGCTGGCGCGGAGAATCCGCCGCCGGGCGCACCCAGCACTTGAGTCAATTTCTTCTCAAAGTCTGCAACGGCATTCTTCACATCAGTGCTGGCCGAGGCCTTGAGTTTGTCCAGTTGAGCGCGAATTGACGCTCCCTCAGAGAGCCCTTGATCGGTTTGTGTCATTACTGACGCCAGCTGTTTCTCCGCCTGAAACTTGTTCTGCAATTCGGCAAGAGATGTTTTCACACGCGGATCCATCTTTACGGTGAGGCGCGCGGTGAGAGATTTTCCATCCACCGTTAGCCGGACCGTATAGGCTCCGGGGAGCGCGTTCGGACCGAGAGGGAGACGGGGTGTATCGTGTGGAATCGCGGCGATCGGATACTCATGACGCGCGGAGGCAGGCGCGGGATAATGCAGCCGCCAGAGCCAACGGTGCATTCCGGGATCGCCGGAGAGATGGCTGAAACTGCGCACCCAGTAAAGCGGAATCAACTGCTTATCTAGTTCTTCTTCGGTAATGTCGGGCTTGTCCGTGTTGGAGAAACTGCGCACTACACGATTCCGTGGGTCAAGAATGTCGATGGTCACACTGTTTGCGGCCGATGGCAGATAGTAGTCGATGAGCGCTCCATCCGGAGGATTCGCCGCAGCCGGCTCATCTGGCGGAAGCGGCGTATCGGTGTTGGTGTCGCGCTGCACTCGATATGCCGGAGCTGGAGCGAACAAATGAACTGAGTTCACCAGCGCGGCAGACATTTCGCGCAACGGCGCGATATCGTCGAGGATCCAGAATCCGCGGCCATGGGTGGCAACGATCAGATCATTGTCGTGGATCCATAAGTCGCGCATCGAGGTGTGCGGCAGATTCAATTGCAACGACTGCCAGTGGTCTCCGTCGTCAAACGAAATCCAGACGGCATTCTCTGTGCCGGCAAACAACAAGCCCTTGCGGACCGGGTCTTCGCGAAGCGTATCGACCGGGCCAAATTCCGCCAAACCGGATGTAATCAATGTCCAATTCTTGCCACCATCGTGCGTGCGATAGATGTAAGGATGCGTATCGTTAATGCGGAAGCGGCTGACGGAGGCGTACGCAGTCTGCTCGTCGAAGTGCGATGCAGAAATTTGCGTGACTTTGCTCCAGGGCGTCAGCTCCTTGGGCGTGATATCGGACCAGTTCTTCCCAGCGTCGCGTGTAATCCAGATCAGGCCGTCGTCTGTACCGGCCCATAGGCTGTTTACCGCCTTGAACGATGGCGCGAGCGCGTAAATGACGCCGCGCGCTTTCTCGACAGCTTTGTTGTAAAGCGTGCCGACACTCTCAGGCACCGCGGGATGTTCGCGAGTCAGATCCTTACTGATCGTCTGCCAGGAATTTCCCCCGTCGGTGGTTTTGAAGAGGACATTCGCGGCGTAATACAAAATGTGCGGGTCCGCGGGCGAGAATATCAGCGGCTCGGTGCGGTCGGCGCGAAAGTTAGGGTTCCGCAGCGGAATCGGGGTGACGTTCTGCACTTCGCCGGTCGACCAGTGATACTTTGAGACTTCAGTCCGGCCGGCTCCGTACACAAGGTTGGGATTGAGGGGGTCCGGAGCGACATAGCCGTATTCGATCACGCCGACCGGATGCCAATCGCGAAAGGTGATGGCGCCGTCATTGCCCCGCGTGGAAATGCAGACCGATCCGCTCTCCTGCTGTCCGGCGCAGACGTGATATGGGAACTCGTTGTCGGCTATCGCGTGATATAGCTGTGCTGTGGGCTGGTTGTACCAGGAACTCCAACTCTCGCCACCGTTCACCGTGACGATCGCTCCCTGATCGCTGACGAGCAGAATGATCTTGCCGTTATTTGGATTGATCCAGAGGTTTTGATAATCATCGCCTCCGGGGGCTCCGCGAAAGCTGGTCCAGGTCTTTCCGCCGTCAGCGGATTTCATGGTTACGGTGCTGGCTACGTACAAGACGTCGGGATTCTTCGGGTCGACCCTTGGGATCGGGAGATCTCCCCCACCAATTCGTCCTGAAGGACGCGGATCTTCGGTGATCTGCGACCAATTCCCGCCGGCATCATCGGAACGATAGACGCTCAATGTTCCGGAAGCAGTAGACAGAGTTGCATACAGGCGACGCGAATCGCTCGGCGCAATCGCCACGTAGATTTGCGACAGATCCTTCGGCAACCCGCCCGTTAGTTGATGCCATGTGCCGCCGCCGTCACTCGACTTAAAAAGTCCGCCGCCGGAGCCATTGAATTCATTGCCATCCTCCCAGGGGCCTTCGCGCACTTCCCACATCGAGGCATAAATCACATCGGGATTGGCCGGGTCGATCTCAACGTCAGAGCCGCCGGTGTTTTCGTCCTTCGTCAGAACCCGTTGCCAGTTTTCGCCTCCATCTGTCGAGCGATAGATCCCGCGCTCCGTATTGGGTCCGTAAGGATGGCCGAGCACGGCCGCGAAAACTTTGTTCGGATCGCGCGGATCGACGGCCAGCGCGGGAATCTGCTGGCCATCTCTGAGGCCGAGGTGAGTCCATGTCCTTCCTGCGTCGGTAGACTTATAGATCCCGTTGCCCACCGAAAGATCGGGACGGTGCAGTCCCTCGCCGCTGGCCACATAGACGATATTTGGATCGGACGGAGCGACAGCGATGGCGCCAATGGATTGCGTTGGCTCGTGATCAAAGATCGGATTCCAGCTTCGGCCATAGTCATCTGACTTCCAAACGCCGCCGTTCACCTGACCCATATAGAAGACGTTAGGCTGGCTGGGAACGCCCGCAGCGGCGCGAGTGCGCCCGCCGCGAAATGGTCCAATCATCCGCCAGTGCAAATCCTGATATGTATTTTCGGGAACTTGAGCCCAGGTGCAAATCGTGGACAGAGCTACCACAACGCAGAAAGACAGACGAAGGACTACGTGCCATCGGTTCATTTGCGTCCCCCTCAGACAGCAAACGGAAAGTACATAGCATAAATGAAACTGCCGGTGTTCGGCCCGCGCCAAATTCATTTGGTGCTGGTCTTCACCGCAGTTATGATGACGAGGATTTCCCAGCACATAACAATCGTCAGGTGAATTCATGCGGAGTCGGTTGTTCTCTTTTCTTTTTTGCTTCGTTCTGCTCGTGCTTTGCGTTGGCACGACGGTCAGTGCGCAGGCACCATCAAGTGATGTTAGCGGCCAGGGGCTGAAGCCGGTCTTGAATTACATCGCAACCGCCTGGGACACTCTGACGCGCTCGATGACAAACTGCGAGACGGTCGTTGACCCGAAGGTTGCGGCGCAATCCGTCTTGTATCTGCCGAAGGGTTTTGCGGAACCGCAAAGCGTGCAGATTCTTACTGGCAAGTGCAATGTTCGCGTCGACCATTTGCCCATGCAAATCCATCACCTTGGCGAAATCACGACCGGAAATATAGATCCGCCCGGACTGCTGTACCTGCCCAACAAGTACGTGGTGCCGGGAGGTCGTTTCAACGAGATGTATGGCTGGGACAGTTACTTTATCGTTCGAGGCTTACTGCAGTCGGGTCGTTTGGACCTGGCTCGCGGCATGGTGGAGAACTTCTTCTTCGAGATTGAGAATTATGGGGCCATGCTGAATGCCAACCGAACTTATTACCTGACGCGTTCACAACCTCCGTTTCTTAGTTCCATGGTGGTAGAGGTTTACGATGCGGACCAGAGCAGCAAAAAGAATCTCGACAGAGCTTGGCTGGAACGCGCTTACTCCGATCTGAACAAGGACTACGAGATGTGGACAAGCGGTCCGCATCTGGCCGGGCAGACAGGGCTCTCGCGGTACTACGATTTCGGCGATGGACCGCCGCAAGAGGCGGTGAAAGATGAAACCGGATTCTACCGCAAGGTATCGCAATATTTCTTTTTTCATCCCGCTCAGGCCGACAGTTATGTTGTCGAGAGCCAGCCGGGCGCAAACGATCAGGTCGCCGGCGCAGCCTACAACCTTCAGGTGTGTGATGCGCCCATGACGATGGAGCGTCCGCAGTGCGAGAAGCTGCGGCAATTCAAACTGAGCAAGGACTACTACAAAGGCGACCGCTCGATGCGCGAGTCAGGCTTCGACGTGAGTTTCCGTTTTGGTGCGTTTGGCGCGGCAACCCATCACTACGCCCCTGTTTGTCTGAATAGTCTCCTTTATAAGACCGAAAAAGATCTGGAGCAGATCAGCCTATGGCTCGGGCATCGAAACGACGCCAAAAAATGGAACGATCGAGCGGAGAAGCGCAAAAAGCTAGTCACGAAATATCTCTGGAATGAACCACAAGGTCTCTTTTACGACTTCGACTTCACGACTGGACGCATGTCGAGCTATCGATATGCGACCACTTTCTATCCACTATGGGCGGGACTCGCGACGAAAGAACAGGCACAGGCCGTGGTCGGCAACTTAAAGTCATTCGAGCATCCGGGCGGAGTCGCGATGAGCACCGAGGATACCGGAGCGCAATGGGATCTGCCTTACGGGTGGGGATGCATCGAGATGCTGGTGATCGATGGGATGCGGCGCTACGCTTACTCCACCGAAGCGGATCGCGTTTCGTACGAGTTCCTCTCGACGGTGGCGGAAAACTTCCGCCGCGACGGCACCATTCGCGAGAAGTACAACGTAGTCACGAAATCATCCGAGGCTCACGTGGAACTCGGCTATGAGATGAACGTGGTCGGCTTCGGCTGGACCAACGCTGCATTCCTCGAACTCCTGCACGCGCTGCCCAACGAGCTCGTCGAACGACTTGATAAACAGCAGAACGAGCAACTTCCATCGGCCAAGTGAGCGCCCTGGGAGTCAGCCGGAAACATCATGTTGCCGGCCGACTCGTGGCGTTCGGTCTGGTTCCGTCCTAGGGCCGAGCTTCGTATATCAGATTGAATGGTGTTTCAGTAGCTCGCCGAAAGCGGCTGAATCCAGCGGTATTCACGACATTTCTCATGCGCTTCTCTCCCGCTTGCGCGCCCAGACACAATCCTACTTCCTGCGAACGCGAACACGGCGTGCATAAGAGGGTGGAAAACGAATAGTAGACGCGGCCCACCGGATTGAAGTTGTCCTGCAGTTCGTCATGTGCGAACGGTTCGACGATCATCCATGAGCCATCGTCCTTCAGCGCTCGGCGTACGTGGGCCGCGGCTCCCACCGGATCGCCCATGTCATGCAGGCAGTCGAAGACCGAGACGAAGTCGTACCCAGTGCCCGGGAACTCCTTGGCGCTCGCCAGTTGGAACGTGATGCGGTCGGTCAAGCCCTCGCGCGCCGCTGCTTCGCGCGCCATCTCGATGGACTTGTCGTGATAGTCGAAGCCGTAAATGTGGGACTTTGGAAAGGCTTTGGCCATAAGAATGGTGGAAGCACCTTTGCCGCAACCTACGTCGGCGACCTTGGCTCCCTGTTGCAGCTTTTCCTTCACACCCTCAAGGGCCGGAATCCAAGCGTTGACGAGATTTGCCGAATAGCCCGGACGAAAGAATTTCTCGCATCCGTGAAATACGGCATCATCGTGCTCGAACCAGCCCATTCCGGCCCCTGAGCGAAAAGATTCCACAATGCGCGGAACCGCCGCCAACGATCCCAGTGCCAGTTCAAACGCGCCGGGCATATATGCCGGTCCATCTTCCCGCGCCAGTGTTAGCACTTGTTCCTCTGTCATGCCGAATTTCTGGGTTCCCGGGTCGTAAGTGAGATATTCGCCTGCGGCCTGCGATGCTGCCCATTCATGCACGTAGCGTTCATCGGTGCCGGTCTGTTTGGCCAACTCGGCAGCAGTCATGGCCTTGCCGGCAAGAGCTTTGTAAAGTCCAAGCCTTTCCCCAATGACCACCATTCCAGCGTGGACGGCGGCGCCCAGATCATTGACGAAGCGCCCCAGGAATTCGTTCATCTTCTTGCTATCTACAGCCATAGTTCCTCCATTCCCGCCAAATCGGTTCGGCGAGGCCAATGTCTTCGCGGACGTTGGCGCCCTCCCTGCACGGTCCGGCAGAGAATGCACCAACGAATCGTGTGCTTATGCTGATCCCTTCGTGCGGTGTAGCTTCTACTTGCCCTTGCTGGGATCGTCGTGAGGGTTGATGTAATTGAATTTGACTGGCGACTTTCCGTGAACCTGCACAACCACGTCGCCGGAAGCCATCACGTAGTGATGCATATCTGGATCGAGATATGCGAAGCTGCCAGCGGGAAAGGCCACCATTTTGTCCACTTCAAAGGTGTCTCCCATCCCGAACTTCAAGGTCCCAGAGATCACAGTGACGTTTTCGCGCTGTGGATGCCAATGAGGCGCGATGCGGTATCCATCGGGCATCTTGATACGAATCGTGTAATCGCCGGTCGATGCCGTCGGATCGCCTTCAAGTACCGCAAACTCGGCGCCGGGCGCCATAAAGGGCGGAGGCGGTCCCCACATTATGGTGTCGGGTGTGAATGCATTCTTTTCCTGAGAGCTGGAGTGTGCGGCGAGCGTACCAATCCACCCTAGCAATGCGAAGATTGTCAGTGCGAGGTAGACATTACGTTTCATGTGAATTGCCTCCGTGATGTTGATGGAGAGGATGATCGCGCGAAACGAGAAACTTTCCAATGAAGGGCAGATACACTTTCGATATCTTTTATATATCGGCGCAAGTTGCTGAATTCTGAGGGATAATGCTCGTAATGTGGGGTTTGGGATGCCAGGTTCCAGACAAGCAGCGGGCGAATTCGAGCTCGACTTGGGGCGCTACGAACTTCGCCGTTCGGGCCGACGGATCCGGCTCGAGAAGAAGCCGATGGAATTGCTCATCTTCCTGGTAGGCCGCCGGGACCAAATGGTTTCGCGCGAGCAGATCATCACTAAGCTCTGGCGCTCTGATCTGTTTATCGACAGTGAACACAATCTAAACAACATCATCCGGAAGATCCGAACTGCACTTGGCGATGACCCGAGTAAGCCTCGTTTCCTTGAAACGGTGGTCGGAAAGGGTTACCGATTTATCGGGCCGATGCGGGTCATCGATGCACAGTTTCATTCGATCGGTTCAGCACAGGATTCGGGAAACGCAGTCAACACGGACGATGCAAGTAGCTGGGGCGAGCGGGTGTCGCTTGCCGTATTGCCGCTCGTGCTCGTGGGGAAGGCTCCGGACGACCAGGGGCTTTGCGTGGGATTTGCGGATGCTCTCGTTTCTCGTCTGGGGAATCTTCAAGGCGTCAATGTTCTGCCAACCTCAGCCGTTCTGAATTTGCCCGCTACGGCAACACCCTCTGAGATAGCTTCGCGGCTCGGTGTTCGCTTTCTGGTCCACGGTGGGCTTCAGATGTCGAAAGGGCAGTGGCGCCTTTCTTTGGAGGTACTGGATTCCTATTTGCGGCGCCCGTGTTTCACCAAGAGTTGCGATTTGGACGTAAGTAGCAGGTCCAGCCTCGAGAGCGAAGTTGCAACGCAGATCGCGTCTGCTTTGAAAAGGCCTCTGCGTTCGCAGGACCGTGAGGCGGGGCCACGCTACAGCCGAGATCCTATCGCCTACACCGAATATATTCGAGGATACAGCTTGAGCGCTTCGGGCGACCCCGCGCTTATCGAGCAGTCAAGTCATCATCTTGCGGCGGCTGTGGCGCGCGATCCGAATTTTGCGCTGGCCCATGCCACTCTTTCCTATGTATGCGCGGTTCGCCATTTTGAATCGGATCCATCCAGCATCTGGCTGGAAAGAGCCGAGTTTCACTGCAGGCGAGCGCTTGAGATCGACGGCGATCTACCCGAAGGGCTAGTCGCGCGCGCATTCTTGTTGTGGGGGCCTTCCAAGAACTTCCAGCATCTGGAAGCGATCGCAGATCTAAAACGGGCGCTCACTTTGCAGAAAAACCTGCCGCATGCCTACAACCGTCTGGGCACGATCCTGGCTCATGTAGGACTGCTCGATCATGCGCGTGAGATGTATGAACGAGGACGGCCTTTTCATCCCAGGAAGGCGGTGAGTCCGAGCGTCGTTCAAACCTATGTGTGGGGTCAACATTACGAACTAGCGCGGGAAGCGATTGCGGTTTGGCGCGCGGAGAGTCCCGGCAATAAGTACCCCCTCTACTTCGCTCCCCAGACGGCCATGATGTCAGGAGATTGGGATGAAGCGACCCGGCTCATAGATGAAGCGTTGCAACGGATGCCGGATGAGCCGTTGATTATCAGTCTGCAGGGCGTTCTCTTCGCCCTGATGGGGAACGCGGCCGCGGCCCAGGAATGCGTGATGAAAGCGTGTTCGATTCCTCGATCGTTTGGTCATGCTCATCATAGCTATTACCAGATCGCCTGTATTCTGGCGCTAGTCGGACGGCGCGAGACTGCCTTCGCTTGGTTGGAGCGGAGCGTCAATACCGGGTTTGCCTGCTGGCCCTATTTTCTGAAAGACCCATGTCTGCAGAATCTGCGTGGGCTGCCTGAATTCGAGCTGCTTATCAGCTCTCTACAGGCCAAGTATCCGGACCATCTCGGTTTTCTCTAGCGGTCAACAAGTCCGTTAACAGGCGTCGCGCCGGCTTCGGCTGGACCAATGCTGCCTTCCTCGAGTTGTTGCACGCGGTGCCCAAAGAGCTCGCCCAACGGTTGGAGTATGAGCAGAATCTTCCGTAGTCGAAGTTGACCAACGGGAAGAGTCGTGGAAATGAGAGACGGCCCGAAGAGCGCCGTGGGCCGTCTCCCAAATCATTTATTTCCCAACTTTTCCTTTATCGGAACCAACTCCCGTACACACATCCCATCCGGCGGTTGCTGTGTAGCCGGAATACGGCCCGCAGTAACCCGAAGAGATGTCGGTGTAATCGGCAGCCACGCCCACCTTCCCATAAATCGCGGTCAGTTCGGAGTTGGAGGAGGTATAAAAGCTTCCGGCGGAATTGATAATACCGGCCAGAGCTGGTGAGGCTGCGCTCGTACCGCCGACAATATTCCATCCCCCGGCATTCGAGTCGTACACCCAGACGCCGGTTAACGGATTCGAATCAAAGGCGAGGTCGGGAACGCCGCGATAGTTGCCGACGGTTGCCGAGATCTTGCTCTGAAAGCTGGGCCGCGCCTCATACAGACTCAGGCCTCCGCCCGCAGATTCCCATGCGCTCTCGCCCAGGAAATTGCCGTTTGCGGGACTACGACGAACGGTGGTTCCTCCCGCCGCGACTACGTTCGGCGAGACGCTGGGCCAACTTGTCCCCGGATAGTCCCCGGAAGATGCCAGAAAAACGACTCCAGCTTTCACAAAGTGTGAATCATAAGCTGTCTCGCCATAGAACTCTGCGCTTCCCCAGCTGTTGGAGACTTCTCCGCCCCCGGCGGCATTGACCATTTTGCTGGCCACGTCCTCGGCAACCATCAGATCGGAGAAGTTGTTGGATGCGGCCTCGACCAGTACGATTTCGGCTTGGGGCGCCATGGCGTGAGCCCACTGCACGTCCAGTGATTCTTCGAATTCCCATCCTAAGTTGTATGCGGGCTTAACTCCGCTGGCATACACCACTTGAAAGCTGGAATGAGGAAAGCCGAACTGCGTGGAAAACGCCGCCAAGTCGCTTGACGCGTTCGGCGCATCGTAGGCATCGACAATGGCGATCATCTTGCCGCCGCCAGTTGGGACTGCGGTTACCTTGTTGGGATTACAGCCGCTGACTACGGCGACCAGCCCGTAAACGCATGCCAACGACGCTGGTGTTTCGTATGCGTATCCGAGGTAAGGCGGTCCAGAAGTTTGCTCGCGTAGCAAAGCCTTTGCAGGCAGTAGGACCTGAACGTTTGTATGTGCAGCCCTTCCCGCATCGCCGGGTTGTTCGAAGCCGGAAAGAGGAGTTACCACTTTCCCTCGAGCATGGGTGACCTGCGCTACTGTGAATGGGACGCTAAGAATTGCCGCGAGCATCAGGAAACAAGCCTTGCATTTCATTACATTCGCCTCACTCTCACTTCAGACTTTCGGAAAATCACTGAACCTCTTGATCCACGTCTGCGATTGTTGCGGCAGATTGGAAGTGGAACAAGGTCACGCGCGAGCGAACGGTGAGGTTACGGAATCGCACGAACATTAATAACGATTAAGAATTCGCGTGTGTGAGAAGTTGAATGGGCGTGGGAGACTGATACGATGCGATCGCCCGACCGGGCAGAATCGCCGTAGGGTTTCGAGTAGCGAGCCTTTGCCCGGCTTTGGCGTTCATTATTATTCCGCCCAACATGGAACAGACTGCGATGGTTTGACTCCCTATTACATCCCTCCTAAGATAAAAGACATCCCGCTCCTTCCTGATAAATAAACAGAACATGATCAACCAGACCATCTCGCACTATCGCATCACCGGCAAAGTGGGCAGCGGCGGGATGGGTGTCGTGTATGAAGCGGAAGATCTTACGCTTGGCCGCAAGGTAGCCCTGAAATTCCTGCCACCACAACTGTCCAGCGATCAGAATGCGCTGGATCGTTTTTTGCTGGAGGCGCGGACGGCTTCCGCGCTGAATCATCCGAATATCTGCACCATTTACGCGGTGGAGAACACTCCGGGGGAAAACGGGTCGAGTCAGTCGTTCATCGCGATGGAGTTGCTCGAAGGGCAAAACTTGGCGGAGAAGCTTTCTTTGGGCCCGATGCCGCTGGATCGCATGCTCGACATCGCGATTCAGCTGGCGGACGCGCTCGATGCCGCCCACGCCAAGGGGATCATCCATCGCGATATCAAGCCGGCGAACATTTTTGTGACGCAGCGCGGCCCAGTGAAGGTGCTGGATTTCGGCCTGGCGAAACTCACCCGCCCTGAAATGCAGATGGAGACCATCGGCGCCACGCAGGACTCGCCGAATCCCATGCAATTGACTAGCCCGGGCGCGACCGTGGGAACGATCTCGTACATGTCTCCGGAGCAGGCCCGCGGCGAGGAGCTCGATCGGCGCACCGACTTGTTTTCTCTGGGCACAGTTTTTTACCAGATGGCAACCGGGAAACTGCCGTTCGACGGTCCGACGTCCGCAGTAGTATTCCACGCGATTCTGCAGCTCGATCCGCAACCGATATCGCAGGTGAATCCCTCGATGCCGCCGCGGTTGCAGGAAATCATCGATAAGCTGTTGGACAAAGATGTCGATCTCCGTTACCAGTCTGCCGCAGATTTGCGTGGCGATCTCAAGCGCCTAAAGCGCGATTCCGAGTCGGGCAGAAGGTCTCCCGTTTCGAGTTCAAATGTGATGGTGCCTGCGCCGGTTCAAAGTTCGCCGGCACAATTGCCGCCAAGTGCGACGACGGTCCAGCCCGTTGCGCGGGGCGATTCAAATTCGCGCCGCTGGGTCTTACGCGGCCTGATTGCCTTGCTTGTTATCACTGGGGCGGGCGATCGAATTCGCGCCTATTTTCGCCATCACGATCAGAAGCCTTTTCAGAACATCTCCGTCAATAAGGTCACCGATAGTGGCAATGTCGTGATGGCAGCAATTTCTCCGGACGGCAAATACATCCTAAGCCTGATCCGCGAGAACGGGCTCGCCAGCCTTTGGTTGCGCAACGTTCCGACCAATAGCAACGCCCAGGTACAGCCTCCCGACCTGGTCTATTACAACGGGCTGACCTTTTCGACCGATGGAAACTATTTCTATTTCGTGCGCAGCGATCCGGGGAATGCGGTGTTGAAGTTTTTGTACCGGGCTCCGCTGCTGGGAGGCACTCCCGAAAAGCTGGCCAGTGATGTCGATTCGAACATCACGTTTTCTCCGGATGGCAGCAGGTTCGCCTTCCTGCGCTACGACAATCCCGACCCGGGCAAATACCAGCTAATCGTGCGCGAGGTTGGATCCGGGAAAGAAAGCGTTCTGGTCAGCGGAAGCAATGACCAAAGGCTTTTTTGGCCCTCGTGGTCTCCCGACGGAAGCACAATCGCTTGCGGAAAACTCCACGCCGGCAATGGCATCGAGGCGCTGGCTGCAATCGATGTCGCAACGGGAAAGGAGAAGACCATCGAACTGAGCGGGATGCCGATTTTTGATCAGCCGCAGTGGCTGCCTGACGGACGCGGTCTGCTCGGCATTACTCGGACCGGCATGAATTTGACGCAATCGCAGATTTACTACGCGTCCTACCCGGACGGAAAGCTTTCCCCGGTAACTCGCGACACGAACTCCTATGCGTACATCAGCGTGGCCTCGACCGGACATCTGGCGTCGGCCATCCTCAGCGAAGACCGCTGGAATCTCTATGCTATGCCCAGCTCTGGGCCGTCTTCCCAGGCCCGTCTTATCGCTGCGACTGGAGCCGACACGAACCTGACTTGGACGAAAGACAACCAGATCATGGACGATCACTCGAACTCCCTCCATCTCGTCAATCCCGCAACGGGCGCCAAGGCGGATATAGCAACCGAAGCTGGGTTGCCCAGCGGTAATCCGAGTGCCTGCGCTGACGGTCGCTACATCGTCTTTGACCTGAGTTTTCATGCCGGAGAAACCGGAAGCAATATCTGGCGGATGAATGCCAGCGGAGGAGAGCTCAAGCAGCTCACCACTGGAACCGAGAACAGCCATGCGGTCTGTTCCCACGATGGCCGCTCGGTCTACTACATCACGCGCGGCAACGAGACGAATCTGGCGAAAGTCTCCATCGACGGGGGAACCTCGCAGATTGTTTCGGATCTGCCCATGGTGAATCAGTTCGATCTATCGCCAGATGGAAAGCTGGCCGCTTTCGACACTTTGCAGCACACCGGGGAACACAAGGAAAAACTCGCGATTGTCTCCACGGAAACTGGACAAGTAGTCAAACTGATGGATTTCGAGCGGCAACTTTTTGGCTCGCCACGCTTTAGCCCGGATGGCAGGGCCGTCGTTTACGAGACCCGCGACAACGGTGTCGACAATCTCTGGGCGCAGCCGATCGACGGTTCCAAAGGTCGCTACCTTACCGACTTCAAGTCCGAGCGTATTTACGATTTTCACTGGTCATTTGACGGGAAGCAACTGGCGCTGGTGCGCGGGCACACGGACTCCGATGTAGTGCTGATCCGCGACTCGCAGCCGTAATCAAGAACGTAGGAAAAATAATCCAGAAACACTAAGGGCGGCCATTGCTGGCCGCCCTCATTGCGGATTGTACTTGGGAAGCGGTGTTAGACGCCCTTGACGTTCTCAGCTTGCCAGCCCTTGGGGCCCTTGACCACGTCAAATTGCACTTGCTGACCTTCCTGCAGACTGCGGAAGCCGCTAGCCTGAATGGCGGAGAAATGCACGAAGACATCCTCGCCGTTCTGGCGGCTGATGAATCCATAGCCCTTGGCGTCGTTAAACCACTTCACTGTTCCTGTTTCCATGTTGTTGCACTGTTCCTTTTCTTCTGATGTAGCGCTGAAACTTTCGGGTCTTCTGCAGGCAGGTCACGCGCTGGGTTAAGCGGAGATGCTTGTACTGCGAAGGAACTCTAAAGTCAAACGCATCTTCATTCTACGTGAATATGCCCCAAAATAGCTACATAATTCGTAAAGTTGCCCTTCTAAACAATTGAAATAGAAGGCGTTATATGGCCGGCGCGGGAAAGTGCTTTTATTCGCCGATTTGCCACCTTTTGGCAAAACCATCATCATAGGAATCATGCGCTTAGGTTTTCTTTTCCCTTGGATTCTGCTCGCCGCTTCGACCGCCTCAGCCGGAATTGTGGAGAACGTCCGCTTTTTGCTGGCGCAGAATAACTTCGCTGCCGCCGAATCGCAGCTCGACTCTTATCGCAGCCAGCGCGGAGTCGACGGGGAATATTTGGACGCATATTCCTGGCTGGCACGCGCTGCGCTCGATCAAGGCCAGTACGATCAGGCCGCGTCGTATGCGAAACAAACCAAGGCCATGGCGCTGGATGAGTTGAAGAAACGTCCTCTGGATGCCGAACCGCATCTGCCGCTGGCTCTGGGCGCCGCATTGGAAGTCCAATCGCAAGTGCTCGCCGCACGCGGCCAGAAGGTGCAAGCGGTTTCCCTATTGCAAGCTGCGTTGCGCACGTACGGAAACACGTCGATCCACGATCGCATTCAGAAGAACCTGAATTTGCTGTCCTTTCAAGGAAGGCTCGCACCAACTCTAAAGTCGGATCAGTTCCTGGGTGCGCCACTGCCGCCAGCCGCGCAACTCAAGGGATCACCCGTGCTTTTGTTCTTCTGGGCGCATTGGTGCGCCGACTGTAAGGCTGAAGCGCCGATCATTACGCAGTTGCGCTCCGAGTTTGCGCCTAAAGGACTGAAGGTCATTGGTCCGACCCGTTTTTATGGATACACAGCGCAAATCGAACACGCTTCGCAGGGTGATGAGTTGCGCTATATCGATGCCGTGAGAAATCGTTATTACAGCGGTCTGCTCGATATGCCGGTGCCGATCAACACGCACAATTTTCTGGTGTATGGCGCGTCGACGACCCCCACACTTGTTCTGCTCGATCGCGCGGGGAAAGTGGCCTGGTACCATCCGGGAGCTGTGCCGTATTCCGAGTTGCGCACCGAGATCGAGAAGGTTGTCGCGCGATAAACGTGAGCCGTTGTGGAACCAGGGCAACGCTATTTCTTTTGCTGCGAGAGGCTCAGTCCCGAGGACGCGACAAGGAGTCTGCCCTCGTCTTCATTTACGAGGTCCAAATCGATGGAAGCTCCGTCGCCAGCTTTTCCACTGGTCGGGCTTGCACTGGTTCGAACCCGCAGGTAATAGATCTCGCCGGACTCCGCGGTGAAGCTGGTCAGCGCGACCAGGCGGCCGCCGGGCAGGAAACCAGAAGTCCAATCTGTGCACAGATGATGTTTGCCTGGCTCGACTGAAACAGATAAATACGAATTTCCACGATTGGCTCCCACCCACGCACCATCAATGCCGACCCTAGTGGTTACATCGTTCACAACCCTGAATTTTTGATCTTCGACAACATAGATCAAAGCTTTGCCCGGATCGGGCTGCGCGAGCCGATGCTCGTTGTTGTTGGTCTTTACGGCAAATTGAATGTTGCGGGGGCCGCAAGCAGATTCAGCGGCTGGAATGGACAGATCCTGAGCGAATGCGCAGACTGCGAAAGTCATCAACGCGAGAACGGTTTTCATATCTCGCCTCCCTCTGAAACCGAGCGTTACGCGAAACGGCCACTTCGGGGATCGGAAACTGAACCCTAGTCCTAGGGTAGACAGAAAATCGTCAATAAACGTATGAGTTTGGTCAAGTTTTGCGGCCGCCGAAGACGACCGCTCACTTGTCTTTGACTTCGGTCAGCTTTCCAGTCTTCACGTCATACACAAATCCACGCACCGGAATATTTTTCGGAATCCACGGGTGCGATTTCACTTTCCGCACCTGCTGCTGGACGTTTCCTTCCAGGTCATCGAAAGCGTAAAAGTGGGCCGGCTCACTGGCATCGGTGCCCATCTTGTCTGCCAGTTTCGCGCGTAACTGATCCTCATTCACTTTCAGCAGCCCGCAATCAGTGTGATTAATGATGATGAACTCCTGCGTGTCGAGCAGGTGATGCGAGACGATTAAGGACCGGATCGCGTCATCGGTGGCAATGCCACCCGCGTTGCGGATCATGTGCGCGTCGCCGGGACGAAGCCCGAGGCAATGCTCAAACAGGATGCGGGAATCCATGCAGGCAAGCACGGCGGCGTGGCGGCGCGGCCTTACCTGCAGATCGCCCAGGTTGAAACTGCGCGCGAAGATTTCGTTGGCAGCTAAAAGTTCGTCGGCTACGGACAATGTCGTTCTCCCCTTGGAAACTTCCCACAGATTGGTCGTAACTAGTCTACCCGTTAGAATCCACCTCGTGAATCTTGATGACACGATCGTTGCGATCGCCACGCCGCCTGGGCGAGGAGGCATAGGAGTGGTCCGGTTGGCTGGGCCGGATGCTCGGAAGATCGCGCAGCCGATGCTGCGGCTGAAACATGAGTTGGAAGCTGGGCGGGCGGTGTTCGGAGAACTGGTCGAGGATCCCGCACAGACTCATGTGGGGACAGCCGCCACCGGCTGTCCGGCGGGGCAAAGCTCGGCGTCTTCCCGGCCGCATCGATGAAGTGGTTGTCACCTACTTCACCAAGCCGCATTCCTATACCACGGACGATGTGATTGAAATCTCCGCGCATGGGTCTCCTGTTGTATTGCGGCACATTGTCGAGCTTTGCGTAGCGGCCGGAGCGCGGCTGGCCGAGCCCGGCGAGTTCACTATGCGCGCCTTTCTGAACGGACGCATCGATCTGACCCAAGCCGAGGCGGTGCGGGACCTGGTCGATTCGCAGACTCTATACCAGGCGAAGGTTGCCGCACAGCAATTGGATGGCGCGCTCTCACGCCGGCTGCAACCCATCAAGCAAAAGCTGGTAGAACTGATTGCTGCGCTCGAGGCGGGGATCGATTTCGCGGAAGACGATGTCTCAGTGATGCCCAATGACAAAATTCTGGAGCACATTGCAGGAGTGCGTGCACCCTTGCAGCAGCTGAGCGCGAGTTTCGCATACGGCAAGATGGTGCATGAAGGATTGACGCTTGCCATCGTCGGGCGCCCGAACGTGGGCAAATCGAGCTTGTTCAATCGTCTTGTGGAAGGTGAGCGAGCGATCGTCACGGCGACGCCGGGCACTACACGCGACCTCGTCACCGAAACGGTCGCGATTGGAGGCATTCCGGTGAAGCTTATTGACACCGCCGGGATCCGACAGGCACTCGACGAAGCGGAATCGATCGGGATACAGAAATCGATGGAAGCACTAGCGGATGCTGACCTCATCCTTATCGTGGTGGACGCATCACAGCCGCTGGCCGGGGAAGATCACGAATTACTGAAGCAGGCCGAGGGCCGTCCAACAATTGTAGTGGCAAACAAGAGCGACCTCAGGGTTGGCGGTCAAGGGCTTGGACCTGGCGAGTATTGCGCGGTACTGACTTCTGCTGTCAGCGGGGAAGGTATCGGCGAGTTACGCGACGAGATTCTGCGACATGTGGGCGGGGAAGCCGGGACACAGGTTGAAGCTGGATTTCTCACCAACATTCGCCATCAGGAACTCATCGAGGATTCGCTAGCTGCTCTGGATGCGGCCACGACGGCTGTGGCAGGCAAGATTCCACACGAAATGCTGTTGCTGGATCTCTACAACGCGTTGCGGCCGCTCGACGCGATCACGGGTGCAACTAGTACCGACGATATCCTCAATTTGATCTTCAGCACGTTCTGCATCGGCAAGTAACTATTTCGCCAGCCCGGCCAAGGCTTCGCGAAACATGATGTCGAACGATTGCGATGGGCCGGTCTTTGCTCTTGCAGCGAGCACCTTCTCCGCCGCCGCTCGCTGATACCCGAGATTTACCAGGGCCGAAAGCACGTCTTCCTCGACGGCGTTCACCGGCAGTACCGCAGGAGTTGACGCCGAACTCGTCTCCGGCAACTTGTCGCGGAGTTCGAGCACCATACGCTCGGCGGTCTTCTTGCCGATGCCCGGAATGCGGGTGAGGCGCGCGACGTCGTTGCCGCGGATTGCTCCTACCATTTCGTCGGCCGCCATGCCGCTCAGGATCGTGATCGCCAACTTGGGACCTATACCGCTGACGGTGAGCAGCTTTTCGAAAAGGAATTTCTCTGACGGACGCAGAAATCCATAGAGCGCCAGCGCGTCCTCGCGCACATGCGTGTGAATATGAAGTGCGACTTCGGAGCCAATGGCGGGCAAATCGGAGAATGTCGGCACACTGATGGTTACGTCGTAGCCGATGCCGGCGGTTTCCACAATCGCCTGGTTGGGATGCTTGGTCAGAAGCTTTCCGCGGATGTGCGCAATCATCTTGAGGCCATTGTAGCGGCGAGCCTCAAATCTGGATACGAGCTACGAGCCGGGAGCTCCGAGCCGCGAGCCCCGAGCTCAGAGTTAAAAACCGCGGTTCGCAATCGCGAAGCTCACGGCTCGAAGCTCGAAGCTCAAAGCCTCGGCACTCAAATTGAGCATCGGTTGCAATTTCATCTTGACGAGCCAATTTTCATTGAGTCATACTTGACACTGTCATGAATGACCTATTGATGCTAGCCATGCTCCTCGGCGAGCCCAAGTATGGCTACCGGCTGAAACGCGAAACCGGTTGGATGATGGGGCAGGAAGATCTGCACAACAACGTGGTCTACCCCATGCTGCGGCGGTTTCTGAACGAGGGGTGGGTAACCAGGAAGGCCGTGCCCGGCGAGCGCGGACAAACGCGGCAGCAATACGCGCTGACGGCCGAAGGCAGGCGATATTTCTTCGAGCGCATGAACGCCTTCAATGACGCCGACGCGTCCTCCGCCGAGGCCTTTCACCTGCGCGTGGGCATCTTCGCCGGCCTCACCCCCAAATCACGCGAGGCAATTCTCTCTGGACGGGAGAAATATTTGGGCCAGCGTGATCGAAAACTCGAAGCATTGCAAGCCAACATGGGCCTCGGAAAGTATGGTGAAGAAATTGTCCGCCATATGCGTAAGCAAATCGAGATGGAGCAGGAGTGGATCCGGCGCCTGCGCCGAATGGCCAAGACAAATGGGGGTTCGAAGTAAGTCAGCCGATCTGGCTGGAAATCAAACATTGGGGATGTTTTATGAAGACTCTGACTTTGTGGCAATTGGAATTGTTCCCCTGGTACGTGTTTGCCGCGTACTGGGGCATTACCTGGTTTCGAACCAACCGTACGAAGGCGAGGGAGAAATCGGCAGACCGTTTGATCACGGTCGCGGTGGTGGTTCTCGGCTATGAGCTGCTATTTGCAAGATGGCTGCGTATCGGTCCGCTAGGGCTTCGCTTCGTCCCTGATCAGCCCTGGATCGCCTGGGCCGGCATCGCACTCACCTGGGCCGGAGTGGCCGTCGCGATTTGGGCGCGCTACTGCCTTGGTGTGTTCTGGAGCGCTCGGGTCACGCTCAAAGAAGGCCATCAACTCATTCGCACGGGGCCTTATGCGTTCATCCGGCACCCGATTTATACCGGGATGCTGCTGGGCTGCATCGGGGCAGCGCTGGTTGTCGGCGAGTGGCGGGGGGTTGCGGCCGTCCTGCTGCTGCTGGCGGCTCATTCGCGCAAGGCTCTGCGCGAGGAACGATTTCTTACCCAGGAATTCGGTGAGACCTATCTCTCCTACCGGCGGAGCACCGGATTTCTCTTCCCGCGCCTGTTCGGCCGAGACGGCATAGACACTCGGGCCACAGGCTCATAAAATCGTGACTACTTGTGCGCGCGGTACTTTATGGGCTGGAAATCCCGCTTTCGCCTCTTTTCAATCCTATGGATCTTTGCGTCTCTGTTGCCTGTGGACGCCCAGACGGGAGTTGATCTCAACGGACATGCAGTGAATCCCTTTGCCGCCGACTTCCGGCAAAGTTGTGGTCCTCGTCTTTCTGCGGAGAGATTGTCCGGTCTCCGGCCGCTACGCGCCGGTCATTCAGCAGATCAGCCGGCGATATGCCGACAGCGCAAGCTTCTTTCTGGTGTATCCGGATAAAAGCGAGAGTTCGGAGGCGATCCGGAAATCTGTCGCCGACTACGGATACCACCTTCCGGTGGTACGGGATCCTGAACGTTCGCTGGTAAAGCTGAGTCATGTGCAGATCACTCCCGAGGTCGCTGTCTTCCATAACCGCAAGTTGGTCTATGACGGGCGCATCGATGACTGGTACGTTGATCTGACTCGCGCTCGCCCGGCGCCGACTACGCACGAACTCGAAGATGCCATTCGAGCTGCGCAGACTGGATCTTCCCTCGCGCACAATGAAGTTCGCGGCGTGGGATGTTATATCGCGGATGTGGAATGAGTTTCTCCGGGCGCAGATTAAGTTCTTGGGTGATTGGACTGGCGTCGATGAGCGCCATGCTTCCGCTGTTCGGGCGGCCAACACCGGTCCCCGGTTTCCAAGCTCAAAAAACCGAAGCGATCGTCACTTTCAATCGCGATATCGCGCCAATCATTTTTCATTCCTGTTCAACGTGCCATCGTCCGGGAGAAGCTGCACCCTTCTCACTGCTGACGTATTCCGACGTGAAACGACATGCGCGTCAGATCGCTGACATCACGCGGTCGCGAGCGATGCCGCCCTGGTTGCCAGAGCCGCAAGAATTAAAGTTTGCCGACGAGCAGCGCCTGTCCGACGCCGAGATCGATCGCATCACGAAATGGGTGGAACAAGGCGAGGTTGAGGGAGACGCGAAGGATCTGCCTCCTGCCCCGAAGTTCGTCGAAGGATGGCGCCTCGGAAAGCCTGACATGGTTCTCACGGCCAGCAAGCCGCTCACGCTTCCGCCGTCGGGCACCGATACATATTGGAACTTCATTTTCCCGGTCCCGATTCACGGGACACGATGGGTGAAGGCCATCGAGATCCGTCCCGGCGACAAGCAGTACGTGCATCACGCCAACATACTTGTGGATCGCGCGGGGGCGTCACGCAAACGCGAGACCGAACCCGGCGCGGGATTTGGTGGCATGGAGATCCGTATCGAGTCAGAGGCGTTCGATCCTGACAGCCATCTCCTGTTCTGGAAGCCGGGAACCATTCCTTATGCCGAGCCGGACGACATGGCGCTTCGCCTTGATAAGGGCACGGATCTCATTCTCAACACCCATCTGCAGCCATCAGGAAAGCCGGAAATAATCCAGCCAAGCATCGGGCTGTATTTCACCAATCAGCCGGCGACAAAATTCCCTATGCTGCTGCAGTTGGAAAATGATGTGAAGCTCGACATCCCTCCCGGCCAAAAGAACTTTCTCGTCACCGATGATTTCACTCTTCCCGTGGATGTCGATCTGATGGCGATTTATCCGCACGCGCATTATCTGGGGAAAGATATTCAGGCCTTCGCTACTCTTCCCGACGGAACGAAGATGACACTCATCCACATTCCGCAATGGAATCTGAATTGGCAGGCGGTGTACCGGTATGCCGAACCCGTTTTGTTGCCAAAGGGAACGACGGTCAGCCTGCGGTACACCTACGACAATTCGGACGAGAATCCGATGAATCCCAATCATCCTCCGGTACGGGTGAAGGGAGGGAATCGCTCGACGGATGAGATGTGCCACTTGTGGCTGCAGGTGCTGCCGGTAAATTTTGATCCTGCGAAAGGCGATCCGCGCATGGATTTGCAGGAGGCTCTGGCTCGCCACAACGCGGCGAAGAATCCCGGGGACTTTGAGGCACACTACAATCTGGCCGCGATGTTGCAAGCTAAGAATCAGATGGAGGCGGCGATCGACGAATATGAAACCGCCGTTCGCCTCCGTCCGGATGACGCCGTTGCCAACAATGGGCTGGGAGCGGCATTGCTGGCCTATGGCCAGCCCAGGCCGGCAACAGCTGCGCTGCGCACCGCAATCGAGGCTCGTCCGGATTATGCAGAGGCACATTACAACTTGGGTATTGCTCTGACTCAGTTGGGTGACATGGAGAGCGCGGCAGAGGAGTTTCGAGCCGTGCTGAAACTTCAGCCAGACGATGCCAACGCGGAAGCAAACCTGGGAGCAGCCCTGGCCGAATTGCAGCGTTATCCCGAGGCCAAATTGCATTTCGAGCGAGCGCTTCAACTTAACCCGAAACAGCCCGATGCGAAGGAAAATCTTGACGCGCTGCAAAAGGTGATGAGGCCGCAGTAGCCGGATCGTCGACTGTGCTCTAATTCCCGTATGAAATCCAGATGTCTAGCCCTTCGTTTGTGCATTTTGCGGAGTGTTGTTGCTGGGATTTGCATCTTCGGCGCAGCAGTCCGTTCCGGCCGTGCCAGCTGCGCCTGCTGCAGAGTCGTCCGCGGAATTTGCGCAGGCGCGCAAGTTAGTGCAGCAAGGCAGAGTCGACGAAGCCATCTCGCAATTACGAGCGCTGGAATCGCGGGCTCCGTCTACCAAAGGGCTGGCTCTGGAGCTCGGCACGGCCTACTACAAGAAAAGTGATTACCCCAGCGCAATCCAATATTTGAAAAAGGCAAACGTCGAAGATCCTCAGGATCGCGAGGCGGTGCAATTGCTCGGAATGGCCTATTTCGCCGGAGGCCATCCGGCGGATGCGATTCCGCTTCTCGAACAAGTGCAAGGCTGGGTTGCTCGCGCCAACACCGATGGCTATTACATTTTGGGCACCTGCTATATCCAGACCAAGAACTACGACGGTGCCCGTAAATCTTTCGGCAAAATGTTCGGCGTGCCGGGAGACTCGGCTGCCGCCTATCTTTTCACGGCACGCATGCTTCTGCGGCAGGAGTTCGATCCGATAGCAGAGGAATACGCGCAGAAAGCGGCGGCGCTCGATCCTCAGTTGCCCCTGGCGCACTATCTTTTAGGCGAATTGTATCTCTACAAATCGCGTCTGCCTGAGGCGATTGCCGAATTCCAAAAGGAACTACAGATCAACCCCGCGCATGCAGCGACCTACTACAAACTAGGCGACGCCTATTCGCGGGCGCAGAAGTACGACGAGGCGCAGAGAATGCTGCAACTTTCCATTCGTCTGGACGCGACTTCGAGTGTGCCCTTCATCCTGATGGGCAAGGTGCTCCAGAAAAAGGGCGACTACGATCTCGCGGTGCTGTCGCTGAAACATGCGGTGACCATGGAACCCAATAATCCGACCACACACTATCTGCTCGGGCAGACCTATCGCGAAATGGGTAAAAAGGAAGACGCTGAGACTGAATTGAAGCGAGCGCAGGAACTTCACGGGCAGGAAGATCTGCAGTAACGTGAACTAAAGCGCGGCTGCCTGTTCGCGCCTGCGTGCTTGAATCTCGATATACACATTCACCAGTGACACCGCCGCCGGTGTGACTCCGGGGATGCGCGAGGCCTGACCGATTGTGCGCGGACGCAGCTTGGTTAACTTTTCCTGCATCTCACGCGACAGGCCGCTTACCGAGCAGTAGTCGAACCATTCCGGAATCGAATGCTGCTCTGACTTCTTGAGTCGCTCCATCGCCCGCTGCTGCTGCAGCAAGTAGCCTTCATACTTGATCTCAGTTTCGACCGACTTCAATTCGTTTCTTACTTCCGAACCGAGCTTTACCGCAGAGGACGCGCAGGAATTCCTTGAGAAAAATTCCGGGGCGAGATCTCGGAGGATCGGGACCAGTTGCTCGACTATCACTTCCGGGCGCTTCAGCAGTTGCGCTAGCGTTTGTCCCGCCGCCGAAGAGAGCCCTGGTGAGCTTGGCTCGGTTTGGAGGGGCGAGGCGCCCGTCCCCACACGACCATTGCCGCTCTCTGGCATCTCGACCCGTGTCAGCATTTCAGCATTTAGCCGCGTCGCTTCCAGCACGTTCTTGATCCGGGCCAAGCGCTCTTGCTTTTCGTTGTAATCTGTCCAAGCATCGTCGCAGATCAGTCCCACACGGCGCCCATGCGGAGTCAATCGGCGGTCGGCGTTGTCGATGCGCAGGTGCAGACGAAACTCGGCCCGCGACGTGAACATCCGGTAAGGCTCGTTCGTTCCTTTCGAAATCAAATCGTCGATCAGAATCGCCGTATAGGCTTCAGTGCGATCGAGAATCAGCGGGGCCCGCTGCTTCACTTGAAGCGCGGCGTTAATGCCCGCCATCAATCCCTGGCACGCGGCTTCTTCGTAGCCGGAAGTTCCGTTGATCTGGCCTCCCAGAAACAGACCTGCAATCTTTCGCGTCTCCAGAGTGCGTTCCAGCTCTGTGGGATCGATCGAGTCGTATTCGATCGCATATCCGGGGCGCAGCATCTCTGCGTTTTCGAGGCCCGGAATCGACTTCAGAATCGCCAGCTGCACTTCGACCGGCAGCGACGTGCTCATGCCGTTCACGTAAATCTCGTGCGTGTTCAATCCTTCGGGCTCAAGGAAAAGCTGGTGCATCTCCTTATCGGGAAATTTCACGATCTTGTCTTCGATCGAGGGACAATAGCGCGGTCCGATGGACTGAATCTGCCCGCTATACATGGGCGAGCGATGCACGTTTTCGCGAATAATCCTGTGGGTCTCGGCCGTCGTCCACGCAATGTAGCAGGGCACCTGTGAGTCGTGGTGCGCCACGCGCTTGGTTCGGAAACTGAACGGCGTGGGATCGTCGTCTCCCGGCTGCACGGAAAAGCGCGACCAGTCAATGGTGCGTCCGTCAAGACGCGGAGGAGTGCCTGTCTTGAGGCGGCATCCACGCAGGCCAAGCTTCTTTAAAGCTTCCCCGAGCAGCACGGCATTTGGTTCCCCGGATCGTCCTGCAGGATACTGCTGTTCGCCGCAGTGGATAAGGCCGTTGAGGAAGGTTCCCGTAGTGATGATGACCGCCTGCGCGCCCACGGTACGTCCGTCGCGAAGACGAACGCCTAGTACCAGGCTTCGGGCTTCAGCATCCGGGTTTCCGCCAAAGTACGACTCTGCGTGTATGCTTTCCGAAGCCTGAAGCCCGACGCCGGAAGCCTGCTCCACAATGAGATTCGCCACTTCCGCCTGCTTGATCTTCAGATTGGTTTGCGACTCAAGCACCTCGCGCATTTTCAGACGGTAAGCTTGCTTGTCGCACTGGGCACGCGGGGACCAGACGGCCGGACCGCGGGAAGTATTCAGCAGACGGAACTGAATGCCGACCGCGTCGGTGATCTCGCCCATGATTCCGCCGAGGGCGTCCACCTCGCGAACAAGGTGTCCCTTGGCAATTCCGCCCACCGCCGGATTGCATGACATTTGCGCGATCAAGTCGACGTTGAGCGTATAAAGCGCAGTCTTCAGGCCCATACGGGCGGCCGCCATCGCGGCCTCGCATCCGGCATGTCCGGCGCCGACCACCACTACATCGAATTGTTCAGTAAATTGCATCCCCAGGAATTCAAGGGCGATGAATTGCCCTACTTCTTTGTTCTTTCATTCTAGCAACTTGAAGCGAACCAGTGATCCGCATCACTTGCCGAGCGGCATTCTCGCCCGTATAGTGGCTGCAGGCGGCAAGCCTGAAGAGGAGTTTATGACAACCGCTGAGTTCTTCCAGCAACTCGACGCTCGCATCGCAAAATATGACCTTCTCTGCCATCCGTTTTACAAAGCCTGGTCGGCCGGACGTCTGACCCGCGAAGACCTGCGCGAGTATGCTCAGGATTACTACCACCACGTGGAAGCATTTCCTTCCTATCTGGCGGCCTTGGGGCTTCGTCTGGAGGACGGAGAACTTCGCCGCGCTATTTTGGCCAACATGTGCGACGAAAAGGGCTCGGAAGGTGCGGGAAAAGAGTCCGCGCCGCACTCTGATCTGTGGCTCGATTTCGCCGAAGGCATGGGATCGACTCGCAATCTTGAATGGCATCACCCTGTCCCGGAGATCCGGCAACTTATTCGCTACTTCCACCTCGTAGCCAGCGAAGGTACGCCTGAAGAAGCGCTCGCCGCGTTTTACGCGTACGAGTCGCAGGTTCCGCGGATCGCGAAGGAGAAAGAGTCTGGTCTGCGGAAAATGTATGCCGCCGACGACAAGACCTGCGGCTACTTTGCGCTGCACGCGGAAGCCGATGTCTATCACTCGCGCGTGTGGCGGAAGCAACTCGAGAAGCGGATTGCAGCCCATCCGGAGACTGCGGATGCCGCGCTCGACGCGGCCGAGGATGCGGCCAAAATGCTCTGGCATGCTCTGGACGGAATCGATGCCAGGCGGAACGTGGTCGCTATCGCATAATCTGCCATCTGTCTGAATAGTTCTGGGCCAATGATTCGATAAAATCATTGGCTCATTGTTTTTTGGAGAAACTGGTGAAAGATGTTCCCATCGGCGCTCGCGGCGAGGCCTCCGAAATTGTCGCGTTCAAGCACACCCTGACCGCGCATCATCCGGAACTGCCTCCGGTGTATTCGACCCCGGACATGATCCGCCTGATGGAAACTGCGGCCTTCCATGCGCTTCAGCCCTACTGCGAAGGCGACGAGATTACTGTCGGGACGTCCATCAACGTTCAGCATCGGTCGGCCAGTGGCATCGGCACTGCTATCCAGGCCGAGGCTGTGCTGGAATCTTTCGATGGACGCCTCTACACCTTGCGGGTTACGGCTCGTGACGACAAGCAGGAAATTGGCCGCGGAACCGTGGGTCGCGCCGTGGTCAGTATTTCCGGATTTCAGGCAAAGATGAAGAACGGAAACGGATGACGTACCGATTCCGATAGGGAAAACAGAAATGCTTGAACAGAAACGAAAGGCGGAAGCCTTACGAACGCTGCATTCTGGACCGCGAGCCCTTGTGCTGGTCAACGCCTGGGACGTTGCCAGCGCACGCATCATCGAAGAACTGGGCTCTCCCGCCATTGCGACTACCAGTACAGGAATAGCATTCTCCCGGGGGCTTCCGGACGGGCAGAACATCCATCGCGACGCCATGATGGCCGAAGTCGCTCGCGTCGTCGAAGCCGTGAAGGTCCCGGTTACGGCAGATGCCGAAGCAGGATACGGAGACAGTCCCGATGACGCCGCCCAGACCGCGCAGCGTGTTATTCGGGCTGGTGCCGTGGGCATGAACTTCGAAGATGCCACAGGTATTGAGGAGCATCCGCTGGCAGATCAAAGTCTGCAGGTGGAAAGAATTCATGCGATTCGTGAGGCTGCGGCGAAACTCGGAATCCCTCTGGTATTGAATGCCCGCACCGATGTCTACCTGCTGCAAGTTGGGGATCCTGCGAAACGCTATGACGCCGCCGTGAAACGATTGGCAGCGTATTGCGACGCGGGCGCCGATTGTGTTTTCCTTCCGGGCGTTCGAGACTTGCCCACAATCGGCAGGCTAATCTCCGACTTGCGCTGTCCGGTGAACATTCTTGCGGGGCCTGGCTCTCCTTCCGTCGCCGAGTTGACGGCCGCGGGCGTGAAGCGGATCAGCTTAGGTTCTGGTCCGATGAGAGCAACTCTCGGCCTCTTGCGCCGGCTTGCGCAGGAAGTAAACACACGAGGCACCTACTCAATGATGGAAGCCTCGCCTTCCCACGCCGAAATCAATCAGCTGATGAGAGCGAATCAAAACACCATGAGGAAGGGCTGAGCTTCTATCCAAATCGGCATCATCTCCGATACACATGGCCTGCTTCGACCGGAAGCTATCGAAGCACTCAATGGCTCAGAGCACATCATTCACGCCGGTGATGTCGGAGATCCTGAGATTCTCGACAAGCTTCTTTCTCTTGCTCCTCTGACCGCGATCCGCGGCAACATCGACAAAGCTCCGTGGGCGCGCAAGTTGCCGGAAACCGCAGTCATCGAACTCGGCGGAATCTCCATTTACGTGCTACATGATCTGGCCCAGCTCGATCTCAAACCCGAAGCCGCCGGCTTCAGAGTCGTAGTCTCCGGCCACAGTCACACGCCAAAGCAGGAGAGTCGAAACGGCGTGCTTTACTTCAATCCCGGCAGCGCGGGACCGCGAAGATTCAAGCTTCCGGTGACCGTGGGGATGCTTGCCGTCAGAGCTGGGCAAATCGAACAGCAAATCATCAAGTTGGATATCTGAGCGGATTCTGTAGCCCTATGCCATCCCGCCGTGCATGCGCCGTTGCTACAATCCCACTGAATGTCCTTATCCTTCCGCATAGAAAATATCGCGGGTACGGCCCGGAAGGGACAGCTTTCGACTCCGCACGCTGAGATCGAAACGCCCGTGTTCATGCCGGTGGGCACAGTCGCGTCGGTGAAAGCTGTGCCGCAGGAGATCCTCGAGGAAATCGGCGCCCAGATCATCCTCGGAAACACATATCACCTTTACCTGCGGCCTGGGGTCGACACAGTGCGCCGCCTAGGTGGCTTGCACGGATTCATGTCGTGGAATCGGGCCATTCTGACCGACTCAGGGGGATTTCAGGTCTTTAGCCTCAGCGAGCTGCGCAAGCTGACTGAGGACGGCGTCACTTTTCGCTCGCATCTCGATGGTTCATCGCACTTTTTCAGTCCGGAGAGCGCGATGGAGGCGCAGATCGGGCTGGGCGCCGATATCATCATGGCTTTCGATGAATGTACGGAATATCCAGCGAACCAAGAGCGAGCGCGGGAATCTATGGAACTGACGGCCCGCTGGGCTGCCCGGAGCAAGAAATATTTTGATGAGCACAAATACGAAGTTCCCTGGGAAAAGAGATCTCAGTCCTCAGCCCTCAGCTCTCAGCCAGAGCAGATTCCTCGGTTCGCTCGGCACGACAACGAGGGTGTGGCTGACCCCTGGCCCCTGACCCCTAACCCCTCTGCCAGCCAATCCCTGTTCGGCATCGTGCAAGGCGGCATGGATCGAGCACTTAGAAAAGAATCGGCCGAGCGCACGATCGAAATCGGCTTTCCCGGATATGCGATCGGCGGGCTTAGCGTCGGCGAGCCCCGCGAACTCACCCGCGAGATCGTCGAGTCGACCCTGGAGCACCTTCCCAAGGACAAACCCCGCTACCTGATGGGGGTTGGTACTCCAGAAGAGATCGTCGAGTATTCAAATCTCGGTATCGACATGATGGATTGCGTGCTGCCCACGCGGGCAGCCCGTCACGGCCTGCTGTTTACGTCCGAAGGCAAAGTCTCGATTAAACAGGCACGATACGCCCAGGACCAGGGGCCGCTCGACCAAAATTGCGATTGCCGGGTCTGCCGGCGTTATTCCCGGGCCTATTTACGCCATCTTTACGCATCCAATGAACTGTTGGCCCAGGTCCTGAATACGATCCACAATCTGAGTTTCTACCTTGACACTATGCGACGAGTCCGGCATTCTATTTCACTTGGGGAAGAGTCCCGTTTTCTTTCTGATATCTGGTCTCGATCGAAACCGTAGGCTCACTAGGGAAACCTCCCCGGATTCAAGCCTGAGGCCGAATTACCGGCCGAAGTCGATCCAAACCCCGCGGTGACATAACAGCCTCGCGGCGCTTGTGGGCGCAGGCAGTTTTTCGTGCACGTGCGTTTCGACTCGAATTGATATGCCATTAACTTTGATTGTGCAAGCAGGTGGCGGTGGAGCACTCGGCGGCATGGTGCTGTTCCTGCCCCTCGTTCTCCTGGTTTTTTACATGTTCTATTCGCAGCAGCGCCGCACAAAAAAATGGCAAGGCATGCTCGATCAACTGAAAACCGGAGACAAAGTCACCACCAGCGGCGGCCTGCGAGGAACCATCATGGCGCTCAAGGACGATGCCATTCATTTGCGCGTTCCGCCGAACAATCTGGTGGTGGAAGTAACCAAGGCTTCGGTGACCCAGGTGACCACGACTGAGGAAGAAGTAAAGACTAAATAGGGATCAGGGATTAGGAACCAGGGATCAGAGCGCAAACTGACCCCTGATCGCTGACCCCTGACAACTGATTTCATATGAACAAGAATCTTCTCTGGAAGCTGCTTTTCATCATTGGCACGATGCTGTTTTTCCTGTTCGGAATCTTCGGGATCCCGAATAGTCTTTCCGGCCAAGGACTCCTTACCGCTCTAAGCGACCACATCCATTTGGGCCTCGACCTGAAGGGTGGCACCCACCTGATCCTGCAGGTGCAGGTCAATGATGCGGTCAACGTGGACGCGCAGAACGCGATTGAGGTGCTCAAGGATCAGTTCCGCACGCACAAGATTCAGTACACCGACATCACCCAGCCGGACCCGCAGAACAACCCTGATCACATCGTTCTGAAGGGCATTTCGCCGGATGCGCGCAGCGATCTGCGCAACATCATCCAGGATCGCTTGCCCGACTACGACATCGCCAGCGGGGCTAATGACACCTGGAACCTCGCGATGAAGCCGGCAAATTTGAAAGAACTGAAAAACCGGGCGGTCACCCAGGCGATCGAGACTATCCGTAACCGCGTCGATCAGCTTGGAGTTAGCGAGCCGACGATTGAGGAACACGGACTCGGCGACTACCAGATCCTGGTCCAGTTGCCCAATGTCGATGATCCAGCCCGTGTCAAAGAGCTCATCCAGAACACTGCCATGCTCGAGATTAAGCAAGTGGTGGGTGGGCCGTATCCGAGCCAGGCTGCGGCACTGCAGGCGAATAATGGAATTATCCCTGCCGACCAGTTGTTGTTGCCAGGCAATACGCTAGGAGGACACTCGGAAGGCGAGGAGTGGTTCCTGGTCTCGCGCATTTCGGCTATCACCGGCAAAGATCTGCGCCATGCCGATCCCACTACCGATCAGAACGGCCAGCCCGACGTGAACTTCCAGCTGACCAGCGACGGCGGGCAGCGCTTCTTTAATTTCACTTCTGCCCACGTAAAAGACAGTCTCGGCGTTGTGCTCGATAACAAAGTGCGTGAGGTTGCGACCATTGACGAGCCGATTCGCGATCAGGTCCAGATTCGCGGCCACATGGATAATCAGGCGGCCAAAGACCTGGCTATGATTCTGAATTCGGGCGCACTGCCGGCCAGCATTCGTTACCTCGAAGAGCGAACGGTCGGCCCGTCCTTGGGCGCAGACTCTATTCGCTCGGGCGTTCGGGCTGCCGTGATCGGGATGCTCGCGGTTCTTATCTTCATGCTGATCTACTATCGCGGCGCCGGTATCAATGCAGATGTAGCTCTCATCTTCAACCTGATCATTCTGCTCGGATTCCTGGGATGGTCGACGATCGCAGGCGTCAATGTGGCGCTCACCTTGCCGGGAATTGCAGGAGTCATTCTGACCGTCGGTATGGGCGTCGATTCCAACGTGCTGATCTTCGAACGCATCCGCGAAGAGCTGAAAAATGGCAAGACGCCACCCTCAGCCGTGGATCAGGGATTCAGCCATGCCTGGATCACCATCGTCGATACGCACGTAACCACGATCGTTTCGGCGGCGATTTTATTTATCTTCGGTACGGGCCCGGTAAAGGGATTTGCGACGACCCTGACTTTCGGCTTATTGGCGAACCTGTTCACGGCGGTGTTTGTCTCGCGTGTGATTTTTGATTGGGTCCTCAGCCGCAAGCAGCGCGGAGAGGCGCTGAGTATTTAGGACATTGGTAATTGGGAAATTGAGTAATTTGGCAATTTGAAACCTGTGTAGAGTGCTGGAATTTCAAATTACACAATTACGAAATTACGAAATTACTCAATTCTGAGATAAGGGGCTAGAACCGGTGGAGTTCTTTCATGACGTCAACATAGATTTCCTTGGCAAGAAATGGTACTTCCTTGCCTTTTCGCTGATCTTTAGTGTCGCCGGTGTGGTGTCCATGGGTGTTCGATGGGCCAAAGCCGGCACCCCGCTTCCTTGGGGAGTGGATTTTCGTGGTGGGACCCTGGTGTACGTAAAGTTCTCCCATACGCCGGACCTTGGGAACGTTCGAACTCTGCTGAATCGCGCCGGCCTGCACAATCCTAAGATTCAGCCGTACGACCGCTCTTCTTTGCACGAGGTGCTCATCGATCTGGATGTGCGCGAGACCAGCGAGGCCGCGCTGGACGTGGGTAGAACCAAGATCATTCAAGCCTTGGAAACGAATGCTCCCGACGGCAAGCAGGACCTGAACAACGCCAGTTTTTTGAGCGTGAAGAATTTCCTGATAGATAAGGACCCCATGCACTTGGGTTCAGACGCCGACGCCAAATATTCGGCGCAGGCACAGGCGATTTTGGATGAACGGGACAAAGTGCTGGGCTGGGTGTTCAATTCTCTTGACCAGCTAAAAGGCGCTCCTGGCGTGGATCCCTCGGTAGCTGCGGTCATTCCCGACGGTTTTTTCCTCTCCGACTTTGGCGTCTTCAATGTGGAAATTGTAGGTCCCCAGGTGGGAGGCCAGTTGCGTACCCAGGCTGGACTGGCAACCCTGTATTCGCTGATCGGAATGCTGGTTTATCTGGGCTTCCGTTTCGAATGGATTTATGGCATTGCCGCGGTTATAACGGTTTTCCACGATACGCTGATCACGGTAGGCGTCTTCTCTCTGACCAATACAGACATCTCCCTCACCGTGATCGCGGCCATTCTCACCCTGATTGGTTACTCTAATAACGACACGATCGTGGTATTTGACCGCATCCGGGAAAACATTAAACTCATGCGGCGAGAGAAACTATCAGAGATCGTCAATCGCAGCATTAATCAGACTCTGAGCAGAACCATCTTGACAGCGGGGTTAACCTTCCTTACTGTACTTGCTCTCTTCTTATTCGGTGGCGAGGTGCTTCGTGGTTTCAGCCTCGCGCTGGTAATTGGCATTTTGATCGGAACGTATTCGTCCATCGCCATTGCGGCTCCCATCCTGGTGGCCTATCAGGATTGGCGCATTGAAAAGGGCAAACGCCCCGTTGGCATGCCGGTGGGCAAAACGGTCGGCAAAGCTAGGTAAGTTACCGTATAGCATTCGCGGAATCATTGGTTTACGCCTTCTTAGGACTGCCTTTTTGGAAGGTTTGCTCAGCGCCGCTGGAGACAAACAGGACCCTTGGCGTGAAAGTAGATTCTGGGAGCAAAGGAGAATTAGTCGGTGTCTAAGTATTCGTAGGGGTCTGAACGTTTGGGGAGAATCACATGTTTGAAGACAGCCTTATCGAGTCAGGCGGCAGGCTAAAAACGAAGCGGGGATGGACGTCCATCCTCTCGTTCGCAATCCAGTTCATGATCATTGGAGTCATGGTGCTGATTCCATTGATCTTCACTGAAGCCTTGCCGAAGACAGTAACTCTCGGATTTCTGGTAGCCCCCCCGCCACCGCCACCACCTCCGCCGCCAGCCGCAGCGCCTGTGAAAATTGTAAAGGTCATTCAGACCGACATCGTGAACGGCGAGCTGCGCACGCCTACCAAGATTCCCAAGAAAGTCGAAATGATTAAGGAAGACGAGGCTCCTCCGCCGGTTATGGCTTCGGCCGGAGTCGTCGGCGGCGTGCCAGGCGGTGTGCCGGGCGGTTCGATGGGTGGCGTGATGGGCAGCATCCTGAGCGCAACTCCAACGGTAGCGCCCAAGATTGCGACGCCCCAGCGGGTACGCGTGTCGGCCGGCGTAACATCGGGTCTTCTGATCCGCAAGGTTCCACCGAGCTATCCGCCTCTGGCTCGTCAGGCGCGCATTCAGGGTACCGTCATCCTGCAGGCCCAGATCAGCAAGACTGGCGATATCCAAAACCTGCAGTTGATTAGCGGACACCCGATGCTCGCTCCGGCTGCGATCGAAGCTGTGAAACAGTGGAAGTATCGGCCGTATCTGCTGAACGGCGAACCGGTCGAAGTCGAGACGCAGGTGCAGGTGAACTTCACGCTCGCCGGAGGCTAGAGCGGGCACGTGGGCACGGCCGCCCTCGGCCGTGCGGGCGAGCGTTAGCTCGCCGGAAACTGCGGAGCTTGCGCTCCGCCGGACAGCCGGGGGCGGCTGTCCCCACATTGAGCACTAGTAGTTTGTGTTTGGCCCTCCCCGTCCTACCTGAAATTGGCGGATGGGAAAGGCTGTCGAAAAGCCGGACGTCGCCACCCTTCTGCAATGTGGCCAACGAGGTCCGTGTATGTGCGGTGAAAGTCGCACGCCCGCCGGCAATCGAATCCTAGCCAGCGGTTAGCACGACAAGCGCATCAAAGGTTCCTAGTAACAGGGAAGTAAAGAGTTCCGAGGAGGGAAAAGCAACTCATGTTCGCAATTCACGTAGCAGGCATTCTCAATCACGTACCTGCCGCAGCCGCCTGGGTCGTCCAGGAAGGCGGCGGTGCCATGGCGACCGATCCATTGGGCTTGTGGAAGGCAATGGGCTGGGTTGCTCGAACCGTCGTCATCATTCTCTTCATCATGTCCGGCTGGTCTATCGGCGTGATGATCGATCGCTGGATGGCCTATAGCGCGGCCCGTAAGCAGTCTCGCGCCTTTGCTCCTGCTGTTGCCGGCGCCTTGCGCGATGGCCGTATCGATGAAGCCATCAAGGTAGCCGAGCGTAACAAGAAGAGCCACCTGGCTAAGGTTGTCACTGCGGGCTTGATGGAGTTCAAGGCTCACCAGGATAGCCCTGGCGCCATCCCCGGCGAGACGATTGAAGCCTCCAAGCGCGCTCTGGAGCGCACCGAAGCCATCGTCCACGCCGAGTTGAAGCGCGGATTGGGCGGTCTTGCCACCATCGGTTCGACGGCTCCCTTCGTGGGACTGTTCGGCACCGTGATGGGCATTCTGAACGCCTTTATCGGCATCAACAACTCGAAGGCAACCGGTCTGGCTGCGGTCGCCGGCGGCATCGCGGAAGCGCTGGTCACGACAGCCATCGGGCTGCTCGTCGCCATCCCTGCCGTCATGATGTTTAACTACCTGACGGGCCGCGTCGAAGCATTCGACGTCGAGATGGATAACTCGTCGAGCGAACTGATCGACTACTTCCTGAAGAAGCGCGGCGACGTTCGTCGGTAAGCGCCCGCCGGTAGGTCGCCGGGTGTGATTTTCGTACTGAGTTGCTTGTCCGGTGCTGGAGCGATCCAGCACCGGCCTTCCCAACTTAAATACGAGATCTCAAACGCGGCCGCGGAAGGACGGGAGATATTAAGCTATGGCACTGGCAAAAAGAGACGAAGGATCCAAGGTCAGCTCCGAGATCAACGTCACACCGATGGTGGACGTCATGCTCGTCCTGCTGATCATCTTCATGGTGGTCACGCCCATGTTGCAGAAAGGTATCAGCGTGGACATGGCCAAGGTGAATAACCCCGAGCAAATGCCGGATGCGGATAAAGAAGACGCGTTGCTCGTCTCCATCACGCGTGACGGCAAAGTGTATTTCGGTAGTGAGCAGATTAGTCCAGACAGCCTGACCACCAAGGTGAAAGATCGGCTCTCTAATAAAGCCGATAAGCGCGTCTATGTGAAAGCCGATATGCGCACTCGTTTCGGTGGAGTCGTCCAGGTTGTAGACGCGGTGCGAGCCGCGGGCGTGGACGATCTCGGCCTACTTACCGATCAACGGAAAACATCTCCAACCACCCCGCCACCCACGAGCGCAACTGGCCAGGGGCAGGCAGGGCAATAGAGGAGAACTATCATGGGAATGAGTCTCGGTTCGCACGGTGGACAGAGTGCGAACATCAACGTTACACCGCTTATCGATGTACTGCTGGTTCTGTTGATCATCTTCATGGTGATCTCGCCGGTGACCCCAAAAGGGTTGGATGCGCTGGTGCCTCAGCCCCCGCCGCCGAACGCTCCCAAGAACAACACTCCTGACCGTACGATCGTCGTGCAATTGATTGATCGTGGCGCAGGACAGGACCCCGGCGTCAAGATCAATAACGAAGACGCTACTTGGGATAATCTGCAGGGTCGGCTCACCGACATTTACAAACAACGCGCGGAAAAGGTGATGTTCGTGAAGGGAGATGATTCTATTCCTTTCGTCAACGTCGCGAATGTGATCGATATTGCCCATGCCTCCGGTGTGGATAAGGTCGGTCTGATCACCGCAAAGATTGAAGCGGGCAGCTAAACTGCCCGTCCGGTACGGCCCGGAGTTGTGCGATTCTTCACTCGGCCCGCAGCACGGAAGCTTTCCACTTTCGTGCTGCCGATGGTCCGCTTGTCAAACTGATGTCTCTGGGCCTAGGATGCTGTGGCGAGGGAGACTTATACCGCAATGAATAAAACTCTTAGACTGTTGGCGCTGGCGGCAGTAGGGCTGGCGCTCTTTTCCTCTTTGGGATGCGACAAGCTGAAGGCGCGCGACCAACTCAACAAGGGCGTGAAAGCCTACAAAGACAATCACTACGAAGAAGCCATCAATCATTTCCAGTCCGCGGTTCAGCTGGATCCTTCCCTGATCAATGCGCGCATGTATCTGGCGACGGCATATGTGTCGCAATACATTCCGGGCGTTGAAGATCCGGATAATCTGCGGACCGCTCAGTCGGCGATTGCGGAATATCAGAAAGTAATCGACATGAACCCGTCGCGCGATCAAAAGGTTAATAGCGCGAAAGGAATCGCTTACCTCTACCTGAACGAGAAAAAGTGGGACGAAGCCAAGAAGTACTATCGCATGGCATCGGACCTCGATCCCAATGATCCCGAGCCCTATTATTCGGTCGGGGTTATCGATTGGACAGCGGCCTACCAGCCGCGCATGGAAGAGCGTGCCAAGCTTGGCATGAAGCCCGAAGAACACCTCAGCGCCAAGAACAAAGACCAGAAAAAGGTCTGCGAAGAGCTGAAGGCGAAAAATGGCCCAGACATTCAGGAAGGCATCGACAGCCTGAACAAAGCGATTCAGCTTCGTCAGGACTACGACGACGCCATGGCGTACATGAACCTCATGTACCGTGAGCGCGCCGACGTGGAATGCGATGATGAGGCAGCTCGCGCCGAGGACCTGAAGGCCGCAGATCACTGGGTCGATGAGACTATGCGCGTCAAAAAAGCCAAGGCGGAGAAGGCGGCACAAAGCCAGGGCGGAATTACCATGGACAATTCGAAGTAGCTTCTAGCAGTTTCCCATGAGCCTTCCGCGTTCGCGCGGAAGGCTTTCTATTTCCCATTCGAAGACAGGCCACTCTCAGTCTTTGCTATAAAGACGAACTTCGACTCTGGCCAACTGCCAACGCTGCATCTTCGGGAACATCTCCGGCACTACCTGAGTCAGCATCACCGTGGTGGGGTCTGGCTTCTCGATGCCTCCATTGTTCATCAGCATCACCCAGACGCGCGAATGGCTCGGTAATTCCTTCCGCAAAAACTCCGCCGTGGGTTTGCCGGTGAAGTCTTGATAGCTTAGTCCTGGTCCGTGATGCGGAAAAACGATTTCAGGCCCAAGCGATCCCATGTAGCCAGCACTTGCTGTGTTTTGTCCTGACCGGAGTGACCGGACATACTCGTACGGGATCCGCGTCTCGGCGATATGGAACACAACCGCATCCCCGGGCTGCGCGTCATTCAGGATCATATTTGCCGCCGCGACTGATGCGTCCCGCTCGTCGTCAAAATCATGCGAATAGACGAACGGTATGAACTGCGCCGAGAGAAGCAGCGTCCCACAGACTAACAAAGTGCTCAGCCACGCGGGACCAATTCTCGCCAAGCCCGCCGCCGTCAGCAGCACGAGTGCGGGAATGCAGAAGATCATGTAGCGCGGCAGAAAGACCGGGCGCGCGAACGACAGCAAGACCGTCAACATGATGGGAAAAAACAACCATAGGAAGAGAAACTGAACGCGCCACTTCCCCCAATCCTGGGTGCGCTCCTGCAGATTTCTCCGCAACGGAATCAAAGTCACCAGGCAGGCTGCAAAATAGATGATCGGCCTTCCGTCGGTGAAATTGATACTGAATTTGACGAGATCGAGAAGCCCGGGCCGGTGGATCCAGCGAATCGGGCCTGCTCCCGTCTTGGCAACAAAAATCAGGAGTGGCAACACGGCGATGCCAATTGCAATCCATGCGCTTCGCATTTGAGGCGCAGCCGATCGACCGGATTCTTCCTCATTCGCTGAGGCGCCTCTCAACCGTAGGGCCATCCAATGCGCCGCGATTAGCAGAAGCGCATAGAAGTGGGCATAGACGGCGAGAATGCTGAACAGCACATAGGCGAAGCGGCGCCACCGCGTTGGTTCCTTAAGGAATGCGATCAGGAATCCGGACGAAAGGGTTGCCAGCAGCACTAAGAGCGAGTAGCTGCGAGCTTCCTGCGCATAGCGAATGTCGTAGCCGTTCAATGCAAGCAGCGCGGCGGCAATTAGAGCTACCCGACGGTTAAAGAGCATGCTCCCGAGCCAGTAAATGACTGGGATCGTGGCGGCTGCGATCACCGCCGAGAGGCTGCGGATGAAAAACGGGCTGTGCCCGATGTGTAGCCACAGTCGCAGTAGCAGATAGTAGAGCGACATATTGGCTTCGCGCCACCACAGCAAATGCAGAAAATTGGGCCAGGAGATTCGGGCGACCTCGACACTAAATGCCTCGTCGAACCAGAAGGGTTTGCACGCAAGGCAGAAAAGGCGCACAGCTAGTCCTGCCGCGGTCAACAAAAAGAGGAACACGACCCGAACCGGAGTAAGCGTTTCAACTTGCGCTGGTGATGGACTCGGTCTCTGATTGATATTGCGGGATCGTTCCATCGCCGAGGTGTGAATGGCCAGGTGGCCTCCAGATCATACTATGCGCAAACTGAGCCTGGGCTTGGTCCCGCCCGGATCGATGGAACCTGCACCTAGACGAATCATAGTGGGCTTAGGATAAATCACATCCGCCATTGCCATGGGTCCAGTACAATATCCGGTCTGACCCGGCAGTTTGCCATCGCAGCCCGTTCCTATGTTCAAGAAGATCCTCATCGCGAATCGTGGAGAGATTGCCGTTCGCGTGATCCGCGCCTGCCACGAGATGAACATCGCCGCCGTGGCTGTCTACTCCGATGTCGACCGCGCATCGTTGCACGTTCGCAAAGCCGACGAGACGTATCCGCTCGGCCCGCCTGCGGCAACCGAGTCCTACCTGAATATAAATAAGATTCTCGATGTCGCGGCGCGCTCGGGAGCCGACGCAATCCATCCCGGTTACGGATTCCTCTCCGAGAATGCGAAGTTTGCCAAGGCCTGTGTCGAGGCCGGGGTAAAGTTCATCGGCCCTACAGCTGCCGCGATGGACGCTATGGGCTCAAAAACGCGTGCCCGCCAGGCGATGGAACGCGCTGGTGTGCCGTTTGTCCCGGGAACCTCTCGTGGCCTCGAATCGGTGGAACAGGCGCAAGAAGTTGCGGCCCGCATCGGCTATCCCATCATGCTGAAGGCTGCGGCTGGCGGCGGCGGTAAGGGAATGCGGCTCGTGCATGCGCCCGCGGACCTGAAATCGGCGCTTGAAGGTGCCCGCAGCGAGGCCGAACGTTCCTTCGGGGACAGCGAAGTCTATATCGAGAAGGCGATCATCAATCCGCGCCATATCGAGATGCAAATCTTAGCCGACGAGCACGGCAATACCGTGTACCTGGGTGAGCGCGAGTGCTCGATCCAGCGCCGCCACCAGAAAGTTATCGAAGAAGCTCCTTCCCCATTGGTCGATCCCGACATGCGCCGCCGGATGGGTGAGGTCGCGGTCCGCGTAGCCCAGGCCGCCGGATACACAAACGCCGGAACGGTCGAGTTCCTCGTCGATCAGCAAAAGAACTTCTACTTTTTGGAGATGAATACGCGACTGCAGGTGGAACACCCGGTCACCGAACTGATCACGGGGCTCGATCTCGTACATCTGCAGATTCGTATCGCAAACGGCGAGCGTCTGCCGTTTACGCAGCAGGATGTGACTATCCGCGGGCATGCCATTGAGTGCCGTATCTACGCGGAGGATCCCGACAACAACTATTTTCCCAGCCCGGGCAAGATTACCCTGCTGCTATTGCCTTCGGGTCCGGGAATTCGCCGCGACAGCGGGATGTACGAAGGCTGGACTGTCCCGATGGATTACGATCCGCTGCTCGCGAAACTGATCGGCTATGGCACCGATCGTGAACAGGCGATTTCCCGCCTGACCCGCGCGCTGAATGAATATTTCGTGGGCGGCATTAAGACCAATATCTCGTTGTTTCGGCGCATCTTGAATCATCCGGATTTTCGTGCCGCCAAACTGGACACTGGTTTTCTCGATCGCTTGCTGCAGCAAAAAAAGGAGCCGCCAGACTCTCAATCCGACGCTGATGCAACTGCGGTCGCCGTGATTGCCGCCGGGATGTTTGCTGCCTTAGGTTCTGCTGCTGCTGGAGCGAACGAGCGTGCGAATACCGAAGGATCTCCGGCAAAGGTAGACGCAGTTTCGAACTGGAAGGTCGCAGGCCGCCGGGAGCAGCTCCGGTGAAGGATGAACGCTGCATGCGCATGACGTCGGCAATTTTCGGAGTTCTTGCGTTTTGCTGGCCACTGACTAACGGCCACTGCTTCTCTTGACATACGAAATCTCCATCGACGGCAAGAACTACCGGCTCGATCTGAATCAGGTCGACGGACGCTGGATATGTCGCCTCGACGACCGCACAATCGAGGTGGACGCGGTGCTTGCCCGTCCCGATGTGCTTTCACTCCGCATCGGCAACAAGACGTACGAGGTGAAATGCGAGCGCGTGCCCAATGACGTGCACATCTGGGTGGGCAGCCGCCGCTTCGCACCGGAAGTCCGCGACCCACGGTCGCTCCGCAGCCGCAGCCATGCGGTGGATGACCACGGCCCAAAGAAATTGACGGCTCCCATGCCCGGCAAAATCGTCCGCATCCTGTTAACTCAAGGGGCCGAGGTCGAAGCCGGTGCGGGCGTGCTGGTAGTCGAAGCGATGAAGATGCAGAACGAGGTCAAGTCGCCAAAGAAGGGAACCATCCAGAAAATACTCGTCGCAGTGGGCGCTGCAGTGAATGCTGGCGATGTCCTCGCGATCGTGGAATAAACTGCCGGCGAAACTCCGGCCGCTACTTCTCTATGCCATTTCTGTCCAGAATCTGTTTCGCGTAGTAGTTCTCCACCTTCGCAGAGTCGCGTAAAACCTCATAGTACGCAGCTTTGAGCAACTGCTCTCGGCGATCGTGCAGTTGTGACCGGATCGCCTGCTGGACCCGTGGATCGGAATACTCGCGTTGACCGGCGGGTTCTTTTGCGACCAGCCGGACGATGCGAAATCCCGCAACCTGCTTGGTCGCGGGATTTACCACGGTGATGATGGGACTGAACATGCCAGGCTTGAGTTTAAGAACCGCATCTCTTGTGGCCGGGTCTGTCCCTTTCAGACCTGATTCCTGCACGGTTCCCAAATCTCCACCGTTGCCCGAGGTTTCTGGATCTTCCGAGTACTTCATCGCCAGTGTAGCGAAGTCGTCGCCACTGTCGAGTCGGTTCGCGATCATCTGAATCTTCTTGCGTGCCTCAGCCTCGTTTTGCGCTTTGTCGTTCTGGTTTTGTGCCTGAGGATTCGGTGCAGGCGTTACCATAATTTGTGCCAAATGATACGTTGGTTCGATCAGATTGAACTCAGCTTTATGCGCAGTGTAGTAATCCGAGATGTCTTTGTCCGAAATCTCGATCTTCGACGACACTTCCTTGTTCAGCACCTTTTCGACTGTGATCGAGCGCCGGATGTCGCGCTTGAAATCAGCCAGGGTGATCTTCTTCTCCTGCAGCCGTTTATCGAATTCCTCCTGGGTGAACGGCGCCTTGTACTCATTGAATTTGCGGTCGACTTCGTCATCCGTGGCTAACAATCCCAGCTTTTCGGCGCGACGCATCAGAATCTCGTCGTCGATCATCTGGTGCAGGATATTCAGCCGCAGCGCGGTGGCCTGCTCGCCCGATGGAGCCTGCTGCGCCGAGGCCACGTTATTGTCGTAGTACTTGTCGACGTCCGACCGGAAAATCTTGCGGCCATCGACGGTCGCCATGACATCACCGCCCGGCTGTGCGTTACAGCCCGAGAAGATCGCAAGCAGAAGCGCTACCAGAAGTCCGCTGGCCGCCTGCGAATGAAATTCGCTTTTTCTCAAGAGTGTTTCTCCAGTTGCTTTCCGCAACCCAAGGTCACAAACGCAAAATGAAGATCTGAGGCGAGATCGCCAAACCCGCCTATTTTACTTGGATGCGGGCACGGGCGCTGCAGGAACGTGTTCCGGTGCAGGTTCTCCCGCATCGCGCAGCGCTGTATCCAACGCAGCCCGGACTTCGCTGATGGGAACTGCGCCGTCGATCTTTTGTCCATTAACAAACAGAGTCGGGGTCGCATTCACCCCGATTCCGTCCGCTTCCTTCATAGAAGCTCGAACGGAGTCTTCGTTTTGCGCCTTGATACAGGCCTGCAACTTGCCCGCATCCAGGGTATGTTTCTGTCCTTGCAGTTCAGCCATCTTGTCGACGGCATCGAACCGCGCACTCATGGCCTTTTCTTTGTCCACTTCCTGCTTGTTGGCGTGAATGTAGTCGGCGAAATCCCAATACGCGTCGCCATTTTGATCCGCGAGACAATTCGCGTCCACCGCGGCATGTACTGCCCACGGATGAATTTCGATGAGCGGGTAATCCTTATAAATGAAGGTGACGCGGTCGCCATACTCCTTCAGCAGTTCGGGGAACAGAGTCTGATGCATGCGTGAGCAGAACGGGCACTCAAAGTCATCGAAGTCCACGACTACCACTTTGGCATCTTTCGCGCCGCGAGTGGGGCGTCCTTTCACGTCTATCTTGCTCATCAGATTTGCGTAAGGATCCTTGTTCAAGTCGAACTTGGTCACGCGCAGCAGCGTGTTCCGGTCTTTGGAAACCAGGAACGAGTATTCTTTTTGTTTGCCATCGCCGTCCAGTTTCACCACGACCGCGTCGTAGCCCGGCATATCGGCGCTGGCGGTGATGGTGCCAACGGTTACTTTTACCTCGGCGGGTAGGTTGTAATAGGAGCGCACTTGGTGCTCGATCTTGCGAGCCAGATCCGGTGGCGCGGACTGGGCTACGCAGCCCAGACAAATCAGCATCAGTATGAACAGGGAACGACGAAAGAGAATCACTAGGACCCGCCTGAATAGCATTGGTTAAGGCTTGATTATCTCATAGCGCAACGCGGCAGACGCTTGCAGATCGGCGACCTTGCTGCTTCATCCGGTGCGCCGGAGTTGATCCAGCGGCAAAAGCGCGTTCATAGAACCAGATCGAAATCCTTCCATGTCGAGCGTGACGAACTTGAATCCAAGCTGTTTAAAGATCGTCGTGAACTGGGAAGCCATGGCTGGGTTTAAAGCGCGTTCCAGTTCTTCACGAGAGATCTCGATCCGCACGATGTCGCCGTGATGCCGCACGCGAAATTGCCGGAATCCAAGAGCCCGAAGCGCGTCCTCGCCACGTTCGACCACCTCCAGTGCTTCTCGCGTGACCGGCCGCCCATATTCGATGCGCGATGATAAGCACGCCGATGCAGGTTTGTCCCATATGCGCAATCCCGCATCGCGCGCCAGTTCCCGTATGTCCTGTTTGCAAAGCCCTGCTTTCAACAAAGGTGCGGCCACATGATGCAACTTGGCCGCCTGCTGTCCAGGACGAAAGTCTCCCTGATCATCGAGATTCACGCCGTAAGCAATCGCATCGAAGCCACGGGTCGCGCGCAGCTCCTCCATGACTACGAAAAGCTCATCCTTACATTGGAAGCAACGCTGCCCATCGTTGCGTACATAGTCGGGTCGATCGAGCTCTGACGTCGCGATGACTTCCAGCGGAAAGCCTTGCTCGTTCGCGAACGCGATTGCATCTGCCAGATGCGTTCGCGACAAGCTGGGCGAATCAGCAATGACGGCAAGCATGCTAGCGCCAAGTGTCCGATACGCCGCCCATGCTAGGTACGCGGAATCCACGCCGCCCGAATATGCGACCAGCAAGCGCCCCAGTCGGCGCAGTTCCGCCTCCAACTGCGAGGCCTTGGCCGACAGTGCGGTGTCAGAAAACGGCATATCTCATGGTAACAGCGGAGACGCCTCGGGCAAGCTCTAATACAACCTCTCCTGGCGCCGCAGATTTCCGATCGACCCGATATTCGCCAGGCTGAAGGTGAAACGGAATAGATTCTCATTCCTCACGTTGGCGATGGCATACCGGCGGTATTCCACGGTGACCCCGCAACAGTTCCAGTTATACGTGGTTTGCGCCGTCGCGAATTGCAGCTGCCGGGTTTCGGCGTCGAAGCCTAGACTGCTGGCCGCGCTGAAGCCGCGCCGCGTCAGCCCTCCATATCCCAGGGCCACGCGAAATTGCTGGAACTTGCACGTGATCTGGTTCGTTCCCTCGGCAGGGCCGCATTTTCCTTCGCTCAAACCGGGAGTAACGGTATTGGTCTGCGGAATCTCCAGGTAAGCATCGCCGCCTCCTAAGGTGAACGGCCCCACATCGTAGTTCACCAGTAACGTACTTGCATTCACGCGCGAAAGCTGGAAATCGTAGTCGAGATCCCATTCCGTATTAGTATGACTCCCGGTTGCGGCTCGTAATCGCGACACCAGCGGCGACAGATGGCGCGGCTGCGTGAGGAACGCGATACCCGTCAGGTCCTCGGTTGTCGTCAACACATTCCGCTGTCCCGTCACCAGCGCCCCGCCAAAAGTCGGATCGAGAAAATATTTTTGCGCGAGTTCCCACGTCAGTATTTCCTTTACAGCAGGAGCAACAATGCACGGCTGAGCTCCCAAAAAATTGGAATGCCCCCAAGGCAGGGTCTGTTCTGGAGCCGCTGCCCCAACCGCCAAGCCCGTCATCGGGGCTTCGCACTCTTGAACCTTAGACTTGGGCTGCTTCGCGTAAAGCCGCGTCACAAAGCCGTATTCGACCTCGTGCGTATTGCTCAAGATGTCATGATCGTCAAATTGCAGGACGTTCGCGAAATCGTTGACACCACTTACGATCCGGTACTTGATTTGCGGTTCGATAACATGCTTCCACTTCCGGCCCATGAACTCTCGCGCAAAAACCTTCTCCAACGCAGGCGGCCGCAACTCCACCGACACATCCACCGCGTGCCGATTGGTGGAATCGTCCACCACACCGCCATTCACGAATCTCTCGGAATAGAAAGTCTCATGCAGCGTGAGCGCCGGTCGCAGCACCCATCCGTCGAACTTCAGAGGCATCGAAAGTTCTGGGTTGAAGTCAAACCGTCCGAGCAGAGAACTCGTGTGAAATCCGGGCTCGCTTCGCGACAGTCCTGAAACAGATGTGTCGAAGGACCAGAACAAGGGCCAGTTGCGGAACTGTCGATCGACGCTCGACGCTTCCACGCTAGGCGTGTGCAGGATGCGGATCGAATCGAATGTAGGAGGATTAGAGAGCGTTCCATCCGCGTTCGCAGTCTGGAAGAAATTCTGGTATCGCTCCACCAGTCCGCCAAGCCAGAATCCTTTGTAATCTTTGGAAAGAAAGAGCTGGGATTTCACCTCGGAGTTGATGGCTTGGGTGAAGACATCGTTGAATGCCAGCCGGAAGATGAAGGAGCTCAGGTAGTCTACGTTCGAGACTGCCCGGAATCCATAGAAGTTTCCGGCTCCGGTCAGCCGCACTTCCTGTCCACCCTCGCGCAACACCTGAGGTCCGGTAGTGGTGCCGACCGTAATTCCCCGATCGACGACTCCGAAATAGTTCAGATCCAGGTAGGAGGTGTCGCTCGGACGGGCGCGAAATTCTCCGCGTTGCGCCGACCCTCGCTTCGAGAGGTATTCCCCTCCGATCGTGCCATCGAAACTCCGATTGATTGCCCAGTAAAACGAGTCGCCTACAAGGTTGCCATTGGTGGACGATCGTCCGGCCGTGGGCACAAGAAAACCCGTGTGCCGCGCCTCGCGAGCCACGGGATGCGTAGCATAAGGAAAATAAAAGATCGGGAAACCGTGCAGCATGAAGTCGCTGTGATAGATGCTGGCATTCCCGCCCACATCCACAACTACTTTGCGAGCCTGAAATTTCCAGTTGGGATGGGGGAGTTCGCAGGTCGTGATGCTCCCGTGATAAACCACGTAATGGTCGGAACTGGTTTTTTCCACAACCTTGCCATTGAAGGCGAAAGGCGCCGTTGAGGTGAGAATTGCCCGGCTGCCTTCGAACCGAAAACCGGTGGTAGCGTTGACATCGTAGAACCTCCCGGTTTCGCTGATCACGTTATAGGTTCCGTGACTGGCTTTCAGGTGATCGTCCGTCGGCCCACCATCGAGAGTGAAGTGCCCCGAGGCCGTTACCTCCCCGGTATCCGAGTTATATGTGATCTCATCGGCTCGAAGTACGTAATCGCGATAATGTATCTCCCCATTCCCGTGAAGTTTGTAGAGATCGCCGTCCTTTTCCTGCGTGAGCGCGCAAATTGTCGCTGAATCCGCACCCTGCGTCGCCGCTTCAGTCGCGCAAGGCGTATTATTTTTTTCTTCAGCAACAGAATTCTCGCTGCTTGGCGCAGAAGCGGTCGGCGTAGGTTCAGAATCCGCAAGCAACTGTCTGGTTACTAGTCCGTGCGCGAGAAGCTGATGACAAAGGAACAGCGCCGTGATAAGGAATCTAGTGCGCAGAGTCATCGGAAGATAATCGACGGAACAAAATTTCCATCGAAAGCTGCCGCCTTTCCCATCTGGTCGTGGCATCGTGAAGTTAGCACGGCCATGCCAGCGAGGCAAAGTGGCGACAAAGGCTAGGATTGCCGTTGATTCCCTCCCGGTTGCACGTGCGGTGCAAATTACGGATTGTTTTCGATGAATTTCGAGAAGTCTGAAGAAGTTTGTGGTCGCCCTGTGGAGCCCCCTCCCACCGCGTTGCCGATTCCCGATCGAAGTACGTCCGCAGAAACGGCGGCTGTGCCGAAGTCGCCGGAATCGGAGAGCGCCCAAGCCGATACTTCGGCTTGGCGCTTTGAACTTTCTGCCAAGCTCACGCGGTATCGCACCCGCCGAAAAGCTCCACCGCCTCGCTATCCATCGCTCAAGTTACCCTTCGGTCCGCTCGAGTCTGCGGCCCGAACGGCTGCTCCCGATACCCTGGTTTACGAATCAATCTCGAATCACGCGCTCGCCCTCGATGGAACACACGCCGAGCCTCTGGCCATCGAGCCGCCAGTCCATGAACCGTCGGAGCCCGGAGTTGTGGGGGTAGGGACGCAGGCACGGCCCGACCTCGCGCACAGCGGTGCCAAGATCATCGAATTCCCCCGCTTTGCCTGGGGACCGCCCCCGCCCCCGCCTGACCAACTGGCTGAACCGGTCATGGAGCGCCCCCGCATTCTGGAAGTCCCGGAAGTCACACCTCCAGCTCCCGCGCTCGGAGGCATCCTCATTGAACCCGTTCAGCCACAGGAAATCGAAAAACGGCCGGGGATCGACATTCCCCTGCGAAGCGCGCCCCTCGGTTTACGGCTCGTAGCTTCTCTGGTCGATGGCTTGATTGTCATGGTGGCAGCAGCTCTTTTTGGTTTCATTTTCTGGAAGGTGACCAGCTTTCGACCGCCCCGCTTGCAGATCGTGTGGCTGGCAGCCGGGATTCCCTGCTCGCTCTGGGCCGTCTACCAATATCTGCTGATTGTTTATGCTGGTAGCACTCCCGGTTTGCGCGCGGCGCGTCTCGACCTGACCCGCTTTGATGGCAGCCGCGGCAATCGTCGTTTGCGTCGTTGGCGCGTGCTCGCGTCCTATCTGTCGGCAGCCTCGCTCGGCATGGGATATGCCTGGGTCTTTCTCGATGAAGACTCCCTCTGCTGGCACGACCGCATCACCCGCACCTATCTGGCTCCCAGAAATCCACCCGTCAAGTCGAACTGACAAGTCCTGCCGGTGTACTCCCTTTCTGGAATACTTTGCTCTGCGTCTGGTAGGCTACGGGCCATGCGCCCCAGCGGATTTCTCCTTATCTCGCTTCTCGCATCAGTCGCCTTCGCCCAGAACATGAAACCTGTTGCCGATCGCCTCGCCGCCCAGAACGCTCTCTTCGACCAGTACTACGAGACCGATCTCCGCAACCGCCCCGAGATGGCGACTGCATTTGGCGACTACCGGTACAACGACAAGCTGACCGATTATTCGTTACAAGGCATCGCCGGCCGCGAAGAGTCGAATGAGGACTTTCTTGCCCGCATTCAGGCCATCTCGACAGACGGCTTTTCCGATCAGGACCAGCTTTCCCACGATCTACTGATTCGTGTCCTGCAGCAGCGCGTCGCCGATTTCAAACTCAAAGAATACGAGATGCCGATCAACCAGCAGAATGGCATCCACACGAGTCTTGCGGATCTGCCCCTGGCAGTTCCTCTCGACTCCGTTAAGCACTACGAAGACTACATTTCGCGCCTCCGCCAGATTCCTCGAGTCTTCGATCAGACTACCGAAGTTCTTCGCGCCGGTATGAAAGACAAGCTCATGCCCGTACGCTTCCTCGCTGAAAAGATTCCGGGGCAATGCGCGGGTGTCATCAAGGCCGATCCGTTTCTGCAGCCAGCTAAGAAATTCCCCGCGACCATCTCTGCGGAAGACCAGGCCCGCCTGACCCGGGAGATGACGAACGCCGTCGATACCGACGTGTTTCCGGCCTACAAGAAATTCGCCGAGTTCATTCGCACGGAATATGCTCCGCAGGGCCGCACCACCTTGGCGGTAACTTCGCTGCCCGATGGCGAGGAGCGCTACGAAAACGACATCTACGGCCGCACTACGACGCACATGTCGCCGGAGGAAATCCATCAACTTGGATTGCGCGAGATGGATCGCATCGAGACCGAAATGACGGCGATCGCGCAGAAAGCCGGCTTTGCCGATCTTGCTTCATTCCGCGCCTCACTGAAGACCAACCCCAAGTACATCCCAACTTCCTCCGAGCAGATTCTCGACGATTTCCGTCACTACATTTCGCAGATGCAGGCCAAACTGCCTGAATTGTTCGGCATCCTTCCGAAGACGCCGGTCACGGTCGAAGCCATTCCAGATTTCGATGCCGCCGCCGCGACCCACTACATGATCGGCACACCGGACGGAAAACGTCCTGCCCGCGTCGTTGTTGCCACCTCGGACTTCACCAAGAGATCGTTGGTCGACGACGAGGCGATCGCTTACCACGAGGGCGTGCCCGGCCACCATCTCCAGCTTTCGATTCAGCAGCAACTCCAAGGCTTGCCCAAATTCCGTCAGCATGGCCTCGGCTTCAACGCCTATACGGAAGGTTGGGCTCTCTATGCTGAGCAACTCGGGAAAGATGTTGGGTTTTACCAGGACCCCGTTTCCGACTACGGACGCCTGTCTTCAGAGCTTTTTCGCGCGGTACGCCTGGTCGTCGATACCGGGATTCACGCCAAGGGCTGGAGCCGTGATCAGGTTGTCGATTTCTTCCGAAAATCCGGCGCTGTCGACGAGCCTACGATTCAGTCCGAAACCGACCGCTATATTTCCTGGCCAGCTCAGGCGCTCAGCTACAAGCTCGGACAATTAAAGTTCCGCGAATTGCGTGACCGCGCCCAGAAAGAGCTAGGCCCTAAATTTGATATCCGCAAATTCCATGACGAGATGGTGAATGGCGGAACCCTGCCGCTCGATATGCTGGATGCCCGTACAAATAAGTGGATCGCCGAGCAAAAAGCCAACTGAATGATCGCCGTTTTGACCTATTCTCAATAAATTTGCATAACCAGGCTCAGTCTAAAGTAATACTCGTCCAACAATGCTCTGCCACACCGGATTTGAATCAGGGCCGGCCTTGAGGCATGTCTTAAATCTCCAACTTGGAACGGGGCTTTAACTCCTGCAATCTCACCGCCTGTGCTATCTTCTAAGCTTGTCGAATAACGTTTTGGCAATTTGAGGCATGGCCACATCCGCCGAAGGAACTAAACCAGCAGTAAAGGTCTTTGTCGCCACCACGGTGATGTTGACCTTTATCTCGTTCTGGCGTGCCGCCGCGATCGTTCTCTCCGACCTGGCTTCCTCCGCGTATTACGCCGGTGGCGACGCCGAAAAGGTCATCGGCAAGAGCGCTCCCTGGTTCATCCTCGCGGTCATGTTGTTCAGCTACGCCGTTCGGGCTCTTTATATCGAGTCCAGCAGCATGTTTGTGCGGGGCGGCGTCTACCGTGTGGTCAAAGAGGCCATGGGCGGAACGCTGGCCAAGTTCTCCGTGTCGGCCTTGCTTTTCGATTACGTTCTTACCGGCCCCATCAGCGCCGTTTCCGCCGGACAGTACCTCGCGGGCTTCATCAAAGATGTCGGAATATATTTTTTTCACCGCGAACTGCACTTCTCAGACGACTACTTCGCCGCCGGATTAGCCATCATCATCGTTCTCTACTTCTGGTGGAAGAACACCCAGGGTATCCACGAATCCAGCCAGAAGGCCGTGCAGATCATGGTGATCACCACCGTGATGGTCGTGATCTTGATCCTGTGGTGCACGATCACAGTCCTGCGCACTCCGGTGCAATTGCCCCCCAGTCCGTTTAGCCCCGCAGGTGCGATTCCCCTGAACAAGGATTCACTCGGCTGGCTCAACGGGACCTTCTTTTCTCACCTGACTTGGATCATTCTTTTCGTCGGCTTTGGACATTCGGTTCTAGCCATGAGCGGCGAAGAAACCCTGGCCCAGGTCAACCGGGAGATCGAACACCCCAAACTCAAGAACCTGGAAAAGACTGGGCTGGTAATTTTCATCTACAGCCTGCTCTTCACTTCGCTGGTCTCGTTCTTCGCAGTCATGATCATTCCGGACAATGTCCGTCCGGACTTCTTCGCCAACCTCATCGGTGGCATTGCTATGTATCTGGTCGGACCGACCAGTATCAAACTGCTATTCCATGGCTTTGTCGTTCTGGTCGGGGTACTCATTCTTGCCGGCGCTCAGAACACCTCGATCGTGGGCGCGAACGGTGTACTCAACCGCGTCGCGGAGGATGGTGTCCTCACCAGTTGGTTCCAGAAGCCTCACAATCGCTACGGCACCAGCTTATCGCATCATCAACCTGATCGTCGGAATGCAGTTGATTGTGATTTTTCTCAGTCTGGGCAACGTCTATGTCTTGGCTGCTCTTTACGCCTTTGGCGTGATCTGGAGCTTCGCCATGAAATCTCTAGCCGTACTTGTGCTGAGATTCACCGAGCCCGGAAACCGGGAGTGGAAAGTCCCGGGCAACCTGCATATTGGCAAAATTGAGATTCCCATCGGCCTGATCGCCATATCGGGCGTCTTATTCATCACCGCGGTCGTGAACCTGTTCACCAAATACGAGGCCACGATCGCTGGAGTCATCTTCAGCGGTGTGTTTTTCACAATCTTCACCCTCTCTGAGCACCACGTTACCAGGGAGCGCCACGGCAAGCCGGAACAACTCGACCAGTTCCGCGTCTATGGCAATCAGGAATTGGGCAGCGGCGCCATGGGCGTCCGCCCAGGGAACGTTCTGGTTGCGGTTCGCGATCCTCGGAACCTTTACTACCTGCGCCACATCCTGAGCCATACCAACACCGCTAAACAAGACGTGGTCGTCATGAGCGCGCGTCTCTACCATCGCGAACATACATTCAGCGGCAGCAACGTGCTGGACGCGACTCAGGTGTTCGACCACTACGAGCAGGAATTGTTTACCGCGGCGGTCGCCGTCGCTGAAAAAGAAGGCAAGCCCATCTCGCTGCTGGTGGTCCCGGCAACCGATGTCTTCGAAGCCATCATGGTCACAGCTCAAAGACTCGAATCGGCCCGCGTGATCTGCGGCCTTTCCAATAAACTCACTTCCGATGAGCAGGCCAGACTCACCGGCGATGCCTGGGAGCGTCTGCCGGAACCGCGGCCCCGCCTTACCCTCGAAGTCTGTGCGCCCGACGGCACAATCCGCGAGTACTCCCTTGGGCCCCATGCTCCACGCATGCGCCCACAAGATGTTGAGCTGATGCACAAGCTGTGGCTCGAGGTTACTGCCGATCCCAAATTCGCCGGCGCCCACCACTATCACATCGTGGCTCTCGCCCTCGAAGAACTCAAGCGTGAGCTCACGACCGAGCAGCGCGTTCAGCTCTTGCAAAAGCTCCACGACGAGATGAATCGTTCCGACCAGCAGTGAATCAGAAAATATAGAAATTTCTAGGAGTTCTTATGGCACGCATCCCAGGTGCGCCCGTGAGCATGCTCGAAACAAGAAAGCCCCGGCCCAAGCGGCCAGGGCTATTTTCAAGAAGGATAAGTATTAGGCAGGTTTCTCAGTCTTATTCGCGCCGCAGCAACCTTTTCCACATCCGTTTCCGGCCTTGCGGTCGCAGCACGATGCAGCTTTCTCTTTCCCGCAACCATCTTTGCAGCACGATGTCATAGCCTTGTCGCCCTTCATGCACGACTTCGCATCTTTGCCTCCGCAGCATGAAGCGCCTTCTTTGCCCGCGCAGCAAGACGACATCTGTTTGCCATCGGCCATTTTCTGGCCCTTACGCATGCACGCGGCATGTCCATCTTTCGAGTCAGACGCCATCTTGTCGCAGCACGCGCATTTCGCCTTGTCGGCGGACGCGGCAGCGGACGGATTATTCTGAGTTGCGGTTTGGGCCCAAGACATACACGTCATGGCCAAAATGAGTGCGACGATCCTGAGTTTCATCGGTTTGTACCTGCAACCTAGGTTGGCAGCACTCGAAATCGTGGTATGTGATTTAAATCACAACGGAAGGTGAGCGCCATTCTACCGATGGATCGTGTTTTCCAGGGACGCCCGCAGATTCGAAAAGCGAAACCGATACCCGCTAGCCGTAAGTTGTGCCGGTTCCACGCGCTGGCTTCCCAGTAGCGCCGTTTCTCCCATTTCTCCAAAAGCCAGTTTGACGACGAACTCAGGCACTGGAAAAATTGCCGGCCGAGAAAGTACCCTCGCCAGAGTGCGCGTGAACTCCGCATTCGTTACCGGATTCGGTGCCACCATGTTGACCGGGCCATGCAGCCGATCCGTCTTCAGAAAGTGATGGATTGCTCCTGTCACGTCCTGCACATCGACCCAGCTCATCCACTGTCGGCCGCTGCCGATCCGCCCCCCCAAGCCCATTTTGAAAGGTGTCAGCATTTTTCCCAGCGCCCCACCCTTCGGACTCAGCACAACTCCGGTCCTCATGCAGACCGTTCTGATCCCGGCCTCTGCGGCCGCACTGGCCGCCCTTTCCCACTCGACACATACTTCAGAAAGAAAACCGATGCCGGGCGCGCTCTCCTCGTTTAACACCTCATCGCCGCGGTCGCCGTAGTACCCAATCGCCGAGCTGCAGATGAAGACCCGTGGTTTGTCCTTCGCTTGCGCCAACGCTTGCGCCAGGTTTTTAGTCCCGTTTACCCGGCTATCGCGAATCTCTTTCTTCTTCGCGGCAGTCCACCGGCCCACGATGCTTTCGCCGGCCAGATGGATGACCGCGTCGAAACCAGAGACCGCATCCGCGGCGATTGGCTGCGCCGGATCCCAAGGAATTTGCTGCTCGTCGGGAGCGGAGCGCACTGCGCCCTTGCGTGTGAGGCGTGAGATCCGTGCGCCGCTCGACTTGAGCGACGGAAGCAGCGCCGAACCGATCGGCCCAGACGTCCCACTGACCAGAATTCGGGCCATGTTAAGACTGGACATCAAATCAACTTTAGCAGAGCTGCCAGCGCAAAGCCCGTGCTGCGGCCAAAGCCGTGAGCGATTGATTTCCTCACCAGAAAAGAATCGGCTCATAGTTTGAATGACGACGTTGAAACCACAATCATCACATCCTCCTGAGGATTCGCACTACGCCAATACACTTCGGCCACGAGAGTTCTAAACACGCCTGAGATAACGTTTCCAAGTCCTGCGCTCGGGCTGTCGGGCGTTGTGTGCTGACAAGTACTGCCAGCCGCCGACTCCAGGCGTTCAAGGCCCTGCTAGGATGTCGGGGCCCGTAGGAATCGTAGACCGCAAAATCATCGCTTATGCGGGGGAAGAGCGGCGGGTCGAGCGACTCTATATATTTGAGGATTGTTCCCGAATTGAAGCACAATACCCAGCGCCGATGCCGCCTGAGATTGAGGCAAGCCAAGCCGTAGCCAGCACCGAAGAACGCCTCCTGATCGCGGGCGTGCTGGCCAAAGATCGCAAGGCGACCGGCGAATTTGTGGCGCAGTGTGCAGATTGGCTCTACCCGTTCGTTCGCAACCGAATGATTCCCAGGGAAGAGGTGGTCGAGGATCTCATACAGGAAATCGTGTTTGCCGCATGGCAAGCGCTGTCCAGCTATCGCGGTGACGCGAATCTCCGCAGTTGGGTCCTCGGAATCGCGCGCCATAAGGTCGAAGACTACTACCGAAAGAAGCTTCAGGCGCTTGAGGTACACGACGAAGATGAGTCCTTGCTCGAACCGGCCGTAACGCCAGAATTTGAAGAACAACTTGACTCCGCCGCACTGCGGGGAAAAGTGCAAGAAACCCTCGCTTCTTTGCCGGAGGCCTACGCGCTTGCTTTGATATGGCGATATCGGGACGAGAAAACCGTTCGCGAAATGGCGCAGCTTGCCCGCAAAACGGAAAAGGCTATGGAACGTTTATTGGCACGGGCGCGACAGAAGTTTAGAAAGAGGTGGAGCAATGGCTAGGGCTGATTTCGAAGCGCAATTGAGCGCTCTCCTATCCGCGTCCACGGAAAGAAGTGAAGGGGCGCCTTCTTCGCTGAAGGCGCGGCTCTACTCTGCCCTGATCCGCAAACAGCAAGCGACCGGTCCATTGGCCAGCCTCGAACAATCAGTGGCTGCGGGGCACGATGTCTGTGTATTCGAAAAACTGGTGCAGATTGCGCCGGTAGGCAACAACGCAAAATCACCTTTCTTCTGCGAGGTTTGCCACGCGCGCGTATTAGCCGAGCATTTCGATCATGCTCCGATCTTTTGGGCCGGTTGTCCCTATGTGAAGTTCAAGGAATCATAATCTAGAGGAACAATCGCCGCTGTTTTCAAGTTTCCGCTAGAAGCGAACGACAAAACCGAACAGATTTTGGAAATTCGCCAGACCACGCGGGCCCGGGGGAGAGAGTTTGTTGCTGATCTCATTGTGGCCAATCGTCTCGCTGAAGCTATAGCGGAACGCGAGTCTGTGAATCAGGCGCAGGTCGATCCCTACGTGGGTGCGCCAAACTGGTCCAGTCCATGAGAACTCGGCGGGCGGAAGCGCGGTGGCACCGCCGGATCCAGCCAACCGCTCTGCAGTGCTCGACAAATGCGCAACCCCTGCTCCCCCAGCCAGGTATGGCCGTACGCGGCTGCACCGTCGTCGAAAATAAATCAGAACGCCGAATATCGCTGCCTCCTGCGAACTGCCGCGATCTTGCTGGTAAAACGCTCCACTTGCCGAGGATGAATTCAGGAGAAGCTGATTACGATTCCAGATGAAGTCTCCCTGCAGGCTGAGATAGTCGTGCAGGTCCGCGCCCGCAAACAAATCCAGAGCTCCGCCGTTTGCCGGTGCGTAGGACGACAAGTTGAGTCCCTGTGTCACGCGCCTGCGCCATGCGTCGGCGGAAAGTGTGGCAATGCCGCCGATCGCGCCAGCATAGGGCACAACACTCCCGAAGCTGCGTTCTTGGAACACACAAAAAAGGGCGACAGCGAAAAATACGAGGTTCAGCCAGGACCGAAACCGAAACCGAGATTCGCATCGCGAAAAGTTCATGGAATTCTTTTAACACAGAAAATCACATCTCAGCGCGGGGGATTGCTGCCTTTTCCTTCGACATGGCAAGTGCAGGTCAGAACCTGCCAAATTACGAAGCTCGACTGTGCAGAAAGGATTGCTATGCGTCAAAAACATCCCTCTCTCAAGCCCATCGTGTTTTCAATTCTTGCCTTGGTAACAGCTCTGGGTTGGTGCGCCCTCACTGCCCATGCGGAGGACAATGACGACAACTTTGTCTACGTGATGAGTAACAAAAAACCTCACAATTCAATTATCCAATTCAGACGAGCGAACGACGGTTCACTGGCCCGAATCCGCGAAGTGGCGACCGGCGGCAGCGGCACCGGTGCTACTGGAGTCGATCCTCTCGGTTCGCAGGATTCGCTGGTGCTGAGTGGCGACGGTCACCTCCTGCTGGCGGTCAATGCTGGAAGTAGCGAGATTTCGGTCTTCAAAGTCATCGACGACAGGCTCATCCTGCGAGACAGGGTCTCCTCCCGCGGCCTTTTTCCCAATAGCGTGGCGCTGTTTGGCGATCTCGTGTATGTGCTCAATGCAAAGGGATCATCACCGCACATCAACGGGTTTCGTCTCGACCCTGATGGTGTTCTCCATGCAATTGATGGAGCGCGGGTAGATCTGCCGCCTGGAAGCGCGGGACCGAACGACATTCGATTTGCCAACGACGGCACAAAGCTGTTGATCAGTGTCTCCGGAACCAATCAGATTCTTGTCTTCGAAGTTGCTGATAATGGAGTCGCGAGCCCTCCGAGTTCCAATATGTCAGCAGGCGCTTCCCCATTCGGCATCCGCTTTGGCCGCAATGGGATCGCGGTTGTGTCGGAGGCAGCAGGCTCAGTTTCTTCCTACAGCTTCAATTCCATGGACACGCTCGAAGTTATCAGCGGGGCAGTGACGGACACGCAACAGGCTTCGTGCTGGATTTCACTCGATCGATCTGACCGCTATGCCTATGTCTCGAATACGGGCAGCGGCACCATATCGTCGTATCAGATCGGCGGCGCCGGCGATCTCACTTTGATGAACGCGATTGCCGCAAATACCGGTGGCGCTCCCATCGATTCTTCTCTCTCGCGCGATAGCAAATTCATCTACGTCGTGGACTCAGCAATGGGGCGAGTTGTGATTCTGCGTGTGAACGCGGGGAATCTTAGCTCCATCGGAACTGTGTCTTCGCTACCAACCAGCGTTCAGGGAATCGCAGCGCAATAACACCAGCCTACGCTTCTCATGCTGAATTTCTCTTCTCATGATTTGCGCTCTGGGTCACAGGGGCCTCCTTGTGACCCAGCCTTATCGCAGGGTGCGCACCAACAACGCGAGAATCGAGTGTCGAAAAAATCCCCAAGCTTCGCCGCCGCTCTAAAATTGGGGAGTTCCTTGAAGGCTGACGTGGCAGCATTCGAGAGACTTCAAATGGTCTTTGAATGCAACTCCTCGTGCTTCGGTCGTACGCCGCGCGTCCAAGACATCTCGGGCTTCCACTGCATCCGATCATTGCTACGGAAGTAGGTCGAACAGCGAGAACCACTTCGAGTGTTTCGCGGGAGTACGGCCTTAAAACTCCTGCCAAAGCTATAATGAGTTAGGCCCCGCACTTCTTACTCCGGTGTTCCCTCAGCTAGTTCCGGGCTGTTTCGCGGGCTATAATCCTGCATGGCGAGCTTGCGCCAACAGATCGCTACTACTGCCCTTACGCTCACCAAGTTTCGCGACTTGATGAAGCGGATGCAGGAGAGCCGTCCGCAAGACGATCTGACCATCATCAAGAAGGCCTACGACTACTCCCTCAAGCACCATGATGGCCAGACCCGTGCCTCTGGCGAACCTTACCTCGTTCATCCTCTCGAAGTAGCCCTCGTTCTCGCCGAAATGAAAATGGACCCGGTCGCTGTGGCTGCCGGGCTGCTGCACGATTCCGTCGAAGATACCTCGGTTACGATCGAAGACATCCGCAAGGAGTTTGGCGAGCAAGTCGCCCATATCGTTGAAGGCGTCACCAAGATCAGCAAGATTGACTTCGCCACGCGCGAAGAGCAGCAGGCGGAAAACCTCCGCAAAATGATGCTCGCCATGGTCGACGATATTCGGGTTGTGCTGATCAAGCTCGCCGACCGCCTGCACAATATGCGGACGCTCGAACACCTGCAGCCCGATCGCCAGCACAAGATCGCCGAAGAAACACTGGAAATCTATGCCCCGATCGCACACCGCCTCGGCATGGGCAAGATCCGTGGGGAGCTCGAGGACCTGGGATTCCGTTTCCTCGATCCGCTCGGCTACGAGCAGGTCGAAAAATCGGTGAACGCCCGCCGGAAACAGGGAGAAACTTTCCTCGCGAAGATGCAGGGTGTCATCACCGACAAGCTGAAAGAAGCCGGAATTCAGGCGCGCGTCGAGAGCCGCATCAAGCGTCTCTACAGCATTCACAAAAAGCTGCAGCGCCAGCGTATCTCGGTGGAACAGGTCTACGACCTCTGCGCCATGCGCGTCATCACGCGTTCTCTTCAGGATTGTTACGCCGTTCTCGGCATCATTCACAATCTCTGGCGTCCGGTGCCCGGACGTATCAAGGATTTCATCGCTATGCCGCGGCCGAATTTCTATCAGTCGTTGCACACCTCGGTGATCACCGAAGACGGAACACCCTTCGAAATCCAGATCCGCACCGAAGAGATGCACAAGATGGCCGAGGAAGGCATCGCGGCGCACTGGAAATACAAAGATGGCCCGGTCTCCGCGCAAGACGAGCAACGCCTCGCCTGGCTGCGTCAGGTCGTCGAATGGCAGCGCGATGTCAGCGATCCCAACGAATTCCTCTCCACGCTGAAAGTCGATCTCTATCCCGAAGAGGTCTACACCTTTACGCCCAAAGGGAAAGTTGTCGTTCTTCCGCGCGACGCCACCCCCATCGACTTCGCCTATACCATCCACACCGAAGTCGGGCACACCTGCATCGGGGCGAAAGTCAACGGGCGTATGGTGCCCCTGCGCTACAAACTTCATTCGGGGGATATCGTCGAAATCCTTACTCAGCCCGGTCACAAGCCCAGCCGCGACTGGCTCGGCCTGGTCAAGTCTTCCCGTTCGCGAAACAAGATCAAGCACTGGCTCAACGTGCACCAGCGCGAACGGGCTATCGAAATCGGGCGCAAGCTGATCGAAAAAGAGGCGCGCAAATATCGCATTGCGCTAAAAGAAATCAAAGACGAAGACCTGCAGAAAGTCGCTTCCGGATACGGCCTGGGCAAAGCCGACGATCTCATGTCGGGCATCGGCTACGGGAAATATTCTGCGCGGCAAGTGCTCGCGCGATTGCTCCCCGCAGGCGCCACTCATTCGATTGCCGGAGACATTGAGGCCGAAGGCCTGACCTCTCAGCCAGGTGGGATCGCCAGCGTTGTCCGCCGCGTCTTCGGAGATCACAACGCCATCACCGTGCGCGGTCAGGGAGATATGCTCGTCTACCGCGCCCGCTGTTGTAACCCGATTCGCGGTGAGAACATTGTCGGATATATAACTCGTGGCAAGGGCGTTGCCGTGCACTCCGTGAGTTGTCCGAACGTCACCAATCTTCTCTACGAACCCGAGCGCAAGATCGATGTCGAATGGGCCCGTGACGATTCCACCCCCACCGCTTATCCTGTGAAGTTGACGGTCTTCTGCGACGACCGCTTCGGTATGCTCAAAAGCATCACCGGAGTGATCGGCGACGCCAAAAGCAATATCCGCAATATCGCCGCACAAACGGCCAACAGTCAGGCCAGTGTCGAAGTCGTTCTCGATATCTCGGATCTCAAACATCTCGAGCAGATCATCGTCGGCCTGCGCAAAATTCCCGGCGTGCATGAAGTGCAGAGACTGCAAAAAATCTAGAGCCGGTCTCAGTTCCTGGCACTTGGTTCTCAGTCAAACTGAAACCGCAGTATTTTCTCTGTGCTACCCTGTGTCCTCCGTGGTGTAGTCTTTCTTAGACTACTTATGCGCGAAATCATCTCCACCAAAGATGCTCCCCAAGCCATCGGCCCGTATTCGCAGGCCATCAAAGCCAACGGATTCATCTTCACTTCCGGACAGATCGCCATCGATCCCGCCACTCAACAGGTCATCGCCGGTGACGTCGCCGCGCAGACCGATCGCGTGTTGCGGAATCTTTCCGAGATTCTTGAAGCCGCCGGCAGCGGCCTCGGCAAAGTTGTTCGTTCCACCGTCTTCCTTAAGAGCATGGACGATTTTTCTGCCATGAACGCCGTCTATGGAAAATATTTCAGCTCCACTCCGCCCGCGCGATCCACAGTCGAAGTTGCGCGTTTGCCGAAAGATGTTCGGGTGGAGATCGATGTGATCGCTCTGGAATAAATGCGCAACGCGTCGGATCAGGAGCCTCACGGCGGACGCAAGTCCCTGTGGCTCTCTGTGCCCTCTGTGGTTATGATTTTGCTTTGCAGGAGCTAAGTATGGCGAAGAATCTGGTTTGTGGAGTAATAGTCGCTCTTGTTCTCTCGATGTCGCTGTCCGCGCAAACAACCAGTCATCGAACCACGGTTCGGCCAAACACCAATGCTCCCACCAAGGTCACTGGCGACGGCGTGAAGACGGACTCTGGCCTCCAGTACTGGGACATCAAGGTCGGAACCGGCCAAGTTGCCAATGACGGAGATCGCGTCAAGGTCCACTACACCGGATGGTTCACGAACGGCAAAAAGTTCGACAGCTCTGTCGACGCCAACCAGCCCTACAGCTTCACGCTCGGTAAGGGCAATGTCATCAAAGGATGGGACGAAGGAATTAGCGGAATGAAAGTCGGAGGCAAGCGCCAACTCCACATCCCACCTGAACTGGCCTACGGCGACGCAGGATACAAGACGATCGTCCCGCCGAACGCCACGCTGATCTTCGATGTGAGATTGCTAGCGGTGACGCCGGCAGCGCCAACCAACTAGTCGATGGTTTTTCGGGGCTTTCTGCACTTGGTCCGTATCAGGGCATCGCTTTACAGGCTGCGGAAAAACGAGCGGTTTTCTGGGCGACGACTTGCCAACTGAACTTTCTCGTCCTTGGGTTTCAGTTGTTATTGTTCCGTGTGGCGAGATCCCGCGGTCATTTACTTCGTTTTATCCTGCCGGCGCCAGCAAACGCTGCATGCGTTGCAGATTGAGGGCGGCCACGGCCAGGCGGAACATCCAATCAACCCGCCGTCGTCCCCGAAACTTCGTTTGCCGCAAACCTGCGGCTTGTTTCAGCCAGCCAAATACCTGCTCCACCCGTTTCCGCTTCTGCTGGCTCTGCGCAAATCCCGGATCGTCTCGCTCTTCCGCTCGCAACCAGTTCGGCCATTGCCGGGATTGCATCGCATGCTCGGCAACGTGCGGGACCACCTGTCGCGACCGCAACCCGGCAATGAAGCTTCCTTCCTGGTAGGCCTTGTCTGCTCCCAACGTGATGCGTTTCGCTCGATTCACTTGCGCCAGCATGGCCAGCGCTGCTTCCCGCTCTGCCCCTGTGCTCGATAGCGTCACGCAGGCTGCCACCACCAGTCCGTTCCGATTCTCGGTAATCACATGCCCCAGATAACTCGGCCGCGCTTCGGCGGCCGCACTGCGCTTATACAGTCGGGCTTCGCCATCCGTCTTGGACTCGTGCGTGTCCCGCAGCAACTTCCGTCCCCGCACTCCACTCCCCCGTCGAGGAGGCTCCGTCTTGGCCACAAAGCTTCGCCGGTTGGCCCAAGCCTCGATCAGCGTTCCATCCACCGTGAAGTGTTCGTCACTCAACAGCCCCGCCTGCCGTGCCTGCTGTATCACAGCTGCCAGAAACTTCTGCGCCACTTCTCCCCCAAGCAGTCGCTCCCGGTTCTTGGTAAATACGGTTACATCCCACACCTCATCATCCATCTCCAACCCTACGAACCAGCGGAACAGCAGGTTGTAGTTCATCTCTTCCATCAGCAAACGCTCGCTCCGCCGCCCGTACAATACCTGCAGCAGCAAGGCTCGCAGCAGTCTCTCCGGCGCGATCGACGGCCGCCCGCCCGCCGCATACAAACGGTCGAACTCCCCGGAAACTTCGTGCAGCGCTGCATCCGTCATCGCCCGAATCCGCCGCAGAGGATGATCCCCCGCGATCCGCTGCTCCGCGTTCACGTAGCTGAACACCACTGTCTGCTGCTTGTCATTTCCTCGCATGTCTGCTTCTATCAGTTTGCCCTGTGCAGCGTCAGCCCCAATCTCGATCCCTGCCCCGTTTTTCCGCAGCCTGTAAAGCGATGCCGTAAATGCGCGACTTAAGAGCCGCTCTTTCGCCTGATCGAACAAGGCCTCGGCAAAGACGCGAAGCCGCTCCAGGCTCGTGCGAGCCTCTGTGAAATGCCCGTGTCCTCTGTTGTCAGTTCGTTACGCCTTGACGACTTTACCGCTGCGCAGGCAGGACGTGCAGACGCGGATCCGCTTTCCCTGACCATTCACCTTGGCGTGCACCGGTCGCAGGTTGACGTTCCAGCGCCGCTTGGTGACGTTGTGGGCGTGGCTGATGCGGTTTCCCGCTTGCGGCTTCTTGCCGCAGATATCGCATTGTTGTGCCATTGGACTGCTGCTCCCAGATAGTTCAAATCTTGTAGGGCAAACCTAGATTTTACAGGAACTTGACCAATTCGCCAAGGGACTGCCCCCCTCCGTGTTTTAGCTCCATAATTCTGTCACCCCCTAACAGCAACGTGAAAATGTCACCCCATGAGAGGAAGGACATTCGCGTTGAGTCAGAAGGAACTGCAACGAGTGAGCGTAATTTCCAGTTGCGCTAAGGGAGACATGGCGTGCGCCAGAGCCGCCGAACTGCTCTCGCTCAGCATTCGTCACGTGCGGCGTCTCAAGAAGCGTATGCGGGAGCAAGGGGAGGCGGCTCTGGCGCACGCCAACCGCGGACGGCCCAGTCCGCGCCGTCTTCCCAGCCGCGTCCGCAGAGACATCCTGCAACTGGCACGCACCACTTACGTCGGCTTCAACGATCACCACCTCTGCGAAAAACTTTGCGAGGTCGAGGGCTTTTCCCTGAGTCGCGAAACCCTGCGCCGTCTGTTGCGCCAGTCCGGTCTGGGATCTCCCCGCCAACGCCGCGCTCCCGCGCATCGCCAGCGTCGGCTGCGCTCCGCCCGCGAAGGCGAACTGGTACAACTGGACGGCTCGCCGCACGACTGGCTGGAAGGCCGCGGCCCGCGCCTTACCGCTCTCGGCCTGCAAGACGACGCCACCGGAAAGATCCTGGCCGCTCAGTTCTTTCCTTCCGAATCCGCACATGGCTATCTCACTCTGCTGGGCCAACTGCTCCGCCGCCACGGCACACCGCTGGCTTTCTATGGCGATCACAGCGGCATCTTCGTGCGCAACGACGACTTCTGGTCGCTCCAAGAACAGCTCGCCGGAAAACGTCAGCCCACCCAGTTCGGCCGCGCCCTCGATCAACTCGGCATCACCTTCATCGCTGCCCGCAGTCCGCAAGCCAAAGGCCGCGTCGAACGTCTCTGGGGGGTGCTCCAGGATCGCTTATGCAGCGAGCTGCGCCTCGCTCAGGCTGCCGATCTGGACTCCGCCAACGTCGTGCTTCGTCTCTTCCTCGCCGACTACAACCGCCGCTTCGCCCGCCGGCCTCGCGATATGCAAACCGCCTGGCGGCCGGCACCGGAAAATCTCGACCGCATCTGTTGCTTCGTCCATGAGCGTGTCGTCAGCAACGACAACATCGTCCAATGGGAGGGACAGCGCTTCCAGATCCCCCAACAAGGACAACGCTTCAGCTTTGCCGGAGCCAAAATTCACGTCTATCAAGCGCTCGACGGGCGCGTCTCGCTTTACTACCGCGACACCCGCCTGCTCCACACCCTGGCTTCGCCAGGGTGACATTTTCATGTTGCCGTTAGGGTGACAAATTCACGTTGCTACAACATGGTTTGTGCGGAAAAAACCTGGGGGTGTTTCCCAAAATGGGAAACGCAGGACCGCCCTTTTCGACGTCACGCTCTTACCAACTCCCGCAGTGATTTGACGATATTCGCAGTTTCGACGCTCACGGTGATCATCTAGAAGGGATTCGCCTGCGAATCCCTTAGTGGAGTCGAAAGAGCCCACGTTGGATTGCTTCGTCTGCATGGAAGGGGGACCGAAGTCTGCGCAAAAATTCCTGGCTAGGCCGTTGCCGGCTACCGGCGGGCACGGCGTCCCTCGACTCCGCAGGATCGTTCTTCGAACACTCCTGCTCCGCTCGGGATGACAGAGTATTGGAGTGGAAAGAGCTCACGTTGGATTGCTTCGTCTGCATGGAAGGAGACCGAAGTCTGCGCAAAAATTCCTGGCTGGGCCGTTGCCGGCTACCGGCACGCACGGCGTCCCTCGACTCCGCAGGATCGTTCTTCGAACGCTCCTGCTCCGCTCGGGATGACAGAGTAGTGGAGTCGAAAGAGCCCACGTTGGATTGCTTCGTCTGCATGGAAGGGGGGACCGAAGTCTGCGCAAAAATTCCTGGCTAGGCCGTTGCCGGCTACCGGCGGGCACGGCGTCCCTCGACTCCGCAGGATCGTTCTTCGAACACTCCTGCTCCGCTCGGGATGACAGAGTAGTGGAAGTTCCACCGACCTTGCAGTGAACTTCCGGGGTTCCCACAGAGCGCACGACTGCTATTCTGCTTGTCTTAATTCGTACGATCAAAATTCCACGGTCAAAATCTGAGATCAAGCTTTTGAGATCACAATTTATGATTTCAAGCTTGAGATGAACCTTTCTTTATGGCAAAGACAGCGATGGTGGTCGCCACCAAAGTCGATTCAAAGATCTTTCACCTGCGCGGACAGCGGGTCATCCTCGACCGGGACCTTGCCGAGCTCTATGGCGTGGAAGTCCGGCACCTGAACCAGCAGGCCAAGCGCAATGCGAAACGATTTCCTCCGGCGTTTCGCTTTCAACTCTCGGCGCACGAATGGAAACTCTTGAAATCACAAAATGTGATCTCAAGTGTGAGGCACGGCGGCTCCCGCTATCTTCCGTACGCCTTTACCGAACACGGTGCCATCATGGCGGCCACCGTATTGAGCTCCGAACGCGCGATTGAGATGAGCGTTTTTGTGGTGCTGGCGTTTGTGCGCATGCGCCGCGCCATTGCAGGGAATCGCAACGTCCTGACGAAGCTGGCGGAACTCGAACACCGTCTGCAGGGGCATGATGCCGAAATTCAGGGGCTGATGGACGCGATCCGGGAATTGATGGCTCCGGAAGAGCCGAACCGACGGCGGATCGGATTTGAAGCACCCGAGGACGCAGGCGGGAAGACCGGAAAAGGCCGGGGCTCGCGATTGCGAAAGGGTGAGTAGCCGGCTCGGGGCGAATCCGAGTTTGGAAATCGGCGAATGCAGGGTTTTTCGGTGGAACGTAACTCTTACCAAAGATCATGCAACCCATCGTCCGGCCCTAAAGTTCGCTCGTCCGCTGTCGATCCTATCTTTCAGGAGACCATTATGATCAGCCCAATCAACAGCGCTCATCCGATTGATGCCCGTCAGGTCGCCCAGCGGCAGTCAGAGCCGAAACCCGACCCTCGAGCGCAGACTCCGCCCGTGCATAGAAGCGGCGAAGTATCGCAGGACCAAGTCACGCTGAAGAGTGCGGGGCAGCCTGACAGCGACCGCCGGTAAAGTGAAGGCACGAGGAGGGCAACCCTACGTCCGCTTGACGAAGCGCAGGGAGGCCGAGTTCATGCAGTAGCGTAGATGGGTAGGCGCAGGGCCATCGTCGAAGACGTGCCCGAGATGCGCGTCGCATTCGGTGCAGGAGACTGCCGTGCGCACCATGCCGAAGGTTGTGTCCCGTATTTCTGTGATGTTCTGCGTGCGATGGGTTGCCAGAAGCTGGGCCATCCAGTGCCGGAATCGAATTTGGTTGCCGAGTCGAATAGGGCGTTGTCGCAGCAGATGCAGCGGAAAAGTCCCGTCTCTTCGAGGTTCCAGTACTTTCCGGAAAATGCCATCTCGGTGTCGGCATTGCGTGTGATGTCGTAGGCGTTCGGAGAAAGCTGCTTGCGCCATTCGTCGGGCGTCCTGACGACCTTCGCGATGCGCACTTGCTTAAGCCGTTCGCCCGTGTTGGAGAAGAGAATGACGGTGACTTCCTTTGGTTGGTTGCGGGACGGCTGCTTCAAGGATTCGCGGCTTTCTCCACTGCCAGAGAGCCAGCCCGGCAATTGCCGCTACGGCACTGCCAAGGAATGCGCGGCGACGATTGGCGCGTCCGCCGATTTTTTCCTGATCAAGATCAGATTCGAACATGGTTTGTCCTGACTGGGCCAGTCTCTCTCGCCCCCTTCGGAGCTTGCCATCATTTTGTCCGCTACCCACGGTTTGCGCTGGGGCTGTAATTTTTCGCCGCTTCGCGGCTTCTCTTAGCTCCGTCTTCAAATGTCAAAGACTCCGACACCGCCGATTTTGATGTTCAGTCCAGTAAAAACCGAGCTGCGCTCGGTGGACAGCCGGGGCGGCTGTCCCCACATTCTGTCTCCACATTCTTTATTTGCCCGTGTACAAATCGGGGAACTGTTGCTTCAGGTGCTCGACTTTCGGGGCGTCGTTAAAAACGATGTACGGCTGATTTGGATGGAGCGTCGCGTAGTTCTGATGGTAGGCCTCGGCGGGATAGAAAGCCTGCAGCGGAACGACCTTGGTCACGATCGGGCGCGAGAACACTTTCGCTTTATCGAGTTGCGCGATGTAGGACTCAGCGACTCGCTTCTGTTCATCACTGTTGTAGAAGATCGATGAGCGGTATTGCGTGCCGTCGTCAGGACCTTGCCGGTTCAGTTGCGTGGGATCGTGGGCGACTGAGAAGAAGACGCGCAGCAATTCGCCGTAGGTAAGCTGCGACGGGTCATAGACGATCTCGACCGACTCAGCGTGTCCGGTTTCGCCGGTGCTGACAGTTTCATAGTCCGCGGTCTTAGCGGAGCCGCCGGAATAACCGGACGTTGCGCTGATCACACCTTTCACGTGCTGGAAGACGGCCTGAACTCCCCAGAAACATCCACCGGAAAGGACTACGGTCTGCTGGCCTGTCGATGAGGCGCGGGGCGCGTCGACGTCGGGAGCAGGAATCGATGCGGCTGGATTCGCTTTGGCATTGCAGGCTGTGGCAGCGAGAAGTGAAGTGAGCACAATCATGGCAACACGGATCGAGGATGACATTTGATTCCCCTTCTAAAGTACGAAGACGCGTTCTTGCTGGATTGGAGTGGCGAGCGCGGAAAAAGTTTCAGGGCGTATAAGGGCTTCCTGAGATGGCACAAGATTGAAAAACCAGCGGCCCCGATGGGTCCGGGCCGCCCGGACCCATTCGACTCCCTCGTTCCTCGGTCGCTCAGGGCAGGCTCTCGGGGGCGGCTGTCCCCACATGTACCGCGGAGGTGACAGGATTTCACTTCTTTCTTGCTTTTCGCTTTATCTTCGCCAATAATATCGCCATGGCCATTACACGCAGGCAGCGCGAAGTGTATGACTTCATCTCGCGGTTCGTTACCGAGAACGGCTATTCGCCCTCGTTTGAAGAAATTGGGCAGGGGCTGAAGCTGAATTCGCTGGCAACCGTGCACAAGCACATCTCGAATCTGGAGAAAAAAGGTCTGCTGACGCGCGACTACAACCGCAGCCGCTCGATCGACCTGCTGCCTCCGAAGGGCAAGCTGAAACAATCGATGAACGTGAACACCGGCGTGGTGCTGCCGCTGCTGGGTCGCATTGCTGCAGGCCAGCCGATCGAGGCGGTGCAAAATCCGGAGACGATTTCATTAGCGGATTTTGTGCGTTCGAAAGAAGTGTTCGTGCTCGAGGTGCGCGGAAGTTCGATGCAGGATGAGGCGATTCTTGACGGGGATTACGTGCTCGTAGAGAAGGCGCGGACGGCGCATAACGGAGATATCGTCGTCGCGCTCGTGGATCAGACTGACGCGACTTTGAAGCGGTTCTATCGTGAAGGAGACAACATCCGCCTACAGCCATCGAATGTGGCGATGAAGCCGATCATCGTGCCCGCGGCGTCGGTGGATGTGCAGGGGAGGGTGATTGGGGTGCTGCGGAAGTATTAGCAGTTCTCGGTCCGGCTATCAAAGCCCAGATTTGTCTATTTTTTATCAGTACAGGTGGAAGTCAAGCTCGACGGCAAGTTGGAAGCTTACGTCGCTTCCATTTTTGCGAGCCGGTATGAATCTCCACTCCTCAACAGCACGTACCGCCTGCGCATCTAATCCACATCCGAGTGGACCTGTTATCTGAATATCTTTAGTGTGACCTCTTTCGTCCACCCCTAGAGACAAAATCACAGTCCCTTGAAATCTCCGGGCGTGCGCTGCATCAGTGAACGGTGGCTCGGGGCTGTAAATTGCATGGGGTGGGGAGTCAACTCCCTTCTCGATTTTCGAGACCTTCAGTAACGGTAGCAGCCGTTCCCCCTGAATCCCAGAAGATGGGGGAGCGTTGGATGCTGGGGTCCGCAATGAAGGAACATCGAGAAGTTCAGTAGAAAAGCCGCATGCTTGCGATGGTTTTGTACTACCTAGCAATCCATCATGAACGCATAGCTTCCAGTATGAAGGCACCGCATTCGCGAAGCTGTCTGTGCCAGTCAGAAATATTTGGGAAAGGAGGGCATCGGCGGGCTGGGGAGCGAGAGTATCCATATCTGCTTGAATCTGAAGTTCGTGGCTTTTCTTTTCTTTTTTGTCCAGGCCGCCTTTGCTATCTCGCTTGTTCAGCACCGTAAAGCCTGATTTGGGAAACCATCCGAGTTGCAGCCGCGTGGCCCTGATTTGCAGGCTTTGTCCCGACGCCTTGATCTCGTCAATCTGAACAAACCCGTCGGTAGTCCAGTCATCTGAAACTGGTTTGCTGAGCAACTTTCCGTTCGAAGCGAAACGCAACGAATTTCCCGCATAAAAATTTCGGAGGACCAGAATTTTATTCTGGTAACGATCCTCTAGAACTTTAGAAATGTCCTGCGCGGCAACCCCCGGGACCTGTTTGATCAGAACGGCAAACGCCAGAAGGCAGGGGATTGTATGACGGAACACTCGTCGCATGGCCGTCCATTCTAACGCGGCTGAAACATCCGCGAAATGAAAAGACGCCCGAGAGGTGAGTCCCGGGCGTTTCTGCTGATAGCTGAAAGCAGACGGCTGAGAGCTTATCCGATGTGCTTGTTCAGGGCTTGGGCGATGGCGTCTTTGGGACGATAGCCGACCAGTTGCTCGACGACCTGTCCGCCCTTGAAAACCAGCAGTGTGGGGATGCCGGTGACTTTGTAGCGCATGGGTGTCGCCTGGTTGGAGTCGACATCCATTTTGCCGATTTTGATTTTGCCCTGATACTCGGAGGCCAGTTCTTCGACGATCGGGGCGATGGCGCGGCAGGGGCCGCACCAAGTTGCCCAGAAGTCTACGAGAACGGGCTTATCCGATTTCAGTACATCCTGGTCGAAGTTCGCATCGGTCACTTCGACGATTCCGTTGCCTGCCATTTTTCTTATCTCCTCGTGGTCGCGTCGCGCTTTCGGCTGACGCTCGACGTATTGCGCTGGCGTTTGCCGGTATGGCGATCTGTATGATTGCTTCCCGTAAGGGAGCCGAACTAACTATCGTAACACCGCATTGGATGACCGAGGAGGGGGAAAGGTCGCAAACACCTTCGTTGCGATCGACTGCGGGCCACGGCCATCGCACACAGTGAACAAATGGCGAAATCATGCTGGAACGGGCGGGGAAAATCGAAGGGCTGGAGCAGATCCTGCTGTCGGTCACTGAAACGCAGACTGCCGCGATCGGGCTGTATCGCTCGCTGGGATTTGAGAGTTTTGGCCGCGAGCCGCTCGCGTTGAAGATCGGGGACCGTGCCATCGATGAGGAATACATGGTCTTACGGCTCAGGCGGGGATAGGCGTCGCAACTGATTGATAAAAAAGAAAAAGCGCCCTAGGACTTTTCAGTCCAGGACGCCTCGGCAGCCCTCCCCCAGAACTGCCAACCAGAATGGATAGTAGAATTGCACCACATTTGGTGTAAATGTCACCTTGGTAACTTTGTTATCAGGAAGCTCACCGAGGTAATGGGGCTACTGCTTCTGCCAAGATTGGCCGGCGTCGGAGGTGGTCCAGACTTCGGGGGTCGAGGTGACGACCCGGCCGTGTTGCGGGTCGAGGAATTCCAGGCTGACAATGTCTCCGGTGAGGCTGACGCCGGGCGCGGAGGGAACGACGCGGGTCCAGTGGGCACCAGCATCGGAAGAGTGATAGAGGAGTCCACCCGAGGCGCCCGCCCAAACGTCAGGTCCATTCGAAGCCACTGCCCGGAAAATAAGGGAGATGCCGTCTTTCTTCGCCAAGCTCTGCTTGTCTTGGGACAAGCTGCCGTTAGCGAGGCTGGCGGCAGCTGGTGAAGAATTGTTTACGTCGACCTGCTGCCAGGTGCTGCCCTGGTCGAGTGAGCGCTGCAGTTTGCCCGCAGAGCTGATCGTCCAGCGCGTTGAAACTCCGGAGGAGCCGGCGTACTGCGAGTTTCGATCGACGAGCGCTCCGGCTTGCGGCGTGGGAAATGGAGAATCGGGAGGAGTGATCTGCAATGCGGACATCATCGACGTGCCAGCGGGCTTGACTCTTTCAATCTTCGAATCGGCATGCCCGCCCTGGATTGGCTGCGGGTCGATGCGCTGGCTCTCCAGAACCGGGGTGGCGATGTTGTCCGCCCGGGCGTCAGACTGTGCGGCGTTTTGCTGCGATTGCGCGCGTGTCCCGCCCATTCTAGGCGCGTCAGCCTGTCGAGCTTTGCGCTGGGCCGGCACAGGAGCGGCGGCTTCCGCTGTGGGAGCAGATCCGGCGTTCGAGGAAAGCAGATTCCTCTGCTCGATTGGGGCTGGAGCCTGCAGCTTGGCCTGATCCTCAGCAGCTTGGGATGAGGGCGGTAAGATTGGCGGAGCGTTGGTGATTTTGCTGGCAGCTTCGGGCCGGCGAGCGTTGAAGGCCGTCATCGACGAGCGACGCTGGTACTGCATGACTCCGAAAGAAGTGATGGCGAGAAGTCCGGCGGCAATCAATCCCCAGCGAAGTACGGGCCAGGTCAGCCATCCGCCATGTTCGTGGGCGGGATGGGCGATCTGCTGATCCGGCTCAGAGGCTGGCAACGCGAGGGCAACGATCTCGCGGCAATCCCCGCAGCACGCAAGATGTTCGAGCACAGTGTTGCGCTCGGCTGGCGGAAGCGAACGCTCGGAGAAAGCGGTGAGCAGCTCGGCATCGGGATGTTCGACAGGCGGCGCCGCTGCCTTCAGGCGCTCGCTCACGATTTGGGGGACTTTTTCCATCTTGCAGATACGATTCCTGGCCGGCCAAGCCGCAGGGCGGGCTTTCGTTTAGCCTCCGCCTTCGCGGATCCTGGCCTCCACTCTCTTTTCTGAGAACGCGCGAGGGGAAGAATCTTGCGCAAGGCTACGTCGAATATCCACCTGCAGGTCACGTACGTCGACTTCGAGTGCCTCCTCGGCCTGGCGGCGAGACATACCGGCACGGGTGAGGGCGGCGATGATCTGTTTTCGCAAGGACTTGGCCAGCTTGTCGAGCTTACGGCTGATGGTCGATTCGTGCACGGCCAGCATACGGGCAATCTCGGCCAAGGTGCGTCCGTCGAGATAATGCGCGCTCAAAACCAGGCGGTCTTCGGCGGGAAGTGAGGCGATGGCTTCGTCGGTCGCGCGGGCCAAACGGTTGTCGGCCGCTGGTACGGGTTGAGGTTCGGGAGCGCTGAATTGGACGCCCTCTTCGGATTCCTCATCGAGGCTGACCAAGCGTTTGGTGCGGCGATAGCGATTGACATATTCCTGCGCAAGGACAGTACGCAACCAGCCTTCGAGAGATCCCCGGCCTGTGTAGGACGCTAGCTTCGAGATCCGGCACCCCTCACGGGTGGTAGTGCCATAGAGATCAGCGTAGAGGGTATCGGCGAGCTCGTGGGCAGCGGAGTCTTCGCGGGCAATGCGGAGCGCGGAGAGATATAGTTTTTCGCGAAAGCGGGTGAGAAAAATCTCCCACGCGGCATTGTTGCCGGCGGCGCAGGCACGAGCCAGAGCGAGTTCGTCGATGCGAAGACTTAGGAAGAAAGTGCGAAGTTCGGCGTGGGAGGCGCTCCCGGCGTGCTTGGTGCCGACTTCGGTGAGAATTACAGCGAAAGTTTCCCGAGTGAGGCCGATCTGGTCACACTCGGCTCTGGCGTGCAGATCGGGCAACAACTCGGCGATGACGGACAGGATGGCCGGGTTGGGAGTCGACGAAGTCATCGAACCGTTAAGTCTTTTGACACCGCTAAGACCGTACACGGGGCCTAAAGGCCTGCGTGCTTCACACGCCAAACGCGGCCCTTGAAGGGCCGCTCTTCCACGGAGCTATCAGCAGTCTATTGCAATAGCGTCTCATGCACTTCTTAGCTCTCTGCTCTCTGCTCTATGCTCTCGACTCTCTGAGGCTCCTCGACCTATTGAGTCAGGCGCATCTCAAGGGCAAACGGACTCAGGCCCTGGATTTCTTGCATTCCTCACACGGACACACTTCGCGCAGGAACTTCCACGAGTAAATGCCCAGATCATGGTTATCATTCCACGAGAACTTGATGGCATATTTCCCGACGCCTTCGGCCGAAACCGGCTTGGCGGTGGGCTTGAATATCAGCAAGGCGCCCGGGGCGGCGGTAGCTGGGTCGCCGGGACGGCGTCCGGACTTGCCGCGCTCCTCTTCGCACATGGCGCACGGACACGCGTCGCGCAGAAAGACAAAGTTGTAGTGCGAGTTGTGGCCGTCGACCCACTCGATATCCATGCCGGCCCCCGAGGTGAGATGCACCTTCACAGATTTGGGATCAGTAGCGGCTGTGGGAGATTGAAGCGGGGACTGCATGAGATCAGTATCGCATAGGGTGCAATTCCGGAAAGGCATGGCGGAGGGGGGCAGTCCCTGTTGTAGCAACGTGAATTTGTCACCCTAACGGCAACATGAAAATGTCACCCTGGCGAAGCCAGGGTGTGGAGCAGGCGGGTGTCGCGGTAGTAAAGCGAGACGCGCCCGTCGAGCGCTTGATAGACGTGAATTTTGGCTCCGGCAAAGCTGAAGCGTTGTCCTTGTTGGGGGATCTGGAAGCGCTGTCCCTCCCATTGGACGATGTTGTCGTTGCTGACGACACGCTCATGGACGAAGCAACAGATGCGGTCGAGATTTTCCGGTGCCGGCCGCCAGGCGGTTTGCATATCGCGAGGCCGGCGGGCGAAGCGGCGGTTGTAGTCGGCGAGGAAGAGACGAAGCACGACGTTGGCGGAGTCCAGATCGGCAGCCTGAGCGAGGCGCAGCTCGCTGCATAAGCGATCCTGGAGCACCCCCCAGAGACGTTCGACGCGGCCTTTGGCTTGCGGACTGCGGGCAGCGATGAAGGTGATGCCGAGTTGATCGAGGGCGCGGCCGAACTGGGTGGGCTGACGTTTTCCGGCGAGCTGTTCTTGGAGCGACCAGAAGTCGTCGTTGCGCACGAAGATGCCGCTGTGATCGCCATAGAAAGCCAGCGGTGTGCCGTGGCGGCGGAGCAGTTGGCCCAGCAGAGTGAGATAGCCATGTGCGGATTCGGAAGGAAAGAACTGAGCGGCCAGGATCTTTCCGGTGGCGTCGTCTTGCAGGCCGAGAGCGGTAAGGCGCGGGCCGCGGCCTTCCAGCCAGTCGTGCGGCGAGCCGTCCAGTTGTACCAGTTCGCCTTCGCGGGCGGAGCGCAGCCGACGCTGGCGATGCGCGGGAGCGCGGCGTTGGCGGGGAGATCCCAGACCGGACTGGCGCAACAGACGGCGCAGGGTTTCGCGACTCAGGGAAAAGCCCTCGACCTCGCAAAGTTTTTCGCAGAGGTGGTGATCGTTGAAGCCGACGTAAGTGGTGCGTGCCAGTTGCAGGATGTCTCTGCGGACGCGGCTGGGAAGACGGCGCGGACTGGGCCGTCCGCGGTTGGCGTGCGCCAGAGCCGCCTCCCCTTGCTCCCGCATACGCTTCTTGAGACGCCGCACGTGACGAATGCTGAGCGAGAGCAGTTCGGCGGCTCTGGCGCACGCCATGTCTCCCTTAGCGCAACTGGAAATTACGCTCACTCGTTGCAGTTCCTTCTGACTCAACGCGAATGTCCTTCCTCTCATGGGGTGACATTTTCACGTTGCTGTTAGGGGGTGACAGAATTATGGAGCTAAAACATTTTCCGCACAAACCATTGACTTCGATGTATTCGGCAGCTAACGTTAAGCCTGTGTCTTTGGAATCTTTGGCTGCCAAAGGCGACGTAACTCCTACGGGCTCAAGATTTTGCCCCTAAGTTATTAAGGTCAATAGATTTTTTCGGGTTTTTCCCCTACAGGCAATAACACAGTTGACGCACATGTGCGGAGGAGTCACAATGAGACTCCGTGACAGGGTAGCGGTGTGTCTTTTGATCGCCGTGACAGGGTTAGTCGGCGGAATTGTGCTCCAAGCAGGGGCTAAACAGATTCACTTGGCCCCCGCCCCAATAAAAGCACCACATGGTTGTATATCGGCCAAAGCCGTCATGGTAGTGAACACTGCCGTGCAAATAGAGCCGTTTTCTGCCAACATGCTCTACTTCGGCAAAGTCGCCAATTGGGATCTTGTAAGTGTCGTCGTTAGTTCTAACCCCCAATTCGCCCGGATAGAGCAGAAAAGTCCCTGGTTTTCGCATGGGATATTTAAAATCATCTGGAACAGGAGTCGAACGTACCTCAAGTTTGACCCCAATTCCATCTATCACGGCGGGGCTTTTACCGAAATTTTCCACTTCTCCGTTTCCCGAAATTTCAACATTTGGGACAATTTTCTTCAACGCAGAAGGGCCGATATTAAGGCGGGGAACTCCTACTCTAGCTCGTTCATCCGACCTGAAATTCTTGAGAGCTTCATTCATGCCCTTTCGGGATATTTCAGTCTGACGGGCTGCAAAGTTTGTAGCATCGATCTGCTCTTGCCAGACATTCCATGTCAGGGCGGTATAGCCAATGACTGCGGTACCAACAGCTATCTCCAATGCGCCTTTGATGTATCCCCATACCCTTTCTTTTGTGCTGTGTTGGGCATATGTCTTTATGCTTACGGGTATCTCGGTGCGAGGGTCGGTTACGGATACGGATGGCTGAACCTCTCCGCGTTCGGTATTGGATTCCTCCTCTCTATCTACGGCATCTTTCAGATCCTTGAGACCATTCGAGAGGTGAGACAGATCGCGATGTAGCGTTTCATGGAGTTTATGAAACTCATCTCGCAGCTTCTTGGCAAGGACGATGAACTGGCGCGTAACATAATCCATATATGAAGCAACCTGAATACACGGAAGGGCCGGAAGCACTGGAGAATTTCAAGAATCTTGCGACCGCGATTCTACAGGCTCCGGATAAAAAGAAAAAGAAGCGACCTAAGAAGGCCGCTTCCCAAGAGAACGAGCAGAAATCCGACAAGGACTAGAACGGGACTTGTTCTTCCGTCCCCGTCCCTGTCGTCTCGTGATGTGGCGAGTCACTCTTGCCCGTGAGATCGGAGTAGGTGAGGCGCTTGCCCAGCACGTCGGACATTACGGTCTTGAACCGTTCTGCATCTGTGATCTTGGTACGGTCCTCATGCCTGCGGTTGTTGTAGCGGAAAACTTGTTCATCAACGTAGCGTGCAAGATGAAAAGGCTCAACACAAACATAGGTTCCCTTCAGTCCGCGCTTAAGGAGCGACCAGAAGTTTTCCATGCCGTTAACATGGACGCGCCCGCGAACGTACGATTCAGTCTTGTTGACGATCTCATGCACAAAGTTATTTTGCAGCCCATCCATGTAAGCCACAGCGTCATCCGTATAGACCGTAGAGCCAAACTTGATGTTCTTCAGAATCGCATTCTGGAGAGTTTCGCGCCGAACGTTCGGGACAACCGTAGCGCGAACCTTGCGAAGAGTACGGTCAAGAGCACCATGCACGATGGTCTTTCCGCCATAGACTCCTCCGAGTTGGTTGTAGCGCAGCTTGCGGTCCTTGTGCATGTTCTGAATCTTGCCACCAACGAAGGTTTCGTCTGTCTCTACTTCGTTTCCCGATCCGCCGATCTTGGTAGTGCTCCCAAACTTCCGGCCCTTCATCGCTTCGCGAATCCGCTGAAGCATAAACCATCCGGTCGTTTGCGTCACTCCAATAGCGCGTCCCAGTTCATGGGAACTGATTCCATTTTTGGCATTCGCCAGCAGCCAAAACGCAGTCATCCACTTATCAAGACGGATGGGCGAATCCTCCATGATGGTCTTGACTTTGATCGTGAATTGCTTTTTGCAGCCGTAGCAAAACCACAGCTTTCGCGTCTTGATGAACGAGTTCTTTGCCGCTCCACAGCGCGGACACGTAACATTCCCATCCGGCCAACGAATGCTCTTGGCAAACTCAAAGGCGCGGTCAGGATCGGAAAAGTAGGTGATCGCTTCTTGAAGGGTGCGCGGTTCGTGAAGGCTTGCCATGAAGAAAATACTACAGCAAGCGCACATGTGTGTCAACTAGTTTATTGCCCCCCTACACCCATGATTCCAATAGACCGGAGGGGGGAGGGGGTACCACCCGTTTAGCAAATAGTAAATACCCTCCCAAAATGGAAATCAGCCGAGTTGCGGTCGCCGGAGGGCGCGAGTCGCTCATCCCTCTACAACATTACGCGCCCGCGCCAAACGATTTTTCCTCTTCCTTGCGACCCTCTTTTTCCGGGACGGCTCCCGCCGCGACGTCTTGCACGAATTCGCGCCGCCGCTCTGACTGACCTTTGCGCTCCACCTGACGCACGCGGCGCGTTGGCATATTGCTGGGTTCGAGGCTGACGATGCGTCCTTCGCGGACCACGATCTGCGAGCGAAACCAGTCGGTGCGATACATGCGTCCCGCAGCATAGAACGTCATAGCCGCCGCGATCGGCCCTTCAAACTCATATCCCGTGCACGCGATGAGACGCTTGCCCATTTCCTGCGTCCAGGTAAGGCCTCCGACCAGCGGATCGTTCAATCGGCAGCGCTCAAATGGCGTTGCGTGCGTGAGCTTGCGCAGTTGCAAAAGCTGCAGCAGCACCGACGTCTTTCCCAGATTCGTGACGACGATGTTGGCCTCGGTGTTGGAGACGCGCTCCATCTTGATGTGAAGATCAGGATTCCATTCGCGCTCGAACTCTTCGCGGGCCAACTCCAGGCCCCGATCGGTGGCTTCAACGTAGCGCAGCGTGGCCCGCGCCAGGATGATGCTGAAGAACGTGGTCACGATGGTCGCGAGGACCGGAATGTAGCTGATCGAGTGTGGAGAACGGAATGCGGAGCGAGTCGATCATTTGCATATGCTGCAAGTGCATAGACGAGCGTGGCTCCTGCCGGCCGCGCTTGGGGGAGGGCGACCGTGGACAGGAGTCTAGCTAGCGCAGTCCGCGAGATGTAGATGCGGTTAGGGAGTGGTCGGTAATGCGGAGGTAATCCGGACTTTCGTAACGCAAAGCCGGCTTGCAGTTATCGGCCTCGGGCGTCAGGCTTCAGACCTTGGCCCTTAGACCTGAGCATTCAGCCTTGGAGCTTTCGCACATCACTTCCCCCGTAAGTCGGCAGTCGTAAAGAAGGCCAATGTTAAGGTCGGAGGTCCAAGGTCGGAGGTCCGAAGTCAAAGATCGAAGCCTACTCCAGAACACTGTCGTCGAGCTTCTTTTTGCCCCAGTCGGCTGCGGCCTGCACGAAGGCGAGAACGAGCGGATGCGGATGCTTTTCGGTCGAGGACAGTTGCGGCTGGAACAGGGTCGCGAGATAAAAGCGGTGCGTGGGAGATTCGATGGCGCGGATTTCGCCTTGCGCACCACGGGCCACGACTGGGAATCCGGCCTCCATGGTGGTCCATTCGAACTCGGGATTGATCTCGAAATTACAGAAGAACTCTTCCGTGACCGTTTCTTTGTCCTTGCCGTAATAGGTCTGCAGGTAGGAGCCGGGACGAAGGCGAATCTCGGCAACCGCGCCGGAGAGCTTGGGCGCGTTGCCTTTGCGGTCAGGCACGGCACAGGCGACGGGATAGACGAGGATGTTTTTCGAACCGGAGTTGTTTTCGGCGGAATCGGCGTCGGCGATGTGCAGCACGTTGCGGGCGAATTCGATGAAGGCATATTGGAATCCGGCGCAGGTGCCGAGAAACGGCCAATCGCGGCGCCGGGCAAATTCGATGCCCTTGAGCATTCCGTCGAAGCTTTTAAAAGGACTGCCCGGCGAGGCCCAAAGTCCGTCGAAGGATTCAAGCTTCTTTTCGACATCAGCGCCGGTGAGAGATGGCGTCGGCAGCCACTCGCCTTTTACTTCTATCTTGAGCTTGCGGGCGGCATGCTGCAGGGCATCATTAATGGCAAGATGCGAGCGGAGTTCGGGGTTAAAGTCGCCAAGAATCCCGATGCGGACGGCGTCGCTCACGCGTTTGATTGTACTAGAGGCATGCAGCGGGTTCGTGGCTTGGTGTGGTGCTAAGGTTAGCACCATGGTGCATGGACGGATCCGCGGATGGAGCGTTCGCGGGAGAGCTAGCGGAATACCATGTACAAGACAAGGCTGGCTGCCGTTGCAGCAGAACTAAAAGATGTGGACTTACATTCGTAATTGGCGTGGGCGATGAGACGCAGTTCAACGTCAAAGGCCGCGGGCGGAGCGCCCGCGCCAAACTATCCTTTCATGACTTTTTGGAAGGCCGCTTGGAAGCGTTCCATTTCTGATTGTGTCCCGACAGTGATGCGCACGTACGTGGGCATGATGGGCCAGGTGCGCCCGATCATCACATTCTCTTTTGCCATGGCATCGCGGACTTGCTGGCCTGGGCGTTTGGTATCGACCATGAAGCAGTTCGATTCCGACGGGATGAAAGAGTAACCATTGCGCGCGAGCCAATCGAACGTTTGCTGACGGACGCTGGCATTGATGCGTCGGCGTTCGGGGACAAGGCTGGGATCTTTGAGGCTTGCGGTCGCGGCGACCACTGCAGTCACGGGCATGAAGTTGTAGCCGCCGCGTTGCAGAACTTTTTCGGAGAGATCGGGGCGGGCGACGATGAATCCACAACGGATTCCCGCCATGCCATAGACCTTGGAGAAGGTGCGCAGAACGATCACATCCTTTCCTGCTTTCACGAGGTCGAGGCAATTCGGCGCTTCCGTGAGATGGATGTAGGCTTCGTCGACCAGAACGATGGAATCTTTGGGCTTGTTCTCGACCAGATAGTCAATGTCGGAACGTGGGGTCAGCGTGCCGGTGGGATTGTTGGGATTGCAGATGTAGAAGAGCCCGGCGTCGGGAGCGGCCGCGATCATAGCTTTCACGTCGTGGGCATAAGTTTTGGTCAGCGGGACTTTCACAATGCGGGTTCCGTTGTTATTGGCCGTCATCATGCCGAGTTCGAATCCCGGATCGCCGGTGACGTAAGGTTTTTGCGGCGAAGCAAAGGCGAGAACGCTCAGAGCGAGTGCGGGCGTCGATCCGACCGTCGCTTGAACATAGTCGGGATTAAGGCCTTCCATCTGCGCGAAAGTCTGGACAAGTTCGTCGGTGAGCTCGCCGGCGTAGCGTCCGCCCTTCGAGAGAATTGCTGCCATGGCATCACGCGCGGGTTGTGATGGACCCAGAGGATTCTCGTTGGAGTCGATCATCACGGCATCAGGGGAATGAGGGCGACGACGAGTAGCGGCTGCAAGCATGGGTTCCGTCGTGACGTGGAACGCGGCTGCTGCCGAAGCAGCGGCGGAGAGGTGGAGAAATGAACGGCGGGAGAAGCGTGGCATACGGCCTCCGGTGGGATGGAGTGTAGCAGACCGGGGCTGCAAAAGTTCTGTTCGAAGTTCCGAACCGCTGCACTCCTATGGAAAAAATGGGCCAGGTCGCGGAGTCGAGAATACTGAAGTAGCAGCGCTGAAGAGCTACTCCTCCTCGCCCTTGCGCGTGGCGTAGTAGCCGGCGCGCGACTGAATCTTGTAGTTCTGCTTGTTCTTGATTTCAATCTTGCGGTAAGTGCCGTCCTGGTTGGGGTTGGTCGGGGTGTAGCCAATGTTGTACTGGCTGCGCAATTCGTTTGCAATCTGGTCGAAAGCTTCGCGCAGCTTGTCGAATTTATTGCCGACGTTAATGACGCGGCCACCGGTTTGCTCGGTCAGTTTGCGCATCTCTGATTCACCCGAGTAGCCAACGCCGAACCCACCGTAAAAACCACGGTCGGCGCAAAGCAGAACGTAGACGATGGCGTCGGCTTTCTGCGCAGATTCGATGGCATCCTGAATCCTGAGGCGACTGCCTTCATCCTCGCCGTCGGTCAGCAGGATCATCGCCTTGCGCCCGGTTTCTTTCGATAGCATGTCATGCGCGGAGAGATAGACGGCGTCATACAGAAGCGTACCGGGCGAGTTGTGCTGCGGGACGGGTCCCCCACCCATTCCAGGGATACCATTACTGGTGTAATCGACATTGATTTTGGCCTTGTTCAGAGCGGCCTGCAGGCGGTGAGTGTCACGGGTGAAGTCCTGTAGCAAGTCGACCGAGATATCGAAGCTGATGACGTAGGCTTCATCTTTGTCGGTGAGAATCTGTTTGAGAAAGGCGCCGCCGACCTCCTTCTCCATGTCGAGGACGTTGCGCTGGCTGCCGCTGGAATCGATCAACATGCCGAGTGTCAGCGGAAGGTTCGACTCGGCAGTAAAATATTTGATGGTTTGAGGCTTTCCATCTTCAGCGATATCGAAGTCCGTTTTGGTCAGGTTGGGAATCAAGGCGCCATGCTTATCTTTTACATTGAAGAAGAGCTGCACGACGTTAACGTTGACTTTGACAGTTTCGCCCGGCTGCTGATTGTCTTGTGACTGCTGGGGCGGAGCAGGCTGCGAAGATTGCTGGGCGGTCGCGACCGGGCCCAAAGTTAGGGCCGCTATGCCCAAGGCACACAGAAGGCGAGGAAAACTAAGGCTTTTGAGCATCCGGGACTCTCAGTAGAAGTTATTTGTTAGTCTAATCCTGCACCTTTAGATGCACCAAATGACATTGGATTGGCATCCCAAGGGGTGCAGATGTTTTTTTTCGGGCGGGGGCAGCGATGAGGGCAGAGCGGACCCAGGGATTGCACAAGCTTTTGAATAGCTTTCGAGAGTCGATTCTTTCATCCCTTGGGATACTGCGGCGCCGCCTATGCTCCCAAGGCTGGTACCCTTTCGGCATGGTCAAGCCGGTTTGTCGGCTGCATTCTTCCGAAGTTATGCGGATGGCGTCTTTGGCAGGGCTGAGTTTTTTGCTGATAACAGCTTCGGCGGGGCTGGCGCAATCGGGTCAGAGCCAGAGCTCGCCGCCCGCAAATGCACAGTCGCAAGAAATTCCCGATGCGCCTTCCGCGGTGCAACCGCCGCAGCCGAAGCCGGCGCCCGAACCGGAAGCTGCGCCTCCCAAGGCTCAGGGCTCCGAACCGCAGAACGCTCCTTCAAACAATTCCAGTCCAGACGGTTCGAGTTCCACTGAATCCGGGCAGCAGAAACAGCCTCCGCCGCCCATGCCTCCGGTGCAGACGGTTCCTCCGGGAAGTGTTCCTGCGGGTGACTTGGAGACAGGGACAGGGCCGAAGAATCAGGTCAGTCCTACCGAGCCTCTGTATAAATTGCGGGTGCAGACGAATTTTGTGCAGTTGCCAGTGCTGGTGAAAGACAGCCAGGGAAGGCGAGTGTACGGCCTGACTCCACGAGATTTCACGGTCAATGAGAACGGCAAGCCACAAGAGTTGACCTATTTCACCAGCGATCCGTTTCCCTTGTCGGTGGCGATCGTACTCGATACCGGCATGGCCGATGTGGCGTTCCAGAAGGTGAACCAAACCTACGCTTCGCTTGTGGGGGCGTTCAGCCCATATGACGAAATGGCGCTGTACACATACAGCAGCACGGTCAGCCAGGCATCGGATTTCACAGCAAGAACGGAGAAGCTGACGGCTGTTCTGGACGAGATGAAGCTGGTTCGCGGGCGCAACAATGGACCTCCGGTGCTGGGCGGACCGTTGGGCCCGGAACCGCCGATGGTGAATGGAATGCCGGTAGGCAGTTCAGGACCTCCGCCTGTCATCACGCCGCCCAGAGAATCGCACGTGTTGAATGATGCGATCCTCAGAGCTGCGCTTGACTTGAGTAAGCGGCCGCGCGAGCTCCGCAAAGTGATTTTTGTGATCAGCGATGGCCGGGAGTTGGGCAGCCGCGCCAGCTATTCCCAAGTTCTCAAGGTGCTTGAAACGCGCGATATCCAGGTGCAGGCGGTGGTCGTTGACAGCGGGGCTCTGCCGGTTTACAAGCAGATCGAAAGATTTCGGCTGAAAGGCCAGGGATACAGCAACATCCTGCCAAAGTATGTTTATGCGACGTGTGGCGGCCAGGTCTATAGCGAACTCACGCGGAACTCCATTGAAGATGCATACGCGTCCATTACTTCCGAGGCCAGGAACCAGTACACACTGGGATATAACCCCAAGCCGACGACCGATAGTTCAGCCTACCGCAGCATTGAAGTGATCGTGCACAGAAGGGGACTGAAAGTGTCGGCGAAGGACGGGTATTACAGGATCCCAGGCTCCCATTAGAGCGATTACGTCACATTCTTGTGTTCAGTGACATTCGTGCCGTAACGAATCGATTTAGTGCGCCGTCCGCACCCACTCCGGAGGTCAAGAAACAGGCTGACATCCGCTTTCTCCCGGCCCCACTATCAACAAAATGCAGGGCTTCAAGGCCGGGGTCACCTGAGTAACCTGCGGCGGGTACCCCCCGTATGATATAAAGAGCCCGAGCCTCCAAAAGGACAGATGTGCGGAGCGGCAGCCCCTGGAGGGTGTGTCCGCATTTGAGGAAAGCCTTTGAGTTTCATCAACTTCGCAGCCCGGGAGATTAACTGCAAGATCGTGTACTATGGCGCCGGGCTGGGCGGCAAGACAACGAATCTGCAGGTGATTTACCAGAAGACCGCGGATCAGCAGAAGGGCAAGATGATCTCGCTGGCCACGGAAACTGAGCGTACGTTGTTCTTCGATTTCCTGCCGCTTGATCTGGGCTCCGTGCGCGGATTTAAAACGCGAATCCATCTCTATACGGTTCCAGGACAGGTTTTTTATGACGCCAGCCGCAAGCTGATTCTGCGAGGCGTGGACGGCATTGTGTTCGTGGCTGATTCGCAAGAGCAGCGCATGGACGCGAACGTCGAGGCGCTCGACAATCTGATGGCAAACCTGAAAGAACACGGATACGATTTCAACAAAATTCCGTACGTGCTGCAGTTGAACAAGCGCGACCTGCCAAACATTCTGCCGGTTGATCTGCTTTCGACCGAACTTCGCAAGAAGAACGAGCCCATTGTTGAGGCTGTAGCTTTTCAGGGGGTCGGAGTTTTCGAGACGCTCAAGGAAATTGCCAAGCAAGTGCTGACCGAGCTCAAGGCCGGAGCATAGCGTCCAAACCGGAGCGATCAGAACGTGCGGGAAGACGGGAAAGCTTGTCTCCTGTCCAGTAATTTCTGCGTTGCTCTGGATATGGTATCGTGCGGTGTCCGGGGAACGAGTCCCAGAAGTGATTATCCTCGGCAAGGTTTCCGCAATGCATGCCCGTTCTGCCAGACACGCGCGTGTCTCGAGCACGAGCCATGCACACGGGAAGGAGCGGCGCTGATGGCACCGATTCTTCTCTGGCTCATCCTGATTCTCTGCCTGCTGATCTCGGTGGTGAAGTACTTGATGGGCATCATCATGCGCTTCTCCTTTCCAAGCGCCAAAGCCCGCAAAGACTATACCTACGAACCGATGGTCAGCGTGCTGATGCCTTGCTACAACGAAGGCAAGACGGTCTACGAGACCATTGAAAGCATCAGCAAGAGCAATTATCCCAACGAGAAGTTTGAAGTGATCGCGCAAGACGATTGTTCGGCTGACGATAGTTACGAGTGGATGCTCAAAGCGCAACGCGACTTTACCAATATACGCATCAGGACCGGCCGAAACGCCGCCAATAGTGGCAAAGCGCGGTCGGTCTGCAACGCGCTGCAGCTCTCTACAGCGGAAATCATTATTTCCATCGATTCCGATTGCATCTTCCATCCCGACGCAATTCGCGAGCTGACTGCCTGCTTTGCTGAGTCCCGCATGGGTTCCGTGGGAGGCCGGGTTGGAGTAAGGAACCCGAACGAAAGCATCATCACTGCCATTCAGACCCTGATCTACTATTCGGCGTTCCAGCTTTACAAGATTCCGGAGAATTGGACGCGCAGCATCTGCTGCATCAGTGGATGCCTGTTTGCTATCCGCCGTGAACTGCTGCTCGAGATTGAGCCGGCGATTCGCGCGCGAAACTGGTTCGGGATTCCGGTGAACCAGGGGGAAGACCGCTTCCTGACTCATCAAACCCTGCTGCGAGGTTACGGAACTTACATCAACAATGATGCACTCTGTTGGACCACGGTGCCGAACACGCTATCTGTCCTCTTCAAGCAGCAACTCCGCTGGCGCCGGAGCATCGTGCGCGACTTCTTCTTCACCATGAAAACTCTTCCGCAACACGTCTGGAAGTTACATCCGAATACAGTCTTCACGCTGGTGCTGACTCCGGTGGGAGCGTTGGTAGGTTTGCTGGTCGTTGTAAGCATGCTCACGCAGAATCCTCTATCGTGGACCGGACCCGTGCCGCTGATTACAGCGCTCGGCATTGGAGCAGTTCTTAGTTGGGTGATCAAGCGCTACAGTGCCAAAGAAGCGGTGAAACATCCGTTAGCCTTTGCGGCCTATGTTGCGTGGTCGTTTGTGAGCAGCCTGTTTCTTACGCCGCTGGCTCTCTGCACGATGGATTCGGCAGACTGGGGTACGAGAACCATAGAAGCGGCAGCCGTACCAGAACAAGAGGTGCCTCTTGGCAACGCCACCCGTTGAAACGGCAAAGCTGGAAAGAAAGACCATCTCGCCTCCGCAAGTGACTAAACAGCCTGCCGGACAGAAGCTGCACGCACTGCACTACAAGCTCGTCCTCACGCTGTATCGAGTCTTTGCGATATCGGTGCTGTATCTCGTGTTGATCGGCATTCTCGCGTACGCATGGGTGATGGGCTTTTATGCCGTGAATAGTTCGTGGGCCGCCCCGGTCATTCTGTCGGCCACGGACGAAAAGAGCCTCGACTTCCGTGAAAAACTGGTCACCAGCCAGCAGACGATTGAAGACCTGAAAGTCGACACCAGGAAGCTAAGCGATGGTGTGGCCGAAATGAAAGCACACCGCGCCGCGTTGCAGGCGCTCGAACCGAAGCTGCAAGCCGCCGTTACTCGCGAACAGAATCACAATCTCGTCGCCGGTCCCGCATTGGCGACCCTCGACAGACAAAAACTGGCGGACAACGCAAAGACGCAGAAAGTCCTGGAGGCGCTGAACCAAGTGGAGTCGAACATTCACAAGGATCTCGCCTCGGGATTGATCACGCAAGGCGATGCCGCAACCCAACTGGCGGCAGTAAACCAGACAAGGGACGCTTACACCGATAGCAAAATCGCTGAGGTCCTGCTGACCGACAGCGTGCTTGATAAAACGACAGTGGGAACGGGCTCGCTCGACGTGCTGGTGAAGCAGGCTGAGCTCAGGTCGGAAGTCGCACAGCTCGATGTAGCCATTAATGTCGCGGAGAAGCAGTTGCAGGAAGAAAACCGGCAGATCGATCGTCTGCATCAGGCAATCGCTACGGCGAAGCAAAGTCCGTATTACCTGAATGCGTCTGGAGGACAGACGCTCTACTTCGCCTTCGTCCCTTATGACAACCAGGCCTACGCGACGGCCGGCAATGCCATTTACGACTGTTATCTGAACATGGTTGTTTGCCGCAAGGTTGGATCGGTGAGGCAAATCTTTCCCGGCGAGGAGCAGGCGATCCATCCGATTTTCAAGACCCAGATTCGTGGTTTCCTGATCCAACTGAATCTCGATCATTCCGAATCGGCAAGGTCCAAGACCGTATTCTTAGGACGCAAACCTGTTTTGTTCTAGTCGATGCCTCTGACATCCTCCCAAGGAGAACCGAATGTTTCCCAATCGCTGGAAGTGGGTGATGACGTTTGTTTTGCTTGCCGGCATGTTCGCACTCGCCGGGGACACAAGTGATCAACTAGCTTACTGCTCGTACGTGACGCAGCAGGCCGAGGCTCAGCGGGATCTGTTGCGTACTCCCGCCGCCTTTGGCGGCCTGACGCAGCCCGAGACGGGTCTGCCGGTGCAGATTGTGGGCGGCGCGTCGCTCGGACTTTCAAATTTCAGGAAAGGCGGTCTCACCGTTGACCTGGCCCGCAAGACCTGCGAACTCTACAAGGCGACAACATCGGCACAGCAGAACGTGCAGTATGCCTTACCGAATCTGGAGAAGGAGGCGCTGACCCACCGGTTGGTTCTGATCGACGAGACTTCGAAAACCCTCAACGACCTGCTCGACCAAACGGCCAAGATGGTGGAGGCGCAAAATGCGACGCGCCTGATGCTGTTTACGCTGCAAACGACGAAGATCAAGATAAATGCCGACCGCAGTGACACGCAGTCGAAGATCGCGGCTCTTTATATTCCGCCTCTCAGCGACAAAGCCCTGAAAGATCTGGTTACCGACAAAGAGAGCCTTGAGACAAACGAACAGAAGGCTCTAAACAAGCTGAATCGCCAGAACAATTGGGATGTCGCGCTTTCGGTGGGCGTGCATCAGCAGGTGAATCCCATCGCTTATGGTGCGCAGCCATACGGAGCCGTGTCTCTCAGCTACAACCTCGCCAGCAATGCCATCAACAAGCATCTGGATCGAACCGTAGACGCCTACCGAGAATGGAAGAAAGAGCAGGAAGGCGACATTGTGCGCGGCGTGGAGGTGCTGCATGAGCAACTGCTCGAGAACGTGGCGGCCCAGGAATTGCGGCTGAAATCGTTGCAGGCAGAGATTGAAGAGATTGAAAAGAACCTACAGCTCGTCACGAATCCGGATACATCTGCGGCTCTCGACTTCCGCAATCAGTTGAGGTCAGCACAGCTCCTGCTGAAGATCGAAATCGGCGATGCCAGTTTTCGACTCGACCGCTTGCGCGAGTATCTGGCAAGGAATTATTGATCGCGGTCTCCTTTTCAAAGCTCTTGGGCACGACGGGCCTCAGCCTACTTGTCAACAAGCACGATCCGATGTTCCTGCGGAGCAGGTGCTCGCTGTATGTCTCGAAGCCGGCGACAAGAATTATACCGGCGCCTCTTATTCTGGCGCCTCGTCCCAGAGGACCACCCGGTTTTCACGGCTGCTCTTGTGGGCGAGTAGAAGGGCGCGTTGGGTACGAAGGAACTGCTCGGGTGGCACCTCGATCGGCACGCCTTTTTCAACGGCATCGCGGAAGTTTACGTAGAAACCGCGATAGTCGCCGCGCTCGGTCTGGATCTTGCGCGGGTTCTCTTTGACGCGAGTGAGTGTGCCCCAATGTTTTTCGGTTTCAAGTCCCCAGTCTTTGCCCCAGTCGAGGCCGTCAGGATATTTCGGGCTGCGAAGAATCTCTTCCTGAGGATCCATGCCGTATTTCACGAACGATCCTTCGGTGCCGTGAACCAACAGGTGATGGCTGGGCGCGTAGGCGATGATGCGGGCGCGAAGCGTTGCGCGGAGGTGCGGGTACTGCATAATGACGTCGAAGGCATCGTCGACCCTCGCCGTTTCCCGCTGGCTGAGGGCCGCGGCATATATGCTCTCGGGCTCGCCGAAGAGGACGAGCGCGCCGTCGATGAGGTGAGGGCCGAGATCCCACAAAACGCCGGCGGCGGGAAAGTCGGCCACTTCGCGCCAGGCGCCGGGCTTGGCATCAAGGCGGAAACGATCGAAACGAGCTTCGTACTCAGCGACCTTTCCGACTGCGCCTGATTGAATCAACTTCTTCACCGTGATAAAGGCGCCGTCCCAACGGCGGTCTTGATAGACGGAAATCAGGCGCTTGCGTTCGCCGGCCAGGCGAACGAGTTGCTCGGCCTCCTTCATGGTGGGAGTGAGAGGCTTGTCGACCACAACGTGGCGTCCAGCTTCGAGCGCAGCTTTGCTGTAGGAAAAGTGCGTATCGTTGGGAGTCGCCACCACGACGACATTGATCGATTCGTCGGAGAGCATTTCGTCGAGCGTGCGCGCGATGCGGACCTCGGGATAACGTGCCTTAGCGTTGTTGGTGTGGCGCTCGAGGACGCAAGCGAGTTCCATGCCCTCGACGCCACGAATCATGGGTGCATGAAATGCCTGGCCTGCCAACCCAAATCCAATCAGTCCGACACGAACCATGGTGTTTCCTCGTTAGTTTTCTTCGGTAAAGGAGTGCCGGAGTATCTAGGCATAGGCGGCTAGCGGCTTACATTGGGGACGGAACCGGCCGATGCGGAGGGGCCAGGATTAACGGTCGGAGCATAGTACCCGCGGCGGGAGCGCACCTTGAGATTCTTACGGTCATTGGCAACGATCTCGATCGTGCGGTAGTGACCGTCGGCTTTGAAGTCGCCTGGCTTGTAAGACATCGCGTACTGACTTCGAAGTTCGTCCTGGATTTCGGCGAAGGCGTTGGCGACGTCACGGATCTGAAAAGGAAAGAAGGCGCGTCCACCGGTCGCATCGGCAATGCGTTCCAGAACTCTGTCGCCGGCACCCTTAGTGCCGCTTACGTTGGTGCTGATGGTGTAAACGATCGTCTCGGCGCGCTGCGCCATTTCGATGGCTTCTTCACGCGTGACGTGACTCTGATTATCATCGCCGTCACTCAGCAAAATGATGGCGCGGCGCACAGGTGTGGACTTCGGCGCTTTCATGAGCTTGTCGCGGCAGGCGAAATAGAGCGCATCATAGAGCGCGGTGCCTCCACCGGGACGCAATTCGTGCACCCCATGCGCGAGCGCTTCGGTGTTATCAGTGAAATCCTGTGTCACTTCCGGGGTGACATCGAATCCCACGACGAAGGCAACATCCTTGTTCAGATGGATCGTCTGGTTCAGGAATTCGATCGCGGATTCCTGCTCGAATTTAAAGCGGTCGCGCACGGAGTTGCTGGCATCAATCAATAGTCCGACCTGCAGCGGGAGATTGGTTTCCGCGTGAAAGCTGCGAATCTCCTGAGGCGGCTTGTTGTCGTCGAGCACCTGAAAATCATTTTGCTTGAGATCGGTGATCCGCCGGCCGTGCTTGTCCGTCACGGTGAATACGACGTTGACCTCGTTGGTCGTCGTCTTGAAGGTAGTCAGGTCCTGAGCGTTGGGTGAGGTCGTGTCTGCCGATTTCTGCTCCGGCTTTTGCGCGTCGCCGGGCTGTGCTGCAGGGATACTGGGTTGAGCCTGCTGCTGGCTTGCATTGGACTGGTTGGAAGCATCGGGGGCGGATTGTGCTGCCGCACTCACAGCAAGCAACGCCGCAAACAGGACTGCGGCCCCTGGGATCAATTGTGTACGCAAAGCTCTATTCCCCTATCTCGATATTATAGCTGCCCGCCGCAGTGGCGGTTATCTCCTTCAAGGTTCCTTCGGGGGAAGCGGGCTGCTGGCAAGGGTTTCGAGCGCTTTCTGAAAATTAACCAGCTCGTCGGGCAACGGGCTCGTCAGGGCAATGATTGCTCCGGACCGAGGATGCGCGAGTTCCAGTTGCGCAGCGTGCAGAAAATTTCTCGACAGCGAGAGAGTCGCGCCGGAGCCGTGTTTGAGCCGATGCGGGCGCATTTCCGCGGGGGCCCCGTAAAGAGTGTCACCGACGACGGGGTGACCGAGCGAGGATAGATGCACGCGGATCTGATGGGTACGACCGGTATCGATTTTGACTTCAACCAGAGTGAACTTGCCGTAGGGCGAATCGATCCGGCGAAGTACCTGGTAGTGCGAGACAGCTTCACGTCCACCGGAGTGGCGGGTTGTCATACGGATGCGGCGAACGCGGTCGCGGCTGATGGTGGCGGAGACCGTGCCCGAGTCTTTCTTCATCCAACCGTGGACCAGGGCAATGTATTTCTTCTTTACTTCGCGCTGGGCAAACTGCTCTGCGAGTTTGCGATGCGATTCGTCATTCTTGGCGACGACAATCAATCCGCTAGTTTCCTTGTCGAGACGATGGACGATGCCGGGGCGCATCTCGCCGCCAACACCCGACAGCTTCGCGAAATGATGCAGGAGCGCATTGACCAGAGTGCCGTGATTACGGGCGTCTTCAGTGGCTCCGGCTCCGGCGTGAACCATCATGCCGGCGGGCTTGTTGACGATGGCGAGGTCGTCGTCTTCGTAGACGATGTCGAGTGGAATCTCTTCGGCGATGGCGCGCAGCGGAGCACGCTCGGCAGGGCCTACGACGGTAATGCGTTCGTCACCCCGAAGCTTGAGCGACGGTTTGGCGGGAGCGCCGTTCAGCAGAATCTTTTCATCGCGGATCAGTTCCTGCACGCGGGCTCGGCTGACTTCGAGACGAGATACGAGGAATTGGTCGAGGCGCTGGCCGGCATCTTCCGACGTGATGGAGATGTGAATAGGAAACGCGCCAGTCATTCGTTGCGAAGGATACTACAAACGGTTTATGCGACCTGTTCCTTGTCAAGTAGAGTAGTTGTGCAGGCTTGCAGTCACGCCCAGCCCATTAGCGATTCGCGCTCCGCAGTGTGGTCTGAGCCGTCCAGAGGTTTGGAACGCGGTGAGCCGCGATGATCTCCATCGCGCGTTCGGTATTCCGGCGCGAACTTCGGATTACAGCCAAATCCCATGCTTCCCAAAATTGCAAACAAGCATCCAAGATCCTCAATGTTAGCCACGGGAAAGCGGTTCCTGCTGATCTGTCTTGTCGTTGGAATTGGAGCTGCTTGGGATCAGGCTGGGGCGCAGGTCAGCGACTCTAACTTTCCGGATGCTCCTTCCGAGGTGTCTTTGCATCCCGTCCGTCCCGATGATCCGGCTTCCGAGAGAACGGTATCGTGGCGATCCCTTCCAAAGGATTTTCTTCACGATCAAAAGGGGATATGGCTGTTCCCTGCGCAGTTGGCAAAGGGAAAGCACTGGATTCCCGCAGTGACGATCACCGGAGTGACAGCTGGATTGATCGTGGCGGATCCGTACGCAGTGCCCTACTTTGGCAATCACGCCCGCAGTGTTGATGACATCAACGATGTATTTGACTCATCGATTTCGGCAGCGGAGATTGTCGCCTTGCCGGCATCATTGCTTGCCGTCGGCTACGCACGGCATGACGACTATCAGGTGGGCACGGCTCTACTTGCTGGCGAAGCCTATGGCGATGCGACGGTCGTGGATCTCGTCATGAAGGCCATCACTCGCAGAAAGCGTCCTTCCGACGTTCCACCCGGCGGATCTTACAACGACACATTTTTCAGCGGGAACAAGTCCCCATTCAAAGGCAGTTCGTTTCCGTCAGGACATGCCGTTGGGGCGTTCTCGGTAGCCACGATCGTGGCCAGCCGCTATCACAATCATCGCTGGGCGCCTTTTCTGCTTTATGGCTTCGCTACTGCGGTCAGCTTCTCGCGTGTGACGACCCGAGCGCATTTCCCGTCGGACGTCTTTTTGGGAGCTGCGCTCGGATACACGATTGCGAAATATCAGGTGTTGGTCCCGCGCTGATTTGGTGAATTCAGCGCCTTTCGACCGCGAACCAGGAGTCCAGACCAGAGGGAACGCTGATAAATCCTCCGGCGGTGACTTGGGCGTTAGAGACATTGAAACCATAGATCTGAATATCCAATGCGGTGTTCACGTCATTCGCCGCATAGGCAATCGAGCCATCGGGGTTGAATTGCTCGACCCGATAGGGAATCGTACTGGACGTCCCCACGATCTGCTTCGAATTCAGATCTACCTCATCGATGTCGGTGGTCTGTTCTGGGTTGAACAGGAATATGTATTGCGCCGAGGGATGAGTCAACCCGAAGGCATCGCTGCCGCAGTTCGCAAGCATGGAGGCAGTGCATTGAATCAGGGGCGTGGTGACATTGGGCTGAAGCGCATAAACGTTCACGCTATTCACATCTTGTTGGTAGCTATTCGGTATGACGAAGTCGAACATGAGATTTTTGACGAACTGAACAAATTCGCCGCCGCCGCTGCTATTGTTCCAGTAATAGACCTTCTGGTCTGGACCAAGAGCGCCGGTCTGAGTATCGACGCTGCGTTCGTTGTAGGTAGCTTCGGCCCCGCCGTGGGGGTAACTGCATGAGATCTCGTCATACAGTTTGCTTCCGGCCGTATTCATACCCATGATGGACAGGGAGCAAAACACGGTGCCCGACTCAAGTTTGTACTTAGCGACCGTTGCGGGCTGACTCAGCTTCCCCGTGGCGGGATCGATTACCGCGCGGATGATGTTGGCGGGATAAAAGCCATTGCTGCCCGCGCCTTGCTGCACTACATAGAGAAACTTTCCATTAGGGTCGACCTGCAGGGAATAAACCCCCTTCACACTGATCGATTGAATAGGCTGTCCGTTGGGCACGCCCGAGCTATTGGTGCTGTATACGTCCAGCTGTTCGCCCTGTTGGTCCAAATTTTGGAATGCCGTGTAATAAACGACGTGACCATTCGGGGATGTGACTAGTCCGGGATACACCGATTGCGGCAGAGTAGTTGTGCCAACATCCGTGGCCTGAAGAGTCTGAGAGTTGACGTTGTAGGTGGTGAGCGTTGATCCGTCGATGACGTAAACGATCTGCAGTGGCGCTGTGGAACCGGCGGCGTTCGAAGGCGAGGTTTGGGCAAAGGTGAGCGACGCAACGCACGCCAATAGAGAGAGCGATAGGGCGCGGTACATGTTTGTTCTCCAAATGGAATCACTTTCGGGCGGACGCAAATCAGATGAGGGTTAAAGAACGCAGGTTGGCGGAGTAGGGAATCCGCTGTATCTGGTGCGATTAACGAGTGGCGCTGGCGGTGCGCACGGGGGTTGGCTTTGACCCTGGCCTTAGCCACCAGATCAGGCCGCCACCGATGACGAGTCCGATTGCGATCAACTGCGTGCTCGTCATAACGCCTCCGAAGACGGAGCCACGGCCGGGATCGTCGCGCAAGTATTCGAGGAAGAAACGGGCGATACCGTATATGAACATGAAAGCGCCCATGACCTGGCCATCGAATTTCCTATGTTTCAACAGCCACATCAGGAAGAAGAAATTCGCTAGTTCAACGGCGCATTCGAAAAGCTGGGTGGGCTCGAGAGGAATCCCCAGCGGAGTTCCGGTGATGGAGTTGGCCAGAGGATTGTGGAACGTTACGGCCCACCAGTGATGCGTAGGCTTACCGTAGCAGCATCCGGCGGCGAAGCATCCCAGGCGCCCGAGAGCGTGACCGAAAGCAAGGCCAGGGGCAAAAGCGTCGACGGTGCCAAGAGCGGGCATGTGATGCCTGCGGACGTACCAGGCGGCGGCCACGAAAGCGGCGAGCAGGCCTCCTGAGAAAACTCCTCCGGCTTGTAAAGTATTGACGCTGAAGATCTCGCCGATGTGGGTGGAGTAATAACTCCACTCATTGATGACGTAGAGAACTTTGGCTCCGAGGATGCCGCACAGAACAACGAGAATGCCCAGGTTCCATGCATTGTCCGGGTTATAGCCGAGGCGCTCTGCGTTGCGGACACTGATCCAAAGCCCGAGCAGGACTCCAAGGGAAACGAGGAATCCGTACGTCGGCAGGAAGAAATTTCCGATATGAAAAAGTTGTGGGAACACTGGTTAATTAGATGCAGGAACTGCGGATTTGCTACCTGATTAGTCTAGCAGGAAACAGAGAGCCATTCGGGTGCGGACCGGGATTTCACGTGGGCAAAGATCCGGGCAGGAGAGCCCGCGGCAAATACGAAGACCAATTAAAAGCAAGCCGACCCACTGAGCCGTGTGACGGGGCCGAGAATGAACCCGTCGGTAGACGTTGGGCGCCCGCCGAGACCCTTTAGGCATCTGCGCATGGCGCAGCGTCGCTCACCGGATCCTAGTTCGAGTCGAGCTCCCGTTCATTCTGCATTGGTTCAAAAATCGGTTACCCGCCATCACCAACGCGGCAGGTCGGCTTTCAATGTGGATGCTAGGGAAAATGCGAGGAGTTGGCAAGTGGAACCGCGCAAATAGTTGGCAGGTTGCTTGCAACCAAAGTAACAAAGCATTTACACGAAGGGCTGAGCCCCGTTGCATAAACGAAAAAAACGCTCGCCCCGGACGACTCCAAGTACTTGATTCTGCTGCCGAGCGGTCAGTGTATACTCGGGAGCAAATATAGGGCCCATCGCGTGCTCGTCCGCCGTTCGATGACACGCTGGAGCGATGTCGAGGAATGTCGAAGCTGCGCACGTCCGCGATTGCGGCTGCGTCAATTCTGGTTCTCGTACACGTGTCTGTGTTGTTGTTGCGGTACGGAAGCGACACGGCGTCGACATGGGGCGATTGGATTGATACCATCGGGCCGCTGGTAGCAGCGGTCGTCTGCTGGCGGGTCTCACGCCTTTCAGGTCCTTTCGGAAAACGCGTCTGGCAACTTACCTCTCTTTCTGCCTTGCTGGCCGCTTCAAGTCAAGCTCTCTACACCGAGTACTACGATTACCTGCACGCCCCCCTGGGGACGTTGTGGCCGAGTGATCTGCTTGTTTTCTTCTGGGCCGTGCCGGTGGTGATGACGTTGTTTCTGAGTCCGCGGGATCCCGACGGCCAGCATCAGTGGCTGCGCGTCTGCGATTTCGCGCAAGTGTGCACGCTCGTTCTGTCGTTAGAGTTATCGCAGATTTATGTTCCCTCTCGGTGGCAGGCTGCGGGCCAGGTAATGGAGATCCGAACGGCGCATGCGGCGATCTTTTTCTTCGGCCTGATCGCTTTGAGTTTTATCGTCCGATCGCTGCTCGCGGCGAATCGCGTGGAGAGGAGCTTCTTCGGTCGTCTGGGCTCCTATTTAATTCTCTATGCCTTTGTGGTCACGGGAACCCTCTACTATCAGGCTTCGGGACATTACAAGCAGGGAGAATGGTCCGACCTGCCGTGGACGATCATGTACGCCTCGCTCATTCTTCTGTCGGGGACGTGGGATCAATGCCAGGAAGAGGACGGGAAAGAAAGCCAGCCGCTCTCCCGCGGCCTGCAACTTCTGGCGCAGTTCGCTCCGCTGCTGATACCAGCAATCGTGTTTCCGATGGTGCTGGGCATCGCCCACGAACAGTTCGTGTGGGCCACCGTACTCGCGCTGGTTTCTTTCGCGGCGGCGGGTGGTCGGATGTTCGTCGTGCAAAGCCAGTATCTCGCCAGTTCGCAGGCATTACAGAAGAATCTGGCACTGCTCCGCGGCATCATGGAAAGCACGCCCGACGCAGTATTCGTGAAGGATCTCGAATCGCGGTACGTGATGATCAACCCGGCCGCTGCTCGATTCGTCGACATGAGCCTCGATGAAGTACTGGGCTCCACGGACGAGAAAGTGTTTCCTAAAGAGACTGGGCAGTGGGTCATGGAGCGCGATCGTCAGGTGATCGAGAAGGGCGTAACTTTGACCTACGAACTATCCCGTCCCGGGGACGGAGGGATCCGGACCTACCTGACGACCAAAGGGCCATACCGCGATGCGAATGGCCGGATCGTGGGGGTCTTAGGGATTTCCAGAGACATCACAGACAGGAAACTGGCGGAAGAGGAGATCCGGCAGTCGCAACAGAAACTGCGCATGCACTTTGAGAATACCCCGCTCGCGGTTGTGGAATGGGACATGGATTTTCGTGTAGCGGCCTGGAATCCATCGGCGGAGAGGATTTTCGGTTATACGCGGGAGGAAGCGGTGGGCCAACACGCGGACTTTATCGTGCCGCCCGAGGTGCGACCGTTGGTGAAGCGGGTTTGGCAGAACTTGCTGACGACGAAAGAAGGCGAAACGCAAGGCAGTGCCAATGACAATATCACCAAGAACGGAGAAATCATTTGGTGCGAGTGGTACAACACGCCCCTGGTCGATGAGGCCGGACGTGTTCTCGGTGTCGCGTCACTGGTTCAGGATGTCACGGAGCGAAAGCGCGCAGAAGAAAAATTCCGAGGACTACTGGAATCGGCTCCCGACGCTATGGTCGTTGCCGATCGCGAGGGCAAGATCGTTCTGGTCAACGCGCAGACCGAGAAGTTATTTGGTTACCGGCGTGAAGAGTTGCTGGGCCGCCAAATCGAAATACTGCTGCCGGAGCGTTTTCGAAGAAGACATCCGCAACACCGTGCGAACTTTGCAGCGAAGCCCGAGGTCAGAGAGATGGGCAGCAGACTGGAGTTGCACGGGCTCCGCAAAGACGGAACAGAGTTTCCCATCGAGGTCAGCCTGAGCCCGCTGCACACTGAGCAGGGGATGCTGATATCGAGCGGCATTCGCAACATCACCGAGCGCGTCGCTCTCGAGGAGCGGCTTCGACAGTCGCAAAAGATGGAGGCTGTGGGACGTTTGGCGGGCGGCATCGCCCACGACTTCAACAATCTTTTGACGGTAATTCTCGGTTACACGCAGCTTGTGACCGACGGCATCTCCCGGGACAGCCGTCTGTCGGATAGCACAGCGCAGATCAAATCTGCCGCCGAGCGGGCAGCAGGCATCACCCGGCAACTTCTCGCCTTTAGCCGCAAGCAGGTGCTCTCACCGCGGGTCATTAATCTGAATGACGTTGTTCTGAATATCGATTCTCTGTTGCGGCGGTTGATCGGAGAAGACATCGAGGTGTTTACCGTACCGGCCAACGACCTGGGATCGGTGAAAGCGGATGCCGGACAGATCGAGCAAGTCATCATGAATCTTGCCCTGAATTCTCGCGACGCCATGCCGAACGGCGGCAAGCTAACCCTGGAGACTTCGAATGCCATTCTCGACGACACCTATACTCGTCAGCATCAACCGGTCGAGCCGGGACGATACGTCATGCTGGCAGTGAGCGATACGGGAAGCGGGATGAGTCCGGAAACTCTAACTCGCATCTTCGAACCGTTCTACACCACCAAAGAGGTCGGCAAAGGGACTGGCCTGGGCCTCTCGATGGTCTACGGCATTGTCAAACAAAGCGGCGGATACGTTTGGGTGTATAGCGAGCCGAATCAGGGGACGACGTTTAAGATTTACCTTCCGCGAGTCGATCAGCCGGTCGAGGGCATGGCCGGCGACAAACAACCGGTAACTGTGATGCGGGGAACGGAGACGATTCTGCTGGTCGAAGATGACCCGCAGCTTCGCCAGCTTAGTTCGTCGGTGCTCGCGCATTGTGGATACAACGTTTTAGTGGCGAGCACGCCCGAGGAAGGGCTCGCAATTTGCAAGGCCAATCATAATGACATCCGCCTGCTGGTTACGGACGTGGTGATGCCACGAATGAACGGGCGTCAATTGGCGGAGCGGGTCTCCGTGATGCGCCCGAAAATCCGCGTGCTTTACATTTCCGGCTATACCGACAATGCAATCGTGCACTACGGAGTACTCGATACTGGTCTGTGGTTCCTGCCGAAGCCGTTCACGCTTTCGTCGCTGGTCGCCAAGGTGAGGGAAGTGCTGGATTCGCCGACTAATACTGCGGAGACCCCGAGCCTGTAACCCTCAGCGAGTGCCTTCGCTCCAATAGCTGCTGCGTGCCAGCACCGTAACGTTCTTCCCGTCCTTCACCTGAACCCGTAACTGATGAAGTCCGGGCCGCGGATCCTGCGGTACAAAGCTCAATAGATATCGGCTGTGCAGGTGGTTGGTGAAGTCGTTCATCCGCACCTCAAACTTCTTGCGTGTGGCAAAGAGTTCGTATTCGCCTCCGGTCATCGTTGCGACAGTGCTGGGCACGTTTTTTCGCATGGCCTGCGCGGCTTGGTAGGCGAGATCAATAAAGTCGATTTGAGGATGCATCTCGTTGTGGTTAGTACCAGGCTTGTTGTTGCCGCGGAAGGTATCGAGGATGTTGGAAAGGCCGGGAGAAAAGGCGAGCGCGTACATCATGGCATTGATTTGGCCCACTGCAGTGACGGCAGCTTCGACATTCATTTTGCTGCCATGGTCGCGCGTCTCTCTGATGAGAAGCAGTACTCGCTGTCGACCATCAGGCTCGTTCTTCAGCAGATCGATGGAATATGCGATTGCGTCAAGGATCGCAGCTCCCGCGTCTCCCTGCTGGAGATTGCTGAGGTCGGCATCGATCAGGCTCTCATCGCTGGTGAACCTTCTGGTTAGAGCCACGTGGCTGTCGAACTCCACGACCGCGGCCCGGGTCGTGCCCATAGCAAAGAGCGGGTCGAGCAGGGTCTTGAGCCCCTGCATCCGCGGAAATTCGAATAACGCGCGGCCCCCTCGCTGGATCGCGACAACGAGCGAGACTGGCTGGCCTTCAGGCACTTCATCGAGGCGAACGGATTGCTGCACTCCGTTATCTTCGATAGCAAAGTCGGTTGCCTGCAGCCCGTAAACGATGGAACCTTGCTCATCTTTAACCAGCGTGGGAACGAGGACCAGGTTCGAGCGCGAGCGGACGGTGGTTTCCTGAGCGAGAGAAGAGGCGAACAGCGTGAGAACCGCGAGAAGAAGTTCGGCGCGGCGCAGACTAACCAGCCTTGCGGTCTTCCTGCAAAACTTCGTCGAGCGCATGCGCTAATAGATGCGCGCGTTTCTGGTAATCGGTTGTCCGGCCGTCCTGCTTTTTCCTGAGAAGGTGATATTCGTCGGCGATGTTCAGGGCCGCGAGCACAGCCAGGCGCACCGTGTCGATGGTGTTGGTCGCCTCGGCAACGGCGCGCATCTTGGCGTCGACGTACTCCGCGAGCTTAAGAATGTAATCGGGATCGGAGCCACGCAGGTTGTAGGCCTGATCGAAAATTTCCACCCGGACGCTGGCGTTCTGCGCGTCTTTGACTACCGGATCTTTCGTCGCTGTCGCCATCCGTAGGCCTCCGCGAAAGGGCTCGAGAAGCTAGCTCGCCTCGGCGAGCGATTCGATCTGCGCCAGCATCTTCTCGACGCGGGCGCGAATGTCTTCCCGCTCTTTCTTTAGTTGCACAGTTTCACGGCGAAGTCGTACTAGTTCTTCCTCGCGATCGTCCATTTGCTGGCGCAACCGCTGCGCGTCGCGTTCGGCTGTCGCCTGCGCCTGCTTCGCCGCTTTAAACAGCTCTATAGTGCGATAAATCTTCTGTTCCAGAACCTCAAAATCGTCGGCTGGAACCTGCTCTGCTAATGATTCGACCGCATTCGCCGCCATACTCACGCTTCCCCAAAAAAGGAATTCGAACTTAATCGCAGTATACTCCACATCCCTGTGGAGGCAGCGTGCAGTATCGCTTACTTCTTGCCGCCTCCGCAGTCGAAAGGGCAGGCGGTTTGCTGGCTTCTTTTTGAAGGTAAACCCGGAATCGAGACTTCACATCCAACGTTTCGGAAGAAAAATGTCGAATTCCAAAGCCACTCCTAATCAACGTCAGTTTCTGATTGTGATACTGGTCTCATGCTGTTTTGCTGCGCTCTACAGCACCGCGCAAGCACAAAATCAGGGCACCGCAGCAGTTGCCGGGACGAATGCAGCCCGGATTGCTCGAGGCAAATACATCGCGGACGGGGTAGCGATGTGCGGCATGTGTCACACGCCCCGAAATGATGCCGGAGACATCGACCGCGGCCGTTGGCTGGATGGAGCGGCCCTCTGGCTCCTGCCGGCCCACCCGGCCCAAGACTGGCCACTCAAGGCGCCTCGCATCGCAGGCTCTCCACCAGCGAGCGACGAAGAGATGGTTCGCTTGCTCACCACCGGAATCTGGAAGACGGGCACCTACCTGCGTCCCCCGATGCCACAGTTCCGCATGAGCCGCGAAGATGCGGAAGCGGTGGTAGCGTATTTGCGGTCGTTGACCCCACGCGCGGGGGATTGAGTTTCACTCGCTGATCTGTAACTTGCTCAGTCTTTTCGCCGCGTCGGAGAGGGTTTCCGGGCGTTTGCAGAACGCGAAACGCACTTGCTTCGCGCCGTCGCGCGGATCGCGATAGAAGCTCGATCCCGGGACGCATGCGACCCCAATTTCCTGTACCAGGTACTTGGCGAACGACACGTCGTCTTTGAAACCGAAGGCGGAGATGTCAGTCATGACGTAGTACGCACCTCGCGGACGGAAGCACCGGAAACCTGCGGCTTTGAGGGGTGGAATTAATTGATCGCGGCGAACGCGATAGCCGTCGGCGAGTTTGGCGTAATACTCGGGCGCTAGGCTCAGTGCGGCGGCGCCCGCTTCCTGCAGCGGGGCTGGAGCGCCTACCGTCAGGAAGTCATGCACCTTGCGGATGGCATTTGTGATTCTCTCCGGCGCAACAGCCCATCCCACGCGCCACCCGGTGACACTATAGGTCTTCGACATGCCATTGATGGTGACGGTACGGTCGCGCATGCCGTCGAGGGAGACCATGGAGATGTGCTCCGTTCCGTCGTAGATGATGTGCTCGTAAATCTCATCGGTGATGGCGAGGACGTCGAACTCGAGGCACAGATCGCGGATCAGTTCGAGTTCTTCGCGTGTGAATACTTTGCCCGTCGGATTGTTCGGCGTATTGAGAATAATTGCTTTGGTGTGCTTGTCGAAGGCGCGGCGCAGTTCCTTTTCGTCGAAAGTCCATTCACTGGATTCGTCTTTCGGCGGACGGAGCTTTACGAATTTCGGTTTAGCCCCGCTCAGGACTGAGTCTGGTCCATAGTTCTCATAGAACGGTTCGAAGACGACGACTTCGTCGCCGGCGTTGCAGACCGCGAGCAGCGTCGAGATCATAGCTTCGGTCGATCCGCAACAGACGGTGATTTCTTTTTCCGGATCGACAGAGATTCCCTGCCATATGCCCATCTGGCGCGCTATGGAGTTGCGCAAACTCTTGGCTCCCCACGTGATGGCATATTGATTCAGGTCGCCGGCGATGGCTTCTTGCGCCGCCTGTTTGATTTGCGGCGGCGCGGAGAAGTCCGGGAAGCCCTGCGCCAGATTGACTGCGCCGTGCAGCATGGCCTGCCGCGTCATCTCACGAATGACAGACTCCGTGAAGTGGGAGACCCTGTCGCTGAGGAAATGCTTGGGGGCGGATTTTACAGGCTCTGACAGCCGGGAGTTCCGTGCGGAGGTTTTCGCGAAGAGCTTTTTTTTGTGAGCGGTGGGACGATTTGCCATGACAGGCAGACTAGCACGAGGCAAGCGCTAGAGTGTCGTCCCTGCAATTGGGTAGTAGCGCAGTTTGGATTTATTGCCATTTCTCAAAAGGTGTCATCCTGAAGCCCCACGCTTTCACCCAGCCGGTCGAGGGATCTTGCGTGCAGCTGATCGCCCGCGTGTTAGCCACGCGCGAGATCCTTCCCTCCGCCGGAAGAACGGCTTCGGTCAGGATGACGTCCCAAGAAGGGAAGATGTCGAAATTTCAAATTGCACCACTAGCAAAAATTGCTACGGTTTGAATCCCACGCTTTGCCACAGTTCCGCGGTGTGATACATCGTGCCGTTGGTGATGACATATTCGACATTGCGGGTATTGTGAATGTCCTGCAGCGGGTCGCCGTTGATGAGGATGAGGTCACCGCGCTTACCCTTTTCGACGGTCCCTAACTCTTTGTCAACCTTCATCGCCCGGGCAGGAACGATGGTCGCCGCCTGAATCGCTTCCATCGGAGTGAATCCGGCTTGCACGTAGAGTTCGATCTCGCGATGCAGGCTGTAGCCGGGCACGGACTGATCGGTACCCGCGACAATCGGAATTCCGGCGCGGTGCAAAGCTCCCACAACCTCAATTTCCTTGGCGAACACCTTGTCTGCGATTTCGGAGCGCTCCGAAGGCGGCTCTACGTCGGTGATTTGCTGGGCCAACTCTGGAGCGATCTTCTCTACGCCTGGCTCGAAGCTGGCTGGCGGTTTGGCAGTCGTCGCAGTGAAAAGCTCAAAGAGCGCCATCGTTGGATCGACAAGGGTGTGATGATCTTTCAGAAATGACACAGCCTTTATGGCTTCGGGTGAATCGAGGTTGAGACCGGCAACAGCTTTCATGCGGTCGGGCCGGCTCATGTCTTTCGGAAACGGCGGGTGCATGATATCGACGATGTACTGGATGTGGTTGATCTGATCCTGTCCGACTTCGATCACCTGGTAGGCATTCAATCCGTTGGGGACATGGCCGGTGACGCTCATTCCCAGACGATGCGCTTCGTCGGCAACTGCTTTTACCTCTTCCAATTTGACCGAGCTATAGATCTTCATCTGCTGGAAGCCTGCCGCGTGGTAGCGATCCACCCATGTGCGGGCCTGCTCGGGTGTGTCGACGCGTCCGACACCAAGAGCCATGGGGCCAGTGCCGTCGACAATTCCGGCGAGCAGCAAGCGCGGGCCGAGCCCTCGATTTTGGGCGATGGCATCACGGACGGCCGTGATGAATTCAAATTCGTTGCCGCAATCGCGGACAGTCGTGACTCCCGCTGCGAGATAGATCGGTCCCCATTCCACCTGCTCGAAGTGGGCGTGCATATCCCAGAGGCCGGGCAGGAGGAATTTTCCTTTGGCATCGACGATGTTAGCGTTTTTCGGAATCTTAACTCTTGAGCGCGGGCCGACGGCTTTGATACGTCCGTCTTCGATCACAACAGCCGAGTCTGCGACTGGGGCGGCTCCGGTGCCGTCAATCAGGGTGGCGCCGACGATGGCGATGGTTGCGCTATGACTGCCGGGAATGCCCTTCGAGATATCCGCAAGTGCGCTCATGTTGTCGGCGCCGGCGCGTCCGACGAAGTCTCCCAGAGCGGTTTCGTAGCCGTCGCGGATGGCCTCGAAGTGGTCGAACTCAGCGTCAGTGGTGATGGCCGCGACCAAGTTGCGGTTGGCGTCGAACCAGAGAGTCTCGCGTCCCCAGATCAGGCCTTCGACGGTATAGCGGTCGAGCTTTTCGTCTTTGTTGCCGATGTGAATCGTATCTTGGCCGCGCGGCTCGATTTTTACCGAGCCGCTGGGGAGCGTGGTGAGCTGTGCCGGCGAACCGTGGCTAGCCCAGTAGCGCACCATCAGCATCTGCATGGTCGTGGGCGCGTAACCGGCGATGGTGAAGAACGGTCCGGAAGGCGCGGCGGAATCAGTTTGTTTGTCGCGCGAGCGGAGGTGGACCGTGCCTTGTTCGATGGTTACGGTCTCGTCGATTGTGACTGGGCGGGCGGTGCGGCCTTTGATTTCGAAGTCCTGCGGCGTGAGATCTTGCGCGGCGCGGAATGTAGTGGTAAGAGGGACGGGCGACCCGCGGTCGGTGAATTTGAAATCAATCTTTGCGGCGATCGAATCCCCGTCGCGGCGAATCTCGTAGGTCTCCTCGCCGATCGGTTGCTCGAATTTGTGCAGCGTGAACTTGCCCTGCTCGAGGATCGGTGGGGCGGCGTTCGGCATTTGCTGCGCGAAAACCGGACATCAGGGATATGGAACAAAATCCGGCGATTAGGACGAGAATGGAGGCGCGAAAATTTCTTAGCATGCGTGCGGATCGGCTCATGTGTGGAGTACCCCAGCGTTCGGGAGAATTCTAAAGGATTCGCGCTGGGAAGGATCAGCTTAGCGAGTTTGGAAGGTATTGCGAGTCGCGGCCGATGTCAAGACAGAGTGTCTCTGGACTCAGTCGCCGAACCGGGCTTGCGATCGAATTTTCGCCTTGGCGGCTTCTTCTTCGCGGTTCTTGGGCGGGGCCGTTGTCTCCAGGGAAAGAAGAAGACGCCTTGAGACCATCGTAATTTCTTCGACGGCAGCGAGGAACGAGGCTTCGTTTGCCTTTGAGGGTTTGCTGAATCCGGTAATCTTGCGGACGAATTGCAGACCCGCGGCGCGAACTTCGTCGTCGGTGACTGGAGGTTCGAAGTTGAACAGAATTTTGATATTGCGGCACATTGTGGAGCCGACCTCCGGGTTCTGTGGTGAAACGCTGTCGTCACAGTTATTCTGGCGCAAGCTGGCGTCGGGTGTCATCCGGGAAAGCGTTTGGAATGGAAGGCCCCGGCAGATCGTCATGCTATAATTCTTTATTCTCAGTTGCTTAGAGCACGGAGGACAGTATCGATAAGCGTTTTATCCGCATTAATGATCGCATTCGAGCTCGCGAAATTCGCGTGATTGATGACGAGGGCAATCAGCTCGGGATTTTGCCTCCGTACGAAGCGATCAAAAAAGCCCGCGAAAAGAATCTAGATCTGGTTGAGATTTCGCCTACCGCGCAGCCTCCCGTATGCCGAATCATGGATTACGGGAAGTTTCTTTACCAGCAGGAAAAGAAAGAGCGCGAGGCCAAGAAGCACCAGAAGACGATCACCGTAAAAGAGGTCAAGTTCCGCATTAACGTGGACGACCACGATTACGAGACGAAGAAGAACCACGTGCTGCGCTTCCTGGATGGAGGCGACAAGGTGAAGGCAACGATCTTCTTCCGCGGCCGTGAAATGACACGGACGGGGCTAGGGCGCCAGATTCTGGAGCGTCTGATCAAGGACGTAGAACCGATGAGTATCGTCGAGTTTCGTCCTCGACAAGAAGGCAATACACTGCACGCGATCCTGGCTCCAAAGAAGTCGGATAAGGAGCGCGAGCGGGAGAAGCAGAAAGCGGACAAGGCTGAGAAAGCCGAGAAAGCTGCAGCACAGAGTACGTCGAGCCAGAGCCCGCCTCCGGCGCAGGTCGCCAAGCCCGCGTCGTAGCGCGGCATCGGGCGACGAGTTACAAATTCATCGCATTGGCACGTAGCGCATGGCATTTCGCAAGTCGGGAGAATGCCTTGAGGTAGTTTGTTGTTTGCTAAGTGCTGATGCCAAATGCGAATGCAGAGGTTTCTATGCCGAAATTGAAAACGCACAAAGGCGCTGCCAAGCGCTTCAAGAAAACGGCGACAGGCAAGGTGAAGCGGGGGCACGCGAAACTGCGTCACATCCTGACGTCGAAGGAAACGAAACACAAACGGAAACTGCGTCACGGCGCTCTGGTCAGTGACGGCGATCTTCGAAAAGTATTGCGGATGATTCCGTATCAGTGAGAGGCATTGTTGATTGTGTGATTGCTGATTGTTGATTGGAAACTTTGCAGTGAACGGGGTTCAATCAGCAATCAAAGATCGTCAATCAGCAATTGCTTCAGGCGTGTGAAGAGGCCCGAGATCGCCGCCACGGCGAATGCTCCTTACCTCCAGCCGCCATAAAACGTAGTTCAAAAGGAGAACACCATGCCTCGTGTAAAGCGCGGAACCAAACGCCGCCAGAAACGCAAAAAGATATTAGACCGCGCCAGCGGATACTTCCTTACTAAGTCGAAGCTATACCGTTCGGCGAAAGAGTCCGTCGAGCGCGGGCTCAAGTTTGCCTACTCCGGACGCAAGCAGCGCAAGCGGCAGTACCGGTCGCTGTGGATCGTGCGCATCGGCGCCGCGGCCAAACTGAACGGCATGAGCTACAACCAGTTCATTCACGGACTGAAGGTTGCCGGCATAGAACTGGATCGCAAGATTCTGGCGGATCTGGCAGTGACTGATCCGGCGGGATTTGCGGGGCTGGCGTCGCAAGCGAAAACGGCGCTGGCGTAGAAGAAGCTCTCAGCCGTCAGTTCTCAGCTTTCAGGCGCAGTGTTTCTGTCAGCCCGCCCTCGGCTGTCCGGCGGGCATAGCGCGGCTTAGCTGCATAGAACATCAGACAGATTGTGTCGGGTGCGCAGGCACTGCAAGTCGATACCATCGGCTCGTTCGAACCGGAGGGCAGCCGAGGGCGGCTGTCCCCACATAGGCATTTGGTTAGAACACACACGTGGCCTACATCGTTCCCAAGCTCACGGACTATTCCGCGGCGGCTCTCGAAAAAGCAGCATCGGAATGCATCGCTGTGTGTGCGGCCGAATCCTCCGAAGTCCGCAGCGATGCCGATCTGAAGGCCTTTCGCGATCGCTGGATGGGTCGCAAGAACGGCATCCTGACGCAGGTCAATGATCTGTGGCTGAAGGGCGCACCGAAAGAGGCGAAGCGCGAAGCGGGAATGCGCGTGAACGAGTTGAAGGCGCGCATTACCGAACTGGTGGAGGCTGCGCATGTTTCCGGCGGTGAGTCGGATTCGCTTGAGAGCGATTCGGTCGATATCACCCTGCCCGGAGTGCAACGCGCTATCGGGGCCGAACATCCGGTCATCAAAACCAGGAACGAGATCGTGTCCGTGTTCCAGCGTCTCGGATACTCCGTAGCCGAAGGTCCTGTGGTGGAGACGGATTACTATAACTTCGAGGCCCTGAACTTTCCGCTGAACCATCCCGCGCGTGATACGCAAGACACACTTTTCATTGCGGGGCAGCAGTCGAAGCCACAGCGCGAGCGATTGCTGCTGCGCACGCATACCTCTCCGGTGCAGATTCGCACAATGGAGAAAATGCGTCCGCCGATTCGCATTGTGATTCCTGGGACGGTGCACCGCAACGATCCTCCCGACGCGAGCCACTCGCCGATGTTCCACCAGATCGAAGGGCTGGCGGTCGATACCCATATCACGTTCGGCGATCTCAAGGGAACGCTCGATCACGCCATGAAAGCGCTGTTCGGGTCGTCGGTGAAGACACATTTCCGGCCGTCGTTCTTTCCGTTCACCGAGCCGAGCGCGGAACTGTATGTCACATGTTTTATCTGTGGTGGCAGCGGGAAGCGTGGAGCGGACCCGTGCCGTCCGTGCAAGCAGACCGGGTGGATTGAAGTACTTGGCTGCGGCATGGTCGATCCGAATGTGTTCGAGTTCGTGAAAGATAACGGCTACGACCCGAAGAAGGTTTCGGGATTCGCGTTCGGCATGGGCGTGGATCGCCTTGCCCTACTGAAGTACGGCGTGGACGATCTGCAGTACTTCTTTCAGGGCGATGTGAGGTTTCTACAGCAGTTCCTGTAAAGAAGCTCTTAGCTCTTAGCTTTTGGCTAAAGGCTAACAGCTAAAAGCCAAAAAGCTGATTTCATGAAACTTTCCTCCAATTGGATTCGCGACTACGTCGATCTCAAGATCGACGATCGTCGGCTTGCCGAAGATTTGACTGACGTCGGACTTGGTGTCGAAGGCATCATGGGCAGGGGTGCCGACACTGTGTTCGACATGGAAATCGGCACGAATCGCCCTGACGCGATGAATCATTACGGAGTCGCGCGAGAGGCAGCGGCGATTTATGATCTGCCGCTGAAACAGCTGTCAGCTCTCAGCCATCAGCCATCAGAAACATCAGCAACATCAGCAAGCGACAATGCGTTTTCAATTACTGTCGAAGAGCCACAACTCTGCCCGCGGTTTTCGGCGCGTGTGATTCGCAATACTCATATCAAACCTTCGCCGGATAAGATCGCGCACCGTTTGCGACTGCTGGATCAGCGGCCGATCTCGAACGCAGTCGACGCAACCAATTATGTTTTATGGGAGATTGGCAAGCCCACGCACGTCTTCGATGCAGACCTGCTTGAAGGCGGGAAGATCGTCGTGCGCAAAGCTCGCGACGGCGAGACGCTCAAGACTTTGGATGGCGTAGAGCGCAAGCTGACCCCAGAAGACCTCGTTGTCTGCGACGCGAAGAAGCCCGTCGGGCTAGCCGGAGTCATGGGCGGGTACGACACCATGATCACCGAAAAGACTCGGAACATTCTGATCGAGTCGGCGTGGTGGGACCCGGGAATCGTTCGCAAAATGTCGCGGCGTCATGCGTTGCACACCGACGCCTCGCATCGCTTCGAGCGCGGTGCAGATTTCGAATCAACCGTTCTGTCTTGCGATCTCGTGGCTCAGATAATTCTGGATTCCGGTGGCGGGGAACTGGTCGGCGATGTCATCGATGTGGTTTCAAAAAAGATGGATCAGGCTCCGGTCGTGCTGCACGTCAGCGAGGTGCGCCGCATTCTGGGTGCCGGACTGGATGCGGGCCTCATCTTCCGACTGCTGAAGCGGCTGGGATTCACGCTGATTCCTCAGGGTCAGGGAGATGCGCAGTTCCGCGTGCACATCCCAAGTTGGCGGCTTGACGTGGAGCGCGAAATCGACGTGATCGAAGAGATCGCTCGTCTGCATGGCTACGATAAGTTTGAGAATACGTTGCCAGCCTACAGCGGCGCAGTGGTCGAGCTACCCCATACTCCGATCGATGCTGCAGTGCGTGAACGCGCTCTGGCTCTGGGCTACAACGAGGCACTGTCGCTGACATTTATTTCTCATGCCGATGCCGAGAAGTTCTCGTCCGGCACGCAGGTGCTGGAACTGGAAAATCCGCTGAGCGAAGAAGCGTCGGTCATGCGAACGTCCCTCGTGCCGGGGATGCTCGACATGCTGTCGTGGAATCTGAATCGCGATATCACGGGTGCGCGACTGTTCGAGATGGGCAGCGTGTACGAGCTTTCGGGCGGCGAGCGAATTGAGCCACAACGTGTCTGTCTTGGAGCCACGGTTACTTCCATTCGTGGCGCTCTGCCCGCCAGTGGATCTCTCGATGTGAGCAAAGGCGAACGGGCCGCAGCCGCTGAGTTATTCCGCGGGTTCAAAGGCGATGTCGAGAACTTGCTGGGTGCGTTCGCGGGCGAGGTGAAGTACGAGCCGGCCAATGCGGAGTATCTTCACCCGGGACGCTCCGCGCGTGCTCTCGTGAATGGCGTGCCGTTGGGTCAGTTCGGGCAGATTCATCCAGCAATCGCGGCTGTGCGGAAATTGCGGCAAGACGTTTATCTTGCCGAGTTGGACCTCGAGCAGCTTTACAAAATGGGCCTGCGACCGGTGAAGTTCACTCCGTTAGGCAAGTATCCTGCCGTGGAGCGCGACTTTTCTTTTGTCTTTGCCGATGGTGTGACCTTCGTTCGAATTCACGATGCCGTGTTCGGACTATCGATTGCCGAGCTATGCAATCTTCAACCAATCGAGATCTTTCGCGGAGGATCCATTGCCTCCGGGAGATATTCAATGCTATTGCGGCTCAGATTTCAGGCTAAGGACCGAACGCTGCGCGACGATGAGTTAGCGCAGTGGTCGGAAAAGATTGTCGCCGCACTGACGGCGCTGGGCGGATCGCAGCGAGCGTAACTTCAGAATTTCCTTATTCTTTGAATAATTGTTGGGCAATCCCTGCTTTAGGTTTTTGGTTTTGCGCCGATAGTACGCTATGTGGGAAACATCTCAGGTCCCGGTGTCGCGCCGGCGCGGGCTACCGCTCCCTTAACGCTACGTGGCACGCCAGCCAATCGTCGATCGTGACGAAAAAGTATTTGGCTACGAATTGCTCTTCCGCAACGGCCTGGAGAACAGTTTCAGCGGCAATCTGGATGAAGCTTCGCGCGCGACTCTCGATAGATCGTTGCTAATGGGGCTCGATGTGCTGTGCGATGGCCGCCGTGCCTTTGTGAACTGCACACGCGACACTCTCATCAAGGGGTTGGTTACTCTGCTTCCACCACACTCGACCGTGGTGGAGATTCTTGAGTCCGTGCCCGCCGATCCCGACGTTGCCGCCGCATGCCACAGTCTCAAACAACAAGGATACGCCATCGCTCTCGATGATTATGTTGCGGGAGACAGCCGGGAGGCGTTGGTGCCCTTGGCCGACATCATCAAGGTCGAGATGCAACTGACTACCGAGGAGGAGCGTGCCGAACTGGTGAAACAGTTCGGATCAACCTACTGCCGCATGCTGGCGGAAAAGATTGAGACACAGGGGGATTTCGCGCGCGCGCGCGATCAGGGCTTCGTCTACTTTCAGGGCTATTTCTTCCGCCGGCCGGAAATGTTGAGTACCCACGATCTCCCGGCCAACCGGCTGAACTATCTCCGAATGCTGCAGGAGGTTTCCCGGCCGGAATTAGACCTCACGGGACTGGAAAGGCTGATCAAGGCCGAGGCGTCTGTCTGTTACCGATTGTTGCGCTACCTCAACTCGGCAGCATTCGCCTTCAGAAAAGAGATCCACTCGGTCAAGCATGCGATCTCGCTGCTCGGGGAACGGGACGTGCGGCGCTGGGTACGACTGGTGGCGGCGGTCGGCGCGGGACAAAACAAAACCAGCGATCTTGTTCTGTCCGCGCTGGTGCGCGGCCGCTTTGGAGAACTGCTTTCGCCACGCGTGCCCCACGGGGAATCAGATCTGTTCCTGCTCGGCTTGTTATCTCTGATCGACGCCATGCTTGAAATGCCCATGGAATCGGTGCTGGAGAAAATCTCGCTCGACCAGGAAACGAAGTCTGTGCTGCTTGGCAAAGCAAGCATGTTACGGCCGGTGTATCAGTTGATGCTGGCTCATGAAAGTGGGGAGTGGGAGGCCGCTGCGTCCTTGAGCGATGGGCTGCAGCTCGATCTTGAAGAAGTGGCAGCATTGTATTGGCAGGCACAGCAGTGGGCCCGTGAAATTTCTGCAGGGGAATAGAGGTTGACGTTCCGATCCGGCGTCCATGGCCTACTGTGCAAAAACTGCGAATTAAGGGCCTTGCGCGTCAAGGCAAGGCCTAGTACGATAATGATGTTCTCATTTAGGTCTCGTTCCCGCGCAGGCCTTCTGCGCCAGCCATTCCGAGGCGGCGCCATACGGATCCGATACACGGAAAATCGAAACTGAGACAGTTTTTCATTCGCAAATAGCGGCTTGTTTGAGAATTTGGGGTTCGTTCCATAGTGTGTTCCGTCGCAACCCGCAACGGCGCTGAAGTCCAATGGAGTGTGCGAGGCACAATTCTGCCTTGCGCATGCAGTGTCGCGCATCCCTGGACAATTGAGATTTTGTAAAACTTTGCAGCTTTGTTCACATCTGAGAGGACTATGAACGCAGGACCAGGAAAGAACTCCGGAGGCGGAGGAAGAAGGCGGCGGCGCGGCCGCCGGCAACATCATCAGCGTGGACAGCGCCCCGGACCGGGCTTAAGCCGTGAGAATAAAGACGGCATCTACACCGCACCCATGGATCACAGTTACCGGGCCGCAATGGCTGGAGGTAACAACGGGCACAATGGCGGACGTCCCAGGCCGGGATTTCACACGCAGTATACGCAGCCCGAGCCTGAGCCACTGCCTTCCAGCGAAGACACGAACTCGCGCATCTTTGCCTTTATCGAGGATCTGTTTTTCATGGCGAAGATTCAGGAAACCGCGCGCAAGCTCAATGTGAAGGTCGAGTTCGTAAAATCCGACAAAGACCTGATGGAGAAGATGCAGCAGAACGGCGAAGAGAAGCCCTCGCTCATCATCTTTGATTTGAACAATGCGGCGGTGAAACCGCTGAGCTTGATCCCCAAGCTGAAAAGCAAGCTGAAAAAGGGAACTTCGATCATCGGATTCCTGTCGCATGTACAGGGAGACCTGAAGCAGAAGGCGCACGAGGTCGGTTGCGACATGGTGCTTCCGCGATCCGCCTTCTCGCAAAATCTGCCGCAATTGCTGCGCCGCCACGGCGCCCCAGAAGACGCCGAACCAACCGTGCAGTAGACATGGATCACAGATGGAGCCGGACGATTCAGTCCGCCATCGTTGCTACCGGCTATTCTGCTGATCTCATCGGACGTATGATCGCGCGATTCTCTTGATACGAGCTTCTATCCTTTCCGCGGCGATTCTAGCCCGGGGGCCAAGTCATTGGTCGTCCGCCAAGCAGATGGACGTGCAGGTGAAACACTGACTGGCCTGCGCCCGGGCCAACGTTCAGGACGGTTCGATATCCCTGTTCGATTTTTCGCTGGCGGGCGATCTGGGCTGCGGCAAGATGGCAGCGGCCGATGATTTCTGCGTCCGCGGCCTCGGCTTCTTTCAATCCCGCAAAATGCCTCTTCGGAATGATGAGCACATGCGTGGGCGCCTGCGGATGGATGTCTTCGAAGGCGAAGACGTGTTCGTCTTCATGGATTTTCTTGGCAGGAATTTCGCCGCGAATGATGCGGCAGAACAGGCAATTTGGATCGTTCATAATCTGGCTCACCTTGGCGAAACGATACCATTGCTGCGGCAACTCTGTCAGCCGAGCAGAGGTTAGTCCAGGCGCACGACGAAGACTGCACCTTCAGGGGTTTCAGTTTCGGCGGCCAGTTTTTGAGCGCGTTCGCGGTCGTCATCCAGCGGACGAATTCGTATCCACCAATCGCCCGCGGGGCTCTTGAAGCGCAGTACCTTCGCGGTCTGATAACGCCGGGTGAGATGGTCGGCGAGTTTTGTCGCCACTTTCTCGTCCGGGAACCCACCGATCTGGACGGCCCACCGGCCTGGCGCCCCAGGAATAGCAGCGGACTCCATCAATTCAACTTTCACCTCGGCCACGCCGGGCAGCCACACATCGAGTTTGTGGGCGGCAGCAAGAGAAAGATCGATGATGCGTCCCGGAATGAATGGGCCGCGATCGGTGATGCGGACGAGGGCCGTGTGACCGGTCTTGAGATTGGTTACGCGGACGATGGAACCCAGCGGAAAAGTGCGATGGGCCGCCGTCATGGCGTGCATGTTGTAGACCTCACCGTTCGATCCGCGGCGGTTGTGATAAGGAGGGCCGTACCAGCTCGCGAGTCCTGTTTCCGCTGGAAAGTGGCTTGGCATCGGCGGGAATTGTCGGTTCGGCTAAATCCGCATCTTCTCCCGACTTAGTTCCGACTTCAGGGGTTGACGGAACGTTCGATTCCGGCGGCTGCGTCGAAGCGGGTTCGGTAGTGGACGCGGGTGGTGGAGGCGGCGGAACATTTACGTGCGCCTGCTTCGGATGTCCGCAGGAGCTCAGAAATAAAATCGCGAGCAGAACGATCAGGAGCATAGGGATGCTGCCGAATTGAGCGCGACGGAGTGATGTTCCGCAAAACATCACTTGGGCTGGTTCGGGTGCTGCTCCATGTAGTTGGCGAACTCGGCCAGTTTCTGCGACGCCGAACGCAATGCCTTGGTGGAGTGCGTGCGGGCCGCGGGAACGACTTCGTCGTTCAGATATTTGATGATTTCGGGGATCTCTTTCTCCAGGCGCTCGACGGCTTCGTTGATCGTCTGACTGATGCGCGTCGACGCGTCTTCTACCTTGCGGTTGAAGTCGTTCATGATGCTCCTCGCGATGATAGGGCGTGAAATCGCTCACGCGTACAGCGGATGCCAGGCTCGCTTATTATTTCGTGCTCGGGAACGGCGGTCAATGGTGGCGGCTGACTGCAATGGTTCAATGGGCGCATTCCTCGACTCCCGCATGGCTCAATTCAGCTTGCGACGGTACGGTAAAATGCAGAACTCTACTCATGAATTCCCCGCAAGCGATCGCGAATGCGCTCGGCAACGAATTCCGTGAGCGGCTACTCGCCTGGTATGACGCGCATGCGCGCGATTTGCCATGGCGCAAGGACCGGGATCCGTATCGCGTTTGGGTTTCCGAGATCATGTTGCAGCAGACACGGGTAGCCGCGGTCATCGAGCATTATCACGCGTTCCTGAAGCGGTTTCCGACGGTACAGAAGCTGGCGGCTGCGCGAGAGGCATCGGTTCTCTCCGTCTGGAGCGGCTTGGGATACTACCGTCGGGCGCGAATGCTGCATGCGGCGGCCAAGATCATAGTGCGAGAGCGAATGGGCAAGTTCCCGGAAACTGCGGAAGAATGGCGCTCCCTGCCGGGCATCGGGCGATACACGGCGGCGGCAATCGCCAGTATCGCCTTTGGAGATCCCACCGCGGTCGTCGACGGAAATGTCGAGCGCGTCCTGCAAAGACTGATGGGAAGACACCTGGGCGGAGAGGAGTTCTGGACGAGCGCTGAGAACCTGCTGGATCGGAAACGTCCCGGTGACTTCAATCAGGCAATGATGGAGTTAGGTGCGACGGTGTGCACACCACGTGCGCCATCGTGCCTGATGTGTCCGGTTGTGGAACTGTGCCAAGCGCGAGGTGAGTTGGCCTCCGGCGATAAGGCCAAGAAGCAGAACAAACGCAAAGTCGATTATGCGTTGCAGCGCCGCGATGGTGAGGTTTTTCTGGTACAGCGTCCGCGCGATGCACGTCTTATGGCGGGGATGTGGGAACTGCCGGAGATTAAGCTGCCGGGTTCGGCACAAAAGCAGACCGCTCGGTCCGCTCGGAATCACAAACCGAATGGTGGGACCAGGACGCTCTTGTTCTCGGTGCGCCACTCAATTACGGTGACAGATTACACCGTACGGATCTGGGATTGTCCTCCGCCCGACACGTGCTCGGGAGAATGGGTCGCTGGTCGCAAGCTTTCGAAGCTCCCGCTCACTGGCCTGGCGCGGAAAGTCTTGCGGAAAGCGGAAGTTCTGAGCTGATCGGTATGGCACTCAGGAGAATCCACCAGGCGGACGGCGTCATCTAAAAGGGTTAAGGAACAGAACAAATGACAGCGTTGGCAACGGGTGTGACGGCTCCTGATTTTGAATTGAAGGCGTTGGATGGAAAGCGCTTCTCGCTCAAGAATGAACTCACTCACGGGCCGGTTGTACTAGCTTTTTTCAAGGTTTCCTGTCCGACTTGCCAGTACACGCTTCCATTCTTGCAGAGGCTCCATAAGGCATATGGCGATAAGGGCGTAAGGTTGGTGGGGATCTCGCAAAACGACGTCACTGAGACTGCGGCGTTTGCCAAAGAATTTGGTGTGACATTTACGCTGTTGCTGGATCCCGTCGAGAGTTATCCGGCGTCAAATGCCTATGGGTTGACCAACGTTCCCTCGATCTTTTGGATCGCAGAGGATGGCGAAATCGAAGTCTCCAGCATGGGGTGGGTGAAGGCGGACTTCGAGCAGATCAACCGTAAGATAGCCGAGCATCGGAAGATATCGGCGGCTGTGATGTTCAAGGCAGGAGAAGACGTCCGCGATTTCAAAGCCGGTTGAGGGTCGAAGAACTAGCCGCCGGTCGGCGGCTTTCAATAAAGTCCAGCCCTCTACGTCACTGCCAGGACGGTCCTCGATACTGTCCTTGTTCCAACAGTAGGTGCACTCTCGTGCGGGGTAACGTCTAAATTCCCGTACAGCCGGAAACTACTCGCTCCTTTACAATTCTGCTTAGAGACTCAGAGAAAACAAGCCTTCCAGCGGGCGCCGCTTCGTTGGGGGAGAACCTAATCATGCAGCGAATGGCCAAATTTGCCTTGGTGTGTCTGATCGTGTGCGGTGGCCTATTGGTTTGGGCCGACGGAGGAGCCGGTGGCGGGTCGAAAGGGCCATCCGTCAGGCTGCCGGGCGCGGCTTTCGCCGCGCTTGAGACCATTAATCCTGAGCACATTCGCTGGCACGTTCGTTTTCTGTCGCACGATCTCCTCGAAGGACGCGGAACAGGGCAGCGGGGAGGTGACCTGGCGGCCGAATACATCGCCACGCAGTTTGCCGAGTACGGGCTCAAACCAGCCGGTGATCACGGTACTTATATGCAACGGGTTCCGCTCGTAGGAGTTACAACTCTGCCGGAAACGCGGTTTTCCCTGGTCCCGAAGCAGGGCGAGACGATGAATCTAAAGCTGCTCGATGAATACGTCGCCTCCAACCAGACGCAGCAACCTGAATCGGACGTGGACGCGGAAATCGTATTCGTGGGCTACGGAATCGAAGCTCCCGAGTACAACTGGGACGACTATAAGGGCGTGGATGTGCGCGGGAAGGTCCTGCTGATGCTGGTGAACGAGCCGCCGTCGGATGATCCGAAATTCTTCAAAGGCAAGGCACTCACTTATTACGGACGTTGGACCTACAAGTATGAGGAAGGCCTGCGCAAGGGCGCAGCGGGCGTCATCTTGATTCATCAGGCGGAGATGGCAAGCTATCCCTGGGAAGTGGTGCGGAACTCGAATTCCGGCGAAAAGTCGTTCTTGAAGCTGGAAGGACCGGCGCTAAAGGTGGCATCGTGGATTCATCTGGATGCCGCGACTAGGCTGGCGTCGGCATCGGGGATGAACCTCGACAAGATGATCCAGGCGGCGCAGTCTCGGGATTTCCATCCGGTGAATCTGGGCGCGCGGCTCAAGGCACACATGGTCAGCAAAGTTCGGAACTTCGAGTCGAATAACGTGCTCGCCGTTTTGCCGGGCACGGATCGCCACGTTTCCGACGAAGCCGTCATGTATACCGCACATTGGGATCATTTCGGAATTCGTCCGGATATGCCTGGAGACAACATCTTCAACGGCGCCAACGACAATGCCACCGGATGCGGCATTCTGCTCGAAGTGGCGCGCGCTTTCGGAACTGGCGCGGCGAAGCCCAGGAGGTCGATTCTGTTTGCGGCAGTTACGGCGGAAGAGCAAGGGCTGCTGGGGTCGGAATATCTTGGGAAGCATCTTCCTTTCAGTAGCGGCAAGGTTTCGCTGGACCTCAACTACGACGACGTGAAGCCGCTGGGAGCTCCCGAAGAAGTGCAGGTGGCCGGGGCAGAACGCACGACGTTTTATCCGGTAGTCGAGGCGATGGCGAAGGACTTCCGGTTGGCCGTCCGTCCGGATGCGCGACCGGAGGCTGGGCACTTCTATCGTTCCGATCACTTCAGCCTTGCGCGAGTCGGGATTCCTTCCTTCTCGATCAATGAGGGCACGAAGTTTAAGGGGCATCCCGATTTGTGGGGAGTTGAGCAGGAGCGCGAATACGTCGAGAAGCATTACCACCAGCCGAGTGACGAGTACCATCCGGAGATGGATTTTGTAGGCGACGCGGCGATGGCACGATTCGGATTCGCTCTGGGATGGGAAGCGGCCAGCCTGAGTAAGCTCGTGGGGTGGCAGAAGGGCGATGAGTTTGAAGCGGCGCGTCTGAAGAGTCAGCAGTAGGCCATAACGAGTTCTCAGCGCAGTGCTCGGTCGTCAGTTGTCACAGCCGGCCTTGATTCCACAGCACTTGCTTTGCCCTGTAACCTAGGTAACTTTCGTCCCACCCGACTGCCTGCTAGCCTCGTTATTTAGGTTTGTAATCAGCAACTTCCGAACAGACTGCTGTAAGGATGCCCAGAATACCCATTTTTCGCCTCGGAGGCTCGCCGGATAAACCGGCGCTGCCGAATTTGTCTGCTTCGACCCCATTCGTTTCACTTGAAGGACTGATGGTGGGAGTGGACAACTTACGGCATGACGTTGTACTGAGTCCGCGATTTGTGGAATTGGCGCGAGCCCAGATCACGAGACTCATCGCGCGTCACGGCGAGTTGGAAGGATTGTTGGGCGCGGAGTCTCCCACGGTGTCGCAGGCGCCCTCGTGGATGCGACAACAAGCGGGCAGGCCGACGAAGGCAAAACTCGATCCTGCGGAGTGGAAGTCGGCGCTGACGGAAATGCATGTCGCTTCGCTGAATCGGGCCAAGAAAGAATTCAAACTCTCGGTCGATCTGCTGGCGCGGCTTGCCGTGACCAAGTTCCTGCGCACGGAAATGAACCATCAGTTTGCGCAGGTTGTGGAGCGTTGCCGGGTGCTGTTGAAGACCTACGACCACTCGCGCCAGCAGAGGGCGCATGAGTACCGCGAGAAGATGGCGGCGTTCCAGGTCCGCAAGAAGATCATCCTGCGCAAAGCTGGGCAGGAGATTTTTGAGACTCTGCGTGAGGTGGAAAAGAGCACGCTGGCGCGCACCCGGCGTTCACTGTTTGGCGAAGAGACCAGTGGCGGAGCTTACTTCACATATCCACTATTTCTGAATCGCCTGCTGTTTTCTGAAGACGGTCGCGACGACTATCTCTGCGCCGAACACTACGTGATGCTCGGCAATTGGGATCGCGATCCTGATCGCTACGGGCGCATGCGGGAAGTTGTATCGGGCTTTCTGCGGTCGCTCTACGGAGAACAAACCAGCGCCGAGACCATGGATGCGTGGATGAACGTGCCCGAAAATGCGCGCGAGTTGGTGGGCACGGGAACTCCGGAAGATTCGGAAGAAGGCGAGGCACAGCAGGAACGTCTGGCGGCGTGGGTGCGGCTGCTCGAAGACGAGCGGGTGATGGAAAACGTCATCGCTTCGTATCACGTCGTGCCACTGCTGAGCGAGTATGCACCGAGAATCAACCCGCAGCAGCTGAAGAACGCGCTCATTGACCGTACCGATTGCGATCGCGTCGAGCGCATGATTCAGGAGGGTGGGAAGCTTTCTCCGAATAGTCTTTATGCCGCTGTTGCGAAGGTAGCGAGTTGCCGGGGCGCAGAGCGAGCCAAGGTGGCAGCACGGTTCCTTGGAGATTTCTTCCAATATCACCGTGACTTACGCCGTCTCGAGGTGCTCAATTCGGCGCTGGACTCGGTAAACCTGGTGGGTAACGAGCGCTTGCAGGAACTCTCGCGTGTCAATGGGACGCTCTACGAATTCCTGCTTCCGGAAGAACAGGGCGAAACCGAATCCGATCGCGTGTTGCGACATGTCGTGCTGAAGGCGGATGTCCGCGATTCGACCCGGCTTACGCGGATGATGATGGACAAAGGCCTGAACCCGGCATCGTACTTCAGCCTGAATTTTTACGATCCGGTCAATAAGCTGCTAGAAAAATATGGGGCGCAGAAAGTCTTTCTTGAAGGCGACGCCATCATCCTGGCGATTCTCGAGCGCGAAGGCGAGCCTGGACTGGCCGTGAGCCGCATGTGCGTCCTGGCTCGCGAGATCATCGAGATTGTCCGCGGATATAACGAACTCATGCAGCGGTCCGGTATGCCGCAACTGGAACTGGGATTGGGTATCACGCTGCAGGAATCTGCGCCGCTCTATCTGATGGATGGCGAACACCAGATCATGATCTCGGAAGCGCTCAACGAGAGCGACCGGCTATCATCCTGCAACAAGCGCGTGCGCAAAGTCATGGAGCCCCAGGCCGGGCCCTTCCATGTATATGCGTTCCAGTCTGCGGAATTGGACGCCGACGGAAATCCGGAAGATGTGATCCTCAACTTCAATCTGGGCGGCATCCGCATGAATGAAGCGGCCTTTCGCAAGCTGCAGCAGGAGATTACCCTGGAGCCGCTCAAAGTGAAATTGCCGGCAGCTCTGGCCTCGTCGGATAAAGGTGAGTACAAGCTGTTTACCGCGACTGTGCCGGTCGACCGGGACATCTTTCGAAAGATCGTAATACGCGAAAGCCGTATCCCGCGAATTGATTCGACAGACTTCTCCATCAAAGGTTGGACGGACCGGTCCTACTACGAAATTTGCACGGACCAGGGAATCTATTCAGCGCTGGAAAAACGCAAGGGCGCAGGCGGTTAAAAACTGCTTCCGATGTGCGTCGGCCGGAACGGGATCTTGAACGTCGCCTCCACATCGACCGGTACGCCGTTCTTCGTCGCTGGTTCGAACTTCCACTGAGCAACCGCCTCGCTCGCAAACCGATCCAGACGTTCATCAGCGCTGCGCAAGACCCGTACATTCCCCACGCTGCCATCGGCGTGAATCACTGCATAGAGGATTACCGTTCCCCCGACATTCTGACGCATCAGTTGCGTTGGGTAGGCTGGATCCACCTCGCGCGTGGCCATCGGCTGTGAGAGTTCGGGTGCTGGGGAATCGGAATCGTGCGGCCCCGACTCGTGGTTGATTTCGGCAAAACGAATCACCCAGCTGCCTCCACCCGAATTCAGATTGGGCATGTTGACCATGACCGAATAAAACCGTCTCCCACCAAAGACGGAGCGCTCGGCTTCGGAAAGCTTCGCGGAGTCGTCCGGTTGCATCGCGCGACCGGAACCGACGCGGGGTGGCCGTACGCTGGCGATGAGATTTGGATTCACCGAATCGATCACGGTTTTGCCTGCGGGATTGCCCGCGACAGCAGCTGGTTTCGCGGGAGGCGCACCGACGTAGAGTCCGGCAGGAACAGTGTTGTTCGCGTGCGTGCTCGAGGCGTTGCCGTGCTCTCCCGCGGCAGAGGTAGCAGTGGCCGCCGTTGAGCCTGGAGCACCCGACGCACCAACATGCCCTTCAGGGGATGCCGCAAAGGCGCCACGGCGGTTTCCAGCCGGCGGATCCGGCGGAGCACCCACGGCGGGATGGAGATTCAGCGCGATCAGGTGGCCCGGCGATCCGGCGGCGCTCGCCGAACCCGAAGCCGGCACCGAAGGCGGTGGGGGAACGACCGGCGGTGCAATCGACTCGGTCAACCTTCCGCCCGGGACAGTTCTCTGGGCTTCTATTGGCAGTTGGGGCCCGGGAGCAATCACGGAGCTCGGAGAAATATTCATGCTTCCCAGCCGGCGTACCGATGCTGCGTTTACCGTGGGCGGCGGCGCGATCAATTCTGGCTGCAGACCGAGCACGGCAGCGTGAGCATTTGAAGTCCGCAAATCAGGCGGCGGAGCTACAACAGAGTTCTGAAACGCAGGCGATCTACGCCGCTGGGAAAGATGCGCGGCGTCCGGAGGTGGGGTCACCACCGAAGTGTCCAGCTTGGGAGAGAGACGGGTGATGTCGGAGGCTGGCGTGAGTGGCGCATCGGGAATCGCCAAGCGCGGTTTTTGGCCGGCGTTCCGCCAGGCGACAACATTCGGCATCGCCACGTTACGCTTCAGTTTGAGGCTGGGTGGAGCGACGATCGTTTGCGAAGAATTCTCCGCTTCGCGCGGAACTGAAATGATGGGCTGCTTTGAGAGCTCCGGATCGGCCTTGGCGGGCCGCGCAGACGGCTCGGTCCGGGTGTCGAGCGGTGGTAGATAGTCGGAAGCCTGATAGTAAATCACTTGCGAGTGATCGAACTTCGGCGTCTCGACGACTCGCGGCTGCATGGCAAAGAGATGTGCGAGTCCCACGATAATTGCCCCGCCGAGCACGTGATACACGCCAGACTGGACGAATCTGCTCCAGGGCAGGCTGCGTTCCACGAAGACGTCAGGCCAAAAGTCTGCAGGCGCCGAATGAAGTTCTAGCGGTGCCAAAGGACGCGGGAAAAGGAGGTCGCGCAGGTTGCCGAAGAAGACGCGGGGTCGCGATGGCAATTCGACCAGAAGTTCCGGAACGTGCGCGGAACGTGGGGACTCGGTCAGCGGTCTATCGATCGTCGGCCCAGCTGCAACCATCTCTCAATACTAGATGCAAGCGAATGTTTTGGGATAGCCGGAAGGGCTTCCAGCATGACTGGCTCCCGGGCGATCCGCCATCCCCACATAACCGGTTCCCAAGTGCTAAACTTTTTCCATGTCTGAACCACGCTCGCACACTCTTCTTTGGATACTGATTGGCGGCGGAGCATTTTTTCTGTTCGTGCTGGCCGTCTTTACTCTTGTCTATCTGACACTGCACGCCGGCACGGGCGAGGCTGGGCTAACGAGTTTCGGAGACCGGATCGGGGTGATCGATCTCGATGGCGTAATTCTGTCGCCCCAGCCGGTGGTCGATCAATTGAAGAAGTTCGGCGACGATTCGTCGATCAAGGCAATTATTCTGCACGTGAATTCTCCGGGCGGCGGAGTCGCAGCGTCGGAAGAGATCTACCGGGAAGTGAAACGTGTTCGCGCCGAAAAGAAGAAAAAAATCGTCGTCTCGATCGAGACGGTGGGCGCCAGCGGCGCGTTTTACGTCGCGTCAGCCAGCGACAAGATCTACGCGGATAAGGGCAGCATTGTGGGTTCGATCGGAGTCATCGCGGAGTGGGTGAATTATGGCGACCTGCTCAAATGGGCGAAGCTGAAAAATGTTGTCATCAAGACCGGCGAATTTAAAGACACGGGGAATCCCGCGCGCGATCTGACTCCGGCCGAGCAGGCCTACATGCAGTCCTTAATCGACAACATGTTTGGGCAATTCATACAGGCGGTTGCCGACGGCCGCGGCCTGAAATACGACGACGTCAAGGCTATTGCCAACGGCAAGGTGTGGACCGGCGAGCAGGCCCAGTCGATGAAGCTGATCGACAACATTGGAGACTTTCAGGCCGCAGTGGCCGATACCGCGAAGTCGGTTGGAATCTCAGGCGAACCGACCCTTGTGCGTCCGGAGAAAGACCGCCGCACCCTCATGGATCTGCTGCTTGGCGACGTGTCGCAATACATTCCCAGCCGCGAGAAGCTGATGGAGCAACAGGTAGGTTTCTATTATCTGTGGAAGTAGTTTTCGAACCCCGAAGACGTTCCTTCGATCAACCCCGCGTTTGCTCCGCGACGATCTTTCGCTCGGCGGAAAAACGCCTGCGGTCAGGACGATCCCGCCATGTACGTTCGAGAGTCTCATTCGTTACCGATTGTTTTCAGTGCGCTACCTCTGACCTGACGTCTCGGGGTCCGACCGGTGCTCTCGGCCCAAATAGTGGGGGCCTCTAACCCGTAACTTGCATCCAACCCCTGAAATTTGAGAGAGTTATGGGTACTGCCACGGGGCCCGGCCTCAACGAGCGGCTTCGCTGGACAAAACATTAGAAATTGTTGGGACGAGAGGGGCGTTATGACCAAAGCCGATCTGATTGATGAAGTCTCGCGTTTGGCGGAACTTACGCGCAAAGATAGCGAAGTGATTGTGGAGACGATCTTTGATAGCGTGGTGCGTTCGCTGCGCGCTGGTGACAAGATTGAGATCCGCGGCTTTGGCAGCTTCCGCACACGCCAGCGAAAGCCCCGCGTGGGGCGCAACCCGAAAACCGGCGAACGCGTCGAAGTCCCCGCCAAGAAAATCCCTTTCTTCAAGCCCAGCAAAGAGTTGAAGGATCTGGTCAATGAGGCGGCCGCCGCGGCAGCCCCTGCGGCAGCAGCGCCACCGGCCACGCCTCCTGCACCCACAACCTAGAAGAATTGTCCTACGAGCAGACGAAAGGCTGAAATCTCCGTCTGAGAGTTATGCGCTGCCTGAAATCAACTCCGTTTTTTGTACTCGTTGTCGCAGTACTTTGCCTCGGACAGGTCCAGTTTCCCGACACTCCCGCCGGGCACCAATGTGCAGCGTGGCTCGCAAGCTTCAACCGGGGTGATCGCGAAGCTTACCGCGACTTTCTTCAAAAGAGTTTTCCGTCAAGAGTCGGCGACCTGGATCGCGAACTGCGATTTCGGCAAATGACCGGCGGTTTCGACTTAAAGAAAGTGGAGGAATCGACTTCCACTACACTGACGGCGTTGGTTCAAGAACGCGCTTCGGATCAAATGGGGCGTCTTACTCTGGAGGTAGCAGACGCCGAGCCGCACCTGATCACGAAGCTCGGCGTGCGAGCCATCCCGCGACCCGCTGATTTCTCGCTGCCGCACTTGAATCAGGCCGAGCTTATCGCAGCGGCAAAAAAAGAAGTCGAAACAGAAGTTGCCTCGGACCGGTTCGCGGGCGTCGTTCTTGTTGCCAAGGATGGTAAGTCCATTCTCGCTGAAGCTTACGGACTTGCCGATCGTCAACGGAAGATGCCAAACACTCTAAAGACACGCTTTCGGATCGGGTCTATGAACAAGATGTTCACGGCCGTTTCGATCTTGCAACTGGCTCAGGCAGGCAAGCTTGCATTGAATGATCCGGTGGGGAAGTACCTCACTGACTATCCCAACAAAGATGTCGCCTCGAAGGTCACAATTCACCATCTGTTGACGCATACCGGAGGGACGGGCGACATTTTCGGTCCGGAATTTGATTCGCACCGTTTGGAACTCCGCACGTTGCAAGACTACGTGAAGCTCTACGGCAACCGGGCGCCGGAGTTCGACCCAGGCAGCCAGTGGAAGTACAGTAATTATGGTTTCATTTTGCTCGGAGTCATCGTCGAGAAAGTGAGCGGCCAGAGCTATTACGACTATGTTCGAGATCATGTCTACACCCCTGCAGGAATGACCTCGAGCGGATCAGATCCCGAGGACCAGGCGGTGCCCGACCGTAGCATTGGATACACCAAGATGGACTCGGCGGAGTGGAAGGCCAACACTGACACTCTGCCGTATCGCGGAACGTCCGCGGGTGGAGGCTACTCAACGGTCGAAGACCTCTTGGCCTTCGCCAATGCTCTCCAGCATGAAAAGCTGCTCAACGCTCATTACACCGAACTGCTGACAACGGGTAAGGACGGCACGCCAGACAAGACCTACGCATACGGCTTCGAGGATCGCAAGATCAATGGCACGCGTTGCTTCGGTCATGGCGGCGGTGCGCCGGGGATGAATGGCGCGTTGGAAATCTGCCCTGGCCCTGGCTACGTAGTCGCCGTGCTGGCGAACCTTGATCCTCCTTCGGCCACCCGCATTTCTGAGTTCATCACGAACAGGTTGCCGTAAAAATAGCCGCGGCCTCCCGCACTCGGCTGCCGCTCGATTTGCTTCGGCCCTCTAAGGCTTCTTCTCCAGATACAGATCGGCGACCTTCAGAGCGAGTTGCTCCGGGTCGACGTCCGTGCGATTGGCCAGCACGATCACTGTTAAATTGTCGTACGGAAAGCGCTGGATGGTCGTGCGGAATCCTATGGTCTCCCCGTCATGCCACATGCGCCTGTGTCCCTTGTACGGATCGAGGAACCATCCGAAGCCGTAGCTGACATTGTGCCCTTCGGAAGTAGGAATGCCATCAGCCACTTGAACCGGGGTGAGTGCAGGACGCATTTCGGCTTCACTGAGCAAGGTATGCTCGCGCAAGGCGCGATCCCATTTCGCGAGATCATCAATAGACGAATAGATACCGCCGTCGCCCAGCACTGCGGACGTCGGGCTCTGATCAGTCTGCTGCAAACCTGTGTCGGTTTTGCTGTACCCATAGGCACGGTTCGGCACCTCGTTCTTCCCTTTTTCGTACGCCAAGGTGTTTTGCATCTTCAGTGGCGCGAAGATTCTGTCATGCAGGAACTGGCCGAACGGCTTGCCTGAAACTTGTTCCACGATCATTGCAAGAACCGCATAGCCGGAGTTGCTGTACTCCCACTTCGATCCAGGCGGAAATTTCGTGGCAGTCTGCCGCTCCATCAGCTTCAACACGCCTGCATCCAGAATCTGCGGAATTTTCTCCGGCGGCGTATTCGGATACTGCTTCATCAAGATGTCTTCGTAGTCGGGCAGTCCGGAGGTGTGATTGAGCAGATTGCGAATGGTGATCGATTTCCCGTAGGCGGGAAACTCAGGAAAGATTTGTGTGAGATGGTCGTCGAAGCCCAGCTTGCCTTCGTGGGCGAGCAGCATGATACACATCGCTGTGAATTGCTTGGTGAATGATGCCAGCCGGAAGTTCGTTTTGGGATCGATAGGATGAAGGCTACGCAGGTCCGTGACTCCGTAGCCTTGGCGAAAGACGGGTTTCCCGTTGCGCACGACGAGCACTGCCGCACCCGGTGCGTTCAGCGATTTCAGCGACGCAAAGACTGTGTCGATCTGGCTGGAGGAAACCTGGGCACTGAGTGGAACAGACAAAACTAAAGAGACAAGCAGCACGACCGCATTCGCGTACTTCAAGAGACACACCTTAGACCAAGTCAACGTCGAAACCTCAGCGAGACAGCTTACTCCAAACAATGCTACTTGTTGCTAGAATCCAACTGTTTCAGCCCGGGAGGAAGTCCCTGCGCCCATCAAAATCAGGGCACGTTCGGCGAATGGAGCATAGAGCAGAATCGCCGTCAGTCCCAAGGCCAAGCCGTAACCGATTTGCTGAGCAAGCAGAAAGGGAGCCAGCGCCCAGAGCTCATCGAGCGGGAAGATGACCACAAACAGACGAGAAAACTTGGTTTTCAATCCCGGCGCTTTGAAGGCCGCGGCGGAAATCAGATAAAGGCGAATCGGGATGCCGACGACCGCAGTCACAATCAGCACTACGATGACCCAGATCGGGTGCGCAACCATCCCAGCCACAATCTCTTCCACTACGTGCAACCGCGCCAGCGAGATCAAATAGAAGGACAGATACATCACTTGCAACAGAAGAAACAGCACGCGCACTAACGAGTGCGAGGCTTGCGGGACCTCGTGGGCTCCCGTCAGCAGATTTTGCGGAAAAATGGATTCAGGCTGCTGCTCTGCCGGACCGTGATTGATCGCAACTGGGTTTGGCGCGCCCTCGGGCAGAGAACTGGATAATGGCTCCCCGCTTTCAACCTGAACCGGGCCAATGAATCGATATCCCCGGCGCGCCAGGGTCTCGATGAAGCGAGGACTAGCGGCCGAATCTCCAAGCACGTCCCGAATCTTGTTCACCGCCGTGTTCAGGCTGTGGTCGAAGTCGACAAATGTACCGTCTGGCCAAAGGCGCTCGCGAATCTGAGTCCGCGAAACCAGGTGTCCGGACTGCTCCAGCAGCATGATCAGGATATCGAAAGGCTGCCCCTGCAGCGGCATACGGCGACCCTGCTTGCGGAGCTCTCTGGTGCGCTGATCTGCTTCGAAAACGCCGAAGCGGAAGAGCTTTTTCTGCGGACTTTCCTCCATTGGCCTGATTAGTCTACAACTGAAACTCACCTTCGCGCGTCGATGAGGCCAGCTAAACACCACATTCGCGAATATTTAGTAGATGAGGTCGAATTGACGTCAGATTGAGCGTCGATCGATTGATTTTCGGTTCCCCGCAGAGCATCCTGCGCACATGACGCGAATGGTGCTCAAGACCGCGACAGGCATCATGCAGATTCTGGCCATGGTGCTGCTCGCACAATCGTTCGCGTCGGCCCAGCAATCGAACACCACCGAGGCATTTAACCGCTACCTGGCTCCAGCGGAGGCCCGCATCTCTCGAGACCGAAGCCGTCCCGAGACATTCCTTGCGCTCGACATACTTCCGGCTGAGCGGCGTGCGGACGTGCTCGGGCGTCTTCATCGGGGCGAAGTTGTCATCGAGAAACAGGGGAGTAATCCAGAGCAGATTTCTGGCGGACTGATTCACGATTGGCTAGGCCTGGTATTCATCCCCAACACCACCGTGCCGCAGGTCATCGCTATGGTCCGGGACTACGATCATCTTGCCCCTTATTATTCGCCGGACGTGATGAAGTCGCGGCTAATTTCTGCTCGCGGAGACGACCTGCATGTCTTTATGCGGCTCAAGAAACAAAAGATCGTGACGGTCGTGCTTGACACAGAGTACGACGTCCACTACGGAAGGCTCGACGCCGCCCACCAGTACAGCGTTTCGCGCAGCACGCGGGTAACGGAGATTGAAAATCCGGGAGCGCCCGATGAACACCCGTTGTCCGCCGGACACGATCATGGCTACATGTGGCGGCTGAACACGTATTGGGCGTTCGAGCAGGCGGACGGCGGCGTGTTGGTGCAATGCGAAGCAATCTCGCTGACCCGCGACATCCCTGCAGGGCTTGGCTGGCTGATCGGGCCTTTCGTGAACAGCATTCCGCGGGAGTCGCTGCAATTCACTCTCGATGCCACTCGCAACGCGCTCGCAAGATAGATACGTGTCAGAGGAAAACAAAATTAAGGAGACCGTATGGCCGCCATCAACAGCATCAGTAGTCCGTCGCGCTCTGATTTCCCCAACGCCACGCGAATTCAGCAGGCGATTACCGCGCCGGTGGAGCGGAAGGTGCTCGCATGGCTTGCGGCGCGGACGCCAGGCTCGATCTCACCTGATCATCTGACAGCGCTTGGATTCGTCGCCCAGATTCTAGCCGGCGCTGCCTACGCGCTTTCCCGCTGGAATAAGTATTTCCTGATGCTGGCCACGTTCTTCATTGCGATGAACTGGTTGGGTGACAGTCTCGACGGTACAGTCGCCCGTTACCGGAACCGGCTGCGTCCTCGTTATGGATTTTATGTGGATCACATGACCGACACGTTTGGTGGAGTCTTCCTGATGTCGGGTTTGGCGATCTCAGGATTTCTGCATTGGCAGATTGCCATTGGAATGCTTGTCGGATTTCTCGTGCTCTCGGTCGAGTCTTACCTGACCACGTACACGGTCGGCAAGTTTCGCATGTCGTACGCACTGTTCGGGCCGACGGAGATTCGGATTCTCCTGATGATCGGCAATGTGGCTTTGATTTTTCGACCGTACGCACACTTGGCTGGACACAAGTTTCTTTTATTCGATGTCGGTGGCTCAATTGCGATCTTGGGCATGACGATGATGGCCGTCGTTGCAACCGGAATCCATACTGCGCAGCTTTATCAGGAGGAGCGCCTCCCGTGAGCAAGCGAACGACGAGGGTGTCCTTCGCGCGATGGATGAAGTTCAACTTGGTAGGCGCGGTCGGGATTGCGGTGCAGTTGGCAGCATTGTGGCTGCTAACCAGCCTCGGCTTGAATTACATGCTCGCGACCGCCATCGCTGTGGAAACGGCCGTACTGCACAACTTCTTTTGGCACGAACGCTTCACCTGGATCGATCGTCAGAACCGGGGTCGCGGCTCTACGAATCGATTGCTGCGATTCAATCTCAGTAATGGTCTGATCTCGATCGTCGGAAATCTCCTATTTATGCGCTTGTTGGTCGGAGGAGTCGGTCTGCGTCCGATGGTCGCAAATCTGATCAGTATTGCTTTTTGTTCCCTGTTGAATTTTCTGGTGAGTGATCGCTGGGTCTTTCGCTCGCACTGCATCGGGCAGCAATGACTTTGTCATCCCGCTTCAGCCGCGAATTCCCACCGCCGCCATCATCCGTCCTGTCCGGCCCTTTTCTGCTCGATAGGAAAACAACAATTCCGGATGGCAGTTCGTGCAGAGCGGCGAGCTCTCAATGTTTTTCTTCGGTATGCCCGCTGCAATCAGTTGTTGCCGGTTGGCCTCGACCAGATTAAGGAATATCTTCTTCGGCAGTTCGCTGTGTCCGGGTGCGCGCGCTGTAAGGAAGAGCAGAGGATATTTCTCGCGTACGGGATCGGAATCTTTCACTTCGTGGAACAAACTAGCCGCGTAGGCGAACTGCGATTCGAACTTCGTCCGCACCTCCTCGCCGACCTCGAAGCAGCAGCCTTGAATCCCCGGACCAATGGCGGCCCTCATATCTCGCGGACGGCTGCCAAAACAGCGCACCATCTCTCCAATACCTTTTTCCACGATGCGCTTGACCGTCCCTCGCCATCCCGCGTGGAAGACTCCAACTGCGTGGCGTTTCGTATCCACCACGATCACGGGCAGGCAATCCGCTGTTTGAATTGCCAGCAGCAGGCCCGGTGTCGCAGTAATCAGTCCGTCGCCGACGATCAGTTCTTTGTGTTTCGAATCGACTGCCGAATCGATGTGCCAAATGACGTCGGAATGCACCTGCCGTAGCGTGATGAGCGGCCACAACGACTCAGTCGGCTTTCGCGAATCGCGGCGCGGTCGGCGTGTCGCTCCCAATCCTCGTAGAAACGCAGCCCGGTTGCGCTCAACCGCAGCGCGGGAATCGTCTTTCGTATAGCCAAGATTCAGTTCGCCCTTGCCGTACACGCGGGAAACCCCGCCGACGCGAGTGGAAAAACCATGTACCAGCCACGGAATATCCTTCAACTGCTTTGCTTGAAGAATGTTCAGTTTAGTCTTGCCGATTGTTTTTGAAGCAGCCCCAGTCGCCACGCGTCTATGTTACAGGAACTCGATACGTACTCGACTGATAGCGGGGAGCGCACGTCTCTGCCGTGCTCAATACTTCCAGCTCTTCAGATCGGCTCCTTCCGGCGCCGTTTCTTCCATGTGCTTCACCATCTCGGGAAAATAGTGCTGGTTGAGGCCAGCGGCCGGGTCGATGTCTCCCGCATAACAATGCGGCTTGCGGACGCCGAAATCGAAGCTGCCGCGGTAATAGGGATCGGTCGTGGTGTCCATGAAGTCCTTCAGCAGGTGCACGGCGCGGTCGAGATAAAACGTGTCGGCCTCGCCTACCCAGAAATGCAGCTTGCCAGCAAGCTTCGGACCAAGCGTCTTCCAATCTCTCTGCATAATGGCGCTCAGATCGTAATGCTCCTTCCAGTACTTCGCAACCTCGTGGTCGATCTCGCCCGTGCGCTTGTTAAAAATGCGCTTCGGATATCCGTCATCACCTATGGAACTGAACACGGCTTCCCACGTATCGAGTTGCTCGCCCGAGCGGCTATGCGTTCCCTGCACCAGTTCATAACGATTCATCTGCTCCATGGTGGAGAGCACGAGCCCGTCGGGTTGACGGACTGAAGGCCGCGGGACATTCCCGAACGATCCGTCGATCCAGAATGCGTTCTTGTCGTCATACAAATTCATCGTCATGTAAGCGCGGAAATCAACAACATCTGGACAGAACACCCACGCTCCGTTATAGAAATCGGGATAGAAGACCTGAGATGCCAAACTTTCCCATCCACCCGTGGAGCCGCCGTAAACGGAACGCGCCCATCCTTGGCCGATTCCGCGATACGTCTTTTCGATGTAAGGGATCAATTCCTGGGTGATGGCATCGCCATACGGGCCGACATTCTCGGAGTTCACCGCGTAGGAATCATCGAAATACGGCGTCGCGTGCTGAATCGTAACGACGATCACGCGCGGCATGCGCCCGGCAGTCCAATCCTGGTACAGCTTGTATCCATTCTGCGCCACCCGGAGCTCGCGGCCTTTGAGGTCCGGACTCGGCGGTGTTGTGCGGAATGCGACAACGCCGGGCAGATCGCGATGAAAATGATCTTGCTCAACGATGACCGGGTAGTGGGCATCGGGATGCTCGTCCCACCCATCGGGCAGCAATATCACGGCTCCTAGGTACGTCGGCCTTCCCCAGAACTTGGTCAGCAAATCGCTCTGCATCTTGATGTGCTTGACCCACTTTTTGTCCACGACCTTGTGATCATCGTTGGCGCCGCTCCAGCCAGCCATCTTGTCGACAAATTTGGGATCTGCCTCGACCGTGGGATTCCTTTCGGTGAGGGAAACGTACACTGTCTGCGGAGCCTTCGGATCGAAATGAATTTTCTCCGGCTTGCTGTAAAGATTCCCTGGTTTTGTCTGCCAGTGCTGGCCCTCGCCCTTGTCCGGCGGCAACTTCAACGTGCGGCCATTTCCCAGGTGAAAAGTCTCGTAAATGTTTAAGACCGCCTGCACCCAGTAATCACCCGCGGGGATGTCATTCAGACTGTCGGCGGGATAGCCAAGAGTCGAGGCATCAACGATGGCGGGAGTTCCGGGCGCAAGGCTATCGACATCCACGCCAAAGATTTGCTGCGACTGGGCCGCCATGAAACTGATCTGAAAACGCGGCTCGCTGTCGTTTTTGTTTGCAATGACCAGCAGCACGTGACCGTCGAGCGGCGCGGCGCTCATCTCTTTAGGAAAAGAGATCTCAAAGCGCGGACTGGCGGGCTTGGCCGAAGCCTTTTTGTCCGCCGCGAAACCATCTGCCGCGAAACTAGATGCGGACAGCAACAGAACAGTAAAAACAATCAGGTGCGGGCAAACGATCTTCACGGTTAGGCTCCTCAATCGCGAAAGGCAGTTATGTATATCAGCGCCCGCGAGGCATGGTCAAGAATCGAGTGTGAATTTGCGGCTCCGGTAGCGGGTCCGATATAGTTTTAGTCATGTTTGAGAACTTCACAGCCACCGACCGCTGGACGAAAAAACCTGTCCATTGCGCCTATCAATGCCAGATCGTGGCGATCGCCACGCGCCACGCGGACGCCGTCGATTACAAATTTCTGGTGGGCGGAAAAAAGGTTTGGGTCGCGCTGCCGCATCCGGCCTGGGTGGAGTACCACAAGCGCACCGGCAAGATGATCACCGATTCGCTCGCCGTTGAGATTGCCGGACATTATCTGAAGAAGGCGCTGGAGTCCGGCGAAGGATTAGGCCGAGAGATGTACTCATTGACGGTGGATGAGACGCTGGCTCATCTGGACGCTGCGGTGGCGGAGATGGAAGCACAGCCGGCATAGGGGAACATGTGGGGACAGCCGCCTCGGCTGTCCGTTAGGTGTAACTCGGCCATGTGGCGGCACTCGTGCCCGCTGCGCTTGATCGAGCGCTCGGCCTTGTTTGGTACGCACCGACGGAAAGCTGCAGAGCCCGAGCCCGGCAGTTCAGACTGATCAAAGGGCCCGATCGCTAACAACCTGTTCGCTTCCAACCTTACCGGTTTCCGCTGCATCTCAAGCCCGATTGCAGCGACTCGCGCGAGGTGTTCCGTGCTGAAGCCCTTCGTTGTCGTCTCCGTTTTTTCCTTGGTCGCCCTCGTCATCCCTTCTGAAGCCATTACAAAAGAAGTGCTGTATGTTGCGGGACCGCAAGGGTCATCGAACGTGATGCTATATACGTACAGCGTCGATCCCACAACTGCTGCAGCCGCTCAAGTCGGCAACGCCATTCACACGGCCAGCGGCTCCATCGCTCCGCTTTCCATCGGGGCAAGTCACTATCTCTATGTGTGGAATACGACGGGGGTCTGGCTTTATCGGACGCATGCCGACGGCACTCCGCTGGGCACACCTTCGCAACACGTCGGGTTCACTTTTCTGCATCCGGTCAACACTTTTCTCATTGACCCAGATGGTAAATTTGCCTACGCCGCGCTTGGCTGGGCTGACTCGCAGGGAAACGAGACGTCGATCATTCTGTTTACTATCGATCCGTCCAGCGGCGAGCTCACCAACACGAATCAAATCGTAGCTTCGTATACGAATGAGTACACCTTCTTCCTCAAGTTCCTATTCGCACAGGAGGGAGGCAAACTTTTCGGCGAATACCTTGACGACGGCCCGTTTACGACTATCTTCGGATACGACTACTATCCGGTAAACCAGACGACCGGCGGGCTGGGCACATTGCAAAACATGTTTTATGCCCAAGCCTACGAATGCGAAAGTAGCTGTGCGGTCACCGTGACGGATGTTCTCTCCGCGCAAGATGGTGTCTGCTGCGGTCCGCCAAGCGGTTTTCTTACGGTAACGCTCACTTCGGAGGGGAAGTCGATTACTTGTTCGCAAAGCGATAGTTTCTGTACCGACGATGTTGCCAATCTGGCCATCGATCCAGCGAATGCGAACGTTTTCTTCGGCGATAGGACCGCAAGCGAGACGTACATTCTGAACGTAGATCCGTCGGCTGGCCAACTCAACGCGAGTTCATCCACCATAACCGGCACTCCGCCCATCTACTTCAGCCCAGACAGCCGGCTGGTGTATGCGGTCAACCAAAGCGATATCGGCATCTATGCACTGCAGACTGCGACCGGCAATTTGACAGCGAGCACAATTCTGGCGGACTCCGGGAAGGTTAGCATTGCAACCGTCTCCTTCGAGAAGTGAGTTCGATCTCTAGCGGGCTGCTGGAAAACTCTGTTTCCTGCACTAAAGCCCCTCGACGGCTAGAAGCCGGGCCGGTCGAAGCGCTCTCACTCAACGAGCTTATTTGAGCTTGCTAGATCACCACAGCTTCTTTGTACTCCCCAAACACACGCCGCATCGCGTCCGAAATCTCCCCCACGGTTGCGTAGGCTTCAACGGCCGCCAGAATCTGCGGCATGACGTTCGCTCCGGAGCGCGCTGCATCTTCTACTCCAGCTAGCGCAGACTTCCACGGCACAGCATCGCGTTTGGCACGCAAGGCACGCACGCGCTCCACCTGCTTAGGCTCGAGCGTGGGATCAATTCGCTGAATCGGGATTGGCTTCTCTTCTTCCACTTCAAACCGGTTTACGCCCACGACGATCGACTCCTGACTGTCGACCTGTTGCTGGTACTCGTAAGCGGCGTTCTGGATCTCTTGCTGCACGAATCCACGTTCAATTGCTTTCAGCATCCCGCCAAAAACTTCGATCTTCCCCAGATATTCCGCCGCGCGCTTCTCGATTTCGTTGGTCAGACTCTCGATGTAATACGAACCAGCTAACGGATCAATGGTCTGCGGCGCACCTGATTCGTAGGCAATGATTTGCTGGGTACGCAGCGCAATGCGGGCTGCCTGCTCCGTCGGCAACGCAAGAGCCTCATCGAATGAATTGGTGTGCAGCGACTGCGTTCCCCCGAGGACGGCGGCCATCGCCTGTATCGCCGTGCGCACAATGTTATTCTCCGGCTGCTGTGCCGTCAGGGTTGAGCCTGCCGTCTGCGTGTGGAAGCGCAGCATCCACGAGCGTGGATTCTTCGCCTTAAAATGTTCGCGCATGATCCGCGCCCACATCCTTCGTGCCGCGCGGAACTTCGCAACTTCCTCCAGAAAATTGCTGTGCGCGTTGAAGAAGAACGAAAGCCGGGGTGCGAACCTGTCGATATCGAGTCCGGCCCGGATCGCTGCCTCCACATAGGCCATGCCGTTGCCCAGCGTGAATGCGACTTCCTGCACTGCCGTAGAACCCGCCTCGCGCATGTGGTATCCGGAGATCGAGATGGTATTCCACTCGGGCACGTTCTCGTTCGCCCATGCAAACATATCGGTAATCACGCGCATCGCCTGTTGTGGGGGATAAATGTAAGTTCCGCGCGCGATGTACTCCTTCAGGACATCGTTCTGCACCGTGCCCGAGAGCTTGCGAACGTCTGCTCCCTGGCGTCGCGCCACCGCAACATAGAGGGCCAGCAGGATCGATGCCGTGGCATTGATGGTCATCGACGTCGAGATCTTGGTTAGTTCGATGCCGTCGAAGAGCCGCTGCATATCTTCGATGGAATCGATGGCGACGCCGACCTTCCCAACTTCTCCCATCGCCAGCGGATGATCGGAATCCATCCCGATCTGCGTTGGCAAATCAAATGCCACCGACAGACCCGTGGTGCCGTTCGCCAGCAGGTATTTGTAGCGTTTATTGGATTCCTCGGCATCGCCCATGCCGGCGTACTGGCGCATGGTCCAAAGGCGTCCGCGGTACATAGTGGCCTGAACGCCGCGCGTGAAGGGATATTCGCCGGGATATCCGACTTCGCTTTCATAGTCGGAACCTTTGAGATCAGCTGGGGTATACAGCGGCTTTACAGGAATGTGAGAGGAGGTTTCGATTTCCGTCGAAGTGTCGGGACCGGACTTCAGCTTTTCCATGATGGTCACCAATCCTGCTGGATCGGTTGCCGATTAGAATAAGTCTTCTAGCGCTGGCCTTTTCTTCGCACCCGCCAAAACGAACTGAGGCCGAACCAAGCGAAGGCCACGGTAAACACAATTGCGACAGCCAGGCGGCCGCTTCCTACCCGACCCGCATGGTACTTGCCGTATTCTTGGAACGAGGCCCCGGCAAACGCGAGAGCCATGACCATAAAAAGCAGTCCCGTCACTTCGAGCCAAAGTTGGTGTGCCGCGCGTCCGAAAGAACGCGCTGTGGTGGTCACGGCGCTGATCACGGCACTCGCGGTTCGGCTACGTCCCGCCTGCTCCCGCGCTATTTGCGCGAACACGCCTAACTTTCGTAAGGCAGAAACTTTACTCACTGCTCGATTTTAACAGCCTCAGGGCGATACAATGACGCCACCAAGGCTGGCGGTGAACCGTTCCGCCACAGTCGGCATCTGATTGACTAGGCGGGCGATTTTTCTGGGGGAGGCTCAGTGGATCCACAACTGAAGCAGCTGATGAAAGAGCTCGGCGATGCCATCAACGAATCTCTTTCTGATTCCGAGCAGATCTCTGAGGTCGTGTCCCGTATCAAAGAAGGCGGCTACGACATTTTCCTGGTGCTGGAAGCTACCATTGGGGTCAGCAAGCAGGGTGAAAAGAATACTGACAAGACTTCTCTGGTATCCACGATGTCGAGCAATCCTGAGCTGAAAATCAGCGATCAGGATCTCAAATTCCTCAAATCCCTCCGCATCAAGATCGACGAAGAGAAGCGCGACAAAGACAAGTAGCACTCAGCCGCTCAGCACTTGATCCAGCAACTGTCCCACGGCCCGATTCGCCTCGATGATCGAAGATTTGTGATCGGGCATCCCCGAGAGGTCCACGTTCGCGAAAGCAATCCTGCCGAACGGCGCCCCTCGAAGAACGTCTCCGGGAGCAGGTTGTCCATTTTTGCCGAAGTAGAACCCGGGAGCGGGGCTGGCATAGGCGTGTCCCCAGCGGTTGAGTATGATTCCTGCGATATCTCGCGAAGCGTCGAAGCCGGTTCGCGCGAACATGTCCGTAAACTGCTGGCGAATCTGGCGCTCATACTCGCGGAACGGCGTTGAGATCATCTCCGCGCGTCCCATGTGCCCTTGCTCTTCCGTGGTGTGCCCCGGATGCGAGTAGACGACTTTCAATGTGATGACCACTGGTGAATCCGGACCGATGGTCGCAACGTCGGTGCCACACAGCGCCAGCTTCCGCAGCTGCAGATAGGTTCCGAAACCCTCATACCACTGGGCGCCGGAGATCCCCATTTTGTAAAGGAATCGCCAGTTCCGTACGGCGACATTGGCAATCATGCATGGCGAACGGAAGAACTGGGCATATGCTTCTTTTCGGTCCGTAGGAAGATCGCGGACGATATGTTTGGTGGTCCAGCTTCCGCCAGCCATCACGACTGAGCGAGCTCGCACCTGGTAGAGTTTGCCGCCGCGGATGTAGAAGATCGTCACCAACTGGGACTTCGCAGGATCACCCTCGTGCTTCACCCAAACCGCAGTAGAGTCCAGCCGGATGCGGCTGGCTGCCCCAGTTCGATCGAGCGCCGCAAAGTCTATCGAGTTGCGGCAAACATCTTCGAGAGAATGCTGCCCGCCAATTGCATCCGGAATCATGGTCTTCACGATCAGGCGCGCAATGCCGCTGTTGCCGTCGGGGAACATCTGGTTTTCATCGTCGAGCGTGGGACCGAAGGCATCGAATGCATATGCGGCATAGCCAGAAAGCGCGTCGGGACCAAGGCCAAACGCGCTGCCTTCGTCCGGCGTAAGAAAGGTGCGAACCGTTTCGCGGCTGATGCGGTACTTCTCGATCAGATGGTCTTCGAGCGTGATGGTGTCCAGCCGCCGCGAAATGGCATCGCCACGATACTCGGGCGCTTGCACTGCCGACGGCGATTGCGTTCGCAGCAACTCCTCGCGTGCCTTCGCGGAGAGCGGTGCTCCTTCTAACCTTTTTCCCCACGGATCGGTCACCCACACGCCCTTGGGTTGGCCGAACTTTGCGCCGAAATACAGCCCATAAGGCGCCGAGCCCAGATACGGGGTTGTGGGGAGCGGGATCTCGGGATCGGGACTGCTCCACTTTTGATATTGAAGACGTGGAGTCTTCAGGCCAATCGACTGATAAAAGCGCTCGATGAAACTGTGAGGATAGTTCACTTGAAACAGCGCCGAGCCTTGATGCGCAAGTAAGCGACGCCCGTCCACAAGAAACTCATTGCGCTTGGCTTCTCCACCGAAGACGGGATGGTTATCGAGCACCAGGCAGGTTTTGCCCTCGCCTGCCTTACGCTGAAAAATCAGGCCCGCCGCGAGTCCGCTGATGCCCCCACCCACGACCACGCAGTCGTAGACCTCGCCCGTATCGATGAAGTTTGACGGCGCGGTCTCAAACTCGCCATCGCGAATCCGGTGGCCGGCTTCGAAAACCGGGGTCGTGTTGCCGTTGGAATTTGCATAGTCTCCAACACCGCCATACCCGGTCCAGTCATCCGCAAACGGGTTCTTGTTTTCATTCTTTTGTGCCAATAACTGCGCTGGCGACATGGAACTCAGCAGCGCCCCGCCCGATGCCAGCAAAGTCGAATTCAGGAAGTCCCTGCGAGTGATGTTCTGCTCGTGTCCCCATGTCTTATCGAAGTTCGGACCAGATAAGCTATTTCCCTTTTCTCTTCCGACAACTCGCTTTTTGTCGCCCAATTTTGCCCTCCCTCTGTGCCGCCACCACTCTCGCAGCATTATACGAATCCATTCCTTCGCTTGATCCGGCAACCTTATCGGTCTGTGCTAACATCTAGTGTTTTCTTCTCGTAGCTGCCGTGCGAGAAGCGAAGATTCCGGTGGGGAAAGCAAGACAGTGGTCGGAATCTGAGGGTCAGTAATGAAAGATACTCTCGGGGTTCTCTTGGCAGGCGGGGTGGGAGAGCGCCTTTATCCTCTCACTCGCGATCGCGCCAAGCCGGCAGTCACCTTCGGTGGCATTTACCGCATCATCGACGTCACGCTTTCAAACTGCCTGAATTCCGACCTGCGGCGCGTATACATCCTCACGCAATATAAGGCTCTCTCCCTCAACCGTCACATTCGTGAAGGTTGGAATGTGCTGGGGCGCGAAGTGGATGAGTTCATCGAGGTCCTGCCTCCCATGAAGCGCGTGAGCGACCAGTGGTACCAGGGCACGGCCGACGCCGTCTACCAGAATATCTATTCCATTGGGTCCGAGCAGCCGAAGCATGTGCTGATCCTTTCCGGAGATCACATCTACAAAATGGATTACGGGAAAATGCTGAAACAGCACAATGATTCCGGCGCCGATATCACGCTAGCCACGATTCAAGTCGATCCCGATCAGACCTATCAATTCGGCGTGGTGGATGTCGACAAGGACGGTCGGGTCAATGGCTTCCAGGAAAAGCCCAAGGTAACTGAACTGCGCTCTCCGCTGAATCCAGAAAAAGTTGCGGCATCGATGGGCGTCTATCTGTTCAATGCAGACGTACTCATCCCGGTTCTTTTGAAGGATGCCGAGAATCCCCAGTCGAGCCATGACTTTGGCAAAGACATCTTGCCCAAGATGGTCGACGATTATCGCGTCTACGCCTACGACTTCGTCGACGAAAACAAAAAAGAAGCCTTGTATTGGCGCGATGTTGGCACGCTCGAGGCCTACTACGAGGCCAACATGGACATCGTGTCAGTGTCACCAATCTTCAACTTGTACGATGAAGAATGGCCGATTCGCACCCACCAGCGGCAGTATCCGCCGGCCAAGTTCGTGTTCGCGGAAGCCGGACGCATGGGCACGGCTCTCGATTCGATCGTCTCCAACGGCTGCATCGTATCTGGCGGTATGGTGAAGAACTCCATCCTCTCTCCCGATGTCCGCGTCAATTCCTACTCCGAAGTCGACAGCTGCATCCTTTTCTCCCATGTCAGCGTAGGCCGCCGTTGCCGTATACGAAAATCGATTCTCGACCGTGACGTCCACATCCCCGAGGGCACGACCATCGGTTACGACACAGAGGCCGACCGCCAGCGCTATTTCGTCACCGAAAGCGGTATCACTGTAGTAACGCGCGATTACTCTCTATTCGAGAATCCGGTGACGGTGGATTACTTCACCACTGAGTAACGCAGAAACATGTGGTAGCCATCGCCGAGCTGCGCCGGACAAATCAACACTCATCACGGAGGCACGGAGTCACAGAGAGAACCATAAGAAAGAATCTCTTTGCGTCTCTGTGGCCCTGGGGTGAGACGATTTTTGACAGGACCTCTCTATATCATCTATCCGCTGATGAAATTCCCCGATGGCAAAAATTGTGCGTCAATTCGCTCCCGACCGCAGGACCCGCGCACTTGCGATCTCAACAGAATCCGCGATACGATTTTGCCCCGTCCGCTGGAGAGTGGCGTATCCATCCGGGTCCTGCGATTTGGCCACTCGTCATATCTTCCCGAACCCGAATCGCTGTCGTCCTCCGCAGCGCGAGGCATTTATCAACGGGAAGTTCATGCCAGCTTCTTAGCTGGTAAACACAAATGATTTCATCCGAGCGAGAAAACAGGCATCCCGAGTTACAGGATGCCTGTGAGATGAGGGATCGTTCCCACTCTACTGCGGCTTCTTCTCCTCTTCTTTCGGAGACTTGTTCGGCGGAGGTGCCGGGTGGCTCGGAGCCGGATGATTGTTCGGCTGAACTGCAGGTGGACGATCGTTACGCGGAGCAGGCGTCGCCGGCCGATTGTTGGGGACCGGTTGCGGCGCTGGATGATTGTTCGGATGTGGCTGATTCATCGGCCGATTATTCTCAGCGGGCCGATTGTTCGGAGCTAGCTGCGGCTCTGGACGACTATTCGGATGTGGTTGATTCATCGGCCGACTATTTTCAACGGGCCGATTATTCGGAGTTGGTTGCGGTTCAGGCCGACCATTCGGCTGTGCTGCCGCAGGACGATCATTCCGCGCCGGCGGCGCAACTGGATGATTCGCCGGAGCAGGCTGATTCGGCTGTGGATGGTTCAGCTGCGCAGCGGGCACGGCACCAGGACGGTTGCCAGGCTGATTCGCCGCAGGCCTCGTAGGTCGGGACGGCGCCACCACGTTCACGCGCCCTGCTGGCGCCGGCGGAGCCATCTTTACCAGTTGCTGCCGAGGGATGGGCTGCCCCGGATGTTGCGCTAACGCCTGCTGTCTAGCCGCGAACGACGGCGGGGGCGGCGGCGGTGCCGTTTTCGCAAATACCTGGCGATTCGCAACCGCTGTGGGCGGCGCCGCCACGTGGCCCGCAGTGTTCGCATGGGAGCCCAACACAGCCTGCGGCGCCGGAACAACTGCCGCTCTCGTCATCACCGGAGTGTTCGAAAACTGCCCACGACGTACTGGAACCGCAACTCTCGAAACCGGCTGTGCGCTGGCAAATGCTTGCTGTGGTACCGCAGTGACGGCTCCTTGTACGTTGCGATTGGCGTAGGTAACGTGGTTAATTGTCGTGTTGTTGTTGACGATTGTCGTGTTATAGACATTCGTAACGTTTGTCTGGCTAACCGTCGTGTTCGAAACGTTAACCCGATTCACGTAACCCTCGCTGACATGATAGGAGGGTACATAGACTTCCCGCGGCCCCAGGGGAAACCACGCAACGTTGCCTCCCGCTCCGGGTCCACCGCCTACGAAAACGACGAGGGCTGGCGCGTACACCGGACGAACTTCGGCCGGTCCCGGAACCCATCCCCAGCGCCCGTAGACATTGACCCATCGTCCATAGTGGAACGGCGCGTATCCCCATCGTGCGTCATCAACCCAAGTCCATCCCCAGGGTTCAATCCAGGCCCAATGCCCGTTGTGATACGGAGCCCATCCCGGCTCTACTCGCGGAAACCACACATTGCCATATTCCGGTGACGGCTGCCAGTCGCCGTTCTCGTCGAGATCTTCGAATCCAACCACCTGGCGTGAGCAATAACGCGCAGATGGCGAATCATCGTAACGACGTTCGCGGCGCTCACTCCAGTTGTCGAAATCATCGGGAGGACCAATCTGCTCCATATCGGCATTCAGAGAGGTTGTTCCGCGGAAGGTCGTACGCTCGCCCGCATGCAGCGTATAACTCTGCCCATTGCCGCTGGACTCGCCCGCACCCTCGCGGATGGTCACCACCGTGAAGTCGCCGTTTTCCGAGGTCTCGATCCGGTAGCGCCCAGGTTGCTGAATAATAAACGCTTGATTCGGCGTGTCGATTTCAAACACGCTGTCCGGTTCCATATGCCACACGCGAACATTGATGGCACCCGCCGTCACTTCCATCTGAGACGTGCGGTCATCGAGATTCAAGAACGAAAAACCAGTATTCGCGGCCATGTCGATGGTCGAAGATCCCAGCTGAATTTCCGCACGCGACTCCCGATCAACCCATAGCTTGTCACCGGTGGTCATCGGACGATTGGGCACAGCTCCCACCCACTCGTTTTCGCCGGCGGGTTGAAAAGAAACCTGGCCTTCCATGTATCCCAGCCGCGCGACGCGGCCCGGCGGATCATCCTGGTCTTGCGCCTTCGCATTTTGCGTGAAAGCTCCATTGATCGTTGCCACTAGTGCAAGCGCTAACCCGAGTTTCAGCGCCCGCTTGCCACGCCTTACCAAGTTCGTAAACGGTTTATCCATTGAAGTTGATCCCTTTTCCGGACGCGCGTGAGCTTTGCCCATGAATCCACCACGCCCCTTTGCTGCTGGATTGCTGCTTCCTCTTGCCAAAACGATACAGACTTACGGAACTCTGACCAAGTCAGTGATTAGATGCCTCCAAGGATGAGCTTTTTGCCGTAATGGAGATTCGCGCAGGCCGGAAAAAACGCCTTTCCCCGACTGCTACAATGCCGTGTTCACAAAGACTTAGGGCAGGCCTCGAACTTCACTGCCTACAAGAACGTACTGTCTTGTGGAGGGTTTGAGTAGGTCTCGTTCGTTCAGGCCCTTTGTCTTGATCGAAGACTAGGAATTCTCCGGGGAGAACAAGTGGAAGACGTCCAGGTCGTTGCGATGCTGGTCCGGCGCTGTATCGCTGGCGACGCTGCTGCCTGGGAGGAAATCGTGCAGACCTATAACCGCAGGATATACAACATCTGCTACCGCTTTGCCGGGTCCGCTGACGACGCCCAAGACCTCACACAGGAGGTCTTTATCAAGATGTACCGCACTCTTTCGAGCTATGACCAAGCGAAAGGCGCCTTTGTCACATGGGTCACGACCATCACTCGCAATCTTCTGGTCGACCACTTCCGCAAGACGAAGCAGGACCGCATAACCGACTCCATGGACTCAACGGCCTCCGATCACGAGGACGCGCAGCCGCTCAGTGAGCAAATTCCTGACCAATCTGCGCCTCCAGACGCCCACGTACGCAGCCGGGAGGTCTCAGAGAGCGTGCATCAGGCCTTGGCCAAACTTTCGCCCGAACTTCGGGAAGCTGTGATTCTAAGGGACTTACAAGATATGGACTACAAAGAGATTGCCGCCGTTCTAAGGGTTCCGGAGGGCACCGTGAAATCGAGAATAAATAGGGGTCGAGCGGAACTTGCAAGGCTCCTGCAACGTACCTATAGGCAGGTGATGTGATGCCAGACCACACCAGTAACGGAATGCAGTGCAACGAGTTCGACCTGCTCCTTTCGGACGCGCTTGATGGCGTCCTCAGCGGGCCTGGACTCGACCGTTTCGAGGCGCATGCCCGCGCTTGCAAGACCTGCGGGCCGCTGCTCGCCGAAGCGGAAGCAGGCCGTCAGTGGCTGAAAGGTCTCACGGAGGTGGAGCCTCCAGCCAGCCTGGTCAACAACATCCTGGCATCCACAACGGGCGTTGACACCCAACGCCTGCGGACGACGGCACGTGCTCAGCAGCCACGTGTTTCGTGGCTCGAGCATGTACAGGCATCCTTCCTGGAGCCAGTCTGGGCGATGGTTCGCCAGCCGCGGTTTGCCATGTCATTCGGCATGGCATTCTTCGCGCTCTCGGTGAGCTTGACGATGGCAGGCGTGAAACCCGCCGACATCAGCCAGATCAGCCTGCGGCCCACCGCGATCCGGCGTACGTATTACAATGCGCAGGCCCGGGTCGTCCGTTATTTCAACAATGCCCGTTATGTTTATGAAGTCGAGGCCGCGCTCCACGGAATCAGACGCAATCTGAATTCCGCAGAGCCCAGAAGCTCGAAACCGAATGAACATAAGAACGACACAACACAACAGCCCGAGCAGAAGCAGGAGCGCAATTACAGCCAGACGGGGGACCAAATTATTCTGGCTAGCGTTCACCGGGGTCCATGTCTTCATGGAGTTAAAGCTTGCAATCTGCCTGTAGTGTCGGTGACCACGTACAGGAGGTTCGTATGAACTGCGCCAATCACAGCGATCAAGCTGCGGTGGCGTTCTGCCGCACTTGCGGCAAGCCACTTTGTAACCAGTGCACCCGCGATGTCCGCGGCGTGATTTACTGCGAAGCCTGCCTTGCTGCGCGCATGGAAGGCACTCAATCGGCGCCGGGCTATATTCCGCCAGCGCAAAATGTGTATCCGCCCATCGGGACTCCCGCGCCTTATTCGGCGGTCATTCCGCCGGGCCAAGCCGCTCCAAGGGGTGTGAACGCCGGGCCAAACCCAACGGTTGCAGGCATCCTTGCGGGATTCTTTCCGTTCGGTGTCGGGGCCGTGTATTGCTCGCAATATGCCAAGGGACTGTCGCACCTGGTCATCATGGTGCTCATGATCGTCGGCGTCAGCTCTGATGTGCCTTGGTTTGTGCACATGGTGCTTGGCATCGGCATCGCGTTCTTTTACGTCTACCAGATCATCGACGCGGTTCGCACCGCTCGAGCGATTCAACTCGGAGAGCCTGCACCCGATCCCTTTGGTTTGGCTTCGATGTTCGGCAGCAGCGGCGGGAGTGGAGCAACTGCTGACAGAGGTGAAAGCACGACGAAAGTTCCCGTTGCGGCAGCAGTTCTCATCGGCCTTGGCCTGCTGTTCCTGTTCAACACGGCTTTCGACTTTAGCCTTCACCGCTACTGGCCGCTGATACTCATCGTTCTGGGCGTGTATCTCTTCGCAAAGCAGTGGGGACTGTTGGGGGGATGCCGGCCCGGGTGTGTCTGCGAGCGTTGCCGAATGCACAGGCTGATGGGCCCGGCCATTCTGGTCACGCTGGGCGTGCTGTTCTTGCTCGACAATGTCTCGAACGTGGACTTTGGCAAGACCTGGCCCGCGATCCTGTTGGTCATCGGTGTGGTGAAGCTTGTGCAGAGCAACGCTTCCTATGCTGGTCACGTCGGACCGCTGCCTCCTGGAGCACCGGGCTACCCGCCCAGCGCACCGCCACCTCCGGGAATGCCGGGGACGTTCTCTGGTCCGACCGGGGGAACGACTGCGGGACCGGGCACAGAAACCACCTCTTCTGGGGAGGTGAAAAATGTCTAACCCCGTGTCCACGCCACCGTATTCGCAGGTGCCAATTCCACCGCTGCCGCCGCGCCAGCGCTCGTTCGCCGGTCCGATCGTTCTCATCATCCTCGGCATTGTTTTCCTGCTGGGGACGATGCGCGTCTTATCCGTCGGAAAATTGGCGCACCTGTTCGCCAGCTACTGGCCGGTGCTGCTGATTCTCTGGGGCGTGATCAAGCTCATCGAGCACCAGCAGGCGCAGCGCCATCACACTCGTGCCTCGGGCATCGGCGCCGGAGGGGTCTTTCTTGTCGTCGTGATTGTTGTCTTTGGGCTGATCGCAAATCAGATGGACCGCGTGAACTGGTCGGGGCTGCGTGACCAGATCGGGGACGACAGCGATTTCCCCAACATCTTTGGCGAAAGCTATAACTTCAATGACAACCTCGAGCAAGCGTTTCCTGCCGATGCCAGCCTGAAAGTGATCGACAATCACGGGGCAGTCAGCGTGCACGCCTCCGACGACAACAAGATCACTGTCGTCGTCCGCAAACGAGTCTCGGCTGAAAGTCAGGACGATGCTGACAAGTATGACCGTGAAAGCAAGCCGGTCATTACCGCCATCGGCGGACTCGTTACCGTCGATGCCAAAACCGATGCCGCTGGAGATCACTCCATCGAAACCGACCTCGACATTTCGGTCCCGCGAAAGGCCCCGGTCTTTATCGCCGCTCACCACGGAGATGTGAATGTCAGCGGGCGCAGCGGAAACGTCGACATCTCGGCCCAGCACTCAGACACCTCGGTCGACGATGTAACCGGCAACGTCAAAGTGAGTCAGGAAAAAGGATCGCTAAAGGTCGAACAGGTCACGGGAGACGTACATCTCGATGGCCGCGTCAACGAAGTCAGCGTGTCCGATATCAAGGGCTCCGTGCAACTCGACGGCGAATTCCAGGAGAGCATCAAACTCGAGCGCATCGCGAAAACCGTAATCTTCAAGTCTTCGCGCACCGACATGGAATTGTCGCGCATCAGCGGCTCGCTCGATCTCGATTCCGACGATCTCCACGCCGAGGACGTCACCGGCCCGTTGCATCTCACGACACGCTCCAAAAATATCCGTCTCGACGGCGTTTCCGGGGATGTGCGTCTGCAGGACGATAACGGCACGGTTGAAGTCGTGATGCATGTGTTGGGCAATGTGCAGATCGACAATCGCAATGGCGACGTTCAGATCAGCGTGCCTGACAAAGCTGGATTCCGGATCGACGCCCGCACGCGCGGCGGAGAAATTCAGTCCGACTTTCCGGAATTAAAGGTCAACAACGATGAGCACGAAGCCCATGCCAGCGGCACCGTCGGCAACGGCAGCTCGCATATCGTCATCAACAACGAGCACGAGGGAATCGAGATTCGGAAGGCAACGGCAACGCCGCCTGCACCGGCGGCTCCGGCAGTTCCAGCGAAACCAGCTAAGGCACTTCCGCCACCGAAAACAGACGTTGAGCCATCGGAGAACTGAGGGATTGAGAGATTGAAATCATTGAATCATTGACTCAATGATTCAATTTCTCCTTCACCAGTTCTTCCACTCGGGCCAACACATCGTCCTCACTCATCGCCGTTGAATTGATGAAGACCGCATCGTCCGCCGCTACCAGCGGAGATGCCGCCCGAGTGCGATCTCGCCGGTCGCGCTCGCGCAGGTCGGCCGCAACGCTTGCCGCGACTTCCCCTGAAATTCTCTGCTGTGCCATGCGCCGCTGTTCGCGCACCACAGGATCTGCATCGAGAAAGATCTTCAAGTCGGCGTCCGGAAACACTTTCGTTCCGATATCTCGCCCTTCCATGACCACACCACCGCCCGCTCCCATTGCCCGTTGATGCGATACCATCCATTGCCGAACTTTTGGATGCACTGAGACTTTCGACGCTCCTTCGGTAACATCGCGCTCGCGAATCCGCGAGGAAACATCTTTTCCGTCAAGCAGGGTCCGATTGCCTCCCAGGGTTGGTTCGAGGCGGATATTCGATCCGTCCGCCAACTTGACCAGAGCCCCTTCGTCTTCGAACGAAGTGTCGCGATCAATGGCTTTCAGCGCCAGCGCGCGATACATCGCGCCGCTCTCCAGGTTTACATATCCAAGTTTTCGCGCCACGCGGGAAGCGATTGTGCTTTTGCCCGCGCCGGCCGGGCCGTCAATGGCAATGATGAGTTTTCGAGGATTCTGATCCGTGGAGTGTTGGTTCATGTCTCGCAGCAAGATTGTACACGCTGGCAGTGAGGGGAACTGCTCCTGCATCCATGCCTACGATCTGAGTGACAAATCACTTCCTTCTCGCACCTTCTCCGGAGTCCATCCCATCTCGCGCAATTTGCGGATACTCAGGGCATCGTGCCGCTTCGCCAGTCTTACTCCTGAGTCGTCGCGCACCAGGTCACAATGGAGATAATCTGGAATTTGAAGCCCTAAGGCACGAAACAGCAAAATTTGCCGTGCGGTCGACTTGAGCAGATCCGCCCCGCGGACGACTTCAGTAATTCCCATCGCAGCATCATCGACCACGACGGCCAACTGGTACGCCGGTACATCGTCCCGACGCCACACAATAAAATCCCCGAAGTCGCGTCCGGCGATCATTCGCTGAGGCCCTAAATGCAGGTCCGTGAAACAAATTTCCTCGCCGTCCGGCACCCGAAATCGCCAGTGAACGCCGGCAGGTCCCTGTGGGACTGGGTTTTTAATCTGCTCGTGCGGAGGGAATCGTCGCGCCTTTGTCTCGGGCCGGCACTTCCCCGAATAGACCGGCTCATCGTCCCCGTCATTCGGCGCGCCCGCGGATAACGCCACGTCCTTCCGCGAGCATGTGCACGGATAGATCGCTCCGAGATCGCGCAGCCGTTTCCATGCTTTCAAGTAGAAATCGCGTCGCTCGCTCTGCGTATACGGAACAACCGTTCCGCCGCAGTCCGGCCCTTCCTGCCACGAAATTCCCAACCAATGTAAATCCTCGATCATCGCCTCCACGAACTCAGCCCGGCAGCGCTGTGGATCCAAGTCTTCGTTCCGCAGAATGAGTACTCCTTCGTGCCTACGCGCTCGTTCCGCCGCGATCCAGAATGTCCGCGCATGCCCGAGGTGCAGCAGACCGGTGGGTGAAGGCGCCAGCCGTCCGCGATATTTGGCAAGAATGGATGGATGAGACAAGGACGAACTCGGACTAAATCACTGTCGAATGGCGCTTCCCGGTGCCGTCGCCATCGTAATCTTCTCCGGCGTGATCTGCAGCATCGACTTCCCACCGACATGCACAAAGCTCAATTCCCGCGCCGCCAGTAACGCGTTCACCGCCTCTTTCACCTTCGACCGCGCGACGAAATTTCCGAAGAAAACCTCGAGTTCTGCCTGCTCCACCGCTACCACGCAATCAAGGTACTTCGAGACCAGCGCCGAGAGAGCTTCGGGCACCGACAGACCGACGCCCTCTTTGACCGCATCCGGCGCCCAGCGATACAGCAGATCCCAGACCGATCCCTCACTCGCGCTATAGTCCACCCGCGTGATGCGCAGCTTCGACCACAACTCCGCCAACGCTTTGTCGAGCGCGGCCAGCGACACGCTCCCACCCAGCGCATCCTGCAACTTCTGCTTAGACAGCGCGCCTTCGCGCTGAATCAAGACGAATGCATCGCATGCCAGCGCGGAATACGCAGATCGCGATCCCGCCTTCGGCGCCTGCTTCGGATTACGCTCCCCCATCAGCGCGTAAAAATACGGGAATACTGACGCGGCGATGAGGAATCCATTGTTTTCCTCGAACACATTCGCTTCGAAAGTGGTCTTTTCGCGGAGGAGTCGAACCATCATCTCTGTAGCTTGCGCCGCCCGCGGATCCTTAAACGCGTGCTGCCATTCCGGCAAACGCTCATCCGATCCGACAAAGGCGCCAATGAACGTCGGCCCCAGCAGCGCCGGGCGTTGCGGATACATCAGGCAGAATCCCACATCCTCCAAGAACGAGCGCGCCTCCTCGATCGTCCGGATAGCCTTCCCGTCCAGCCGCCACTTGTCGCGCCGCAGTTGTTGAAGTTCGAGATCGGTCATAGGAAAAAGCTTCGAGCTTCGAGCTGTGAGCTACAAGTGAAAAGCTGAACCTGGACTCATACCTAGTGGCTCAAAGCTCGTGGCTTAAAGCTCGTAGCTAGATTCTCTTAAACGCCTTCTGAATGTCCTTCACAGAATACCGCAACACGACCGGCCTTCCATGTGGGCAAGACATCGGGTGATCGGTCTTGGCGAGTTCGGCCAGCAGCCATTCCATCTTGTTCTGTTCCAGCGGCATGTTCACCTTGATCGCCGCATGGCAGGCGATCGAAGCCGCAATTCGGGTACGTATCTTTTCCAGATTCAGCGACTGCTCTTCGCTCGAGAACTGATCCAGCAATTCATGCAGCATATCCTCGACCGCGGCTGCTTCCACTCCCGCCGGGGCGACTTTCACCGCAACGCTGCGCGCGCCAAATGGCTCGGCCTCGAATCCATTGCGGGCCAGTTCATCCGAAATTTCTTGAAAAACAGCCTGCTGCGCCGGGGACAGCTCCAGCACGATCGGCATCAGCAATCGCTGGCTTTCCACCTTCATGGCTGCTCGCTGCTTCAGCACTCGTTCAAACAAGACGCGCTCATGGGCGACGTGCTGATCCACAATCCAGAGTCCGTCTTCATTCACGGCGAGAATAAACGAGTTCCGGATCTGCCCCAGCGGCTTCAGCGTGCCCAGCGCCGAAAGCGTCGGCTCTTCTTCGCTTATGTCGAGCGGCAGGAGAACATCCATGATCGGGCACCGCTTCGACTTCTTGACGAGCAAATTCTTCCCGAGTAAGAGTCGCGGCAAAATCCGGTGCGATCGGCAGTGATTCCAGTCCCCGGGCAACGGGGACTGCAGCATTGGCCTCCACTGCGATGCCGCCATCAAACTGGAATCGTGCCGAGATCGCAGGCAAAACATGCGCCTGTAAAGCTAACCCTTCGTTTGCGGTAAAACCATCGGGTGCCCCATTTCTCGCTTCTTTTGCGAGAAGTGGGGATTTTTCCAGGCTCGCTCCCGACGTCGGCTCCCACTCCCCCGCTCCCGGCGTCAACGCCTGGCTGGCCGTCGCATGCGCCCGAATTTCCGTCACGAACTGCGGCACCGGACGCGCCTTCATCAAGGCAGCGCGCACCGAATCGCGCACAAAATCGTGCATCACGCTCTGCTGGCGAAAACGCACTTCCGTCTTTGACGGATGCACATTCACGTCTACTTCGGCGGCCGGCAGTCCCAGGAACAACAACACAACAGGAAAGACAGCCGGCGGAATGATGTTCCGATACGCTTCGGTCAGCGCGTGCTGCACCAGGCGGTCGCGAATCAGCCGTCCGTTCACAAAAACAAAAATCGAATTACGGTTCAGCTTCTGGATCTCCGGCTTCGAGACAAAGCCGTGCACCCGCATCTCGCCAGGTTCGCGCGACACGATCTCTTCGCCATCCTGATCTTCTTCTTTTCGTCGCCATGGAGGTGGCTGCGGCAATCCTACGTGCGCAAGCGCCTGCCTCGCCGCGACTGGAATCAACTGATCGAGCGTCTCTTTACCAAAAACCTGGTACACGCGCTCGCTCTGCCCTGCCACGGGAGGCGCAACCAGCATGGCATTCGACGCCGAATGCAATTCAAAGTGTTTCTCGGGATGGGCCAGAGCGTAATGCGTGACCAGCGACGCGATGTGTGACAGCTCCGTGGACTCGGCTTTCAGAAACTTCTTTCGCGCGGGAGTATTAAAAAACAGGTCCCGCACCGTAATCGAAGTTCCCAGCGGCAGTCCGGCCTCTTCGACACGCGCGATCTTCCCGCCATTGATTTCAATGACCGTGCCGGCAGGATCGTCAGCAGCGCGCGTTTCCAGCCGCAAACGCGAAACCGAAGCAATCGAAGGCAGGGCCTCGCCTCGAAATCCGAGTGTCGCCACGCTCAGCAGATCTTCGGCATTCTTGATCTTTGAAGTCGCGTGGCGCTCAAAGGCCAGCATGGCATCGTCGCGCACCATGCCGCATCCGTTATCGATAATCTGTATGAACTTCTTTCCGCCCGCCTCGACGCTGATCTTGATCCGCGTTGCCCCGGCGTCCAGCGAATTCTCGAGCATCTCTTTCACCACCGACGCAGGCCGTTCCACAACCTCGCCCGCGGCGATCTGATTGGCAACGGTTTCGGAAAGAACGTGAATGCGGCCCATGGGCTTGGTAGATGGTGATTAGTGGTCCGTGGTCAGTTTCGCAGATGGCATGAAAAAAACAAAGGCGCCCCGAGCGGAGCGCCTTCTTCCCGTCAGTTAAAGATTCGATCTACTGTACATTCAGCGTCAGCTTCACGGAACTCGTCAGAGGACTTGCCCCGCCGGTTGTGGCGGTCACGGTGATGGGATAGCTGCCCGTGGGCGTTCCGGGATTCTTGCTGCTGCTGGAACTTCCGCCGCAGGACGCCATCCATAGCGCCGACACGCTAAGCAGCGCGATCAACGCCAGTATTCGCATGGCATTCAGCGAACGCTTGCGCGTGCCGAGGGTCACGACAATTCCCAACAGTCCCGGGAACAGCAGCGCGTAGAAGATACTCGGCCCACGATCCAGCGGCCGTATCAGCTTGCCCGTAGGAGCCGTCGTCGTGATGGTCAAAGAAACCGACAGTGCAGCCGTTGTGCTGCTCGGAAGGAAGTTGCATGTCGATTCGCTGGGCAGCCCTGCGCAGGTATAGGTCAAGGGCAACGCGGTCTGCGAACCAGTAATAAACGATGGAGTGCTTGAACTCGAAACGGTCAAGTTCACGGCTCCGGACGTTTGCCCCTGTGTCACAGCTAGCGAGGCATTGGTGCCGAGGCTCGACGTGAGGCTGAATGTTTCGCCCAGAGATGCGGCCCAGGCCACCGCGAGATTGTTGGCATCGACCGACCCCAGTCCGGTAACGAGGTTGTAACCTGTTGCCGCATCGGAGGTTGAGGTGCTGAAGCCGAATACTCCAGCTGCGGGACACTGGATCGAGGTGGGCATCCCGGTTGGCATTCCAGCCTGGCAATAGACGTTGTTGTCTCCAGCATTGATCCTGTTGAATGCGCCGTTGGAAGAGCTAGCCGCCAAGCTATACAACTTTGGATTGATGTTCCCCTGTCCCTTCGAAGAAAGGAACTGATTTAACAAGGTCACGATGCCAGCAAAAATCGGCGCCGATGCGGAAGTCCCGCCGATAATCGGTGGAGTGGGAATATTATTTTGCATTTGGCCCAGCGCGTTGCTAATGCCGGTTGCTCCTCCCGGATCGCAGGCGCTCCCCACTGTACCTGGGGGGAACCCAAGCTCTGTCAATTGCGTGCAGAAAATGTATCCCGGGAAATTAGGCGTCGCCAAGAAGGAGACGTCAGGAGAGTAGCGAACGCTCGGCTGACCCGACAACGTTACCGTTTGCCATGAAGGCTTGGGGAATCCCGCAACACAGGTCGTGAAATTGGCGTCCTGCTCGGCACAGTTGCTAGGTCCGCCACCCGTCGATGAAATTCCGATCGCATTTTGTGCGGTCGCCTCGGACGTGATTGCTGTCCCTGTACCGTTGCCAGTCGTGCAAAAACTGATGTTGTTCCCCTGGCAAGCCTCGTAAAACTCGAGGTCATCATTCCAAGCTTGCTCGGGGATATAGCTATTAGCAACCACGGAGTTGCCGTCCGTACCATTACGTCTGAGTCCAATAATTGCTACCGAAATTTGCGAGTGGAATTCCTGTGCCGCCAACGCCGGTCACTTCGGGGCTGCTTGCGGGATAGCCCAGCGCGAGTCCCAGCGTCGCGAGTTGGCCAGGATTATTGGTACTGTTGCTCGTCTCGCACTCGGCCACTCCCGTGTCACCGCTCGAGTTCACAAAAGTAATTCCTTCAGGGAGTTCGCCTTTTGCAATTCCACCTCATCGGAGCCGGCTGCACCGGTGGGCATCAGAAGACATCTTGGTCAACAATCTCGCAGGTTCCGTAGCTCAAGCTGATGACAGGAGCCAGATTCTGGTCCACCGCGTAATACCAAGCGTTCCACACGCCACCGGCCGCCTGGCCCGCAACGCTGTTAGTTGGGGCATTCACATAAGACGATCTGAGCTCCACGTGCAATCGCACTTGATAACTCAATGTCGAGATCCGCCTCCGACAGGTCTCCGGTCGTCAGCGGTATGCCTGGATCAGTCAGTCCGTCGGCAACGACGTAATTGAAATGAGGATCGCTGCAAGAAGTGATGACACCGCTCGTATTGACGCCAGAGCAGCTAATGGCGGACAGTCCGAAACCCGTGCGGAAGTCCGAGATGTCTGCGAGATAAATGTCGGTCTGACCGATCACGGCGAGTTTCTGCCCAGTACCGTCAATCACAGTGCTGCCGTTATAAAGAGCGTTGATGTCGTAGATCGTTGCCAAATCACCAGGGGCGATGAACTGCGCCTGCAATGCTGAACTGTAATAATTCGGGCGAACTTTCGCTCTGGGACGCAGGTGGAAATCATTAAGACCACGAATGCCGGTCACAATTCCAGCGAGTGCCGCTGGGATCTTGGGGGCCGTCGCATTGGCAACGTGCATTTCCCCCTTCACGTTATAGCGGTGGAGCTGGGTTCCAAACGTACGGGCAACCTGTGCGGCAGTTCCGCTGACCACAACCCAGTTGCGGCCGCGCGCCACGTTCTGAATCGCGAATCCCTGACCCTTCAGCCAGGACGTGATCTTCTGTATGTCATCCCGGCTCAGTCCAAATTGGTCCGCCCACTGCTCCGGCGTAAGCCACTTGTGGTATTGCGGGGACTTGGGATTTTGCTGGTCCGCAATCAGCTTGGATAGGGCTTTTTCCTGTTGCGCGGTAGGAACGGTGAGTAAAGTGATCGACCCGAAGCGCATCGCAGGATCAACCGGCCCGGCATCGTACTCGGGTAACGCGTTGCGGTGGACGTTCCCCTTGAGCGCGACCGTGGGACCTCCGCTCAGTGGATGGGTAACGCGATCCGCAGTGACAGCGCGGCCAGATACGGAGAAGCCGCCAACCAGGAACAATAGACACACCAAGGCCCTACTCTTCGACATAAAACGCTCCCAGGCACCAACTTCTGTGCTGCGTCTAAGCTTATAACGGCTTATCCCTCTTCGATCAAGTGTGGTGTACCGAAGGTTGTATCAAGCAAACACTTCCGGGCAACGAAAGTTCCGCAAAACCGTGAGTTCGTCGGAGAATTGACAAAGCTGCCGGGCGAAACAGGCAGGAATGCAGGGTAATGCATTAGTTCGAAGTCTCAGGTATAGCGGCGCCATCCGGAGTCCCGCGTTTTCACCGGCGGGACGAGGGATCTCCCGCGTAAAGCTCTGTATAGGGAGATCCCTCGCTCCGCCTCAAATACGGCTGCGCGCGGGATGACGCCCACGCCAGGGGCAATGCAGCCATCTGCCGTATACTGCCCAAAGTTCCGTCACATGAGCCCTGTTGCCGCCCAAAAACCTCGGCTTGCCTACATTGACTGGATGCGCGGCCTCGCCTGTGTACTCATGTTTCAGACCCATTGCTACGACTCGTGGCTCAGTGGACAGGCTCGCCAGAGCCGCTTCTTTATGTATTCGCAGCTGGGAGGCACTTTTCCAGCGCCACTTTTTCTATTCCTGGCCGGCATTTCCTTTGCCCTGGTCACGGAGAAGTTGCGTCAGAAGAATCTCGTGCCCCGCCAGATAGCCGCCAGCACCATTCGCCGCGGCGCGGAGATTTTTGGCTTTGGGCTCCTCTTTCGCATGCAGGAATATCTCATCGCCTGGGGATGGGCCCCGAAGAGCGATCTTCTACGCGTCGACATCCTGAATACCATTGGCCTGTCGATGATGCTGATGGGCGTGCTCTGCTGGATCGTGCTATCACTTGCGAGGGCCCTATGGGGACAGCGCCCCAAGCCTGCCCTGAGCGCAGTCGAAGGGGCTGTTCAGCCGAGTGACGTCGGGCGTCCCGGCGACTCGTCTCGCAGTCAAAAGTATCTAATCGTCTCGGCGGCTGGCGTTTCACTGCTGATCTCGCTCCTCAGTCCCCTGCTATGGACCACGTGGCGCCCCGACTGGCTGCCTTGGCCCATCGAGTCCTACATTAACGGAGTCCACAATCTGGGGAAACCGCAGGCCTGGCTATTTCCCGTTTTCCCCTGGGCCGCGTTCGCGTTTGCCGGCCTGGCCGTGGGATTCGTTCTGCAAAGCCCCTGGGTGCGCAAGCGCGAGGTGCAGGTCTTCTTCTCCCTCGGTGCGGTGGGCCTTGTGCTGATCGAACTCTCGCGCTGGCTGGATGCGGAGCCGCGCCAGTTCTATCCGGTCTACGATTACTGGCACACCAGTCCTGAATTCTTCCTGATCCGTGTCGGCATGCTGATGGTGATTCTGACTGGAAGTTATGCATGGTGCCGCTGGGGCCTGGGTCAATGGAAACTGGGTCAATGGGGATTCAGCCCGCTGATTCAACTTGGACAAGCATCCCTACTCGTCTACTGGGTGCACCTCGAATTTGTGTACGGGAGAGTGTCGATTCTCGCGAAGCACGCGCAGAGCATCGGCGGCGCAAGTGTCGGGCTGCTGATCATCTGTCTCGCGATGCTCGCTCTGGCCTACATCCGAACGCATTTCAAAGGATGGATAAAGAAGGACCGTATGAGTGCCAACCGCAGCAATGCTCAAGTTCGGATCGCTGAGCCCATGTCGCCCTGAGAGCGGAGTTTGCGCGAAGGGCTTGCCCGTGCGCGGAGACGAGGGAACTATGCAATTTGCCCGACGCTACTCAGCTGAGGCCAGTCGCAACCGCCCTTACGAACTCCACAACTTCGCGCTCGGCCCATCGCCCGTCGTATCCATCACCATCGGGCTCCCCCACAAATGCGCAATGGCCGCCGTCACCGGTCTCAACATATGTAATGTTCGGATTCGAGGCGATACACTGCAGAGTTTCCGCCCGCATACGAATGAACGGATCATTCGCCGCGTGAATAATCAGCGCGGGCACCGCGACCCGGTCCACCACATTCGCAGCAGCGGCACGCTGATAATAGTCGTCGGCTCCCGCGAAACCGCAGTAATACGCGGTCACGCGATCATCGAACAATCGCAGGCTCGACACGCCACGCAATCGCCGCACATCGAAGTCGGCGGGAAACATCTTTGCTTTCCCGCGAAAACGCCGAAAGAGCTGCAACAGGAAATACCATTCGTAGATCCGGTTCGCTGGTTCGTGCAACGCGTCGGCTGATGCCGCCAAGTCCATCGCGGGACAAACAGCCGCTACCGCCCGAAACTGTGCCGGATGGTCGCTTCCCCACTCTCCCGCCAACTTCAAAACCAGATTGCCGCCCATGGAGAATCCGACGAGCGCGAAGCTCGCAACGCCGTCATTCTCGGTCACGTTCTTAGCGACGGCGGCCACATCTCCGGACAGGCTCGAATTGTAGAGGGTCGGCGCACAGTGATCCATACCGCCGCAGTTACGCTGATTCATCAGCACAACGTTCATTCCGGCGGCCAGCCCGTTTCGCGCAACGCCGGTCATATACTGCGACTCCGAAGATCCCTCGAGCCCGTGCACCACGATCAGCGTCATGGCCTGGCTGCGATTCTGCGGCTGCCAGTAGCACCAGCAGCGCACTTTCACGCCGGGCGCAACTTCGATCAGGCGCTCCTCCGCCGCAGGCAAGTGAATCCTGCGAGACATGAGAAAACTGGCGATGGTCTGAGTGTGCCCACCCCCAAGCCACCGCCGGGCGCGGAATGCCGAACGCACTTCCCACTTCGTCGAATGACGGCCAGCAGGCGAGGAGGGCTGGGCTTCAGACTTTAAGGCGCCAGACTTTGGGACGCCAGACTTTGGAACGTCAGACCTTGCGACCTGAGACTTTGAGATTTGCGAACTACCCACAAATTGATTCTAATAGGGAACGGAGTCATCTATGCCCATTTACGAGTACATCTGCAAGGAATGCAACCACCAGTTCGAAGCGCTCGTGTACGGCAAGGAGAAAGCCGAGTGCCCCAAATGCCACACGAAAAAGCTGGAGCCGCAACTATCGGTCTTCGCCGTATCGGCCAAAAGCTGGATCGAGTTCGCCCCGGCCAGCTGGACCTTGCGGATCGTGTGGCGATCCCCGTGGCCCGGGCGCATGCGGCATGAATTAGACTACGGTTGCATTTGGTGTAACTGAGTCTTCGCGGTCCCGTAGCTCAATTGGATAGAGCATCAGTCTTCGGAACTGAGGGTTGGGGGTTCGAGCCCCTCCGGGACCGCCAGCACTTTCCCGATAACTTTCAGAAGTTCAGGCGCACGCCCAATTGCGCGGCAAACGGAATTCCCACCGTCGTCCCCGGACCGAAGAAATCTCCCAGACCTCCTGCCGGAATCGCTAACTGTTGCAGGCGGGTAATCGGCGTGGTGCTGGTGCAGGCAGCATTCGCGCACAAGCTGGTTATGTTGCCCGCTTGTGCCTCGGCGGCCGGAACATTCGGCAAAGCGGCAACATTCGCCACGTAGTTCGCCCCAGGATTGTTCCGGTTGAACACGTTAAAGAACTCCGCAAACGGACGAATCTCCCAGCGGTCGCCGAACTTGATCGGACGACTCACTCTCAGATCCATCTGGATATACGGCGTTCCACGAAACGCATCGAGCGGAGTCTCAACCCCATTCACCGAGATGCGTGTGCTGTTGTCGGCGGTCGTAATTGTGAAAGGCCGCGCGCTCTCGGCCTGGGTCAACGTCGTGATTTCGATTCCGCCCGGAGCATAGATCGTTCCGGCCAGCACGAAACGATGGCGCACATCTTCTCCCGACGGCCCGTAGTCTCCGGGGCCAAACGCATTCAGCGGATTACACACGCCATTCACGTAATCGAATAATTCGCCCAGCACGCATCCCCAGGTCTGGGCTTTCGAGAAGGTGTAGTTTGCCACCAGGTTGAATCGCCGCGAGACATTCCCCTGCAGGTGAAGCATCAGCGCGTTATAGCTCGACCGATTGTCAGAGCGGAACACGTTCACATTCGGCACCACGCTCTGCTGATCCGCATCGAAATTCGGATCGGAGGCCGGAATCAACGGACTGAACAGGTTCACTCCGCTGGTATAGCTGTATGCGCGGTAGCCATGATTTCCCTGCTCATGCGTATAGTCGGCGCTCACGATCCAATTCTGGTCGAATGCGTGCTGTACACCGCCGGTGATGTGAATCGCGTAGGGAGTCTTGTAATTGGAGCCAATGATGTTTCCCGTCGCTCCCGCTCCGCCCAACAGACAGCCGGTGCCGCCAAGCGCGTAGCGCTCCGCTCGCGCCGCTGAATGTGCATGGTCCGGTCACGGCGTTCGCGGCATTCACTGCTTGAAAAGCCGTGGCCCATCCGTTCTGCGCGAGATCGTTATGGAAAATTCCAAAGCCCGCACGGAACACCGTTTTGCCGCTATCTCCGGGCGAGTAGGCAACGCCGAGCCGCGGATCGAACTGCTTGCGGTCATCGTGCGGAACGCTGGGGATCAAGGGAATCTGCAGCGCTTGCAACGTTGGAAACGCTGCATTCTGCAGTTGGTTTCGCCCGGAGCCGGTGAAGAGTCCGTAGCTACTCTGCCAGCGCAGTCCATAGTTCACTGTCACATGCCGGGAGACGCGCCATGAATCTTCCGCATACAGACCCAGCCGCTGTACGCTTTGCGAGAAAGTGCCATCACTGGCGGGAGTGGTCGAAACTCCATTCGCATAGTCGACGGAAAACTGCGCCAGATTCGCCGCGTTCGCCGTATAAAACGTGGGATCGTTGGGGAACGAGTACAGCGTCTCCTGATTCCCTGGGAACGCCCCCGCCAGCACCGGCTCATGAATAAAGTTCACACCAAACTTGAATGAGTGATCTCCAGTAGCATGATCCAGGTCATAGCGAAGCTGGTATTTTTCCTGATTGCGCAGCGAGGGAAACAACGTGATGGGCGTCGCAAACTGGTTGTCGCCATAGGTCTCGAACCCGGACACAGTCAGAGACGTCGAGCTGAACGGAAATGCCAACGCAAATCCCAAGGTCGAGTTGCGTTCCTGGGTGAGATGCAGTTCGCTCGCATCGAACACAAATGTGCCCAGCCACGAAGAGCTGAAAGCATACGTATTGCTGATCACGCCATTCCAATAATTGTTATGCGTTGTCAGCCCCGTCGAAGGCAGCGTCGCCTGCTGCACCAGATTGTTGTGCGTCAGATAGCTGTCTTCCGAGACGCGCAGGAACCACTGCGACCGAGGCGATTGCGCCCAATCGAAGCGGAGCGAGGCCAGATAATCGCGAAAGGGGATCGGTACGCTCGTTGGGACTGGGATCGACGACACGCCCGGAACCAGCCCATCCGTCGCGATCTGCGACAAAGCATTGAACTGCGCCATGCTGGCGGGACTGTAGGCGATGCTGGCGTTTTCGCGAACGTACTCCATCGAGGCAAAAAACCAGACCTTGTCGCGCTGCACGGGTCCGCCAAGAGCGCCTGCAAGATTCTGCCGCGAAAACGGCTGCTTGGGATTCGGTGCAGGATTTTCAATGGGAAATCGCGCATTCAGGGCCGATGCACGGTCGTAAAGCGCCGCCGTTCCGTGCCAATCGTTCGTTCCCCGCTTGGTCGTAATCACGACCGATCCCGCGGTTGTGCTCCCGGTATCGGCGTCTTCACTGGCGGTGCGAACGGCAAACTCCTGAATCGTATCGGGGGAAAAATTCTGCAGGAAGCCGCCAATCCAGTCGTCAGAATTGTCGGCGCCGTCAACCGAGAGTTCGTTATTCAAGCCTGAACTTCCGCCGGTCGAAACCGCAGTGATGCGGGCCTTGGTGGGATCCGACGGTTCGACCGGCTCCGTCCCCGGAGCGAGATAGGCGATATTGGCGAAGCTGCGTGCGGCGAGCGGCAGCCGCTGCAGATCCTGGCTGCCGATCACGGCCTGATGAACCACGCTGACCAGATCGATGGGCTGAGTGGTAATCGAAGAAGTCTCGCTGTGCACATTGACAGTCTCAGCCGCCGCCACGGCTGTCAGTGTAACCGTGACCTCGCGAACTGAACTCACCGCAATCGAGACGTCGGCCTGCGCTTCACTGAATCCGGTCGCATTGACGCGGATGTGGTATTCGCCTGCAGGCAAATCGTCGATGCGGAACTCACCACGGTCTTCACTCTGCGTCTCCCGTCTCAGCGATGCGCCGGCTGCCTGCACCGCGATGTTTGCAGAAGCGATGCGGGCGCCAGTTGCGTCCTGAACGGCGCCTCGCAGTGCCCCGCGCGGGTTCTGGGCCAGCAGGGTGGTGCCCACAATGCACACCACCACGGCCAGCAGGCTCAATTTTCTAGACAAAGTACCTCTCGCTTTCGCAAGCCAACGGGGACTGCTGTTCTGGACCAGCCAGCGGCCGAAGCAGAGGATGGTTCGCACAAATGGCCTGTACGGTAGTTTACTAGCAATCCTCGTAGCGCACTCCTGTTCCGCCGGAGTCGGCGGATTGGGTTCAGTCCGACCAGCTCTGGGGTGTGCGGTCCCAGCGATGCTTCTTGAGCTCTGCCAGCAGAGCGTTATCCAGCGGTCCGGCGTTGCTCGCCGCAATATTCTGCCGCACGTGATCCGGCTTCCGCATTCCCGGGATCGTCGTGCTCACCGCCGGATGCGACAGGATAAATCTCAATGCCATCTCCGGAAGCGACATGCCTGGCGGCAAAATCTCTTTCAGCTTCTCCACTCGGCGGATCGTTTTTGGCAGATTCTCGGGCCCAAAATATCCAGCCCGCCAATCGCCTTCGGGAAACCGCGTCTCCAAAGTCATCTTTCCACCTAAACTGCCCTCGTCAAAGGGCACTCGGGCGATAACTCCAACGTTCATTTCCTGGCACAGCGGGAATAGTTCATCTTCTGGCGCCTGATCAAAAATGTTGTAGATCACCTGCACAACGTCGACGAGCCCAGTTCGGATCGCCTTGATTCCGTTCTCTGGCTGCCAGCGATTAATGCTCAGCCCGAAGAACCGCATCGTTCCATCTTTCTTCAACTTCTCAACCGTGGAGCGGAACTCAGGCTCGTTGGTCCAGGTATCGTCCCAGACGTGAAATTGCAAAACATCGATAGTGTCGACGCGCAGCTGCTTCCGAATCAGGTCTGCATATTTGAAGACATGAGCGGGCGGGAATACGTCGTCATACTTGTATTCAGGCAGCGCCGGCCAACGGTCATTTGCCGGCGGTATCTTCGAGGCTGCATACAAGCGCTTGCCCGAATTCCGCTGCATGATCTCTCCCAGCAATCCATCGCTCTTGCCCTCGCCGTACGCCCAAGCCGTATCGTAGAAATTGCAGCCCAGATCCACGGCCAGTTGCATCGATGCGAGGGATTCATGGTCGTCGGAGCCGGTCCAGCCACTCATTCCCCACAGCCCATCTCCCATCTCGCTTACTTCAAACTTCGTACGGCCCAGCTTGCGATATTTCATGATTTCCTCGAATGAACAACGCCCGATCAGGATATATCGAACAGCTTCATCGCGGCGCCGTCCCACCGAACTGGGCCAGTCGACGTCTCGCACACTGAAAATAACGAATTCGAACCTGAGGATTTCGAAGCGGGTTTACGCCTCCCCATGGCCTGCAGTTTTTTTGATGGCGATCATCAAAATTATTGCGGTTGCAAGCGCCTTAAGCGGGTGTGTAATAGGCATAGATCATAAATATGGAGGAGTTTCCCCAATGAAATCCGAATATCCTTATACTCCGACTCCCGGCAAGGGTGACGAGAAGATCGCGCCTCCTTCGCGCTTCATCGATGAGAAGATCTCCGATGAAACCGGTACCGAGACGAAGTCCGACAGCGCGCTCGCGCCCGCTGGCTTGAAGAATCCTTTCTGGAATTAATGCAGACCTGACACACCAAGAGCGCTGGGCGATTTCAACGACCGGCGCTTTGTCTTCCCTCAATAATTTGCCGAGTTCGCGAAGAATCAGCTACCGAAGAATCGGCAGGCAGAGGCATGGCCGCAGAGCGAAATCCAGCCCCGACATTTCCTCAAGCGCTGGGCGAAGCTGCGAATCGGAGCACGTCTCAAGCGTGATTACAAAGGGCAATGAAGCTTTGTCGAATCCCGGCTTCTGCAGAAGCGAATCGATGTTCAGGCGATATTTGGCCAGAATCTGAGCCAGCCGCGCCACAATTCCGGGTTCGTCGCGCACAAAGAATCGCAAGTACCACGCCGTCTCAAAGTCGCCACTGATGGTTGGGGTGGAGACGTTGCTTGCTATCTCTCCTTTGTCACGCGCAAAACTCTGAGCCACAAACATCACGTCCGACACGACCGCAACCGCGGTCGGATCGCCGCCGGCTCCCGCACCCAAAAAGGCCATGTCGCCGCCGTACTGCCCTGAAGTCAGCACCAGGTTCAGGTTGCGTTGCACGCGCCCGAATGGAGAATCGGCGGGGACCAGGCATGGTCCGACGTCGGCGAAAAGCGTGTCGGCTTTTAATTCTGCGCGCGAAATCTGGCGGATGGTACATGCCAACTCGGTCGCATAATCGAAATCCACGGCATCCACGGAGCGGATCGTCCGTGCGCGAATCGATTCGGGAGCGACTCTCGTATGCAATCCCGCGAGTGCGAGGATGGCCAACTTTGCCCGCGCATCGCCGCCATCGAGATCCTCAGACGCATCCGCTTCGGCATAGCCTTTCGCCTGCGCCTCTTCCAGCGCCTCGCTAAACGGCACTCTCGCGTTCTCGATTCGGCTCAGAATGTAGTTGCAGGTGCCATTGAGAATCCCGGCAATGCCGTGCAGACGGTCGCCGCACAGTCCGGTGCGGAGCGCTGGCAACACTGGAACCCCTCCGGCAACTGAAGCGCCGAATTCCAATTGAGCCCCGTAAGCGGCGGCGAGCCGAAGCAGATCGGGGCCGCAGCGCGCAATCAGCTGTTTGTTGGCCGTCACCACCGATTTGCCGGACTCCAGCGCGCGCCGCACAATCTGTTCGGCTGGAGTCAATCCGCCTATCAGTTCGATGACGATGTCGGCATCAGAATTCAAGATCGATTCGAGATCTTCGGTCCAGACGACTTCCCGCGGAATCCAGTCCTGCTTCTTCCTTTGAACATTGCGATTGAAGATGTGGCTGAGTTGAATCGAGTTGTCACCGCGCTCGCAGAGAATCTTTGCGACCGCGCGGCCGACGGTACCGAATCCGAGGAGGGCGACGCGGCATGCGCAAGCATCTTTGGGCCGTTGCGCATCTTCCTGCGGCTTCGACGCCGGATTGGCGATGATGTCCATTAGCTTGAGAAATGGAAGGCTCTATCATACGTGCGGCCAAGAGATCCGGAAACCACAAAGACTCGGCTGCAAGATTGCGCGTCGGACGAACTGCGAACGCACGGAGTAGTGGCTTGGGCGGCATCACGGGCGAACTCCGCATCAAAGTTGATAATATGGAGCCTGCCTGCTGCGAGTGCAATCACGGTGGGACTATGCGGACACGCTCTTTCCCAGGCGCTTCTCGCTTCAAGCGTTGAGCTCCGCAATTATGCCCCGGCAGCGGGAGGAGAATGAATGATTCGAAAGTTCGCAGGGATTCCCCGACTCGGGATCGTGCAATCGGCTGTGCTGATGACGATCCTGATGGGAGTCGCAACCGTTCACGCCCAACAAACCCCAGCGCAGCAGCCGTCCGGCGGCCAACCACAAACGCAGCAACCTGCAGGCCAGCCATCCAGCACGGGCCAGGAGTCGAGCAGCACCCAGCAATCGAGCAGCCAGGAGGCCTCCCCTGAAGAAATCGCGAGAGAACGCATAGCCCGGACGCATAACTACAAGAATTGGACGTTCAACGTCGGCGGTGGCGCCAGTCTGACCGGTGGCACGACACACGAGTTCGTGCGCGGCGGAGGCGGAGTGGGAGCAGCCGGAGTCGCTCGCAATTACAGCAAGTATTTCGGATTCCGGCTCGACTTCCAGTTTGACAACCTGCCTTTGCGGACTACGGCACTCCAGGCCGCGCAAGCGACCGGAGGGCATAGTCAGGTTTACACGTTGATGCTCGATCCCATTATCAACATCCCCGTTACCCACGCCTGGGGCGGCTACATCGTGTTTGGCCCAGGGTTTTATCACCGAACGGGAAAGCTGGATTCTTCGACAGCGATTCCCGGGTCGGCCTGCAATCCTTTCCAAACGTGGTGGGGGCACTGCTTTAACGGGAGCCTTCCGATCAACGGGCATTTCCTTAACTCGAGCCAGAATGAAATCGGCTACAACTTCGGCGGGGGCATCACACGCAAGATCCATGAGAACATCGATTTCTACGCCGAGTTCCGCTTTATTCATGGGTCGCATGGCGGTATTACCACCGATCTGAGGCCGATCACTGTTGGCGTCCGCTGGTGAAGAAATGATTTCGGATTTGTGATTGCAGATTCCAGATAGCCAGGCAGAGAAAAGTGTGGATTGAACAATCTGCAATCTAAAATCTGAGATCTGCGATCGCTCCTACTCGGGATTCGTGCGGTAGCGCCAAAAATCGGAGTTCGCCTTTTGAAGTCGAACGAATGAGGACGAGGACGCGGGCTGTTGCATGGCCGCAGTTGCGTTTGCCTCGCGCACTGCGGTCTCAACCAGATGATGTGCCGGCGCTAGCGAGCATGCGGGATCGGTGACATTCATATCTCCCGCGAGCAAGAATGCCTGGCAGCGACAGCCTCCGAAGTCCTCGGTGCGCCGGTCGCAAGTGCGGCAAGGCTCCTTCATCCACTCCTCCCCGCGAAAGCGATTGAATGACGAGGACTGTTGCCAAATCCATTCCAACGTCTTCTCGCGCACATTCTCAAACGACAAGTCTGGGAGTACTTCGGCGGCATGGCACGGCAAGGCTTTGCCCGAGGGATTGATGAGCATCAACCGCTTCCCCCAACCTCCCATGCAGGCCTTGGGATACTTCGCGTAGTAATCCGGAACGACCGAGTCAATTCGGATCTTGCCTGCGAGCCGCTGTTCGGCTTGCGAAATGATTTCAATTGCCTTGTCCAATTGCGCACGAGTGGGCATGAGAGCGGCGCGATTGGCGAGAGCCCATCCGTAGTACTGCGCGTGAGCGATCTCAACTCGCTCGGGATTCAGTTGCTCGATGAAGGCGATCATTTCTCCCAGATGATCGAGATTTTGCCGGTGCACGACCAGATTCACGGTGAAAGCGATCTTGTGCTTTCGAATGGCACGCGACAGTTCGATCTTGTGGGCATGCGCCTTGGCGCCGGCGATCCAGTTCGCCGCGTCTTCCCGCGAATCCTGAAAGCTGATCTGAATATGATCGAGTCCAGCGTCAATGAGAGATTGGAGTCGCGGTTCGTTCAGACCAATTCCTGAAGTGATGAGATTGGTGTATAGACCGGCGGCGCGTGCTGCAGCGATCAACTCGGTGAGGTCCGGGCGGGCCAACGGTTCTCCGCCGGTGAAGTGCGCATGCAGCATCCCCAGTTTACCGGCTTGCTGGAAGACGCTCGTCCATTCTTCGGTTGAGAGTTCCGAGTCCGTTCCAGCCATTTGCATCGGATTCGAGCAATAGACGCAGTGCAGCGGACAGCGATGCGTCACTTCGGCAATGAGAGCGAGAGGGCCGGGAATCATTGGGTAATTGGGTCATTTAGTAATTTGGTAATTGGGATCGACAATTTGACGCACCATCGCCGCTCTCCAGGTGCGTCGGTTTTCAATTGCAAAATTACCCAATTACCGAATTGCCAAATTTCTAATAGTCTACGATTCGCTTCTTTTGTAGCTGCTCGAGGAAGATGCCGATGTCGGCGCGAATCTTCTCGGGATCCGTCTTCCCAAAATCTTTTTGCAACTCTGCAATGAGCTCACCGAAAGTGCGCTGGCCATCGCAGCGTTCGAGCACTTGTCGTCCTGTTCCCTGCAGCTTGATCGCTCCTTCAGGGAACAGGATCATGCGAGTCTCTTCCGGGCCACTGGCCGGAGCCCAGCGACATCCGGCGGCGAGTCGCGGCTGGCTGGCATCAGAAGGCGGAGGCATTATGGTTCGTCTCCAATCTGATGCTGCTCAATGCGGAATGCGCCAGGAGGAGGCCAACCTGGCTGCACATAGGCGAAGTACAAGGCGTCGAGCTGCGCCCACAGGATGTCGCATTTGTCGCGCAGGGCCTGGATCGCGAGTTCCTGATCCGGACGCGTCTTCGCATGTTCGTAGGCATATTCGAACGCGAACTCCGCATCTTCTGGAGCTTGCGTCAGGCGAGCCTGGAAATAGTCGAGGCCTCCGGAAAGCCAGGGATAATGTTGGCGCAACTTCTCCATGCGCAGCGAGATCAGATCTCGCGAGAACAATTCGGTCAGAGACGATGCGACGGCCTCAAGCAAGCTGCGGCTGCGAACGATGTTCAGATACTCGTTGACGGCGAAACGCGTTGCGGGAAGGATTCCGGTTCCGGCTTGCACTTGCTCTGCGCTCAGGCCTGTGGCCTCGGCGAGTTTGAGCCAGCGGCTGATTCCGCCATCGTTGTTCGTGAATGCATCTCCATCATGATCGATGATGCGCTTGCGCCAGGCGCGGCGAAACGATGGATCCGTTCCGTGCGAGAGGATGATCGAGTCTTTGATGGGGATGATGCTTTGGTAGTAGTAGCGATTCAAAGCCCAGGCCTGCAGCTGTCCGCGGCTGAGTTTTCCTTCGTGCATCAGGAGATGGAAGGGATGCTTGTGGTGATAGCGCTCTTCGCCGACAGCGCGGAGTCGAGCGCGCAGTTCGTCGTAGGTGAGCAAGCTCTCGGGATTGGCTTCTAGAGTTCGAACTGCCATCCATCCTCCGCGATTTCCCAGCCAGCTGCGCGCGCCTGATGATATTCCGGCGAATCCTGGTTCAGCATGGGATTCGTGTTGTTGATATGCAGAAAGATTTTACGTGGGTGGCGCAGATGAGCCAAACGGACGAGGCTTCCGTCAGGTCCTGAGACGGGAACGTGTCCCATTTGCCTGGCGGTTTGTCCGCTGCCTTGCGTGCGAATGAGTTCGTCATCGCTCCAGAAGGTACCGTCGAAGAGCAGCACATCAGCAGAGTCGATTTCCTTCAGCAAGACGTTGGTGATCTGAGGCACTGCGGGCATGTAGCAAAGATGTTTTCCCGAGGATGATTCGACGATCAAACCAAGCGAGGATTCCGGAGAAGAGAGCTGTTCGTTCCGAGATGCAGAAACGTAGGCAGGGAAGTGATTTCCGAGCGAAAGCGCACGACAACGAATCCCAGAGTCTTGTCCTGTGGGTGCGAGCAAAGAAAACGTTTCTCCAGGCGAGATCTCATTCCAACTCACTTGATCGGGAACCCGTCGCAGCATGGCAAACATGGAATTGTCTTCAGTGAGGATGCGGCGAACGGATTTTGTGGCGTGCACGTGCAGAGGCTGGAGCTCGCGCAGTAGAAGTAGTCCGAGCACGTGATCGATGTCGGCATTGAGGAGAACGGCTCCAGCGATGGGCGAGTGACGAGTTGAGTTTTCGATAGCTTGCGGATGAAGTGTTGGAGTGGCTTCGATCTGGGCGCGCAGATCGGGAGAAGCTCCGAGGAGAAACCAATGCTCAGAATCCGCGCTAATGGCGAGTTGCGCTTGGGTACGGGATTTACCGTGGAAGGTTCCGGCGCGCAGCGAGCGGCAGTTGGGGCAGGCGCAGTTCCATTGGGGGAAGCCTCCGCCAGCGGCCGAGCCGAGAATCCAGACTTGCATGCAAGGGAGTGTAGCAGCGAGATTTTTCCCGGTTTAGGAAATATTACTGATTGGTAACCGGTACCCCCCTCCCCCATGGATCCCTGGAATCATCGAGTTAGAGGTAAATCCCGGAAAAATCTATGGCCTGCAACCAGTTAGCGTCAAAATCTTGAAAACAAATGAGTTAACAATTGTAAATGTCAAAGAGCTGGAAGAACGTACTATTTAGGATCAAACGAGGCGAAAGCAAAATCAAGGAAAAAGTGAAAGGAATGGCGAGGGCTTTCCCATTTTGGGAATTCTGATTTGGCAGCGCCGGCTGTGGCCTAGCTGGTAGGGATCCTTCGACTGCGCGGCCGCTCGCTGCGCTTCCGTCCGCTTCGCTGTGGATGACAATACTCGGGTTGCGTTTGAGACTTGCGTTCGGGGTTGGGTTCCGTTGCGCTGCAGGCAGGGCTCACTTCCTCTTGGGTTGGAAGGACAGCCGACATCGGCAGCGCTGGCTGTGGCCTACGGTAGGGATCTTTCGCCTGCGCGGCCGCTCGCTGCGCTTCCGTCCGCTTCGCTCTGGATGACAATCTTATTGGCTCGACTGGGTCGCTGTCGCGGCTTGGGTTCACTTTGCACAGGATGAGAACGTTATCGGCGGCTTCCACTTGCGCATAAAGAAACCTTCAAAGGTGCTGGAGCATCTGTAGAGTCTCGCTTTTTTAAGCGCATTGGCCAAAGAAAGAATGCCTCCACAAACTACGGAAGACAGATCAGCGACCGGGGGAGTCAATCCGTGGCTGGTGGCTATCGCGGTCATGCTGGCGACCTTTATGGAAGTGCTGGACACTTCCATTGCCGCCGTCGCCCTTCCTTATATTGCCGGAAGTCTCTCAGCGACGAATGACGAAGCGACCTGGGTGCTGACCAGTTATCTGGTGGCAAATGCGATTGTGTTGCCGGCCAGCAGCTGGTTCTCGCTGCGATTCGGACGAAAACGATTTCTGATTGCGTGCATCGTGATCTTCACGGCGTCATCGTTCGCTTGCGGCGCGGCGACGAGCCTGGCGCTGATCCTGATCGCACGGGCGGTGCAGGGTGCGGGCGGGGGAGCGCTGCAACCGCTCTCGCAATCCATTTTGCTGGAGAGTTTTCCTCCGGAAAAGCGCGGTAGCGCAATGGCGCTATTCGCCCTGGGCGTGGTGGTGGCTCCGGTGCTGGGGCCAACGCTGGGAGGCTGGCTTACAGATTCTTACTCGTGGCGTTGGGCGTTCTACATCAACATCCCTGTGGGAATGTTCGCGATCTTCATGATCTCGCGGTATGTAAAGGATCCGGAATATATAAGAGAGGCGAAGCCAGGAAAGTTGGATGGGATTGGCCTGGGATTGTTGGCGGTATGGCTGGGTGCTCTGCAGATCATCCTGGACAAAGGGCAGGAGGATGATTGGTTTGGGGCGACCTGGATTCGTTGGGCGTTCGTGATCCTGATCGTGTGTTTGGTGCTGTTTCTGGTTCGGGAGTTCCGGCACAAACAGCCGCTGGTGGACCTGCGGGTGTTTCGGCACAGGAATTTTGCGCTGGGATGCGTGCTGATCGGTTTGTTCGGGGCCGCGATCTACGGCCTGGTGACGCTGCTGCCGCTGTTTTATCAGGAACTGATGGGATACACGGCACTGGCGGCAGGATGGGCGGTGAGTCCGAGGGGCATTGGGGCGATTATCGCCATGCCGATCATCGGATACATGACTTCGAAGATCGATAACCGCTGGCTCATTGTCACCGGATTCACGATGTTTGGAATCTCGGCCATATGGTTCGGCGAGGTGAATCTTTCGATCGGACAGTGGTCATTCTTGTGGGCGATCCTGATCAGCGGATTCGGATCGGGTTGCGTATTTGTTCCGTTGTCAACGACGGCGATGGCGTTTTTGAAAAACGAGGAGATCGGAAATGCCAGCGGACTTTATAACCTGCTGCGGAATATCGGCGGGAGCATCGGGATCTCGGTGGTGAATACGATCGTATCGCGCCACCAGCAACTTCATCGGAATGAACTGGCCGCGTCGCTGAATCCGGGCAGGGTTACGGTGCAACAAACGGTTCACGGTTTGCAGAGCTATCTTTCGACTCAAGGCGCGTCGCCTGCGGACGCTCTGCACCAGTCTTACGGGCTCATCGGAGAGGCGCTATCGGGACAAGCGCGGCTGTGGTCGTACGTGGACGATTTTCGTTATATGGCGCTGATGTGTTTCGGTTGTATTCCGATCGTCTTCGCGCTCAAGAAAACTGTGGGAAGAAGAGGAGCGTTGAGGGCAGGGCACTGATCCCACGCATATGCTTTCGAAAAACGCTCGGCAATTCCTAGTGCTTAGACTGTCAACAAACTCCTGTCGATAATCGCAGCGCCTTAAAGGCGACATGGATTCTGCGCAGATACGGCATCGCTGAAGCGATGCCCTGATACGAAGCATGGTTTCTCAGCAGTCTGAACGCTCGGCAATTCCGGGCGTTATTTTTTTGGCTTGACATATTCCTATATCGGAATATATATTCTGGTCATGGCCAGAGCAGCAACCACATCGGATCCCTTCAATGCAGTGGCCGAGCCGCGCCGGCGGGAGATTCTGGAATATCTGGCCGAAATGGAACTTCCGGTCGGCGATCTGGTGGTGAAGATGGGGATCGAGCAGCCGTCGGTGTCGAAGCATCTAAAGGTGCTGCGCGAGGTGGGGTTGGTGCGAGTGCGGCGGAATGGACGGCACATGATGTATCGGACAAATGCGGAGTTGATCCGTCCGCTGTATGAGTGGACGAAGACGTTTGAGCGGCTGTGGGCGCACCAGCTGTTGCGAATCAAGGAACGGGCCGAGGGGAAAGAAAAAGAGTTAAAGGGCTAGCAAGCGCCGCAGGGGCTGAAGCCCCCGATCGGGAGGCGCTTTGACGCGGCGCTAAAGCGCCGCTCTTTCACGGTTGGTTCCGGCGTTCCAGAACGAATGGGCAACGAATTAGCTACGCGAGAGAGCCCTCGCTGGGCTTAAAGAACGACTTCGCTCGAGTGACGCCGCGAAGTACACGAATGAAGAATTGATTTACAGGAGGAAGCATGAGTATCGAGTCCGACGATGATGGGAATTGAGAGTTTGACGTTGACGGTGAACCAGGAGATCCGGGTGAGGGCGAGTCTGGAGAACACATTTGCCGCATTGCTGGAGCAAATGGGTCCGGAGAATGAAAATCCGCAGGGCAAGATGCCGATGAAACTCGAGGCGTGGCCGGGCGGGCGATGGTTTCGCGATCTGGGGGACGGCAACGGGCATTTCTGGGGACACGGTGCAGGCGATCAAGCGTCCGACGCTGCTGGAGATCACGGGACCGCTGTTCATGTCGTATGCGGCGGTGTCGAACCTGCAATACCGGCTCACGGAAGAAGGCGGAGAGACGGTGATCCGGTTTCATCACAAAGCGTTTGGAGTGATTCAGGAAGAGCACCGGCGCGGCGTGGTTACGGGATGGAACAGCTTGCATCAGCGGATCAAAGCACGGGCGGAAGGCAAGAAGTGAACAGCAGATTCCTCACCGGCAAAGACGCCGGCTCGAAATGACAAAACATGTAGTTATCAGCAGGAGGAAGTATGTGTCCAGCATGTATTGCGAGCGCAGGAGTGGTGGTGGGGAGCGCGGTTTCAACCGGAGGGTTGACGGCGCTGGTCGTAAAAGTTCTTCGCAAGAAGAAGGCTGAGACAAATGATTCGAAGGAAAAGGAGTAAGCATCATGACGACAGCAACAGTGGAAAAGACGGCAGCGAAGGTGGTGAGTTCGGCGGAGTGGCTGGCAGCACGGAAACAGTTACTGGCAAAAGAAAAAGAATTCACACGCTTGCGCGATGAACTGAGCCGACAGCGCCGGGAAATGCCCTGGGAAAAAATCGACAAGAAATATGTGTTCGAGGGTGCCAACGGGAAGGAAACGCTGGCTGATCTGTTCGACGGGCGAAGCCAGCTGATCGTGTATCACTTCATGTTCGGTCCGGGATGGAAGGAAGGATGTCCGAGTTGCTCATTTCTGGCGGATTCGTTTGACGGAGCCACGATCCACATGGCGCAACGGGATACCTCCTTTATTGCGATTTCGCGCGCAACCCTGCCGGAGATCGAGGCGTTCAAGAAGCGCATGGGATGGGAATTCAAATGGGTATCGTCGAACGGAAGCGATTTCAACTATGACTACCAAGTTTCGACGGGGAATGGCGAAAAAGCGGACAGTCCCGTGTACTACAACTACACCCTGACCCAATTTCCGTCGGACGAGCGGCCGGGACTGAGCGTGTTCTTCAAGAAAGATGGGGATGTTTTTCATACTTACTCGACGTACGCGCGCGGGCTCGACATCCTGCTGCCGACGTACAACTGGCTCGATATGACGGCGAAGGGCCGTGATGAGGCAGGGATGAAGCCGCATGCGATGGCGTGGGTACGGCATCACGACCGCTACAGCGATGGGAAGATGGTCGATGTCGGCAAGCTGGCGGCGCGATAGGTCGGGCGGGGTCCATGCGAAAATCAACGGATGACACGGAGACTGAGCCGCTCTGGAGTGGTCGCGATCCTTATGTTCGCTGCGGTTAGCACCGTCCTCGGGCAGTCTCCTTTACCGGTGAGTAGCAAGCACTCGCAGGAATACACCTTCGAGGTAGTCGCGCAATATCCGCACGATCCCACAGCGTTTACCCAAGGATTCACGTTCTATCGTCGCTCGTTCTATGAAGGAACGGGGCGGCAGGGACAATCGTCACTGCGGCAGGTAGAACCGAAAACTGGGAGGATTCTGCGGCAGGTGGACTTGTCGCCGGAGTTTTTTGGGGAGGGAATCGCAATTGTTGGAAATGAAGTGATCCAGTTGACGTGGCTCTCCCACACCGGATTCGTATACGACCTGAAGGACTTTCATGAGTTGCGAACGTTCAAGTATCCGGGTGAAGGTTGGGGATTAACGACAGATGGGCGCGATCTTTTCATGAGCGATGGAAGCTCCGAGATCCGGGTGCTGGATGGGAGCACATTCAGCGAGAAGCGGCGGATCAAGGTACGCGATCAAGGAAAGCCGATCGATCAACTCAACGAACTGGAATGGGTTGAGGGAGAGATCTTCGCCAACGTGTGGCATAGCGATCGGATTGCGCGCATCTCTCCGCGGACGGGCGAGGTTCTGGGATGGATCGATCTCACAGGATTGCTGGGGCCGTTCTACCAGCATCAGCCCGAAGCGGTTTTGAACGGGATCGCCTACGACCGCGTGGGTAAGCGCTTGTTCGTTACCGGCAAATTGTGGCCCAAGATTTTTGAGATTCGAGTGGTACCGAAGCGTTCACACTAAAGGAGCCGAGATGAACAGCACGATGCTGAATGAGTTTCGCGCGGAAGTGGCGATTACCAAACGAATTCTTGAGCGGGTTCCGGAGGAGAAGTTGACGTGGAAGCCGCATGAAAAATCGATGGCGCTGGGGCAACTGGCGTTACATTTAGCGACGATTCCGGGAGGAATCGCGCGCCTTGCGCAGCAGGATAGCTTTGACGTGCTGGGCGCATCATTCGTGCCACCACAGCCGAAGAGTCTCGAAGACATTCTGAGCGCATACCAGCAGAGCGTTCGGGAAGCGGAAGAGTTCTTGTCGGGGCTGACGGATGAGAGTGCGCGAGCAAGCTGGCGGCTGATGAAAGGCGAGAGGGAATTATTTCAGCAGCCTCGAGAGGCTCTTCTGCGGAGCATCATGCTCAATCACTGGTATCACCATCGCGGACAGCTATCGGTGTATCTGCGATTGCTGGATGTTCCGGTTCCGGTGATTTATGGGCGCAGCGCGGACGAAAATCCGTTTGCTTAGGGTGGTGCCCTAAACCGCGAGCGGCATGGTGTTCGCGCTCACGACATCGCTATCCCTAATTGCTATAATGAAGAACCTGCGGTGGGAATAGCTCAACTGGCAGAGCACCGGACTGTGGCTCCGGCGGTTGCGGGTTCGATTCCCGTTTCCCACCCCAACCCTTCCGATTACCAAATCAACCAATAGATGCTGAAAGGTGCGCCTGGGATACACCGCGCTCTTGCGCTCTTGGGTAGCCGGGGCCGGCGGTCTCCACATTGCGAATCGTAATTCTTTGCGATTAGCCGCGGCCGATGCCGACGTATTCAAAGCCGAGGGCGCGCAGCCGGCCGGAGTCGAGCAGGTTCTTGGTGTCGACGATGACAGGCTTTTTGAGCAGGTGTTTGATGCGATCGAAATCGAGCGCACGGAACTCAGGCCATCCGGTGCCGACGACGAGGGCGTCGGAGCCTTCGGCCACAGCATAGGCGGTGTCGCAATAGCGTACGGAGCCATTGAGGTGCGTTTTGGCTTCCGGCATGGCGACTGGATCGTAAGCGCGAACGTGTGCGCCTCTCGATAGAAGTGTTTCGGCGAGGCGCACGGACGAGGATCCGGCAACGGAATTGGTGTTGGGCTTGAAGGAGAGTCCGAGGATGCCGACCTCTTTGTTCTCGACGGAGTTCAGAGCCAGGGAAATTTTCTCGACCAGGCGATCCGCCAGCTGGTGATTTACGTCACGGGCGGCACTCAGAACTTTGAGCGACACGCCTTGCGATTGCGCGAGCTGGACGAGCGAATCCATATCGGACTCGGCGAATACTCCGCCCATTCCGGCGCCGGGCTGCAGGCAACGCGGAGCTATTTTCTTGTCGAGGCCCAGGGCCAAGGCGAGATTGACGGCGTCGGCGTTGACGCGTTCACAGAGAGCGGCGACTTCGTTGATAAACGAGATCTTGGTTGCGACGAAGGCGGTGGCCGCCTCGCGCACGAGTTCGGCGGTGGCCTGATTGGTGACGATTACCGGAACGCCACGCATCACGAGCGGGTGATAAATCTGCTTCAGAATCTGCACGGCTTCGCTGGAGGAAGAGCCGAGGATCAGGCGGTCGGGCCAGTTGAAGTCTTCGACGGCACAGCCGTCGGTGAAGAACATAGGCTGGGACACGATCGTAGCCTGCAGTCCGATATCGCTGAGGGCTTTTTCCAGAGCATTGGCGGTACCGACCGGAACCGGAGTGACAATCGTCAAGATTGGGGGCTTGGGCGCGAGGCGGGCGATGCGAATCGCGATGTCGTTCAGGTTCTCGGCCTTGTCTTCGGCCAGGAAGATCACGCCGGTTTTTCGGGCGAAGGACTCGATATCGGTGGAATAGGCAAGGCGTCCAGCACGAACGTTGCGGCGAATGATTTCCTTTAGATTCTTTTCGAAGAACGGGATATTGCCTTGGGCCATCTCCACCATGCGCGAGCGATCTGGGTGGCAGCAGGAGACGGGAGTTCCAAAATCTGCAAGGCAGGCCGAAATCACTGTTCCCATGTACCCTGAACCGTAAACTCCGATCTGCATGTGATGTCTCCCGTTCGTGGCCGGAAACCCGCGTCAGAAGTGGCGTTGCGCGCGTTCTGCGGAGGATTGCCCTACTCTTTATCTACAGATACACAACCGGGTTTTCAACGCACGGGAGTGAGATGTACCTAAAACCGGGTCCCTCTGACCGAGGTAACCCGGGTACGTGAGGGAGGGTGTCAGCGCGAAACCAGGCGTCGGCCGAGCCAAACGGGGGCGAGGTCGACCCAGCAATTGGTGGACTCTTCGCGAACAAACATCAATCTTTCCAACAAGATCCGGCGGTTTCCGGAGTAGTCTTGCCAGCGCTGGCGGGCGGTCTCGTAGGCAGCCTGGGCGGACTGTTCGGCTCCCATTTTGGCAATGGTGAGGTGCGGGATGTATGGCCACTCTTCGCAGAACTCTAGCTCGTCGATGTTGAGCTTGCGATGGAGTTCACTCATACGTTGGGCAGCGGCTTCGATACGGATAAAGACCGTGGGCGTTACGGGGATAAATGTTTCGACCGATCCGAGGGAGACTTCGAAGGGCTCCTCGGCGCCGCAGATGCGCTCAATCGCCTGCAGAGCCGAATGCTCGGTTCCGCGGAGGGTGCGGGGAGGAAGGATGGTGAGATGGGCGGCCAGCTGAGGCAGGTCGGGATGAAGCTCACGCCGCAGGTTCTCGACAAACTCTCCGGCAGAGCTTTTCACATAAGCGACCAGCGCGTAACGCGGATTCACCATACCTGAATGGAGATTATACCGCCCGGCTCGAATAGGGATCAGGAATGCTGCCGGATGCAGCGCGGTTACGCTGGAAGTAAGAGTCGAAGGGGGTCTCATTTATAATCGAATTCAGTCGGGGCGTAGCGCAGCCTGGTAGCGCACCTGCCTTGGGCGCAGAATGATTTACTCCAACCGTTCCATTCTTTTTTTTGATTTCTATTGTTTCCAACAATTTGGGGAATCTGCTTTTCGTTCAAAGTTAACCCAAATGGTTTGAATCCCGCTCATATTGGCACGGTTTGTGCACGGTCGCTTTTTTCCAGTCGAGGGGCACATGCAACAGGGCGACGAAAACCGTCCGGATTGATACGAATCGCTATTCCCGTGCGTACTAGAGTTAGTGGTATTCGATCGTTCGTGGGCCACTCGCGTCGCACGCTAGGAAGCGGCGGCCCCGGCGTGAAAGATCCATGCGCCTGGATCTGGAGCTTCGTCATTTGTATTCCGTGGTTGTTCTGGCTGAGGAGATGCACTTTACTCGGGCATCTCATCGGCTACGCATCGCCCAGCCCAGCCTCAGCAAGCAACTCCAGCAGATTGAGCGCTCGCATGGAGTGCGTCTGTTCGCGCGCGACAAAGGCCGCATCGTTGAGCTTACGGATGCCGGTCGCACTTTCGTCGACGAAGCGCGGCTCGCCATTTTCCACGCTGAGCGTGCTCTTAATCTCGCTCGCGCCGTTTGTCGGGCCGACGACTCGCTTGTAATCGGCTACTCGCCAGATGCCGATCACGCTTGGGTTTCGGGCATCTTGGCTACGCGGCGTCCCTCATACACAAATGTCAGAATTCGCTTATGCTCCCGCTTTGCGATGGACTTGGTGCGCGGTGTTTTGGTGGGAGAGTTGAATCTGGCGCTGGTGACGGCACCCCCTGAGGAAATCCGCATCACCGCGGTACCATTTGCGCGAAGACCGCTATACGCTGTTTTGCCCGATTCTCACCGATACGCTTGCCGCAAAGGGCTGGTCCTTGGAGATCTGGCAGACGATGACTGGATTTTGAATGCCAGGCAAGTTCACCCAGCGATTCACGATACGATTCTCGAAGCGGCTAAACGGGAGAAGATCCTGCCGAAGAATCTGCATGAGACCTTCACTTACGAACAGGCTGTTCAGTTAGTGCTCGAGCGTGCCGGCGTAGGGATTCTCACGCAGGCGTGTGCCCCAGATTTTCGCGTAGATCATCTTGTTGTCATGCCGCTGTCGGATGCGTCCCTCCATTTCGATACTTGTCTGGTGATGAGAGCAGTTGACGATGCAAAACTTTCGAATGGATTCGGTCGCTCCTTTCTTCGCAGATTCTCGCGTTCCAGATTAGCGCCGAAAGAGTGACATTCTCGATCGTGTCCCATAGCAAATCCGGAGCGCTACACCTGACCAGCTTACGCGGGAATCACGTCCTGAGAACCTTGTGTGATCGAGAGACGCGCTGATGGGGGCAGCCCTGGTTTCGAGACAAGAGCTTTACGAGATGGTCTGGTCGATGCCAATGATCAAAGTGGCCGAGCAGTTCAAGGTCTCGGGGAGCTATATGGCTCGAGTATGTTCCGCGCTGCGCGTCCCACGCCCGGAGCGAGGCCACTGGGCTAAACTCGCTGTCGGGAAAGCGCCCGGGAGGCCTCCATTGCCGGAGGCACAGCCTGGCGACCAACTCAATTGGTCCCGGGACGGAGGATTGCAGTCGCCACATCGCCCCCAAATTGTCGCGCGCCCACTTGGCCCGCGAGGCAGCAGGCTGGCGTGCCCCGTTACCGGCGTTCACGGGCTGATTCGTGATGCGAAGGGATACTATGGCAGGGGCTACAAGGTGGATGAAGGCCAGCATCTCAAGCCTTACAAGCGGCTGATGGTCGACATTACCGCATCGAAGGCGGGACTTGATAAAGCTCTAGCCTTTGCAAATGAGCTGTTCAACGCATTGGAATCCGCTGGACATCGAGTCGTCATCTCGAGGGTGGGCGATTACTTCAGGCGTAGCCGCATCGACGAACACGAGAAAATGTCCGCAGCGCAACGCGGGAACCTCTCGTATGAATACGAGCATCTGTGGTGCCCAGAACATCCCACCGTGGTTTACGCCGGCTCGATCGCATTTGGCCTTGCCATCGTCGAAATGTCAGCGTCGATTGTCCTTCGCTATGTAAATGGAAAGTACATCCGCGAGTCTGATTACAAGCCTGCCAAAGCAGCATCCCGGCATAGCGATCACAACTGGACGACGACGAAGGATATTCCCTGCGGTCGTCTCCGGCTTGTAGTCTACGCGCCGTACGGTGGTGTCGATTGGTCGCTGGCGTTTCAGGAAACCGAAGCTAGAACGCTCACGAAGGACATTCCGGAAATTGTGAAGTCAATCGAGAGCTCTACTGAGGTTCTGGTAGAGAAAGTAAAAGAGGCACAGCGGAAGGCAGAGACCCGGCGTCGAGAGTGGGAGGCAGAACAAGAGAAGCGTCGACAAGAGGAGGACTGCCGTCGCATCGCTCAGTCCATCGAAGGAAGCCGTGACGAACTTGATGAGGTGATCCAGGAATGGGCAAGAATCATGAGTCTGGAACAGTTTTTCAGACGAGTTGAGAATCATGCCCGAGATTTGCCCGAAGAGCACCAGCGGGAAGTACTGAAGCGTCTCGCGTTGGCCCGCGATTTTGTGGGCACACAAGATCCAATGGATTTCTTCTGCTCGTGGAAAACACCGGTCGAAAGATACGTCCCGTTAGCCATGCGGACGCCTGGATCGGAGGGAGAACGAGAAGAAAAGGAAGAAGAGGAAGGCTGAGTCGACGGGGAAGCATCTGAGGCGAGGTTGTAAGTCAGACGCACAATCCAGCCGCCGTCGATCGCCAGTTCAGCCTCCGAAGCAGGTTTGCTCCGGGATTCCTTCCCGCAGATCGTAGGTGATGAGATTCGGGCTGCCGTCATGCTGACTTTTCCGGGGGCATTGGCTGGAATGGCATTGCGATGGAGCGGCCCGCTGCGAGCCGAGCAAGAGTCGGACCGGTTAGTCTTTGTACCAAGATACCCGAATGCCTTAGGTGGGAAACCGCCTATCTTGCAAATAGGCGGGAAACCGCCTAAAATGCTCTCAGGCGAAAAAGCGCCTAAGACATCTTTAGGCGGAAAAGCGCATAAGAAGCCAATTGAAACGACAGAAAAGAGAACAACATGCAGGCCATTGCACGAACTCCTCTGCAGCTCGGGAATTCCATCCGAGAGCGGCGACGCGAGCTCGGCCTAACCCAGGAGCAATTAGCCGCAAAAGCCGGGGTGCGGCAGCGTACCATTTCGGACATTGAGAGGTCAGCAGCAGCCCGCTTCGACACAGTGCTGCGTGCGCTTGCCGCGCTTGACCTGGAATTGGTGGTTCGGCCGCGCACCAAGGGCTCATCTCAAGACATTGAGAAACTCTTCTAATGGCCCGCCGAACCTCGCACGACCGTCTAAGAGTCTTTCTCAACAGTCGACTTGTCGGGCTACTTCGACGCGAGACTTCTGGGGCAATCTCTTTTCAATACGACCGATCATGGCTGGAGTGGGACTCGGCCCTGCCCGCATCGCTCTCCTTGCCTCTACGCGAACAGGCATACCTCGGGGCTCCCGTGCTGGCCGTTTTCGAGAATTTATTGCCGGACAACGATGCTCTGCGGCGTCAGATCGCGGCGCGCGCGCATGCCGAAGGAACCGACGCTTATAGCCTGTTGAGGGCGATTGGTCATGACTGTGTGGGTGCGCTACAGTTCCTTCCTGAGGATTCCGAACCCACTCCTGCAGGTGTGATCGATGCCGTACCCGTCAGTGAACGCGAAATCGCTGCCATTCTTCACAATCTAGCAACCGCGCCCCTCGGAATTACGGAAGATGAGAGCTTCCGAATATCTATCGCCGGCGCTCAAGAGAAGACTGCTCTTCTGCGTTGGAACGGCAGATGGTGCAAACCCCGCGGCACAACTGCGACAACGCACATCTTCAAGCCTACGATCGGAAAGCTCCCCAACGGAGTGGACCTCACCTCAAGTGTTGAGAACGAATATCTCTGCCTCAAGATCCTCAATGCTTTGGGTCTACCGGCTGCAAGCGCAGAAATGGAAACCTTCGGAGGTAGACATGTCCTGATTGTTGAGCGTTTCGACCGACTGTGGACTGGCGATCAAAGACTGTTGCGTCTGCCGCAAGAGGATTCCTGCCAAGCACTCTCGGTGCCGCCGACCCTGAAATACGAGAGCGATGGCGGTCCAGACATAACCGACATCCTCAAGATGCTGCGGGGCAGTGATGAACCACTCTCGGATCAGCGCTCATTTCTGAAAGCGAACATCGCCTTCTGGCTCATGGGAGCTACCGACGGACATGCGAAAAACTTCAGCATCTTCCTCTCTCCAGGTGGACGTTTTCGCATGACACCACTCTACGATGTCATCTCAGCTCAGCCTAGCGTCGATTCAAAGCAGATCTTGTGGAAACAGTTTCGGCTGGCCATGGCATTCGGTACAAAGCCGCACTACCAGATCAGGCAGATTGCGCCACGTCACTTTTTTCAGACGGCAGATCAGGCCGGGGTGGGGAAAGAGGTGATTGAATCGGTGGTCCACGAGTTGGTAGAGGAAGGAACTGCTGCGGTTGACTCTGTTGTGTCAAAGCTGCCAAAGGACTTTCCCGATCAGATTGCCTCATCGATCGAAGCGGGAATCAAAGGACGACTTCGCCTCTTGGCGGCGCCGGAAACTCCCAACTCGCAGAAGTAGTGGCGTCGCCATCCGAGATTTTTGCCTGTGACTGGACGCACGTGCGGGGATTGCTAGTGATCTGAGGCCAACGCCGGAGCCTCTGCTTTTTTCCTCATGATGTCGGCGATTTCGTCATAGTGCCATGGGCGGAAGTCGTGCGTGTCGGCTCCCACATCCATGGAGAGCGAGCGGAGAACGTTGGGTAGACGTCCGTGAGAATGCCCGTAGAGGTGCCACGATCCGCGATTGCTTCGTTTCCAGACGCGCAAGGCGTAGTGACAAAGCACAATTGGTTGGCCACTGATCGAAACTTCCGCCAGATTGTCGAGCCAGGAGAATTCCTCTTTCAGCTTGCGAGCCTGTTTGTCATGATTTCCAGGCACGGCGAGGATCTTCTTGCATCGAATCCGGCGACGGTATTCGAGAATCCGGGCTTGGTTCCCGATGCAGAAGTCCCCCAGAAAATAAAGAATGTCATTCGCCTTCACCGAGGCATTCAGACGTTCAAGAATTGCCTGATCCATTTCTTCGACGGTAGGAAAAGGCCGACCGCAATAACGAATGATATTGGCGTGTCCAAGATGGAAATCGGCGGTGAACCAGGTGTTTGGCATAGGTTGCGATCAAAGAGACGTGTAACCGGCGCCACGACTGGTACGAGAACTTGTGTATTCGGTTCGTCGGGCGATCAAGTAAAGGTCCCGGCAGACCCCCTCAGCCACCCGTGCCGCGGGGAATCAAGCACGGGGTCTCGCGAGACCTTCCTCAGTTGTTCGCACAAGGAGGCAATTTTGTATCACCCGAATTCCGTCGCACGTGTCACAAACTGTAGGAATTATGTCTTGGCCAAGACTATTGTCATGGCCATGGCCATTCTTCGGTATCTCCCCCGTGCAAGATGCCGATGGTGGTCCCAGTTGCACAATTTCCACTATTACTTAATGTCCATTACTAATGGACAACCTAGAATTTCCGACTCAAGACTCCGAACAGTACTACGATTTGACCGAAATCTCCTTCGGAGTTAGGTTTCTGACGCTCGCGGCCGAGAAATTCGTCGGGAGCACGGGAGCCACGGGTGTTCTCATCTCTTGAAGAAGTCGGCGAACGGCTTCGGTCTACTGGTTACATCGCCGATTCGATTGCCACGACAACGGTTTACCTGGCGGCGAGGCTGCAGAAGCCGTTGCTGCTGGAAGGCCCCGCCGGGAGCGGTAAGACTCAACTCGCATATGCAGTTGCAGACGCAGCGGATACCATCGTCGAGCGCCTCCAATGCTATGAGGGCATCAACGAAGAGAAGGCTATCGGCAAGTTCGATGAGTCTCTACAAAGGCTTTGCGTCGAACTGAAATCCAAGTCCGTTGGTACCGATTGGGAATTCTTGCAGGCAGAGTTACATAGCCAGCAGTTTTTCAGTGCTGGCCCGCTTCTGCGGGCGCTGCAATTCGAGAAGCCTTGTGTCCTGTTAATCGACGAATTGGACAAGGTGGACCACGCGTTTGAGGCCTTGTTGCTGGAATTGCTGAGCGTGTGGCAATTGAGCATTCCGAAGCTGGGCACCATCAAAGCTAAAAGCGTTCCGTTTGTCGTGCTCACCTCAAACGAAGAGAGGCGAATCGGTGATCCCCTGCGCCGGCGCAGCTTTTACCTGCGAATTGAGCACCCGACCGCCGAGCGGGAGGCGGAAATTGTGGCGCTGAGGACTCCGGATTCGAGCCGTGAATTTCATGCAGGGATGGCGGGGCTGGCAAAGGCTCTTCGCGGCTGGAGCCTGGAGAAACCGCCGTCGGTTTCTGAGATTCTGGATCTGGCGCGGGCTCTCAAGGTCCTTGGTGCTGAGCGAGTCACGGCAGAAATGCGAGATATCCTGTTGCCGCTTCTCGCCAAGACAGAGGCCGATCGCAGAAAACTCCTGCTACGCGACGGATTTGCCAGCCTGATCTATGATGCCCAGCAATACACCCAGGAAGCACTGAGGAGCGCTGCATGAGCAAGCACCTCTGCCTCGCGGTAGTTGCTTGCGCTGCTCTATGCTGTCAGGCCCAACCGCCAAGAACACCTGCTCGGCTCGAAGCCGAATACTACGTTGCAGTGTATGCGCGGCATTACGGCGTGCCCATCGGGTTTGTGCGGGCGATTGTTGAGCAGGAATCTGGTTGGCATCCGTGCGCCATCTCGCACAAAGGCGCAGTCGGCTTGATGCAGTTGATGCCCACAACGGCCGCACGACTGGGAGTGCGGGACCGTTGCGACGTTCACGAGAACGTCGCTGGCGGTGTGCTTTACCTCGCTTGGCTTATCCATACATTCCACGGAGATTTGCGATTGGTTGCAGCCGGCTATATTGCGGGCGAGGAAGTGATTGCACGACATGGTCTCGCCTACCGCAATCGTGACGTGGTGGCCTATGTATCTCGAATCAGGGCTAATTGCCGTCGACAACCTGCGGACGGCAGCCGAGGGATTCCCGCGCCGGTAAGGAGCAGAGTAATCCAATGAAAATCTGTTGGATTTTTGTGCATTTGATAACGCTGTCCTATTGCTTAGCCCAGGCGGACTCACCTCCAAGGGTCCTGCCCGATGCGCGAATCGTGCGATTGACACTCGACACGCAAAGCGTGACTGTCCTGCACCTGCGGCCAGGGTACGTCAGTTCGGTGCGATTGCCAGAGGACGTCAGCTCGGTCGTGTTGGGGAACCCCAGCACCTTCAAGGCCGAGCATTCCGAGGCCGAGCCGCGGCTGGTGTTCCTGAAACCAACGACCGCAAGTCGCGCCGAAACCAACGCGTTGATCACGACTAGAACCGGGCATGAGATTTCGTTGCACTTGGTCAGTGCGGGAAACTCGGAACGTACTGGCGCGGTTGACTTCGTGCTGCAGTACGACCTTCCACACAGCTTTTTGCTCGGGAATTCGCAGTCCAGCTTCGTGATTGGCGAGACGAAGAGTGTCGTACCGGAACCCTTGCCAAGCACTGTTGGGAATACACCCGCAATCAGCACTCCGGAGCCCCCCAGGCCACAACGCGATCCGAATCCGCATTGGTACGGCAAACTTCTGCAGGTTGCCGTAGGGCGGATTACCGAGAAGGATCAGCAAATGACCGTGGAGTTCTCGGTGCTGAATGCCTCGCCGAAAACGATTGAACTACTGCCTCCGCAGATACAGCTTGCGGGCAAGTCTAACGAGAAGCACAAAAAGACGGTTAAGGCGGATCCCGTACCCATCAAGGACTATACGATGACGATCCGACGTCTGCCGCCGGGCGCCAGAGCGGACGGGGTCGTGGTGTTCGACCGCCCCTCTTTCAAGGAATCCAGAGAGCAAATGCTGCTCCAAGTCGCTCAGGCGGAAGGCGTGGATCAACCGGTTCTTGTCCCGGTCGCATTCGTGGCACCAGAAGGAGAAACAAGATGATTCCTCAAAACGGACGGAATGGAAATGGGACGGCTGTGGCGGACGTGGTTCCGGAAGCCACGTCCAATGTTCCTGAAGCAACAACCGCGCCCGAGCAGACCATCGACCTAGCGACACGGACGCGACAACGAGCCAGGCAGCAATTTCAACAGAACAAGTTTGTGATCATCGGAGCCGGCGCCTTGGTAGTTGCGCTGCTGCTGTTTGCCCTCTCGGTCCCGCATAAGGCCACGGTCCAAAAGCCGCGCGGAACAGTTGCGGGCCAACAGGATCCAACTCAGCCAAGTGAGTCTTCTTCCGTTGAACCAAGTCTCTTGCCGATCACTGATTCTGGCAGACCCCCAACAAAAGCAACCCACGAAGGCTTTGTTGATGAGCAGGATCTGCAGCGAACGGCAACCAGGCAGTTGGCGCCGACATCACGCAGCACCCAGAGCGGAACGCTAGCTTCGGTACCACCTTTTCCTGAGCAATGGCAGGCGCCTCCGTATCAACCCGGGGCCGATGGCAGCACGCAACCAGGGGATCTGAGCAAAGTCGAAAGGGAGGCACTGGAGAAATCTTCCCTCGCTTACGTGCGCAACGTTTCGGCCTCACAAGGCGGTTCTCACAAATTGGCTAACAGTGAGCCGGTGATCGACCTCGGGCTGCCCACAGGCTCACGCCTGCGAGCGCGTCTGGAATCGGCAGCAAGCACAGCGGTAAGGACCCCGGTGTTAGCCGTGATTGAGTACAACTACGAACGTGAGGGGGAGATCATCGTTCCAGCCGGAGCAAAAGCCGTAGGGCACATTCAGCAGGCGGACCGTTCCGGGTATATGACGATCGAATTCGATTCGTTGATGATGCCAGACGGGGCAGCCATCCCGATCGAAGGAGTTGCGACAAACTTGAGCCTCGGCCCGCCCAAGGGCAAGGTGGAAGGAAAGAACACTGGAAAAAATGTGCTCGTTCGGTCTTTATCCGGGATCGGTGAGGTCGGGGCGATGCTGGTGGGCCGGGGGAACCTGGATCAGCCTTTAAGCGAAGAGGACATGCTGCGGGAGCGCGTCAGCAATAATGTCGGCGAAGCTTCGGACGAGCAGGTATCGCGACTCGCTTTGTCGGAACATGTCGTGGTCACGATCCCTGCGAACACTGCCATCTATGTGGTGCTCGAAAAGACCGCAACTTCCAGGACAGCTTCGGGAAGAGCCACGTTAGGAAGTTCACAGTCCACGGCTTCGGCGAGCACGGATCAACTTCGCCAATTACTGCAACTGCAGCGGGAACTACAGCAAACGGCAGCGGTCAACGAGGAGAAATAACTCCTGTTGCTCGAGTCCGTTGCTTCCCAACTTTCCCATAAGCCATTGCGCTCATACTTCTTCCTCCTCCAACCAATCCTTTTTCGAACGGACGACATTGATGGTGGCGGCTGTACGACGTACGCGGTCGGAGCGTAGATTTTCCTCCTCAGGATCATCTTGAAAAGTAGCTATATGCTGTTATGCATGAAATATTATTAAAATCATTGATAATTCTGAGGACGTACAAAGTAACTCTAGAGGATCGGGGCATAATGCGAACTAGCACTCTAGAACAATTCAGGCGACATCTCCGTCCTGGACGTGTGTACCGCAGAGAAGACCTTCTGCCCTGGTCCCGAAGTGTTGATCGACATCTCAAAGAACTCACTGACGACGGGACCCTACAGAAGCTCCGTACCGGCTTGTATTACAGCCCTCGCAAATGTGAATTTGGAGAGGCTCCCGCGGACGAGCACGAACTGGTGAAAGCGTTCTTGAAGACCGACCGTTTTGTCGTGACCTCCCCGAATGCCTACAACCAGTTGGGGCTTGGGACAACGCAACTCTACAACAAACGGGTTGTCTACAACCTAAAACGGCATGGGACCTTTCCGCTCGGCAATCGGATGGTCACCTTCGAGCGTCGCATGAATATTCCAAAGCAACTCTCTCCCGAATTTCTGCTGGTTCATCTTGTTAACGAATTGGACGACCTCGCGGAGGATCGCGACGCTGTCCTTTCTCGCGTTCGCGAAAAAGCCAAAGAGATGGATCAGAGAAAGCTGTCACGGGCAGTCTCTCTCTACGGCAAGTATTCCACGCAGAAAACATTTCGGAAGATGTTGCAACCTGTTACCTGACTCTATGGTTAATGAATGGGTGGAAGCAGGTCTAAATGGATATTTGATTGCCCTCTTCCTACAGAGCGGTTAAGGACCGTCTATGGAGCCAAACGATCTGCTGGAGAAACTTCGAACCACGGCTAGTGAGTTCCTCAATTCCGACGGAATTTATCCGGTGTTGGATTATGCATGGGAGGGCGAGGACACACCCTCGTCCGAATATACCGGGCTGGCGATGTGGACAACCGACGCGCCATTTGAACTGGACCACAACTTCTGGCATCGAACGGTGCCACCTCCCGAACCAACGGAACAAGATGAGATATTTCATAAAGCGGCGGAGGATTTCATCGGAACTATGGAACTCGCCAGGAACTCCATTGGCCTAACCCGTTACAGTTGGGAACATCGAAAGCCAGACGAAGCGCTAGACGATGAAGAGACGTTCTGGGAGTATCGCGCCACGGCGGTACTCTGGTTGAACATCGCTTCCGACCGCATCCGAGATTATTTTGTTATGGCGCGCTTTGGAATAACCGCGAAGGAGTACAAAAAGCTGCACGAGAAGAACGGTATTTATGCTCGTCCGTTCCGGATGCATCAAGCAGGCGAAGTAAAGCTCGCAAGAGGGATTGCGCTCGAACTTATGCCGTTCGCGGAACGACTCGGCAAATTTCGCCGCACCCGAAATGACATCGTGCACGGTATCGCTTCCCGTCGAGGCCGAAATGCTTTGATTTCTTTGAACAATCAACGCAAGGAGGCTAAACAATCGGTGTTCGTTCCACAGTCCCCGAAAACAGCGATGCTCGACTGGAGCGGAACAGCGGCAGCGATAAAGGCGATAACAGAGGAGAAACAGAAGGAGTTGCGAGACGCGCTGCAAGAACTCCGGGAATGGTATTTCTTACTTGTACGCGCCGGCAGCATGGTATTCGAGTTTGAGTACTGGAAACGCATCAACCGCTAAACCTTTAGGGGACGTAACTCAGTGGAGTTGTGACAACGGATTTTTAGCTTTTAGGAAAACTGGATGCTGGGAAAACCGGTGCGGGAAAGATCGGGACAAATGAGACGCCCATTTATCTCCAATGGTCGACAATTGCGAAAAGCATCAGGATGCTGGACGGCAAAGTCTCGCAACAATCGGCATTTGTCAGCGCAGAGTTTGAGGTAGGTCTCCTGGACTAAGTCGTCGACAATTTGTTGTGGGATGCCGCCCCATAGGTAAACAATTCGAAGAACGGAAAGACTGATCGAGCGATGAAAACGGATGACGAACTCCTGCCACGCCGCGCCGTCATTGGATTCGGCGCACGTACGGATCAATTCTTCCCCGGACATCGACGAAGGGTGCGTCAAACGACAACCCCACAATGTGCCGAATCTTACACGAAATATACGGCTCTTGCGGACTTATCCCAGTTGATCTGTATGACCTGCCGGTTCGCCACTTTCTTGACTACCTCGGAGCCATTCAAAAGGATTTTCCTTTCGATTGTCGTTTCCTGATTTAAGCGCGACTGATCAGTTAGAAGTCGTCGCACTTACATTTGGTAGCGGACCAGGCATCAGAAAGAGCTGCGTTGAGTATTTTGTCGCCAGCTCAGGAGCTAATGCGACAGCAACAATTGACAGAAAGGATTTGACATGACTCACTTTAATCGCTCGCTAAGACATCGGGCTCTTCTGCTTATTTGCGGGTTTGCGGTGAGCGTGGTCCATGTGCTGCCCGTAACCGCTCAAGACAAGGCCACCACTCCCGCAACCACTGCTGTAACGGATGCAGCCCAAAAGGGATTCAAACTATCGAAGGCCAGCAGCACCGACGTGACTGGCAATATCTCGGTCGATGCGACGTTAATACCGGCCAGCATCGCCAAGACCGTGTTCGGTAAGGAGGTGTCGAGCAATTACGCCGTTATCGAACTTACCGTCTCCAACCGCAGCTCCGACGATGCGTTCATCGTTCACACGATCTTCATCGATTACAGCCAGTGGCTGCTGAGCGGCAGTTCTCCATTTGGGCAGAACGCCTTGTGTCCTGAGGGAGCACAAAAGAAGAAGGCGGACGGCGCGAATGGAAAAACGTCAGTTGAAGAAAAAACAGCGCGCGACGCCTCGTCGCCGAACCAAAACGCGCAGAATCAAACTTCTCAGAATTGCAACGGCAACCGTCTGCAACCCTGGCAGCAGCAGACCTTCGCGAATCAAATCAGCAGCGTTGAAACCAGGATCGTTCGTGGACAGTTGCTGGACAGACAGCCATGGACAACCCGAAACTGGATCTTTCGATCGCTGCAAGCCGCCGGTTCAATTGCCACCAGTTTCACTTTCGTGACCAGCAGTCAATCGTGGATCCGTGGGATCGGAGCGTTTAACGGTGCGGGTATCCCCGCCTTCCAGACAATTTGGCCGGATGCGACCGTGGGTCAAATGAACCGAATCAGCGACGTCGGGTTCCAGGTTAACAAGGTCATCGCCAAACAAAGCTCTGACATTATTGTTGCGTTCTTTCCCATTGATCGCTTCCTTACGCCGGATCTGAAATCTCTTTTCATATCATCTCCGGCTGCTTTCTTTGCGCCGATTGCGGCAATGATCGATCCCCAAACACAACCCAAGCTGGCGCGTTACGTAGACTTCATCTTCCACGACAAAGAGACGGGCCAGCTTACAAATCTGGTGAGCCGCCTGCCGCAGATTATTAACCCAAGTTCCGACGTGTGCCAAGCGCTCACAAACAGCAGTTCGCCAGACAATGCCGCTCCGCCTACTAGGGCTTCCACCCTTGCCGATGCCTGTGCAACCGCCGAATTGCTGGACCGGATGAGCCTGAACACGGTGCGCGTCATTGTCGGGGGCACGATGACGGTTGACGTGGAAAAAGTACCGCCACAAATTACATCCGTCGAGGTCACTCCGCCTGCGGATAAGAACGCCACCACCATGTGGCAGGCAAAGGGCACCCTCAATGGCTCCATCTCGGGCAGCTTCCTCGGTGGCGGAACGCCCTCGATCGTGAATCCCGGTATCTCAGGGATCACAGTTAAGCGCGTCGAGGAAGGGTCGACTGATACGCAACTGCATTTCACATTGACTCTTGCATCTGCCTTGCCTGCCGGAACCACTAAGCTGACCTTTCAAGTTTCGAAATCCTCTTCCAGTGGCTCAACCATCAAGAGCTCAACCTACGACTTTCCGATTGAGTTGCCTGCCCAAACAAATCCCGTTCCAGCTGAAACTGGCGGCGGTGCAACGGCGGCTGGCAACCCACAGCCGACTTCACCGGAAAAACCGCCGAAGAAATAACGAAACATCCGAGTCATCGCTTGCGGGTCACGCTGTTTTACCAAGGGGGTTCCCAAATGGACGAACGGTCGAGCGCGCAGCCAGCCGCCGACGGCAATGCGGGAATAGTCGCCTCATCGGTTGCAAATAACACTCCGCCGCCCCCCTTACCCGAGGCGCTTTTGGCTCCGGTAACGAGTGAACCGTCGGCTCCCAAGGTCCATGTCCCCCGTGTAGCGATCATTGGCGTACACGGCGTGGCCCACCATGATCCTGGAGCAACTGCCAACGCGATGGCGGACTTATTGCTTTCTCTGCCAGCCAACGATCACGATGCGCCTCGGTACTTCCCTTCATTTCAGTCTGTGGGAATTCAAGTACCACTGCAGCCCTTGGCCGTGTACCCTCCAGCAGAGGAGGATAAACCGCATACAAAATTCGGCAAGAGCCTCGAATTTCTGCAGGAAGAGAGTGCAGGTTTCGCACGCACCACGCGCGGATATGCAACCGGGGCTCCAAAAGGGGCAACCCGCGGTTTCGCTGGGCACGAATTCATGCGGCGTATGTTATATCGCTATCGGGGAGGAGCCGACGGCGATGCCTACGTGACGACGCGCCTCGAAGGGAAACGCGAAGTTCAGGCACCCGGTGGACCGGCGAACGTTCATATCTATGAAGTGTTGTGGGCGGAGTTAGCGAGTCCTACAAACGGATTCCTGAGCTTTCTACTCGCGCTCTTCCAACTCATATTTCACCTCGGAAGCCTGAGCCGTCTGGCGATCGACGCGGGGGCTGCCCGAAACAGCAGTTGGCTATGGGTTGTTTACCGTCGTACACATCGTTATGCCGTGCGGATGCTGCAAATTCCGATTCCGCTGCTGAAGCTCGTATTGTTGATCGCTCTATACTCTTGCATTCCTGCCCTGCTTCCATCCTTAAAGGAGAAGGCTTGGTTCCCCGTCGCCGCCGGAGCGATGGGCGGGGTCCTTGCTTGTTTTCTGCTGTTGCTCGGAAGCCGCAAAATAGTTCCTTCTGGCACTATTCGCTGGGCCCTACATCCTGTAGTAGCCGCCCTCGTCGGGGCTGCTGTCGCCAGCGTCGTTTTCCTCAATCGTGAGCGGTTGAGCGCGCGGGTAGCGTCCTTCGAAGGATGGATGATCGGCGTCTTATTGTTCTGGTTCATCCTCGTCTACTACGGGGAAGTCCGCAAAGGTGTCGCGAGAATAGGGTGGGTGATCTACAGCATCTTTTTCCTAACGTTTCTCGCCTATCTGGTGAACGGTTCTTCGGTGCCGCAGGCCACGCTCTGGACGGCAGAGTGGATCATTGCGGCGCTGCGCGCTTCATGGATTCTTCTGGTGCTGCTCGCGTTTCTCGCCCTAGTGCTAGGAGCACTTGCTTGGCGCTCTGTCACTGATCCGGATGACCGAGCCAAAGCCCGGGCGGCCGTTCGCACCAGTCGCTTCGCGCTGGCGATCCCAAGCCTGATGTTCTTGTTGATCACAACCTTAATATGGGCGAACTTGTTCGCACTCGCGAGAGACGTTCAAGATCCATTCCTGCAAGCGGACAACATGTCGCTGCCGCCAGGCGGACAGTGGTTCCCGGAATTCCTTGTTCCGAACCCGAACGAACCTCCAGAAAGAGCCGAGAAGCCGGACTGCTCACCAAGCAAGAATTGCAACTACGCTCGAGTCGAGCGACACGACGCGCTACCTCCAACCGACTGCGATCCCAAGGAGGCCGGGTGCATGTCTGAGATCGACCAAGTCAAGTTCTTCGATCCGGCTAAAGAGGACTATCTCGAGGGCTTGCTGGCTTGGAGTGTCACTCCGGGCTTTCCAATTCTCTTGGCTCTTGCCGCTTCGGGATTCCTGTTAATGGTTTGGTGGGCGTTGCCGAGCGTTCTCACCGAACGATTCCCGCTGCGAAACCAAGAAGAGCCTCCCCGCAACTCGACCAATGCCCAAACCTTGCGATTGGGGAGTTGGATTTCTCGAGGTCTGGACAACACTTCCCTCGTAACATTCCTCATTTGGAGCGCAATTTTCGTCGCTCCCTTGTACTGTTTCTATTTCTATCCTTCGGTAGTCCTTACAAACCTGAAGACGGCTACCGCCTGGGTTGTTGGATATTTTATTGGCGCCACCCTGGCAGCAGGCGCCCTTGCCGCCCTCGTGAAGTATTCAAGTCCCGTGCTCCGAGCCGTTCTCGACGTCGATACTTACCTGCGTACGTCGCCTATAGATGCAACGCCGCGCGCGAAGATCGTCGAGCGATATGTCTCGTTGTTGCGATATCTAGTGCGCTACCGCGATCCGGTTGACGGCCGCGGATACGACTCCGTGGTGATCGTGGCGCACAGCCTGGGCAGTCTTATCTCGGCGGATTTGTTGCGTTTCCTCCATGCAGAAGGCGACGACGCCCTTGCACCGCTAGGATTAGCGGGAGAGTTTGAGCAGCGCCAAGGCGGCATCTCCCTCAAGCTGTTAACGATGGGCAACCCAACGCGGCAACTGCTGAACCGGTTCTTTCCTTATCTCTATGACTGGGTTCGAGAAAATCCGGACAACGGCATTCAGCCTCTTGCTACTCCAGTCGCTATTTCGCCCGCTACTCCGCCTCCAATCATCGCCCCCGGCGCTTTACCCGATCCAGCGGAACTCGGGCTCACGGCGTGGGTAAACGCCTATCGAAGCGGGGATTACGTCGGCAGGTCGTTGTGGTTAACCGAGTGGTACCGTCGAACGATCGGCGGAGACAATGCGGGTGGATATCCCGAACCGCTCTATGTTGCTAGTTCTGGGGGACGCTCGGAAACGTGCATCGGTGCGGGCGCACACACACACTACTGGGATGACACCGCTCCAGACGTAGCTGAGCAACTGAATGCCCTCATATGAAGCGACTCGTGACTTTATGGGCAAGGCAAAAGCGATTGCAAATGTAAGTCAATCCATGGTGGCGGTATAATTCCGCAAGATTATGGCTATCTTCTCTAATGGAAAGCAGTTGGGACGCTATGTGATTCTTAATGCCCTTGGATCGGGTGGAATGGGCGAAGTATACCGTGCGCGTGACCGAAGCCTTGGCCGACCGGTTGCGCTGAAGATACTTTCTCCGGACATTTCTTCCAGTCCTGTACTTAAGGCTCGTTTTGAGCGCGAAGCCAAGATTATTTCTACTCTCCATCATCCCAACATCTGTTCTGTGTACGACCTCTGCTACGAAGAGGACACTGAGTTCCTGGTGATGGAGTTCCTGGAAGGAGAACTGCTTTCCGAGCGCCTAAAGAAAGGACCGTTGCCATCGGGAGAGGCGATAAGTGTTGCCTTGGAGGTTACAGATGCACTTGACAGCGCACACCGTCGAGGCATAATCCACCGTGATCTAAAACCTGGCAACATCATGCTGACCCGTTCGGGGACGAAGGTCATGGATTTTGGACTGGTCCGGACGCTTTCTGAGCCTGCCCTAGGGGAGAGGCTCACATCAGCGGGCTCCATCGTTGGCTCCATAGAGAACATGTCTCCAGAACAAATCCGAGGCGGAGCATTCGACGCTCGCTCCGACATCTTTGCCTTCGGGACCGTTCTATACGAGATGCTGGGCGGAAAGCCGGCTTTCATAGGACCGAGCGCTGACAGCATTGTCAGCGCGATTCTGAAAGAAGCGCCTTCGCCGCTGAAAATTGCCCCCGGACTGGAGCGGATCGTGAGGCAGTCTCTAGAAAAAAACCCAGACCGACGATTCCAGACAGCCAGCGATCTCCGGACTGCACTGATCCAGGCCGAAAGAAGCGTTGGAAAGGATGAGCCGGGAGGAACGCCACGACCCCCTGGAAGCTCCGGGGCAGATCTCCCAGACCGGCGCGCGAATTTCTGGATTTCCGAAAGAGCGCTTGACTCAACTGTGGCTCTGATCAAAACCGAGTTGTACACTGGCAATTTCCGCATTGGGTCCCCCGTTCCTGCAAGTCTCATTCCGGACGAACTAGCGGGCATTCCCAACTCTGACGTACCTCCCGATGGGCTGCAAACTTCGTGGGTTGTTGCAACTTCCAATATTCAATTCGAGTCGATCGACGCTTCAACGGTGGTCAGGCAAAACAACGAGGCAGGAGGTACAAATGCGAGCGTTCGATTCTCGCTCACGATCCCCGGTTCTGGCGAGAGCAAAACGATTCAGTTTCGACTCCGTCCTCTTACCCTGGATGCCAACTTCATTGCCTACGTGTACGTCAGCAATGAGTTGTATCGCGAGTTTCACGTCAAGCTTCTTGTAGAGGAAGCGCCATCAAAAGCGACCGAGCCGACCGCTCCCTCCGTTGTTACGACGGAGGACATTCTGATCACAACTCCCGGACACCTGGGCCTCAGGACGACACACGAGTGGACTACTCCGCCGGGAGAATTGACGGTGACGGTTTCGGGAAGGAACAACGCTGCTGTGCGCGGGAGTTGGGGCGCGAACGTGCTCGAAGATGACTACTTTATGAACACCGAGCGTTCATTCATCTCCGGCAGCATTATGAATGTGAGAAAAGCGGCGGAGGATTTCAGAAGCGAACACAGCGACGACCTCGACGACATCGACCAGGCAGACCTCTGCTCTAGGCTTAGCCAGCCGTTTCGACCGCACTACGATTGGGCCAATATCGGTAACTACGCTGACGAAAGGCATCGAGGGCGATGGGATACTATCGCCAGGAGCAAAGAGCTATTTGATTTTGCTTATCATGGTCGACAACTCTATGACACCATTTTCCCGCCTGGTAAAGACCTAAGAGGTTGGCTCGACAAAGCGCCGCCCGGGTTGCGTATCAATATTATTTGGCGCCCCACCACCGGGGCGGAGTGGATGCCGCATGTGCCGTGGGGGCTGATCTATACGGGTGAGGTGAAACGTGGCGTTCCAGTAAATCCGACGGCATTCTGGGGCCTTCGCTACCGACTCGGCTATTCGGCTTATCCCCCGGGCGCTCCGTCGAAGGCACTAGGTACTCTTCAAAACGCCTGGTGCGCCAATTTTCTTTACTACGGCGAGGACATTGGGGACGCAACCGCAAACGAAAGCAAATGGCAAAAGAATAGTTGGTCGGCCTGGCAGAACCAGTTCATCGTGCCTACAGGGACCAAGCCAGACCGACGAGGAGAGATTATGGATGAACTTTCCATGCCGACGAAGGTGCCGACATCGGTGGTCTACATCTTCTGCCAGTGTTCCGTAGGAGCCGGAAACATGCCAGTTCTGCAGTTCGGCTCAGAAGGGGAGCCGGTTCGACACACAGAACTCGGCACGGGCGAATTTGGAGGACACCCGCTGGTATTCGCAAACGCCTGTGTCACGGGCGCATCGGATCCGCAAATCGTGAATGAGTTGGAAAAAAACTTCTTTCAGCGCAAATGTCGGGCCTACATCGGAACTGAGGCACGCGTCCCGATTTTCATGGCTAGTCGCTTCGCGTCCGTCTTCTTCCATTTCTTTTACCGTCTGATCGATTCCAAACCGATGCCCTCCGGTGAAGCCATCGGTCAGGCACGCTTGTTCTTATGGTCCCATTACAACAACATCGGAGGCCTGTTCTATACGCTAATCAATCAGTATGAGTTGTACATGGCGAGTGAAGCCGAGATCATGCCGCTCCGCCAATGGTAAGACTTATGGACTGTAAGGACGACTCGCTCCGCAAATTTTTGGAGGCTTCCCCTCGAGAACGCCTTGAAATGCTCGGGGATGAGGCGACCGCAATCGTCGTATCAAGCTATCTCGGGCAACCAGCCTTCAACGAACTTCAAAAGCTCAGGAAACGCACCCGGTCTCATCTCGCTATCAACGTTCCTCCCAATCTGATTTTTGTGCCGGGCGTGATGGGCAGTCTCCTCATGAGCCGGACCAAAGGTGGCGTATGGTGGATCGACGTTCGCACTCGCAACCACATCGATGATCTCAAGCTTTCCGACGACGGAACGGCCGATGCGGACAAAACCAACGATGTAACGCCTTTCGCGGTGGATACAACTTACGAGCCCTTTGCTACCGCAGTCTTGGCCCGCGATGATTTTGGTCACTCCAACTTCGCCTATGACTGGCGTAAGAGCGTCTTTGCAAACGCTGTCGAGCTGAGGGATGCCATTCTTAGGGCACACGGGAGCATCAACCTCGGCGATGCAAGCGGGCGGAAGCGTGTCCACGTCATCGCGCACAGCATGGGGGGATTAGTTACACGTGCCGCTCTGATGGACTTTGGTAAGGTTCTTTGGCCCGTCGTCGGTCGGATCGTGTTCATTGGTACTCCGCATTATGGTTCGCCGGCGATTGCTGGTTACCTCAAGAACCATCTTTGGGGTTTCAATGAGATGGCAATTTTGGGCCTATATCTGAAGCGTGAGACATTCCGGTCCTTGTGGGGCGTCCTTCAGCTATTGCCTGCGCCGAAGGGAATTTACCCGGGAACACGGACCGCGGATAACCCGCGTTGGCGGGCCGCCGCCAGCGAGGATTGGTTCTACGAGCACCCCTGTGCGAACTTCGATATGTATGATGCCGAAGCTTGGGACCTCGGCCTGGATAGTGGACAGAGAAACCGGCTGCAAACCGTGCTCGACGCGGCAAACAATTTTCACACGCGGTTACACAATTGGCATGACACATTGAGTGTTGATCAGCGCGAACGTATGTTGATCATTGCGGGCGTGGGTTATAAGACACTATTTCGGCTGGAATACAAATCCAGGGCATTGGGGTTGTGGGAATCGATGAACAAGATTACGGACCGAGTCAAGGGTGATCCTCATCGCGAGGGTGACGGGCGCGTGCCTCTTGCCTCGGCAACACTTGAGAAAGTTTCGATGCGATTCGTCAAGGGAGTGCATGGTGGCCTTACCAACATTCCCGAAGTGTACTCCGGAGTATTCGACTGGTTAAATGGTCAGCCGCTGAACCTTCCGGATAGTGTCAACAAAGCCCTTGCTGGACATCTTGCGCCGGGAAGCGGCAGCGAGGCACCGCATCTGGATGGCACTGCCCGCACCGTACAAGACGATCCTGGCTATTGGGATTTACCTATGCCAGATCCCCCTCTTTTGGAGGAACTGAACAACGCTCTGGATACGACCGGCATGGCAGCATTCCACCGCGTGCGCTTGCTGTAGAAATTTCGGAGCGGCACGGCGGAGTTGCCGGGCTCGGCAGCCAGCCAAGAACGCGAAGGGTTCCTAAGGAGCGAGTTCATCAAGCGCAAGGTTGCACCGGTCACTTAGATTTGGATTTCGTGGGGTGAGACAGCAACTCCGAGCGACCGATGACAGTTCGCGGGTTCTTGAGTCTCGGCGGGTCTGAGATTCCATCGAAAGCTTCAGTCGACTTCCACGGGCTCAAAGCATACATACGACGATCGCGCAGAACGCTCACTCCGTCGCTCCATGCGGCCAGCATCCGCTTTCCAGTGTCCTTGAAACCTGCCAGGCCCTTCATCAATTCACGAACAGCAGGCGCAGTGTCGGCAACCGCATCACTGATGCGCTCCAGGATTTCCTTCTGCTCGCGCTGAGAAATGCCAAAGGTGGAAGTAATGAAGGTGCCCAGAGTCTTTCCGGGCAACCATGTCTTCCTCCCCATGAAACTGATTCCGGGAGGATTGTTCTGATAACCCTCGTAAACGGAAGTCGTGAAGAAGTCGTACGCGGGCGCGAGGCGTGCATCCGTCCGTGACGTGTACAGCAACGCCAGATTCTTCGAATGGCAGTCCGCGTTCCGGAGAGCGTACGTCAACAGCAGAAGTGTGGTCAGCTTCTGGAAGGTCCCGCGTTGATCTCCACCCGGCACATAGGTCCGAACCGCCTTGGCGATCCGCTCCCACGTGGTTTCGTACTTCGCGGATGGCCGAAGTCCGAGTAGGGCGCAAAAATCTTCTAACGCTCGGAATGGTTTTCCGTTCTCGTCGACGTCGAACCGACGCACGACCAGGACATTGCCATCCTGAGAGAGTTCGGTTTTCGCACTTTCGACAACCCTTGCTGCGACTTGCATGCACAAGTGTTCGTTGGCCGTCGCGAACGGAAGCTTGCTGGATGACCCTTTGATAATGTGCTCGTGGGTCAGCAACGAAGCCTTCTTGTGCGCCCCCAGGCCGCTTGCCTTCTTTTGTTCGGTATCAAGGAACTTTGGCAGAACGCCTGAAACGCCGCTTTTCGCATGTTCTCGAACCAGTTGGGAAAATGCCTCCTCGGAATTGTCTCCCTTCAGCAACTCGGCAACTTCGACCGGTTTTGCTGGCTCGTCTAATGCGGCCTCAGGTGGAGCGACCTGAAGCCTTCCCACCATGTTTCGACCGATAACGGAGAGGAGTGCAACGGGGCTTGCACCGATATGCGGCCCGAATTCCTCCTGCAGGACCTGCAGGAGGTAGCCCTCCGGGAGATTCATCTGGAAGATGGGGTGAAGTTGGTCGTCCCAGGGGTACGATTCGGTGCGGACGGGCATCGTCAAAGAGACGAGGTTCTCGGGTGCCACGTCTGGAACGTAGGCCATCACGCTCTTGAAGTCGCCGACCTGTTCAAGAATGCCAACGTGGCGACCGAGGACATAGACATTCAGCTTCAAGCACCACCCCGTTCGCGCCGCAGTTCATCGAGGGTGCCAGAGGCTCCAACCTCGGTGAAGGTCATTTCAAGGCCGAGTACCGCGAGCACCGCCAGCAGCTTTCGGGAGCCAAGCTCCGACACCTGTCCCCGCTCAAAGCGCACAAGGGATTCCCTGGTGATTCCGGAGCGTAAGGCAACCTCGCTCTGGTTCAGTCCAAGAGCCTTTCGGCGGGCTGAGACCGCTTCGCCCAGTTCTGCCAGCGTCTGCATGGTGTGAGTTATACATCACTTATTACGAGTTTTCAAGCATAATGTGATGCATATATCACTTTATCCCCTTGCTTGTGCCACAGAATTGGGCGCTCAATAGCCGCATGGCTTACGTCTCCGCATCATTTTTTGCGCTTGACTCTGGACCATGGTCCAGAGTGTATCCTTTTCGTATGCCGCAAGGTTCGCAAGCGCCTAAGAATACGATACAGATCGGTGAGGCGGCGCAACGGACGGCGCTGACAGTCGACACAATTCGGTTCTACGAGCGCCGTGCATTGCTACCGGTGGTGCCGCGAACCACCGGTCTGTTTCGCCTCTACACTGCCGACGACATCGTCCGTCTCAACTTCATCAAGCAAATGCAGGGTCTCGGCTTCTCTCTACAACAAATCAAACAGCTTCTCGATCTGCGGGATCGTGGCCGATATGGCTGCGAAGAGGTCAGCATTCTGCTGAAAAACAAGCTCACCGAGATTCGGAGCAAGATTCGGGAATTACAAAAGCTTGAAGGCGAACTTGCCGTAGATTTACAGAAGTGCAATCGGGAACTCAAACAGAGACGATCTCGCGCGCCCAGACAATGTCCTGTCCTCACCGATTTGGAAGGAGCGAAATAAAGCCGATGCTGATTGAAGTGCTTTTCGTACCCGGCTGTCCCAACCATGTGCCTGCGGTTCAAAGGCTCAGGAAGGTGCTCCGCTCCGAGGGAATCAACGCGTCAATTCAGGAAATCCCCGTGACTGATGAGTTGATGGCATCCTCGCTTGAGTTTCCGGGTTCTCCAACGGTACGCATCAATGGACGCGATGTCGAATCGACTCCCGAGCAATCCTACGCTTTAGCTTGCAGACTCTATGCGGGCGGAACCGGAGTTCCGTCGGTCGAAGCCCTACAGCGGGCAATTGCGGGAGCGCAAAGCCGAAAGGGCTGAAAAATGGGTTCACACGAATTAGCAAACAGCGGAACCCCTCAAACGCCAGCCACGCAGCGTAAACAGCCAGCTTGCTGCAGTTCTCCTTCGGCAATGTGTTATTGGTGCACGGTTTCGCTCGCAAGTTGGGGATTACTCAGCCTTGTAGGTATCTATTGGCACCCGCTCCACGCCACTTCGGCCACTACGGTTCTGTTCGCTGCATCGATCGGCTGTTTCGCCAACTGGATCAAGAATCGTACATTTCACTGCGCGATAACCACATGGATATTTCTGGCCGGAGCTGTCGTGTTCTTACTCCGAAGTGTTGGCCTGATTGAAGTTGAACCCCGCTTCGTTTGGCCGGTGATCACGATTGGAACTGTGGTGGCGTTCATTCTGGAGTGGCGATACGCAGGCCGCGCGAGAAGATAACCAGGGACTATGAAGCTATCCGAAAAAAGCGCTCCCATCGCGGCAATTGCGGCTGCGCTCTCAACTCTCGCCTGTTGTGTGCCGCTGGGATTCCTTGGTGCTGCCGGACTGGCAGGCGCCAGCGTTTGGGCGCAGCAGTACAAGCTGTGGCTGTGGATCGCATCGATTATGTTCCTGGGCGTAGGTTCAGTGCAGCTCTACTTCAGGAGATCCTGCGCCAAACGGAGCACAATTAGTCTTGTGCTGTTCTGGACGGCAGTTGTTGTTGTGGTGCTAGTGATCTTGTTTCCTCAAGTCATCGCCAGCCTGATTGCTGGCTAGATGGAGCATGGCAGACGATGAATACCAAACGATTGGCATGGCTTCTCGGTTTGGCTCTCGCATTCGCAATGCTCTGGTATTTCCTTTGGTCTGCTGTAACTCCCAAGGGCCAAGCGCCGCTCACACGCCTGACCAACGAACTGGCATTCGTGCGCGAATTCAACGGGGCTGCCGGCGACGTCAGAATGGTACTGCTATTTTCACCCACGTGACCAGGGTGCCTGCGGGGGGCCTCCGCAGCCCAAGAGGTACTGAAGCAAGAGAAGTCCGACCGGTTGACGGTCCTGGTCGTATGGGAGCCTATTTTGCCATCCGACTGGAGCAGACCCACTCGCCCAGTCCTGGCACGCATTCCCGATAAGAGAGTCATTCAGTTCTGGGATAAAGACCGGTTAATCGCTAAGCAGCTGAGCGCGCAATTGCAAACGAAGCAGCCGAGTTGCTGCCGCCATTCGGGTACCCTCTGGGATTTGGTCGCTCTCTACCCGAAGGGAAAGAATTGGAATGATTCTGAGCCCCTCTACATCGACGGACCGGTAGTTAAGGTCCAGGGCGAGCTCGCCAGGCAGACCTCGGACTTAGTGCACCGGTAGAGTATGCGTTTTGCGCTGGCTTTTGCGCCAGGAATCGTTTGACCGTGAACGGTCGGTTTTAGGCTTCGCTGGCTACAGGCCCTCAATTGCTCGGCCCACAGCACGAACAACAAATCGCGCCTCGCGGTCGCGGGCGTCTCCAATCACAGGGATTTCATCCAGTACCATCTCCACCCACTTTGAGTCTTCGTGCGTGAACATCTTCTTGAGGGCCTCCACAGTTCGCGCGACGGCGGGCTCCTGAATCGAACTCGCGAGCATTTGCCGGGTTGTGGCCGCATCCTGTGAGTAGCGGCAGTAGAAGTAGATGTCGTAGGGGTCCCTTGCTTTTTCGCGAAACCTGGTGACGGTCGTCTTCAATATCAAGAACCCGACAGCATCAGGAACAGCAATCTCGAAGGTTTCGAGAGTCTCTCCCTCCCGGCAATTGATCTGGATCGTCTCGACGTGATTGCCCAGATTTTCGGCGCCGTCTGCCAAGCAGACCTGAAGGCTTGATGTCGCTCCCTGGATCTTCAGGACAGATTCGTCTTCCCTCCTTCGTGGCAGGTCTGCCAGAAGATCAAGTTGCACTACGTTGCCGTCGATGCTCTTTTCATAGCGAAATGCATCAGCCTTGCTGGGCTGGAAGGCTGGCGGTTCAGACAGCAGGTTCTTGACGCGATCGACGGACTCCCTCTCACGGGCTTTTGCTCGCAAGAGGACATCGATATCTAGGCTCCCCTTGTGAGCGATTTGAGAATGTTTGGCCAGCTCTTTCAGAAATGGCACCCAGCCGCCGCAGATCACAGCTTCAATATTTTCTTGTTTGAGAGTTCGCGCGATCTTGAGCAGTTCCAGGAGAACAGTTCGTTCGCGTGAGGCCGGAAAAGTCTTGGTGATCTCGATTGCGTCTGCCATCTATTCCCGGAAAGCGAGTGCGTGCTCGATCAGAAACTCGGCTTGCTCTTCGCCCCTGCTGCCATGAAGGGTAAAGTCCACATAAAGTTGTACCGGATTCACCCCGGTGAGTCCGTTCATCAATTTGCGTGGACGATAGAATACGCCGCCGGCCTCGGCATTGTCGGTCGAAGGTGGGGTCATCAGGAGCACGTTGGCTCCTTTGCCCACCAGTTCGAGGCGCAAATCGTCTCGTAGTCTGTCTGGCGGGACGTTGACGTACGCGGCCATCAGTTCCTCTCTTACATTTCGCTCGGTTGGTTCCAATCCGCTGGCGAGGGTGAATGCGTGCCGGATGCCTTGGCGTTCGCAAACCTCGCAGAGACTGCTGGCGAATTGCATGGGGGGAGTTTCGGTGAAGGCATGCAGCACGATTCGGTTTCGAACGTAGTCGGTTTTGAGTTCCTGCGCGAAAACTCTTAAGAGCTTGCGCGGCCGGTTAAGGATCGATCCTTCCGAAGTCCGGTCCAATAAGCCATCGTTCTGCAGCCGTCTGGTCACCTGAGAAACCTGTCCCACGCTGAGTTGAGTCTCGGAGGCAAGTTCTTCGAGTCGGTAAGCGCGGTACGGATTGGCGAGCAGGACGCGAATGATACGGCGCGACTTCCCCGAAAAGATGTTTTTGACTCCCTGAGGATTCTTGAACGCCGTTGCGGGCCGGACGACATCGACGTAGATGTCATCGCGAATCAGAGCGAAGGTTCCGTTCAGGTCGATGTAACCGACGCCGAGTTCTTTGCAGCGTGCTTGTACCGACTCTGAAATGTAGGGAGCCGCAACCATGGGGTAGAGATCGTCGAAGCTGCCGGATCGGCGGAGTTCGTTACGGTAGCGAAGCACCTGGTGAACGACTCCTTCGAGAATCATCGGAGTAAGGCGCGACTTAAGTTCAATGATGGCCTTGATGGGTTTGCCGGGATGGCTCTTCACCGTGAATTCCACAAGCGCGTCCACTTCAATGTGATGATCCGGGAGTTCGAACGACGGCTCGATCCCAAGAATCTTCGCTGTGACGCCGGGCGGAAGGAGGCTGCCGGTCTGAAGGCCGTCCCGCAGTGTCTCAATCACGTTGCTATTTGGTGTCATATAATTTATGTTTACAGCATAATTATATGCATAATCACCAGCGGATACAATAAGCTTAATATCAACAACAACATAGAGATAGACGAACATGTACGTGATAATAATGTATTGCGTTAAATATATACTGATGAGCATAAGCCCGGTCGTTTCATGGACTTGGTCGAAAAGCAGGAGGTTCTGTTCGGTGCCTCAGGATCCTCGACATATGCGAACCGAAGTCAACGACTCCGCTTAATCTGGCCGCTCCTTCCCGAATATCAACGACAACGCAGATTTTTGCAGGCGTCGATGACGCCATCCGAATGGGCTACCTTCCACGTGGAGACTGGTCTATAACGTTGGACAACCGAGCATGAACCACGAACTGAAGCTCAAGATCGAAAGCAATCTGTTCCCGCTCGCGCGACCAGCGGTTGAGCCCTGGGACAAATTCCCATGGCATCTTGATCGATCCAGTTCGTGCGACACCTGGAAGATCCACTCATCGCAGGCGCTGGCGATTGATGTATTCGGAACGCTGATGATGTTGCAGCAATCGTCGCGCGCTGCGATCTTCGACTCAGTCTGTAAGAAATTGAATGTCCCTCCCGGCGGGCCTTGGCAGGTGCATTTGGAGTGGCTGGACCCGAACAATCTCCTCAAAGAACCTCGTCCGACTCAGGTTGACGCGGCAGCAATGGGACGGTTCGCCTCCATTCTCTTTGAAGTCAAGTTTACCGAGCGTCAGGCGGGATGCTGTTCACAAACCCAGCGTCTAGGACGTGTGGGGCAGGCCCAATGCAATGGCAACTTCGAATTGCAAGTGAACCCCGCGAATCAGATATCGAACCGGTGTGCCCTGACCGGGAAGGGCATTCGCTACTAGGAAATAATTCCGCAGATTTTCCGCCTGAACCCCGGGGACGACTATCGCCCTTGCCCGTTTCGAGGACAGGAATATCAGTGGATGCGGAATCTCGTGTTGAGCCGTGCCATCGCGGAAGCCACTCACAAGCATCCAGCGTTCGCGATTGCGTATATGGGACCAGACTTACCGATTAGCGATTATATCGAGAGCGAACGGTGGGCTGCGTTCAAGCGTCTACTGCGGCAAGAGACATCGCCACCAAGACCGATCGAAATTCGGGAGTTCGTGCGCAGCGCTGCAGCTATTGAACCAAGTCTGACTGGATTGAGAGGGTGGGTGGATATGAAGTTCGATCAGGTCACATCGGCTCTGAAGTCGACCGCGTTCGACAAGTAGAGAACGGCAGCCATGGATAGCATCCGTCTCGTGCAAATTCTGTCATCTTGAAAAGGGTGCTGACTGGTCGAGTGTCACGGTCAGCAGCCGCATATCAGATACTCAGAAATCCAACAATTTCTTATTGAAGAACTCTTGATCCCGCACCCTTGTGTTCCTTCGGACCGCCTCATACGCCGGTCGCAGACAGCCCCCAGCCGTTCGATCACTCGTGGAGGCCAGGCAAGTGCTCAAACCTGGGACCTCACGCCATTACTGCGCGCTTTGGCTCCGCGCCGTGCTTTGACTGAGTTTCGGGACCGAGGTAAAAAGCCCTAAATTGGTGCAATCAGGAGGCAGCCTTTGTCAGCCCAAGGGAAGCCATCGCAAGTCGTGATCCCAATGCGCACCTCGGGGACTCTGCCGGCCGCCGCGAGTCGAGAGCACCCATATGACGACGCGAAACCTATCGATCACTCGGCCCGCGCACTCGAACCTCCGATGAGAGTGAAGGAGGCGGCAAAATTCCTTGGAGTGAGCCCGCAGACTGTGTATCTTTGGGTTGAACGAAAGCAGATTCCCCATCTCCGCGTAATGGGTCGGAACATCCGTTTCCTCAAATCGGATCTCGAGTCATTCCGCGCTTCATTCAGACAGGAGATGGTGAATGTCTAAACAACGAAGGCAGGACGGGGTTGTCTATTCTCGCAAGGACGGTAAGGTTCTGTGGATTCGCTACAGGGATCGAAGCGGGAAATACTGCAGAGAGTCCACTCAGACCGAGGACTGGAAGGAGGCCAACCGCAAGCTTCGCGAGCGTCTGCAAGCCAGGGACGGCAATCTGTTAGAGGTAATTCGGAAAGGAGAGGCACTGGGTTTTGGAGAGTGGGTGGATTCGTTTCTTGAGAACTATTCAAAACCACCCCTACGAGCTCAGAAAACCCACGAGGCGAACATGCGCTGCGCAACCCACTTGAAAGCTGCGTTCCCGGGCAGAAAACTGGTGGATATCACAGCCGATGCCATCGAAGACTACCTTCGCCGGCGTCTTCGGCAGCGTGTTCGGGTCAAGCTCGCTCGTGGTTACCGAGAGAAGGGAGTTCTCAAATCGACCACGGTGCACCAGGAGTTTCGGGTGCTCCGGCGCATGCTGAACGTGGCGGTACGAAAGAAACTGCTCGCAGCGAACCCCTGTTCGGGCGTCGAATTCCCGGTCTCCGTGAGAGGATTGTTCCGGCCGCACTACGTAACCTGGTCGGAGCAGCAACAGATCGAATTTCACGGACCCGAGTACCTGAAAAACGCCGTGCAGATCATTACGGAGACGGGATTGCGAGTCTACAAGGAACTGACTCCGATGAAGAAGGATCAAGTGGACCTTCAGAACGCGGTCGTCTGGATCCCGGACTCGAAGACTCCAAACGGCACCGCCGAAGTTCCGCTTACTCCGCTGGCCGTCGAAGCCTTTCGTAGCCAGATGGCCATCGCGGGGGAGAGTCCGTTCTTGTTTCCGAGCGATCTGAACGAGAGCGGACACCAGACCACCTTCAAAACGGTCTGGCACAAGACTCTTCGGCGCGCCAAGGTTCCCTACTTCCGAATCTACGACCTTCGATCCACATATGCTACGCGGCTGAGTGCTGGAGGCGTGGCCGATGAATGGGTAACTCAAATGCTTCGCCAGGGAGACGCGCAAGTCTTCAAGAAGTATTCGCAGATGAAATTGCAGATGAAGCGCGAAGCTCTGGAAAAGCTGAACCGCCGGGCCAGCGAAATGGCATCAAAGGGTGATGAGCGAATGTGCACGGTCGCGGTGTAATGACGCATAAGTGCACGGTTAGTGCACGGTCGAGGCCAGAAATCATGATCTGGAGTGGTCACAAAGTTGGAAAGTACTTTAGAATCAATTCTGCTACTTATGTCGGGGCGTAGCGCAGCCTGGTAGCGCACCTGCCTTGGGCGCAGGGGGTCGTAGGTTCAAATCCTATCGCCCCGACCAATTACATTCATGTCCTGCCGCTACGCTCCAAACCGCTTGAGAGCCGTGCATTTGGAGAGTTCAATTGTGCTGCGGCGAGTCGCTTCGCGGCCTGGACCAGTCGCTCCGCTTATTGCCCGAGTCCGAGAAGGCGAGACCGAAAATCGTCGGCCAGTCCGATCATTCTTTTTGTTTCTTTCGCTTCGCTCCAGATCGCTCGAGGGAGCCGCACAATCGCCTCAGCGTTCCGGCATGATACTAACTTAGAGGTAGGACAAGCCGGGACATGGAGGGAAACAAGAATTCTGATGGGAGTTGTTCAATCTCGGGAATTCCCACCCTTTCGCAAAAAACCGCGAAGGGAGGGCCCCCCGCCCGCTGGTCGCAGAAGGCAGACGACAAATGCGTTTCTTTTATCCGGGGGACGAAGGCAGCCGCATTGTTGCGTGGCTCGAGGAACATCTTCGCGCTATGGGATCATGCGTGGACAACAATTTTCCCGAGGCTGCGCTATCCCTTATTTATTCGGGTATTGACACTCTAGGTCTATTAGCCGCGCCTCCGGGCATCACGGATGCCACGGGAGACACGTTCAAGGATTGGTGCGCGAGGTATATTGTTCCTCGCCTACAAAGCATCGAGGGTCAACCTATAACGCCGGGTGATCTTTGGGGCGGAAGGTGCGGCATCGTGCACACCTCTACTCCGATTTCAGCGCTGAGCCGTGCGGGGATGGTACATGAATTTTGGTATCAATTTCAGGACAGAGTAGGCGTCAACATGATTATGAATACACAACTTCCGCCCTTGGGGCTGGATGTGATGAAGTTAGGCACTGCGTTCAAGGAGGGCGCACTCGCTTTTCTGGGCGATCTTCAAAACGATCCGGCAAGCAGCGCACTAGCGCATGATCGAGCGCAGCATTTTTTGAGATGGGGGAAAGGTGAGGTTTAGGCGGGCAGCTCAGCCCTATGGCTACAGCTGGCGCAGACGTATTCTAGGCAGGCTAGAACTATGCCACTGATTAAGTCGCTACTGTGGTTCGCGGTCTGTCTTATCGCTCTATTCTTCGTTTTCCGATGGATTGATTTTTCAATTTGGCAAAGCCTCACGCTGGCGGTGCTGGTTGGGGTCGGATACGGAGCTTATCAAATTGCGAACTACAAGGAACCGCCGTTCTCTCCATACCGGGTAATAATCTCGCCAAAATTCGACGTGTTGCTTCTGGACTACAAGCTGCTAAAGAATGTTGAGGAATATGATCAGATCTGCTCTTTGTGGCAGAAGAAGGATCAGAAATTGATCGCCTTCACCGTCCTTCAGCATCAAGCAAACGGAGACTCGCTGGTCTACTCTGATGCTTACCATTATTTCCAGAGTGATAAGAAGTTTGATGAACCCATTGAGGCACTTGTTTTCAAAGCTGTAATGGATAAAGAACATGACGAGCTTTATCTAAGAGACCCCACCGTGCTACCCAACGAACGATTGACATCACCGAGTTTCTACTTCAAACATAACGAGCTTGGTCTCGATGTCCGCGAGGACTGGTGGAAAAAGGTTTGCGCCGAAAATCCGGCAACAGAATTCATTAAGACAAAGGTTGACTATAACGGGATCACTGGGAGTGCAGAGTTGACCATCGCAAGACTTCCGCATATGGCGTTCACCATCTTCCGTGCTGGCCGGAGGAACTATCGGAACTATAAGCAGATCGACAAGCTATGGGAGGTGATAGACAAGGAACTTGCGCTGGAAGGGTGGGAACGACATAAGCCGCATCCCGATGCTGAAGTGAGGGACCCTTGGATTCGGATCGAACACAGATACTTTCGTGTGCAGTACCGAGAAATCTAAAATTCGAGACTCATGTGAAGAACCGCACCCTTGAATGACAGAATTTGTCAAGAGAGGCGGCCTCCCTCCTAATGCCCGACTGCATGGGCTGTGCAAGCCGTGATAGACCTGGAATGGCGACGTAAAGCCGGGACGCAAGAATCCAACGACTTGCAGCTTTGGCGGCTCGAAACCGGAGGCAAGGAGAGTTCTAAAATCGTCCTCTAAGGCCGACCAATTTTTCTATTTCCCTTAGGGCTCCTTCACTCCGTTCAGGATTTCGCCAGCGGGCTCTCGCTTCGCTCACGCCCCGCTAAGCAGCTCAACTTGGGCGCAGGCGTTGTAGGTTAAAATCTATCGGCCCGACGAACCCTACTATGCTAAGAGCCAATCACATCTTCATGTTGCATTTCGGAACAGTCTGGCTGCTGGCCGGACTTGTTTCGCTGCTGCCTGCAACGTCGGGGCGATCCAGGCTCGGGGCGTCCACCCTTTGGGGGCAGCACGTTGATCCCAAAGCGGCGCGGCCTAGACCGCCGACGCGGGATCCGAACAGTCCCGGTTACGTCAAGGCTAAGGAGTTGCCGGACGGGTCGATTCCTGCGGCGGACGCGGACGGTAATTTCATTATTGGGCCGAGCCATCCAGTGGCTGCCGAGATGTCCGCCGGGGACCAGCTATCGAATGGAACCGTGATTGAGTTCACGACGAAGTCGTCGGATAGCAAGATTTATCCCGGGATTGCTCGCGAGCCGAAAACGTTTGGAACCGCGGATCCTGCGAACGCGGCCAGGCTGGTGGTGACGACGAGTCATCCGGCTGCGTACACCCGGAAGGTCGCCGTATACGTCCCCAAGCAATACGTACCGGGCAGTGATGCGCCATTCATCATTGGAACGGATGGGCCAGACGGTCGATTGTTTACGGCGCTGGATGCTTTGATTGTCCAACATAAGGTTCCGGTGATGATCGCGATTTCCGTGGCCAATGGAGGCGGAGACGCGCAGGGTAGCGAGCGCGGGCTGGAGTACGACACGATGTCCGGAGTGTATTCGGATTTTGTAGAAACGGAAGTTCTGCCTGCGGTTGAGAAGCAGGCTCACGTGAAACTCACAAAAGATCCGGACGGCAGAGCCACGGTGGGTTACAGCTCTGGGGGTGCTTGCGCGCTGATCATGGCCTGGTATCATCCGGAGCTTTATCACAGGGTGCTGACGTATTCGGGGACATTCGTGAACCAGCAGTGGCCTTACAATCCGCAGACGCCGCACGGCGCATGGGAATTCCACGAGAAACTGATTCCAAACAGTTCGACAAAGCCGATCCGAATCTGGATGGAAGTGGGCGATCGGGATCTTTTCAATCCGAACGTGATGCGCGACAACATGCACGACTGGGTGGTTGCGAACGAGGACATGGCGAAAGTACTTGCGGCCAAGGGGTACCACTATCAATTCGTGTTTGCCCGCAACGCCGTGCACGTGGACAGGGCCGTGGTACAGCAAACGCTTCCTGAAGCGCTGGAATATTTGTGGCAGGGATACCGGTCTTCTGCCGGGAAGTGATTGGTTCTGCGGACGAGTGGATGGTTATGCGGCTTTGGAGCGCGGATCCCGCAGCCTATCTTTAAGCCCCAGGTCTCGTTCGCCGAAGGTGCGCCAACTTTGCCAGATAATGTGAACGGTGGCCGCTACCGGAATAGAGAGAAACACTCCAAGAAAGCCGGCGATTTCTCCTCCCGCAAGAGCTGCGAAAATGACGACAAAGGGCTGCAGGTGTACGTTCTCGTGCATCAAGCGAGGGGAATTGAAGTAATCCTGTAACAGGCGCCAGCAGCCGAGAAATACGAGCAGCAATATCAGGTGGTGAAAGCCAGTGAGGAAGGCGACGGCGAAAATCATTGCTGCGGCAATCGCGGGACCAACCAGGGGAATAAATTCCAAGGCCCCGCCCACGACGCCCAGCACGATTCCATACTGCACGTGCGAGGCGACGAGCACGACCGTGTCAGCGACAATTGCAAGGGCCGCCAGTATCAATTGCGCGCGGATGTAGTTGGCGGCCATGGAATTCACGTCCTGTAAAACCACTTCGGCAAAAGTGCGCGCCTGCGGACGCAAGCGCAGAGCACTGAAGACGAACTCAACGATTTCGGGGGCATCGTTGAGAAATGGAATGGCAAGAATAGGAATGAGGACGATCCAGAACACCTGTGCGACCAGGGCGCCAACCTGGAGGCCAAATTGTTTGATCCAAGCCAGCACGGCGTCTTTGTGTTCAGCGAGCAGGTGCTCCCCGCGCACTTGAGTCTGGTAACTCCAGCCGCGGGTAGAGCCTATTTTGTGGACGATCTCGCCGGACCCCAACTTGTCGAGCAAGGACGGAGCGGCGGAGATGAGTTGGCGTCCATCGACCGCGACGCGAGGTCCAAGTCCCAGGATGAGTCCGGTAACGATTAGCGCAAGGATGACATAAACCTCGGCGATTGCGAGGGCACGCGAACCGCGGGAAATGCGTCTCCAGCGTTCCACTCGAGAGACGAGCGGAGAAACGAGGTAGGCGAAGAAGATCGCCATCAGGAATGCGATCAGAGTGTGACGCGCTCCGTAGACAAATGAGACAAGCACGGCAAGGATGAGGAGAGTGCGGGCGACACTAACGGTTCGCGGGTCGAGAATGGGCATACGCGCTGGCTTCGGTTGGAGTGGATTGAGTCGATCCCGAGGACTGGTTCGACGGAGTCGCCGGGCTGGGATGATAGTTGAAGTATGTTTCATCGTCCTGAGAGTGATGAGGAAAGAGGAAGAAGACTTTGGCGGATGCCCTCATGGCGTAATGTATCGGCAGCCAGATATCGTCCTGGACGGGGGCTTTTTCGAGCTCAAAACGGGTGCCGGGTTCGACCTGAGCGAGAAATCCCTCGATCGACACAGGGCGAATGACATGGGCTTCGACTTTCACCCATTGACAGGTGACCGCATCGATCCAGAGCCGGCCCTCCATGCCGGGCAATACTTCGGTATCACGATTTGGAGGCTGGTATCCCCGGCGCGGGGTCGCCTTGAGAACATAGACTTTCCGATGGGCGATTTTCTGCTCGCCCTGAAGTTTGAAATCGAAGGCTTTGGTGAGCTGGGCCAACATTTCGTGGTCGCGACTGCGGTCGGCCTCGTACTTGGCAATTCGTTGCTTCCTTTGCTCGGGAGTCTCGGCACGCCTTTGTGAAACCATGGCGTCGAATTTCTTCTGCTCCTCGTCTCTTTGTCGGGCGGTCAAGGGCTTGCCGTTGATCTCGATCAGGCGCTCGTAGGGCGATCCGAGTATGTTGGTTACGTCATAAGTTTTGGTGCCATCTGGGCTACGGTCGCGTTCAAAATAGTCGAAGGCGGGATCGGCCTTCCAATCGCGATCGTTCGCTTCCACCGACTTCTGAATGATGCTTACAACGTCATTTTGAGCAGCGGGATTTTGAGCGAGGGCCCAGCCCGATCCCATGAACAGAATCAGTCCGAAGACGAGCTCGTATCTCAGGTTTCCGCCAACCCATCGAAACTTCAAACCCAACTCCGGCCGCTTCAGCGGCTTATGAGAAGAACGTCCGCTCCCTTCTCAGTATTCAGTCGAAGCGGCTGAATCTACGTTTTAGATGTCTGATTAGGCTAAGGCTGTTTTCTCAAATATCGTGCGGGCGGCGAGATCTGGCTGACAAGAACACTACTCAGGAAGAAAGGGATTGGCGCCTTCCATTTCGCGGGAGCAGTCTGCGTCGTGACGTTTCGATGACGGGAGGCCGCGCTCCGCTCAAAACCAGCGAGCAGAGACGGTCCACGAAATCCGGGGTCAGGCGTTCATGCTGTATCAAGAAGCGCATGTAGATCGGGCCATAGAGGGAATCCAGGAGAAGATCTTGATCGATATCCTTGCGCAACTCGCCGCGACGAATGCCCCGCTCGAGCGTGGCATAGGCTTCCCGCCTGCGGGGCCAAAGGAAGCGGTCGCGAAAGGCGGCGATGAGGTCTTTATCGCTCTGGCCCGCGGCCAAGATGGCGGCAACGATGCGGCCCCGGCGGCTGCGAAAGACCTTCGCTAACTGGCGCATCTGGCGGCTCATGTCGGTATAAACCGAACCCGTATCAGGAAAGCGCAATCGACGCGTGGTGCTACTGGCAAAAGCGTCAGCGATGAGAGCGCCTTTATTCGGCCACCAGCGGTAGACCGTAGCCTTGCCGACTGCGGCGCGATCCGCCACTGCTTCAATGGTAAGGTCGGCAAAACCATTCTGGCCCAGGAGTCCGAGGGTGCTTTGCAGAATTGCCAGCCGAGCCCGTTCGCTGCGAGGGCGCCCGGGAGGCCGTTTCCCGCTACCGTTTTCACTGGATGAGGCGGCCAACGTATGGCGCATAACCGTAAGCTACCATATAATTCAGCCAATGTATTTAGAATCCGATACGGCGAGTATCGAATCTAAGTTGACATTCCGGGGCGTTTCAGGCCTGCAGCGTCCCGGAAATCAAGTATCACTACCGGTTTGGAATGGGTAGCACTCAATGTGGATTGTTGCACTAGCGCTGCGGCGTCCTTATACGTTCATCGTGATGGCGATCGTCATTGTCATTCTGACGCCTATCACGATCTTGCGCACGCCCACCGACATCTTCCCCGACATTAACATTCCTGTCGTTTCGGTCGTTTGGTTTTATACAGGGATGTCCCCGCAGGACATGGCTAACCGCATCGTCTCGAATTCTGAGCGCGGCATTACGACGACGGTGAATGACATTGAGCACATGGAATCCCAATCGGTATACGGATTGGGAGTCATCAAAGTTTTTTTCCGTCCAGGGACGAACGTGCAAGGCGCCATCGCGCAGATCACAGCCATCTGCCAGACGACGGTGCGTGGATTACCGCCCGGCACTACGCCTCCGCTCATCATTACCTACAGTGCCTCCACGACTCCGATCATCCAACTCGGATTAAGCAGCAAGACGCTTCCGGAACAGCAATTATTTGATCTTGGCCAAAACTTTTTGCGCACTTTTCTGGCAACAGTTCCGGGCGCGGCCACGCCCTATCCCTATGGCGGGAAGATCCGGCAAATTCAAGTTGATCTCGACCTGCCGAAGTTGCAGGCGTACGGTCTCTCGCCTACGGACATCGTCAACGCGGTCAATGCGCAGAACATTATTCTGCCGACGGGAACGATGAAGATGGGGCCGCTCGAATACGACATCGAGATGAACGGCACGCCGCAGACGATTGCAGAGCTGAACGATTTGCCGGTCAAGACGACCAATGGTTCCACGCTGTACATGCGGGACGTGGCGCACATCCGGGACGGGTTCGCGCCGCAGACGAATATTGTGCGGCAGGATGGGAACCGCGGCGCATTGATGTCGATTTACAAAAACGGCACGGCGTCGACGCTGCAGATCGTGGCAGGAGTGAAGAGCATCGTGCAGCAGGCGGCGCAATCACTGCCGCCGGAATTAAGAATTACATCTTTGTTCGATCAATCGCTGTTTGTGCGCGCCTCGATCTACGGAGTCATCCGCGAAGCCTTGATCGCAGCCGCGCTGACGGCATGCATGATCCTGATCTTTCTTGGTGATTGGCGCCCAACGATTGTGATTTCGATTTCGATCCCACTTTCGATTTTTGTTTCGATCATTCTGCTAGGAGCGCTGGGCGAGACGATCAACATCATGACCCTAGGAGGATTAGCTCTCGCGGTCGGCATCCTGGTTGACGATGCGACGGTGGAGATCGAAAACATCGAACGCAATCTGGCGATGGGAAAGGAGATGCGTCAGGCGATTCTGGATGGCGCGCAGCAGATCGCCGTGCCGGCGTTTGTTTCCACCTTGAGTATCTGCATCGTGTTTGTTCCGATGTTCTTCCTGAGTGGCGTAGCGAAGTTCTTGTTCGTACCGCTGGCAGAAGCCGTCAGTTTCGCGATGCTGGCAAGCTATCTACTCTCGCGAACGCTGATTCCCACTCTGGTGATGTATATCATGCGGGGTCATGAGCACCGGGCGGAGACGCCGAAGTCGGTTCTTGGGCGCTTCCAGCGAGGATTCGAGAGGAAATTCGAAGACTTCCGTCGCGGTTACGAGTCTCTGCTGGAGACAACGCTGCAACATCGCGGGCTGTTTGTGGCCTGCTTCCTGGTGTTCTGTGTTCTTTCGTTGGGGCTTTTTTCGTTCCTGGGGCAGGATTTCTTTCCGCAAGTTGATGCCGGACTGTTGAAGCTGCATGTGCGCGGACGTCCCGGGCTGCGGGTGGAAGAAACCGCCCGACTATGTGACGAAATCGAGAGTTCCTTGCGCGAGCAGATTCCCCAGGGGCAGCTGCAGACAATTCTCGATAACATTGGGCTGCCGAATTCGGGTATCAACCAGTCTTACAGTTCGAATGGGACGATTGGGACCAGTGACGCGGAGATTCTGATCGCTCTGGATCCGGAGCATCATATCCCGACGGCAGATTTGACCCGGCATCTTCGCGAATTCCTGCCCCGACATTTTCCGGGAGTAGAGTTTTTTTTCCAGCCGGCGGACATCGTGACGCAGATTCTGAATTTCGGAATTCCGGCGCCCATTGATGTGCAGGTAGTGGGAACCGATCTGCAAACCAACTACGAGATCGCGCAGAGAATTGCGGGCAGGATGCGGCATATCCCGGGAACCGCCGACGTTCATGTGCAGCAGTTGATGTCGCTGCCCACGTTACACATGGATATCGAGCGAACGAGAGTTACACAGGTCGGACTGACGGCTCGCGATGTGGCACAGAGCGCTTTGGTCTCGCTGAGCGGAAGCTTTCAGACATCTCCGAATTTCTGGCTGAATCCGAAAAACGAAGTCACGTATCAGATAGCCGTACAGTCGCCGCAGTATCGGATGACCGATCTGCAGGACCTGATGAACATCCCGGTGATCTCGCAGCAGGGCCCGCAGTTGATGGGGAATCTGGTGCAACTGACTCCGACGGTCCGTCCGGCGACGGTAAATCATTACAATGTACAGCCCACCATCGACGTCTACGCCAGCACGCAAGATCGTGATCTGGGGGCCGTGGCTGCCGATACACAGAAAGTTCTTGCGACGTTCGAAAACAAACTTCCGCGCGGCACGCATATCGTGGTACGTGGACAGGTCGCGACCATGCGTTCGTCATTCATCGGATTAGGCGTTGGACTGGTAGGCGCGATTGTGCTGGTGTATTTGCTGATCGTGATCAATTTTCAGTCGTGGCTGGATCCTTTCATCATCATCGCGGCCTTACCGGGAGCTCTGGCAGGAATCTGCTGGTTCTTGCTGCTGACGCACACCACGCTAAGCGTGCCTTCGTTGACGGGGGCGGTGATGTGCATGGGGGTGGCGACGGCAAATTCAATTTTGATGGTGAGTTTTGCTCGTGAGCAGATGGATGAAGGAGTTCCGGCGGTGCAGGCAGCCGTGGCGGCGGGGTACACGCGAGTGCGTCCCGTGCTGATGACCGCATTGGCGATGATCATTGGTATGGTTCCGATGGCCCTTGGAATTGGCGAGGGTGGCGAACAGAACGCGCCGCTGGGACGCGCGGTGATTGGCGGTTTGTTATTTGCGACGGTAGCGACCTTGTTCTTTGTGCCCAGCGTTTTTGCAATATTCCATAGCCGGCTGGAAGCGCGGCGAGCGCGAGAGCAAAAAGCATAGGGCATCGTTCTTACACATTTTTGGAGCGTAAATGAGAGTGGATAACGAGCAGAAGCCAGAGCAGCGGCAGTCGGATCGCGGCTCCAGCGGACAGGGACAAAACCCACATCCACATCCACATCCTGCACATGGAACAAAGCGAGACGTGGATGAAGAAATTAAGGCGATGGAGCAGCAGTCTCGGCATCAGACTGCAACGCTGCAGCCTCCGCCAGAGATTCCGCCAGCTCCGCCGCGTCGCGCGTTAATGGTGGTTGGAGTGGCTCTGCTGGTGTTGCTGGCGGCCGGTGCGATCACGTTGATCACCCGGGCGAGCCATGAGCGGGCCCTGGCAAAAGAAACGGAGTTGGAGACGGTACCGACCGTCGCGATCGTGCATCCGCTGGCAGAAAAGCCGGATGAAGAACTCGTGCTTCCGGGTTCTTTGCTGGCATTCGAAGAATCTCCAATCTATGCCCGGACGAATGGTTACCTCATTCGCTGGTACCGAGACATAGGGAGCCGCGTAAAGGAAGGCGAATTACTGGCCGACATCGACACGCCGGAAGTTGATCAAGAATTAAATCAGTCACGCGCCGCGCGGCAACAGATTGTGGCGCAATTGGAACTGGCGAAGATCAGCGCCGAGCGCTGGGAAAACCTGCGCAAGACCGACTCGGTTTCTGCGCAGGAAGCCGATCAGCAGACCAGCGGATACAAGCAGGCGCAAGCCAACCTGGTGGCGGCGGACGCCAACGTGAAGCGACTGGAACAGCTGGAAGGATTTAAGAGGGTTTACGCGCCGTTCTCCGGTGTTCTGACCAAACGCAATGTGGATCCCGGGGCGTTAATCAATGCAGGCGCCGGAGCTGCGGGGCGTGAATTGTTTGACATCGCGCGAGTGGATCCGCTGCGGGTGTATACGAGTGTTCCGCAGTCTTACGCGCCGTTCATCCGAGCGGGAGAGTCGACAACGGTGACGTTGCAGGAGTTTCCCGGGCAAAAATTCTCGGCGAAGGTCGCGCGGACTGCAGAGGCGATCGATCCCAACACGCGCACGTTGCTCACGGAGGTGGATGTTCCGAATAAAGATGGACGGTTGTTACCGGGGTCGTTTGGTGAAGTGCACTTTGCCGTGGGATCGAACGTGAATAAGGTGACAGTTCCGGTGAACGCCATGCTCTTCCGCTCGCAGGGGGCACAGCTGGCGGTGGTCGGCCCGGACAAGAAGATTCAGCTGCGGTCAATCAGTATTGGCAAGGACTATGGAACAACGCTGGAAATTCTGGCCGGCGTGACAACCGAAGACCAGGTTGTGATCAATCCTCCGGACTCTCTCGAGGCGGGACAGCAGGTGAACCTTGCACCGCCTTCGCCGGGCCAGGGAGCGCATCAGTCGGCGCAGCAGCCGACATCTCCGCAGAGCACGCAGCAAGAGGAGAATCTGCCGGAGAAGCAGCAGCAGGATATGCAGGGACAGCAGAACCAGCAGCAGAAACAGCCGGCCAGTCATAAAGGAAGCAAGCAGTGAAGAAGAGCATGCTGGCGGCGCTTTTGATGTTGCTTGCGCTCGGTGCGGGTTGCACCGTCGGGCCGCGCTATGCACGGCCTTCGGCTCCGACGCCGGCTCCGGATGCGTGGAAGACGCAGCCGCCGTGGGAGCAGGCCGCGCCGAAGGACGCCATTCCCAAGGGCGCGTGGTGGGAAGTGTTCCAGGATCCGGCGCTCGATGCCTACGAGAAGCAACTGCTGCAGGCTAATCAGTCATTGATGGCGGCACGAGACAGATTGAACCAGGCACGTTCGCTGGCGCGGGTTGCGACCGCCGATTTCTTTCCACAGGTCGCGGCAGATCCTTCGGGAGTTCGCGAGCGAGGATCGGGAAATCGTCCGTTGAATGGAGCTGCGCCGTCTGCGCTAAACGGGGTTGTGCAGCCAGTGGCGCCTTACACACAAAGCGTCTATACGATTCCGTTCTCGGTGAGTTATGAAGCCGATTTATTCGGGCGGGTTCGGCGGAATGTGGAAGCGTCGAATGCTTCCCTGCAATCGAGCGCTGCCGACCTGGGGAATGTTCAACTAGTCTTGACAGCTGAGCTCGCGGCCGATTACTTTCACCTTGCGCGAGCTTGACGCGGAATACCAGGTTGTGGTTGAGTCAGCCAACGATCAGCGCAAGGCTTTGGACCTTCTGAATAATCGCCATGCGGGGGGAATCGCCAGCGGGCTCGAGGTTGCGCAACAGGCGACGGTTCTGGATTCCACGATATCGCAGGCTGCATTGGTACAGGAATCGCGCGCGCAGTATGAGCATGCGATTGCGGTGCTGGTCGGGCAATCGGCGTCAGCATTCAGTGTGCCTGTGGCGGCGCTCAAGACGAATCCACCGCCCGTTCCTCTCGGAGTTCCGTCGGACGTATTGGAGCGACGGCCTGACATCGCCACCTACGAGCGCGATATGGCGTATGCGAACGCACGGGTCGGACTGGCGCGCACGGCCTTCTATCCACATATCACGCTGAGTGGATCGGGTGGACTGGAGAGCGCAGCGCTGGGTTCGTTGTTCAACGCTCCGAGCCTTTTCTGGTCACTGGGTGGCGACGCGTTGCAGCCTATTCTGCAAGGTGGACGCAATCGCGCCAATCTGGCGGCGGCCCAAGCGGCTTATGACGAGGCGGTTGCGAACTATCGGCAAACGGTGCTGACAGCGTTTCAGCAGGTCGAGGATGGGATCAGCAATCTGAGTACTCTGTCGCAGGCGCTTTCGACACAGTCAGCGGCCGTGGAGGACGCGCGGAAGGCTCTGGAGATTGCTAATAATCGTTACGTCGGCGGGGTCACGAATTATCTGGACGTGATCACCGCGCAGACCACATTGCTCAGCAATCAGCGCTTGGAGACGCAGTTGCTTGGGCAGCGACTGGTCAACACGGTCTATCTGGTGAAGGCGTTAGGCGGCGGCTGGGACGTTGCGCAGATCAAAGACGAGCAGGTTCATCCGAATCCGGGACAGATCCTTCAGCAATAATTTCCTTCCGATTTATCCAATCAGCTTCGCGGGCTCTTGTATGGCCTGGGCGACATCGCTCAGGAACTTGGCGGCGCGCGCGCCGTCAGCTACGCGATGATCGCAGGAAACAGTCAGAGTCATCATGGGGCGAACTGCGGGTTTTCCGTCCACAGCTACCACGCGATCGGAGATGCCGCCCACCGCGAGAATTGCGGCTTGCGGCGGTGTGATGATCGCGCTGAACTGATCGACCTGGTACATGCCTAGATTGCTGATGGTGAAAGTGGCGTCGGCGATATCGGCGGGCCGCAACTTTCCGGCTTGAGCACGTTCGGCCACGTCGCGCCGCTGCATTGCAATCTCCGGAAGACTTGCCGTGTGCGAATTGTGGATCACAGCGGCTACGACTCCGTCGCTCACGGCGATGGCGACACCCATATTGACATGGTCGTGCAGACGAATGCCCTCTGCGCTCCAGCTGGCGTTCAGGCGTGGATGCTTGAGCAGAACACGCGAGATCAGAGCTATGAGCAGGTCAGTATGGGTAATGCGGATCTTGTGGGAAGATTCGATTTTGGAAAGATTTTGATCGCGATATTGATTCAGAGCGCCGGCATCGATCTCGCGAGTCACGAAGAAGTGGGGGACGGTAGTCCAGCTTTGTGTGGTGCGCTCGGCCATAATGCGGCCGAGTGATGTAGGCACCTCGACACTCGAAGGCGAAGTAGATGTTGCGGGCGCGGCGGCTGTCCCTGCGTGGGCAGCTTGCACGTCTGATGCGAGAATTTCTCCTCCGGGACCGGTGCCGTGAATTGTCGCAATGTCGGCCCCTAATTCTTTGGCGAGACGGCGTGCCTTGGGAGAAATCTTCGCGGTCGAGGCCGTAGATGGCGAAGGGACTGCGGACTGTTGCAGCTTCGGCGCCGCGTGGTCAGTCCAGGTGTGAGATCCGGCTCGCGCCGCCGGAGCTTGAGGCTCGGTGTCCGCGGGAACCGCCTCGCCTGGCGCGACGATCCAGGCGATGATTTGTCCGACCGGGATGTCAGATCCCTCCGATGCCTTGATTCCAGCTAAAACCCCGTCGGCGGGAGCTTCGACTTCTACGACGGCTTTATCGGTTTCAATTTCGAGAAGGGGCTCACCTTTGGAAACACGATCTCCTTCTTTCTTCCGCCAAGCCAGAAGCTTGCCGGTTTCCTGTGCCATTTCGAGAGCGGGCATTACTACGCTGAAGGCCATAGTCGTTGATTGGGGAGGGCCGATCGTTCTTAACGAACTATGGCCTTCAGTCCGAAACTCCTACGCGTTCGGTTTTTGCGCTGGCTTCGATCATGTCGAGCACGCGCGAACTGGCAGGAGCTTCGCTTTCTCTGGTTGTGGGCAAAGGGCCGTTGACGGTGAAGTAGTGAGCACCGGCGACGAGCAATTCTTCGGCCGGGAAGCGAGTGATTACTTCGTGTCCGGTGGGCGTAACCACGATTTCTTCCTCGATACGCGCCGCACTCCATCCGTCGGTTGAGGGCCAGAATGTTTCGAGCGCGAAAACCATTCCGGGTTTGATCTCGACGGGATGTTCGAATGAAACGAGCCGGCTGATCACTGGCTTCTCCCAGATGGCGAGGCCAATGCCGTGGCCGTATTGCAGAGCGAAGGCGGCTTCTTCGTCGGGGAACCCGAAATCTTGCGCCTTAGGCCAGACTGCGGCGATCTCTGCAGTGGTGCGACCGGGACGAACCAGCTCGATCGCGGCATCGAGGTAATCACGGCAGCGCTTGTAGGCGTCGACCATGGCATGTGACGCGTAACCGACGGTGAAGCAGCGATAATAGCAGGTGCGATATCCCATGTAGGAATGGAGGATGTCGTAGTACACGGGGTCGCCGGGGCGTAGAACGCGATCGGAAAAGACGTGCGGATGCGGATTGCAGCGCTCTCCGGAGATGGCGTTGACGGCTTCGACATATTCCGAGCCGAGATTATAAAGAACCTTGCTGACGAGTCCGACGGCCTCGTTCTCACGGAGGCCAGGTTTCATTGCGCGATAGAGTTCATCGTAGGCGGCATCGACCATCATCGCCGAAGTGTTGAGCAGCGAGATTTCGTCTTGGGTCTTGATCACGCGAGCTTCGGACATCAGGGCCTGGCCGTCGACAACCTCGATGCCTTCTTTTTGCAGCGCGAACAGGACGGGCAGTTCAACAATGTCGATACCGACAGGCTCTTTGTGGAGGCCGCGTTTTTCCAGCTCGATGCGAATTTTCTTGGCGACGTTTTCGGCGCGTCCCATTTCCGGCGTCATCGCTCCACGCAGCACAGAGATTCCGGAGTGCGAGCGCCCGTCGAGCCATGGGCAATTGAGCTGATGGTGTTTGGCGGCGGAACCGAAATCCCAGAGGATCGGTTCGTCATTCTGCGGAAGCAAGGTGAAGCGGTTGGCTTTGTCCTGGGCCCACGTGCCGATGTGCGTCGCCGTGATGTAGCGGACGTTGTTCATATCGAAACAGAGCAACGACCCCATCGACGATTTCTTGAGAAGATCTTTTGTCTTTTGCAGGCGTTCGCGGCGGAGCCGGTCGAAGTCGATCCGATTCTCCCAATCGACTGCCATGGTGCCGTGTGTTTTGAGTGCCATAAATCAGCTCCTAGCTTCTAGCTCTTAGCTTTTAGCTTTCGGAAGTTGTATTTACTGCCTAATTCACCGGCTCTGAAATCCAGTGAGTACCAACAGGAAATATCTTCGCCCTCTGATTCGCCGCCGATCAGAAGGAGATACTGTGTCACGGGGTCCTCTCCAACACTCGACTTTGCGTCGTCGAGGTCTCCTTGAAGGTTCTTTGTGACCCTCTCACAACAGGCTTCTAAATTGCGGTCGGCGGCATAGGTTATGCCCACTTTTAAAGGGCAGCGCACGGAAAGCAATTTCATAACTTCCGACTCAAAGCCTCGCCAATCGTTCTCGTGTTCGATGGCAGCCAAAATCGGGAACCAGCTTCCCTCGTATGAGAAGATCGCATCAACGGTTAAAGGTTGGCCCTTCCAGTAACTCAGCCCCATTGCCTCAGCTGTTCTTACAAGCACCGACCTTTGAATTACCCGGAGCTCCGGAGAGATTATGAGCTGCGCCAACATTAACTCATTCCATCGAGGCCACGCACCCGCCCAAGTCCTTACTTGCTTGAGAGTCTTACGGCATTCCTCGAATGAACCTACGAACGCTTCGCGGAAGCTCTCTGCGGTCGGGATGACTGTGTCCGACATCTTTCTAAGGTCCCTCAGACTTAGTGCCCGCAGATCTTCCGTGCCGCTTCGAATACGGATTTTTCCGTTGGGACCGTGACGTCTTCCAGCGGCGGAGAGAACGGGATCGGAACGTGCATTGCTCCCATTCGCTTCACCGGAGCATCGAGGTCGTAGAACGCACCTTCGGCGATTACTGCTGCGAGTTCGGCCGCGACTCCGTAGCGGCCGTAGCCTTCATCCATGATAATCACGCGCGAAGTTTTCTTGACCGAGTCGACCAGGGTTTTTTCATCGAGCGGCCAGGTGGTTCGCGGATCGACTACTTCAGCGCTGATGCCTTCTTTCTCGAGCAGAGAAGCTGCATCGAGTGCGACCTGCACCATGCTGCTGGTCGCCACGAGTGTGATGTCGTCGCCCTCGCGCTTTATGTCGGCGATTCCAAGAGGAATCGTGTAGTCCTCTGCGGGGACGGGCCCCTTCAGCTTATACATCATCTTGTCTTCGAAGAAGACGACCGGATTCTCGTCACGGATTGCCGTCTTCAGAAGACCCTTGGCATCGTAAGGCGTCGAGGGCAGAACTACTTTGAGACCCGGGACGTGACTAAACCAGGCATGCAGCGATTGCGAATGCTGGGCCGCCGAGCGGCGGGTCGCGCCGAGCGTGGTCCGCATCACCATGGGAACCTTCCAGTGGCCGCCAGACATATAGTGTGCTTTTGCAGCCTGATTGACCATCTGGTCCATGGTCAGCGTGAGAAAGTCGCCGAACATGATGTCGACGACGGGCCGCAGGCCAGCCATGGCGGCGCCTACGCCGATTCCGCTGAAACCCGCTTCAGAGATGGGAGTGTCTAGTACGCGTTCGGCGCCGAATTCCTCGACGAGTCCGGAAAGAACTTTGAATGGAGTTCCGGCTTCGGCTACATCTTCGCCGAAAATGCAGACGCTCGAATCGCGCCGCATCTCTTCTGCCAGAGCTTCGCGGACTGCCTGCGCAAAGGTAAGTTCGCGTTCAGGCATAGACGTCCTCGCTCACCTGGTCGACGCTGGGATAAGGCGCGTTGATAGCGAACTTCACCGCGGCTTCCATTTCGTCGCGGGCTTCTTTACTGATGCGTTCGAGCTCAGGCGAATCTGCATGGTGATGCTCGGTCAGCCACTTAGCATGAAGCTGGATCGGATCGCGTTCGGTTTTCCAGCGCTGCTCTTCTGCTTTTGAGCGATAGTATTCGCGGTTGATATCACCGACGTGATGTCCGCTGTAGCGGTACGTGTCCGCTTGCAGAAAGGCTGGACCCTCGCCGGCTCGGGCGCGCTTGACGAACTTTTCCGCGATGGCGTTGACGGCGCGAACATCCTGCCCGTCGACCACGGCTGCCTCGATGCCAAAGGCCGTGGCGCGTCCGAGAATCGTTCCGGCCGTGGTTTCGCTATAGTGCGTGTACTCGTTATAAAGATTGTTTTCGCAGACGTAGATCACTGGAAGCTTCCAGAGCTGCGCCAGGTTCATCACTTCATAGAGTGATCCTTGACCGAGGGCACCTTCTCCGAAAAAACAGACGGCAACGCGTCCGTTGCCCAGACGCTTGGAGGCGAATGCCGCGCCGGTAGCGATTCCCACGCTGCCGCCTACGATTGCGTTGGCACCGAGATTTCCAGTGGCGGGATCAGCTATATGCATCGAACCGCCCTTACCGCGACAATATCCAGCTTCCTTGCCTAACAGTTCCGCGAACATGCGATCGGGCGAGGCTCCCTTGGCCAGGCAGTGTCCGTGACCGCGATGCGTGCTCGTGATGTAATCGTCGATACGTAGGGCTGCACAGATGCCGACGGCCACTGCTTCTTCTCCGCTGTAAAGATGCGCTAGGCCGGGCATCAGAGCGCGCGTATAGAGTTCGTTGACTTGCTCTTCGAACAGGCGGATGCGCACCATCTGCCGGTAAGCGCGCAGCCACTTTTCTTTGTCGTTTAGCGCCTCGGAACTCGCCTTCGGGTTGGAGGTCACAGTGGTCACCGCTTTTTTTCTCCTGCGGTGACGGGCGTGGTCACGCCGGACATGGCAGCGAGCACGTCGAACATGCAGGCGAAATCGTACTTCGTCCAGCCCATGCCGCGAGCCGCCGTCAAGAATTCGTTGCTGACGGCGGTCGTGGGCAACGGCACATCCAACTGGCGGCCGAGGTCCATAGCGAGGACCATATCCTTCTGCATCATGTTGACATCGAACCAGGCTTCTTCCGGCTGTTGCAGCACGAAAGGCCCGCGGTACTGGATCATTGGGGACGCGATGGCGCTGTGAGTCAACACATCGACTGCAACGTCGCGGGCGATACCGCTCTTCTCGGCCAGCAACACGCCTTCGGAAAACGCCAGCATCTGTACCGCGAGGCTGAGATTGGTCGCGATCTTCATCGAAAGAGCCAGGCCGTTGTCGCCGACGTGCGTCACTTTTGGGCCGATGTCGAGCAATAGAGGCTTGATCTTCTCGAAGGTTTCTTTTCGACCCCCAACCATGACTGACAGCTTGCCTTGCTGCAAAGTGATGACGCTGCCCGAGACGGGAGAATCCACCATATCGGCGCCGAGGGCGCGGACTTTGGCAGCCAGCGCACGGCTCACGGCGGGACTCACCGTGCTCATATCGATAAAAATCTTGCCAGCGCTTAGTCCGGCTAGCAGTCCATCAGGCCCTTCGGAGATCGACTGAATAGCAGCGGCGTTGGTGACCATGGCGAAGGTATAGTCCGAAGCAGCGGCCACTGCCCGTGGGGAGTCGGCCCAGATCATCCCTTTGTCGACCAGCGACTGCGCTTTGGAGCGCGTGCGGTTATAGCCGGTGACAGTATGACCCTTGCTGAGCAGCCGGTCGACCATGTTGCTGCCCATAACGCCCAATCCGATGAATCCGACTTTCGCCATCCGCCTGATTGCCTCCGAACTAAAACTCTGATCAGATTTCCTTAATGAAGGTTTCGTTTGCCGGGAATACGGTTCGCCGCAGGTGCTTTGCTGTCATCGCTTATCTGGGATAAATGCGCGCGCATCGCCTGACGCGCCTTCTCGGCATCGTGTTTCTCGACAGCCTCAAGGATTCGCTTGTGATGCACCTGGCCGCGATCGGGCCCACCCGGTACGCGGAAGATGCGTAACCGCTGTTCCCGCAGCAATCCGACGATTGAATCAAGCAAAGAAAGAATCAAAGGATTGGCTGCTCCCTCGGCAAGCGCGAGATGAAAATCAAGATCGGCCTCGATATAAGCCTCTGGGTCCTGGCGAGCACGGTCCATGACAGCAACGGCTTCGCGCATGGTGGTGAGTTCCGGCTCCTGGATGCGCGTTGCGGCCAGCGCGGCGATTTCGGGCTCGAGAATCGCGCGAACTTCCGCCAAATGATTGGACCCCTCCGGCTGACCAATCTTCACCATGAGGTCGAGCGATTGGCGCACGGCTTGGGTTGTGCCATCGGTGATGAAAGTCCCTTTTCCCGAATAGGCCTCGACCAGTCCTTTTTCGCGAAGCGCCTTCACGGCTTCGCGCACCGCGGTGCGACTCACGCCGAACCTTTGCGCCAGTTCGCGCTCGGCGGGCAGTTGATCACCGGCTTTCAAATCGCCTTTAACGATGGATTCTTCGATTTGCTGAACGATTTGCTCGTACAGCCGTGAGGTTCGAACCAGTTTGTACACGGGCCTGTCCCCTGCAGGAGTTACCGAGTATGCGGCGACCGCATCGCCGATGGTCCGGCTACTATACCGCATATCCGCAGGGCGGGGACGAGGAAGTTGGGAGGTGCACATGGTATGCGGTATGGTGGTATGACCAATCCATCTTACCAAATCTTTCCAGCTCTGCAAGGGGAATTTGTGTCGGTTTAGGGACTTGTTCAAAGAACTCCGGGGAAGTAGGCTTCCAAAACAATCCACAGCAAACTTGAATTTCCTTGACAGGGTTTCGCGGATAGTGGTATGGCTGTCGGACCAGAAAGTGAGGGGTTCTATGGTATCCGATACGATCCTGTCCCATGATGGACGGGGCACCTCGGTTTTTTGCGTGCTGTTGGTCACTCTGGCCGTCATATTTTGCTCCCTGACAGCGTTCGGCCAGTCGACGTCAGGGCGGATTTTAGGAACTCTCACAGATCAGAGCGGCGCCGCAGTGGGTGGGGCCACGGTGACGGTGACTGATGCGCAACGCGGTACGATGCGAACGGCTTCCACTGACCAGTCGGGAAGCTATGCGGTTCCTGACCTTCCGCCCGGAACGTACAAGATTCGGGTCGAGGCCAAGGGTTTCAAGGCCATCGAGCGGCCGAACGTGCGGATCGAGGTGGCAAGCGATGTCCGCGCCGACTTTTCGTTGCAGCCGGGGCAAGTCACCGAAATGTTGACCATCACAGAAGAGGTGCCCCTACTTAACACCACGTCGGCGACCTTGGGGGGCACACTCAGCAATCAGGAAATTAACGACCTTCCTCTGAATGGCCGCAATTACGAGAACCTGCTGCAATTGCGTCCGGGAATCATGCGTTATCCCGGGGGCGGATTCTCGACCACGAGTTCGAACGGTCTGCGGGCGGAGGATAACGCGTACTTCATCGAAGGCCTGTTCAACAGCGAGCCATATTCCGGACAGGCCATCGTCAACGGAGCGGGCATAGCGGGAGACTCCGCGACCATCCTGCCGATTGACTCGATTCAGGAATTCAACGTTCAGCAGAATCCGCCGGCAGAGTACGGTTGGAAGCCGGGCTCGGTGGTGAACGTCGGATTGAAATCCGGCACCAACACCATGCATGGCACGGTGTTCGGTTTTGGCCGCGATGGCGCAATGGATGCACGCAATTTCTTCAATACGGCGCCTGATCCGAAATTGACACGCACTCTTGAACAGTTCGGAGGCAGCCTGGGCGGCGCGCTGATCAAGGACAAGGCATTCTTCTTCGGTGCGTATGAAGGGCAACGCTATAACGTGGGCAACTCGTTTGGTGGTGTGACCAGCCCGTCGATGGTGCACATCGACAATGGAACAAAATGCGCGGGCGGATTTGCAGGGGACTGCGCCGACAGCATCCCGGATGCAATCGCCGATTTGACTACGGCCGGAGTTCCAATCAGCCCGGCTAGCTTGAACATTGCGGGCTGTGCCCTCTCGGGAGGGCAGGTGACGTGCAACGGCTCCGGGTTCCCGACGAACAATACGCAAGGCATCAGCATTACGAATGGATACAACAACAACGTGCACGTGGACAATGTGGTCGGAAAACTTGATTTCACACTCAACGACCGCCACAGCATCAGTGGTACCTATTTCTTCGGGAACAACTCGGGGACGGTCGAAGACTTTCCCGAACTGCAGCAGAAATGGCTTTCCAAGATTCACACGCGAGCCCAGATCATCGGCGGCAACTGGGTCTATACCCCCGGAGCGCATTGGGTCAACGAAGCACGCGTGGGATACAACCGTCTTTATCAGCCCACTTTGCCCGGCGATCTCAACACTCCAGCGTCGGCCTACGGATTGAATACAGGAGTGAGTGGGCCAAACACGGGCGGCCTGCCGCGCATTGGCTTCGGAGGATATTTCTTTCCAGGCCTGGGCGGCTTTAAATGGCCGAAATTCCAGGGCCCGGATTCGATCACGCAGTTCATCGATCACGTGTCGTATACCGCAGGGAAGCACTCCGTGAAGTTAGGCGGCGAAATGCACTACGACCGCGTGAATAATGCGGCTTACGGCAACGCTCGGGGCAGCGTCACGTTCCTGGGTGGTGTGGCGATTGGCACGGGTGCGGGATCGACTCCTCTTGAAGACTTCTTCGCTGGCCTACCTTTTAAGTCGTCGGTGGAAGTCGGCGATCCCTCGCTGCAGCTCCACAACTGGCAATACGCGGGATTTCTGCAGGATGACTGGCGCGTCACTAGAAATCTGACACTGAACTTTGGCGTGCGCTACGAGTTCAGCACGGTTCCACAGGAAGCCCACAACCGGCTGGGAAATTTCGATCCGAATGTCGGACTGGTGCAGGTGGGACATCAGATCAGCAGCCTATACAACCCCGATCACAAGAACTTTGGTCCGCGGGCAGGCTTCGCCTGGGATATTCTCGGCAACGGCAGGACGGTGGTGCGCGGGGGTGGCGGGCTGATCTATGAGACGGTCAATTGGCAGTCGTTTATCGCCTTCAACAATGCGTTCGGGCCGGGAAGCGTTCCCACCGGAGCGCCCATCGACAGCGCCGGCACAACTTCCGGGGGGACCATCACGACCGGAAACGTTACAGTCAAGAACTTCTTAAATCCCGCTCCATGGGATTCCCCGACAGCCCCGCTTTATGGCAGTAGCACCATCGATTGCTCCGCCAGTCCCTGTCCCATCATGACGGTGGATCGTAATCTTACGACGCCATACGTCTGGAACTGGACGCTCAACCTGCAGCATGCGTTCACGCAGAATCTGTCGATTGAGGCTGCCTACGTCGGCAATCATGGATCGAACCTGACAGGGATTCGCGACATCAATCAGCCCACAGTGGGATCGGGTTGGCCAGCAGCCAATGTCGCCATTTGCAACAACCCCGCAAACTTGGTCCCCGTCAATGGTGTCCCGGGTTTTTACAACAATAATCCGAATACGGGGAACGCGGCCTGTCTGGTTGCAGCAGAGAATGGGCCCTACGCGACTAAGTTTTCCTACTTAGCCAATATTTTCCAGATGGCGAATGTGTATCGATCGAACTACAACGGGTTACAGGTCACACTCAATGCCCGCAACTATCACGGCCTGAACATGGTGTTGGGTTATACCTATGCCCACGCCTCTGATGACGTGGCAGCGAACTGGGACTTCGGATATGGATCGGGGCTGCCGCAGAACGCGACGAATCCAGGCGGCGAGTATGCCAACAGCGATTTCGACATTCGCCATCGGCTGACCCTGTCTCTGACCTACGCACTCCCAAGCCGAAAGGGCTATGGCCAGATGCTGGAGGGGTGGGAAGTTAACTCCATTACAACGCTCGAGAGTCCTCAGTTCTGGGGACCGATGGATGAAGGAACGGATGCCGCCGGAGTTGGACCACTACCGGTAAGCCCGCCTGCCAACACTCCGATTCGCTGGAGTTTTTACGGCAAGACTTCGGATTTCAAGTCGCGCGGCGGAGTTGGAATTCCCTATTTCGGTGGGAACGATCGTCCATCCAACCCAAGCGCGAACTCTGCTTGCAACGCCAAGGCTCTCGAATTGGATGGGGGAAGTCCGGGAGCGGCGACTGAGTCCCTGGCATATTTCGGTTGCTACGCGCAGGGAGGCTCGATCATGCTTCCGCCGCCACTCGGTCATTTCGGGAACATGGGACGAAATATGTTCCCCGATTCCGGCTTCAGGAACTTCGATTTCTCGCTGGGAAAGAACTTTCATTTTGGCGAGCGCTACCGCCTGCAGTTCCGGGCTGAGTTCTTCAACATCTTCAACCATCCGAACTTCGCTAACCCGTACGGCGGACAGAACGGCTTCGGTCTGAATGATCCGTCGGTACAGCCATTTGGCTGCGGCTGCGCTACGCCCGACGTAGCGGCGGCGAATCCGGCTGTCGGTTCCGGCGGGCCGCGGTCGATTCAACTGGGGGCGAAATTCGTTTTCTAGTTAGCTTCGTGAGGAAAGCATTGGGCCGGACTCATTCCGTCCGGCTTTTTTTAGTCAGTGTTCGAGAACAATCGAGGGATAAGGACAGCAATCATGTACAGCAATCGGCTTTTGTTTTCAGCATTAGCTTTTGGGATGGCGTTTTTGCCGCTCCTCCTGTGGAGCCAGGAACGTCGCGAGCGGAACATTGATGAAATCAAGGTGGAAGCGGTTCACCGCGCAGAAGTCGGCCAATACCCTCTCATCGGGCTTGATCCAGCCGATGTGAAGGAGGCATTCGAAAGCATCCACACAGCGGATAAAGACGAGTGGGCGGCAGGCTTCATGAAGGTCGCCGACCGCTATTTCAACGAGGCGAAGTCGCTGGAGAAATCGGATCCGACGAAGGCCAATGCCGACTACATTCGTGCGTGGCGGCTGTATTCCTTCGGACGCTGGCCGATCCCGGCGTCTCCCGGCAAACAGCGCTCGTATGAGAAGGCGATTGAGGCGTTTCTCGATCACGCGAAGTTTTTCGATCCGCCGCTTGAAGTGGTGCACATTCCGTTCGAAGGCAAGGAAATCATCGGCTACCTGCGGCTGCCCAAGAATGCTAAGGGCCCTGTCCCGCTGGTGATTGCCGTGAATGGGCTAGACAGCCGCAAAGAGGATCTGACCGAGAGCTTCGGAGCGATCCTGCCCTTCGGCATCGGATTTCTTGCGGTGGATGGTCCGGGCACGGGGCAAGCGCCGATCAAGGTGAGCGAGTCTTCAGAGCGCATGTTGTCGAAGGTGATCGACTATGCGCAGTCGAGGCCCGAGATCGACAAGAACCGCATCGCACTACACGGCGTAAGCTGGGGCGCATATTGGGCGACGAAGATGGCAATCGTCGAGCGCGGCCGGTTACGCGGGGCGAGCGCGCAATCACCGCCCATCGATGGCTTCTTTCAGAAAGATTTCCTGATGAATCATCTGCTGGGGAACCGCGAGTATCTGTTCGACCAGGTGCCGGCGCTGATGAACATTTTGGAAGGCGTGCACTACTCTCGATGAGATGGGCGACGATCTGCCGAAGTTGTCGCTGGTGCACCAAGGACTGCTGGGCAAGCCGATGGCTCCGATGCTCGTGATTGCGGGAGTGCTGGACACGCAGGTGCCGATCGCTGACGAATATCTGCTGCTCAGCAAAGGCGATGTGCCGAAGGACGCGTGGGTCAATCCGCGCGGCGGGCATTTGGGCCGGCAAGTCGGCGTCTGGCCTGACCCTTTGATCTTCAAGCAGGTGATTATTCCGTGGCTGGTGAAAACACTTGAAGCGCCGCCGGCCGAACCGAAGGCGAAATGACGAAATGGCGGAATCTGGTGTGAGAATTTTGCCGTTCGCCAAGAGCTTTTGTACTCTCACTGAATGCCAAGCAAAATTGCACTTGTCACCGGCGCCAACGGCGGACTCGGGAGGGCAGTCACCAATGCTTTGCTCGATGCAGGATTTCTCGTCACAGGGCTTGCTCCCAGGATCAAGCCGCAAGATTTCGATCATCCGCATTTCACTGCGCTACCGGCTTCTCTCAACAGTTTGGATGAGGCGAAGAAGGCTATCGAAACGGTCATGGCGCACTTCGGCAAGATCGATTTGCTTGCCCACACCGTTGGCGGATTCGCCGGAGGGCAGAGTGTCGCCGACACCGACGACGCCACCTTCCAACGCATGTTCGACATGAATCTGAACAGCAGCTTTCACATCTTCCGGGCCGTGATTCCTTATATGCGCTCCGCTCAGTGCGGGCGAATCGTGGCGACTGGCAGCCGTGCCGCCGAGAGTCCGGGAGCGATGGTGGGAGCTTATAGTGCATCGAAAGCCGCGCTGGTTTCGCTCGTCCGCACCGTGGCGATTGAGAACAAAAGCGTCGGCATTACCGCTAATGTGATTCTGCCGGGAACTATTGACACCGCCGCCAATCGTGCAGCGATGCCGGGGGCCGATGTTACTCAATGGGTAAAGCCCGAATCGATCGCCAGTCTGATCGTTTGGCTCGCGAGCGACGACGCGAAAGACGTGACAGGTACGGCAATTCCTGTATACGGAGCAAGGCCTCTGACCGCGACCAGGTAACCCTTTCGTAACCATCCAGAGTGCACAATTTTTGTTGCACGTTAATATTCTTGAAATATCTTCCATGTAACCTAGCTTCAGGAGCGAACCCATGGGATCTGCCCGGATTGCGAAGTCCTTGCCGCTGCAGGTGGCTGCGGTGTGCTACCGGAGGCGAGGCACGGCCATCGAGTTCCTGCTGGTCAACACCAACGGCGGCAACAAGTGGACGTTCCCCAAGGGGTCGACCGATCCGCGGCTGTCGCATAGTCAGGCTGCCGAGCGCGAAGCGGCAGAAGAAGCCGGTGCAATCGGGACGATCGAGCCCCGCCACTTTCACCTCTACATTCATTCGAAAGGCGTGTTCTGGCAGCCTAACGGCGTGCAGGAATTTGTGGTCAAAGCCTTTCTGATGGAGATCCATCAGATGCGGAAGCCGGATGAGAATAATCGCAAGCCTACGTGGTTCACTCCGGAAGAAGCGAAGCGCGGCCTCGCCAAAGGCCGCGAAGTGAAGTATTTCCACGAATTGGAGGCTGTGATTGACCGCGCTCTCGAGCGCATCCAGTTTCACAGCGAGCTTTGGGGAGCGTATCCCGGAGTGAAGAGAGCGATGGCTTCCCGGGAGCCGCTGGCCGAAGCGATCTGGCCGTAATTGCTGACTTGAGCTGCCATTTTGGAGCGCTGACTCCGACGCGAACCCCGGGTCCACCTGTAGATTCGCCTCAGCTCTCCTTGGCAGGCGTGATTGTGATGTTGCGGAAGGAAACGTGTCCGGCTTCACTACCCTGTAAATAAATGGGGCCAGGTAATCCTTCGTGGCTGTCTAAAGCACCGCCCGTAATACCCGGAATTTCCTGCTTATCAATGATCGTCTGACCGTTTAGTACGACTGTGACCTGTCGTCCGACGAGGGTGATGTCGTAAGTCTGCCACTCTCCTGGCCGGCGTGGTGGCTCCGGCGACGGCGCAAGGAACCCATACACTCCGCCTGTGCGCATCGTTGGGCCTTCGGGATCAGCATCATTCTCGATTTGGAGTTCATATCGTCCCCGCAAGTAGACGCCGCTGTTTGCGCCCTCTTCGCAATTGAATTCAACGTGCAGTTTGAAATCGTTGAATTTGTCCGTGCTGATCAATTCCGGCCCATGCCCAGGACTCACGAGGATTCCGTTTTCCACCGTCCACTTGGCGGACGCGTTGGGGTCGCTCATGGTCCATCCGTTGAGATCTTTGCCGTCGAATAGCTGCACCGATTTCCCCCATTTGGGCGCGCGGTCTCTCTTGAGGCTCGGCGCTCGCACTCCTGTCCACCGCCATGGGGTACCATCGGGCCCGGCGGTGGTGCCGACGAGCCGGTCGCCGAAGAGTTTGCCTTCAAAGACCATGTCGTCTTTTCTGTCTTCTTCTTCCTTCGGAGAGACAAACAGGATGTGGCCATTCGAGATTTCAACCTTGGGAAGCGGGCGCGGGTGTCCCCAGCGACTTGTCAATCGCGCGTGGAATTGCCCGCCTTCTTCAGTTATTTCCAGCCACGACGGAGCCTCCTTCTGCGGCGTCTTCAAGGTCAGATCCCAACGTCCGAGAAATGACTGGTCTGAGTTGCTGGTCTGCGCAGAACTTTTGTTTGGCAAATAGGCCTGCATCAACACCATTAGAATTGCGTTTCCGAGAACGAAAATGCTTCTGCGAGTCATATCTGTGTGTCCTTGATCGCCGACCAGTTTACCGCAGATCTCCGCATAGATTGATGACGTGTGACGCATAATACCAGCGCTATAATCTACTTATGGAAGCGGGCGAACTGCTCAAACACGCACTGACGGTACCCGAGAAAGAGCGGGCTGAACTGGCCTCCAGCCTTATTGACAGCCTCGATCCTACTGTTGATACCGATGCTGAGATTGCGTGGCAGAGCGAGGTAGCTGGTCGGCTTGAAGAGGTCGAAAGCGGTCGGGTAAAGACTGTCTCTTGGGAAGAGGTTCGGCGCAAGGGCAGGACATTGTTGAATGGCCGATAAGCCGGTCCGATTCCATCCTGAGGCCGAGCAAGAGTATTTATCTTCGCTGGGTGGTACAGCGAACGAAGCCCAGCCGGCGTTGGATTTTGAAAAGCGAATTCGAGCGGGCAATCTCTGCTATCGAAGAAGCCTCCGAGCGATGGCCGAAGTACCAGTCTCGCTGCCGGAGATACGTTCTCCACCGATTCCTGTTTAGCATTGTTTATCGCGTTCTCGACGCTGAGGTATCGTTCTTGCAGTAGCGCACTCGTATCGTGGGCCCGGCTACTGGAGAAAGCGAGCGAGCCAGTGACGCACGGGCATTCGTTTCCATGACGAACTGGAAAGCACATCCGGGAGCATGGAGACCGCTACCGGCCCGGGAGCTTCCGGCTGAAGCCGTATAGCCGTGATTTTGCTGTCGAGGCGACTATCCTCAAATCATAATTTCGAGTGTATCGCCCACTTCGACACACTACTTGCAGTGTGTCCCGTTCCGGTCGGTGCAGCGTTCATTGAAATACACAATCCCTAATCCTGCCAAGGGGTCGTAACAAAATCCAAAACATATATCTTTTCCGTCTCTCGACAGCTTCGTCTCTGGAACAACAGATTCAAGGGTACGAAATACGCTGAGCAGTTTGGCTGGTGGCGGTGTCCCGTTCTCGTTGGTGAAGGCCAAGACATGTCGGTACCGGGTGCGAACGTACCAGCCCTCCGCCTGCTTGGAATGCAGAGGTACCGCTGGCGCACCGTCTGCATTTGAGAGTCCGTCCGCTAATTCGAAAGCCGCCCCGCGCATGGTGTTGTCCGGCGACAGCACTGCAGATCCGGTGTGGACTGGAAATCTGTACTGGAACAGTCTTCTATCGTTGTGGAAGAAATAAACCCGCCCGTCATCAAAAACGCTAATGCCCGTCTCGTGGAACTGCCTACCGTTCTTCTCTATATGTAATAGTGTTAGTTTCGCTGGGACGCCATCCACTATCAAAGGAATACGATAGGGACTTACCGAGAGGGCGTACCAGAAAAGGACCGCCAACCCGCAGACCGCAAGAGCGGGCCAGAGTCGGTCGCGAACAGCGCGCTTGCGCATGATCCAGTGCGCTGGCAGAAGGCGCGTCGCAGAGATGGCGGTTCCCGCGAGCGCGGTGATTGCGAAGGCGATCTTTAGTTTCGCAATCAAGATGTCTTGCGAGGACTCAGGCATCGTATCTGGCAGATTGAAAGCAACCCACGTATTGAGTGCAGGAAAAGGATAGCCAAATTCAACGCCATAGAACCAATACAAGGCACCCAGCCCTGAGATCAGTCCAAGCCAGTGGCCCCTGCGAGGCCACCGAAAAACGACCACCGCGGCGAGTAAGAATGCAGATGCGCTTGCAATCAAAGCCAATTGCGTAGAGCGATGAACACCCAGGAAACTCTTCAGTAGACACAGTAGTAATCCGAGTGAAGAAAGTGCAGCGCATATGTAGACGACGCAAGTAGTGATCTTTTGCTGCATGCGGACCTGCCAGCTACATACTGAGATTGACACCGCCCGAGCGCAAAATGCCACTCTCTTCGGTAACCCCAACACTTGACGATCACCTCAGTGCGCTGACACCTGATGTACGTCCCCCGGACAAATCTCTCCCCTGACCTCTTTCCTCTGCCCCTGCTACGATAATTCCAGACCATGATTCAGCTTTCTGGCGCCGGAAAACGCTTCGGCCACAAACTTCTTTTTGAAAATGTCGATTGGCTGATCACCAACCGCGACCATGTCGGTCTGGTAGGCGGCAACGGCACCGGCAAGTCCACGCTCATGAAAGTGCTCGCTGGCATGGACACGTTCGACTACGGCTCGCTCGTCGTCGCGAAAGGAACCTCTGCCGGATATCTTCCGCAGGACGGGCTGACCCTTTCGGGGCGCACGGTATTTGCCGAGTGCATGTCGGTGTTTGACGACGTTCGCGCCATGGAGCAAGAACTCGAATCGCTGATGCACAGCATGGCGGAGATCGACCATACGAGCTCGCAATATGCGGCGGTCGCGGATCGCTACCAGCGGGTCGAGCATGAGTTTCGGGCGCGCGATGGGTACTCGATCGAGGCCGAGGTTGGCCGGGTGCTGATGGGGCTGGGCTTTGGCAAAGAAGACTGGCAGCGGCAGACAGACGAGTTCTCGGGCGGATGGCAGATGCGGCTGGCGCTGGCCAAGCTTCTGCTGCAGAAGCCGAATCTGCTGCTGCTTGACGAACCCACGAACCATCTTGATCTCGAAGCGCGCAACTGGCTGGAAGAATATCTGCACGATTATCCGCATGCATTTGTCTTGATTTCGCACGATCGGTACTTCCTCGACGTGACGGTTAACAAGATTGCCGAGATCTGGAACAAGCGTTTCTGGTTTTATACCGGCAACTACGACAAATTTCTGGCGCAAAAGACGCAACGCAACGAGCAGATGCAGGCCGCTTATAAGAATCAGCGCGATCGCATTGAGCAACTGGAAGTCTTCATCAACCGCTTCCGCTATCAGGCGACGAAGGCCAAGCAAGTGCAGAGCCGCATCAAGGAACTCGAAAAGATCGAGCGCATCGAGATTCCGCCGGAGGAGAAGACGATCCATTTTTCCTTTCCGCAGCCCAAGGCCAGCGGACGGATCGTGGCCGAGTTTGAAGGCGTGGCGAAGAGTTATCCGGGCAGAAATGGCGGATCGGAGAAAGAGGTTTTCCGCGACGTCAGCTTCATGATCGATCGCGGAGATCGCATTGCGCTGGTCGGCGTGAATGGGGCGGGCAAATCGACTCTCATCAAATTGCTGGCCGGGACGGAGCCGCTGACGAAGGGAGAGTTTCGCCTCGGGCACAACGTAGAGTCCGATTATTTCGCACAGGATCAGTACAAGGAACTCGATCAGGACGCGCGCATCATCGACGACCTGGGAGACGCCTCGCCCGCATCCGGCGAAACGGAACTGCGCAGCCTGCTCGGTTGCTTCCTATTCTCCGACGAGGACGTTTTTAAGAAAATCGGCGTTCTTTCGGGCGGAGAGCGGGGACGTTACGCGCTGTTGCGGCTTCTCTTGCATCCGGCGAACTTTCTGTTGCTGGATGAGCCTACGAACCACCTCGACCTGCGCGCGAAAGATGTTCTGCTGAACGCTCTGATGGAGTACACCGGCACCGTGGTCTTCGTATCGCACGACCGCTACTTCATCGATAAGCTTGCGACCCGCGTGTTTGAAGTCGGCGGAGGCAAGGTGGAGATTTTCCCGGGAAACTATGAAGACTATCTCTGGCGGAAGCAAGGTGGACAGCATGTCGCGCCGACGCTGGCAGATGTTCCGGGCATGGGACTGGTAGGGGAATCGGCACCGATTGCGGGGAAGAGTGAGGCTATCCCGCATCCGACGAATGGCGACAGTAGCAATCATCAGGCAACGGCAGTCGAAACACCGAAGAAACGCCTGAATCCCATCAAGCGGAAACAGATGGAAGACCGCGTTCATGAACTCGAAGTTAAGATTAGCTCGGCCGAGGATGAGATCGCGCGTCTCGAGACGGCGCTGCAGAACTTTGTCAGCGCGGAAGACAGCCAACGACAGTCGCAGGAACTGGACTCCAGTAAGGCATCTCACGCTGCACTGGTTGGAGAGTGGGAAGAGTTGGCAGCAGCCCTGGAAACGGCTGAGTAATCTGTCGCAGCTCAAAAAGAGAGCCACCCCAGGCGCTAAAGCGCGATCTGTTCGGAACCGCCTTGCGGCACGAGCGGAACTCGTGCCCTTCCCGTTCCTCCTCGTGCCCTTCCCGTTCGTCAGGGTTCCCACTTCTCGACAAGTAATTCCCTCCGCAGCCGTACATCACCTTCCGTAATCTCTCCTCGGCTCTTACGTCTGTGCGATATTCAGATTGGCCAAGTGGCCACGCACCGCCGCAGGCCACAAATTCAAGACCAACCGCTGGAATGGTGCCAGGCGCGAGCAGGGCGCCGGGCGGGAACCCAAGGAAGGTCGCATGCTTCAGTCGTCCGATAACTCATTTCTGAAGTCCGGATCGCCGGCTTCGAACCCCAACACGTTCAACCCCGTCAAGACCGTTACCGCTCCCATTGATCAGGCGACCATTGGCCGCACTCTGGTCATCAAGGGCGAAATCAGCGGCTCCGAAGCGCTTTATATCGATGGCCGCATTGAAGGCAAGATCATCATGCCAGAGAGCCGCGTCACCATCGGCCGCAATGGCAAGGTGGATGCCAGCATCCAGGCTCGTGAAGTCGTGATCATGGGCAAGGTGAATGGCAACATCGAGTGCAGCGATCGGGTCGATGTCCGCGCCGAAGGCTCGGTTTCTGGAGACATTTCTACCGTACGCATCAGCGTGGAAGATGGTGCTGCATTGAAGGGCGGAATTCAGGTCCGCAGCGAAGGCAAGCAGAACCAGCAACAGAACCAAGCGAAGCAGGAAGCGCCCAAGGCTTTGGCCGCTACCGCCGGCAACGCATAATCAGAGTTTGTCGAGTAGAACGAGGGGGGCACGCTACGGCGTGCCCCTTTGACTTCTTGGAGTTTCAGCAACCACTGAATTTATTTCTTCTCTGCCGGCTTGAAATCCAGCGATGCAGAATTCATGCAATAGCGCAGGCCGGTGGGGGCCGGACCGTCCTCAAACACGTGGCCCAAGTGCGCGTCGCATTTCGCACAGCGGGCTTCGGTCCGCACCATGCCGTAGCTGCTGTCACGGTGCTCCACGACGCCGCCGTTTTCGACCGGCTCGAAGAAACTCGGCCAGCCTGTGCCGGAATCGAACTTCGTTTTTGAGCTGAAGAGCGGCGCATTGCAACACACGCAGTGATACATCCCGGTATCGTGATTGTTCCAGTATTTTCCGGTGAAGGCACGCTCTGTACCCGCCTCGCGGGCGACGTGATATTGCTCGTTGGTAAGCTGTTGCTTCCACTCGGCTTCTGATTTGACGACTTTTTCAGCTGTTTTTTCCATAGGATCAAACCCCACTTTCGCTTATCTGTGTGTTCATTGGATGTTTGAGGACGCCAAAAGTGGCACCGCCTATTTCTCTACTTCCTCTCCAACCTTGCGGTATTTTCCCCGAAAAAACAGGAGCGGATTGCCTTCTCGCACCACTACATCCTCGACCTCGGCAATGAAGATCGCATGATCTCCGGCTTGTTGAGACGATTGCAGGCGGCACTCCAGGTAGGCCAGGGCGCCGTGGAGCATCGGCGTCCCGTGGCTGGTGCGGTCAAAGCGGGCTCCAGCCTCAGCCTCGGCATGCTCGTGCGTCCGTTCGGGCCGAGCATAGTATTCCGAAATGGCCCGCTGATCTTCGCATAGAACGTTGATGCCAAATCGCTTTTTAGCATGGAGGTGCGCGTGGGTGCGGGTGCTGTGATCTACGCAAACCAGCACCAGCATGGGATCGAGCGAAACCGACGCGAACGCATTTGCGGTCATGCCGTGCACCTCGCCGTCGAGGTCGACGGTGATGATCGTGACCCCGGTGGCGAAGCATCCCATGGCCTTGCGGAATTCCGCTGCGCTTAAGGTCATCGTTTTCTGAAGCCTACATTACCATGCCGCGCCGTTGTATCATTCGATGCAACGTGGCTGTCTCGCTCATCGCACCCGGCGGACGGGAAATATTCATGGCAACGCTGGCGGAAGTTCGGCCAGGCGAACCGATCTCGCGTGATGCGGCGCTCCGGCTGATCGCCTGTCCTGATTCTGACTTGCCCGAGCTGCTAGTCGACCGCACGTGCAACGAAAGAACGCTTCAAACCCGGCGTGATTACTTACTCGCGCAAAGTCTTTATCCCACTAACCAATCTCTGCCGCGACTATTGCGGATATTGCACCTTCCGCCGCGATCCCGGAGATCCGGGCGCGCATACGATGACTCCCGAAGAAGTGTTGGAAGTGGCTCGCGCTGGGGAAAAGCTCGGTTGCACCGAGGCTTTGTTCAGCCTCGGCGACAAGCCCGAACTGCTTTTTCCCGAGATGCGCGAGACCCTGCGCCACCTGGGCTATAAGTCCACGCTGCACTATCTGGAAGCTATGTGCGAACTGGTGCTGCGGGAGACGACGCTGCTGCCGCATCCCAATCCCGGGCTGCTCAGCGCAGAATGGGTCGCGCGGCTGGCGGCAGTCTCACCAAGCATGGGGTTGATGCTCGAGACCACGAACGCGAACCTGCTCGCTCCGGGTGCCGCGCACGACAACGCTCCAGACAAAGTTCCGGCCAAGCGACTGAAGACGATTCAAGAGGCAGGCAGGCAACACGTTCCATTCACCACCGGGCTTTTGATTGGAATTGGCGAATCTCAGGCGGACCGCATCGGCACACTTTTGGCGATCCGAGAAATGCACGAGCGGTATGGCCACATCCAGGAAGTGATCGTGCAAAACTTTCGCGTTAAGCCGACCATCCTGATGGCGCACTGGCCCGAACCCTCGCAGGGCGAGATGCTGCGCACCGTGGCGGTAGCTCGCTTGTTACTCCCCAACATCAATATTCAGGCTCCTCCCAATCTCTCTGCGCCGTACTATGAGGAGTTGGTGGATGCGGGCATCAACGACTGGGGAGGAATTTCGCCGTTGACCCCTGACTTTATCAATCCGGAAAAGCCGTGGCCTCATGTGGAACACCTGCGTATGCGGACCGAGGCCAAGGGAACGAAACTGCGCCAGAGACTGCCCGTGTATCCCGAGTTCGTTGCTGCTCTCACCGCTAAGCCCGGGCTGCTATCCGAAAAACTGCTTGCCTCCACAGGCGCTGACGGCTTTGCAAGAACGACGAGGGCAGCATGATCTGCGTCTTGAGCGGGGGCACTGGCGGGGCGAAGTTCGTCGATGGCCTGCGCCAAGCCATGCCCGCGGAAGACATCACCCTGGTCGTGAATACGGGAGACGACTTGCTGTGGTGGGGCCTCTACGTCTCGCCGGATATCGATTCCATCACGTACGTACTCTCCGGCATGTTAAGCCGCGAGCGCGGATGGGGCGTCAAAGGTGACACGTTCCTCTGTCTGCAAGCCATGGGACAACTCGGCGAACCAACATGGTTCCATACCGGCGACCGCGACCTGGCCATGCATTTACTGCGTTCGCGCCTTCTCGCGGAAGGCAAGACACTCACCGAAGCGACAGCCGTGATCTCGCAGAAACTTGGGGTGAAGGCGAAAGTCCTGCCCATGAGTAATTCGCGCGTAGAAACGCGGGTGGACACACCCGCGGGCGAACTGAGCTTCGAAGAATACTTCGTGCAGCGCTGGTATCAGGATCCGGTTAAATCTGTCAGGTTTGCCGGCGCGTCTGACGCCGAGCCTGCTCCGGGAGTGATCGACGCGATTGTCACCGCGGATGCGGTCATCATCGCTCCGAGTAATCCGGTCACCAGCATTGGTCCGATTTTGGCGGTGCCAGGTATCCGCGATGCTTTGCTGCGGGCGCGCGGAAAAATCGCGGCCATCAGCCCAATCGTGGGAAACGCGCCAGTGGCGGGGCCGGCAGGCATCCTGATGCAAGCGAGTGGTCTGCCCTGCTCGATTGCCGGTGTGACTCAGGCATATGAAGACTTTCTCGACATATTGATCTGTGACACACGGGATGCCCGATCCGCCGACGCTCTTCGCAGGAACGGTCTGCGCGTGCAATGCTCCCAAACCATCATGCGGAGTGCCGAAGACAAGGCTGGGCTCGCGCGGGAAGTCTTATCTTCTCTTTCGGGCGGCTTGTCCGGCGCGGCCTCGGCCACCGATACATCGTTCCGGCGCATGGACCCGCAGCCGTGATCCTGGTTCCCATCAAGAACACGAGTTTGGCGAAGCAGCGTCTGGCCGGCATCCTCGATCAGTTGTCACGCACGAATCTGGCACAGGCGATGCTGACCGATGTGCTCACGACTTTGCATCAATGGAAAAACCGGCCTTCGGTCGGGATTGTGACGAGCGATCCCTTCGCCATGCAACTCGCCCGAGATTACGAATTCGAAGTGATCCCCGACCCCGACAATCCGGGTGAGACCGGTGCGATCGAGATGGCGACGCAGGTATGTGTGGAGCGCGGAGAAGAGAGCACGCTGGTGATTCCGGCCGACATTCCGCTGATTGAAGTTTGGGAACTCGAGGAGATTTTCAAGCGAGCGCCCGCCGAAGGAAGCGTGCTCGTTCCTGCCGGGGACGGACGCGGAACGAATGCCATCCTGCGCCGCCCGGCAAATCTGTTCCCGCTGCGCTTCGGCAACGATAGCTTCAAACCGCATCATGCCTCAGCCCAAGCGACCGGAAAACATTGCGTCGTATTGAATCTGCCGGGAGTTGCGGTGGATGTGGACAATCCTCCGGATCTGCGTCAACTGCTCTTGCTTCCTGGAGAGACGCGAGCGCAGCGGCTGGCAAGAAGCTGGAATCTGCCGGAACACCTGTTGGCAGCGCAAGCGGATACGGTATGAGCAGGAACTCTCGGGCGGCTGTCCAGCACGAGATGGAAGAAGATAACAGAGGTTCGTCTCATTCCAATTCCTGTGGCAGTTGAAATTGTGGCGGGAGATTCCATCGTCGACAAGTTGCTCGAATCCCTGCGTCGAAATCGGCAGCGGCTTCAGCCAGGGGATATCCTGGTGGTGAAACACAAAATCGTTTCCAAGGCGGAAGGCCGCTTGGTCAATCTGGCGACGATTGATCCTTCGACGGAATCGATTGTCTGGGCACGAACAATACAATCTGGACGCGCGCGTGATTGAGTTGGCGATGCGCGAGAGCCGGTCGGTGATCCGACGCAAGAACGGCGTCCTGATTACCGAGACGGCTCACGGTTTTTTGTGCGCGAACAGTGGCGTGGATGTCTCGAACGTTGATGGAGGCAACACCGCGCTGCTATTGCCGGAGGATGCGGACCGGTCTGCAGCGAACCTGCGCCGTGCTCTGAAAAAGAAAACTGGGATTGCGATTCCGGTGATCATCACGGATAGCTTTGGACGTCCGTGGCGCGAAGGCCTCACCGAATTCGCCATCGGCATCGCGGGAATGAAGCCTCTGCGCGACGATCGCGGACGGCGCGATCCGTGCGGCTACAAGCTGAAAGCCAGCGTCGAGGCGGTTGCTGACGAATTAGCTTCTGCGGCCGGACTGGTCTGCGGCAAGCTGAATCGCGCGCCTGCCTGCATTGTGCGCGGGTTCGCTTACGAAGCGGGATCCGGAGGTGTTGGCAGCCTCTTGCGTCCACCTGCCAATGATCTATTCCGCTGAAATTCCGCTACACTGTAGGGGCGTTCGTGGCAACATCTGGCCATCGTCCGCAACCAATAGTCTGCAAGAGAGACGTACAGTCTCTACGGAGGAACGCATGCTCCGCGAATTGAGCCCGTCTGAACTCGAATCCTTCCCGACGCTTGGATGGGAGGAGATTTCCCCCCGAATGACTCCCGCGCTTCGATCATCCCTTGACCGAGTTCTCGAAACTCAGAGTGGCGCAGACGTGTCGCTGGAAGAGTCTTATGCACTGGCGAGTGCCGAAGGCGACGATTTGCTCGGTCTTCTGGTAGCAGCGAATATTCTTCGCGCGGAACTTACGGGGAACATCGTTACATACGTCGTCAACCGCAACATTAATTTCACGAATATCTGCTTCGTGGGATGCAAATTCTGTGCCTTCAGCAGAGGCCCTCGGGAACACGACACCTATTTTCTGACACTCGAGCAACTCGCTGAAAAAACGATCGAAGCATGGCAACTGGGAGCCACCGAAGTCTGCATACAGGGCGGACTCCCTCGCAATCTTCCCAAGTTCTATTACCGGGACATCCTGCGTGCCGTGAAGAAAGCTGTGCCGCAGATGCACCCGCATGCGTTCTCGCCGATGGAAATCGTCTATGGTGTAGAACTCACGGGCATGCCGCTGGCCGACTACCTATCGATGCTGCGCGACAACGGGCTGGGAACAATGCCGGGAACGGCGGCCGAGATTCTCGACGACGAAGTTCGCCACATTCTCTCCGCCAACAAGCTCACCACGGCGCAATGGATCGATGTCATCCGCACGGCGCACCGCTGCGGTATCCACACAACTTCAACCATGATGTACGGGCACGCCGAGACTCCCGGACATTGGGTTCGGCAGATGCGACTCTTGCGCGATATTCAATCCGAAACCGGGGGCTTCACCGAATTCGTGCCCTTGGGGTTTGTGCACCAGAACACTCTACTTTTCCAGCAAGGCCTCTCGCGGACAGGTCCAACTCTGGCAGAACATCTCAAGGTTCATGCGTTGGCTCGGGTGCTGCTAGCCGGCTCGATCAACAACATACAGGTCTCGTGGGTAAAGCTGAACCGTCACCTGTCGCAACTCTGCCTACACGCCGGGGCGAACGACTACGGCGGCACTCTGATGGAAGAGAACATCTCGCGGGAAGCGGGAGCGACCGCCGGCCAGTACACCAGTCCGGAAGATTTCCAGCACCTGATCCTCGAAATGGGACGCATTCCGGCAGAACGCAATACCGCCTACTCGCGCATCAACATAAAAGTTCCACTGGATGAGTACACGGCCGAGCAGGCGCTCGAGGCCGAGTTCGCGTGAGTACGAACCCGGTAAATACGGTCCGTCCGATTGCGATTATCGGCGGCACCGGCCCGGCGGGCACCGGGCTTGCGTTGCGCTGGGCGCGAGCAGGAGAGAATGTCATTATCGGCTCTCGCAACGAAGAGCGAGCACAGCAAACCGCGCAAGCGATCCAGAACAAGGCGGGCGCGAACGCAAACGTCGCCGGCCTCGAGAACAGCTCCGCCTGTTCCGCGGCCGACATTCTGGTGTTGACCGTTCCATTCGAGGGCCAGGCGCCTCTACTCCGGCAGCTCAAGCCTTCTATCACCGAAGGGAGCATCCTGATCGATGCAACGGTGCCGCTAGCCGCATCGGTTGGAGGACGCGCTTCCCGTCCGCTGGGAGTGTGGCAAGGCTCGGCTGCTCAACAGGCTGCGGAGCTTGTTCCCAAAGGCGTGAGCGTCGTCGCCGCGTTTCACAATTTGTCTGCTGATCTGCTCAACGGCGATGCACCCTTGGACTGCGATGTGATTGTTTGCAGCGATGATCCCGATGCCGCTCAACTCACGCGCGAACTTGCGGCGAAAATTCCGGGAGTACGCGCGATCGATGGCGGCAAGCTCGAAAATGCGCGCATCGTGGAACAGATCACCGCCTTGCTGATTGGCTTCAACATTCGCCACAAAGGTCACTCTGGCATTCGGATTACTGGTCTGCCATCTTCTTCGTATCGCTAAGCGGCATCGCCCAGGAGCTTCGGTTTGAGCGAAAACCAGAACGTGGATGCTGCGCGGCAATATCACAGCGGCACCAAGCATTCCTACCTCAGCATTCGCATGCACCCGCACGTTCTCGATTGGGAGAACAAACCGCTGCTGTTCAAGATTTATCCCACGCTCGAAGTCACACGGCTTCCGCGAGACTTTCACGACACACGGAAGCCGGCGCTGGCGGCCATTGCAAATATTGCTTCAACACAAGACGACGCCATCCCTGATTTCGAGACTCTGGCTCAGCTTTTGTTCTTTTCAGCCGGGGTCACACGGAGCAAAAAGATTCCGCAAGGCGAGACCTTCTTTCGCGCGGCCGCTTGCACCGGTGCTCTCTATGAAATCGAGCTTTATATCGTGTGTACCGATCTGCGCGGCATGGGCGCGAAGGCTGATGCCGCTCCGGCACTCGCGGCCGGAGTGTATCACTTCGGAGCGGCCGAGTTCGGACTACGCCAGCTGCGAGCGGGGGACTTCCGTCAAGTTGTTGTAGATGCCACAGGCGCCGATCCGTCGGTGGCGCAAGCTCCAGTGATCGTAATCTGCACTGGAACTTATTGGCGCAACGCCTGGAAATATCATTCGCGCACGTATCGTCATTTTGGCTGGGACAATGGCACTATCCTCGCCAATCTGCTAGCGGTGTGTGCCGCGCTGAATCTTCCTGCGCGGATCGTCACCGGCTTCCTGGACGAGCAAATCAATACGCTCCTCGGACTGGACACAAAGCGCGAGGTGGCATTCTCTATGGTAAGCATTGGGCGAACGCAGGGTGCAGTTCCGGCCGCGCCCTCGGTTTCGCCGCTTGAGCTTCCGACCGTGCCTTACTCCGCGCAAGAAGTGGACTACCCAGCCATGCGCAAAATGCATGCCGCATCGTCACTTTGCTCGGCGAAAGAGGTCGCTGCATGGCGGGGCAAGACTTCGTCCCACGAATTGCCGCCCGCGCAGAAGACCACAACCGCTCTGCTGCCGCTCGATGACTCGCGGATCCCGCTAGACACGATTGAACAAGTAATCTCGCGGCGTGGATCCACACGGCAATTCGCGCGCGATCCCATTACCCTGCCGCAGCTTTCCACGATGCTGGAGCGCGCGACGCGGGGCATTCCAGCGGACTTCCTGGACCCGTTTGGAAGCCACCTCAACGATCTGTACTTGATCGTAAACAACGTGGTTGGGTTGGACTCCGGGGCATACGTCTACCACTGGGAACAGAAGATTCTCGAACTCCTGAAACGAGGCGAGTTTCGCGATAAGGCGGGCTACCTGGGATTGGAGCAACAAATCCCAGCCGACGCAGCCGTAGATGTTTTCTTTCTGACCGATCTGAAGAAGATTCTGGAGCGCTATGGAAATCGTGGTTATCGGGCCGTGCAATTAGAGGCCGGAATACTGGGCGGAAAACTCTATGTTGCGGCTTACGCTCAAAAACTGGGATGCAGTGGATTGACTTTCTACGACGATGATGTCGTCAGCTTCTTTTCCCCGCACGCTCGGGGCAAAAGCGCGATCTTCCTGGTTGCTCTTGGCCGCAGCGCGGTCCGCAAGTAGGCGGAGATTCAATCTTCGGGCACAGGATTTGTCATCTCTTCCGCAGGTTCTCCTCCAGCCATGGCTTGAGCAATGATCAGCTTTCGAGCCTCGGCTCGCACTTTGGGCAATTGGATGCTGAACCACCACGCGCCCAGGACTGAGGCAAATCCACCGATGGCCACAGTCCAAGGGGCGCCGAGCCGGTCTGAGAGCGCGCCGCCGAGTAATGCTCCAATCGGCGCCATTCCCATGAACATCATGGAATAGACTGCCATGGTTCTGCCGCGCAAGGCGTCGGGCACCATGACCTGAATCAGTGTGTTCGACGACGCCATCTGCAGCATGATGAAATATCCCACCGGGAGCAACAGCAGCACCGAAAGCCAGAAGGACTTCGAAAATGCAAACAGAATCAGGCTGATCCCGAAACCGGCGCAGCACACTGAGACCCATGTGCCCAAACCCTTCACCCCAGTGCGGACCGCTAAGGTCAGTGCTCCAAGCAAGGCGCCGACGCCCGCGGCGCCCATCAGGATGCCAAGCCGGACCGCCCCAAGATCATGCGACCCGATCAGAGAAGCGAACTCCTGCCCGCCTTTATGCAGAATCTTGTCGGCGAAAATCGGCATCAGCACCACATAAGGCATGCCGGTGACGCTAACCAAGCCTAACAAGATCATTAAGGCGCGAATTGGAGCAGTACGATTTACGAATTGAAAGCCTTCGACAATGTGCTCCAGAGGTGAGGTGTGCGCGGATGCCCTCGCCGGCGCATGTACATTCATCATCAGCAATCCGGCGATGACCGCGATGTAGCTCACTGCGTTGACAAAGAAGCACCAGCCTTCGCCCAGTCGAGCAACCAGAACACCGGCAACCGCTGGCCCAATGACACGCGCGCCATTGAACATCGATGAGTTCAGGGCGATTGCGTTCATCAGGTCTTCTTTCCCAACCATATCCACGAGAAAGGCCTGCCTTCCCGGGATGTCGAAGGCGTTGACGACCCCGAGCAGTGCCGCCAGGACGAAGATGTGCCAAACCTGCACTTTGTGGGTCAGGGTGAGCGCCGCCAGGATGAAAGCCAAGACCATCGAGGCCACCTGAGTCGCGATCACCACTCGTTGGCGGTTCGAACGGTCGGCTGTGATTCCGCCCAACGGTGCTATCAGGAACACAGGTATCTGGCTCGCGAAGCCGACGGCTCCGAGCAAAAGGCCTGATCCGGTCAGGCGATAGACGAGCCAGGATTGCGCCACGGTCTGCATCCAGGTGCCGATCAGAGAAATGAGTTGGCCGCCAAAAAACAGCTGGAAGTTGCGATGGCGGAGCGCCCTCCCCGCCGCTTGCCAATTCAATTTTCGGCTGGGCGCCGCATTGGCGGCGCTTGCCGGGGTGCTCTCTGGGATGGAGATATTTGAATCGGGCACAGTAGGTTGGCTTGGATGACGCAGCATCCCCCAAGAGACCACTATACCGTGAGCGCTCGGTCCACGATGGAGTGACGCAATCGAGCGACTTTTCCACAGATCGCAGCATTCTGCAGGGGGCAAAAACAGCGCTTTTCTGGCCCAACTACAGGCGCAGCAGCGGGTTGGAGGGTTTTCGAGCGCGTAACTAACTTGCAACTTCTTTTCCCGCTCATGCTGCGCTAGATTAAGCGATACGCTTTTGCTGCACCGATACGCGAACCGCGAGCGACTTATGACCACTTCTCCAGTTCGAGTGGAGCGCCGTGTCGGACAGCGATTTCCTTATCTCCTCCCGGTTTCCTTACGCCAACCTGCCACCGGAATTGAGGGCGTCGGTTTCACCCAGGATCTCAGCTCCAAGGGCGTCTTTTTCTTCACTGATGCCGCGCTCGCTGAGGGAGAACAGATCGAACTGACTCTCAAGATGCCCTCCGAGATCACCCTCGGAGAAAGCATGCCGGTTCGTTGCCGCGGACGCATTCTGCGAGTGGTCCGGCCGACCTTAGATTTGTCGTATGAACCGTCCTCAACCCGCGCCGAGACCAAAATCGGAGTCGCGGTGCGGCTGGAATGTTACGAATACCTCACCTCCGACTCCTTTCCGGCGGCACGAGTTTCTACTCTTCAGTCTCATCATGAAGAGGACCGCCGGCTGGCTCATTCCTCCTCGCGACCGTAACTCTGATCTAGCACTACCAGTGGAGTCCTCCCCTTTGGTCTGGTATCTGTACCAATCCGCTCTGATGTGACCCCGTGACTTTTCAACAGTCCTGTTCTGGCTTACAATTAGGTCCAATTTGGATTCAGCAGTCCAAGGGTTCCTTTTGTCATCCACTTCCCCCAGAAGCAACAATAAGGTTTCAGGCGGCTCGTCCGTTTGCGGAAATGTCTCTACAGTACGTGTTTTAGAGATTACCTAGGTCACTTGGCGCGGAGTACGTTCTCTTTCTAACATGCAGACACCAAGAGAAATCAGCGAGCACCGCGCTATGCATGGGATTGCAGTTGCGCTACTGACCGAGGACCGAGAGCAACTTTCTGAACTGCAAAGCCGTTTGGAAGCGACCCAACTCGGGCGCGCCGTGTTCAGCAACCTGGGATTTCCCACCGGCCCTACGGACGCGATCTTGCGCCAGCTTCAGGATGCTCATCCCGAGGTCGCTATCGTCGACATTTCTTCGCGGGACCCTCAGCGCGCCATCCGAACCATCGAATTGATCCGAGCTACCACACAGCAGATTGCGATTTTTGCCAATGGCGAGATGACTCAGCCGGCCAATATCGTTGCCGGCAATGCGAGCTGGAGCCTGCGAATATCTCGACAATACGGCCGGCCCGGACTCGCTTTTGGAAGCTCTCACCAGGTTCAGTTCTTCGCGGACGCGGAATTTAAGCAGCGTTGGGCGGGCCAAGGTTTTCACATTTTTGGGCGCCAAAGGTGGAGCTGGATGTACCACTGCCGCCGTCAATACTGCCCTGGCCCTGCAGAAGTCGCACGGCGACGTTGCCCTGCTGGATTTCGCTCCCATCGGCCATGCATCGCTTCATCTGAATCTGCGTCCGCAGTTTGGAGTTCTGGACGCGCTGCAGAACTTGCATCGCATGGATGTGTCGCTGCTCGATGGCCTCATGACCGAGACCGAGGAGGGCATGCACCTTCTTGCCGGACCGCTGCAGCCTTATCCGACCGAGCCGACGCCTGGGGAGTTGGCGCGACTTTTCGATCTGGTGGTCAATCATTATCGATTTGTTGTGGTGGACGCCTCGAGCCGGCTCGACCCAACGACGCGACTGCTTTCGGACCTGTCGAATGCCGTACTGGTGGTCGCACAGACTGACGTAGTCTCTCTGTGGAGCAGCAGCCGGATTCACACCTTCCTGGAAGAAGGTACGGGACGTGATCGGCTCCGGATCGTTCTCAATCGCTACAAGAAGATTCCAGGGTTCACGGACGAGGACGTTCAACAGGCCACAAACTGCAAAGTCTTATGGAAGATCCCGAATGCGTTCCAGCTAATTTCTCCATCGATTGACCATGGAACCCCGGTCGTGTTGCAAGAGGGATCTGAAATCAGCCGTTCTTACCGGGCCTTGGCCAAGACCCTGGCGGATGCTTCCTCGAACTCGGACGGCAGTTCTGATCTGATCTATGAGGAAGAAGGTCTGCGCAAGAAAGCACCAGGCCGCCTGAATCTCTCTACAGCGCGTGCCGGGCAGTAGGCCTCTGCAATCACTTCCTTACGGTAGGCGCCGGTCCGGATTCCTGCGGAAATAACTTAAACGCGACTTCGCGCGAGTGCGAGGTTACTTTCTTGTTGGCGTCGCTCACGTTCTCGGTCAACGTTCCCTTTAGAACAAAATAGGCCTCCTCACCTGGATTCTTGCCTTCCCCGCGCTCGAATGTCCCGCGAAAATCAAACGCAACCCCATGCACGATCTCGGTGGTGAAGCTTAATTGGTTGCCGTCGAGCTTCCCATTCTTGAAGAACTGATCGAGGAACGCGCCATTGTCACTCTCACCGTCTCCGTAGCGCGAGACATAACCGGTGACGATTCCTCCGTCTTCGACCGTAATCTGGAGGAATTCTCCATCCTTCAGAAAGGAATACATCCCCGAATAGGCTCGGCCGTCTTTGTCGGGCTTTGCTGCGGATCCCTGAGCAGGCTTAGCCGATCCCCCAGAATTATTCGCATCCTGCGCGTGAACCTGTGGGGCAGAGAACACGGCGACGCTGATCGCGCAGAGCAAAGACAGGACGATAAAACTGATCTTCATGACATCCACCTATTTCTTGGTAGCCTTGCTGCTCCGGCTCTACCAGTCGCCCCAGTGTGCCGTGGTCATCTGCAGGAATTTCATCTTCCAGACATCGCCCTGCTTCACCCAAACCGTACTGAAATGTTGATAGCGCGGGGGTGGACCCTGATCCTCGCTGGCCGGAACGCGCAGCACGACGTTGTAAGTAACAATCGCGGCATCATCTCCGACGGGGACGACCTTCATCTCGTACGGCAACAAGTCCACTCCGCCATGCGCAAATTGGTCGATCATGTCCTGCCGTCCATACAATTCCCCATCGAAAGCGACAAATGAAAAATCAGTAGTGAGCGTGTTCTTGAAGAAGGTCACATCGCCCTTTTTCGCAGCTGCGATGAAACCCTTTTCGTCGTTCATCAACATCTGTTCGAACGGAGTTGCTGGTTTGTCCTCGGTTGCATGGCCGACTCTGGCGAATGCAATGCTGCCGCATAAAGCTAGAACGAATACTGCGAAGCCTCGTTTCATTCGTGCCCCCAATCCAGTAAATCTATCGAGCCAAACCGGGCGAGCCCTCGGCAGACCTGGGTTGCCGTCCGAAGCGTGTTCAATTCGCCCGAATCTTTTCGGTGAGTTCGACTCGCGGAACCGAAACCTGCTCACCGGTTGCCAGATTCTTCAGCGCAAAAGAATCGGACTGCACTTCATTCTCGCCGATAATCAGGATGTACTTCGCGCCCGCTTTGGTCGCGACTTCAAAAGATTTCTTCAGCCGAAAGCTGTCATCGCCCAGTTCGACCACCAGATCGTTCCGGCGCAGTTCGCGGGCGAGCCGAGCCGCATCCCCATTCATTCCCGCCATCGGCGCTACATATACGTCCGGCTTGCGCAGCACGCTCTCCGCAGGAGTTCTTTCCTGCAGCGACATCACCAGCCGGTCTTCCCCGATCGCGAATCCTATACCAGGGGCTGGCGGACCGCCCAGGGCTTCTGAAAGTCCGTCATACCTTCCGCCCCCGAGAATTGCGTTCTGTGCTCCCAATGCTCCGTGGGTGAACTCGAAGGCGGTTCGAGTGTAATAGTCGAGGCCGCGCACCAGGCGATCGTTCAACGAGAAAGGAACACCGACTTTCGTCAAGATTGCCTGCACTGCCGAAAAGTGTGCGCGGGAATCTTCGCTGAGAAACTGGGTGATACGCGGCAAAGTTTCGATGATCGGCTGATCCTCGGGAACCTTACAGTCAAACACACGCAGAGGATTGGTTACCGCACGCCGCTGACAGTCGTTGCACATCTGCCCGACAACCGGCCCCAGCGCCTTGCGCAATGCTTCGTTGAACTGGACGCGGTCGGCGGGCGTGCCGACGGAATTCAACTCGAGATTCCAATCGGTGATGCCGAGACGATCCAGCAGAGTCGCGAGCATCTCCAGCACTTCCGCATCGCGCGCAGGGGACTCGCTGCCGGATGCAGAAGGGCCGATCACCTCGGCGTCGATCTGATAGAACTGGCGGTACCGTCCCTTCTGCGGCCGTTCCCGCCGAAACATCGGCCCGATGCAGTAAAGCTTGTTCAGTCCGCGATCCCCAAGCTTGTGCTCAATGTAGGCTCGAACGATACCAGCGGTCGCTTCGGGGCGGAGCGTCAGAGACTGTCCCTTTTCGCTTGCTGCCCGGGAGCGGTCCTCCCATGTATACATTTCTTTCGCGACAATATCGGTTTCTTCGCCCACGCCACGGGCGAACAACGCTGTCTCCTCGAAAATCGGCGTACGAATTTCCTGGAAATTGTAGGCGCGGAACACATCGCGCGCTACGGCTTCCACAAAATTCCAGAGCGCCGTATCCGGCGGCAGAAGATCTCGCGTTCCTCGGACTGCTTTGATCATTGGTTCCCAATCTTCCGTCCCAGAGGGACGTCTGACAGTAGCCCGCCGCTTTCAGCGGCGGGTAAGCTGCCATCGGACTCTGTGCCGTAGGCACAGCTGAAACGTACGCAAACTCCGCGCGCCTGGTTTCAGTCGTCCCTAACGGGACGGCGTTCAACTTCACCGCGCTTCCCCGGCGTTGAAACGCCGGGCTATTATCAAAACGTCCCTCCGGGACGCTTCGCTCCTCTTGCTGTTGACGTCCGACGACGGACCTGCGACACCTACATCTCCTTCAAATACTCATCCTTATACCCAAGATAATTTCGCGCGTAGCGCATGATCGTCTCTTCTTCGTCCGGGCCGAGCTTACGCCGGAACTTTCCCGGCGACCCCATCCATAGCGAACCCTGCTCGACGATCGTCTTCTCGGGAATCAGCGTTCCCGCCGCGATGATCGAACCTGCCCCGATGCGCGCGCCGTTGAGAATGATCGATCCCATGCCAATCAGACAGCGGTCCTCGATGACGCAGCCGTGCAGGGTTACGGAGTGCCCGACGGTGACGTACTCACCGAGATAGACGCCCCACTGCTGCTTCATGCCGTGCAACACGCTGTTGTCCTGCACGTTGGAGTGAGCACCGATACGAATCTCATGCACGTCTCCCCGCAAGACAGCGTTCATCCAGACGGACGCATGTTCACCGAGCACTACATCGCCGATAATCTGCGCCGACTCGTCCACATAGCAGGTGGATGGAATCGTGGGCTTTACGCCTTTGTAGCTTCGAATCACTCTTATTAAGTTCTCACGAATGGAGAAGGACACTCAACATATCAGATTTGACGCGACTCGTGCTTCCCAGACGTTGCGACGATGAACTCCATTCGCACGATGATCTCCGTTCGCGACGGTCAATTTACACGCGATCATTTTCCGCGATCCAGCGCTTCCGTCCGCACTGGACAAATTTGTTACAAGCAGCAGACCAGCCTCTGACAATCCCACGGGCTTTTTACAGGGTCAGGACGAGAGCGTGACACTCGCGCGCTGCCGCCTGCGTAGGCTCAACCCTGTAAAGCGGATTGCAATGCGGACGCGCGGCTCATTCAGCAGAAACAGCCGATGAACCTACGGTTCTGAAGGCGATCCGAGTAATTCGCGAAGGGAGGAATTACGTGAAATTCAGCACGCTAACTTTAAAAACTGTGATACTCGGGTCGCTGGTAACGTTGGGCGCTTCGGCTTCTTCTGCTCAGCAGGCAGGCTACTCGCAAACCAACCTGGTCGCCAATACCGCCGGTGTGGCCAACCATACCGACGCGCAACTGTCGAACCCGTGGGGCATCTCGTTCATCCCGGGGCAGCCATTCTGGATCGCAAACAACAACGGTGGCACGTCGACGCTGTACGACGCCCAAGGCAATAAGCAATCCCTGGTGGTGGGTATTCCGAGCGCATCGGTCAATCCGTGCAACCCGGGCTGCCCGACCGGCACCGTCGCCAATTCGCTGACCGGCTATTTCGGAAATGGAGCATTCCTGTTCGATACCGAAGACGGAATCATCGCGAACTGGACGGGACAAGGGAACGCAACCACGGTCGTCGACAATTCTGCCGCAGGCGCGGTCTACAAGGGGCTCGCGCTGCTGACAAATACCGAAGGCACATTTCTCCTGGCTGCTAATTTCAATAGCGGGAAAATCGATGTGTTCGATCGCAACTTCAATCCGACCCATCTTGCCGGCACGCTGACTGATCCAAATCTGCCTGCGGGATACGCTCCGCATGGCGTGCATATCGTCGGCAACCTGATCATGATCGCATATGCCCAGCAGGATTCCGCCAAGCACGATCCGGTCGTCGGAGCTGGACTGGGGATCGTAGATAGCTTCGACATGGAGGGCAATTTCATCAATACCTTCGCGACCGGAGGCACTTTGAACGCTCCATGGGGAGTCGTCATGGCTCCTGCAACGTTCGGAGCATTTTCGAACGATATCCTGATCGGCAACTTTGGCGACGGAACGATGAATGCTTACGACGGGACAGGACATTTCATCGGACAAGTCACCGACACAGCCGGTCATGTGATCAGCAATGCGGGGCTGTGGGATATGGTCTTTGGCGCGGGAGGCACCGGGGATCCGAGCACGCTCTATTTCACGGCTGGAGGCGCGAATCAGACCAGCGGTCTGTTCGCCACGCTGGTTCCCGCAAGTGCCGCGGGGACGAACTTCTCGCTGAATCTCTCGGCGCAGAGTGTTACGGTGAGCGCCGGCGGGACCGCCAAACTGTCGATCGCATCTGCCGCAGTGGGAGGTTTCAACGGACAGATTGCGCTCTCTTGTGCGCCAGCCACCGGTCTGACCTGCACCTTCTCGCCGAGTTCGATCTCCCCCGGATCAAGCGCCGCTTCCTCGACTTTGACGATCGCGGCGGCTGCTACAGCTCCAAGTAACGGATATGGACACCCCGGAATGCTGCTGATTTCGGGCTTGGGCCTCTTCGGAACTCTCTTTACCGTTGGTCGCAGCAAACTCGGTTCGACGAGCGGAAAGGGTCTGGTGCTGATTGCCGTCCTGGCGCTACTGGTTGCCGGGACGACTTTCACCGTTGCATGCGGCGGCAGCAACTCCAGCAAGCAGGCGACAAACAATCCAACAACCGCGAATGCAACTGTCACTGTAACGGGCACATCTGGGGCGATCAGCCATTCCGTCCCAATAACGGTAACCATTCAATAATGCAACTCGCTGTGGCAGGAGTGCGCACTTGCACCCTCGCATCCCTGCCATGGCACTCTCGCCTCTTTGCGACCTTTTCCCGCTATGGGAACAATCCCAAAAAAGTTGCCCGCGATCACAGTCTTGTTAGCGTTTGCGATGCTATACAGGTGTGGGTTTCTCCTGAACTGCGGGGGATGCGGGCTGCGCACCGGTCCAGCCGGGCCAACCAGCACCTCCGCAGATGATCTGACCGCGTCCGGTTAACGCGTGAGGATCGTCGCTCCGAGCGCATCTTGCACTCAGAGGCGATCTTATGTCCGCATCGCGCCGCTGCTTTACCTTCTTCATTCTTCTAATCGTGAATCTGATGTGCTCCGCGCCGCTGCATTCGCAGGACTCCGCCACTGGATCGATTCGGGGTGTTGTACTCGACGCGGGTGGCGCTCGCATCCCGCAAGCTTCTATTGTTGTCGTGAACACCGCGACTAACGCGCGTTATGTGGCAAGCAGCGACGCGGAAGGGCGATTCGTTCTCGAATTGCTGCCGCCCGGAGATTATTCAGGCCGGGCCGAAGCCGAAGCGATGTCGCCCCAAGTCACACCGCCGTTACACGTCGACGTGGGCGGTACGACTCAGCTTGAATTTCGTCTGTCAGTTGGCCGAACGCAGGAGACCCTGACAGTCTCGTCCGCGCCGAATCTAGTTGAGACCGAGCCTAGCGCTGTCTCCACGCTCCTTGACGAACGCGCACTCAGCGACATGCCCTTAAACGGTCGCCGTTTCTCTGACCTGGCACTGTTCTCACCTGGCGTCACGCAAGATCCGCGCGGCCTGACCTCGTCCTCGAATGGAGATCTTTCCTTCGGCGGCATTCGTGGTGCGCAGAACACGTTTCTCGTGGACGGAAGCGACTACAACAACGCATTCTTCGCCCAAGCCCGAGGACGTTATCGCGCCCCATACCAGTTCTCTACCGAAGTTGTGCAGGAATTCCGGGTCTCTACCAATGCGTACGGTGCGGAGCAGGGGCGATCTGGCGGAGCGGTGGTGAATGTCGTCACGAAATCGGGGTCAAATCACTTGCACGGAACGGCTTTCTATTATTTTCGCGACAGTTCGCTGGGAGCCGCCGACCCGTTTTTGGCGTTTCGCCCACACAATCGCCAGCAGCAGATGGGAGGCACAATCGGTGGTCCGTTGAGGCGTAACAAAGTTTTCTTCTTTGCCGGCTTCGATCAGCACATCTTCCACGTACCCGATGTAGTCGAATTTCTCGATGGCAGCTCCCGAGTCGTGCCACAGGCGGGCGCCGGGCCGGCAACTCCCGGTGACTATGAAACGACCGATCAGGCTCTCGTCTTCGCAGCGGCCGCGCGACTGACTTCGCTCGCCGGAGAATATCCCGCAGCCCAGATCGGAAATTCCACCTACGGCAAGCTCGATATCAACCTCACGCCCCGGCACCAGCTTGCACTACGGGTTAACACCACGCGCTATGGCGGGGCGAACAATGTCTTTCTGGATCCCTCCAGCCCTGTTACCTATGACGCGATCGACAACAACGGGCAGGAGCGTGTTTCGACCGAGACAGCCAACGTCTCCCTTACCTCCGCGCTCACCCAGCGCTGGATCAGCCATCTCCGGCTTCAGTTCTCGCGTGATCTGCAGCAGTCCTCCAGCAACACGAGTGATGTGCTGGTCAAGATTCCGAACATTCTTGATGGGGTGGGGCGTTCCAATCTGCTGCCGCGCCAGACGCGCGAGCATCGTTTTCACCTGGCGGAGACGCTCAGTGTGGAGACCTCGCGCCACTCGTTTAAATTCGGCGGAGACGGCCTTCTCACTTACATCTACGATTTTTTCCCTAGCCAGCAAAGCGGCGAATATCTCTTCTATCCGATAAAGGTTGACCCGTTCACCTTTCAACCAATGGAAGCCGGGATGCAACTAACGCCGCTGCGCGCCTATGCCCACGAGGTTCCGCACTATTATTTGCAAAATTTCGGCAGCGCCGCTTCCCACCCTGACACCAAGGAATACGCGGCTTTCGCGCAGGATACAGTTCGCGTGACGAATCGGCTGGCGGTGAATCTTGGCGTTCGATGGGACCTGCAAACATTCACGACCGCCGGGCTCATCTCGAACCCGCTTTTCCCGCCCTCCGGCAAAGTCCCGTTTCAACCGTATAACTTTGCGCCGAGGGCCGGCCTCGCTTATTCGTTTGGTGAAAAGCGTCCTCTCGTCGTCCGAGCCGGTTACGGCATTTTTTACGTCCGTATCCCGCAGATTTATAACTCCGTGATCCAGACTCAAAATGGAATCACCGATTCGCAAGTTTTCCTTAACAATACCGACTACTACGACCACCAGGTTTTTCCGTCATATCCCAACCCGCTTGCGAGTTGTCCACTTTATGCAGCGACTTGTGCGCTACCGGAAGGCTTCACACAGGGAGTGACCCACGATGTTTCCGCATTCGCGTCGGACTTCGTGACTCCCCGAGTGCAGCAAGCGAGCGTGACCTTCGAAAAAGAAGTTGTCGATCGCACAACGGTCTCCGTATCTTTGCTCAATGTGCGCGGAGAGCATCTGATTCGCGCCCTCGACGTCAACTTGCTGCCGCCGACCGCCCTTACTTATCCGATCTTTGATTCCACGGGGTCGATCTTTCAAGGTGGATACTACACAGTCGAATCGTTCGCGACCTGGCAGTTCACCCGCACACTCGACTGCCCCTGGCCACCCTGCATCAATCCTTTAGGGCGCCCGATCGCGCAGCTCGGCACGATCGACGAATTTCAGAGCGCAGCATCCAGTAATTACAAGCGGGGCTACGCTCGCGATCAATCGCCGCGTGGCGCATGGTACGTATGCCCGCGTCTCGTACACGTATGCGCGCGCCATCGATGACGGCCAGGATGCGTTGGTCGCCGGACAACCAGCCACCGTGCAGAATTCTTATGATCCCAACGGCGAGCGCGGGCCGAGTGTCACCGACCAGCGCCACCGTCTTGTCTTCGCGTTCTCGCTCGAGCCGCGACCCTTCCATCGCGGGAACGAACTACTGGGCCGGTTCTTCAACGACTGGAGGTTATCCTCGGTGATGAACTACGGTTCTGGACGCCCCGTGAACGCGACCGTCTCCGGCGATCCGAACCAGGATGGCAACGACCTCAACGACCGCTTACCTGGCTATACCCGCAATGCTTTCACCGGGCCGGCCTATGCCACGGCAGATATGCGACTGACCCGCGTCCTCCGCTTCGGGAGCCGGTACAAACTCAACCTTGTCGCTGAAGCCTTTAACCTCACCAACCGGGACAATCAGCGCGTCGCCATCACTTCGAATGGAATGGTCACCACGGCGAGCACGTTCGTACAGAGTTCCGTTACCGCCAACATTGCGCCGTATCCCGGCTATTACGAATTGCCGTCGAATTTTATGAAGCCGAATGCTGCGTATGCTCCCAGACAGGTGCAACTATCGTTGAAGTTCATCTACTAGCGTGGATCCGCCGTGTCGGGAGAGGTCTGCCGGTTTCCTAAAAGCTCAGCACCTCTCTCCGTCCTCGACAAGTGGAACCGACAGACCGCCGCTCGCACTTTCGGCTATAGTCGAGGAGGCCTTCGAGCATGGAAAGCAAAACATCAGTCCACCTTCCGACAAAAACCACCATCGGACTGCTCCTGTTAATCGCGGGCTGCGTTTTATCCTCGTTTCGCATCCTTCAAGGTGCACGGCTCCCGAATCTTTCAGCCCGCGATGGAGTAGAAAGGCTTTCTGACGGCCGGTTTGCTGCGCTGAAGTCCTCACTCCCTGCCGTTGCGACGATTGGTTACATCGAAGAATCGACTGATCCCGCGATTCCGTACTACTACCTGACGCAGTATGCGCTGGCGCCTGTGGTGGTCGAACATTCAATCAACCATAAACTGGTTGTCGGCAACTTCCCTACGTTGCAGCATCCTCCAGTGCCGCCAGGACTGCGCCTGCTAAAGGATTTCGGGAACGGAGTGTTGCTCTTCACTAATGAGGGCGCTAACTAGATGTCGGTGGTTCTCCCAATTACCCTCTGCTTTATATCTGGGTATCTGGCGGTCTCATTGGGTTGGCCTGCCGCAAGACGGGGAGAGGATCTGCTGTTGCGCGGTTCTCTTACGGTGGGTTTCGGCATTGCAATCTTTTCGTTGTATTTTGTGGTTTCCCGCCTTCTAGACCTGAGTTTCTTTCCCGCCCTCAAGCTGCTTCCCTTTCTGGTCCTGATAGCGGTACTTGCTGCTCGAAAGAAAGGATCGAGGATCGAAGGCAGGGCCAGAGAAGATATCGCCCTACCCCTATGGTGTCATCGTGCTCTGTTTTGTTCAGTTGTCTTTGCTGTACTTGCGGCGCTTCACTCCCTGCTGCGGCGAGCGATCGCTCATCCTCACGGCGATGGTTGGGACGCGTTTGCCATTTGGAACCTGCATGCTCGGTTCCTCTTTCTGGGAGGCCCCGACTGGCGTAACGGCTTCACGGCTTTGATTCCCTGGTCGCATCCCGATTATCCCGTTCTGCTCCCGGCGGCGATCGCGCATTTCTGGAGTTATTTGGGGAGCGACAATCCCCTCGTTCCTGCGGTGATCAGCGTGATATTCGCCCTCATCACTTTGGCCCTGCTTTATTCCTCGCTTTACCGCCTTCGCGGTGCCAACGCTGCGATGCTCGGAACGCTGACGTTAGCTTCCACCCCATTTTTCATTTCGCAGGGGGCTTCGCAATGTGCTGACGTACCGCTATCGTTCTACTTCCTCGCAACAATCGCGCTTCTCTGCCTTCAAAGTTGGCACGTCCATGGCTCGAATGGGATTATCGCCCTCGCCGGTCTCTCAGCTGGCTGCGCTGCCTGGACCAAGAATGAAGGAATACTGTTTCTCTTCGCCGCGATTGTCGGACAGGTATTCGTGCTGTTCACGAAACGAAAGCCTGAGCCTTCGATGCGGCAATCGCGAGCCTTCCTGTCGTTCATAAGCTTCGTTTTGGGCGCAATTCCGTTCGTTGTCCTGATTCTCTGGTTTAAGCACCTTGCCCCGCCGGTTGACCTCTTCTCAACTCCTGCTTCAATCCCTGCCAAACTGATGACTTTCAATCGCTATTGGGTCATCCTGAACTGGTACGTCAAGGAGTTTTTTCGATTTGGTGAATGGTGGATTGTTCCGGGGACAGTACTGCTGGCGATTCTTTATCTGACAAATACTTCAAAACCGCCTCAGCCACTTACGCTCGCTTACCGCGCCTCCGCTTGGTCTTTGGGTCTAACCCTTGCTGGCTACTTCGCCATCTACGTGATCACGCCCCGTGAACTTCAGTGGCACCTCCGGACTTCCCTAAACCGGCTCTTCCTGCAATTGTGGCCATCGGTGATTTTCCTGCTCTTTTCTTCCGTTTCCTTCCGATCCTTTGACAACGTCTCAAAATGAGCCGAATATCGGGCTATTTCGCGGTATTTGTAGAGAAATTCGGCAGTTCCCCCCTTGACTTGCGGTCAAATCCTTGTAATAACTATTCGGTCCATCCGGACGAGTTTGGGGGTGTGTAGATTTGGCAGAAGTTCGGCTTCAAGAGGGCGAGTCATTAGAAAACGCCCTGCGCCGCTTCAAACGCAAGGTGCAGCAGGAAGACATTATCAAGGAGGTTAAACGTCACTCCTTTTACCTGAAGCCCGGCGAAAAAAAGCGCGTGAAGGCTGCGCTGGCTCGTAAGCGAGCCCGCAAAAAGACACGCAAAGAACAGGATTAACGCAGCAGGGGCCGCTCCTTCCCGGAGCGGCTCTGCTCAACCGGCCCCCCACCGTGTTGAGTTGCAGCAGGGACTTCATAATCGACATTTCTCCCGGCATCTATATCGATAGTCTGTAACCCATGCGCCGTTCCCGGTGCGTGGTCGGGCCGAGTCCAAGGGGCAGTTCAAGAGGGGGGAGTAGTAAACGACCTGTCTTTCGGTGTTCCACCGCCGTTCTTTCCCCGCGAGTGGGCGCGACGGAAACGGGCTGAAGGAGCCATCCTCAATGGAATTTCAGGACAAGGTGCTGAAGTGCATCGACTGTGGGACTGACTTTATCTTCACGGCTGGGGAACAGCTGTTTTTCCACGATAAGCAGTTCAAGAACGAACCCAAACGCTGCAAGGCCTGTAAAGGCAAACGGATCGCCGTCCTTGGTGCGCCTCCGGTAGCCGGACAGAACTATCGCTACGCCAAGGTAGAGACGCAAGCAACTTGCTCGGGCTGCGGCAAGCAAACAACGGTGCCCTTCCGCCCGACGCAAGGACGCCCCGTTTTCTGTCGGGAATGCTTTCAGTCCCGGAGAACACAGGCTACAGCCTGAGACGTAAGACCGGGAATCCAGGCGTGCGATACCATAAGGTGTGCCCGGATTTTTCGTAGAAAATTTTGGCTGTCGCGCCACCCAAGCGGATGGCGCAGCCCTCGAACGCCAGTTCGAGGAGCGTGGTGTTTCTCGCGCATCAAGCACCAAAGATGCGACTGTCGTCATCTTGAATACTTGCACCGTCACCACCGGCGCCGATCAGGACGCGCGCGCCGCCATTCGCCGAGTCCGCCGCCAGAATCCTGAAGCCAGAATCGTGGTTACGGGATGCTATGCGCAAAGAGCGCCGGAAGAGATTGCGGCGCTGCCCGGCGTCGATGTGGTCGTCGGCAATTCGCATAAACATAACCTTGCGGAGATCGTCGGCAGCTTTGGCCTCGACTTTGGGTGGCGCAGCGCCTCCAGCGCTGCCAAAGAGCCAGCCAGTTCGGTCGGGGCTTTAGCCTCTGAGGTGACGGCATTCGTTCCCTTGACCGAGTTGAACGGTTCGGCCGGAAGCCCGAAGCCGGAAGCCGGAAGCCCGATTTTCGTCTCTAACATCTTCGCCCACACCGAACTTCTGGCTGCCCCCGTGTTCGATGCAGCTAACGAGCGCACCCGTCCCAATCTCAAGATTCAAGACGGCTGCGACAATCGCTGCTCGTTCTGCGTGATCCCGTATGTGCGCGGCCAGAGCCGCTCCCTGGATCCCGAGCGGATCGTCCGCGAAGTCAATACGCTGGGGAATGCGGGGTATCGGGAGGTCGTTATCAGCGGGATCAATCTCGGACGATGGGGCAGGGATCTGGACTTCACGCGCCAGACCTTGGACCTTAGCCAAGTCCCACCTGAAGGAGGGCTGAGGCCAGAGGACCAAGGTCCAAGATCTGTTTTCCGGAAGCCCGAAGCCGAAAGCCGGAAGCCGCTTCTCGTCGGCCTAATCCAAACCATCCTCGCGGAGACACACTTGGAGAAACTCCGCATCTCGTCCGTCGAGCCTATGGACTGGTCCGACGAGCTGATTTCGCTGGTCGCCTCGTCTCCGCGTATTGCCAAGCACGCACACGTGCCCATGCAGTCCGGCAGCGACGCGGTCTTGCGGCGGATGCATCGCAAATATCGCCCGTGGCATTACCGCGAGAAGATCCAGAAGATTCGCGCTGCCATGCCAGACGCTGCGATTGGCGCCGACGTGATGGTCGGCTTCCCCGGTGAGACCGACTCCGAATTCGAAGCCACACGCCGGATGATCGAGGAGCTGCCCTTCACTTATCTTCATGTATTCACCTACTCGGCGCGGCCCGGAACACCCGCGGCGGAAATGCCGAATCAAGTTCCAGTGCACATAGCGCGCGAACGGAATCGCATTCTGCGGGAGCTTGCGGCCGAAAAGAAGCTGGCCTTCATGCGCAGCTTCGTCGGCAAGACGGTGGAAGCGATCACGCTGAACGTGATCGGAAATGATGAGGACGGCGAGTTCACCGAAGCCTTGACGGATAACTACGTGAAACTCCGGCTTCGCGGCAGGCACGAGGCGAATCGCTGGCAACTGGCGACAGTGAAGAACGTGGTGAATGGACTGCTCGGCGGGTCACCCCGCGCAGGTTGATGAGCGTAATCGGGACGTTTCGCCAATCGTGCGAAACGGAATGCTAGTAGGTGCCTGCGGCGCAAAGTCTTTGCTCGTTTTCTTCGCTGTGTTCGAGTAGAACGTCGATCTCAAATTTCGATCCCGGACGCAGGTTGAGTGCAAGAGGCGTCCAAGGATTGTAGCCTTCGGAGCATGCCCCAAACGTGATCGGCGTATCGGAAGGAACCAGAAGTTCAAACTTATATTTACCAGCCGTCCCGGTGGTTGACCAGCCGCACTCCGAAATCGGAGCAAGACTCAGGTGCGCGGGAATTGCCTCAGATGTCTTGACGTCTTTCACCCATCCAGAGATTGTGGCCCCTTTGGGCATGAAGCGCAGAGATGTATCGGCGCTGGGATATTCTTCGCTGAGTGTAATTGTCAGAGGCGGCTTGCAGGTAAATATGTCTGGGGCAGTGGAGAGGTATCCAGCCTCTTGCTTGTCTGCTGAAATGCGATATTCGCCAAGTTTCAAATGGGAGAACAGGAATCGGCCATGATCATTCGCCTTGGTGGTCAGAAAGGTGAGTACTTTATCGCCGCGCATTACCTCAGCCGAAACGTGCGCGCCTGTGACGGGAACGCCGTTGTGATCGTAAATTGTGCCGCCGATGGATCCCTCGCGCTGTGCCGCTGCACAAAGCGTTAGCAAGCCCACAGCCGGGAGCAACAATATAATACGCATAACACTGGCCGCAATCATTCTAACTGTCGAAGGCAGGCCATTTCGCTCATTGACCTTCCTGCCCCTCACTTCTTGATCGAAATCCCCAAATCCTTTAGCTGGCGCTCGTCTACTGGCGTCGGTGCGTCCACCATCAAGTCCACCGCCCGCGCGGTCTTCGGAAAGGGAATGACCTCGCGCAGACTTTCGGCCCCGGCCAGAATCATGACTATTCGGTCCAGTCCGAGCGCAATTCCACCATGCGGAGGCGTGCCATATTCCAGCGCCTCGAGAAAGAATCCGAAGCGCTTCTTCGCCTCTTCATCGGTCATGCCCAGAGCTTTGAAAATCTTGGCCTGAATATCCTGCCGGTGAATACGGATTGATCCCGACCCTAGCTCGGTGCCATTCAGCACCACGTCGTACGCGAGCGCCCGCACGGCGCTCAGCGTCGACTGCGGATCATTCACTGAATCTACCCCCTGCTCGAGCAAACCCATGTCCTGCTCGTGCGGCGAGGTAAACGGATGGTGCGCCGCCATCCACTGCTTCTCGCCCTCGTCCCACTCGAACATGGGGAAATTTGTGACCCACAGGAACCGGTAGTCCTTTGCCGGATCACCCGTCTTTTTGAAAATGCCATGCCGGTCGGCATATTTCTGCGCCAGCGCCAGCCGCAGCAATCCGGCAGAAGCATAAATCGACAGCTCGGCAGGCGTAACTTTGCGATGCGAAGGCATTGCCGTTTGCGGGCCGGTTTGCGCGGATCCTGCGACGAGCACGATCAGATCTTTCTCCTCGGCTCCGCACTTTTTTGTGATCGCCGCCGCGGCCTCGGCGTACTTATTCCCGATGCGCTTGAAGTCCTCGTACACTCTTGCGCCACCCTTGGAGTGGAACATGGGCTTGATGTCGTCGCGCTCCTTGCGCGACAACTCCCCAACGTTGGGCGTGCGAATCGCAATCACCGGCAAGTTCGGATTGATGGCCAGTTCCTGCAGGTTCTCTGCTGAGAAACAATCCCTTACGTCGGTAAACGGAGGTATGCGCAGGTCGGGCTTGTCGATCCCATACAGCCGGATGGCCTCGTCGTAATCCATGCGCGGGAACGAGGTCTCGATGTCCTCCCCGGCCGCATGAAAGGCCGCTTTCAAGAATCCTTCCACTACCTCCCAAACGCTTTCCGGTTGGGGATAGGTCATCTCCAAATCGATCTGCGTGAACTCCGGCTGGCGGTCGGCGCGCAAATCCTCATCGCGGAAGCAGCGCACAATCTGGAAATACCGGTCAAATCCAGAGATCATCAGGATCTGCTTAAACATCTGCGGAGACTGCGGCAGGGCGTAAAACGTCCCCGGCTGCACACGGCTCGGGACAAGGTAGTCGCGCGCACCTTCAGGTGTCGACCGCGTCATGAACGGCGTTTCGATCTCAAAGAAGCCCTGCGACGAGAGATAGTCGCGAATCGCCTTGGCCACCTTGTGCCGCGTCTCGATATTGAACTGCATGGCATCGCGACGAAGGTCGATATAGCGGTACTTCAACCGCGTCTCTTCATTGGTCAGGGCTGCATCCGACGGCAAGAAGGGCGGGAGCTTCGATTCATTCAGAATGCGCAATTCCTGCGCCACCAGTTCGACTTCTCCGGTGGGCATGTTCGGATTCACCGTGTTGGCGTCACGCAGCTTTACCGTGCCGGTCACGGCAATGACGTACTCATTGCGCAGCGATCCAGCCTTGTCGTGAATCAGGGCGTCGGTCTCGACATTGAAGACGATCTGGGTCACACCCGTGCGGTCCCGCAGATCGATGAAGAGCAGATTGCCATGATCGCGGCGCTTGTTCACCCATCCCATGAGCACGGCTTTCTTGCCGGCGTCAGATGCGCGCAAGTGTTCCGCACATATGAGTGCGTCGTAAATCGCCTAAGAAGTCGAGCAAAGTATGTCCTTACAGTGGGAAATTGCGACAGTATACCGAGCCACTGATTATAAATGGTTTCCAGCGCCAGCCTCGCTTTCGGAAAACGAAAGACGCGGTTGGAATCGGTGAAGCGGCACTTTCCCAGACGCCTTCGGCAGTGCAGCGAAGGCGAAGCCGACTTGAGTCGGGCCGAGTTGAGAATCAACAATTTCCAGTGATGACTTTCAGGGCCGCAGGCTGAATTCTGATTTCTACGGGAGTTCGGCAGACGTACTCCCCGTCGGCATAAACATCGAGCGGATGTTCGGTCTCCACACGAACTCGGGGCGAATGGAAGTATTCGACTTCGCGGATGCTCAAGTGCTTTCCGCTGTAAACGGTCGGAAACATGCAGAAGAACTTGAACGGATTGACGCCGCCGACCACACAGACATCGAGGAGTCCGTCGTCCATCTTCGCCTCGGGAGCGATTCTCATTCCATCACCAAACGTAGACGTATTGGCAAAAGCGGCCAGAAGGGTCAGGCGATTCGAGCGGATGTTCCAGTTCTCGGTGGAAGAAACTGGGGCGGGAGTAAAAATCTTCATGAGAAAAGGAGTAAAGGTGAAAATAGTCGGCGCCAGGCTCAGCACATAGCCGCCGCTTCCTCGCAGCCAGCGCGGCAGCCGATTGGCTTTACGCGCCACCTCGCAGTCGACTCCCACGCCGGCGACGCAGCAGAAGTATTGAAACTCCTGGGGTGCGGGCCGGCCTTGAGCGACAGCCGAAGGGTCGGCCGCATTGCCGAAAGCGGAAATTACTCCAAGATCAATCTGGCGGACGTTCCTTTTCCCCTCTCGAAAGTGTTTCCAGGCGGTCAACGAGTCCCGAACGCTCCGCAAGTCAAGCGCCCGCGCGAAATCATTTCCGCTTCCCGTCGGCACGACGAGCACAGGCAATGCTAGTTTCACGAGTTGACCGAGATGGCGATGAATAGTGCCGTCGCCGCCGAATATCACGATGATTTCAGCCTGATCGTTGTCTGCAGGCATGCCGAGTTGCCATTCGATAGCCTTGTCAGTCTGAAAGGGTGCCAGGGACTTCGGGGAGCATCCCAGCCCGAGAATAGCCGCCGCGCGCATCGTGCGCGGATGAGAGTAGCAGAAACTGCGGAAGTATGAAGAATTCTGTCGTGCGAAACGACTTGTGTGGGGACATCTGCTCCCGGTCGCCCCCACATGTTGCTATCAAAACCCAAATGGCCTAGATCCTAGTGTGTAAGGATGATCCTCTTGATTTTCTTGCCCACGCGAACGGTCAAGGGCTCGGCTAGGCTACACGAGATTGCAAGTCCGACGATTACGTGTCCATTAATATGGACGGCCCTCTCTTTAATCTTACGACCGGCCTCGGTAGTGGAAGAGACAAGCCCAGCTTCGCGCAGAAGTTTGTCAACCCGAAGAACAATTGGATCTGAAACATTGGAGGTTACGCGCTGAGCAGCGCCGCCTTCACCAGCATTGGGAAGAGCATCCACGATTTGGATCGCTGCAACTCTTATGCAGACTTCCTCTGCGTCTTCCGGCACCTGATCTTTCTGAAACTGCTTCGCCCAATCCTCACCTGCCTTCGTCGCTGCTTCCGCCGAATGAAAGTCGGCCACAATCCTCCGCGCCAGATCCTTCTTTGTCTGCATCGGATGTGCCTCGCGCTTCATTTTCTCGATTTCGGCAACCTGCACGTCGGTCAGCAGTTCGAAATAGCGCCACATCATCTCATCGGAGATGCTCATGATCTTGCCGTACATCTCCAGCGGTGGCTCGTGAATGCCGATCGCATTGCCCAGCGACTTCGACATCTTCTGCACGCCGTCGAGCCCTTCCAGAATCGGCGTGGTCAGCACCACCTGCGACTCTTGCCCGTACGAGCGCTGCAACTCGCGCCCAACCAGCAAATTGAATTTCTGATCGGTGCCGCCCAGTTCTACGTCCGCCTCAAGGGCGACAGAGTCATATCCTTGCACCAGCGGATAAAGCAGTTCGTGCACCGAGATGGGTTTCTCTTCCTGAAAGCGCTTATGAAAGTCCTCGCGCTCGAGCAGTTGCGACACCGTGTACTTCGCCATCAGCCGCACAAAATCATCCGACGTAAACGCGCCCATCCAGCGGCGGTTGAAATCAATCACGGTTTTCTTCGGATCGAGAATCTTGAACACCTGCGTCTTGTAGGTTTCGGCGTTCTGCTCGACCTGCTCGCGGCTCAGCGGAGGCCGCGTCGCCGAGCGTCCTGTCGGATCACCAATCATTCCGGTGAAATCGCCAATCAGGAAGATTGCCGTATGCCCGAGATCCTGGAAGTGCTTCAGCTTGCGGAGAACGACCGTATGGCCAAGGTGCAGGTCGGGAGCGGTCGGATCCATCCCGAGTTTCACGCGCAGCGGTTTGCCCGTAGCGCGCGATTTCTCGAGTTTGGCGCGTAGATCGGCTTCGCGGATGATCTCCGCCGCGCCCTTCTTTAGATACGTGAGTTGTTCGTCTACCGGAGCGAAGTTGGACACCGGTTCATTATATTGGGAGCGATTGCAGATTTCAGAAGTCAGATTTCAGACCCTTTGCCGTCCGCAGTGAAGCCACAAAGATGGAAACTAGCTCGTTGGCTTCCCCCATTAAAGGAGCGGCCTTCTCAGAGTTCGTTACGCCGCTTTCTACCAAAAGTTCCAGCCAGAACAGTGTTTCGTCCGCCTCTTCCAGAACAATCCCGAGCTTGGAGACGAAGTCCGGAGAAGAGCGAGCTCGGCATACTGCACGATAATTCGCGCCCACAGATGTGGCTGATCGAAGCAATTGGCGCGCGATAATCATTCCTTCCGGGCAACGGGGCAAGGCTCTGCAAAGCCGAATGACCTGCAGTGCAAAGATCTTCGTGCGGTTTTTCAGAAGATCAGCATGGAGGTTGCAGTCATAAAAAATCTGAAATCTAAAATCTGCAATCTGAAATGTTATTGGAGAGGCTAGCGGGATGATGTGACATCCATCACAAGTCGCCTGCCGACGATCTTGAAATTCCCGTTTAGGACCACCTTGATCGCTTCCGTGTAAGCAATGTGCTCTTGCTCCAGGATCCGCGCCGCCAGGGTATGTTCGTCGTCGCTATCGAGAACCGCTACCGTTTTTTGCACGATGATGGCGCCGTGGTCGAGTTCCTCATCGACAAAATGCACCGTGCACCCAGAGACCTTCACGCCGTACGCGAAGGCCTGTTCCTGTGCTTCAAGCCCAGGAAATGCTGGCAGCAGTGAGGGATGAATATTCAGAATCTGATGGGGAAACTGACGCACGAACCACGGGGACAGCAGCCGCATGTATCCGGCGAGGCAGATTAGATCTACCCCGTGCTGTTTCAGTGCGGCGACCACTTCGCGATCATGCTCGTCGCGCGTGTGTCCCTTGGATGGAATCACCAGAGCCGTCAGCCCACGTTGTCGCGCAGTCGCAATTCCCGGCGCGTCGGCCTTGTTCGAAATAACAACTGCAATGCGCGCGTCGGGAATGCGTGCCGCATCAATGCTGTCTGCGATGGCAATGAAGTTTGATCCCCGGCCGGAGAGAAGAATTCCTATAGATTTCATGGGAGGCTTTCAGCCCTCAGCTCTGAACTGTCAGGCTCTCATCATAATCCACGGTTCGGTTCCGGAGTTTGCGGATAAAGCCTTGATACGAATCGTTCTGCCAGTGCACCTCACTGTATCCAGTGTCACAGACCTCCAGTCGTTGTTCGCGCTATATTCACGCCGAGGTTCCTCCATGAAGAAATGGACATTGCGCGGCGCCTACACGATTCTTGCAGTTCTCATTGTCGCCGGACTTGGCTACCATCTGGGCCTGCGCAGCTGGTGCCTTCATTGGGGGACGACCGAGGCCGAGGCTCATGCCACACTTCCGGCAGACGATTTGTTTCCTGTCTATACAGCTGAAGCCACGCATGCCATCACCATCCACGCTTCCCCGGAAAAGGTGTGGCCGTGGATCATGCAGATCGGGCAAGATCGCAGCGGATTCTACAGCTATACCTTTTTGGAGAATGGATTCGGCTGCGACATGCCCAAGGTTGAACATGTTGTACCCGACTGGAAGCCTCGCGCCAAGGGAGAAACCGTTTGGTTCTGCAATCCCAAACGTTTTGGGGGACAGGGAAGAATGATTGCCGCAATCGTTGACCCCGAGCGCGCATTTTCCATGGTCAGCCTAAACGACTGGGAGAGCCTGCAATCGGGCGGCCGGGCTCACGAGGGTATGTGGACATTCACACTCGAACCTTCATCCGACGGACAGACGCGCCTTTTGGCCCGTCTGCGCGGTGGCGATCCGCCAACACTCGCCTCACGTTTGCTGGGCAGACTCTTTTGGGAGCCTGCCCACTTTGTGATGGAACAGAAGATGCTCCGGACCATCCGCGATTTGTCTGAACGAAGCTAGCAAGGTGAACAGCGCCCTCGGATTACTCTCGCTAGCGCGCTGGCGGTTGATTGCTGGACGTCTGCTGTCCGCCTCCGATCTCGCCCAACAACTTCTGATCCTGCTGCTCCAAACTCTGTGGCAGTTTGGCATACTGCAAGCTTTCCGCTGAGTTCTGTCCTTGCGTGATGATGAATTGGATGAACTCCTTCACCATCTGCTCTCTTTCCGGGCTCTTCCCTTGTTTGGGCACCAGCAAAAAAGTCAGGCCAGAGATCGGGTAAGCGTCTTTTGAAGCGGGCGGATCTACGATGGGGGTTCTAACATCCTTCGCCAATTCGGCATTGGATGCTTCGATGGCCGCGGTTGTCGATTCGGCGCTCGGTTCGACCCAATTTCCGGCCTGATTCCGGATTAGCGCGACCGGCAGATTATTCTCTTTCGCGTACGACAACTCGACATAGCCGATTGCTCCCGGCGTCTGTTTTACCAACCCGGTGACTCCTTCGCTTCCTTTCCCACCGATGCCAACCGGCCAACTCACCGAAATCCCCTGACCGGCCTTCTTCTCCCACTCAGGGCTAACCTTCGCGAGGTAGGTCGTGAAAATATTTGTTGTTCCGCTGCCATCGGAGCGATGTGTCACCGCGACCGCATGATTGGGCAAACTCATGCCCGCGTTATCCTTTTTCACCGCGGGATCCTGCCATGACTTGATTGTTCCAAGATAGATTCCCGCGAGCGTGGCTGCGCTCAATTTCAATGGTTTCTTCAGCTCAGGAAGGTTGTAGGTGATGCACACCGGTCCGGCACTCTCCGGTATTTGCACCAACGCGGGCATCTCTTTCAGTTTCTGGTCATCGAGAGCGGCGTCGCTGGCACCGAAATCCACCAACCCTTGCTTCAGTTGCTGAATTCCTCCTCCGCTGCCAATCGACTGGTAGTTGATCTGCACGCCGGGATGGCTGCTTTGAAAATCCGAAATCCAGTGCGTCATGATCGGATTGATAAAGGTTGATCCGGCGCCGATGATCTGGTTGTTTTGAGCTGTTTGGTTTTTCGACGAGTTGCAGGCGAGTGTTAGGGCTGTGGCGAAGACGACGGCGAGCGATGCTGCTCGAGACTTTCGAAAAGAAAACATAAGGCACACTCCTCCTCAGATCACCTCTAGGATGAGCGTTTAAGCAGGGCAATGTTAAAAGTGTGTGAAAATCGACAGGGAGGCCTAAAGTAAATGTCTTAACTGTAGGTGACCTTGCGCTCGCCTTTTACGATCCGTCCAATGGTGTAAGCCTTTTCGCCGACACGCTCGAGCACCGATTGTGCCTTCTTGAACTTTGCCGAAGGAACAACCAGCAGCATGCCCAGTCCCATGTTGAAGGTGCGAAGCATTTCATCCTGCGGGACATTCCCTAACTGCTGCAAGTGCTCAAAGATAGGGAGAACGGGCCACGAACCCAACTCGATGACCGCTGCCGTGCCGCGCGGAAGCACGCGCGGCAAGTTCTCTGTAATGCCCCCTCCGGTGATATGCGCCAGTGCGCCAACGCACTGTCCGTCAATCAACTTCCGCAAAACCGGCCAGTAACTCTTGTGCGTCCGCATCAACTCGTTTCCAACTTTGTTCTTGATCTCGTTGACGTAGGTTTCGGGCGAGTAATGCGCGACTTCAAATAACAGCTTCCGGGCGAGTGAGTAGCCGTTGGTGTGCAGTCCATTGGAAGGCAGCCCGAGAATGATGTCGCCGATCTGCACGTCTTTGCCGGTAATAATCTTCTCCCGATCCACCACGCCAACAATGAATCCCGCAAGATCATATTCGCCATCGGGATAGAAGCCCGGCATCTCGGCCGTCTCGCCGCCAATCAGTGCGCAGCCATTGTGCTTGCAGGCATCCGCGATCCCTTCCACCACTTTTTCGGCGACTGCCGGATCCAGCGTGCCCGTCGCCAGATAATCCATAAAGAACAGCGGCGCTGCGCCTTGGACAGCAATATCGTTCACGCAATGGTTTACCAGGTCTGCGCCCACGGTGGAGTGCAGGTCCATTTCAAAGGCAATCTTCAGCTTTGTGCCGACCCCGTCGACGCTCGAAACCAGCACCGGATCCGCGTACTTTATCCGATCAACGGCGAATAGTCCGCCAAAGCCGCCAATTTCGCTCAACACTCCCTTGGTAAATGTCTTATGGGCGAGGTACTTGATGCGTTGTTTCGTGCGATTGGCGCGGCTGATGTCCACCCCGGCATCTGCGTAGGTGACCGGCGTCGGACTGGATGTAGGGTTTTTGGGCACAGCTTCTTTCCGTCTATTCTGCAGTTTGCGTGGGATGAACGACTGAGCGCCGAAGGCAACTACCCTAAGGCCGCTCATTGTAGCACGTTCAATCGGACCGTTTCGGACTGCGCTGCCAAGCCCGCAGTTCGAGTGCCTACACTTCACCTTCTTCCACGGACGCGCGCGCCCGTTCGTGGCTGCATCCCTGGGACTAGTGGGAGATGAAGTCCGAGAAGAAGTAGGCGAGAACTCCGAACAACGCCAAGCCCGAAATGCCGTATGCGGTCAGAACCCATGCACCGCGGCCTTCATGCTGTTTGATCGAAGTAGTTGTGGTGGACGACTGCTCGGTAGGAGAGACGACGGGGGCCCGATCTTCCATGCGAAACCTCCAGCGGAAAGATCGTGGCGCACTGTACGTTATGCGTCACGCCTGCCCGCGTCTCGGCGGACAGGACCATCTGAGCGCGATTTTACTCCCGCTTTTCCAATCGCTAAACAGAAAAGTGTGATTGAAATCACAGGATTTATAGGCAAATAAAATTGCATAATAAGAAAACAGCCAGATCGCTCTCGAAAGAGCCGGTTCGAACCGACGAGGCAAGATCCATGGAACCTATGCCTGCCCAATGTAAGCCTGCCTTGCTCCGGTCGTTCTTCTGCATCCCAACTGCATGGGATAATAGGTTGATCCCACTTATGCCCAATCGCTTTCTGCTTTCCTGGATGTTCTGCTGCCTGCTGGCGGCCGCCGCCACTGCTCAGCAATCCACGCCCACGCCGGAACAATCCGGTAACGTGCCCCAATCCACCAAGAGCGGGGACAAGTCTGCCGGGGTGCCGGCTGGCACAACGTCACCGAAGCCCGCCAACGACTATTCCAAAGAATCGTTTGTCATCGAGCAGATGCATTCGCGTTATCGCTTCGAGGCCGATGGCACGGGCCGCAAAGAGACGATTGCTCGCATCCGCGTACAGAGCGAAGCCGGCGTGCAGCAGTGGGGACAACTGCAGGAGGGCTATAACTCCGCCAACGAGCGTGTCGAAATTCCTTATGTCCGCGTGCGCAAAGAAGACGGTACCGTCGTGACGGCCGGCGACGATGCCGTGCAAGACCTGAGCGCACCCATCGAGCGCGAAGCGCCGGTCTATACCGATTACCGCCAGAAGCACATCACCGTACCCGGCCTGCGCCCCGGTGAGATTCTGGAATACGACATGGTCACGGTGATCCATACGCCGCTGGCGGCCGGACAATTCTGGGCGGAATACGATTTTGACAAAAACAACATCAATCTTGACGAGACCCTCGACGTCGACGTGCCCGCCGGGCGCACCCTCAAGCTGAAATGCAAGCCGGGCATGGATCCGAAAATTACGGAAGAGAACGGCCGCCGCGTCTATCACTGGGCGCACTCGCATCTCGTAAGGGAAGATGATGACAAGGACGACAAGGACGGCGACAAGAAAAAGAAAAAGCATCACGCCGATGATGACCGTCCCGACATTCAACTGACCACGTTTGAAACCTGGGAACAGATCGGTCGGTGGTATGCCAGCCTTGAGAAAGATCGGCGCGCCCCCACGGCCGACGTTCGGGCCAAAGCGCAGGAGCTCACCCACGGGCTGAACAGCAATATCGCGAAGACCGAGGCGCTTTACGATTTTGTCGCGAAGAATTTCCGCTATGTCAGCCTTTCGCTAGGTGTCGGCCGATATCAGCCCCATGCGGCTTCCGACGTGCTTCACGATCAGTATGGCGACTGCAAAGACAAGCACACTTTGCTGGCATCTCTGCTTCAGGCGGAGGGTCTGCACGCGTATTCCGTCCTGATTAATTCGTCCCGCAAACTTGATCCGGATGTTCCATCGCCCTCGCAGTTTGACCACGTCATCACCATGCTGCCCCTGGACGGTCAGGAAGTCTGGATGGATGCGACCGCGGAAGTCGCGCCCTTCCGGCTGCTGGCCTATACGCTGCGCAACAAGCAGGCGCTCGTGATTCCTCCGGCGGATCTCGCCAATGCTCCGCCGCCGCATCTCGAAACCACTCCTGCCGATACACCGATGCCCGATTACGAGGGCTCCGAGATTACCGGGAAAATCAACGAAATTGGCAAACTCGAGGCGCACGTTGCGTACGAGTTCCGCGGGGACGAAGAGCTTTTGCTGCGCTCCGTGTTCCGGCGCGTGCCGCAGGCCAACTGGCAGCGTGTCGTGGAGAACATCAATTCCGGACTCGGGGGCGACGTCTCTCACTTGATCGTCAGTGATCCCGCCGCGACCAGAGAGCCATTCACGCTTTCCTATGACGTTTCGAAGCCGAATTTCCTGGACTGGTCGAAGAAGAAGACTCAGATCGTTCTTCCGCTCGTGCAGTTCAGCCTTCCCGAGGTCGATACCGATGACACGGATCCCGATGCCGATCCCATCAAGCTGGGTCCAAAGGGTGAATATTCATACAAGATCAAGCTGGAGCTTCCAGCGAAATATTCTGCCAGCGCTCCCCTCGCTTTTTCGATGAAGCGTGACTACGCAGAATATGACGCGTCGTACCAGATCGCGAACGGCATATTCACTGGGGGCCGCAAGCTGACGCTGCATCAGGACGAACTTCCTATGGCACGCGTCGAGGATTATGAATCCTTTCGTCGGGCTGTCGGCGCCGATCTTGGGCAGACGTTGGCGGTCGAGAATGCCTCTGCCGGAGGCATCGTCCCACCCGCGGACATGAAGGCCGACGACCTGCTTGAGAGTGCCCGTGCGGCTGCCGATGCGGGGAACCTGCAAGTCGCCGAAGCATTGCTAAAGCGTGCTACGGAAGTCGATCCTAAAAACAAGTTCGCCTGGAACAACCTGGGACTCATCTACCTGCAAACGCGCGAGAACGATCTGGCCATTGCTGCCTTCCAGAAGCAGATCGAAGTCAATCCTTACGACGAGTTTGCCTACAACAATCTCGGCCGCGTGTATTGGCAAGAGCGCAAATACGATGAGGCGGTCAAGGCATTCAACAAGCAACTGGAAAATAACCCGCTCGACAAGTTCGCCCATAGCAACCTGGGTGCCATGTACGCGGAGTGGCACAAGTATGAACTGGCTGTCCCCGAACTGGAGAAAGCTGCTTCCCTGAATCCCGATAACGCCGAAATACAGGTCACGCTCGGGGATGCCTATCTGAATTTAGGTGAGGATCAGAAGGCGCTTGCCACTTTCGATCACGCCGTGGAACTCAATGCCACGCCGCTGGTTTGGAACAACATCGCTTACCAGCTCTCGTTGAGGAAGACTCATCTCGATCGCGCGCAGCAATATGCCGAGTCGGCAGTATCGGCAACGGCGGCGGCGTTACGCAACGTTTCGCTCGATCGCCTTACACAGAAAGATCTGCCTCTCGTGCCGTCGCTCATTGCCTATTGGGATACTCTCGGCTGGGTGGAGTTCAGCGAGGGCAACCTGGATAAGGCCGAGAAATATGTAGCCGCGGCTTGGTCCCTCGGACATCACGGCGAAGTCGGCGATCATCTTGGCCAGATTTATGAGAAGCGCGGAGAAAAAGATCGCGCACTCCGCACCTATGCTCTGTCGATGAATGGCCTCCGCCCGATTCCAGAAACTCGAGAGCGATTGGCATCACTTGCGGGTGGCGACACGAAAGCTGACGCCGCTGTCTCGCACTATAAAGAAGAACTCGAACGCCTCAGAACCGTTGATTTAGGCAAGGCCACGCAAAACGGCAATGCCGATTTCTTTATCCTTCTGAGTGATGGCGCCGGCGAAGTGGCGAAGGTAGATGCGGTGAAATTTGTCAGCGGCGACGAGAAGCTGAAGTCCTATACCGATGCGCTTCGCACCGCGGACTATCACCTTACCTTTCCTGACGACACGCCAGTGAAGGTGCTACGCCGCGGCACTGTCTCCTGCTCGGTCGCGACCGGCAGTTGCAAGTTTATTTTGACCCTGCCGGACGATGTACGCACGGTCGATTAAGTCGCGCGCAAGCTCTTAAAAGCACTGGAGACTTTCGAGAGCATCCCGCATTCCACGATCCTCTCCAACCCTTTCCTATTGCCCGCTGCAACTCGCGCTATAGCTGACCGGCCCCGGCATGCGGTTCGCCATCGAAGGCTTGCCAACGGCTTGCACGAATAGATGATAGTTGCCAGGCGGAAGAGACAAACTGCATAAATCCGCTGAGTAGGTTCCAATTTGCGTGTCGGTCAGCTTCGCCAAATTCCGCCCGTCTGTGCTGGCGTAGATGCTGTAATGATCGACTGTGCTCTCATCGCCGTTGATCTGCCATTGCAACGTGTTTCCCGAAACCGAAGCCTGCAACGAGAAACAGTTGTCGATGCCGCTCTCAATCTCCGTACCTTCTTCATAGTCGTTCCACGTGACCAATTGCAGGTAAGGCAGCTGCGTTCCCTGACTGTACATCGAATTGAGCTGCGAGAACGTTCTCAGCCATGTCTGGCCACATTGCTGATTCATTACGCGATGCGAACCCCAAGGCGCCAGCGAGTCGTTGAATCCCTTGTATGTCGCGCCCACCGTCTCTTTGCCGCCGAAGCTCAGACCTGTGGAATAAAAACTCGAGAGATAACCCAGTCCGTAGTCGTTCGTCCCCGGCATTACCCACGAATAACTGCCATCGCTCATGGCATGGCCGAATCCTACGTTGTCTTGAAAAATAAATCGCGGAGGAATCTTTAGTGCGCTGCTGACGCTTGCCCAATCGATGTTGAACGCGTAATCGATGTTGAAGTTTGTCACGACCGGCTGTCCGTTGATCGTTCAGGTATGCACTCGAAGGAAAGTAATTCTGCTCGACATACTGCATCAGATTGATCACAACCTGTTGCGCTGAGCAATTGTCACAGCCATTGGCTCCAACAGCACCGGCGTCGATCATGATTGCGAATGAGAAGCCCGCATGCTTCTCCGCTTCGTGCATGACCAAGAGTGTGGCCTGATCGATCGCGTTGTTAGGTCCATACCAGTCGACGATTACACCGTCGATGCCGCGGCTGATCATGTCTTCAATCTGCCGCTGCACTTGTAACGCATCGTTCGAGTTGTACCCAACATCCATGTGGCCACCCTGCCCGAACCAAAGCAGGTAATGCGCGAGAATCTTGGTCGTATTTCCCGAATATAGAAGCGAATGGATGTTCATCTTGCTGACATTGTTTTCGCCCAGATTGCCGTTAGACTGGCTGGCGAAATTGTTCGACGCACTGCTGTTGTTCGCGGTCTGCGCGGCGAGAGTCGTGGTCGGTGTCAACGTTGGGCTCCCCGGAGTTGGAGTCGGACTCGGTGCTGGGCCGGGAGTTGGCGTTGGATTCGGATTTGAAATTGGATCCGGTGTCGAGTTCAAACTCGAGGGATTGGGGTTGGAGCCACATGCGACAAACGACAACATAAGTACACACACTGCTGTGATTTTGAATGACACATCGCCCTCAAGAGAGAAGTAAGCTGGGTCTTGCTTCGATCTTGGCCAGTCAGGACGCGAAGAACGCGTGGGATTTCCTCACCTGGCTCGGTCTGACTCTGTCATGGTCTGGCTGGGACGAAGCCAATGTAGGCGCAACCCATGGAATCGGGTAGATATCAAGAGTTCCCATACCATCTGTGCTCAACATCAGAAGTTAACTTCACAATGTAGCTCGCAAGTGCTAACCCATCGAAATTCGTTGACTTGCCTACTCGGGTGACGTAACATTCCCGCCAATTTGCGGAGGCACGATGCAGCTTCGTCTGGAAAGTCGTCCCATCGGTGAGGTCTTCGTTGTTCAATGTTCTGGGCGCATCATCGGCGGCAACGAAGTTTTCACTTTGCATTCCCAGGTGCAGGATGCGGTCGAAAAATACGGCGACGTCGTACTCCAGTTGGAGAAAGTCGAGTTCATCGACAGCAGCGGCCTCGGCGCTATGATGCGCCTGCTCAAGGCCGCAAGGGATAAAGGCGGCGACCTCAAGCTTTGCGGGGTGACTCCGAAGACCCGTAAGGTCCTCGAACTCACCCATCTATTGTCACAATTCGAGATCTACGATTGCATGGAAGAGGCAATCACGGCTGCTTATCTCGGCTCGCGGTATTCGCGAGGCAAGACCGGCGACGCGCGCCCGCGCATGATCTGCGTTTATCCCTCTCTCGATGTGTGTACGTTTTTGCGGGAAATTCTTTGTGCGGCCGGATTCAATGCGCTCACGACGACTACGATTGAAGATGCGCCCATCCTGCTGAAAGCCACAAAAGCAAAACTGGTCGTTGCGTCTGCGCGTATGCAGATTGTTCGTGGCAAACCGATCCGGCAGGCCTTCCAGGAAATTGTTCCGGACGTGCAGATACTAACGCTGGACGAGAACTTCGCCGGCCAGGATCCCGGCGAGGCTGCCGAGAAACTCTTGAACGATGTAGGCGGACTGCTGGCCGCGGCCAATTAACGCGTCAACGTCTTAAAGCTTGTATCGGATCTGAAACTCATCACCTGAAGTCTGAATGTTTACCTCACCAGATTCTTACTCGCTCCCCCGGCGCCAGATACAGCGTCTCTCCCGGCTTCACGTCGAAGGCGCTATACCACGCATCGATGTTGCGTGCGGTGTCGGCGCGGTACTCCCCCGGAGAATGTTCGTCAGTCATCACCTGCTGACGCAATGCCGCCTCGCGCGACTTCTCTCCCCAGTTCTGGCCGAAGGCGATAAAGAACTGCTGGTCGCTGGTGTAGCCGTCGACAGTAGGGGCGACTTGTCCGGAAGCCTTGTACCCGTCCCATGCCGCGGAAAGTCCGGCTACGTCAGCGATATTTTCGGCCAGCGTTTGTTTGCCGTTGATCGCCAGATCCGGAAACGGCTTGTAAGCGTCGTACTGCGCTGCCAATTGTGCGGTAGCGGCCTCAAAGTGCTTCAGATCCTCCGGTGTCCACCAATCCCGCACGCGGCCCTTCGAATCGAACGCGCTGCCCTCCGTATCAAACGTGTGGCTGATCTCATGGCCGATCACCGAGCCGATAGCGCCATAGTTGGTGGCGGCTGGCGCCTTGGCATCATAGAACGGAGGCTGCAAAATCGCCGCCGGAAAATTCAACGCATTCTGCAGCGGCAAATTCACCGCGTTGACCGTCTGCGGCGTCATCGACCATTCTTTGCGATCCACCGACTTTCCCAGTCGCGCGACCTGCCTCTGATACTCCGATAACCGCCCTCGCCATACGTTTCCAAAAATATCGTCGGGCTTCACTTCGTAATTCGAGTAATCGTGCCAGGTCTCGGGATATCCAACGCCGACATACAGCGTGCCAAGTTTTGCTTCCGCCTCCGCCTTGGTTGACGGATTCATCCAGGTCAGCGCTTCGATTCTTTTGCGAAACGCGTCGATCAGCTGCGCTACCATCTCCTGTGCTTTCTTCTTCGCTTCAGGGGGGAAATACTTTTGCGCGTAAACCTGCCCGACCGCGTCGCCAAGATACTGATCTACGGTGAACACGGCCCGCTGCCAGCGCGGAAGCGGTTGCTCCGTTCCTGATAGCTCTTTGCCGAAAAACGCGAAACGTTCGTCCGCCAACGCTTTTGGAAGTACTCCTCCGTATGCTTCAACCAGATGAAAGGCCAGCAGGTCTTTCCAGGTTTCCAGTGGAGTCGAAGCCACCAGTGCCGACTCTCCAGTGAAGGCCTCCGGTTGCCACACGATGAAACTGGCGACGTGGCTCATGCCTGCCCCGTGGAAATATTCATCCCAATCGAGTCCAGGCGCTTTCATCGTGAAGTCGGCTCGGCTCCAGGTATTGTTCGCTTTCTTAATGTCTTCATTGTCGGGCAGACTGCGATGCACTTTGGCAATGGCCGTCTCCAGTTCAATAATGCGAGTCGCCCGCGCTTCGGTATCGGAAAATCCCGCTAACTTCAGCATCGCGGCAACGTGCGTCTGATACTGTTCGCGCAGCTTGCGCATGGCTTCGCTATCCGAAAGGTAATACTCGCGATCCGGCAACTGGATGCCGCCCTGCATCAGGTAGGGTGTGTAGTGGTCCGAGTCGTTGAAGCCCGGAGCAACCCAGAGACCAAAAAGATTGGGGGTATAGAAGTTCGTATTGTTCAGCGCGTCCACGTCGGCGCGAAGCGTCTCGCCCAGGACACGCGCCAATTCCTTCTTGTCGTGGATAGCAGCAATGGCGTCCATATGCGGACGAATCGGTGCAAGACCTTTTGCTTCGATCCCAGCCTCATTCATATATGAATTAAAAAGGTCCGCCACCTTGCGCGCGTTTGATCCCGCCGGCGGATTCGATGCCGCGAGTTCCTTGATCAGGTCAGCCGTCCGCTGATTACTCAGGTCCCCAAGCTTCGTCCACACATCAATCGCAGCCCGATCCGGAGGAATCTTGGCGTGTCGGATCCAATTGCCGTTTGCGAAGTGATAAAAATCGTCCCCGGGCCTAACGGACGGATCAATGCTGGAGACTACAATTCCGTGTACTTCCTGAATCGCCGTGTTTTGCGCTGAAGCAGCAAGGACCAGTACAAAGAGCAAAAGGCAGGCAACAACAAACTCCGAAAGAGCAGCAACTCGTTTCATTTTGGACTCCGCGGAAAAGGCCAGTTTCGAGATCAACTCAGTGATTACACACCAGTGTACGCCGCTAGGTTAGACGTTTGGGGCGGCAAGAGGTCACTCAGGCCTTCAGGGATTCGTCGGGCGCCATTGCCGCTTATGCCACGCCGTTGCTTGCTCGTATGCGTGCGCCAGGCGGATAACGAGATCCTCACGCCAATGCGGGCCGGCGATCTGTAATCCGATTGGCAGTCCGCTTTGTGTAAATCCGCAAGGAATGGAAATCGCAGGCAGACCCCATACGTTAAAAGGCCGCGTGTTCCGTAGCAGCTTCAATTCAGCCGGCCGCAGCGCATCCGGGCTGGCTTTGAGTTCAGCAAGGGCGGGAGCCGGAATCGGAGTCGTTGGCGTGACCAGCACATCCACTTCCGCGAAAACTTGATGAATCTGCCGCCGGGCTTCCTCCAACTCACGACGCCTCTGGATATACTCCGCCGCCGTCACTTTTTCTCCTGAGCGAATGCGTCGCAAGGTCTCAGGCAGGTATAACTCAGAATGCTTTGCGACATTTTCTGCGTGATAAGTATACGATTCTGCCGCCTGCAGCCTACGATCCACCGGCACTTCTAGCTCCACCTCCTTTACCTGTGCAACCAGGGTTTCGATCCCGTGCAGCGCGTGTTCCGTGGCGGAGGCGACCTCTGGGTCAAGATCTTCAAAGAAGTAATGCCTGGGCACGCCCACCCGCAGTGATTTCGCTTCTTCTCTCAGCGCAGACACATAATCTGCAACCGGCATATCGGCGGAAGTGATGTCTCTGGAATCGTATCCCGCAATCGCCTGCAGCACGATCGCCGCGTCCGACACGCTTCTAGAAATAGGTCCGACATGATCGAGCGACGGCGAAAGCGGAATTATTCCGCGGCACGAAACTCGGCCATAGGTCGGCTTCAACCCGACACATCCGCAAAGTGCGGCGGGCTCGCGAATCGAACCGGCCGTGTCGGTCCCAATCGCCGCATAAGCCAGGCCCGCAGTCACCGCGGCTGCCGATCCGCCTGACGATCCTCCCGCAATGCAGGCCACATTCCACGGATTGTGCACGTCCCCAAAGTGGCTGACGAGTGAGCTGCCTCCGTAGGCAAATTCATGCAGATTATTCTTTCCGACGATCACCGCCCCGGCTTCGCGCAAGCTTCGCGCGACCTCGGCATCCTCATCAGGAATTCGCTTCTCGTGAAGAGCGCTGGCTGCAGTCGTACGTACTCTCGCAACATCGATCAGGTCCTTCAGCGCTATTGGAATCCCATGTAGCGGTCCCCGCCATTCCCCACGGGCGATCTCAGCCTCCGCCATCCGAGCCTCGGCCATCGCTGACTCGGTCATCACAGTAATGAACGCATTCAAAGCGGGATTCGACTCCTCGATTCGCGCCAGGGACTCGCGCGTGATTTCTACCGGGGAGATCTCCCTCCGCCGCACTCGCTGTCCAATCTCGGAAATTGTGGTGAAGTCCGTCATAGCCGCGAGCCATTGTATAAGCAATTTTTGTGTCTCACTGTGTCCTCTATGGTCCAGTTTTTTCTCAACCCTCTCTGGGTACGCCAGCATCCAAAAGTCCTATAATGAAAGTCAGTCGTTTCCCTGGGGGCAAGAAAAATCATGGCTGAGCTGACGATCGCGCCTGTTGCGACACACGGTTTTTTTGTCGATGGCCGGTGGCAAGAGGACGGCGACCTCGTCGATATCCGCGCCCCGTATGACGGCAGTCTCATCGCGCGGGTCGTGCAGGGACGCAAAGAGCACGCCGAAGCCGCCATCGCTGCCGCAGTAAAAGCGTTCGGAACTACTCGCCGTCTGCCCGCCTTTGAACGTCAGCGCGTTCTGCGTCAGATTTCCGCGTTCATGACCGAGCGCAAAGAAGAGTTTGCCCGTACCCTGGCGCAGGAAGCCGGCAAGCCCATCAAAGCCGCGCGCATCGAAGTCGAGCGCGCCATCTTCACTTTCAACGTTGCCGCTGAAGAAAGCACCCGCATCTATGGCGAATTCCTTCCGCTGGATTGGCAGGAGTTCACCGCCGGCCGCTGGGGCATCGTGCGCCGCTTTCCGCTCGGCCCCATCGCCGGCATCACGCCATTTAACTTCCCCATCAATCTCGTCGCCCACAAAGTTGCTCCCGCGATTGCCGCCGGCTGCCCCATGGTCCTGAAGCCGGCACCGCAAACGCCGCTCTGCTCGCTGCTTTTGGCGGAATGTGTGCAGCAGGCCGGATGGCCGGATGGCGGTCTCAATGTTCTGCCGCTCTCCAACGAAGACGCCGGGCTCCTGGTTACCGACGATCGCATCAAGCTCATCAGCTTTACCGGTAGCGTTCCCATCGGTTGGGACATCAAGCGCCGCGCCGGAAAAAAGAAAGTCGTTCTCGAACTGGGAGGCAATGCGGCAGTCATTGTCCACAGTGACGCCGACCTTGCGTACGCCGCCGAACGTTGCATCAACGGCGGTTTCGGATACGCTGGACAGACTTGCATCTCAGTTCAGCGCATTCTCGTGGAGCATTCCGTCTACGGAAAGTTCACCGACCTTCTCGTCGAAGGTGTGAAGATGTTGAAGGCCGGCGATCCGCTGGATCCGTCCACCGATGTTGGCCCGCTCATCCGCGAAAGCGACGTCGTTCGCACCCTCACCTGGATCGAGGAAGCAGTGCGGGCAGGAGCGCGCCTGCTCTGTGGCGGCAGCCGCCACGATCTCATCGTTGAGCCTACCGTCCTGACCGGCACGAAGCCCGACATGAAGGTGAATTGCCAGGAAGTCTTTGGCCCCGTCGTAACCGTCGAGCCTTATCGGGACTTCGATCAGGCCCTGCGTCAGGTGAATAATACGGCCTACGGGATGCAGGCCGGCGTCTTCACGCGCGATGCGAAACTGCTTTTCCAGGCTTACGAGGAACTCGAGGTCGGAGGCGTCATCGCCGGAGACGTTCCATCTTTTCGTATCGACCACATGCCTTATGGTGGGGTGAAAGATTCCGGCCTCGGCCGCGAAGGACTTCGCTACGCCATCGAAGAAATGACTGAACCGAAGTTGCTGGTCATGAATTTGCGCTAGCCCGCTCGCGGGCGCATCGCAGTCTGACACCTAACTTGGACGTTACGTTGAAAAACTCAACAATTTTTAAGTAATGTTCACTGCGCAACTTTTTCTTTAGCAAATTTTCAAAAACGCAGGACAAAGCCGCAAGAAATATTTATAATTTCCAGTTTCGCAGATCACTGGGAACCATGTGGGTGGTTTCTACTCAGAACAAGAACTGACGCACGAACAGGCGCTGGTAGAAAACAATGCTCCGCCGGGTCTTCTCAAGCCAGATCTCATAAGAAATGTCGCAGATTTTTCATCGCAGCACGAATGCGTTGTCTCGCGCCTCCATCTTTGGCGCAGTTTTTGTTGTTGCCGCATTAGTATGGGTCGCGTATGCGATCCAGGGCTCGCCGTATATCACCTACGCGGGCGTTCGCAAACCTCAGCCGGTGCCTTTCAGCCATCAACATCACGTCACTGGACTTGGCATCGATTGCCGTTACTGCCACACTTCGGTGGAGACATCGAGCTTTGCCGGCATTCCGCCCACCAAGACCTGCATGAACTGTCATTCGCAGATCTGGACCAATGCCAAGCTGCTCGAGCCCGTGCGCGCCAGCTACCGTTCCGGCGAATCGCTGCAATGGACGCGCGTCAACCAGCTTCCTGACTTCGTTTATTTCAATCACAGCATTCACGTCACTAAAGGCGTCGGCTGCAATACCTGTCACGGTCCAGTCGACCAGATGCCGCTGATGTATCAGCAGGCTTCGCTCCAGATGGAGTGGTGCCTCGGCTGTCATCGCGATCCCGGCAAGAGTCTTCGCCCTCGGGATCAGGTTTTCAATATGCGCTACCAGCCGCCCTCGACGGGCAGCCCCGTCGCCATGGACGGCCGCAGTTTCACCGATCAGGATTCGCTGGGTGCTTACCTGATCACCAAATATCAAGTTCGCGTCGGAAGAATAAAGACGTCTGATGGCCAGAATAGCGTTAGCGACATCACCAGCTGCACTACCTGCCATAGATGAGAAGGGATTGAAAGGGCGCCGCTTTGGCCGCGCTTGGGATACGGTTTTTGTGGAAGAGCCCAGCTTTAGCCGGGCGTTGAAAGCAGAAAAGAGATCGGGCTTTAGCCCCTGAAGTACGCATGACAAACCACGAAAAAAATAACGGCGGATTGATCCAGATCAAGACTCGCGAAGATGTTTGTCCCAGCAAGAAGCTGGACCTCGCGGCCGTCCGCGAAAAAATGGACGCCGCCACGGCGCATGATGCCGCGTCACCCCAGGAAGACAAGGCTGGCCCGCAATACTGGCGCTCTCTCGAAGAACTCGCCGGCAGCCCCGCGTTCCAGGAAGCCTTGCACCGCGAATTTCCTAAGGGCGCTTCCGAATGGCTCGACAAAGCCTCGCGCCGCGGATTCCTCAAAGTCATGGGCGCATCGCTCGGTCTGGCCGGCATGACGGGATGCGTCAAGCTTCCGCTCGAACCCATCGTCCCTTACGTTCGTCAGCCCGAAAACGTCATCCCTGGTCGCCCGACGTACTATGCCACCGCGATGACCCTCGGCGGCTACGCCAACCCGCTGCTGGTGGAAAGCCATCTCGGGCGCCCAACTAAGATCGAAGGCAACGATCAGCATCCTGCATCGAAGGGGGGCACTGACATCTTCGCGCAGGCGTCGCTGCTCGGCATGTACGATCCGGACCGTTCGCAGACGGTTAACTCCATGGGCGACGTTCGCTCCTGGCAAGGATTTCTCTCTGCGATTCGTGGGCCGCTCGGTGCGCAGAAAGCTCTGCAAGGCGCAGGCATTCGCCTTCTCACGACGACGATGTCGTCGCCGACACTTGCCGATCAGATTCGTAACTTCCAGAAGATTTATCCCCAGGCGAAGTGGCATGTCTACGAACCGGTCAATCGCGATAATGTGCTCGAGGGCGCGAAGATGGCCTTCGGACAGCCCGTCGAGACGCGCTACGATTTCTCGAAAGCCGACGTCATCGTCTCGCTCGACGCCGACTTCCTCTACGCGGGATTTCCCGGCAACACGCGCTACATCCGCGACTTCGCCAGCCGCCGCAATCCCGACGGCAACATGAACCGCCTGTACGTTATCGAGAGCACTCCGAGTTCGACGGGCGCGAAGGCGGACCATCGATCACCGATCAAGGGTGCCATGATCGAGGCATTCGCGCGGGCCTTGGCGCAAAACGGAGAGATCTCCGCCGAATACGAGAAGTTTGTGAAATCCGCCGTTGCGGATCTTCAAGCGCATCAAGGATCGAGTATCGTCATTGTGGGCGACCATCAACCGCCAGCTGTCCATGCCCTCGCTCATTCGATCAATGCGAAGCTCGGCAATGTCGGCAAGACCGTCTTTTACACCGACCCAGTCGACGCCAATCCGATCAACCAGACAGAGTCCCTCAAGGAACTCGTCGCCGACATGCAGGGCGGCAAGGTTGACCTGCTGATCATTCTCGGCGGCAATCCGGTCTACGATGCTCCTCACGATCTCGATTTCGCGGACGCGATGAAGAATGGCAAGGTCCCACTCCGTGTGCATTACGGCCTTTATCAAGATGAAACCGCCGAACTCTGCCAGTGGCACGTCCCGGCAACGCACGAACTCGAATCGTGGGGAGATGCCCGCGCCTATGACGGCACGGTCAGCATTATTCAACCGCTGATTGCTCCGCTCTATAACGGCAAGAGTGCCGTTGAATTCGTGGCACTGCTTTCAGGACAGGCGGACGCCTCTGGATACGAACTCGTCCGCGCCTATTGGCAAAAGCAGCACACCGGCGCCGACTTCGAGCAATTCTGGCGCAAATCTCTGCACGACGGATGGGTTGAAGACACCGCGTTTGCGCCGAAATCAGGTCTCGGCGAAGATGGCGGGTTTTGCCACCCCTCCGTATAAGGACGTCACTCCAACGCCATCGAGCTCAACATCCGCCGTGATCCCACTATCTACGACGGACAATTCTCCAACAACGGCTGGCTGCAGGAACTCCCCAAGCCGCTCAACAAGCTTACGTGGGACAACGTTGTCAGCCTCGGCCCGAAGATGGCCGAGCGCATGCAGATCGTCTCCAAAGATATACTTGAGCTCGAATTGAATGGAGTGAAGATCAGCGGCGCAGCCTGGATTCAAGCCGGACATCCCGATAACTCCGTCACCATCACGTTGGGCTACGGGCGCAAGCGCGCCGGGCGCGTCGGCACCGGCTATGGATATGACGCTTACGCGCTGCGCACGAGCGCCGCTCCATGGATCGCCAGCGGCGTGCAGATTCGCAAGACTGGTGGCTGGTACGAGCTTGCCTCCACCCAAGGCATGCAGTCGATGGAAACGCCCAACGGCGATGTTCGCCCGCTGGTCCGCGAAACCAGCCTCGACGAATACAAGCAGAATCCGAACTTCGCCTACCAGGAAGAGCCGGAGCCTGCAAAGGAAGCCACGCTCTACCCGCCATATCAGTATGAAAACGAGACTTATGCCTGGGGCATGGCCATCGATCTCAATAAGTGCGTGGGATGTAACAACTGCATCGTGGCCTGCCAGTCGGAAAACAACATCGCCGTAGTTGGTCAGGAACAGGCTCGCCTTGGCCGCCACATGCACTGGATTCGCGTCGACGCCTACTACGAAGGCGACCGCAATAACCCGAAAGCATTCTTCCAGCCGGTTCCCTGCATGCATTGCGAGAACGCGCCCTGCGAGGTGGTGTGCCCGGTTGGCGCCACGAGCCACTCCAGCGAAGGCCTGAACGACATGATCTACAACCGCTGCGTGGGCACGCGCTATTGCTCGAACAACTGCCCTTACAAAGTGCGGCGCTTCAACTTCCTGCTCTTTCAGGACTGGGACACCCCGCAGTACAAGATGATGCGCAATCCCGACGTCAGCGTGCGCAGCCGCGGCGTCATGGAAAAGTGTACGTACTGCGTGCAGCGTATCAGTGAACGGAAGATTGACACCGAAACTGCATCAGTCCGCGAAGGCAAAGAGATCCGTATCGGAAACGAGTTGCAGACAGCGTGCCAGCAGTCATGCCCGGCCGATGCCATCGTCTTCGGCAACATTAATGATCCGAACAGCAACGTTTCCAAGTGGAAAGCGCAGGCCCGCAACTACAGCCTGCTTGGCGAATTGAATACCCGCCCTCGCACCACGTATCTGGCGGAGGTTCGCAACCCAAACCCGGAGTTGCAGGGGTAGTGGAAGAGCGGCCACTTTAGGGCCGCGTGAGGGCTTCCGAGAAGAAAGGGCTTTAGCCCTGGTGGAATTTAGACAGAATGCCAGAGCAATACAAAATCGTCGACCGAGATCGAACGAGCACCGGTCATTGAACCCGGCCATACCTTTGGCACGGTCACCGAAAAGATCAGCGCCATCGTTCTCACGCGCCCGGCGACCAACGGATGGTTCATCGGCTTCGGTATCGCCTTCATGGCGACCATGATGCTGCTCTTCGCTATCGGATATCTGTTCCTCAAGGGCGTCGGCATCTGGGGTGTTACCATCCCCATCGGATGGGGCTTCGCCATCGTCAACTTCGTCTGGTGGATTGGGATCGGCCACGCCGGCACGCTGATCTCCGCCATCCTCTTATTATTGCGCCAGTCGTGGCGGAACTCGATCAATCGCTTCGCCGAAGCGATGACGCTCTTCGCCGTCGCCTGCGCTGGCCTTTTCCCCCTGCTTCACGTCGGCCGTCCTTGGCTGGCTTACTGGCTTTTCCCTTATCCCAACACCATGCGGGTGTGGCCGCAATTCCGTAGCCCGCTGATGTGGGACGTCTTCGCGGTCTCGACCTACGCCACCATTTCCGCTCTCTTCTGGTTCGTTGGCCTGATCCCGGACTTCGCCACACTACGAGACCGTTCCGAGAAGCGCTGGATCAAAGTCATCTACGGCATGCTTTCCTTCGGATGGCGCGGATCGGCTCGCCACTGGCACCGCTACGAGACCATGTATCTGCTGCTCGCCGGACTGGCCACGCCGCTGGTGCTCTCGGTTCACACGGTCGTCAGCTTCGATTTCGCGATCGGCATCGTTCCGGGATGGCATACAACCATCTTCCCGCCCTATTTCGTCGCCGGCGCAATCTATTCCGGCTTCGCGATGGTGTTGATGCTTGCCATCCCCATCCGCAAGATCTACGGTCTGGAAGATTTCATCACCGAGCGCCACCTGCAGAACTCTGCCAAGGTCATGCTCGCGACCGGCCTGATCGTGGCTTACGGCTATGGCATTGAGGCGTTCATGGGTTGGTACAGCGGCGACCGCTATGATGCGTTTACCCTCTGGAACCGCCTGCATGGCCCCTATTGTTACTGGTACTACGCGCTCTTGAGCTGTAACATCTTCATCCCGCAGGTGCTGTGGATTCGCAAACTGCGCACGAGTCCGGTTGCGCTGTTCTTCGTGTCATTTGTCATCCTCGTCGGTATGTGGCTTGAGCGGTTCATCATCGTCGTGGTCAGCTTGCATCGCGACTTCCTGACATCCTCTTGGGGCATGTACTACCCCACGCGCTGGGACTATATGACCTTTTTCGGAACGATCGGAATGTTCCTGGCCGCTATGTTCCTGTTCTTGCGCTTCCTGCCGGCGATCTCGATCTTTGAAATGCGCACCCTCCTGCCTGAGGCGGAGGTGAAAGAGTAATGGCGAAACGCGATCCCATTTACGGCATCATGGCCGAGTTCGATTCGGCGCAGGCCCTCGTCGATGCGGCGAAGAAGACGCACGAGGCTGGCTACAAGAAAATGGATGCCTACAGTCCGTTTCCCATCGAAGGTTTGGCCGAAGAAGTCGGATTCCATCACGATGAGGTTCCACTTGTCGTGCTGATCGGCGGCATTATTGGCGGATGTACCGGCTACCTGATGCAGTACTGGATGGCAGCGGTCGACTACCCGTTGAACATCGGAGGCAAGCCACCACATTCCTGGCCGGCTTTTATCGTAATCACCTTCGAAATGACGATTCTGTTTGCCGGAATCTCGGCCGTACTCGGCATGCTGGCTCTGAATGGCCTGCCCATGCCGTACCACCCTGTCTTCAATGTGCCGCGCTTCGCGTTCGCATCCAAAGACCGTTTTTTTCTGATCGTGTTCTCGTCCGATAAAAAGTACAACGCTGCTGAAACCCGCCGCTTCCTCGAGGGTCTCGATCCACGCTCGGTTTCGGAGGTGCCAAGCTAGAATGTCGCACTTCCGTCAAATAATTGTCGTCAGGGGCAAGGCCCATGCGGGAAGCAGTGTCCAAGCGGGAAGCAGGGCCCATGTGGGGACGGGCGCCATCGCCCGTCCAGTCGAGCGAAGCTCGACGGCGGTTTCCTGTGCAGCGAAACTCATGTGCGGGTGCCCCATCCTTGCGCGTTCTGTGCGCAAGGGTGGGATTCCACGAACTTCGCTAGCTGGCCTGGCCATTCTGATCGCCCTCACCTCGGCCTGCCGCCTCGACATGCAGGTGCAGCCACGTCAAAATCCACTGTCGTACAGCGACTTTTATGCGGATCACCGTTCAGAGCGTCCGCCGGTTGAAGGTACGGTGGCTCGCGGCCAGTTGGATGCTGACACCTATTTCTACACTGGCAAAATCGGTACGAATCCCGGCGATGTCATGCCCTTTCCCGTCACCAAAGAAGTCCTCGAGCGCGGACGTGAGCGCTTCAACATCTACTGCGCTCCTTGTCATTCGCGTGTCGGTGACGGTAAAGGATTCATCCCGTCTCGCGGTTTCTCGCGCATGCCGCCTTCCTATCACATTCCGCGCCTGCAGAAGGCGCCGCTGGGCTACTTCTTCGACGTGATGACCAATGGCTTCGGCATCATGCCTGACTACGCGTCGCAGATATCGCCTGAGGACCGTTGGAAGATCGTCGCCTATATTCGTGCGCTGCAGTTGAGCCAGAACGCAACCATGGCCGACGTGCCACCCGGTCAGAAGATTCCTTCCGAGCCACCGAAGTTCGCCGAGCCCGGATCGGGAGCCACATTGCCCAATGTTGTTACTGAAACGAAATCAGCGCCGGAATCGGGACGAGGCTCCGAGTCTGGATCCGGGAAAGAAAAACAATGAGCGCCGCGGTGCCCGCAAAACAAATCGATCTCACGCCCCCGGCCATCGTCAAGACGATCGGCCAGCGCGCGCTGATTGTGGGCGTGCTTTTCAGCCTCGGCGCACTGGCGCTTGCATTCTTGCGTCCAGACGAGTTTTATCGCGGCTACCTGCTCGGTTACATGGATTGGCTCGGAGTGGCGCTTGGCTCCATGGCCATCGTTATGATTCGCCACCTCACCGGTGGCGGATGGGGCACCGTTATCCGCCGCGTCCTGGGCGCCGCCATGCGCACGCTTCCCGTGCTGGCGATTCTGTTTATCCCCATCATCATTGGCGTGCTGCAGCATCGGAATTATCCGTGGCTTATGCCCCTGGATGCGATCCAGGATGCCCACATCCGCGAGCATCTCGAGAAACACAGTTTCATCAAGGGCGCATACCTGAATCCCACCGGTTTCATCATTCGCGCCATCATCTATCTGGCCATCTGGAATCTGCTCTCGTTCCTGCTCTCCATGTGGTCGAAACAGACCGATAAGCCCGGCGCTCCCGACAACACACAAAAATTCAAAGCCGTCGCCGGACCAGGCCTCATCCTTTACGCATTTACTATCACCTTCGCCGTAATCGACTGGGTCATGTCGCTCGACCCCAGTTGGATTTCGACTATCTTCGGACTGATCATTCTCGCCGGCCAATTGCTGTCGGCAATCTGCTTCGCGATTGTGGTGGAACGCATCCTCGTCGACTATCGGCCGATGTCCGAGATGCTTAAGCCCGAGTTTGTCCACGATCATGGCAAGTGGACTCTCACCTTCATCATGCTGTGGGCCTACTTCAGCTTTTCTCAGTGGCTCATCATCTGGGCCGGCAACCTGCCCAACGAGATCACCTTCTATCTCAAGAGAATTAGCAATGGCTGGGGATACGTTGCGGTGTTCCTGGCTTTATTCCACTTCTGCGTCCCGTTCGTCATCCTGCTCTCACGGCCGTTTAAGCGGAATATCCGCAAACTGGTATGGATCGCGGTTTGGCTTCTGTTCATGCGCTTCGTCGATTTGTTCTGGATCATCGAGCCGAATTTCTTCCGTAACTTTACCGTAACCATCGCCGACATCGTGGTGCCGATTGCCATCGGCTGCATCTGGATCTTTTTCTACTGTCGCAACCTGGCCGCTCTGCCCATGCTGCCGGCCTATGATGTGTCCGCGGGAGACGTCTTCCTGCCGGATCCGAACCATCCGCCGGGAATCGAAAAAAACACATGAGCAATCCGATCCATCCTGGGAATTCGAACGGACACGCCGATTACGAGCGCAAAGATATTGGCGTCGGCGGAGTCTTCGCCTTTCTGATCGGCCTTGCGGCGATTCTGGTGTTTGCTTTCTTTCTGGTGAAGGGCTTCTACTTCGCTCTTGAGAAGCACTTCGAGGCGGAGCAAGCCCCGGTCAGCCCATTGGTCAAGAATGCTCCGCAGGACACACGCCGCATTCCGCCGCAATATGGCAACAGCTATCAGCAGTATTTGAAAGAGGGATTTCCCGCGCCGCAGCTCGAAACTGATGAGCGTACGGAATTGAATGACGTGCGCTTGCGCGAAGAAAACACCCTCAGTACTTACGATTACGTCGATAAGAATGCCGGCACCGTCCGCATTCCCATCGACCGGGCCATGGACCTCCTCGCTCAGCGCGGTCTTCCCGTGCGCCCAACAGGAAGCAGCGGCGCTTCGTCCGCCGAGAAGCCGACCGCGCAGCCGCAGCAGAACAAGGGAAAGAAGTAGTGAGATACAAGAAACACAATTCGATCGCGGTCACACGATTAACGCTGTCGTATACGACTCCGGACGGCGTCATCCTGAGCGGAGCCGCTTTTCCGGCGGAGCGAAGGATCTCGCGCGCTGGACTACTCGCCCGCGAATCTCGTGCAGTTGCAATCTTTGTGCTGCTCTTCACTTTCCTGGCTTCCACCGCTTTCTCTCAGGGGATGACGACAGGCATCATGTCGCCTCCCGGCTAATGTTCGTCCTCCATATCTGCAGAATGTCGGCATCGAGCAGCATCTTGACGGACAAGTTCCGCCGGATATTTCCTTCGTCGACGACACCGGACGTCCCGTCAAACTCGGAGACTACTTCGGAAAGAAGCCGCTCATCCTCAATCTCGTTTACTACAACTGCACCATGCTCTGCGGCGAGGCGCTCGCCGGGCTCAGTGCCTCGATGAAGATGATCAAGTTCGACGTCGGCAATCAGTTCGACGTCGTGACCGTCAGCTTCAATCCAAAGGAAACACCCCAAATCGCCGCCGCAAAAAAAATCGAATACCTCAAGCGCTACGGACGTCCCAACGCCGCTGCCGGCTGGCACTTCCTGACCGGCCCGCCGGAATCGATCAACGCCCTGACCAAGGCCGTCGGCTTCCAGTATCAGTATGACGCGTCTAAAGATCAGTATGCGCACGCCACCGCCATCATGGTGCTGACGCCCCAAGGCCGCATCTCGCGCTACTTCTACGGCGTGGACTTTCCGCCAAAAGATCTAAGGATGGGACTGGTCGAGGCTTCGCAGCGCAAGATCGGCAATGCCGTCGACGCGGTGCTCTTGTACTGCTATCACTACGATCCCGCCGTCGGAAAATATGGTGCGGTCGTCAGCAATATGCTGAAACTGGGCGGCGGCCTGACCATCTTGCTCGTTGGCGGCCTGCTCTTCATTCTCATCCGTCTGGATCGCGCCGCGCCGCACCAGGGTTGGGATAAATCGGAATCGGCTGACTCGGAATTGAAACACACGCGATATGTTCGATAACTTCCCATTGTGGCCGCAAAGGGCCTCCAGCACCGCGGGCAACGTCGATGCCTTGTTCATCTTCCTGCTCATCGTGTCAGGACTGATGACCCTGTTGGTCTTCAGCGCCCTCGTCTACTTCGCTGCGCGCTATCGCCATCGCAAAGGCGTTTTGGCCGAGCAGGTCGAGGGCTCCCTTCCGCTGGAGTTGACCTGGACCATTATCCCTCTCGGCGTTTTCATGGTGATCTTTGCTTGGGGCGCCGTTGTCTACTTTAAGAGCCGTACCCCACCTCGAGATGCAACCGAAGTCTACGTCGTCGCCAAACAATGGATGTGGAAGCTCGAGCATGCTGAAGGTCAGCGCGAGATTAATGAACTGCACGTCCCCGTCGGCCGCGACGTCAAGCTGATTATGACCTCGCAAGATGTCATCCACAGCTTCTTCGTCCCCGCATTCCGCATGAAGCAAGACGTGCTTCCTGGACGCTACACCGTGCTCTGGTTCCGCGCGACCAAACCGGGCACCTATCATCTTTTCTGCGCACAATACTGTGGCACGCAGCACTCCGGAATGATCGGCAGCATCATTGTCATGGAACCCGCGCAGTACGAAGCCTGGATGAGCGGCGGCAGTAACGGGCCGCTCTCGGTGAGTGGTGAAAAGATTTTTGCTGAACTCGGCTGCGCCACTTGTCATCGAATGGATTCGCAGGGCCGCGGCCCGAATCTGCAAGGCGTCTTCGGCAAGCCCGTGCAACTGGAAGACGGCCGCATGGTGACGGCCGACGAAAACTACATCCGTGAATCGATCCTCGATCCCGGCGCCAAAGTCGTCAAAGGTTTCAAACCGGTCATGCCGACCTTTCAGGGATTGGTCAGTGAAGAGCAAGTGAACGCGCTGGTTGCCTATGTGAAATCTTTGGGCATTCCCGAGCCAGGTGGAGTGAAGACCAGTGAATCCATGCCCGCGCCGCAGGGCGCTTCGGGCGGCAGAAGTCAGGTGCGATAGTTATGGCTACAGCAACGGTACCAGCGGTCGAGCGCGAGAATTACCTGAATAAGGAGTACGGCATTGGTTCGTGGCTGCTTACCACCGACCACAAACGCATCGCACTCCTTTATCTGATGTCGATCACTTTCTTTTTCTTTATTGGCGGGTTCTTCGCACTCCTCATCCGCCTGGAACTGCTCACGCCCGCCGGCGACCTCGTTCAGGCTGACACCTACAACAAGCTCTTCACCATGCACGGCCAGGTGATGGTGTTCTTTTTCCTGATTCCTTCCATCCCCGCCGTGCTCGGAAACTTCCTCGTGCCGATGATGGTCGGCGCCAAAGACCTCGCCTTTCCACGCATCAACCTGCTGAGCTGGTACCTCTACGTCATCGCCGGCATGCTGATGCTGCACTGCATGCTGACTGGCGGCGTCGACACCGGCTGGACTTTCTATACGCCCTTCAGCACCGCCTTCAGCAATACAAAGGTCATCGAAGCCGGACTCGCAATTTTCGTCGCCGGCTTCTCCTCCATCCTCACCGGCCTCAATTTCGTCGTCACCATCCACCGCATGCGCGCGCCGGGAATGACCTGGTCGCGCTTGCCTCTCTTTATCTGGGCGCACTACGCCACCAGCATCATTCAGATCCTCGGCACGCCGGTCATTGCCATCACGCTCGTACTGGTCGTCGCCGAACGGGCTCTGCACCTCGGCATCTTCGATCCTAAACTCGGCGGCGATCCACTCCTCTTCCAGCATCTGTTCTGGTTCTACTCCCATCCCGCCGTTTACATCATGATCCTGCCATCGATGGGCGTTGTGACCGAGATCATCGCTTGCTTCTCGCGCAAGCGCATCTTCGGATACAACTTCGTCGCCCTCTCTTCGATCGCCATCGCGGTTTTCGGATTCCTGGTCTGGGCGCATCACATGTTCGTCGCCGGAATCTCCGTCTACGCCGCGCTCATCTTCTCCATGCTCAGCTACTCCGTAGCCGTGCCCTCGGCCGTCAAAGTCTTCAACTGGACCGCTACCTTATATAAAGGATCGATCCACTACGACGCGCCCATGCTCTATGCCTTCGGCTTCCTGGGCCTGTTCACCATGGGCGGACTCACCGGCCTGTTCCTCTCCGCGCTCGGCATCGACATGCACGTCCACGATACCTATTTCGTCATCGCCCACTTCCACTACATCATGGTCGGCGGTGCTCTCATGGGATACCTCGGAGGTCTGCACTTCTGGTGGCCGAAAATTTCCGGCAAGCTTTATCCCGAAGGATGGGCACGGCTTTCCGCTCTCATCGTCTTCATCGGATTCAACCTGACCTTCTTCCCGCAATTCATCCTCGGGTACCTGGGCATGCCGCGCCGCTACTACCAGTATCCGCCGGAGTTCCAGGTCCTCAACGTGCTTTCGACCGCCGGAGCCACCGTGCTGGGCATCGGATATTTATTGCCGATGATCTACTTCCTCTGGTCCATGCGCTACGGCAAACCCGCGCCCGACAATCCCTGGAACGCCGCCGGACTTGAGTGGCAGACCCAGTCGCCGCCTACAACTTTTAATTTTCCCGAAGAGCCGGTCGTAACCTGGGAAGCTTACAACTACGACGAGATCGACAAAGGTCACAAGGAGGTTCCAGTTGCCGGATAGCCCAATTGCCGTTCAAGCACACGAGGGCCTCCACAACCCGGCCCTGCTGCACCACTTCGCCACCGAGGAGCAGCAGCGCGACGCCTCCAATCTCGGCATGTGGATCTTCCTGGGCACCGAAGTCATGTTCTTCGGCGGATTGTTCTGTGCCTATCTGATTTACCGCGGCTGGTACTTTGGAGATTTTGCCGCCGCCAGCAAATCCATCAACGCCGCCCTCGGCGCTACCAATACCGCCGTTCTGATCTGCAGCAGTTTGACCGTCGTCCTCGCAATCTGGGCCGCACAAACCGCTCGTCGCGGCCTGCTGCTCGCCATGCTGATCCTGACCATGCTTTTTGGCCTCGCCTTCCTCGGCATCAAAGGCAAGGAGTACAAAGACAAGTTCGACGAGCATCACGTTCCGGGTTCAAGCTTCAGTTTCGAGCATGAAGAAATCCCCGGCCATCCCGGTCAATACGCCAATCCGCGTCATGCCCAGATTTTCTTTGCGCTTTACTTCATCATGACCGGGCTGCATGCCTTGCACATGATTGTCGGTCTTGGCATCTTCTCCTGGCTCTTGACCATGGCGTGGAAAGGTTACTTCACGCCGCACTATCACACGCCGCTCGAAATCGGCGGCTTGTACTGGCACTTCGTCGACATTATTTGGATCTATCTCTTTCCGCTGTTGTATTTGATTGATCGTCATCCGTGAAGGCAGCTTGGATAACATAGCCAAACTAGATCGGCGTCATCCCGAGCGGAGCCGCATTTCAGGCGGAGCGAGGGATCTCGCGTGTGGAGCAACTGGATGCTCGAGGTTATTGAATGTCTGATCACGCAAAATCTTCGCCCTTGAAAACATACTTTGCCGTGTGGATTGCACTCCTCTGCGGTACTGGTCTTACCTACTGGGCTGCCCTGATCGACCTCGGCCGCTTCAATTCCGCCGTGGCACTCATCATCGCAACAACCAAGGCGCTTCTGGTCGCTCTCTTCTTTATGCACCTGAAAGGTGCTCAAGAGAAACTTCTAAAGTTGGTTGTCGTCTCGACCCTGTTCTTTCTGATGCTCCTGATCGCGCTCTCCATGTTCGACTACGGCACTCGCTACTACAGCTAGCCTGCACTGTTGCTGACCTCAGCGCTGCGTGTGGAGGCCGCCTTCGGGGCTTCATGTGGGGACAGCCGCCCTCGGCTGTCCAGCCGAACCAACGGCAACCGTGGAAGAGCGGCCCTTTAGGGCCGCGTTGCGGCTAAAAACAGAATGGCCTTTAGGCCTCGCAGTCCCTATCTGCGTTATACTCGCGCGTCGGGATGTATTTCATCGCGAGGTGATTTATGGCATTCTGCAATTCCTGCGGTACATCCATTTCCTCCGGAACGCGTTTCTGCAGCAAATGCGGCGCTCCCATTCTTGCCTCCGGATTTGCCAGCAACACCTCAGCCGGGACAACTCAGCCTGGACCAGCGGCTCCGGTCGCGCCAACTCAGCCTCCGCCGGCAACCTCGTCTGGGACGACTCTGTCACCCCCACCCCCCCCGCAGAACAACAATGCGCTCAAAATTGTTCTCGTCATCATTGGCGTCGTCATCTTGATTGGTGCTTTAGGCATCGGAGTGCTGACCGTCGTCGGTCTGCATATTGCCAAGAATACCCGGGTGCGCCATGAAGGCGATCATGTGAAAGTGGAAACGCCTTTCGGCACGGTGGAAAGTTCGAAGGATCCCGACCAGGTCGCCAAGAATCTCGGGATCGATATCTATCCCGGCGCCGAGGTCCAGAAAGACGGCGCGTCCTCCGCTTCATTTGGCAATCTTCGCACCGTGAACGCGACATTCGAAAGCTCAGATTCCGTCGACAAGGTTTGCAGCTTTTACAAATCAAAATTCCCCAACGCGACCGTCAGCACCTCCGACGAGAACCATTGCACCATCGTTTCGAACGCTGTCCCACCGAACGTCGCCACCATAAATGTCGAGCCCAACGGCGGTGGCTCAAAGTTTCAGATCAGCAGCGTCACTAAGAAATAAGCGTCCGGTAGATCAAAGGCCCAATGCACGATAGAGTCGCAGACATCGCCCCAGCCCCGAATTCCTCTGTGGCCGATCCCTTTGGACTGGCTGAAGCTCTGCGCAAGCATGTTCGCGGGGATGTTCACTTCGACAATCAGAGCCGCGCTCTCTATGCCACCGACGGATCGAACTATCGTCAGGTCCCCATCGGAGTCATTCTTCCCCGTGATGCCGATGACGTTGTCGCCGCCATTACTCTCTGCCGCGAGTTCCGAGCCCCATTGCTCTGCCGTGGTGGAGGAACCTCGCTCGCCGGACAATGCTGCAACGTTGCGGTCGTTCTCGATTTCTCGAAGTACATGGCGCAGATTCTCCAGATCGATCCCGAACGCCGCATTGCTCGCGTCCAACCCGGCGTCGTTCTCGATTCCCTTCGCAACGCTGCCGAGAAATATCACCTAACCTTCGGGCCCGATCCCGCCACCCACGACCGCTGCACGCTCGGTGGCATGATCGGTAACAACTCCTGTGGTGTTCACTCAGTGATGGCCGGCAAGACCGATGACAACATCGAAGAACTCGATATCCTCACCTACGACGGCGTCCGTCTGAAGGTCGGAAAGAACTTCATACAGAACGCAGACGCCATTACGGCTCGTGTAGGGACGGGAGCCCTCGCACGTCTGGGGGATCAACAAGAGCCATGTGGGGACAGCCGCCCTCGAGAGCTTGCTCTGAGCGACCGAGGAACGAGGGAGTCGAATGGGTCCGGCGGCCCGGATGTATCGGACCGCAGCGCACTTCGCGCAGATCAACTCCGCTCCTCGCTGAAGCATATCGCCGACACCTACGCCGATCTAATCCGCCAGAAGTTTCCCAACATCCCTCGCCGCGTCTCCGGATACAACCTCAACTATCTTCTTCCCGAAAACGGTTTCCACATTGCCCGCGCGCTAGTCGGTTCCGAAGGTACTTGTGCGACCGTACTCGAGGCTACCTGCCGCCTCGTCGAGAGCCCACCCGAGCGCGTGCTCGCGGTCTTGGCCTATCCTGACATCTATCAGTGCGCCGATGCAGTTCCTGAAATCATGGCGCACAAGCCGATCGGCCTCGAAGGCTTCGACGATCTTCTCGTGTCTTACGAGCGCGCCAAGGGCATCAACTCCGATGGACTCTCGCTGCTTCCCCAAGGCGGCGGATGGCTCATGGTCGAGTTCGGTGGTCAGACTCTCTCCGAAGCCGAATCGCAGGCTCTGCAACTGATCGACGCGCTCAACCACAGTGCAACTCATCCCAACGTGCAACTCTATTCCGGCGCACAAGCCAAACGCATCTGGGAAGTCCGCGAGTCGAGCCTCGGTGCTACCTCCCACGTTCCCGGCGAACCGCTGAATTGGGAAGGATGGGAAGATGCCGCGGTTAATCCAGAAAAACTCGGTGGATATCTTCGCGATCTCCGCAAAATGATGGCCGACTTCGGCTACAAGGGTTCGCTCTATGGACACTTCGGCCACGCCTGCGTGCACACGCGCCTTAACTTCGATCTGCAATCAAAAGAGGGAATCGCCAAGTATCGAAAATTCGTGGAAGAAGCCGCCGACCTCGTAGTGAGCTATGGCGGCTCTCTCTCAGGCGAGCACGGCGACGGACAATCCCGCGCCGAACTCCTCCCCAAAATGTTCGGCCACGAACTGATGGAGGCTTTCCGCAAATTCAAGTCCGCATGGGATCCCGATTGGAAGATGAACCCGGGCAAGCTCATTGGTCCACCGGGAAAGCCGCCCAACAAGCTCGACGAGAATCTGCGCCTCGGCCCGGACTATGCGCCGTGGGAGCCCGCGACGCACTTCCAGTTTCCGCTCGATCACGGTAGCCTCTCGCACGCCACCCTGCGTTGCGTCGGAGTCGGCAAGTGCCGCCGCGAAGAAGGCGGCGTGATGTGTCCCAGTTGGCGCGCTACGCACGAGGAAGAACACTCCACTCGCGGCCGCGCTCATCTTCTTTGGGAGATGACGCAGTTGGATCGAAACGACGCCGTCATCCGCGATCAGTGGCGCAGCGAAGAGGTCAAACATTCACTTGATCTTTGTCTCGCCTGCAAAGGATGCAAAAGCGACTGCCCCGTCGGCGTCGATGTCGCCACCTACAAGGCGGAATTTCTCTCGCACTATTACGAAGGTCGCGTCCGCCCGCTCAATGCCTACGCCTTCGGCAACATCGATCTTTGGGCAAGCCTCGCGTCCAACGCCCCGGGCCTCGTCAATCTCACGACCCAACTTCCATTTCTGAGCGACATCGCAAAAGTTATCGGCGGAATGCCTGCGCAGCGCCGCATCCCAGCCTTCGCCCCCGAAACCTTCAAACAATGGTTCCGTCGCACGTGCGGAGATAATCTGCATATGGGCGGACGCACCGGCGTACCTCGCGAATCGCAGCGAACGCGAGATTCCGCGCCGCCGAATGGAAATCCGACAGAGCCGTGGAAGAGCGGCCCTTCAGGGCCGCGTCAACGCGCCAATGATGACGGGGCTTTAGCCCCTGAGGTCGACGCCCCGCCCGTTCTTCTCTGGGCCGATACCTTCAACAACTATTTCCTGCCCGCGACCGCCCGTGCTGCCGTCGAGGTTCTCGAGACCGCCGGATTCCGCGTCCTCGTCCCCCAAGCGAACCTCTGTTGCGGACGCCCCCTCTACGACTTCGGCATGCTCGATCGCGCCGAACGGCTGCTCCTCGAAATCCTCGACCAACTCGAGCCCGAGATCGAAGCCGGCATCCCGGTCGTCGGACTTGAGCCCAGTTGCGTCGCCGTCTTCCGCGACGAACTCATCAACCTGTTTCCTCACGATGCACGCGCCCAGGCCCTGAGCAAGCAAACTTTTCTGCTCAGCGAATTCCTCGAACAAAAACTTGGCGCTGGTGCCACCCTCCCGCAACTCCCGCGCAAAGCCGTGCTCCACGGCCACTGCCATCACAAGTCGATCATGAAGATGACGGCCGAAGAATCGCTGCTGAGCCGCCTCGGCGTCGAGTTCCAGTCGCCCGCTCCCGGATGCTGCGGCATGGCCGGATCTTTCGGCTTCCACCGCGAGCACTACGACATCTCCGCGGCCATCGGCGAACTCGAGCTTCTCCCCGCCGTCCGCAGCGCGCCCGACGACTGGCTCATCATCGCCGACGGATTTAGCTGCCGCGAGCAGATCGCCCAGGGCACCGGACGTCATGCGCTCCATCTTGCCGAGGTCCTCCAGATGGCGCTGCAGCCCTCAGCCATCGACAAAGACGATCCCTATCCCGAATCTCGCTCGGTCCGCGAGCGCGAAGCCGAAATCCAAGCGTCCATGAAGCGCGCTGGAATCGGTGTTGGAGCCCTCGCCGCCGCCGGACTTCTTGCCTGGGCTGTCACTCGCAAACGGTAGCGGCGCCGGGGGCGACTTCAGTTCACCCAAGAAAGACATCCCCGGGAAGCTCACCTAGAACCTAAGGTCGTAGGTCCAAGGGCGAGAGCCGGAAGCCGGAAGCCCGAAGCCCTGCATCGTCAACAACTTCCGTCCACCTACCCCAAACCGCTGCCTTTCTGGGACAATAGAGCAGAGCATAGGTTCTCCGCTCTCATCTTCCGCCACGCCGGCTCGCCAGCGCGAAGCTGAGAACTGACAACTGGCAACTGAGAACTGGTTTTCCATGGATCGTGAAGTCACAACTATTGTCGGCACCGACGTTGCACGGGATTTGACGGTCAAGGTGCAGCAGACGACGCAGGTTGCCTCCGTCTGCCCGCTGCGCGGCTCCGTCCTGATCCTCATTCAGTACGACGTCTGCGAAGAGATCCGCCTCGACGTCATCCGTCAGCTTCTGCAGGCGCGGCACGCGCAGGCCACGTTCAAGAGCAGCCAGGCTCCGGGATATGTGCGCTACCAGCGTCCTCCGGCGGTCGACCGGCTTGAGCCCCTCGTGCTCGACTCCGGCGAGCGCCTTGCCGGGGAGATCAAGTATTACGACTACGGCGTGGTCAGCCTGGTCTTCGAGCTGCCCTTTTCTGGCGACTGGGACAAGCTTGTCGAGCTCTCGGCCCGCTGGACCTCTGACACCGCGTTTGAGAAGCTGGCTTCCCGCGTGGTGCGGCAGCGCCTGGAGCGCGCCGCGCCCGCGCTGATCAAGCCCTATCAAGAAGAGAAGTGGCTGCAGGAAGATTACTTCATCTTCCACGTGCGCGAGATCGATGGCGCGCCCACGGCGGAAGACCTGCTCGCCTCACAGCGCGACCAGATCTCGCAGGTGGTCCGCGGAGAGACGGCCACGCTCAGCGAAGGCGAGCGCCAGGAGATCCTGCACTCACGCATCTCGTATTATCCCAGCGACCTCGCGGTCATCGGATGGAACGCGGCCTTCATCTACGACACGCAGGCGGGAGCCGAAACTGCCATCCAGCTTCTCGAATACGCCAACTCGCAGCTGCTTGAGTTCCGCCACTACGACGAGTTGCTGACCAGCGAACTGGAGGACGTCTACGACTTCCTCGACGCCGGAAAAACGGGCCTGTGGTCGCGCTGGCGCACGGCGCGCGCCGCATCGAAACTGCATACCGTGCTGCTCGACGTCAACGAACTCACCGAGCGCGCCGACAACGCTATCAAATTCCTGAGCGATATGTTTTCGGCGCGGCTCTACAAGCTGTGCGCCCAAAAGGTCGGCGTCCCTGACTACAAAGACCTGGTCAAAGAAAAGCTGCAGACCGCCGAAGATCTATACCGCTTCATGATCGAGCAGTTCAACCAGTCCCGCGCCTTCGTGCTCGAACTGATGGTCGTGGTCATCCTGATCATCGAGCTGATCTACTTCTTCAAGGGAAGGCCAATCTAATCATTTAATCATTTAAACATTTAATCATTGAGTCATTGAGCGATCGGGTGAGTTTGCGATTGAACGCATGCGGAATTGTGAAATTGGGAAATTGAGTCATTGGGAAATTAAAAAGCTTTGTCATCCTGAGACGGCGCGATGGCGCGGCCGAAGGACCTTACGTCAGCCGACAGTTGCAGTGCAGGTGGGAAAGAAGTGGAACGATGCCGGCTCAGGGACGGCGTATTCCGTTTTTTCGCGAGCGAAAGTGGGACGGGAGCGCTATTTTTAAAGCTGTTAACTGATTAGTCACGGGTATACCCCCCCGGGGGCCCCCTATTGGAATCATCGGCTTAGCCGGAAAACGCAAAATAATCTAAGGCGCTCAATCACTTGCGGGTAAAATCTTGGCCCGTAAGGACTTAAGATCCTTCCCCTTCGACTACGCTCAGGGTCAGGATTTCGGCGGATGGCTCGAACGCCCGCCAAACCCTCAACTTGCGGGTAGAATCCTCCATTCAAAGGACTTACGGTCCATCAAAGTGATGTCATCCTGAGGCCCCGCGCAAACGGGTCCGATGGACCGTACGTCAGCTGGCAGTCCCGATGCTGAAGCGAAGACCAAGGAGGAAGCCGGAAGCGAGTCGCAGAAGGCGCTGCGGCAACCCCATCCAACGCCTCCCGCCGTACAGAATCGCACTCGCCAAACGCCCGCCGCCACATAATCCCAACCTGCCTCTTTCCGATTTCTCAGTCAAGGTCAGATGTCACAAGGAATGGAGATTCTTATTGTGGAGGGATGTGGAAATTTTAGTTTGACCTATGTACCCGACGAGCAAATTGTTAACGCGTTTACCTAGAGTTCGGCTCATCCTCCGCTGTCGGCGTCGTGTCCCAAGCAACGGTCTTAGGGATGCTCTTTGCATACGCGAAAGCCAGTTCAAGCGTATCACTCAAGGCTTTTGCCGAGTCTAATACTCCGGCCGTCTCGAGATCCTCCACCTTTTGCGTCTCAGCGTTGAATCCCAGCTTGCCAGTACTGTCTTCTAGGACCGCTTTAATCACGCTCTCGGGATCTGCGCATTCGGAGTTTTCCAAAACTTTCCGGAGCGGGGTAACTAGGGCATTTGATACCGCTTCGATTCCGGCCCTGTCGCTTTCGTCTTTTGCAACCAGCTTTTCCACTAGCGCCTTCGCCCGACAAAGCGACGCGCCTCCACCAATGACGTAACCGTTCTCGATAGCCGATTGGCACGAGTGCAGTGCGCTCTCCAATTTGTATCGGGAATCGGCGACCTCCTCATCTGTGCCACTTGGGGCCTTAATGACCGCGATAGCTCCCCCGAGTTTCGCCAGCCTTTCGCGTAGCCTCTCCGCCTCGAGGGGTTGAGTTGTGCGGCTGAGTTGCATTCGCAAAAGCTTGACGCGGTCGGCCACTTCTCGCGCAGATCCGGCTCCCCCGATTATGGTTGTTTCGGCCTTGGTTACGATGACCCTTCGAGCTCTGCCTAGGTCCGCGATTTGGATTAGCTCCAGTGGCCTGAGTGTTTCTTGGAGAAATGCCCGGGCATGTGTGAGGATTGAGATGTCCTCTAAAATTGCCGTTCGTTGTTCCCCCGCCGCTGGGGCCCTAACTGCAACGCTCGGCAGAGTTCCTCGTTGTTTGTTGACAACCAATGTGGACAAGGCGTCTCCGGCAACGTCTTGTGAAATGATCAGAAGCGGTTTTGCCGCCTTTGCAACCTGCTCTAACAATGGGAGTAATTGCTGCATTGATTCGATCGGACGTTCGTAAATAAATATGAAGCAGTCCTCTAGGATGCACTGTTGTCGTTCGGCGTCTGTCACGAACAAAGGGGATGCATAACCACGATCAAAGTGCATCCCTTCCTGGACGTCTAGGCGTAGGTCTCCTTCGCCTCCGTCGACGACCTGAACGATTCCATCGCCGCCGGCTCTATTTATGGCGGTGACGACTGTGGACGCGATTGCGTCATCAAACCCCGAAGCGCTCAGTGCTACTCCTCTTAAGTCCTCTCGTGTTGCGGGCCGCGCTTCGGTCATTAGAAAGGCGGCCGCGGTTTCTACCGCCCTTTGCATCCCCGAGAGGATACCCTTTTGCGATTGTCCAGTTCGGAGCGCAGTGTCGCCGGACTCTAGCATGGAGGCTGACACGAACACGCCCGTTTTTGTGAAGTCACCGACTGTCTGCAGCACTTCCTTGGCGAGGCGGGCCATCTGGCCGACCCCATGTGCTTTGAGCGGATCGCCGGACTTGATCCTGGAAGCGATGATGGCACCGCGGCTGAAGGCCATTTGCCGCCCGAGTTCCTGCATCATGAGGGAGACCCTACTGCCTGTGGGACCAAAGGCTGGAGCTAGAGACATGCTTACCAGTTCAGCTCCCTCCGCCACATACGTCCGGGCGTCTTCAGAGTGCACTAACCTGCCAATCCTGCCGCTTACCGCTAGATCAAAAGTGTCATAGGGCCAAGGCAGGTCCTCGTCGGCATCTGAAAGCGATAGGTTTTCGCGGAGGGTTTTGGTGATGTCATCTTTGAGCTTCTGTTCCCACCCCGACTCTCGCGGTTTGTAGGAAATGTATCTAAGGTGTCTGTAGTCAAAGGGCACGTCTTCGGCTTTTTCGGTAATCAGGACCGTTGGGATGCCTAGAGTGTGGCAGATTCCCAGCTCGTAATTCACGTTTGCATTTTTGCCTGTAACAATTGCGACGACCGCTCTAGCCTTCCAGATGTGTTCCCAGATGTCCGCCATAACCCTGCGGCTGCCGTAGATGTCATCGGCTTTCGTGGCGACCAGCCCGACCTCCTGCGCGGCCGGTTTGATGATCCCTTCGAAATACCCGAGGAACGGGTTGCGCAGCGGTAGCAATACGAAACACAATTCAGAGTCTACTTTGGGTCGATAGACCAAGGTCCTTTTTCCCTCTTTGCAAGTTGCTGTTGGGCAGGCAACCTCGTTAAAGATTACGCTCCATTTTGGGAAACTTGAATGATCCCGTTAGCGTCAACGAGACTATGCACCCTCTTTCTTTCGAGGAGCAGCATTTAACAAGAAAGGGTCCTTCGGCATTATTGCCGAGGGACCCCCGTTCCTGACGCGTCCTTTGTACGCTGAGTAAGTAGGAAATACAAGTTGCACGATCGTGCCAGCAGGTGGCACGTGGGAGGTAGTTATAACTGGCGCCCGATAGCTGGCCTTCTGTCAGCACGAGCCAGTTCTCACTTCGCCGCCGGATGCTCGGGTAGAATTCCCTGCGTCGTCCGGGATCGGTTGAGCGGCTCCGGGTCCTTCGACTACGCTCAGGATGACAATACTTCGTTGGCCGAAATTCTGCTTGGATGACGAAGTTCGCTCGTGGCCGAAAACTTCGCCGAGGGCGACTAAGTTCGTTCGCGCCGAAAGATACTTCGGTTGATTGGATAACGACGTTGGCTCGCGGGTGCGAGTCGATTGGTTTGTGACTAAACCTTCGCTGCCTTCGCCAACTTCACGCCCGCGGACGCTAAGTCGGCCAAGGATGGCACCGATTCCGGGGTTGTCGTCTTCTTCTCCGGTAATGCGGCGGCGCTCTTGAAGTGCTCGACGAGCATCTCCATCGCAAGATCGGTATTCGGACGAATGAAAATTGTGGCCGCCAGCGTCCCATTCTTTACCCAGGCCTGGCCGGTCTGGGGCATGCCGTCGCATCCGGTGATGGGAATCTTCATCCACCGCGCCCGATGTCCTTCCGCGATTTCGCTGAAGGCTTTGCGCGCACCCATCGCCATGCTGTCATCCTGCGCCCCGACCAAGTCGATCTTGGCGTCCTGCGAGGTTTGCAGACGCAGCCACGAACTCACCGTCTTGTAGGCGCTTTCTTCCGTCCAATTGGCGCGCATCGTCTTGACCTGGATATTCACCGGCTTGGCGCGATTCATCCCAGTGCTGCGCTCTTTGGCCGCCGAACTGTTGGCCGGACCCTCGATGTAAAGCATCGATCCGCCATTGGGCAGCAGAGCAGCAAACTGTTTGCCCTGGATCATTCCGATCTCAACATGGTCGGCGCTGACCGCAAACACCGGCACTTTGTAGAGCCGCCGCAATTCGAGAATGTAGTCCGCCTCATGATTCAGCACAACCCATCCAATGCCCGCGGCGGCAGCCGCACGCGCCACCTGCGGAAACGCGGTGCCGCCGGCCGGCTCGAAGAGCATCGCATCGGGCCTGGCCACCGTCGAATCCTGTATGTAGTGCAGCAACTGCTGGCTCTGCGCGAGCGCGTCGTTGTTGGCATGGATGACGGTGACGTCGACGCCCAGCCGACGGGCAGCTTTCTCCGCCGCAGCGGCCTGCTCCTGCTGGTAATCGTTATCGTTGTTGGTGAGTGAAACTAGAAAGCTCAGCCGTTTCATAAGGGTAACATTCCTATACTTCGGATCATAGGCCGCTTCCCCCTCGTAACCAACGTGACTAGGGTAACCGTGCAGGGTGCGGCGCTCAGCGCGATGCGTCGCGGTAAAAAGAAAAGGCGTCCCGTGGGGACGCCCGAAACATTGATGGAGATGCGCTGCTAGGCTCCTGCCGCCGCACCCTTCGCCTCTCCGAGAAACGACTTTAATTTCTCGTCTAGAACTCCGCGGCTCGATTCCGCCAGATTTACAAAGCGGAATGGTTGCATCCATCCCTGGGTGGCCCACATAGGAAACAACATTTGCGCCTTGCCGCGAATCGTTGCCTTTTGCAGATGGAAAATCAACTCGACTTCCAGCTTCTCATCCAGCGGTTTTTCAAAATGAATGACTCCACCCGATGTCGACAGTTGATGGATCGCCGCTCGCACCGATCGCTTGTTGGGCAAGCGCACCAATACCAGTACCGACCCGCGCAGCTTTACGCGAAATGGACGCTCGAAAGCTTTGCTCGCCGCGGGTTTGCTCTCGGCAGGCTTGCTGAGAACCGCAGGCTTGTTCAGAACCGCTGGCTTGTTCTCGGCCGCAGGCTTGTTCTCGGCCGCAGGCTTTTGTTCAATTGGCAGTTCTTCCGCTGCGGGTAGTGGTTGCAGTTCAGAAAGCGCATGCTCCGCTTGGCTCGCGGACGCAACCTTGCTCTCTGCCAATTCAACTGCGGGCTTGTTCTCGATCGGCTTCTCTTCCGATGCGGGCAGCAGAAAGATCTCGCGGACCTTGTGCTCGTCTTCGGTCTCGGCTAGCTGGCTCTCGGCCGCAGGCTTACTATCCACCTGCTCCTCTCTCGCAGCAGGCAGCAGCCACTGATAGACCTTATGCTGCTCCTTGGTCTCGGACGCAGGCTTGCACTCTACTAGCTCAGCCGCAGGCTTTTCAGCCTGCTTTGCTTCCGCCGCGGGCAGCAGGCGCGCCGATGATTCGAATTCGTCTTCCATAGGCTATGCCCAAAGTATGGCAGTCAAAGCGGCGCGGGCGAAGTTACGGAAGAACAACACCAACCTCGTTCGACGAAGCTACGAAGACGTCATGCGGGAAGCGTATGTTGTTTGTCAGGCCGAGTCTTACTTCGCGAGGAGTGTGGTGTGGGAATCGTCCGCATGCAGGCTGCGGTGGGATTTATGGTTTCTTGAATTGCGCTGGCACGTAATCAGCCGGGGACTATTTGCGCCCGAGATGTAATTCGGCGCCTTCGGCAAACAAGTTGTACGGCCAGGCCTTCTTTTGCACGTTCACCTGCTGAGCGGGCTCGGCCGCTGGACGAGTTGCCACCGGATCGTTCTTGGCCGCGATATTCCAATCCTCGGGCGCGTTCGCGATTCCCCAGACGTTCCCGTGGGTATAGAGGGCGGCTCCGATTAGAAAATACTTTCCGTCATTGCCCAGAGGCAGGCAATTCGCCACACGGGCGGTCACGCTACCGCCGCCCGGCAAGCCGCTGAGCATGATCGGGGTCTCGACTTGTAGCGCCTCCGAACTGCGGAATCCGCAGCCTTGGGCGCTGACCACAAGCAACAAACACTTCTCTCCGAAGGGACGCATCCGGTCCAGGCTGATCACGCTTACCGGAATCTCCACACGCAACCTCGTGCTGCGGCGCATCGCTTTTGGTGTTAGTACTTCCATAAACTAGAGAGAACCCCAGCGGTGCGGACTAGCATCGCATCCTTATTGTGTCAGATCTGGCGCCGCCGCAAACGGTAACAAAGGTAACTACCGCGCCATGGGTGTTTTGCACCTTGGGTTGGCGAATCACGAACAAAGACCAAGGACGCACTGCCGGCGAAATCACCTTCTCGCATTCCGCCGGCACTGCTCCACGCCCGCGCGAATTCCATTGGTCACCGCGCGCCCGTATCCAGCCTTATCCATCGCCGCCATGGTCGCCGCCGCGATCCCGCCCGGCGTGGCCGCTTCGTGCAACAGCTCATCCAGACTCAATCCACTCTCCCGCCAATAATGGATGCCGTCACTCAATGCATGCGCCGCCGCGATCAATGCAACCTTACGATCAAGCCCGGCTTCATGCGCAGCCTTGGCCAATGCGGCAAGCGCGTGATAGCCATGCGTGGACGAGTGCGTTGCGGTAATGGCGTCGAACTGGCTCTCGGGTAAGTCCAGGACAGGCCCAACACGCTCAAACAACTCGCGGACGCGCAACCGATCGCTCCTGGCTACGCCGCGGTCAAAGGTTACCGGCGTCAACCCTCGTCCGATGCGGCACACCGGGCTTGGCATCGCGCGGGCCCAGCGCACCGGTGCGCCCAGCCACTTCCGCAGATTCCGCAGCGGAATCCCGGCAGCCAGGCTCACGCAAAGTCTCGGCGGCGCCGCGCCGCAAGTTTCGATCTCCCGCAACACATCTCGCACAGAGCCAGGCCGGACCGCGACAATCAGCATGTCAGCGCGCTCGACAGCCGACTGCAAGTCGCGGGCAATTTCCACCTGCGACTCCCGTCGCATCGCGCGCAACTTCTCCGGATGGCGATCATAGACAACAATTTCCCGCTGATCCCCCGCCAGCCGCAGACCCGCAGCCAGAGCGCTAGTGATCCGGCCTCCACCAAGAAACACCGTAGCCTTCATACGTCTTTCTTTTGGCTTTGTCATGCTGAGCGGAGCGAGCGAGCTGATCAGGTCGCTCGCGAAGTCGAAGCGTCCCTACGTTCGGAGGGATCCATGCCCTCACCGGCTCGCCAATCCTCCCGCTGTCTCCCCACCATCCAGCGTATACACATGCCCGGTGGCAAATGCCGCGTCATCGGACGCGAGATACGCGAACAGCCCCGCAATCTCCTCCGGAGATGCGTGCCTGCCCAGCGGAATCTTTCCATTCACTTCTGCGAGCATCGCGTCGGAATACTCCGCGCGCTGCATCGGCGTCAGCACATAACCCGGAGCGACCGCACACACTCGAACCTTGGGCGCTAACTCCAGCGCCATCGACTTAGTAAGTTCGATGACTCCGGCCTTAGTCGCGTTGTAATCCGCATAATTCGGATATCCCATAACTCCGTTGGTCGACGCTGTCTGAAGAATTATGCCGTTCCCGTTCTCCCACATATGCCGCGCCGCCGTCTGCGCGACATAAAACACACCCGTCAAGTTCACCGCGATTACACGTTCCCACTCTTCGGGCGTGATCTCCAGAAACTTGTGCCGGATGCTGATGCCTGCGTTGTTGATCAGCACATCGACGCCATCCATGAGTCGTAACGCCTCAGCGAACGCCGCCTCGACCTGCATCAGATCGGTGACGTCGGCAATGATGGCCTCAGAAACGCCCGCCTCGCCCAGTCCGGCCAGCTCGTGCTTGATGCGCTTGCAAGCGGCCGCATCGCGATCGAGCACGCAGACGCGCGATCCCTCTTCGAGGAAGCGCGCCGCCGTCGCCGCGCCAATCCCCGAAGCCCCGCCAGTCACCAGCACTCGTTTATCTTTCAGTCCTCGCATGGATTCTCCTCTGCAGCCATGAGCTTTCGAGCTTTGAGCTTTGAACTTCGAGTCAACCGCTTTTGGGCGCGCCCATGGCTCGTAGCTCCCCTCAGCATCCCGCCGCTCTCACCGCAATCGTGTGGGGCACACCGTGCAACTGCGCCATCAACTCCGCGTCACACGGACGGTTAATGTCATAGATTGCGTATCCCAAATTCCCACGAGTATTCAGCGACTGGCGCTCGACGTTGATGCCACGATCCGCCAGGATGTCATTAATCGCCCGCAAAATTCCCGGCACATTGTGATGGATATGCATCAGGCGGTACGAACCTTCCTCGTACTCCAGATGACATTGCGGCATATTCACGCTCAAGGTCGAGTCGCCGGTACGCACATAATCAATCAGCTTCGCCGACACAAACTGCCCAATATTCTGCTGTGCTTCTTCGGTCGATCCGCCAATGTGCGGAGTCAAAATCACATTCGGCAATCCCTGCAGCACGCTCTTGAAAGCTCCGCCTGAGTCCGGTTCTGACGGAAACACATCGATCGCTGCACCCGCAACCTTGGCCGACTTAAGGCAAGCCGCCAGCGCGTTGTGGTCCACCACAAAGCCGCGACTCAGATTCAGGAAGCACGCCCCATTTTTCATCGCCGCGAACTCTTCTTTGCCAAACAGATTCTGATTCTGCGGCTTGCCATCCACGTGCAGCGTGACCACATCCGACATCTCCAGCAACTCGCGGAAGCTCACCGCACGCGCATTTCCGCGCGCCAGCACGTGCGACACATCGTAGAAGACCACGCGCATGCCCATCGCCTCGGCCAGGTCCGACAGTTGCGAGCCGATCTTGCCGTATCCCACAATGCCCAGCGTAAGGCCGCGCACCTCATGCGCGCCCGCGGCCGATTTGTTCCATACGCCCGTATGCATTTGGCTTGAAGAAACAAAGACACGGCGCAGCAGCCCGATGATCTCTCCCACCGCCAACTCCGCCACCGAGCGCGAATTCGAGTGGGGATCGTTGAATACTGCAATGCCGCTGTCGCTCGCCACCGCGCGATCAATTTTGTCCACGCCGATGCAGAACGCGCCCACCGCGATTAATCCACTGGGCGCCGCATTTCTCCCTGCATTGGGAAGAAGTGAAGGTTTTTCCGTTCCCGCGCAAGCCGCCTCCAGCACGGCTTTCGACACATGCGTCTTCGAGCGCACGCCCAGAATCGAGACGCCGCGGATCTTCTCGATCAGCTCTCGTTCTTCGAGCGCAGGCTTCAGCGCTTCGACTTCGTATCCCGCATCGCGAAACACCTCGACCGCGGCCGCGCTGATGTTCTCCAGCAACAGAGCTTTCAAGCACTCCTCCAGTGTGTGTGGATCAAGCAAGAATTATCGCAGAGAGAAGGCTTTGTGCAGGGACGGACGTTCTTATCGGTCCCGGGCTGCGCGAAGCGCAGGGGGTAAAGGGCTCAACTGCTCCAAGTCGCGCCCCTGGTGGAGGCGATCGGGAGAATCATTGTTGGAGTCCGTTTAGCCTTCCATGGTGCTCACGTCGCCGGCGTCAACTCCCGCTTCTTTTGCTTTCAGGAAGCGACGGAGGATTTTTCCCGAGCGCGTCTTGGGGAGCGACGCCACGAATTCCAACGAGGAAGGCGTGGCGATCGGACCGAGCTCGCGGCGGACGTGTTCGATCAGAGCGGCGGCTAAGCCATCGGATGGCACGTGATCGATTCTTACCTGCACGAAGGCTTTGATCGTTTCTCCCTTCAACGCGTCAGGAACGCCGATGGCGGCGGCTTCGGCGACGGCGGGATGCGATACCAGCGCGCTCTCGACTTCGGCGGTGCCGATGCGATGTCCCGCTACGTTGAGGACATCGTCAGAGCGGCCGAGGACAGCGATGTATCCGTCTTTATCTTTCATGGCGACGTCACCGGTGACGTAGTATCCAGGGAAATATTGCCAGTCGCGCTCGTAGCGGGCGGGATCGCGCCAGACGGTGCGCAGCATGCAGGGAAAAGGGCGCTTGAGGACGAGACGTCCGCCAACGTTAGGCGGAACAGGCTTACCGTCCTCGTCGACCACGTCGGCCTCGGCGCCGGGAACGGCGACGCCGACTTTGCCGGGACGCATCGCCATGGAGGGCGGAGTGCCGATCGCGGGTGCGCCTAATTCAGTCTGCCACCAGTTATCGATGACGTATCCCCACTTGCCATCGCCGGCGAGATGAGTTTGCGCCCAGCGCCAGGCTTCGGGGTTGAGCGGTTCGCCGGCGCAGGCGATCACGCGCAGACGTCGTGAGATCGTGCGCGGCGGGGTAGGCTTCGCCGTAGCGCATGAACATGCGCAGCGCGGTGGGCGCGGTAAACATTTTTGTGACGCCGTAGCGCTCGACGATTTCCCATGCGATCCCCGGATTGGGATAGTCAATGGCGCCTTCGCGGAAGAGCGTGGTAACGCCCGCGCAGAGCGGCGCGTAGACGATGTAGGAGTGGCCGACGATCCATCCGATGTCGGAGGTGCACCAGAAGACATCGCGCTCGCCGACGTCGAAGAAACTTTCAAGATGATAGGTGGTGCCGACCATGTATCCGCCGTGAACGTGAACGACGCCTTTTGGTTTGCCGGTGGAACCGGAAGTGTAGAGCAGGAAGAGCGGATCTTCGGCATCCATTGGCTCGGCGGGGCAGTCCGGCGAGAACTCGAGCAGCTCATTGAAATCGATTTCGCGCGGCGCATGAATTTCGGTTTTGGCGCGCGAATAGACGATGACTTTCTCCACGCAGTCGAGCGGTTCGAGAGCCTCATCGACGATGGCTTTGAGGGCGATGGTTTTGCCGCGACGGTAGCCGACATCTCCGGCGATGACGATTTTGGCTTGCGCGTCGGTGATGCGATCGCGAAGAGCGGCATGTCCGAGCCCGGCATAGACGACGGAGTGAATGGCGCCGATGCGGGCGCAGGCCAGCATCGCGATCGCCCCTTCGATGGTCAATGGCATGTAGATGATGACGCGATCGCCCTTAACCACGCCCAGAGATTTCAGGCCGTTGGCGAAGCGGCAGACCTGGCGATGCAGTTGGCGGTAGGTGACGATGCGCTCGGCTCCGTCTTCGCCGAGCCAGATGAACGCGGCCCGATTGGCGTTCCCGGAATTCGCGTGGCGATCGAGTGCGTTGATGGTGATGTTGGTTTTGGCGCCGGTGAACCACTGGTGATGGATGCCGTCCCACTCGAGCACCTTCGTCCAGGGCTGTGACCATTCGAACTCTTTCGCGTACTCCGCCCAAAAACCTTCGGGATTTTTCAGGGCGCGCTCGCGCGCGCCATTCCAATCACGCTGCAGAACACTGCGGGCAACGACGGAAGGAGCGGAGTACTCCTGATCCATGTTGAGAAGGTTGGAAATATTTTCCGGCTTGGAGAGGGGCAGCGCACTCATCGGAACCTCCTGCAGTGCGGTCGATAGCGCAAAGATGAAGAGGATTCTGCTACCGAGCGAGATCGGTGGACAGTGATTGCAATCACATGGAGAAGTGCTCTTGCGCGGCCCCGCGCGTGAAACCTGAAGAACCCTGCAACGAACAGGGCCGCCGGTTCGAGGCCGGTGCATGGCGCTGCAGCCCCATAAGCATGGTCGGCGAATCGATATTTCTGCCGCCCAGAAAAGTGAGCGAACGATCGTTCGAAGTTGAGCGAAACCATCATCGAGTGATGCAAATCACTATGACCCGTGCGTATCGGCACATCGTCGAGGTTGGTTCCAGCCTACTGTGGCATCCCATTGCGTCCGAACCAGGACGAGATGTAGAGGTCCCAAACCGGGACCCGGCGCGCGACAGCTCGAAAAGCACCACTCGCGCGAATAGAAATTCCGAAACAAAGTGCAGCGATTCGTTGGCGAGAACTCCAGGGGCGGGAGGAGAGATCAATCATGTTGAAGTGGAATCGAATGATCGGTATTGCACTACTAGGAATGGTGTCGGTCGGGTGGGCCTTTGCCGGGTCGAAGGACTCCACGGATGCGAAGACAGCCGCAAAGACAGCGGGAAATGCTGCAGCGGAGCCGGCTGCGGGGAATCCCAGTCTGACTTCGACGGGCGGGGCCAATGTGACCGCACTGCTGGGCGTGCTGGTGATGAAGGGAGTGCTGGCGCCGGCTGAGGCGAATGCGATTCGGAATGCCGCACCAGAAGCGGAATTTCAGTTACTGGTGGAGGCGCTCGCGCGCAAAGGCGTGGTGAGTGCGGCGGATTTGACGCCGGCGAGTCCATCGACATCGAACACCCCAATCTTGAATAGTCACGAAGGGTCCGGCGCCCCGGCCACTGCAGAGGCAGCGAGTTCGAATGCGAGTCCGGCGGCAGCAGCCCCGCAAGTGGCTCATGCGCCGAAGGAGGCAAAGCCATCACCTTCTGTCGTAGCGGCGATCGCCCCATTGCGAGTGTTGCCAGTGGATCCGCCGGTGAAAGATGGCCTGAAGGCGGCCTTCAGCATGGGGCACGTAAAAATGACGCCCTACGGATTCTTGAAAGCAACGGGTGTGTACGACACCAGCAATCCCAATGGCGACGACATGCCATTCCCGGGATTGTTTCTGTCTACGCCGCAGGTTTTCAGCACCGGCCCGACGAAGGACCCAGAATTTCATTTAAAGGCGCGGTCCAGCCGGATCGGGGCAAACTTTGAATTCGGCGACCTCTCGCCGAAGATCACCATCACCGGCCGCATTGAAGGAGATTTTGAAGGCAACTTCAGCGAAGTCGACAACCGCGACGTTTCCTCCATTCGCAGCAGCATGTTCTCTTTCCGCCAGGCTTGGGGGCGCCTGGATTATGCAGCCACGAGCAAAACCGATATCTACTTCGAAGGCGGGCAGGACTGGACGCTGTTCGGATCGAGTGCACTGCCAAATTTACTGGAAACTACTGCGCTCGGATATTGGTACGGCGACGTCTACGAACGTTCACCGCAATTCCAATTCGGGTTGGTGCAGAAGCTGGGCGGCGACCGCAATGTAAAGTTGTCACCCACCTTCGCGATCATGATGCCAAGCAGCAGCCAGATCGAAAAGTTGGGCACGCTGGGGCTGCAGGGACAGATCGCACAGGCGGAGCGCGAGGGCGCAGACTCGGGCCGTCCCGAACTCGAAGGCAGAGTTGCGTTGCAGTTCCAACTCGACAAGGCTCCGGCGGTTGCTCCGGCCCAGATCATTGTTTCGGGAGTGGACGGGCGGCGCACTTCGGTCGTTCCCAACTCGTCGTACTGCACCAGCGCGACCACATGCGGCGCAGGATTGACGCCGGCCAACTACGTAACGGCCTTTCCCAATGGTTTTACCGTTTCCAGCAATATTTATGGGCTGCAAGGGGCGGTGCAACTGCCGACGCGCTGGTTCACGCTGGTGGCGAGCATTTACCGTGGCGGCGATCTGCGCTTCTTCTTCGGCGGTCAGGTCAACTCGTATGCCACCGACACCAGCGGGTTGAGCAACATCGTGGGCGGGACAAACGCCGGTGGTACCGGCTATAACGCCGGTTTCGCCACTCTTGACGGCGGACCGCTGGTTGCTGCCGGGGGCGCAGTGCTGGGCTGCAACGTCAACGTCGCCACGGCCGCTCTCTGCCCGACGAGCAACGTGGCAATAGCTCCGCAGAGAGCGATCCGGGCGTACGGAGGATTTATCAATCTCGGGCTGCCGCTATCGCGCTGGTTCAATGCGAATCCGAAGGGTCACAACGCGGGCTGGCAGCTTTATCTGCATGCCGGCAAGGATCAGGTGAACCATCACGACCTCGACTATGCCGGTTATAGCGGGAACGCGAATACGCTGGCACCTCTGCCGCTGTCCATGGGCAAGCTGGTGGCAGTGACCATGTATTACAAGTTCAACCCTAACGTTACGTTTGCCTTTGAGCAGTCGATCTACGCAACTCGCTTCAAGGATGGTCTTCCGCTCTACGAGATAGCCGGGCAGCCGTCGAACGAGTGGCAAGACCATCGCACGGAATTCGGGCCGATCTTTACATTCTGATGGGACGTCCGGAGGCTCGGAGTGGACGAAAGACGACTCTGCAGGAAAGGCGGACCGGGATCCGTCTTCCTCCAGAGTCGGCGAGGAAAGAACGATTGCGTGAGTCAGGTTCCGGGAGCACAATGTTGGCCGCATTCCGAAGCCGGATTGTTCATTCCCTCGCGCCGGGCGCATCGCATTTGAAACAGCAGGCTGCAGTGGAGTTTTTCATGAATCAGTACAGAATCGCGTTCGTCGCAATGATGTCTGTGTTGCTGGTGTTATCGGCCAATGCGGCGGTGAAGAACGGTTCGATCCGCGTCACGGTTCTGGATTCGGAAACCCACTCCGTCACGCTCGACAGCAGCGGAGTACCGAAGAATTGTGACGGCGTCAATTTCGACGCCTATTGCCTGAACAGCAAGTCTTCAGAAGTGACGAATACCTTACTGGTGAAGGAAGCCGGCCGGCCTCCGTACCGGATCGCATGCACCGTCGATACCAAGTGGTCGCGATGCATGCCGCTGGAGAGAGGGACCAGTTACGACGCCCGGCGCGAGAAACGCGGGTTGCTCGTGTACTTCGTGGATGACAACGGAAAACTGAGGAAACAGCTGTACACGATGGCCGCACCGGAGGTTGGAGATGGAGCAAACGGTGCAGCTCCGGCGACGGCGTCCAATGCGCCTGCAGCCACCAAGGCCAGCCGGGAAATTCCTCAGACTGAGGCGTCCGTTGTAGGCGCCGAATCCGTGAAATGCAGTTTCAGCTCGACTCCATCGGGAGCGGAAGTCAGTGTGGATGGCCGGTACGTCGGCAGCACGCCTTCGGTGGTGAGAATGAATATCGGAAATCATTCGGTGGAAGTAGCGCTGCCGGGCTTTGCGGAGTGGAAGCGGGAACTGACGGTTTCGGCGGGATCGGATCTGTCGGTGAATGCGGTTTTGCAGAAAGGCCCATAGCGCGGCTCGAAGAGCGGATAGGATCCGGCCTGTGGTTGCCGCTCGCAACATGTCGCCGCTCGTACAAAGATCACGTCAGTGTTCTTAATCGAAAGTTGTTAAAGGAGAAAAACTATGGCTACTGATCAATCCGGACTTGCCACCCAATCGCATCTTGGCCGCTGGTGGCACGTTGTTGGTGGAGTCTCAATGAACCTGGCGCTCGGCTCCCTGTATGCCTGGAGCGTGTTCGTGGCTCCCCTGGAAAAGGAATTTCACTGGAAGCGGGCAGACACTTCCAATGTATTCATCATTGCGGTGGTGGTCTTCGCGCTGTCGTTCATCGTTGCTGGCCGGCTACAAGATAAGCTCGGACCCTTCAAGATTTCCATCATCGGCGCAGTCCTGGTGAGTATGGGTTTCTTCATGTGCTCACACGCCGATAGCATAACCAAGTTTTTCATTTTCTTTGGCGTCCTTGGAGGACTGGGCAACGGATTTGGCTATGCCACGCCGATACCGGTGATGTCCAAATGGTTTCCCGACAAGCGCGGCCTGGCGGTAGGACTGGCGGTAGGCGGATACGGCGCGGGATCGGCCATCTTCGGGCCTCTGGCAGCGAGCTATCTGATTCCAGCCTTCGGCTGGCGAACCACCTTCCAAGTTTTGGGCGTGATGTTCTTGGTGATGACAGTCTTCGGCGCGTTCCTGCTCAAGAACCCGCCCGCGGGGTACAAACCTGCAGGTTGGACGCCGGCTCCGGCTTCGAAGGCGGCGGCTACCACGTATGAATTCACGCCCGGAGAAGTGCTCCGCACTCCGACGTTCTACCTGATGTGGTTTGGTTACGCGCTCGGTTGCGCCGCCGGTCTGATGGTCATCAGCCAGTTGGTGCCCTTCGCGAAAAGCGTGGGCATCCCCACCATCACCCTTGCATCGTTTGGCCTTGTGGTGGGAGCCGTCGGTAATGCCTCAGGGCGAATCCTTTCCGGCTGGATGTCAGACCACCTGGGCCGCATTAACGTGTTGCGCTTGATGATCGGCATCTCCATGCTGGCCATGCCGGTGCTGTATTTCGTGGGTGGAAACGTAGTCGCTCTATTCGTGATGCTCTTCATCGTTTACTGGTGCTATGGCACGCAGTTGACCGTCAACGCCGCAACCGCAGCCGATTTCTGGGGAACGAAGAACGTGGGCATCAACTACGGAATGTTGTTCACGGCCTGGGGTGTGGCCGGCCTGCTCGGTGGACGGATCGGAGGAATTTTGTACGACAAGTACCACAATTATCAGATGGCCTTCTACACCGCAGCAGCTCTGGCAGCGGTAGCGCTGCTCTGCGAGTTAGCGGCCAAGCGTCCGGCAGTACCAGTCGGTAGCGCGGCACGAACCGGCGCGACCGTGGCGGCTTAGTTTTTGGACGGTAAGTTGCGGTCCGGACGGCTGGTTGCGACAGTCGCGGACACAAGCAGGGCGCTCTCTAGCACGAGCGCCCTGCGTGCCAAAGTCAGACTCGGTTCGCCCCTTGAGTCGATCTCTCATCGAGTCCCATCTGTTTTGCCCGCTGCTGGTCGATTCTCGCCCGCTAACTTTTAGCTTTTCCGCGCAAAACCGTCTTCGCTCCAATCTTCCGAGCCCACGCCGTTGTGCACAAAAAACAATCCTGACGGGTCGTATTTCTTTTTCACCGACGCCAGGCGCGCGTAATTGCTTCCCCAGTATGCGTGCTGCCAGTTCTCCTGGAAAAAATTGCTCTCCGAAACATAAGCTCCGTCTTCCGGTGCGATCGCGCGCAACTCATTGACGCACGCATGAATCTCTTGCCGAGCTTTTCGTCCGGCCTCAACATCCGGCTCATGGCCGTGCACGCCGGGGTATCCGCCGCCCGCGTCGCCTACGATGGCCAGGGCAAATGCGTTCAGCACTGCGGGATTGGTCGCGGTATCGCGCGTCGCCTCGATCGCCTCGCGCGACCCTCCCGCCAACCCTTTGTTGAAATGCAATTCGATGGTTTTATGGCGCGACCCGGCAAACAGCGCCTGCGCGAGCCGCTCCTGCGAATCATCTTTGAGCAGAGACTCAGGCATCCACAACGATTCGTAGCCATAAAGGAACCACGCTACTTGGCCTGCGTCCCCGGTCCACCAGGCATTAATTGAACTTGCTCCCGGCCGCGGGTCCAGATCAAAAACTGCGAGGTGGTTCTGCTTACTCCACTCCACGTCCCACCAATGGCGGGCCGGCATACTGACCAGAATCGGTGGTCTTTCGATTGTGTAAGCGGACGGCGAGCGTGCCACCCAATCCAGAAACGGTTGCCATGTCTTCTTTACTTGTTCGGTAGTCAAACCCTGGCACACCATCAACAAGTCGAGCGCATTGTTGCTCGTAATGCGCGCGTGCTCGCCCCAGTGATCGTTGAAAAGATTTTCTCGGTAGAAGTTGACGAAATACTGCAGCAAACGCCGAAACGCGTCGTTCGACGTGGCCTTCACCGCAAGAATCGCTGCGCCAAACAATTCCGGTAATTCGCGAACGCGCAGGGTCACTTTGGACACTGCGCCGAATGTCCCGCCTCCTCCGCCCTTCAGCGCCCAAAACAAATCTGGATTCGTGCATGCATTCGCGATCCGCACTTGCCCATCCGCGGTGACGACTTCCGCTTCCAACAATCCGGCGGCCGCGGTTCCATAATGCTTGGAAAAACTTCCGAAGCCTCCGCTCTGCACCAGGCCGGCCACGCCGACTGTAGTGCAGCCGCCGCCCTGCACGTACGCGCCGCCTTTTGTCGTAACCGCGTCGTAGGCTTGCATCCAAATCGCACCCGAGCCGAGGGTCAGCGCGCGTTGCGGTGCCTGCTTGCCCTGGCATCCTTGGGGCACAAATGTTTCCTGCATGGTGATGTCGTGCATGTGGCGAGTCCACAGCAGCAGCGAATCCGGCGCGTTCGAGGTTCCCTGATAACTGTGCCCGCCGCCTTTCACTACCAGCCGCAAATCGTTTTCCCGCGCGAAGTTCACCGCCGCCACGATGTGATCTGCATTACTGGCCGCCACTACGTAAACGCTGGGTTTGCTCACCCACGCGTCCACCCATCCCAAGGTTTGCGTCAAGCCAGGCTGGTCTGCGATGAAATAGGGATTGTGAATATTGTCGAGCAGATTCTGACAGGCCGCGCCTCCTGCGTCTTTGACGCAGGCCTCGATGGGAAATTCCACGGGAATTAAATTACCGTCGACCTCATCATGCAGCCGCTTCCACGCTGCTTGCGAAGGCCAATTCGCATCGGATGGCCGCCGCCGCATCCCTGCAGGAACGCGCGCAGCAGTCGGCAACTCCGCAGTTGCGCCAGCGCGCGCAGGATTGGTTGCCGCTCCCCAGAGTTTGCGCGTCCACAGCGGACTTAGCGCCGCCATTCCGGATCGTGTTAAGAAAGTTCGTCTGTCCATTGAACTAGGATTATGCCACGGCCTTGAAGCTACATGGCGCAGGGGGGCGCGCTAAATATTGCGTGCAGGTCAATTCCTGATGCGGATCGAAGACGTGGATCACGCGATGACGAGGTCCAGTGCCGATGGACACCCGCAATGCCCAACTGTTAAAGTGCCCATTGGGTGGACACTGCGATTGCACGAAAATGCGTGTCAATCAGCCGCCGGCCCGACACCCACTTCACGGGGCGAGAGCACCCACCGGGCCCATAGCTCAACGGTTAGAGCAGCAGACTCATAATCTGTTGGTTCCAGGTTCAAATCCTGGTGGGCCCACCAAGAAAAGGTTCGATCTTGAGAGGGGAAGAAGCCCCTCGCCCACGTTCAGGATTTCGGCAGCCATTTCCCGGCTTCATCCTCCTTGCTAGCGAATCCGTTTCAAGCCCGAATCGTGCTCATGAAAACATCCCGATCTCGGGGACCGTGCCATCGTCTGCTCACACGGGGTTACTAGCGTGAGCGGATATGCGTTCTAAACATTGACAGCGTCGGAGAAACACACGTAGAGTCGGCCAAGGTTTTCGGACAGGACTTCAGAAAAAAGCCAAAAGTCCGAGGAAGTCGGTCGAGGAGGGCGGGTATGGTGTCGAAGCTATTCTGGGCGGGGGCGTTAGTGTGTCTGACCGCGGGTGCCAGCATGGCGCAGGATCCCACGAAAGTTGAGCCGAAGCATTACCGCTTGGATTTCGAGAACGACAAGGTGCAGGTCGTCTCGGTGCATTATGGTCCGCATGAGAAGTCTGCGATGCATGAGCATCCGGGCGGAGTGGTGGTGGTGTTGTCAGAGGCGCATCTGCGGTTCACGGATGAGAACGGGAAAGTGCGTGATGTGTTCTCGAAGCCAGGAGAGGCGCGGTGGTATCCGCCCTTTCATCACAAGGTGGAGAATCTGGGCGACACACCGTATGACGCAGTGTATGTCGGAATCAAGGGGATGAATGCGTCGAACGGGACAAAGAATCCCATGGACGCGATGGACGAGGAGACGAAGAAGATCGTCGCTGGATTGATAGCCTCGGCGGAGCAATAGTCGCAGTGCGTCTGCGCGGGATGGCAGGTCTTTTTGTATAGCTGCTTACGCCGTCGCCACTCATTTCGGTCTTAGGCTTTATCATTAGGCCGATGGCGGCACATCCTGCAGCGCATTGGAAACTGGCTTTACTGCTGGGCCTCGCAATCTTTCTTTCCTTTATTTATTTCTATGAGGGCGGGGGCTGGAATCAGAACTCCCGCTTCGATCTGCTGCGCGCGATTGTCGAGCGCCACACCCTGCAGATCGACGCTTACCAGGCGAACACCGGGGATAAGGCTCACTTCCGCGGACACTACTATTCGGAAAAGGCTCCGGGACTGGTTTTTCTGGCGGTGCCATTTGCTTTTGCGGCTCGGGCGGGGATGCGGGCGGTTGGGATGGATCCGGAGTCGGCGCGCGGAGAGTACGCGCTTTCCTACATCGTGACGGCCTGTGCGGTGGCCCTGCCGACGGCGCTGGCCGGGATGTGCCTGTTCTTTCTGGCGTTGCGGTTTGGGGCCGACGCGACCGGGGCTGGGTTCGGAGTTGTTGTCATGGCGATCGGCACGCCAATGCTGGCGTATGCGAGTTTGTTCTGGGCGCATGCACTGGTGGCAGCGTGCCTGGTGTTTGCCTTCACCGCGGCAGTAAGAGTGGGAGACAGCACCAATGCGCAGGTGGATTTCTGGTGGGCGCTCGCGGTTGGTCTGGCTGCCGGATGGGCCACGGTGACGGAATATCCGGCGGCTCCGGTGTCGGCTTTGTTGGCCTTCTTCGCTCTGGGACAAGTTTGGCGCAAAGGGACTGCGGATCGGTGGCGCGTTGTTTTCGGAGTTGGAATAGGGGCTGCAATTTGTGCGGGTGTTTTGTTTGGATATCTGTATGCCGCGTTCGGGGCACTGCGTCCCAGTTACGCGTATTACGATCCGAATTCGTTTTCGTTTATGCAGCAGCAGGGATATCTGGGACTGACGTATCCGCATCCGGACCGGCTGCTGAAGCTTTTGTTCGGATGCTCGCGGGGATTGCTCTTTGCTTCGCCGGTGCTGGCGGGAGCATTTGTGGGATTGTGGCTGTTGAGAAGGCGGGTTCGCGCAGTGGCGTGGGTGATCGTGGCCTACTACTTCTTGTTCAACGCGTCCTTTTATTGGTGGAAGGCGGGGCTGACGTTTGGGCCGCGATATGCGGGAGCTTGCATTCCATTATTGTGCCTGGGGCTTGGGGTGGCGTGGACGCGCGCTTCAAAGCCGTGGCGTTGGGTGCTGATGGCGATGGCGGTTTGCAGCGTGTTCGTCACCGTGATGGTTGTGTCGACTTCGTCGCAGCTGGCGATGCAGGATAGTTGTCCGATTGTGCATTCGTCGTGGCCGGCATTTTGGGCCGGGGAAATGGCGAGCAACCGGGAATCGATATTGCTGGCAAGCGAAGCGGGTGGCGGGTATGGCGCGTTTAATCTTGGGCAGTGGATGGGTCTGCATGGGATCGCGAGTTTGATTCCGTTGCTGGCGATGTGGGGAGTGGTGGGCGCGATCGCGTCGAGGTGGGTTCGGGAGAGATAAGAGCCGCCTGCTGTCTGTACATCGACTGGAGATGTAAGATAGAAGTTCCGCCGATTGGCGGGTGATTTCATCGGGTGAGGGACTTATGGCGCACATGGTTCATTGCGTGAAGCTTCAGAAGGAGTTGCCGGGTTTGGACGAGCCTCCGTTCGACAACGAATTGGGGAAAAAGGTGTATGACAACGTCTCACAAGATGCGTGGCGGATGTGGGTGGAACACTGCAAAATGCTGCTGAACGAGTACCGTCTAAATCCGGCGCGGCGCGAAGATCAGGAAGTGATCGCCAAGCAGTTGGAGATGTTTTTCTTCGGCGAGGGCTCGGCCAAGCCGAAGGAATACGTGCCGCCGACCACATAAGAGCCGGCCTCCGGCTTCCGCCAGCAGTCACGCTCTTCGGGTCTTCGTCCTGTTTCCTCAGACATTCGCTCTGGGCCGCACGAGGTTCATTTCCGCTACATTCAGAATCCTATTCCCGGCATTACCTCCTAGTTACCCTTATGCACCAATATTGATGCAATGTTAATCAGGCAGTAACAATCGGCTGCTACAACCGAAGCATGGGTCCGCATGCGTACAACACGCTGATCCTTTCGGACCTGCATCTGGGGGCTGAGACCAGCCATGCGCGGGAAGCGACCTGCGTGCTGAAGCGAAACCGATTTCAGCGGCTGATCCTGCTGGGCGATATTTTTGCCGACCTCAATTTTGCCCGCCTGACCAAAGATCATTGGAAATTCCTGGGATGCATCCGGAAGCTGTCGAATCCGAAGCGCGGGATTGAAGTGGTGTGGGTGGAAGGGAATCACGACCACGGGCTGGCAAACATCATGTCGCACCTGGTCGGGGTGCGCGTGTACCAGGACTATCGCTGGAAATATCGCGGCCTGCAACATATTGCGATCCACGGGCATCAGTTTGATGGGTTCCAGGTCAGCAACATGCGGCTAAGCCGGATGGGGACTTCGCTGTATCTGCAGTTGCAGAAGATGGACTTCAAGCACAAGCCGATTGCGCGCATGATCGACCGGCTGAATACCCGCTGGCTGCGCATGTCGACGAAGGTTTCCGCAGGAGCGATGGCGTATGCCAAGCATCATGAGGCGCAACGAATTTTCTGCGGGCATACGCATCATGCGCTGCATGTCGAAAAAGATGGCATCAGTTACTACAACTCTGGGGGCTGGGTCGACTCACGGCTTACTTATCTGACGATCGACGAAACGGGGGTACAAATCCATGACTTCGACAAGCATGAATTCGACAAGGGGCAATACGAAGAGCGAACTGACCATCGTGATTCCGGCGAAGAACGAGGCGAAGTTGATTCCGCGACTGCTGACTTCGCTGACGAGTCAGGACTACTCGAAGATGTCGAGTACGAGAGTGTTGGTGGCTGACGCGAATTCGACGGACGGAACTCCAGAGATCGTCATGAGTTTTCGCGATCGCCTGAACGTGGGCGTGATTCGCGGCGGCATGCCATCAGTCGGGCGCAACCAGGGCGCAGCGCAGGCCGACAGTCAATATGTTCTGTTTCTGGATGCCGACGTGGAACTCGCGGATCAGTCGCTGGTCCGGCACTGCATGGAACGCGCGCAGGCGAAACAGTTGCATTGCCTTACCACGAACATTGTGTGCAAAGACGGAAACTTGATCGACAAGCTGTTTTATGTCGGGAATGACTGCTTTCAATATCTGTCGTACCTGCATCGTCCCTTTGCCACGGGGATGTTCATGTTATTTGACCGGAAGAGATTCTGGGAGCTGGGCGGATTTCATGAGCAGATCCAGTTCGGAGAGGATTACCGGTTATCGCAGCAGGTGGAGCGGAAAAGATTCGCGATTGTGCGCGGCGGCGTGTATACGACGAATCGGCGCTTTAAGCGCATGGGGCATCTGAAGGTGGGATGGCTCTTCCTGAAGACGGGCATGAATTTCTGGAACGAAAAGTTTTTCTTGCGCGATCACAAGTACTGGGCGAATGAAGCGGATGGGATGCCGCCGGCTTAAGCGCCTACCACTGACTTTTTGTTGTGGCCACCGAGACAGGGTTCAGCCAACCAGCTGATCCCTGTTTTACTTTTGCAGTCTTTTTCAGAAGCGGACCACGATACCCGTCGAGATTCGAACATTGTTCTGATGGGAGCTTAACAAAGACGTGCGCACGTAATCTCCCTGAAGGCGCCATGCCAGAACCCTGAGGATCTTGTAATCGAGGCCGCCGCCTATGGCGGTGGCGAAGGATGTGTCTGTTGAGCCTCCATTCACGTGGACGTGCGCCGCGCCAAACAAGGCCTCGGCAAACGGTCGAAGCTTCGCAACAGACACCGACACACGCGGCCCGAACAGATAATTGTTCTCGCTAAAGTTTGCATTCACTGTCGTGGGACAGTTCGGGAACAATACCGGACAAGCGAGAGGAGGATTTCCAAGGACGAAATTCTGGGATCCATAGTGCGTATCGAAGTCAGCTACAATCCCGATGAAGGGGAAGATTTTGCCTTCCACGGAGGCTTCCCATCCATTCATATTCGTGCGATTCACGGCGGACACATCAGAACTGTAATAGGAGTATCCGAAGAAAACATTTCCCGAGGTCGGGATCTGGGCCGCGGCGAGCCCTGCCAATACAAACACTGCCAGTGCTGTTACAACGATGGTGCGCATGAACGTACTTCCTCCTTCTGCGTTGCAAAACCCAAGAACATGCAGAAAGTTGTTGGATGCGCGAGCGGCAAAATCGGTAGTAAACCAGTTTGTATTGCGTAGGGCGGTTTAGAAGCGCCAGACAATTCCAGTGGAAGCGCGGTAATCGTTTTGATACGCGCTGGCGTAGTGGCTATGCATGTAGTCGGCCTGTACCCGCCAGGAGAAACTCTTGAAGCCAAGCTTGTAGTCCGCGCCTCCGCCGACATCGATAACCAGGGGATTGTAGATGAAGCCGCTGGAGTTCAAGTGGCGGATACCAGCCATGGCCTGGATGAAGGGACGCCACCGTCCGATATTGGTGGAGAGGCGAGCGCCGCCGACGCCGTTGTATTGCTTTACCCCCTTGCGAGTGAAGGCGCTGGCATCGAGCACCAGTCCGAGGCGAGGAAAGCGCGCAAAAGGCAGGTCTTCAAACGAAACATTCAGGCCCTTGTAGCTCTGCTTGTTGACCACGTCGGTCAGTTGGCCGTAGGCGACGCCGCCGTAGACGTTTCCACTGGGAAGCAGGCCGTTCAATTGTGCCGACATCGGAATGGAGAACAAGAGCAGGCCTGCGAAGGCCAGCACGGCGGCAGCGGTTTTCGACACGAAATATCCCTCCCCGGTACTGAGACCGGCAAACAAGCATTGTAATCAATGAAATCGGTTAGATGCAGTGTAACGGATGGCCAAGATGTATCGCGTGACAAAATTTGTCTTTGGAACGTTATACCTATGAGGGGCTGTTGGCAGATCGACGCACCATTTTGACGAAAAATTTATGGGATTTTCATGGTGCCAAAACCCCCTGACCCTCGTCTATCTACTAACATGCAAATTATGAACACAAACTGTGAAATGTGGCCGCAGCCTGCAGTACCGGCGGCTTTTCAAGTGCATAAGGAGTCGAAGTTGAAGCTCAGCGTACAAGCACGGAATCGAGGCGATGTGATCATCGTGCACTGCCAGGGGCGCATCGTGTACCGCGATGAAGCCGCTGCGCTGTCGCGGGTGGTTGGAGAAGTGCTGCATGGGGGCAGCAAGCTGGTGCTCGATCTTAGCGGCGTGACGTCGATTGACAGCGCTGGCATCGGCGAACTGGCGCTGCTGCAGACCTGGGCACAGGAACGCAACGCGGATCTGAAATGCGCGGGCGCAAATGAATTGGTGCGAACCCTGCTTGATCTCACAAACCTGAACTCAGTGTTAGAGGTGCATTCCACGCTGGACGATGCGCTGGAGTCGTTCCGGCAGGAACGGGTTTGCGCGGATTGTTGAATTTCCTCTAATCGGTTCCGAGAACAACCGTGGAGCAAAGGTCGTCTTTGCTCCTTTTTTATTTTTGGGACGAAATGCACGTTGCGGCCACTGGGGCTGAAGCCCCGAGTAGCACGCGATTTGGCGCGGCGCTAAAGCGCCGCTCTTCCACGGCACCGCCAACGAAATTTGCTGGGTCATTAGAAACAATTCTCACGCACTCTCTGAAAGCCCCGATTCCTCTGCCGCTAACGCGGCGCTGAAGCGCCGCTCTTCCACGGTGCCGCTGAGGTGCTTTCGTTGGCCTTGGCTTTCGGACGGTCGACGCATAGGGGACGAGGGTGTCCGTCCCTGCGCGACTCATCGTTTATCTCTGCGCGCGCTAGTTCTCACGCTGGAAGCGGTAACGGCCCTTGCGCTCGATGGCGAAGGCCTCGGCCACCTTCAAGAACGCGCGGGCGGCGTGGGACAAGTTTGCACCCTTCCGATAGATGAGGCGCAATTTGCGCTTCAATTGCAGTTCGCGCACCGGAATGCGCACCAGTTCGCCGCGGGCGAGTTCGGTTTCTACGCTGATTTCGGGGATCAAAGCAACTCCATTTCCCATCGCAACAAATTGTTTTATGGCCTGCAGTGTGGGGAGTTCGAGATCCATGTGGAGCGGTGTTTTATGGCTCTTGAAAAGCTGGATCACTTTTTCGCGATACGGTGAGTTGACGATATGAGCGACGAAGGATTCGGCTCCGAGTTGGCGGATACTGACTTGCCGGGCCGGCGCGAGTGGATGCTTGGGAGGGACGACAAAAACCAGTTCATCCAGAAACACCACGATGGAATGCAGGTTCGCTTCCTGCGGTTCGTAGGAGAGCACGCCGAATTCCGCGGCATAACTTAACACCTCGTCGGGGATATGGCTGCCCAATGCGCGTTCGACCGTAATCTTGATCATGGGATGCACCCGGCGGAATTCGGCCAGGACGGGCAGCAGATAGAGAACGGTAAATTCGTTGGCGGCGATGACGAGTTTGCCCTTCTGCAGTTCGCGCAGTTCGGAGAGAGATTCGGCAGCTTCGCCTCGTAAATTGATGAGCTTCTCTGCGTATTCGTAGAGAACTTTGCCCGCATCGGTGAGCACGCCTTCGCGTGAGGAGCGGTCGAAAAGCGCTTCTCCCAGTTCGTCTTCGAGTTTGCGAATGGTCTGGCTGACGGCGGACTGGGTGCGGAACAGTTTGTCGGCTGCGCGCGAAAAACGCCGTTCGCGAGCCACGGCGAGGAAGACTTCCAACTGCGACAGTTCCACTCAGAACTCCTTTAATGCAGTTTGGATTACTATTAGTAATGCTTATACTACAAGAATATCTAATGCTTTGTGAAGAAATATAAGTTGTGCTTCTATCCGAATTCTCCGTACCATAGAGAATCAGCACAAGGCGCAGTCTTCAAAGCGTAATCGTCGGCGGAAGCTAAATCCGGCGCGACGCCGGAAGCGTGTAGGAAGGCAATTATGGGAATAGAACGAGCGCGAGTTACGATTTTCGACACTACTCTTCGCGATGGCGAGCAGTCTCCCGGCTGCAGCATGAACCAGCAGGAGAAGCTCCGCCTGGCCCAGCAATTGGACCGGCTGGGTGTGGATGTGATCGAGGCGGGATTTCCGATTGCCTCGGAGGGCGATTTTGAGTCGGTGAAGGCGATTGCGCAGACGGTGCGTCGTCCGATTATCGCCGGCCTGGCGCGCGCCTGCCGTCCGGATATTGAGCGCGCTTGGGAAGCCCTGCAACATGCCGCGCATCCGCGGATACACGTATTCCTCGCCACTTCCGATATCCACTTGCAATACAAACTGCGGATGCCGCGTGATCAGTGCGTGGCGCATGCGCGGGAAGCCATTCAACTGGCGAAGTCCCTTTGTGATGATGTGGAGTTTTCACCCGAGGACGCGACTCGTACGGATCCCGATTTCTTGTGCCGGGTGCTGGATGCGGTGGTCGAGGCTGGGGCAACCACACTGAATATTCCCGATACCGTCGGCTATACCGTTCCTTCGGAGTTCGGGGAATTGATTGCGATGATCCGGCGCTGCGTGAAGGGAGCCGACAAGGTCACGATTTCTGCCCACTGTCACAATGACCTTGGCATGGCGGTCGCGAATGCGCTGGCAGCCGTGAATGCCGGGGCGCGGCAGGTGGAGTGCACGATTAACGGCATCGGCGAGCGGGCGGGCAACGCGTCGCTGGAAGAGATCGTCATGGCGATGCGGGTGCGGCCGGACCGCTATCCATACGAGACCGGAATTGCGAGCGAGCAGATCTTTACCGCCAGCCAGATGCTGAGCGAGGTCACGGGTGTTCCCGTGCAGCCCAACAAGGCGATCACGGGACGCAATGCTTTCGCGCATGAGGCGGGCATTCATCAGGATGGGGTGCTGAAGAACCCGCTGACCTACGAGATCATGACGCCGAAATCCGTGGGCGTGCCGGATTCGAAGCTGGTGCTGGGCAAGCACTCGGGCCGTCATGCGCTGAGCATACGCTGCGAGCAACTGGGTTATTTGTTTGACCGGCGGGCTCTTGACGATATCTACCGCAGGTTTGTGCGGCTGGCGGACAAGATCAAGCATGTCGAAGATCATCATCTGCTGGAACTGATTCGCGATACGCATAAGCCGACGATGGCGGCGACCCCGCTGATCGAGCCCATCGTCGACGCGACCAATGCAGCGGTGGTCAGCGCTCCTGCGATGAACCTGACCGAGGCCATGTCGTCGGAGACAAATCCGTTTGGAGTGCCATTGCCGGTTCAGTCGGATTCGCAACACGAGCAGACCCAGCAGGAAGACTATTTGTGGGGAGTGTAGATACATTTAACGAGTCATTGAGACATTTAGTCATTGAAAAATCTGAGAGCCGCCTGACTGGCGGCTTTCTTTATCCTGCGGATAAAATTACCGAATTGCACAATCACCCAATCACAAAATGCTTCTAAAGATCACTGTTCTTCCCGGGGACGGCATTGGTCCCGAAGTAACCGAGCAGGCGGTGCGCGTGCTGCAAGCGGTGGCAGGCGCGTTCGACCATCAACTACAACTGCAGAGCAAGGCGATCGGTGGAGCGGCGCTTTTGGCGGCGAACGATCCGCTGCCGGCCGATACGATCCAGTCATGCCTGTCGTCGTCGGCAGTGCTGCTGGGCGCAGTGGGAAGCCCGGCGTTCGACAAGAATCCAGGCCATCTGCGGCCTGAGGCGGGATTGCTGCGAATCCGACGAGAGCTAGGGGCCTATGCCAATTTGCGTCCGGCAGTGTTTTTCCCGGCGCTTGAAGAGAGCTCTCCGCTGCGGGCGGAGATCGTACGCGGCACCAACATCATGATCGTCCGCGAATTACTGGGAGGCGCGTACTTCGGGCAGCCCCGGTCGATCGAGGGCGAGCCGGGCTCGCGCGTGGCGGTCAATACCATGCGTTACGCGGAGCATGAGGTGGAGCGGATTGCGCGAGTGGCATTTGATCTGGCCATGAAGCGGAAGAAAAAAGTTCTATCCGTCGACAAGGCGAACGTGCTCGAGTGCTCCCGCTTTGGCGGGATGTGGTGACCAGGATCGGGAAAGACTATCCCGAAGTGAAGCTGGGACATCAGTATGTCGATTCGGCGGCGATGTTGCTGGTGCAGCGGCCTACGGATTTTGATGTTGTGCTGACCGAAAATATGTTCGGCGACATTTTATCGGACCAGGCCGGAGGAGTCGTGGGATCGCTCGGCCTGCTGGCTTCGGCGAGTATCGGTGGCCCGGTGGGACTCTATGAGCCGGTGCACGGGTCGGCTCCCGATATCGCGGGAAAGGGAATCGCCAATCCGTTGGGAGCAATTTTATCGGTGGCAATGATGTTCCGGCATTCCTTCCAATTGGAACGAGAGGCAGCCGCCATCGAGCGGGTGGTCTCGGCCGTGTTGTCGGATGGCGCGCGAACGGCGGATTTGGCAGGAAAGACGCATGCGGCGATCTCGACGACCGAGATGGGCAGCAAAGTCGTAGAGGCGGTCCGCGCGACGGTCGCAGCTTAATATCGGTTGAGTCGGAAATTTTCTATGGCAGGCGCGGGGTGCTGCGGGCCTTGCTCGCCGCTATCGAATCGGTGCCGTCATATTTTCCCGTCAGGTCGTACCAGCGGATGCGCAGCATTTCCTGGAACATGCGGGCGCCATCGATCAATGGATTGATGCGGGCGCCACCGCTGTGTCCCCATGCGACCGGGATTTCCTGCACTTTGAATCCGAACTTGCGCGCGAGGAAAAGAATCTCGGGATCGAATCCCCAGCGCTCGATTTTCTGCCAGGGGAAAATCGCCTGGGCCGCCGCACGTTTGAAGGCCTTGAATCCGCACTGGGTGTCGGCGTACTGAAGTCCGAGCGTGGTGCGAAGCAAAATATTGAAGATGCGTCCGAAAAGCTGGCGGTGAAGCGGCTGGCGCTGAGTTTGCAGTTCAGCGCGAAGCCAGCGCGATCCAATCGCGATGTCGGCGCCTGACTCGAGAGCGGCGAAAAGTTTCAAAGACTCTTCAATCGGCGATGAAAGATCCGCGTCACTAAACAGGACAATGCGGCCGCGGGCGTCGAGCATTCCAGCGCGGACGCTGAATCCCTTACCGTGATTTCCGGGATTGTCGATCAGACGCAGAGTGGGATCTTTCGCGGCAAAAGATTGCACGATTTCAGCTGTCTTGTCGCGCGAGCCATCGTTGACGACGATGACTTCGGCATCCCAGCCTTGCTCATGCACGTAGGCGAGGACCCGGTCCAAGGTGGCGCCAATGCGAGCGCCCTCGTTGTAGGCCGGAATCACTATGCTGTAAGTGGGCTCCAAATCAGTTCTCAGCTCCCAGAAAGATCTCAGATGCTCGAAAATTTGCTTTGGCTGCTTTGATTCGCAGACTTGGACATTCTACTCGCATGATGCCTAATTTTCGCCGACGGAAGTAACCCAGAACTTCGACGTTGTTATGAATGGCGGAATGGAAAACGGAACGTACTTTTAGGCTACCTGGCGCTTGAGTTCGAGCATTTCGAAATACTCAGCCACCAGTTCTGCATCCCAAAGTCCGCGGGCCGCTTCGTCGCGCATGGTTTGGGCCGCCATTTCATGAGTCTGGGCCGGTTTGTACGAGCGGGCGGTGCGCAGCGCGTCATACACATCCACTACCTGCAGAACTCGGGGCAGGACCGGAATCTCCGGGGCGGTAAGGCCATCGGGATATCCGGAGCCGTCGGAGTGCTCGTGGTGGTGACGGATGATAGGGAGCACGAGACTGAGGGAGTGCAAAGGTCTGCAGATGTTCTCGCCGGTGATGGGATGCAGCTTCATGACTTCCCATTCGGCGGGGGTGAGGTCGCTGCCCTTTTTTAGGATGTCGTCGGGCACGGCGATCTTGCCCAGATCATGCAGATACCCACCGCGTCTAAGCGCGATGATGGAATCTTCGTCCATGCCGAGGTGACGTCCGAGATCGGCGGCGTGGACCGACAGGCGCTCGCAGTGCCCTTCGGTATAGGGATCGCGACCTTCGACGATCAGCCCCAGCGTGCAGAGAACGGAGTCGGCAGTTTCGAGTTCGTCGGTGAATTCCTTCAGGCGAAGCAGAGACTTGACGCGGGCAATGAGTTCTTCCGCCAGGACGGGCTTATTCAGGAAATCATCGGCTCCCGCTTCGATGCCGCGAACCCGGTCGCTGCTGTCGCTGAGTCCAGTGATCAGGACGAATGGGATCAGCCGCGTGGCCGCGTTGTCTTTCAGAGAGCGGCATAGATCATAGCCGGACTTTCCCGGCATCATGACGTCAGAAAGAATCAGGTCGGGGGCCTGCCGGCGAATTTCTGCTTCCGCCTGCTCGGCGTTCGAAGCGGTGACCACACTGTAGCCGCGAATCGAGAGCAGTTGGCTCATCAGCCCGGCAATGCTGGGCTGGTCATCGACGACAAGAATCCGCGGAGCGCGGCGCCTAGGTAAAAGCTCCCCCATAACTTGATAAGAAGCTAGCCTCCCGTCCTCAGTTGTCCGCGCTTTTGGTCGCGGAGAGCAAGGCGGAGTAGAGATATTCATAACTAACTATTTCGTCGCAAAGACATCAATTACTCGCCATCTAGATTCTACCGCCATTTCGCCCTTTGCGGTGGCCTCCCAAGGTGTTTAAAACCCTAGCACCAGAGAAAGGTTCTTGCGATTCCCACTTTGGTACTCCGTTCGCAAAAAAAGTGAAGGCGATCTTGCTTCCCGGCATTTCTCACTCCTAGCCTGAGACTTATGGAGCAAATCTCGAGATTCCAATTCAGTACGCTCTTATTGCTGGGGATATCACTCACGCAGTTCGCCGCAGCGGCGCCGAAAGTCCATGTCATTGCGTGGGGAAAATGGACGGCGGTGCAATGGACAGGCGGCGCTGAAGGAAAGCCGGCCACGATCAAAATTCGAGCGTTAGTGGTCGACGGCAGGGTGAAGGAGTATGCGTTGGGAGCGCCACACGAGGTGACCGATCGGCTGTTTGTGGTGCGGCGCGTCTTCCGCGTGAATGACAGTCTGCCCGAAGACATCGCGCCACGATGGCAATGGCAGCGGGGCGGATGGATGCTGGTCGATCGTGTGACCGGGCACGTTTCGGCGGTGAATCTGCCGGAATTCGACGCCTACTATTCCGCGGCGAGCTGGTATCGGGATTACGTTGCCTATTGCGGAATAGCCGATGACGGCAAGAAGACGTTTGCCATGGTGGCGCAACTAACTCGGCGCAAACCGGTTTTGAAAAAGGCGCTTTCGGAAGGCATACCCGAAGATGCGCCGGCGGATTCGGCGTGTCCGGTGCCGATATGGCAGCGAGGGCCGGCGCGAGTCAGCTTTGAGGCAGCCGGAGCCAAGCAAACGTTCGCCATCCGCGGTCATGTGGTGGATGTGGTGAACGATGCGGAGGACGAAGAAGGGAATTGACAGCCGTTAAGTGTCAGACCTTACGGTGTGACTTCAGCAGGTCGCCGAGAAGTCAGAGGCCAGAGGCCAGAGGCCAGGGGTCAGAGGTCAGAGGTCAGAGGCCTAAGCCTAAGGCCGGGTCTGAGGTCCTAGCGTCCGGTCTCTGACTTACTAATCTCCTGTGGCTTCGACTGCGGGCAATTCTGCAGCCGCGGCTTTTTGTTTTACCTTCGCGCTGGTAACCAGGATGACCGACAGTACTACGATCGCACTTCCCGCAAGAATGTAGCCGTCGACCTTCTCGTGAAGGATCAGCCATCCGAGCAAGACTGCAATCACAGGATTCACGTAGGCGTAGGTTGAGACTTTTGATGTGGGAACGTGCTTGAGCAGCCAGATGTATGCGGTGTAGCCGATCCAGGAACCGCAGACCACGAGATATCCCGTGGCGGCGAGACCACGTGGCGCCCATGTGACGTGGGCGAGATCGCCGTTCGCTAGCGCGTACGCGAAATTACCAACTCCGGCAGCGGTGACTTGCCAGGCGGTCGCGCCAAACACGTCCATGCCCGACTGCCAGCGTTTGGAAAGAACCGAACCGAGCGCCCAGCTGAAGGATCCGGCGATCAGGCTGAGGGAGGCAATGAGCTCCCGGCGTCCGAGACTGCCAGCCTGTAAATCCGGCCAAACCAGCACGAATAGTCCGACGATCCCCAAGACAAGTCCAGCCTTACCACGACCCGAGATATGGTGATGGCCCAGCAAAAGTGAATCGAGCACGAGGAACCAGAGCGGCGTAATGGCGACGATCAATGCCGACAGGCCGGAAGAGACCGTGAGTTCCGCATAAGAGAGCGTGAGATTCCCTCCCATGAGCAGCAGAAGCCCGACCACCGCTGCGAGTGCGATCTGCTTGGGCGAATAGAGAATTCTGTGGCCGGTTGCGGCGCAGACTGCCAGCATCACCACTCCAGCGACGGAGAACCGCAAGGCGCACATCAATGCCGGAGGAATGGTTTGCACGGCGATGTCGATGGCGAGATAGGTGGATCCCCAGAAGAGGTACACCAGTCCAAAGGCGAGAATCACCATCCACCGGCTTGGGCGTTGAGCAGAATGCATTGTCGCGAGAAACAGGGGGAACTTAAAGATATCAGACGAGACCACTGGCAGGTTGGATTTGAAGATGGGGAAAATGTGCCTTTGCAATAGGTTGCAGTGTAACGGTCGAACCCCAATAGATCGATTTTGCGCCCAGTTTACTATTCAATTAACCAACCAATCCTTGCCGGACCTCATCGAAGGAAGCGCTCGCCCTTGGGAGTTTTCCAATGAAGTTTTGGCCTTTCGTCTATTGCGCATCGCTGTGTGCTCTCTGCGGCCTGCTTGTGGGCTGTCAAGGCTTAGGTACGCCCACACCTGTTTCTTCGTATCCACTTGCGGTTACCGCATCGCCAGCGACAGGGGGAACCATTACCAGCAGCCCGGCAGGAATCAGTTGTCCGGGCACCTGTACCGCCAGCTTTCCGCAGAATATGCAAGTGACCCTGAGCGCAACCCCCGGGACCAACGACCTATTTGGAGGCTGGAGCGGCGCCTGTTCGGGTTCATCCACATGCAAACTGACCATGACGGCGGCGGAAACGGTGACCGCCACGTTCGCCGCGGGCGCGACATTAACCGTCACCACCGCTGGTACTGGCACCGGAAAGGTGACCAGCAGCCCGGCGGGAATCAGCTGTCCAGGCACCTGCACCGCCAAGTTTGCGCTGAATACGCAAGTGACCCTGACTGAAGCTCCGGGAGCCACCTACTATTTTGGAGGCTGGAGCGGCGCTTGTTCTGGCACAACCACGTGCAGCGTGACCATGAAGGCAGCTGAGAATGTGGCTGCGGCGTTTAGTCCTGCTGGTGTATTAACCGTCACCGAATCCGGCAACGGCACCGGTACGGTGACCAGCAGCCCGGCGGGAATCAATTGCCCGGGAACATGCACGGCTACGTTTCCTCCGAGTACGCAGGTTACGCTGAGCGAAACTCCGGGAGCCAACTACTATTTTGGAGGCTGGAGCGGCGCTTGTTCTGGTATGGCGACCTGTAGCGTGAGCATGACCGTCCCGGAAAGCGTTGTCGCTGCGTTCACTTCCGGCGATGTATTGACAGTCACCACTTCGGGCAGTGGCGCTGGCACGGTGACCAGCAGCCCGGCAGGAATCAATTGCACGACGGGGTCAACGACGGGCTGCACCGCGGCCTTTCCGCCGAACACCGCGGTGACGCTGAACGAAACTACGACTCCGCCCAATGTTTTTTCCGGCTGGTCAGGCGCCTGCACCGGTACCGCCGGCTGCAACTTGACTTTGACCGCCCCGACGAATGCAGTGACCGCGACCTTCGCCCCCGGCGGCACGCTGCAGAGTCTGAATCACATCATTTTCTTCGCGCAGGAAAATCGCTCGTTCGACAGCTATTTCGGATACATGCAGCAGTATTGGGTGAACCAAGGAATCGCGAATCAGACTTTCAACGGGCTGCCTCAGTTCACGCCACCGGCTAATCCTCTTTTGACTCCGACCAATCCAGCCTGCGATCCATCGAATCCCGACGGGCCTACCGTCTGCGTTCCGGATCCAAACGTGCCACCGGTCCCGTCATTCCATATCCAATCGGTGTGCACCGAAGAGCTGAGCCCGTTCTGGAATGAAGCTCACACGGATTGGAATTATGCCTTCAATTTTCCCAATACGATTGACTGGCTTGGCAATGGATTCGTGGAGGCGGGTGCGAACGATGCCCGGCAATATCCGAAGAACTATCCCCCGGTAAACGATGTCGACGGTTATCGCACGATGGGATACTTCACGGATGCCGATCTGAATTATTACTACCTTATGGCGAGTGACTTCGCTACGTCCGACAGCTGGTTTTCTCCCGTCATGAGCCGCACACAACTCAACCGGGCATATATCCTGGCAGCGACCTCGGATGGTTATGCCTATCCTCCGGGCAGCAACAGCGATGACAACGCTCCGTTCTCGAGCCCTACGATTTTCCAGTCGCTGCAGACGGCGGGGATTACGTGGCGAGTCTATGTCGATCCGGATGGTACCAACTGTTCGGGCGATACGGGCAGCGAACTCAATCAGTGTCTTGCGAACATTTCGTACGTGAACATGTTCACTTTTGAATCGCAGGTGCAAACTACGCCGTCTTTGTATCAGAATTTCGTTCCCATCTCGCAATTCACCACAGACGCGCAGAACGGCACGCTGGCGCAGGTATCCGCTAATCGAGCCGGCATCGAATGCCGGACTGGACGAGCATCCCTCCGATTCCGACGCGTATCCCGAAAATATCCAGACGGGAGCGAAGTTCGCCGCCGGATTGATCAACACGCTGATGACCAGCCCGAGTTGGAAAGATTCAGCGATGATCTTCACTTATGACGAGGCAGGGGGATTCTACGATCACGTGCAGCCTCAGCCTGTCCCGGTGCCGGATCCTAATTCGCAGCAATATCCGATTGATCTGCAGCCGAACGATGCGTGTGACGGCGCCGATCAGACGACCGGCATTTGCAGTTTTGGAATGACAGGTTATCGCGTCCCGCTGATCGTGATCTCTCCCTTTGCCAAGAAGAATTTTGTTTCGCATGTCGTAAGAGACAGCACCGCATGGCTCAACCTGGTCGAGGAGCGGTTCAATGTCCCGGCGCTTACAGCGCGTGACGGTTATTGGTCAACTGCCGGGGCGACCATGGATGAATTCTTCGACTTCGTGAATGTGCCGTGGGCTACGCCGCCAACCCCGCCCAGGCAGAACACGAACGGAACTTGCAGCCTGGTGGCACCGACGCCGTGAGGCGTGAGCGCGGGTGCTCGCCGGACAGCAGAAATGTAATGCGCCGGTGGTCAGTGATCAGTTGCCAAGCATGCCTTGGTAAGCGAGAGTGACCACTGATCAACGACCCCTGACCCCTGATCCGGGACCTATGCGTTCGGAGTTCGCGTCGGGCCGAGCGCATTGAGGTGAATCGCATGATGCGCACGATTTCGAAACGATCTCAGTAAATGGGATAATGACTTTCGTGAGAACCCTGCGCGCTATAGGTCTTTGTCTCGTACTGTTCTCTGTTTCCTTTTGCTTTGCCGCGACCCGGCACTACTACATTGCCGCTGAAGATGTGACCTGGAACTACGCGCCCAGCGGCATCAACCTGCTGAATGCGCTCCCCATTCGGCAGCCCTGGCTCAAGCTGGAATGGCAGAAAACCCGATTCATCGAATATACGGACGACACGTTCACCACGAAGAAGCCGCAACCAGACTGGCTGGGAATTCTCGGGCCGGTCATTCGCGCGGAAGTGGGAGACGAAATCGTTGTCGAATTTCTGAATCGCTCCCGTCTTCCGCACGACATGCATCCGCATGGCTTGCACTATGACAAAGACAATGAAGGCTCCGTCTACCTTCCTTTCGGCAAAGGGGACCGCGTAGCGCCGGGGCGCCGTTTTACGTATCACTGGCTGGCGAATGCGGCCAGCGGTCCGGGACCGGGGCAGCCCAGTTCGATTGTCTGGTGGTATCACGCACACGTCGATCCCGCCAGGGAGATCAACGCCGGATTGCTGGGGCCGATCATCGTTACGGCCAAAGGTAAAGCCATGCCCGATGGATCGCCCAAAGATGTGGACCGCGAATTCGTCACGTCCTTCATGATCTTTGACGAAATGGGAGGCAAGCCCGCCGGACAGTTCTATTCCATCAATGGATATATCTTCGGCAATCTTCCCGGCTTGTACATGAAACAGGGAGAGAAAGTGCGCTGGCATCTGCTGGGCATGGGAAATGAGATCGACCTGCACACTCCGCACTGGCACGGCGAAACCGTGACTGACGAAGGCCGCCATACCGATGTCGTCGAACTTCTTCCCGGCAGCATGAAAACAGTGGATATGCTCGCCGACAATCCCGGCACCTGGATGTTCCACTGCCATGTCGAGGACCACATGGAAGCGGGAATGATGGCGGTTTACACGATTTATACGCCGCCTGCGCGATCGTGCCCGGTCAGTTTTGTCGATGGGGAATTCTGGAAGACTCCAGAGACGTTTTCTTTAACCGTCAAGAATGAGAGCCGCAAGCCAATCGAAAGCCTGAACCTCACCTCCGACATGTTTTTGGCGCCTCAGGATCTGCGTCCTGTGTACAACGGCAATTGGCACTCGAACGGGCCGATCGACCCGGGGGAACAGCGAGCCTTGCAGAAGCCCGGTATTCCGGCTGCCAGCGCACAGAAAGTTCTAGGCTGGGTGTTTTTCCCAAGTTCGGTGAAATATCAGGATGGAAGCACGTGGCAACCGCAAAGCACCGGCGAATGTTTCCATGTCTTCTGGAGAGATCCGCAACACCCCGAGCAGCCAGCGCTACCGCCATTGCAGTTCGAGATCAATTCCGATTAGCTGCAAATTCATTCCACTGAATGCTGGGAATTGCTGATGCGATGTTAGCGCTCGTCGATCCACAGCAAGCGGGCGCTACCGCCGCTACTTCAGTTTTTCGTATTCCGCTTTCGCCGTTTTGAGGATTGGAACATCCGGGTCGGCATCTTTCCACAGAGCGAAAAAATCCTGATAAGCCGTCTTCGCCTTTGCCGCGTCACCCTGAAGTGCATAAGCGCGGCCTAGCCCTAATTTTGCCAGGGGCCCAAGCAAGCTGGTCGCACCGATGCCGCGATGGTCGACGATCTTCTGGTACTCAGCCGCGGCCTTGGCGCCATCGCGCAAACGAAGATAGGCCTCAGCACGAATCGAGATCGCCTGATATGTGCCGAGGAGAGCCCGGTCCGCGGCTAGGTCATACGGTGTTGCCGAATCGAGCGCCGCTACGGCCTGGGCAGGCTGGTTACGTTGCAGGCTGAGCAGGGCCCGCGCGCTGGGAAGGGTGACGTTGTTGAGAAGCGTATCGAAGGGTGACTCCTTAGCCAGATCTGAGATGAGTTTTTCAGTACGAGGCGCATCGCCAATCCGCGCCAACGGGAGTGTGACGTCAGCCCGTCTGTCTCGATCGCCGGAGATCGCCAGGGCAGCGTTGATCGATTGGCGTGCGTCGGCGGTGTAGCCCGTCTCACTGCTGCAATAGGCTTGCCCAGTGAGGTTCCAGGAAGCCCAGCCCTTATTTCCACGACTCTGGGCGGCTGCCGCAGAACGAGCAAAGGTCTCTCGGGCTTGCCTGACCTTACCTTGCGCGCACTGACCTTCTGCGTGCATGAAAAGGATGATGGGCTCTTCGACTTTGCCTGTTGCCTGCGCGACCTCTCGTTGCACGGCTGCCTCGTCACCCCGGATGTAGGCGGTCCAGTAGAGCGTCATGTGAATCGACCAGGGCTCGGCCTTTTGCGCGATTGCTTGCTCGGCCACTGCCTGCGCTTCGTCAAATCGATTGAGGTATACGTACGCGGCGGCGACGTTCTGATACGCGTAGGGATCCTTTGCATCGAGCCTCAGCGCTTCGCTGGCATTGGCCAAGCCTTTTTCATGCTGACCGATATCCTGAAACGTCAGGGACAGGTTGTTCAGAGGAACCGTATCCCGAGGGTAAGCCTGTTTCCACTGCTCGAGTGTTTCGATGTCCTTGTCTTTCTCTCCCAGGAGCGTTCCATAGTAGTGAGAAGAAATGTAGAACCTCTCTCGCTCGCTTGCCCTGTCTTTCATGTCAAAAGCCTTCTGCAAGTACTCCGAACGGAGCTCAGGATCCCCAGAATTGCCGTAGGCCACGCCAAGAGTAGCAAGCGCCATGGCAAAATTCGGGTCGAGTTCGACTGCGCGTTTCAGGTGCGGCAGGGCGGCATCTTCATCGAACCTTGAGTGTGCGGCCTCGCCCAAACTGAATTCCTTGAGGGCTTCGAGGGAGGAAGTAGTAGCTGCTTCCAGCGGAGTAGCAAATTTCTGAACTGAGCCGATGGATTCGCCTAGTTTCTCACGAAGATTTGAGGCAGCCCGGTCGAGCGACTTCAGGATTTGTTCCTTGCTCTCAGATTCGACCTGCTCGCGGTCGAGCGAATCGCCGCTTTGCGCGTTCACAGCTTCGAGTGTAATGACGTAGTGACTTCCGAGACTGGAGATCGAGCCCGTCAGCATGGCCTTGATGCCTTCGCGGAGGCAGATCTCGCGAGCAACATCTTTGGTGATGCGTTCGTCGGGCGACCGTCCCATGAAACGCAGGGCACGCTGTACCCGCGAATCAGGAAGAATGTTCAGATAAGGAGATTGGGAAAGTTGGACGGCCAACGCCTGCTTCAGTGTGCCGTCGAATACGGGATCGCCCGTCGTGTTCACGAAATCGGCGAGCAGGACGCTGTCTTTTTCCGTCAGCTTCGCAGAGCGGCTGGAGCGGAAATATATTCCGAGCCCGACGAGAACCACGAGCACACCAGCAGCAATGGGCAGGATGACATTCCACCGCGATTTCGATTTGCGCGATGCCGATTGGATGGACGAGGCCGGCGGTGCCGCGGGCGCAACACTGTGCGATGAGGCGGAAGCTTGCGCCAGGACGGCTGACGCTGAGGGCGGAGTCACACGCTGCGGTGCCGACTCCACGACGGCTGGCATCGATCCCGAGCTTTGGGCGATGGCCCGTCCACTGTCGGTATCGCGCTTCAGGCGCTGCAGGTCGGCGCGGATATCGGCGGCGCTCTGGTAACGCAAATTGCGGTCTTTTTCCAGAGACTTGTTGACGATGTCTTCAAATTTGGACGGCAGATCTGCATTGAGGCGGACCGGAGCAACCGGGGCCCGATTCAGAATGGCATCGAAGATGAGCGCCGACGTATCGCCACGGAAGGGAAGCGTGCCCGTCGCCATCTCATACAGAACCACGCCGAAAGAAAAGAGATCGGTGCGCGGGTCGAGCTCCTTGCCCTTGGCTTGCTCGGGAGACATGTAGGCGACAGTGCCAAGAGTTGAGCCCGGGCTGGTGAGATGTTCTTCGACCACGACGGCAGTCGGTGCTGTAACGTCAACGGGCGCCGACGAGGAACGCGGCTCCGATTTCACCTTCGCCAGGCCGAAGTCAAGAATCTTGGCGTGTCCGCGCTTGGTGACAAAGATATTGGCGGGCTTGATGTCGCGGTGGACAATTCCGCCGGCGTGGGCGGCGTCGAGCGCATCGGCGATTTCGATACCCAGCGACAGGATCGTTTCCAGTTCCATCGCGCGCCCGCCGATCAGGTGCTTCAGCGTGGCGCCATCGAGGAATTCCATGACGAGGAAGGTGCGATTGCCTTCTTCGCCGATGTCGTAGATGGTGCAAATATTGGGGTGGTTCAGGGCGGAGGCGGCCTTGGCTTCACGGCGGAATCGCTCCAGCGCCTGGCGGTCCTGAGCCAGATCTTCCGGCAGGAACTTCAGCGCAACGAATCGGCCCAGGCGCGTGTCTTCGGCTTTGTAGACGACGCCCATGCCGCCACCGCCGAGTTTCTCGATGATGCGATAGTGAGAGATGGTTTGATCGAGCAAGCGAAGTGGTCCGTCCCCAGTGGTGGCAGTAATGCTACGGGTATGAGGATGCGAAGTCAAAGAGATCAGTAGTGAGGGCAGGCCTGCCTCGCCTATGCGGGCCGCGCTGCTCACCATACAAGTCCGCTCCGCCGCATGAAAATCCTCGGCTCGGACCATTTTCGCAATGGCGAATAAAAAGCGAAAGTGCTAAGATGTTCCTGCTATGGCGCGGCGGCCGGATCTCGGAAAGCGCGAAGAGACTTGGAGTCGCAAGGATCTGGACGAGATCAGGCACAACCTGTCGCTGCTCAGCGAGCATGGCGTGCGGGAGTTCTACCAGCGAGCCTATCGCGAGTGCGCCATCATCAACTCGCAGACGTTTCCTGCGCCGCGGGCCGTCCAGGAGCTGGTGCAGGCGTGGAAACAGCTGCGGAAATGGCGGAAACCCTAGACCCTTTCGACCCATACTTCGGTCACCAGAAAGGGGGTTCCGCAGGCTCAGCTTCACAGCTATAATCAATAAGTAATGCCGTTCGACTGCGATGCTGCTCAAGAACTCCAACTCGCATTTGCCCGAGTGCTGGCTGCACTGCCTGGTGTGTCCACGGCGGTATCGGGCGAATCTGCCATCGCGGTTGCGCCCCAGCCTGTTCGGTAGCGACTAGTTCCTTCCTCTGCCGATTCTCCTCGGCGTTCTTTCTTAGAACACACATGCTTAAACCAGAGCTGTACCCGAGGTCCGATTCACTGACAACTGGCCACTAACCACTGGCTGCTGCAGTACGGAGGAGATTCCAATGACTACCAAGACCATGACCGCAGTCGAACCTTCTTTGACCCACGGTCCCAAGATCAAGACCGCCCTGCCTGGGCCGAACGCCAAGCGGGTGCTCGAGGGCGATGAGAAGTATATTTCGCCATCCTACACGCGTTCGTATCCCATGGTCGCCAAGAGCGGCCGCGGCATAGTCGTGACCGATGTCGATGGCAACGAGTTTTTCGATTTTTCCGCCGGAATTGCTGTAACGTCAACCGGCCACTGCCATCCCCATGTCGTCGCCGCCATTCAGAAGCAGGCGGGCGAACTGATCCACATGTCGGGAACGGATTTTTATTACGAGAACATGGTGGATCTGGCGGCGCGGCTGTCGAAGATTGCTCCCATGAAGGGGCCGCACAAAATTTACTACGGAAACTCGGGCGCGGAAGCGATTGAGTGCGCGCTGAAGCTGGCGCGCTATCACACCAAGCGTCAGAACATCATCGCGTTCCTTGGCGCTTTCCACGGACGCACCATGGGCGCTCTGTCGTTGACGGCTTCGAAGCCGCAGCAGAAGCGACGGTTTTCTCCGCTGGTGCCGGGAGTGACGCACGTGCGCTATCCCGACGTCTACCGCGGCTGCGTGGGCGGCGCTCAGGAAGCGGAAGCATTCGCCTTGGGCTGCGCGCGCTTCATCGAAGAGAAGCTGTTCAAGACCACGCTCGCTCCGGAAGAAGTCGCGGCAATTTTTGTCGAGCCGGTCCAGGGCGAGGGTGGATACGTCGTCGCTCCGACGGTGTTCATGCAGGAGTTGCGGCGCATTTGCGATCGTCACGGCATCATGCTGGTTGTCGATGAAGTGCAGAGCGGTATCGGCCGCACCGGGAAGTGGTGGGCTGTCGAGCACACCGGAGTCGAGCCCGACATGGTCTGCATGGCGAAGGGCGTGGCTTCGGGCATGCCGCTGGGCATCACCATGACGAAAGCCGAAATAATGGATTGGGTTCCCGGATCGCATGCGTCGACCTTTGGCGGAAATCCCGTAGCCGTCGCGGCAGCGCTCGCGACCCTCGACGTAATTGAGAAGGAGCATCTGCTGGAAAACTCGGCCAGCGTGGGCAATCACATCATGAAGCGCATGGCGGAGTGGCCTTCGAAGCTGAAGCTGGTGGGCGACGTACGCGGACGCGGCCTGATGATTGGTGTCGACATAGTTAAAGACAAAGTCACGAAGGAATACGGCAATGTGGAGCGCGATCGCATCGTCGAGATGGCCTTTGAGAAAGGCATCCTGTTCCTGGGCTGCGGGCCGAGCACGATCCGGCTGTGTCCGCCGCTGATCGTCACGAAAGAAGAAGCCGATGTCGCGATCGATGTGCTGGAAGAATGCATCGTCACCGTAGGCAAGGGCGCATAGACGCTTTCTCCTGGTGAATAACTCGAGAAGCCCAGCTCTGAATCAGAGTTGGGCTTTCTTATTTTGTACAGACGCTTGTGGTCGAGTCTCTGCCGCGAACTATTTCACCACCACCGCGATCTCGCCGTGCTTTTCGACGACCTGGATTCGCACCGTCGACGAGTCACGTTCCATAAGCAGGCTGATCCGGCAGTCTTCGATGCGAAGGTCGTTGATCGACAGTTGCGGAATACCTTGCGGCAGGTATGGGCGATCAAACACCACGCGTTTGGATTTGGCGTCGACCGAAATGCCCAGACAGCCTTGCAGCAGCATGAAGACTGCCCCAGCAGCCCAAGCTTGGGGAGAGCAGGCTACCGGATACAGCGTGGGACCCTGGCCGGGACGCCGGTCAACTCCGCAGAAGAGTTCTGGTAGGCGATGCAGTTCGACTGCACTACTGAGATCGAGCAGACTCATAAGCACACGCCCGGCAAACTCCCGAAAGTCGTAACGCGCCATGCCGGCAGCGATGATTGCATTATCATGCGGCCAGACTGAGCCATTGTGGTAGGAGAGCGGATTGTAGCGGGCTTCGTGCCGTCCGACCGTGCGAATGCCCCATCCGCTGAAGAGGTCGTGACTGACCAGCGTGTGTGCGACCAGGTTCGCCTTTTCCGGGCTGGCGATCCCGGAATACAGGCAATGTCCGGGATTCGAAGTGCGGATGCGGCATGGCTTTTTTTGCCCGTCGAGCGCCATCGCGTACGTGGAAATCTCTTCACACCAGAAAGCCTCTTCGAACCGTTCCTTCAGTTGAGCGGCCTCGTTTTCCAGTTGTGATTGTTTTTGCGGGTCGTTCCAGGCGGCGAATATCCGCGCCGCAGCCATTTTGGCCGCATAAACATACCCTTGCACTTCGCAGAGAGCAATGGGCGCCTGGGCGATTTCTCCGTCAGAGTGGAAGACCGAATCACTAGAGTCTTTCCATCCTTGCTGAATCAATCCCTTGTCGCCGTGCGGAGCGTATTCAATAAAACCATCGCCATCAACGTCCCCATACCGGTCAATCCATTCGAGAGCCAGTTCGATATGAGGCCGCAGATGGTCAAGCAAAGCGATATCGCGCGTGAAATCGAGATAGGAACCGGCCAGCATCAGGAACAGTGGCGTGCTGTCGATGCTGCCGTAATACCGTCCGAACGGGACTTCGCCCAGGTTCGCCATTTCTCCACGCCGGGTTTCGTGAATGATCTTTCCTGGTTGGGCTTCATTCTTGTCGTCGATTTCCGTGGCTTGCGTCGCCGAAAGATACTGCAACACTCCCTTCGCAATCTGCGGCGCGATCCACAGCATCTGCAGCGCGGTAATAATTCCATCCCGGCCAAAAACCGTGCTGAACCAGGGCACGCCGGCATACGGATAATTCGTTTCCGGATTGCCCATCGTCATCATTTCCACGTCGGCCAGCGAACGACGCACCCAGCGGCTAAGACGATCATTGGAACTGGAAATCTCACATAGGTTCGAAGAAGCGGCCTTCAGTTCCGTTTCAGCTCCGGCCATGGCGCGGTCGTAACCAATGGATCGGTGATGACTCTTGGGATTGCAGTCGATCGAAAGATGGAACTCCGTGGACTTTCCGGGCCGAAGGTCGGCTTCAAACTGAAGTCCGGAAGAAGTGATTTCCACCGGAACGAAATCGCACTCGATGCGTGTCTGGCGGAGTTCGCCGTCCAGTCCTTCGTAGCCGATCAGAATCGAATTCGCGGAGATTTGATCCTCAAGGCGCCGGCCACGATGCTCGCGACGCATGCCTCGAACTTCAAAGATGTCAACAAAGTCCGCGGCATACGACAGCTTCAATGGAACCTGCAATGCCGTAAGTCCGTGGTTGACGATGCGGATTTCTTCTTGCGCGACATCGTGCCATAGAAATCGAGAACGCACGATATGAACCGTGCCCCGCGGCACCTTGACCTGCTGCTGGTGATACACATCCACGTTCGTCAGATCGGCGGTAAAAACAAAATTGTCAGACTTCACCGTCGAGCTCAGGAGCAATGGACGAGCGTCCCATACTCCCAGAACCAGTTCAGACAGATGCCGCGTGCCACGAAAAAAAATACCGTGTTCGCCGAGACCGAACGGTTCTATGTCCCCGTAACGGTTGAAGACAGCGAAGCACTTGCCATACTTCAGCACGCGTGCTCGGTCGTCGGAAGGCGACGATCCTGCCGCTATGTAGTACTGCTGGGCGGTTCCAACTTCATCCAACGTAGATCTCCATCGGTGAGTGCAATGGTTTCAGGTTCTCGTTTGGCAATGCGTTTGTAAATGGTCAAGTAATCCTGCGCCATACGCTTGACCGAGAAATGCTGTTCAACGGACCGGCGGCAATTCTTGCGGTCAATACTTCCGATATTCGTAACCGCTTTTACCGCTTCGTCCACATTATTGACCAGGAACCCGGAGACTCCGTCGTCAATAATTTCTCGAACGGATCCGAGCGGGTAGGCCACAACCGGCAGTGCACAGGCTAATGCCTCGATCAGGACGATGCCGAATGGCTCCGACCAGTTAATCGGAAACAGGAAAGCGCTGGCATTTCCCAGAAATTCGTTTTTCTCCAGATCGCTGATTTCTCCGATGAACTCGATCAGTTCGCTGCCCAGCCGAGGCTTGATGTGATGCTCGAAATATTCTTTATCCGCGCGGTCGACCTTGGCGGCAATCTTGAGTGGCATCTCTGCCCGCAGGGCGATCTCAATTGCCCGGTCGAGACCTTTTTCCGGAGAGACTCTGCCGAGAAACGCCAGGTACTTCCCCTGTTCAAAACACGGCATGAAAACCTCTTCGGGCATTCCGTGATGAACCGTGCCGTGCCAGTTTACCCAGGGCAGAGGCGCGCGCTGCGCGTCGGATATTGATACTACGGGCATCTCTGCGAACTCCCGGTAAAGAGGAACCAGATCCGGGATGTCGAGACGCCCGTGCAAGGTCGTGACTTGCGGCAAGCTCTCTTTCCGGCTGATGGGGAAGTGCAGATAGTCAATATGAAAGTGAATGACGTCGAATTCGTCTTTTTCCTGCAGGACACGCTCCAAAAGACGGATGTGGTGAGCAAGTGGATCGATGCAGCGCCGATCAAGACGCAGCGCACGCGAGCACGCGGGAATCAGTCGCGCATTGGTTAAAGAATCGCCACTGGCGAACAGCGTGACATCATGACCTTGGCGAACGAGTTCTTCCGTTAGCCATGAAACGACTCGTTCCGTACCTCCATAGAGTCTGGGTGGAACACTTTCATAAAGTGGCGCGACTTGTGCAATCCTCATTCCGGCCTCAGAAAATAAATTTGTCGAGAGAAAGTGCGAAGTTCCTCTCCCATGCTCCCTGTTCTCGCGCTGCCCTTCGCGAAAAAAACCCCTTTTGATTGCGAAAAATGCGAAACGCTGTACTTATCAGAGTACTGGGGTCAGTCAGCCCTTGCCATCAGGTGTTCCCTGCAAGGGGTCGATCTCCCTTGAGCGTGAGTCGCGCGCCCTGCATCGCGCACTCTGGGACCAGGCAAATACCGGGCGCGAGCTTCCAGAATAAAAAGGGTTGCTTCCCAAATTAGAACGCGCCCTGAATTCCGGTCCAATTTGTGCGGGCAATCACTGCCGGAGAATGATGCCGACGATAAGCTGCTTCGTTCTCCCATGATTTTTCGAGTGCTAACAGCCGCCATTCTCCGCTTGCTGGATTGGTGTGCGCGACGCATCCTTCCAGTTCCCCGTTTGCCCACACATTTGCGTGTGGGCAGGCGTGGCGAGGAAGATGCCTACTTCTTTCTGCGAAAAATGGGATACACCGTGGTGGACCGAAACTATCGTTCGCCCAGATTCCGCGGGGAAATCGATTTGATCTGCTGGGAAAACAACGTGCTGTGCTTCCTTGAGGTGAAAACCCGAAGCTCGCGGAAATGGAAGACCGCTGAAGCGGCGGTCGATCGACATAAAAGACGGGAAGTAGCGCAAGTGGTGCGGGATTACTTAAGGCGGATGCCGCCTTCCTGCCAGTGGAGGTTCGACGTCGTGAGCGTATACTATGAGGGTAGTAATTCCCGCCCGCAGATCGAAGTGTTTCGCAATGCCTCCCTGGCGGCGTAAGATATGAAGTTTGCGCATTCCTATTGAAAGGATTCAATAGTGCCGGAGCTTAGAAAAGATCCTATCGTTGGACGCTGGGTGATTATCTCGACCGACCGGGCCAAGCGCCCAACCGATTTTGTACGGGAAAATATGAAGATCAAGGGCGGTTTTTGTCCCTTCTGTTATGGGAACGAGGGCAAGACGCCTCCTGAGATTCAAGCCTATCGTCCGAATCCGAATGGCGGACCGGGACCCCAGCGGGATACGCCAGGATGGACCGTCCGCGTCGTCCCCAACAAATTTCCTGCGCTCGGTATCGAAGGCAATCTGAACCGCCAGGCCGAAGGCATGTTTGACCGCATGAACGGCATCGGCGCGCACGAGGTCATCATCGAGACCCCGGATCACAATGCCAACCTCGCCTCTCTGCCGCCGAAACGCATCGAGGATGTTTTGTGGACCTTCCGCGACCGCATCCTCGACCTGAAGAAGGACCGCCGCTTTAAGTACATTCTGATCTTCAAGAATCACGGCGAGGCTGCCGGGGCATCGCTGGAGCATTCCCACTCGCAGTTGATTGCGCTGCCGATTCTTCCCATCAACGTGACCCAGGAACTCGAAGGCGCCAAGCAGTATTTCTTGTACAAAGAGCGCTGCGTATTCTGCGACATTATCCGGCAGGAGATGGATGGCGGGACTCGCGTCGTAGGGGAAAACGAGAATTTCGTGACGCTTGCTCCTTATGCTCCCCGATTTCCGTTCGAAACCTGGATTCTGCCGAAGCAGCATGAATCAGCGTTTGAGAATTCGTCCTCGCACATGTTCGAGAACTTGGCGCGTGCGTTGAAAAATCTGCTGGGGCGCGCCGACCGGGTGCTCGACAACCCTCCTTACAACCTGGTGATTCACAGTTCGCCGGTACAAGATCCGACGAACGATCACTATCACTGGCATATCGAGTTCATGCCGAAGCTGACCAAGACGGCGGGTTTCGAGTGGGGCACGGGGTTCTATATCAATCCCACTCCGCCCGAAGAAGCAGCAAAATTCTTGCGCGAGGCAAATGTGGAAGAGGCAACTCCCGTGTCCGTTGGCTAAGGTGTTTTTTCCCCAAAAAAAGAGGGCGCGGCTTCATGTCGCGCCCTTTCTAGTTTGGCCGGAGAGAGAGAAACCACGAATGTTCGTGGCGTGTTTGAAAAAAGAATAGATTTTTGTCCGAAATTGTTTGTCACGTCCTTGTAAAAACTGTGACTGTCTTTTGCCGCCCAGCCTCGCGTTGCCGGAAAATGGTCTCCTTGAATCGGGGCAGCGAAAGCCGGCATTTTATACTGCAGGCGATCGCCCGCAGCCGATCAACCGAAAAATAGCGGACCTGAGACGCAGAGTGGTGAAAAGGAGGCAACGTGGAATTTGTAATGTTTGAAGATGTGGACGGCCTGGAAGTCTTCGTGAATCCCGAAAAAGTGATCTGGGTCAGGGAATATGCCAACCAAATTACCGTGATCAGTTGCGGACACGATGACAGGTTTTCAGTACGCCTGGCTCCGGCTCATGCGGTTGCGGCCTTGGGCAAGGCGGTTCGCTAGACTGGCCGACCTGCTCTGGTCAGATTGCTTCGGGGCGGATTGCACCATAACAAATCGCGCGAGTCAGGTCAGGCCTGGGTGCGGTCCTGATATTCCTCGTGCCACGCCATCTGAATGGCTTCGAGCTTGCCTTCGTTCGACGCTTTGGGATCTCCTTCGAAATCCGGGAGTTCTGTTACGAGGCGGTGCAAATCAGTGAAGCGTACCGCCAGCGGATCGAGTTCAGGATGAGCTTCAGAGAGAAGAATGCCGAGGTCTTCAGCGTCGTCCCAGTTCAGTTTCTTGGCCATTCTCAGTGTTCCTCAGAGACGTAGTTACGATTCCACGCGGGAATTTCTACCACTACCTTGCCGGGCTTGGTGATCTGCGCCTGACAGCCGAGACGGGAGTTTAACTGGAGATCGGCCGCCATGTCCAACCGGTCAGCCTCGTCATCGTCCATTGCAGAGAGATTCTCAGCGCCTTCTTTTACCCACACGTGGCAGGTCGTGCACGCGCAATTGCCACCGCAGGCGTGGTCGAGCGTCACTCCAAAATTCAGAGCTATGTCGAGAATGGATTCTTCCTTCCCGTGATCTTCATACGGCAGCTTGCCGTGCTCGAATGTCACGGTCTTTCCTTCGGGAAGAAACGTGATCTGAACCGTGTTTTCGCCTGGGGCTTCTTCGGCCAAAGTGCCGGCTCCTTGTGATTTCTCTTCTGCCATAATGCTCCTCTTTGGGAGAGCAAGTAATTGGGAAATGTGGTAATTGAGGAATTGAAATCGCGCGGACTTAAGTTACTCAATTACCAAATTCCCCAATTACTCATTCTCCTTCACTTGAATTCTGCCTTTGCCATCGGATGCGGCGCAGTGGGGCCCTCGCCCATGTCCGCCTCATCCATGTTCTTGCCTTTTAAAGCCGATGAAACGGCGGTATCCATCATGAGTTCGGCCAGCCGCATCGTGCCTTGATTGAGTGCGTCAATTGCTCTGCGGATCGCCTGGTAGTCGTCTTCCGCATTCACTGCCGCCAGAGATTTCTCCAGCTTCGCAATCCGCTTTTTCTCGTCGGAAGTCAGGTGACCCCAAGCCGCACTCTTCTTGCCCTTCTCGAGCGCAGCAAAGATGGTCGCAGTTTCATTGCGTGCTTCGATTAACTGACGGCGCCGGAAATCTTCTTCCGCATTATCAAATGAGTCGAGGATCATGCCTTCGACTTGCTCGTCGGTCAACCCGTAACTCGGCTGGACCTGTATCTCGGCTTGCTTGCCGCTCCGCTGTTCGCGAGCCGACACGTTGAGGATGCCATTGGCGTCGATCAGGAACTTCACTTCCACACGCGGGATTCCCGCGGCCATCGCAGGAATGCCTTTGAGATCGAAGCGCGCCAGCGAGCGGCAATCCTTCGCCAGTTCGCGCTCGCCCTGTAACACATGAATCGCGACATTCGCCTGGCCATCGATCTGCGTAGTGTAGAACTGAGTGGCCGAGGCTGGAATCGTCGAGTTGCGCAGAATGATTTTGTCGGTGACGCCTCCCGCGACTTCAATGCCCAGCGAAAGCGGCGTCACGTCGAGCAGCAGCATGTTCTCGGTGGCCTCAGAGCCTCCGCCAAGAATGTTGGCTTGCACCGCCGCGCCCAGAGCGACGACTTCATCGGGATTGAGACCGGTGTGCGGTTCGCGGTGGAAGAGATCTTTGACCAGCGCTCGAACTTTCGGAATTCGCGTGGATCCGCCGACCAGCACGACCTCATCGATCTGCTCGGGTTTGAGCTTCGCGTCTTTCAGCGCCTGCTTGCAGGGACCGACAGTCCGGTCGATGATCGGCTGAATTAATTGCTCGAATTGCTCACGCGTGATCTCACGCTGATAGCGCCTGCCTTCCGGCAATTCAATATCGAGCTTCACTGAAGTCTGCGACGAAAGAGCGATCTTCGCTTCAATCACCGCCTTGCGGATGGCTTGCACCGCTTCGGCATTGCGGCGCAGGTCAACTCCTAAATCGCCGCGAATGTCGTCGAGCGCGATCGTGATGAGCAAATTGTCGATGTCATCGCCGCCCAGGTGCGTGTCCCCATTGGTGGCAATGACCTCGAAGATTCCATCATGCAGCTTCAGGATCGAAATATCGAAGGTCCCGCCGCCAAGATCGTAGACGGCGATGATTCCGTTTTGCTTCTTATCGAGTCCGTAGGCGAGCGAGGCCGCCGTTGGCTCGTTCACCAGGCGCAGCACTTCGAGACCGGCAATCCGTCCAGCATCTTTTGTGGCCTGCCGCTGCGCGTCATTGAAGTAGGCGGGAACTGTGATCACCGCCTTGGTGACAGGGCCTCCGAAAAACCGTTCAGCATTTCGCTTCAGCTGGCGAAGGATGAGCGCCGAAATTTCCGGAGGAGTCGACGTCTTATTGCCCAACGTGATGCGAAGCACCTCTCCGGGCTGCAGGTCCTCAGCCAGCCGAAACGGAAAAAGCTTCAGCTCTTCCTGAACGTCTTCGACCCCACGCCCCATCAGGCGCTTGATCGAATACACGGCGCGCTCTGGAGTCTCGATCAGGAAGCGGCGCGCTGAGTTGCCGATGATAGGCTGGCTGTTTTCGTCGAGCGCCACGACGGACGGCACCAAATTCAAACCGTCGTCGCCCGGAATCACCGCGGGCGTCTCCCCTTGCATGAAGGCCACGAGCGAATTCGTCGTGCCCAGATCTATTCCGACTATGTAATCAGTACTCATTGAGTCATTGAGTCATTTAGTCATTGAATCATTGAGCTATTGAAAGCTGTGTTTCATTCGCTCAATGACTCGATGGATCAAGGGTTCAATCCCATCATTCTTCCAGCGCCGCATTCACATCGCGCACCAGGTTGCGGATGTAGTTGCGGCGGTTCAACACGTCCACCATCTTGTCGCGAATCTGAATGCACTCGGCCTGGTTTGCAGTCTGTACCTGGTTTGCTAGTTGACGATCGGCCAGTTGGCGATCGATCAATTGATCCCACTCCTTCCACAGCGCCTGTAGTTCCTGAAGAAGGGACTCGTGTTTGGCTTCCAGAGCATCCTTGTGCTTGTTGATTTCAGCTGTCAGATCCGGATCATCGTCCCCCATCTTCTGGTTCATCCGGAGTTCTTCCAGCTGCATATTGAGTTCGAATACTTCTTCCAGCAGGTCCGGAGGTACGATCTGCTTTTTTATTTCGCCTGTCGCGCGCGCCTGCTCGGTGGCGTTCTTGGATTGCTCCTCCAGCGCCACGCCTTCAAGATGCAACAGGTACTCAGTGCGTTTAATCGGATCGCGCAGGGTACGGTATGCGTCATTCAGCAGCGAACTCTGCTCCAGACTCCATTCCTGCTCCTGGCTGCCGGCCCGGGCGTTGAGATCCGGATGTAGCTTGCGGCTGAATTCGTAGAAATCTTTCTCCAGCGCTGGCACGTCGATGATCAGTTTTGGCGGCAGACCAAAAAAAGTGAAGTAGTCGACGGGACTCGGCGGCTGCACCTTGCCGCAGGACTCGCAGAAATGCGCGGCACGCATCGAACCGCAGGACCAGCAGCTATGCGTATCCTCCGGAACTGGCTTGGTGCTGATCGCGGTTAGAGATGATTTCGTCATTGCGTTCCACTTCTCTTGCACCAAACGTTCAGGCGTCAAGGCTCAGCCCACGTTGTTGGGTGGCGCAAACGGTCGCGGGCAGAAGTCCCCGCGCGACATAACTCAGGCGGAGAACGAAGTTCCGCAGCCGCAGGACTTCGTCGCTTGCGGGTTTACAAATACGAATCCCTGCTGCATCAGCGTTTCCTGGTAATCCAGGATCATGCCGTGCAGGTAGATGAACGATTTCGGATCGACAAAGACCCGGACATCGTCGAACTGGAAAATCCGGTCGCGTTCGCGCGGCTGTGTGTCGAATCGTATGTTGTAGCTCAAGCCGGAACATCCGCCGCCCTGCACGCCGAGACGCAGTCCGCCCTGCTCGGGCGAAATGCCTTCCTTCGCCATCGCGCTGCGGACTTTCGCGATCGCCTTTTCGGTGACCGCGATGCCCTTGGCGGTGGCTTGCGGTGTCGCGTTTTCGGTTGCCGTCGTCATAGTCAACTCAGCCATGAGCTGCGAGCTCTGAGCTCCGATAAACCTTGCATGCTCGAAGCTCACGATTCGAGCTCGAAGCTATTTCGCTTCGGCAGCGACCGGCTTCGAGGTTTCCTGCTTCTTCTTCCAGTCGCCGATCGCGGCGCGGATCGCATCTTCCGCCAAAACAGAACAGTGGATCTTAACAGGAGGAAGCGAAAGTTCCTTCACGATATCCATGTTCTTGATGGCGAGAGCTTCATCCACGGTCTTGCCCTTTACCCACTCGGTGGCAAGCGAAGACGACGCGATCGCGGAGCCGCAGCCGAAGGTTTTGAACTTCGCATCCTCGATGACGTTGGTCTCAGGATTCACCTTGATCTGCAGCTTCATGACGTCGCCGCACTCGGGCGCGCCCACCAGGCCGGTGCCTACGTCAGCGCTCTGTTTGTCCATGGACCCAACGTTGCGTGGATTATTGTAATGATCGATCACTTTGTCGCTATAAGACATTCGTTTCTCCTAAGCTTGATCTTGTGCTTTCCCTCGGTACTCGGTACTGGGTACTGCTTCTAGTGCGCTTCTCCCGCCCATTTCACGTCTTTCAGATTGATGCCTTCTTTCGCCATTTCGTAAAGCGGAGAAAGTTCGCGCAAACGCTCCACCGTCTCGATAACGCGGTCCGCCACGTAATCGACTTCGGCTTCCGTGTTGAAACGTCCGATGCCGAAACGGATTGAACTGTGCGCCAGGTCGTCGCCCGTTCCGAGAGCCTTCAATACATAAGATGGCTCCAGCGTCGCAGAGGTGCACGCCGATCCGCTGGAAACCGCGATATCGTTGATGCCCATCAAGAGTGATTCGCCCTCAACATAGGCAAAGCTGATGTTCAAGTTGCCCGGCAGACGATGCTCGGTCGAACCGTTGATGTAAGCCTCATCCAGTCGGTTCATAATGCGGTCGCGCAGACGATTGCGCAGTCCGGCCAGACGGCAGGATTCCTGCGCCATATCTTCTTGCGCAATCGCGCAAGCCTTGCCCAGTCCAACGATGCTGGGAACATTCAAGGTTCCCGAACGCATGCCGCGCTCGTGCCCTCCACCATCGATGATGGCGGAAATCTGCACGCGCGGATTCTTGCGCCGCACATACAACGCACCGACGCCCTTCGGCCCATACATCTTGTGTCCGGAGATCGACGCGAGGTCGATGTTCTGCTTGATGACATCCACCGGGACCTTGCCGATCGCCTGAGTCGCGTCCGTATGGAAGATCACGCCACGCTCGTGACACAGCTTGCCGATTTCGGTTACGGGCTGCAAGACGCCGATTTCATTATTCGCGAACATGATCGAGACCAGGATCGTCTTGTCATCCATCGCGCGCTTCAAATCGTCGAGATCGATCAGCCCGTCTTTCTGCACCGGCATGTAGGTCACGCGGTAGCCGTATTTCTCCAGGCGCTTGCAGGTATCGAGCACGGCTTTGTGCTCGGTCACCGCAGTGATAATGTGGTTGCCCTTTTCGCGGTACATCTCAGCCACACCCTTGATGGCAAGGTTGTCGCTCTCGGTAGCGCCTGAGGTGAAGATGATTTCTTTTGTGGTCGCGCCCACCAGTTTCGCGATGCGCTCGCGCGCCGTCTCGACGCCCTCTTCGGCAGCCCATCCGAACGAGTGATTGCGGCTGGCGGCATTGCCAAATTTCTCCATGAAATAGGGCAGCATCTCTTCCAGCACCCGCGGATCCATCTGGGTGGTGGCGTGATTGTCCATGTAGATCGGCAGCTTCACACCCTTGCCGTTCGTGTGCAGCGTCTCAACCTCTGCCTGGGGGATCTTTACATCCGTGCTCATTGATTGCTCTCCTACCTGCTAATGATTTCGATGAATCTTCTCGTCCATTCGCTTCAGCTGATCGTAACTAACTCGCTCGCTTTGGGAGCTTCCGCGCTCGCCTCGTCGGGTTCTTCCCGCATATGCGAAACCTTGATGCGCTTCAAGACCGCCTCGATACTCTCGTTCACTTTGCGCAGCGGTTCGCGAATATTGCAGCGGTCGCTCTGATCGCACTCGCCGCGCACCGTAATGCACGAGGTAATAAAAAGTGGACCGTCAATCGCCTGAATCACCTCAAAAGCCGAAATGGTGTGTGCCGGACGGGCCAAGGTGTATCCGCCATTCGTCCCGTGCTGCGACTGCAGCAGCCCTGCCTTCGCGAGGCGCTGCAGAATCTTCGCCAATGCCTCATGAGGGATGCCGTACGCATCCGCGACGTCCTTCGCGCTGCGTGAGCCCTGGCTAGTGCGTTCGGCGAGGTGCTTCATCGCCATCAGCGCGTAATCCGCCTTCTTTGTCAGCTTCAGCAGGGCAGCGGCTCCTCTATAAATCCGACCGATTGAGTCGTACAAAATGCCGACCTTTTCCGTCGCCATTAGATTCTACGTCACTCACTACCCGGCCCGCAAGTCGCAACAGGGAACGGACAATTCAAGCAGCGAACGGGAACTCTCTGGGACTAAATGGTTTATACGTATACGATCAAAACGGTCGGATTTTGCGGCCAATCCGCAACTGCCGCAACCCGGATGCCTGTTACAAATTCACGACAGACTCGTGCCTGGGGGCTTGACAAGCCGCAAAGCCGTTCTAAAATACCGGAAATTCCGGTGAAAACGTCCACCCCTCAACCGATGCTCCTCATGTGCAGTCCGGAGATATGAATCCCAAGTCGCCCGTCCCCCCGCAGAATGTAAGTATCAAGCAGCCTTGCAAACATCCGCGCGTCCAAATCGTCAGCCGCGACGAAGATGCCGAATTCGTCGAGTGCAAAGAGTGCGGCGAGATCTTCGAGTCCAGCGAGTTCAAGGACATGAATATCGAAGAGACCACCCCCGACAGCGACGTCTGACCCTACTCGTGACTCCCGTAACGCAACTTCCGACTTTCCACTGGTATGCCCCAGCCCGCCCTGCTACTGTGCGGGGCGGGGATGAGTGTAACTGCGTCCCCTCTGGTTTGTGATGTCTAAAGTCGCCCTGGTCGTCGACGATTCGATGCTGGTCCGTTACACGGTCTCCCGCTTTCTTGAGGAGCGGGGATTTACCGTAGAAGCGGCCACCAATGGTAAGGAAGCGCTCGAGGTTCTGGCGCGATTTCGCCCAGACCTGATTGTGACCGACATGCAGATGCCGCAAATGTCGGGAAGTGAGTTGATCACGGTTCTGAAGAGCAATCCAGAGACTTCCAAAGTTCCCATCATTGTGATCACCGGCCGCGCCAGCGGCTTTTTGGAAGGCGATCAACGCGCCAATTTCGCCATCTCCAAAGATATTGACGTGGATGCCCAACTGGAGAAGGCACTCAGTGTGATCGGCGGATCGGATTCCGCACACGGGCAAGCGGCCGCGAAGTAACCTTACCTCACAGAGTTGCGACCTACCGCAGTACCATTCCTGCTTCCGCAGAAAAATCCATCGGTGCAAAATCCTTCGCCAGGAATTTCGGATATGCCGCCGCCGCGATCATCGCCGCATTGTCGGTTGAGAGCGGACGCGACGGGAAGTACACCGGCAGGCCTTGCTTCGCCCCCTCGCGTTCGAAGGTCTGACGCAGTTCCTGATTGGCTGCAACTCCCCCGGTGACGAACAAAGTCGCCACGTTGTAAGCATCGGCCGCAGCCAAAGTCCGTCCCACCAGATCTCCAATGATCGAGCGCTGGAAAGACGCCACGAGATCCAGCGTGGCTTTGTCGCTGTGGGCCAGGTAGTCGTCGAGTTTTGGCTTCGGAATTTCGACCAGAGCCTTGCGCCTCGCCTCCACCGCTCCGCGCATGTCATGCGATTCAACGTATCGCAGTATGGCTGTCTTGATGCCGCTATACGAAAAATCAAATCGCAGGCGATCGTCGTTCGGATCGACGACTCGCCCGTCAGTTCTGCCCCGGCGATCGCGATGCTTGATCTGGGCCGCCGGAAACTTCACCGCATTCGGATCGCCGTGGGGCGCTAGCCGATCGATCACGGGTCCGCCCGGGTATCCCAGGCCCAGCAGTTTCGCAACTTTGTCGAATGCTTCGCCGGCGGCATCGTCACGCGTGTGGCCGATGTTTTCGTACGTCCACGCCTCGCCTTTTTGAGAAGCCAGATAGAGGTGCGTGTGTCCGCCCGAGACCACCAGTGCAAGCACCGGAAACTGCAACTCGTGATTCCCCTTTTGCCGCTCCTCCAGCAGGACCGCGTGAATGTGACCTTCCAGATGATTCACCGCGATCAGAGGCTTTTCGAGCGCGAAGGCTAAAGCTTTCGCATAGCTGATGCCGACCAGCAACGCTCCCGCAAGACCGGGGCCTTGGGTCACCGCAATAGCGTCGACGGATTCGTAAGTGTGCTCAGCTTCTGCCAGCGCCTGGCGCACTACGGGAACAATCGCGCGGAGATGCTCGCGCGATGCAAGTTCCGGCACGACGCCTCCGTATGGCTGATGGGTCGCGATCTGAGAGGCGACAACGTTCGAGATCAGTTGCTCGCCCGAATGCACGACGGCTGCCGCAGTCTCATCGCACGAACTCTCAATGCCGAGGATGTAAGCGTCGCGCATGTCGATATATTATTAGAAATTCTCATGAGAGACTTACTCGAACAAGTGCGGAAGGCTGGCTTTCCTTTTCCGGAGCGTGTGATCCACTTGTTTGTGGGCGGATCGGAACTCCACGGAGCCAAGGTGCATGGGACCGATGATCTCGATATCTACGGCGTATATGTCGAGCCGCCTGAGATGGTTTTAGGACTCGATTCGCTTCCGCATTTCGTTTGGTCGACAGCAGGAGATGACCGTCGCAACGGACCAAACGATGTAGACGTAACCCTGTACTCCCTAAGGAAGTGGGCGGGTCTGGCGTGCAAAGGCAACCCTACCGCCCTCCATTTTCTATTTGCTGACGGTGTGATGGGAAACGGGGTGTGGAGACACATCGTTGCGAACAAAGATGCGTTCCTGGCAAGAAACTGTGCCAAGCAGTTTCTGGGCTTCGCTGACGACCAACTCAAGCGAATGACGGGAAAGAAGGGACGAGGGAAAAAAGGTCAGCGTCCCGAGATTGAGAAGAAATACGGCTACGACGTGAAAGCCGCGATGCACACCTTGCGACTGCTTTATGAGTGCAAGGAGATCGTCTCGCAAGGCACAATCACGTTGCCCCGCCCGGAGCGCGAGTTTCTTATACGCGTTCGTACGGGCAAGTACTCCGCGAGCGAGGTGCTCACCTTTGCTCAGGAGTTGTTTAAAGAATGCGAGGACCTGTCTGCAAGGTCGACCTTGCGGGAGAAGATTGATCGGGCAGCGGTCTCGAGCATCGTCGCAGATGCATATCAACGCGCCTGGACCGTCCGCTAGTTCCAGCGCCCAGCGCTCGGACATTGGACTCACGAGTGGCTGCATAACGGTCCCACGGCGGCCCTAGCCTTCGTTACCAAATTCGACTCGGAACTCAGGAGTCACGGCTCCGGACCGGGAAACTTTTCCACAGCTAAAATCCACTCGTTGTGACATGCAACCTTGACCCTCGTTTCCAGAAACGGAGAATGGAAGCGTGCGCATTTGCACCACATATTTTCCAGTCGCTGGAACAAAGCATGGGCTCAAACTCGGTCTCTGCTAAGTCCTTATTCTGGAATATTTTGCGTGTAAGTCATTCTTTGACAATATTTTGCGGGGCATGCCGTCGATCATTCTCCCGTAACATCCATGGAATCAATATTTTGCGGACTACTCCAGAAAATAACGACTGACAAGAGGGTACGTAAGTCCTTATTTCGCAATATTTTGTGTATAAATTCCTTGTTTGCAATATTTTACGAGCTATAGAAGGGGTTAGAAACCTGTAAGTCATTCCCCTGTAATATTTTGCGGGGATCGACCAAAAAATCACTGTGTCAGCTATGCCTCCTGCGGTGTTCAGACGCAGAACGAGCGGTATCATAGGAAACCGCGACAAGGGCACCATGGAAAACCTGAAGGAGTTCGCCACCTCGATCATCCAGACCCTGCGCCAGCGGGGGTTCCTAGCCTTTTTGGCCGGCGGATGTGTGCGCGATCTGCTGCTCCGTCGCGAGCCGAAAGACTATGACGTCGCCACAAATGCGACTCCGCAGCAGGTGATGCAGATTATTCCCGAGACCTACGCAGTCGGCGCGCAATTCGGGGTGGTCCTCGTGCCCGCGCCTGACGAGGAACAGGTTCCTGGGGATTCCGCGAGACCACATGCCATAGAAGTCGCGACATTCCGCAGCGACATCGGATATTCCGATGGACGTCATCCCGATGAAGTGCGCTTCAGCCAGAATCCCCAGGAAGATGTGGCGCGGCGCGACTTCACGATCAACGGCATGATGCTTGATCCGGTGAGCGGAGAGGTTCTGGATTATGTCGGCGGTCGCAGCGATCTCGCTGCCGGGATCATTCGTGCAATCGGCAATCCGGAGCGGCGCTTCGCCGAGGACAAATTGCGTATGTTGCGAGCGGTGCGGTTTGCGGCGCGGTTTGAATACGAGATCGAACCGCAGACTTTCAGCGCGATGAAGAAACTTGCCGACCAGATTCGGGTGGTTTCGCGCGAGCGTGTGCGCGATGAACTGTCCCGTATGCTGATCGAGGGACACGCCCGGCGAGCATTCTTGCTGCTCGACGAAAGCGGGTTGCTAGAGCAGGTGCTGCCTGAAGTTTCGGCAATGAAAGGCGTTCAACAACCGCCAGAGTTTCATCCTGAGGGCGACGTCTTTGTACATACTCTGCTGCTCCTGGAAAATCTTCCGCAGCCTTGCCCGCCAACTTTGGCGTGGGGCGCGCTCCTGCATGATGTGGGCAAGCCCCCAACGTTTCGTGTGGCGCCCGATCGCATCCGATTCGATGGCCATGTGGATGTGGGTGTCAAGATGGCAGAGAGGATTTGTCGTGACCTCCGTTTTTCGAACAATGACACCGCGCAGATTCTCTCGCTAGTCGACAACCACATGCGATTCGGTGACGTGGGGCGAATGAAAGAATCCACGCTGAAGAAATTTCTTCGCTTGCCGGAATTCGATGAACACCTCGCTCTGCACCGCGCCGATTGCTTGGCGAGCCACCGCAATCTGGCGACGTATGAATTCGTCCGGCAAAAGCGTGCCGAAATCCCTGCCGAAGAGGTGCGGCCTTTGCCACTCGTTACGGGCGATGATCTGATTGCAGCGGGGCACGTACCCGGGCCCAAATTTCGCGAGATTCTAAACGCCGTCGAAGATGCGCAACTGGAAGGCCGCCTGCCGTCGCGCGATGCCGCGCTTGAGTTTGTGCGACGGGAGTTTCCAGCAGGCGCGAGCCACGAACGACATATTCCCGGATGTTAAAATCAAGGTTCTCTCACGACCTTGTCCAGAGAGACAGGAGCAGGGTCTGCAGCTAGCTGGTTCGGATCTGGAAAAAATCGTAGCCCGATCTTTACGGCAAGCGCCTCCCGGACAGGCGCCTTTGATGGCATGGCCCGTTGTGTGCGGCTCGGCCGTCGCCGAGCGTACCCGGGCCCTGAGTTTCCTCGACGGCGTGCTGCGGGTTGCCGTGGCGGATGCAGGATGGCGATCGGAACTGCAGTCGCTTGCACCTCGTTACCTTGCATCGATCAATCGTTATACGGCAGAACCGGTGCGGAGAATTGAGTTCGTAATCGTTCCCGAGAATCCGGACAAGGGTTCTCTCTAGCAGCCTTCATTCATGAAAGTCACCGAAAAAGACGTTGCCTACGTTGCCGATCTCGCCAATCTCGACCTCACGGACGAGGAGCGCAGCGGTATGGTGCGCGATCTGAATTCGATCCTGGATTACGTCGACCGCCTCAATGAACTTGATACGTCAGATGTCCCGCCGATGGCGCAGGTTTCGGATCGCTACGGAGTTGACCCAGCCAGGCAGGGGAGCGAGCGCTTTGCCTATGCGAGCCGTGAAGATGTCGTGGAAGGCCTTCGGAAATCGCTGCCACACGACGAAGCACTCGCGAACGCGCCGGATGCGGATGACAATTTTTTCCGGGTACCGAAAGTCATCGAACGCTGATTAGCGAAGCTGAGTCTGATTTTTTGTCGATACCGAATGGATCTGACTTCTCTCACCATCGATGCCGCCCGCTCTGCCATCGAGCAGCGCAAGACGACTGCGCTGGCGCTTGCCGAAGCGCACTATGCCCGAATCCAAAAAGAAGACGGTCAGATCGGAGCCTATCTCACGTTGTCGCGGGAACGCGCACTGCAGCAGGCGGACCGCATCGATCGATTGGCTGCGGAAGGGAAGCCGTTGCCCCCATTGGCAGGCGTTCCAGTTGGCATCAAGGACGTGATGAGCACGCGCGGCGTGCGCACAACCGCCGGCTCAAAAATTCTCGAGAAATATATCCCTCCCTATGACTGCACCGCAGTGCAGCGTCTGGAGGCTGCCGGCGCCGTGATGCTCGGCAAGATGAATTGCGATGAGTTTGCCATGGGCTCGTCAAACGAGAACTCGGCTTATCAGCCAGTGCGCAATCCGCGTGATCTGACGAGAGTGCCCGGAGGATCGTCGGGTGGTTCCGCCGCAGCAGTTGCGGCCGACATGGCTGTGTTCACACTGGGTTCCGACACCGGAGGTTCCATCCGCCAGCCGGCTTCTTTCTGCGGCATCGTCGGGCTGATGCCAACCTACGGCCGCGTCTCGCGCTACGGGCTGATTGCGTTTGCCTCGTCCCTCGATCACATCGGTCCGCTGACGAAGACGGTGAAAGACGCCGCCACCGTGCTGCGAACGATTGCCGGCCGCGATCCGATGGATTCCACTTCGGCTGATGTTCCGGTTCCGGATTACGTCGCCGAGCTTGAGAAGCCCGCGCGCGGACTCAAACTGGGCGTCCCGAAAGAATATTTCGGGGAAGGACTGGATGACGAAGTGCGCCAGGCAGTTCAGGCAGCCATTGAAAAGTTGAAAGGGCTTGGCTGCGAGATCGTTCCCGTTTCACTCCCGCACACTCCGTATGCGATCCCGACGTACTATTTGATCGCCACCGCTGAAGCTTCATCGAATTTGGCGCGCTACGACGGCGTGCGCTACAGTCATCGCGCGCGCGGGGTGAAGACGCTTTCGGAGATGTATCGCCGCAGTCGCGACGAGGGATTTGGAGCCGAGGTAAAGCGGCGGATCATGCTTGGCACCTACGCGTTGAGCGCCGGATACTATGACGCTTATTACCTGAAAGCGCAGAAGGTGCGTACTCTGCTGGCGCGGGATTTCGAGCAGGCATTTGCTAAGGTCGATGCGATCGTGACGCCGACGAGTCCGACGGCCGCATTTCGTCTTGGAGAAAAATCGAACGACCCACTGGCCATGTACCTGGCCGACATCTATACGGTGACTGCGGATCTGGCGGGCATTCCGGGAATTTCGATTCCATGTGGCGAGACGCGAGAGAAGCTGCCGATCGGGTTGCAAATTCTCGGCAAGCACTTTGACGAAGCGACGATTCTGCGTGTGGCCCATGCCTACGAGCAGGCCTAAGGCTGCTCGGCTGATGGCTCGTAGTACCGTTCACCGGCACAGGCGCGGCAAAGAATCCTGCCTTCTTTGTGAACTTCTCTGCGGAAATTAACTCCTTCGCCGCACTCTTCGCACACGATCCGCTCGCCTTTGTATCCAGGAAACTCTTCCGGCGGCAGTTCGACTTTCACCCATTGTGATGTGAACAGATCGTTGTCCGCCATCTCCCGATAAGCGAGCATCTGCTGCTGATTCCGGTTTTCAATCTCCGGATGCATCTGCCGGGCCAGGCTCTTCGAAGATTCTTTCGCCGCGATGCGGATCGCCTTGCCGGTGCTCACGTCGACAAAAGTCGCGGCCATCTTTCCCCAATCGCGAAACTTCAAGGCGCGCTTCCCCAGGCGGCATCCTGTGACCACAGCCACAGCGTCAGTGGCGCAACGATCGATTTCTACGAACGTGACCAGTCGCTTGCGATCTTTTCCCAGCGGATCGTCGATGCCGAGTTTCTGCAGGCCAAGCATCGCAAGGCGCACGCCGAGAACCTGTCCGGCACAAAGGTGTCCATGGGCCATTTCAGCGTCGCGGAGGTATTCATCGAAGGACTTCACGAGAGAGCTTTCGGCGATCAGTTGTCGGCTTTCAGATTACCATCGCCAGCATGACGAGGCATTCGGGAGGACTATTTTCTGCGCCAGCGAATTCCCTCTTTCGTGATTTCCACGAGGACGCCGGCCTCCGTTAATTCGGCGCGGATTGCGTCCGATTTCTTGAAGTCACGGGCTGATCTGGCAGCTTTCATCTCTTCAATCTTTGCCTCAATTTTGCTGTCCGAGAGTTGTCCGCTCTCGACCGCGGCGCGCAATTCGTCACTGATATCCTTTTCGCGTCCTTCTGCGACCGCCCAATCGAAGACCCGCTTCATCTTCGCCGCGTCATTATCTTCAAGCACGCCGAAAATCTCGTCGAACTTCGTCAAGGCTGAAAGTAGCGCAGGGATGTCGTTCTTTTTCACCGATCCGGTATCGAGGGCGGTATTGGCCTGCCGTACCATCTCGAAGATCGCGGCTTGAGCCTGTGCCGTATTGAGATCGTCATCGAGTGCGGCACCCATGCGGGCGATCGTCTCCGTCGCCAGCGTTTGTATTTCCGGGTTCGACCCTTCTGCGAAGTTGCCCGCGCTCAGCCGCAGACGAAAATTTCGCAACCGGTCCACCGAAACCGCAGCCTGCTTCAGACCATCAAACGTAAAGTTCAGCTGGTTGCGATAAGGAACCGAAGTGAGGAGGTAACGAAGCGAAGAAGGTTTGTGCCCTTTCAAGACGAGATCGCGAAGAGTGAAGAAATTGCCGAGACTCTTCGACATCTTCTCGCCTTCCACCAAAAGAAAACGCGCATGAAACCAGAAGTGGGAGAATGGCTTTCCGGTCAGCGACTCGGATTGAGCGATCTCGTTTTCGTGATGCGGAAAGATTAGGTCCTCCCCCCCGGCATGCAGATCAAAGCTCTCGCCGAGTTCCTCCATCGACATCACAGAGCATTCGAGGTGCCAGCCCGGACGGCCTGCTCCAATCTTTGTTTCCCAAAAAGCCTCGCCCGGCTTAGGAGCCTTCCACAGGGCGAAATCGCGAGCGCTGTCTTTATCGTATTCATCCACATCCACCCGCGCCCCGTCGAGCATGCCTGAGAAATCCCTTTTCGACAGCTTGCCGTATTCGGGAAACCTGGAGATGCGGAAGTAGTAGGAACCATCCTCGGTGCGGTAGGCAATGCCTTTCTCCACGAGCTTCAAGACAAACTCGGCCATTTCAGGAATATGTTCGGTAGCGTGCACGAGAATCGGCTGTTCGATGCCAATCATGGCGGCATCTTCGAGAAATGCCTTCTCGTATTTCGCTGTGTATTGCTGCACGCTGACGCCGTCTCGCGCAGAGTTGCGAATGATCTTGTCGTCCACGTCGGTAATATTCATGACGTGCCGGACTGTGTAACCGCTCTGCCGCAGGAACCTGCGCAAGAGATCGACGGCGATGAAGGTGCGGAAGTTGCCAATATGCCCGTAGTCGTAGACGGTCGGGCCGCAGGCATACATGCGCACTTCAGAGTCGCGGAGGGGGCGAAACTCCTCCACTTGCGAAGACATCGTATTGAAAAGACGAAGGGCCATGGTGAGTTGAAAAGGCGCGAAACGAACTTAAGATTCTAGGGTCCGGCGAAAGGACCGGTCAAATTCACGTAGCCGGAGTATGGGGCGGCAAAGCATGCTGGTGTTGGCGCAAGCGTTGCTGCACCAGAATGACATAATGCAGCGCGGAAACGATGGTGAAGAGAAAAGTCGCGCGCAAGAAAACCGTGCGAGCTATCCAGACCCAGCGCTGCGGATGAACTTGCAGCAGCAATACAAAAAAGACCGCAGCGATTTGCGATACCGTGTTTGCTTTTCCGAAAATGCTGGGCCGGAAATTGCGTAGCCCGGCGATTGCAAACAGCACCGCGCTGGCTGCCAGAATCGAAATATCCCGGCTAAAAACCACCACCGTGTACTTCCACGGAATTTTATGGAGGATCGAGAGAACCAGAAAAACCGTGCTGAGCAGGAGCTTGTCGGCGATGGGGTCGAGATATTGCCCGAGCATAGTTTGCTGATGAAGCGTGCGGGCAAGCAGCCCATCGAGGCCGTCACTGAAACCTGCGATGACGAATACAATCAGAGCCCACAGGTAGTGCCCGTCCACCAGATGGATCACGATGAACGGGACGAAAATCATGCGCAGCAGTGTGAGCTGGTTGGGAGCGGTAAAAACTTGCGAAAGCTTCAAGCCTGCTTCTCCGAACTCTTGTGCGCAACGGTCGTTTGTGAGTGACCCGCCGCTAGAGGCGCCAGTACAGCGGAAGGCTCGAGTCCGGTCTTCGCCAGAAAACGCTGCGAGAGCGACGGCAGGTTCCCATCGGGCAAATCCAGTTCAACGCGCTCGATACGATGCATGGGGAAAAACACCACGGCAGGTGTGAAAGGCTCGCCATCCCGCACCATCACCGTCAGATCTTCAAAAGAGGCGAGTTCCACACCCGTCAGACTAAGCCCGGCCGGAGCCAACGCCAGAATCATTCCCCAGAATTTTTCTCGCGGGTTCGACAGCGTCGCGATTACTAACGAACCGGCGAGGAAAGGTTCCTTGAGCCCGGTGTCTCCTACTGGATCACTGTCCCCAAGTGTTGGCATGCCAAGATTGTCGCCGGGGAGAAGCTTGCATTGCAACTGCCAAGGAGTCATACAACGACGTGGTCCACGCGGTCCTGATTTGGGTGAAGCTCTCGACCTCCGGTATGCTGAGCGGACATGCAAGCTGCCAAGGCTAGTCCAGCGATCGAGTTTCGTGACGTTTCATATCGGGTGCAAGGCACAGACGTGCTGCGCGGACTGAGTCTGCAAGTGGCGCAAGGCGAGACCCTGGTTTTGCTGGGACGCAGCGGTTCCGGGAAAACAACAACGTTAAAGATGGTGAATGGGCTGGTCTCGCCAACTTCGGGCGCAGTACTGGTGAACGGCGCCACCCACACTGATGTCGACGTAATCCGCCTGCGGCGCGGAATCGGCTACGTGATCCAGGATGTTGGACTCTTTCCGCACTTCACGGTGTCACGAAATATCGGAGTGGTTCCGAAAATTGAAGGATGGAACGACGACCGGATTCAAGCCCGTGTGCAGGAACTCTTGCAACTCGTCGGTCTTTCGCCGGAGATCGCTAGTCGCTATCCGCATCAGCTTTCAGGTGGACAGCGGCAACGTGTGGGTGTGGCGCGGGCACTGGCCGCCGATCCGGCGATTCTGCTCATGGATGAGCCCTTCGGCGCCCTTGATCCTTTGACGCGAGATGAGCTGCAACGCGAATTTCTCTCGCTACAGCGACGGATGAATAAGACTGTAGTGTTTGTGACGCACGATCTGCGCGAGGCCCTGCGCCTGGGGTCGCGCATCGCGCTGATGGAAGCCGGAAAGCTCGTTACCGTGCTGTCGCCGCATGAGTTCGTGAGATCCGATGATCCGTGGGCGTCGGCATACGTTCGAGCTTTTGGAGATGGTCTGGAATCGGCTGTAAATCGAGGCACGTCATGAACGTGATTCGTTTCCTGTTGCAGAATCACACGCAGGTTCTGGAATTGACTCTGGAGCACCTCTGGCTGGTGGGCCTATCGACGGCCTTTGCCATGCTAATCGGAATCCCGCTCGGAATCGTGATCGCGCACCGTCCAAGCTGGAATAAGCCTGTGCTGGCCAGCGCGAATATTATTCAGACAATTCCAAGCCTCGCTCTCTTTGGCTTTCTTCTGCCCGTGCCATGGCTCGGCGCGCGTTCCGATCGTCTCGCGATCCTGGCCCTCACGCTCTACGCGCTGTTGCCGATCATTCGGAACACATACGCGGGAATTCGCGGAGTCGACGCAGCCGTGATCGAAGCAGGCAAAGGCATGGGACTCACCGAGTCGCAGCTTTTGTTTCAGGTGGAACTGCCGCTTGCCGTGAGTGTGATTCTCTCGGGCGTCAGAATCGCCGTGGTAATTTCCATCGGACTGGCGACAATTGCTGCGGCGATCGGCGCCGGCGGATTAGGAGAGTTCATTTTTCGCGGATTGGCCATGGTCGACGACCGAGTCATTCTCGCGGGCGCAATTCCAGCGGCGATTCTGGCCTTGTTCGCCGACTTCGGTGTGGGATGGCTGGAGAGGCGGCTGCGTCCGCGATGAATGGGAACCTGAGCAGAACTAGAATGAACACAAATAAAGCGACGTTCTGCGCCATCGCTCTTTCGCTGTTCGTCCTCGTTCTCTTGCTCCTGACGTTGCCGGCCTGTTCGCCTTCCCATGGGGATCGCATCGTCGTCGGCTCCAAGAATTTCACGGAGTCTTTCATCCTTGGCGAACTGATCGCGCAGCAGATCGAATCTCACACTCACCTCAAGGTGGAACGGCGCTTCTACCTGGCCGGAACTTACATTTGCCAGCAGGCGATGCTCGCCGGACGCATCGATGTCTATCCGGAGTACACCGGCACTGCGCTGACCGCTGTTCTCAAGCAGTCCGCGAGGGGTGATAAGGCGCAGGTCGATCAACGAGTCAAGACCGAATACGAACGGCGCTTCGGACTCACTCTCGGGCCGGCGTTCGGTTTTAATGACACGTTTGCCATGGAGATCCGCGGCGAAGATGCGCGGCGACTGAAGGTGAAGACTCTGTCCCAAGCCGCACAGTTTGCCCCGCAATGGCGGGCCGGATTTGGCTACGAGTTCATGGAGCGTCCCGATGGATACCGCGGCCTGGTGGCAACGTACGGATTACATTTTGCCGGGGAGCCCCGGATCATGGATCTCGGTCTGCTGGCGCGTGCGCTTCAAGATCATCAGATCGACTTTGCCGGGGGAAACGCGACCGATGGTTTAATTCCTGCCCTTGACCTCTTTGTTCTGCAGGACGATCGCCAGTACTTTCCGCCGTATGAGGCAGTACCGATCATCCGAGAGCAAACGCTGCGCCAGCATCCTCAGATTGCGCAGGCGCTCGAGGCACTCGATGGACAAATTTCAGATGCCGAGATGCAACAGATGAATTATGCGGTCGACGCAAAACATCGCGACACTGCGGAAGTTGTTCGGGACTTTCTCAAAGCGAAAAAGCTTATCCCCTAAGTTGCGTAAGGCTTGCGGAACGCCGGCTCGCGAACGCTCAGAGACTAAGCGTTCCTTGCATCGTGAGAAGCGCCTTCCCTTTCAGCAGCACCCGCTCGCCGGCAACTTCGCACCACAATTCTCCGCCGCGACCGGAGAGCTGCCGAGCGTGCAATTCGGTTTTCCCTAGTCGCTGTGACCAGTATAGGGCTAGAGCGCAGTGCACCGAGCCGGTCACGTGATCTTCGGGAACACCGTAGCTGGGGGCGAAATACCGTGAGACGAAATCTGCGCACTTACCTCGAGCGGTGATCGCAGCGGCGAAGGGATGAAGATCTTTGAGCTTCGCGAAATCTGGAACCGCGCCTGCGATTTTTCCTTCATCATCCAAAACAGCAATGTACGTCTCGTTCACCGCGAGAACCTCGGTTGCGTCCAGGTTGATTCCTAGCGCTTGAGCCAGTTCCTCAGGCCGGGTTACACAGGGTTTCGGCAACAAAGCCGGAAAGTCCATTGCGAACAGCTCTCGGTCTTTTCGCACGGTAAGAACTCCCCCATGGCGGGTCTCAAAATTCACCAGAGAGAGCTCCGGTTCCAGCATTTCCAAGACTACAAATCCCGCAGCCAACGTGGCATGGCCGCAGAGCCTTATCTCGCAACGTGTTGTGAACCAACGGAGTTGGTAGCCGTTTCCAGCCGGCACCAGAAAAGCGGTTGCGAAAAGGTTATTTTCTGCAGCGACCTTGAGCAGCAACCCGTCATCTAACCACGAGTCTAAAAGGCAGACCGCCGCGGGGTTGCCACTAAAGGGGCCCTCAGCGAAGGCATCGACGTGAAAGATTGGAATGCGCAATGGGACGATTTTACCGGGAATCAGAATCCGGCGAGGTTTTTCGTCATCATGAGTAGTAAGGGCCAGTTTCACACCAATAGGAACTGACGCAGTTGGCCGCAAGAAATCCCAAGCAGTTTAATTTGGAGGGCACATGATCACTGCTCAGAGAGATGCCGGAGTTGGACACAGGCTGCTGGAGCGTTTCTGGGATGCCCGCCGACAGAGCGACGCACTTTTCGCCGTCGTGAAGCCCGAAGCGATATACGACCGCCCCATCCCCGAACGGCATCGCATCATTTTCTACGTTGGACATCTTGAGGCCTTCGATTGGAATCTGCTGCACGAAAACGCTTTCGGGCTGAAGAGCTTTCATCCAAAGTTCGATCGTGTTTTCGCGTTTGGCATCGATCCGGTAGGTGGCGGATTGCCCTCGGACCAACCATCGGATTGGCCTTCGCTGACGGCGGTTCGCGAGTACGTACGGAATATTCGGTCGGCGCTGGACGAAAAGCTGGACGACAGGATGTCGGCAGATTTAGAGCCCGGTACTGAAGCCCGCGACGGATTTTCGCTCGAGACTTTGCTCAACGTCGCCATCGAACACCGGCTGATGCATGTGGAAACCTTGGCCTACATGCTTCACCAGTTGCCGGTCGACCGTAAAATTCCACAACCCAGACAAGCCTCGTCGTCCGTCTCGCAAATCTCTTATTCTCCGATCCAGATTCCGGATGGTGCAGCGACTTTCGGTCTCTCCCGCAATTCCCGAGGCATTCGGATGGGATAACGAATTTGAATCGCATAGGGTCCATGTACCTGCCTTTGAAATCGACCGTTACATGATCACCAACGAGCAATTCCTGGCATTCATGCGCGATGGCGGATACCAGAATCGCGCCTTCTGGAGTGCCGACGACTGGAATTGGAAAAGTGCGCAGAATCTCTCACATCCGATTTTTTGGAAGCAGCAGGGTGACTCTTGGCTTTACGGAACGATGTTCGACGAAATCCCGCTGGTGTCGCATTGGCCAGTTTATGTGAGCCACGCCGAGGCCGCCGCTTACGCGCGCTGGGCCGGAAAGGCTTTGCCGACGGAACCGCAGTGGCATCGCGCGGCGTATGGAACTTCTGATGGAACTGAGCGGTTCTATCCTTGGGGCTCCGAAACTCCCGACCGGACGCGTGGCAATTTCGATCTCTACCAATGGGATGCGCAGCCGGTCAACGCTCATCCTGCCGGCCGAAGCGCGCTCGGCGTCGAAGGGATGCTGGGCAATGGGTGGGAATGGACATCCACGATATTTGCGCCCTTCCCCGGCTTCGAACCGTTTCCTTTTTACCGTGGTTACTCCGCTGATTTTTTTGATGGCAAGCACTTCGTCATAAAAGGCGGGTCGGCACGCACCGCCGCCTGCATGCTTCGACCCACATTCCGCAACTGGTTTCAAGGCCACTACCAGTACGTATACGCCGGATTTCGTTGCGTGAATCTTCAACCGGAGGAGTCATGATGCTAGTCCACGCCATTCCAACCAATGCCAGCTATGAATTCGCCACCGAAGTGCGCGCCGGACTCGGGCGCCCCGATCAGAAAGAACTCCCCTCGAAGTATTTGTATGACGATGTCGGGTCGGCTCTATTTGAGGTGATCAGCCACCTTCCGGAATACGGATTGACCCGGGCCGATGAGCGTTTACTGCGGCGCCATGCCACGGAAATTGTAGACCGCGTGCCCGGACCCGTGGCCGTGGCGGAACTGGGGAGCGGCAGCGGAAAGAAAACGCGTTGGCTGCTGGAGGCGTTTTGCCGGCGGCAGAGAACGTCATACTATCCGGTCGAGATATCGCACTCAGCGTTGGTGATGTGCCAGCGCGAGCTCAGCGACATCGATGCCATCAGCATCGTTGGTTTTGAGCGCGAATACCTCGATGGCCTGCTCGAAGTAGCGGCCTATCGGAAGCTGGGTCAGCATCTGTGCGTGCTGTTTCTGGGCAGCACCATCGGGAACTTTGACCGCGCCGCAGCGGTGAAATTCCTCTCCGAAGTCCGATGCATCCTGCGACCGGGCGATTCTTTGCTGCTGGGCACGGATCTGGAAAAGTCCAGTTCACAGCTGGTGCAGGCCTATGATGACGAACTCGGCGTAACCGCGGCCTTCAATCTGAATCTGCTTGCCCGCATCAATCGGGAACTTGGCGGCGATTTTGATCTCGCTCAGTTTGAACACCTGGCAAGAATCAATTCTGAGGCCCGAAGTGTCGAGATGCATCTGGAGTCAAAGCGGCGGCAGATTGTGAGTATCCCCGCAGCAGAAGTCGTGGTGGAGTTCCAGGAAGGCGAAACCATCTGGACCGAAAGCAGCCACAAGTATTCGCCCGATGAGATCTTTGATACCGCCGAGACGGCGGGCTTCCGTTGCGAGGTTCAATGGATCGACGAAGAGTGGCCGTTTGCCGAAAATCTACTGATTGCTGAATAATAATCGGATATCAGTACAGTTTTGATCGGCGCCACGAATTCAGATTGATCGCGCTGACCACCACACAAAACACGTTTGCCGGTATGAATCCCATTTGCGCTGTCCGAAAACCGATTACACAGACAACAACACTGTTGATTCCGCATAGCACCCAGCCTTCCCAGCAGCGCCGCCCGATCAGCACTGTGGAAGCAATCGTCAACACGCAAGAAATATAATCAAGACGAAGGTAGTTAAGACCCAGCACGTATGAAAAGACCTCCGGGATCTATTGTGAAGCACAGGGAGCCCGTTTTTTCGGAGGTTGGACCTTCGTAAGATGACCAAGGTCACTTGACTCTAGCGCGCCAGTATTCGGAGGAGGAAAAATGCACAACGGATGCACCCACCTCGATCAGATCAAGATCAAGACCACCAGCACGCACGTCTGCGAAGAATGCGTAAAGATCGGCGACACCTGGGTTCACCTGCGCCTTTGCCTCATCTGTGGGCATGTGGGTTGTTGCGATTCCTCGAAGAATAAACACGCGACCAAACACTTCCACAAAGATCACCATCCGCTCATTCGCTCCATTGAACCGGGTGAGTCGTGGATATGGTGTTACGTGGATCAGGTCGAGGCTGGCGAACTCTAGGCTGAAGGTTTCTCGGGATTTGTTCACCGTTCGGTGCGTGGGGCCCGGACGCGGATGTTAGAGCGGGTAGTGTAACTTTGCGACCGGAACGCCGCCCGTACATCTAAGCAGCTTGTTCGCGCGCGCATTTTCATCCTTACCTTTCTGGCCGGTTTGAGAGCGATATGGCGAAACCCATTTTGTTGACGGTGGACGATGATTCCGATGTGTTGCGTGCGATTGAGCGGGATCTGCGTTCGAAGTATGGCGCGGAATATCGCGTGCTGAGCAGCGACTCGCCGGTTGGTGCACTGGATCTTCTGAAGGAATTGAAAGTCCGCAACGATGGCGTCGCCCTGCTTCTCGCAGACCAGCGCATGCCGCACATGGATGGCGTCGGTTTCCTTCAGTCCGCTCGGCAAATGTTTCCCAATGCGAAGCGTGCGTTGTTGACCGCCTATGCCGACACGAATGCGGCGATCAGCGCTATCAACACGGCGAGCATCGATTACTTCTTCATGAAGCCATGGGACCCGCCGTCCGAGCATCTCTATCCGCAACTCGACGACATGCTCGATGATTGGCAAGCGTCCTATCATCCTGCGTTCCAGGGCATTCGAGTGTTGGGAACCCGCTGGTCCCCGCGTTCTTACGAATTGCGGGATTTCCTCGCTCGCAGCCACGTGCCCTATCAGTGGATCGACGTTGAGGGTTCGGCCAACGATCCTGAAACGAAGCGGCTTCTGGAAGCTCTGGGCCCGGACGCGTCTGAGTTGCCGGTGGTTTTATTTCCCGACGGTGGGAAGTTGTTAAATAGTGCGCCGGCGGAAGTGGCTCAAAAAGTCGGACTTCGCACGCGCGCCGAAACCAGTTTTTATGACTTGGCGATTGTGGGCGGAGGTCCCGCCGGTTTGGCGGCGGCCGTGTACGGCGCCTCCGAAGGCCTGAAGACCGTGATCGTGGAACGCGAGGCTCCCGGGGGACAGGCCGGCATGAGTTCGCGCATCGAGAACTATCTCGGATTCCCGTCCGGACTCAGTGGAGGCGATCTAGCTCGGCGTGCTGTCGCACAAGCCAGTCGCTTTGGCGTTGAAATTCTTGCGCCGCAAACTGTGGTCGAGTTGCGCGTCGAAGGTCCCTACCGGATCATCAAGTTGGCCGACGGAAGCGAAATTTCCTGTCACGCCTTGATGATTGCCACCGGCGTGCAGTGGAGGCACCTCGAAGCTCCCGGCATCGATCGCTTGCAGGGTGCGGGTGTGTATTACGGCGGCGGAGCGACCGAGGCTCTTTCCTGCAAGGGCGAGATTGTTTACGTCATCGGAGGAGCAAATTCTGCCGGCCAGGCGGCGATGAATTTCTCAAAGTATGCGGAACGCGTCGTCATCCTGGTGCGCGGAGATTCTCTGTCGAGCTCGATGTCGCAGTACTTGATCGACCAGATCAAAGAGACGCCGAACATCCAGCTATGGACGCATGCCAGTGTGGCCGAAGCGCACGGCGATACTCACCTGGAAGAAATATCGGTGCTCTGCTCCGACACCAACAAAGTGGAGCGCGTGCCCGCCAGTTCGATGTTCATCTTTATCGGAGCCTTGCCGCGCACGGATTGGATGGGCGACACAATCGAGCGCGACGATCGTGGCTTTATTCTGGCCGGGCCGGACTTGATTCAAGGCGACAACAATCGTCCGAAGAGGTGGCCGCTGGAGCGTGCTCCATTTCTTCTGGAGACGAATGTGCCCGGCATTTTCGCAGTCGGCGACGTGCGCCATGGATCGGTTAAGCGCGTCGCTTCCGGTGTGGGCGAAGGATCTGTGGCCGTTCAATTCATTCATCAGTATTTGAGCAAGGTCTAAATGGCCGAAGCACGCGAACTTCTGCGAGGGGTCCCTGCATTCGAAGGATTACCCGACGATCAGATCGACTGGTTTCTTAGCCAGGCGCGGGATATCTCTGTGAAGGCCGGCGACACGTACGCGCGGCAAGGCGATCCGGCAGATGCCATGACTGTGCTGCTCGAAGGCGAATTCCAGTGGCGCGGTGAGTTCAGCGGCGAAACCCTGGTCGTCGACCTCAAAGCGGGTGATGTCACGGGCGTGTTGCCGTTCTCTCGCATGAAGAAATACACGCTTAACGGGCGCGCGCTGACTGATGGACGCATCATGCATTTTCCCGCCGCGCTCTTTCCGCAACTTGTGCAGAAGATGCCCGAGCTCGCCACACGGCTTGTCGGATTGATGTCCGACAGAATCCGCGAGGCGACTCGCTTCGAGCAGCAGCGTGACCGCCTCGCCGCATTGGGCAAACTTTCCGCTGGGCTCGCCCATGAACTGAATAATCCAGCCTCAGCTGCGAAGCGCGCTTCCAGTCAACTTCGCGAAATGTTGAAGCGGATTCGCGATGCCAGTCACGATCTTGGCCGCCGCGAACTGACCGCCTCGCAGAAGTCGGAAATCGAGCGCATGGAAGCGTCTCTCATGCGGGCGGACGCTCCTCCGCTGAATGCACTGGCTGCGAGTGAGCTCGAAGATCAGCTTGACTCGTTGCTGCGCAGCCATGGGCAGGACGATCTGTGGCAACTCGCTGCCGATCTCTCGAAGAAAAACTTCAAACCGCAAGATCTGGAACATCTCTTCGCGATTCTCGACCCGCCCACCGCCCGCGCCGCACTCGTGAGGATCTCCGCCTTGGTAGAAGTCGCCGGCTTGCTGAACGAAATCGAGAGCAGTACATCGCGTATCTCTGACCTGGTGAAAGCCATCAAGGAATACACCTTCATGGACCAGGCTCCAGTGCAGAACGTAGATATCGTCAAAACGCTGGAGACCACGCTCACCATTCTCAACCACAAGCTGAAGCGCGGCGTAACGGTGCACCGCGATTATCAGCCACTACCCATGCTGGTGAATTCGTTTGGCAGCGAGATCAACCAGGTCTGGACAAACCTGATCGATAACGCGATTGATGCCATGGGCGGAAAAGGCGATTTGAATGTTCGCACCTACCGTGAGGATGATTGCGTCGTCGTCGAGATCGGCGACAACGGGCCCGGCATCCCCCCTACAGTTTTGCCGCGAATTTTCGAGCCGTTCTTTACTACGAAAGGCGTAGGTGAAGGCACTGGGCTCGGCCTCGACACCGTTCAAAGAATCGTGAAGAAACATCGCGGCAACATTCAAGTGCGCTCGAAGCCCGGAGACACACGCTTTCAGGTGTGGTTGCCATTAGCGCAAAGCCCCGGCTAGACCGCAAGTCCGTATGGTCTGGCTGGATCTTCCGCGCGGTAGGCTCCGTGTGAATCTGAAAAAGGAGTAGAACGATGAATTCGGCACTGGTCCTCTTGCTGGCATTCGGGATTGGCGTGGTGGCGGGACTCCGCTCTTTCACTGCCCCTGCGGTTGTGGCCTGGGCCGCGCATTTGGGATGGATCAATCTGCACGGTTCGCTCCTCGCCTTCATGGGTTCGAAGTGGAGTGTGGGGATCTTCACTGCTCTCGCTTTACTCGAATTGGTGGCTGATCAGTTGCCTTCGACTCCTCCGCGCACGGGGGCGGTGGGGCTCTCGGCACGGATTGTGACCGGGGCTCTTAGCGGCGCGGCCCTTGCCGTGGCTGGAGGCGCCGCGCTCGCGATGGGCGCCGTAGTCGGTGCGATCGGAGGCGTGGTCGGTGCCTTCGGTGGCTATTATGCCCGGGTCGGGCTGGTCCGCGGACTGCGCATTCCTGATTTCGCGATTGCTCTGCCCGAGGATGCGATCGCCATCGGGTTGGGACTATTCCTTACTTCGCGATTCTGAGCGGTTTCTCCGACACAAAACGCATCTTAACTTTCGCCGCAAACGGTCTCCTGAGGCATTCATGAAAGACTCTCAGCATTACGATGCAATCGTCGTTGGCTCGGGCCAGGGCGGGACGCCGCTCTCCATAGCACTGGCGCAGGCAGGCATGCGCACGGCCCTGATCGAGCGCAAGCATGTAGGCGGAACTTGCATCAATGAAGGATGTACGCCGACGAAGACCATGGTTGCCAGCGGTCGTGTCGCGTACCTGGCCCGTCGGGCCGCGGATTATGGCGTGCGAACTGGCGCCATCAGCGTCGATATGGAAAAAGTCAGACAGCGCAAGCGGGATATTGTCGATAAGTTTCGAGATGGGAGCCAAAGCGGCGTCGAAAAAACCAAGAATCTTGATTTGATTTTCGGCGAAGCAAGTTTCAGCGGCTCCAAGTCTCTGACCATCAAACTGAAGGATGGTAGCCAGCAATCTCTTTCCGCCAACAAGATTTTTATTAATGTCGGAACCCGTGCCTCGCGGCCGAACATAGAAGGTCTCGATGCGGTGCCGGCGCTCGACAACGTCTCGATCATGGAACTTGATCACGTTCCAGATCATTTGCTGATTCTCGGCGGTGGCTACATCGGACTTGAATTCGGACAGCTCTTTCGCCGATTCGGCAGCCAGGTCACCATCGTGCAATCTGATCAACAGTTGCTGACTCACGAAGACCCGGACGTTGCCGAAGAAGTAACGAAAATTCTTCGCGAAGACGGCATCGAGATTCTGCTGAACGCCACGACATTACGCGTTGATCACGAAACGGGAACGGTTGGAATGCAGGTTCGAACCGAAGAGCAGGTCCGCACGCTTTCCGGTTCGCACCTGCTCGTGGCTACTGGTCGCAGGCCCAATTCCGATACGCTCAATCTGGCCGCTGCGCAAGTTGCCACAGACCCGAGAGGATTCATAAAAGTGGACGACCACCTGCAAACCACCACTCCCGATATTTACGCTCTGGGCGACGTGAAAGGCGGGCCGGGGTTTACCCACATTTCCTACGACGACTTCAGAATTATTCGTTCGAATCTGATCGAACATAAAGATGCATCCACGAAAGGCCGCTTCGTTCCCTATACGGTCTTCATCGATCCTCAACTCGGTCGCGTCGGCATGACCGAGACCGAGGCGCGCCAGCAAGGCCGCAATATTCGTGTGGCAAAACTGCCGATGTCGTCTGTCGCACGCGCCCTGGAGGTCGACGAAACTCGCGGATTCATGAAAGCCATTGTGGACGCCGACAATCATCAGATTCTCGGCGCTACTGTGCTCGGCATCGAGGGTGGCGAAGTCATGTCGGTGTTAGAAACCGCGATGATGGGCAAGTTGCCTTACACCGCGCTTCGCGATGCCACCTACGCCCACCCTACGCTCTCAGAGTCGCTGAATAACTTATTCATGGCGATGGACAAAGCTTAGTCCCGAACGTGTACCATCAAGCACCTGGGCTTTCGCACTCGCATGAACGTTTACCTCGTCGACGGAACCTACGAACTCTTCCGCTACTTTTTCGCCGTGCCGTCTGCAAAAGACGACAACGGACAAGAGATCGGCGCCGTCCGCGGCGTTCTGGGCTCAGTATTTTCAATGATCGAAGCTGGGGCCATTCATATCGGTGTCGCCACCGATCACGTCGTTGAATCCTTCCGCAACGAACTTTATGCCGGATACAAGACGAGTGAAGGAGTCGCTCCCGAACTGCTCTCACAATTCCCGATTCTCGAAGAAGCATTGCAGGCCATGGGCGTGATGGTGTGGCCCATGACATATTTCGAAGCCGATGACGCGCTCGCATCCGCTGTCGCCAAGTCATCGCGAGACCCGAGAGTCACGCAGGTGTTGATCTGCACGCCCGACAAAGATCTCAGTCAGTGCGTGGTTGGAGCGCGAGTTGTCCAGGTCGATCGTCGCCGCGAGATCACCCGCGATGAAGCTGGTGTTGTGGCCAAGTTCGGAGTGGGCCCACAGTCGATCCCAGATTATCTGGCGGTCACGGGTGATTCCGCGGATGGCTATCCTGGGATTGCCGGTTGGGGCGCGAAAGCGGCAGCGGCTGTGCTGTCGAGATATCCCCGTCTTGAGGACATTCCCAGAGACTGGCGCCAGTGGAATCCCGCGATTAAACGCGGTCGCGCCCTGGCTGAATCCCTCTTCGGAGCCTGGGACGACGCCATCCTTTTTCGCACGCTGGCTACTCTGCGTTTCGACGCTCCTGTTTTCGATTCAGTGGACGAATTGAAGTGGGAGAAACCGAGTCGCGAGTTTGAGAAGGTTTGCAATCGTCTGAGGGCCAAAGAACTTTACCGCCGCGTTTCGACCCGGGTTCTTGCGCCTGCAAAATAGAGCCTGTGTTCAGACATGCAGCAAGCGTTGGTAGATCGCCATGCCGACGACCGCGTCGATTCCCATCTGGTCGAGTGCATCGATCTCCTCTGCGCTCCGAATCCCTCCTGCGGCAATGAACCGGCGAGATGTGCACGCTCGCAAACTTCGTACCACGTCGATCGGGATTCCCTGTAACGTGCCTTCGGTGTCGATGTGCGTATAGAGGAATGCGCCGCAAAACGGTTCGAGAACGCGCATCATTTCGTCCGGTTTGATGTCGGTCGCTTGCTTCCATCCCTTGATGGCCACGCGGCCGCGAAGAGAATCCACCGCGAAAACAAGCTTCTCGGCGCCGAGCTGCTCCGAGATTTCGCGAGCGAAATCGGAATTGATCTTCCCGGCGGAAATCAACGAAGAACCCAGGATCACGCGGTGCGCGCCGACAGCCAATGTCTCCCGTGCCGACTCGATCGATCGAATCCCGCCGCCGACCTGGCACGGAAGCCGGCGAGCCATTTCCTGAACCAAACTCCGATTATTTCCCGTTCCCATCGCAGCATCGAGATCGATAAGTTGCACCAATGGATATCCACTGAACCGTTCAATCCATTCTTCAAAATTATCGAACTCCATCGCTTTCTTCGTTCCTTGCACGAGTTGCACGATCTTTCCGCCCATAAGATCGATCGATGGAATCAGCATGGCCACCTCACTGGAATCCCGGCAGTGCTGAGGGTTTGCTTAAGCTCTCCCAAGTCGCGCAGGCCGTAGTGAAAAATTGAGGCCGCGAGCGCGGCATCCGCGTGTCCATCGCGGAACACCTCCACGAAATGCTCGGCCCCTCCAGCGCCTCCTGAAGCAATCACCGGAATGCGGACTGCATCGGACACAGTTTGTGTCAGTCCGCAGTCAAAACCGGTTGCGGTTCCATCCCTGTCCATCGATGTCAACAGAATCTCGCCTGCGCCCCGCACTTCCGCTTCGCGTGCCCATTCCAGCACATCGCGTCCTGTGCCTCTCCGGCCTCCATGTGTAAAAACTTGCCAGTGCGCATTGTCAGTCGAGCGTTTCGCATCGATCGCGACGACCACGGCTTGTGATCCGAAACGCTCGCCGATGCGGGTGATTAAGGCTGGATCAGCAAGGGCTGCGGTATTCACGCTGATCTTGTCCGCGCCGGCGGCAAATACCGCGGCCGCCTCTTCGAGCGTTCGAATACCGCCTCCTACCGTGAATGGAATGAAGATTTGTCTTGCCGTGCGGCGTACAGTTTCGAGCAGGGTGGCCCGGCCTTCGGTCGCGGCCGAGATGTCGAGCAGAACGATCTCGTCCGCCCCTGACTGGCTATGCCGTTTCGCCAACTCAGCGGGATCGCCAGCGTCGCGCAGTTGCTCAAACTGCACGCCCTTGACGACCCGGTCGCCGCGTACGTCGAGGCAAGCGATGATGCGTTTAGTCAACATGTCAGATTTCGCAGAAGTTGGCGAGCAACCTGAGCCCGACTTCCCCGGACTTTTCCGGATGAAATTGCACGCCAAACAAGTTGTCGCGCTCGATCGCGGCCGAAAAACTTCCGCCATATTCGCAAGAAGCGACCGTCGATTGATTCAGAGGAACGCAATAGGAATGAGTGAAATACACAAGTGATGACTGCGGCACGCCGCGAAATAGCTTGGAATCGGGAGCAATCGCCAGATGATTCCAGCCCACGTGCGGCAGTTTTCCTGTATCTGGTAATCGCTCGCATGTCCCGTCAAACATCCCCGAACCCCGAGTTTCAGGCGACTCCGCGCTTCCCTCGAGCATCCATTGCATGCCGACGCAGATCCCAAGAAAAGGTACGCCATGTTCAATCCTGTCCTTGATTGCAGACTGCGCGCCAGAGTCCGCGAGTGCTTGCGTTGACGCAAAGTGTCCCACTCCGGGGAGGACGATCTTCGAGGCGACGCGAATCTGCGATGGATCGCTGCTGATCTTACTGTCTCGCCCCAGCCAGTCGAGCGCTTTCTTGACCGAGACCAGATTTCCCGCGCCGTAGTCGACGATTGCGATCATCACAATAGCCCTTTCGTCGAGGGCAGCAGTCGCTTCATTCGCTGGTCGCGCCAACACGCCGCCCGTATGGCGCGCGCAAACGCTTTGAACAGGGATTCGATCTTGTGATGGCCGGATCGCCCGTAGAGTACCTTGGCATGAACGTTGGCACGGGCTCCGCGGGCGAAGCCCTCCAGAAAATCGTGCACCAGACCTGCCTGCAGATCGCCTACCAGCAGCGTACGTACTTTTGTGTCAATCACCGCCGAGGTTCGTCCGCAAAAATCGACAGCGGCCATTCCCATCGTCTCGTCCATTGGCATCAGGAAATATCCAGCGCGCAGGATTCCCCGTTTGCTGCCCAGCGCTTTGTCGAAGAGTTGACCAAGCACAATGCCAACGTCCTCCACCGTGTGGTGCTGGTCGACATCAAGATCGCCGTGAGCTTTGAGCTTGAGGTCGAAGCCGCCATGATGCGCAAAAAGTTCCAGCATGTGATCGAAGAACCGGATGCCAGTCGAGACCTCATATTTTCCGCGTCCATCGATATCGAGCGACGCCTGAATCTGCGTTTCTTTGGTGATGCGATGGATTGACGCCTTTCTCATTGGCGGGCCTCTTGCGCGATGCCAAGCTCTTCGACGGTCTCGTGAAGTGCAGAGAGCAATCTGTCTGTGTGATCTTTCGGGCCAAGCGTGATGCGGACGCATCCTTCGCAGCCGTAGTCAGCCGAGCGATCTCGCACGAGCATGCCGTGCGCGCGCATGCGGTCGGTGAAGAGCTGTGCGTCTTCGCGGGTTGCGCCCACCCGAAGCAGCACAAAATTTGCTTCGCTTGGCCAGAACGAGATGCCAGCGGTTCGCAGAGCATCTTGCAATCGTTGCCGCGACACCAGAATCTCGCTGACATACGTCTGCACGTATTCGCGGTCGTCGAGCGCAACCGGAAGACAGGCCAGGGCGATCTGATTGACGTTGTACGGCGACGACACGCGCCGGACTGCCGTCATCTGATCTGCATCGCCGATCAAGGCACCCATGCGCAACCCGGCAAGGCCATAGGCCTTCGAAAACGTCCGCGCCACGAAAACGTTCGGGCACTCACTGCGGCGAGCAAGGACTGTTTGCCCACAGAACTCGAAGTATGCTTCATCGACCAACACCGGCGTGTTCGGTGCAGATGCGGCCAGATCCAATAGATCCTTTACTGGCGCCAAAGTCCCCGTAGGGTTGTTCGGATTTGCCACCGCGATAAGCCGCGTGCGCTCGGTGATACTGTGGCGCACCTCAGCAAAAGGGAACTCGAACTTTGGGCCGGCTGGCACGCTTGTGATTTCGGCTCCAGCGGCCGCGATGTAGATCCGGTACATCGAATAGGTGGGCACAACGATGACGGCATGCTCGCCGGCTTCCAAATATGTTTGGCAAAGCAGGTGGATGGCTTCGTCGGCTCCATTTGTCAGCAGCAGTTCCGAAGAAGGGACGCCGAGAAATTCGGCCATCTTTTCTTCCGCGAATTGCTTCTCGGGATATCGAGCCAAATCGTCCGCCGTGATCTGACGCAGGCGCTCCAGAACTCGCGGCGAGCAGCCGACGGTGTTTTCGTTGAAATCGAGCCGCAATCCATTTCGGCCTGCCAGCGGCGGATGGTACGCGGGAATCGAGCGAACCGCATCTCTGGGCCTAAGCACGCTGGCACCTCACATGAATCGATTCCGAGTGTGCCTGGCAGAGCCTTCGATTTCCGCGAGGTATTCAACCGTGCCCGCAATTCGCTGCAGGCCTCGATTCGACAGCTTCTGCACCGTCACCAGCTTTCACGAAGTCCAGAACGCTGAGCCCCCCGCGAAAGCGCGCCTGACCAGAGGTCGGCAAAACATGATTGGGGCCGGACGCGTAGTCTCCAGCGGCTTGCGGCGAATAATCTCCAACGAATACCGATCCTGCATTTCGGATGTGAGGCACATCTTCCTGGCTGACAGTGATGTGTTCGGGCGCAAGCAGGTTTGCCCACTCCCGCGCCTGCGGGCGCGTGCCGGCGAGCAGGATGGCTCCACGTTGCCGCAATGAATCCTGTGCGACTGCATTCATATTTGCAAGTCGGGAAACTTCTTCGGCGACAGCCTTCGCCAGGCGGCGCGAGGTCGTAATGAATACAGCCAGCGCATCAGGATCGTGCTCTGCCTGCGACACAAGGTCTGCCGCAATGAACTTCGGATTTCCCGACTCGCTGAGCACTATGGCCTCTGTCGGTCCCGCCAGAAAGTCAATGGCGCAGTCGAACGACACAAGTTTCTTTGCGACGGTAACGTAAGCGTTCCCGGGCCCGACGATCTTGTCGACGCGTGGAATCGTCTCGGTGCCGTATGCCAGGGCTGCGATCGCTTGCGCGCCTCCGACGCGGTAAAGTTCGTCGATCTTCAGCATGAAGCAGGCGGCTAACACCGCTGCAGAAGGATTCGGAGAGGTAACTCTGATGTTCTTGACTCCCGCACACTGCGCCGGAATCACCGTCATCAGCAACGTCGATACCAGGGGATGGCGGCCGCCCGGCACATAACAGCCGACTGAATCGAGTGGAATCGCCAACTGTCCAAGCGAAATTCCCCCGTGCGTTCGCATCCAGTTCGCAGGTTTCTGCCATTCGCAGAAGCGACGAATATTTCGTGCGGCTTCGGTGAGCGCGTCCCGCAGTTGAGGAGAAGCCGCCTTCCACGCCCGCTCAAACTCTGCCGCTGGAACCCTGAGAGGCTGCTTCGAAGTCAGACCATCCCAGCGCTGCGCATAACCGCGAAGAGCTTTGTCGCCGCCACGGCGAACGCGATTCACAATTGTCCGCACCTTCGGCTCCAATGAAGTGAGCCGAACACCACGGGCCGACAATCGTTGCACCATGGCCAAGGCCGGACGCCCAGAGAGAATCCGCATCACAGGACCACCTTGTTCAGCGGATACTCGACGATCCCCTCGGCACGCGCTTCCTTGAGCCGCGGAATCACCTTCCACGCGGCCGATTCGTCGATCACCGTATTCACCGCGAGCCAGTCTTCGTCGCTCAGATGAGAGATGGTCGGCTTCTGCAGGGCCGGCAAAACCGCCAGCACTCGTTGCAGGTCCTCGCGGCGTACATTCAACATGAGGCCGACGCGATCTTGCGCTTCCATCGCGCCTTGGAGCATCAGCGCAAGGTTGTCGATCTTGCGCCTCTTCTCGCAATCGTTGTAGGAACTTTTGTTCGCGATCAGCTGCGTATTCGATTCAAGGACAGTTTCGAGAATTCGCAGCCGGTTTGCTCGAAGCGAGCTTCCAGTTTCGGTGACCTCGACAATGGCGTCCGCCAGCATGGGAGCTTTAACCTCGGTCGCGCCCCAGGAGAAGTCGACCCGAACTTCGATATTCTTCTTCATGAAAAACTGTCGTGTGACGCTGACCAATTCGGTGGCGACGATGCGTCCGGAGAGATCTTCAGCGCTCTTGAAAGTCGAATCATCAGGAACGGCGAGTACCCAGCGGACTTTCCCGCGGCTGCGCTTGGCGTAAATGAGATCGCTGACTTTGACGACGTCGAGCCCGCTTTCGATAATCCAATCGAGCCCGGTCAGCCCTGCGTCGATGGCTCCATGTTCCACATAACGGGCCATTTCTTGTGCGCGAATCAAGAGACAATCGATTTCAGGATCGGCCGTGGTCGCAAAATATGAGCGTCCATTGGTATAGGCGGGAAGTCCGGCGCGTGCGAAAAGTTGCAGCGTGGATTCCTGCAAGCTGCCTTTGGGGATGCCGATGCGCAGCTTCATCGAAGTTCCCCTGCGGTGCCCTGAGCGGAGGAGTTCGCAGCCTGGTGCGGAACCGGTTTAGTGAAGCAAGATCGCGTGCCCAAGTGGCAGACCATGCCACTGCCTTCCACTGCCACGCGCAGCAACAGAGAATCGGAGTCGCAGTCTGTGCTCGCGGAGATAATGCGCAGCCGGTTGCCGGAACTTTCTCCTTTGGTCCAGAGGCGATTGCGGGTGCGGCTGTAAAAAGTGACGTAGCCTTCCGCGACCGTTCGCTCGAGGGCCTCGCGATTCATAAAGCCAACCATCAGCACCTCGCCGCCGCTGGCGTCCTGCACCACGGCAGGAATCAATCCGCCTAATTTGTCGAAATCGAATCCAGCATCATCCATGACGTTATCTCCAGAAACAAAAAGCCCGCTGAGCGTTTTCGCTTCAGCGGGCTCGAAACTTGAAAAGTGCGAATTACCTCAGATGCACCCCCGCCGTCGCGCAATGCGCGTGATGGTGATGATGGCGGTGATGCTTCTGAACTGACATGCTACGTTGCAGCATAAGTTGGAAGGCCGATGCGGTCAACAGATTTGCGGCGCCTTGCAAACCGTTTTTTGAATGCACTGTATCTGATTATCGAATCGGGATCGTAGGTCGCCCGAACTGGCCTCATATTGTCTGCACGCGAAATTTCTCCATTCGCCCAAAGAAGCGGCCAGATGACGCGGTGCGAATTAGCAGACAAGTGCCCCGTGAAATTGCCAGGATTGGGCAAACATCATAGAATCGAACGAACAGGCCCGTAGCTCAGCTGGTCTAGAGCGCTTCCTTGACACGGAAGAGGTCGATGGTTCGAATCCATTCGGGCCTACCATCTTCAACCGACTCACTCAGCACTCGCGCCGGGAGCGCCGACACGGTGCTCTGCGCGTGCCGGAGTGATCCCTGCATTCTCGACACGCATCATTTTCTGCGTCAGCCAGCGTGCTGTTTTTTCGTAAACTAATCCCATGCAGCAATGGAGGAATGTTTATGAGAAACCAAATCTTGAGAACGTTAATCCTCGACCTCGTGGCAACGCTGTGCGTTTTCACAACGTTTTCTCGAGGGCAAACGTCAAGCCCCAAGCAACCTGCCGCCAGGGCCACAACTGCCGCCCAACTGAATGTGCCCGCCGAATATCAGGATGGAATTGCTCAACTGAGGATCGCCAAGGGCTACCTGGAGAAGGCGGGAGACAAGTGGGGCGGGTATCGCATTAAGGGCATCGCGTCGATTGACCAGGCCTTTAAAGCGCTTGGTGTAAGTCCGGAGTCAACCCCTCAGGAAATGGAATCCGGCAATGTCGATGAGCCCGGCATGATGAACAGTGGCATAGCCAGCTTGCAAACCGCCAAAGCCGACTTCGCACAAGCCGGCAATCATTGGGGTGGCCGCAAGGCAAGAGCAGTTGCCCTCATCGATCGAGCCCTGCAAGATCTGCAGACAGGGATTAATTGGGCCGAGCAGCACAAAACCTACTGAACAGCATCTCGCAGATTCCTTGTTGTTGCAGCGACTCCAGGCCCCCCGAGCGTTATGGCGATCTTGCAACGGTTTGTAGCAAACCGAAGCGGTAGACTTAATCCAACCATGCGAATCTGGTTATTGGCCGTTTTGCTCGTTTCGATCCCTTCGGTCTCTCAAAGCGACAAATCCAGCATCCAAGGGGTAGTTCTTACTCAGGGAAAAAAGGCTATCTCCGATGCATGTGTTCTACTCCACGACTATCAAGCATCGGGCGCTGGCTACAACTCACAAAACTGGGAGACGCGAACATCCGCCGATGGCAGTTTTACGTTTTCCGTTGAACCGCGTTGCTACGACTTGTTCGTGTCGAAGGGTGCGATGTTGCCTTACAGTCAGAGAATCTGCCCACAGTCCAAGACATTCACGATTACGTTGAAACCAGACCCTCATCCGCGGTTGCCAATCAGTTGAGCGCTCAACGATCGAAATCGGACCATAGCGCTCATGAACCTCTAAACAGGTGCCAGATCGACCCCTCAAGTCTGTACTAAGAATCCATCCCCGTTTGCCATTCTTCCGTTCCGCTTCAATTCCTCGCTCTGATTTCCTACTTTTCACCTCATGGAAGCGTTCGCGCGATTGGCAGTATCACACGCTTGTGACTGCTAAGATTTGTTCGCTGCCCATTTGCTCGCTAACCAATAGAGGCCTCCTATGGCGACTACGCGGCGTACTTTTTTGGAAGTAACTGCCGTCGCGGCTGCGTCGACGATGGTTCCTCATCTCGCGAACGCAGTTGTTCTGTCCGATAAGAACGCAACTCCAGCTTCCCCGGCTCCTGCGATCGCCCGGGTCAACGCAGCACAGGTCGTTAATTCCTTCGATCCCGACAAGGCTCTGGTTACATCGATGGACATTCAATCGCGCGGGTCGATCAACAAGATCTACACGCCCGAAAACGTAAGACTCTGCTTGTCTGCCGGCTGGGGACCGATCAGCTATCGCCTGCATACCCCAGAGACCGTCGATTATTGGCACTGGAATCCCAAAGGCCGTTGGGCGGACGAAGCAAACCAGCGCGGATACTTCGTGGGCAGCTCGGAATTGGGCGAGCCCATTCGCGACTCCTTCGGCTACAGTCTTCCGCACCGCGGCTGCACCCATAACGGAGGCACCGAAGGCGGCTATTCGCGTCTCACGGATGGCGATCCCAAGACTTTCTGGAAGAGCAATCCTTATCTGACCGAAGTGTTCACGCACGAAGACGATTCTTCGCATCCGCAATGGATCATTGTTGACCTGGGTGAGTATTACGACGTGAACGCGATCCGCATCGACTGGTGCGAACCAAGCGCGCGCCAATACGAAGTGCAGTATTGGGTCGGAGCCGATCCCATGAACTGGGAAGAACCGGCTCTCGACTCTACGGGCCAGGGCGGCGAATATCTTCCTGTCGCAAACCAGGCCATGGGCAACTGGTTTGGTTTCCCCAACGGAATTGTGCACGAGGGCAAAGGTGGAAGCGTAACCCTAAAGCTTGCGGAGAATCTGATTTCAACGCGTTGGGTTCGGGTGCTGATGACGCAATCGTCCAACCAGCCCGGTCCGCACGGGACCGATGACGTGCGGCATCGCGTAGGATATGCCATCTATGAAGTTTATGTAGGCAGATTGGAGTCCGATGGGAAGTTTGCGGATTTCGTGAAACACGCGCCGGATGGTCGCCGACAGACCGCGACTTACTGCTCGTCTACAGATCCATGGCACAGCGCCAAAGACCTGAATCCGCGCGGAGACCAGACGGGAGGGGATCTCTTCTTCACCAGCGGCATTACCAACAACCTGCCCGCGCTGATCACCGTCCCTCTGATTTACAGCGTTCCCGAAGATGCCGCCGCGATGATGGCTTATCTGAAAAAGCGCGCGTATCCCATCAGTTGGGTCGAAATGGACGAAGAAGCCGATGGGCAGTTCTACATGCCCGAGGACTACGGCACACTCTATATCCAATTTGCGGACGCGATGCTCAAGGTCGATCCCACCCTTCAGACTAAATTGGGCGGGCCCGTCTTCCAGGGCATAAATCAGGATGTGTCGGTCTGGCCCGATGCGCGGGGAAACAAGTCCTGGTTCGGCCGCTTTTACGCTTATCTGAAATCACGCAATCGTCACGGAGACTTGTCGTTCGCTTCTTTCGAGATCTATCCCTATGACGCCTGCACCATGAAGTGGGACGACCTGTACCGCAACCGCGAGCTGACGCGTAAGACTCTGCAGGCGTTTCGCGATGACGGATTGCCAACTTCCATTCCGCTGATGAACACCGAAAGCAATCTATCCGGTTCGCTCTCGGTTTGGATGTCCGACATTTTTTCGGCCCTGTGGCTTGCGGACAACGTCGGCGCTTTCTTCGAAGAAGGCGGCGCGCTTTACATTCATTCGCCCATCGAACCCAGCGTCATCGAGCATGGCTGCCAGGGCTGGGCAATCTGGGGCAATGCGCTTTGGGATCATCATGCGAAGATTGTTGGCTACACCGCTTTTTATCACGCGGGCCGGATGATCAATAACGAGTGGGTAACGCATCGCAGCGGCACCCATCACCTCTATTCCGTCGATGTCGGAATCGAAGATTCGGCCGGGAATGCTCTTGTCACCAGCTATGCGGTTCGCCGCCCAGACGGTCAGTGGGCTTTGTTGCTCATCAACAAAGATCGGAAGAATGCACATTCCGTTCGAATCGCTTTTGAAAGTGGCGGCAAGGCCGGACATTTTTCCGGTCCAGTTCGGATGATCACTTTCGGCAGCGAACAATACGTATGGCACGGCGCAGATGCCACCGCTCACGCCAACCCCGACCTGCCGCCCCTGGTTTCGTCCATCGACGCCTCTGAACAAGCTACGTTCAAGCTTCCCAAAGCTTCCGTAACGGTTTTGCGGGGCGATGTCGCGGGCCTCACGGCCTAGACGAAACCTGGCGCGATGAAAGAATCATGACTCCTGACTTCTGACTTTCATGAGGGTTCATTTCCGTTGGCCTCTCGTTGCCGAGTAAGCTGCATCTAAGTCATGAGAACGTGGGCGTTTGAATTCGGCCTTTTGACGGGACAACCTTTCGTCTACCTGCCACCGGAAGGCGCAGAATTCGGTAACATATTCATTCACCGCATGTGACGGACATTCCTAATGCAACGACGCGACATTCTCCGACTGCTCGCGACGGGGGCCGTGCTGCAACTGGCGCCCACGAAGCTGTTTGCCGTCCTGCAGGAGGCGCGAAGCCTGGTGCAGGCACACACCTCACCGCAGATCTTGAACCCTCACCAGTACGACACGGTGAAAGTGATGGCGGAGATGATCATCCCGCGAACGGACACGCCCGGCGCCACCGATGTTGGAACGGTCGACTTCATCGACCTCGTTCTGAGCGAATGGTATGACGAGCCCGAACGGGGACGTTTTCTCGATGGTCTGGGCGACGTCGATTCGCGCGCGAAGAACTTATTCGGCAAAGACTTTATCGATTGTGCGCCGGCGCAACAGCAGAACATTCTCGCCGTACTCGGCGAACAAGATGACGGACGACTCGAAGGCGTTCTCATCTTCCGGACGATCGCAGTCTCTTCGCGGATATTCCCACAATTCCAGTTTTTATCCCATGTTCCGCCGATTGACTTTGACGGCTTATTTCACCTCAGAGGCAGGAGCGACGGACGAACTGCACTTCGAAATGATTCCGGGAGAATACCGCGGCTGCCCCGAACTTGCTCATGCAGAGCCCAGCCATGCAGAACCTGCTCCACCGAGACCCGCAATCGAGGAGGTCCCTGAGCACTAGTGAGCGAACAAACGACATTCGACGCGATTGTGGTTGGCTCCGGAATCACCGGTGGCTGGGCGGCTAAAGAATTAACCGAGAAAGGGCTGAAGGTCCTTGTTCTCGAAGCCGGCCGTCCGATCATTCCCGAGCAGGATTACGTTGAGCACGTTCCCTCGTGGGAGATGAAATTCCGCGGAATGGGCGACCGCCGCTCGCTGGCCGAGAAGCAGCCGATTCAGAGTACGTGCTATGCCTGCGATGAATGGTCGTCGAAATTTTTCATCAACGACAAGGAACATCCTTACACCACGGATCCCGGCAAGCCGTTTCGCTGGATTCGCGGGCGTCAGGTGGGTGGGCGCTCGATCATGTGGGGCCGCCAGAGTTACCGCTGGAGCGATCTCGATTTCGAAGCCAACTTGCGCGACGGAATCGCCATCGATTGGCCGATTCGCTATGCCGACATCGCGCCTTGGTACGACTACGTAGAGGATTTCGTCGGCATCTCAGGCGAGGCGCTGGGACTAGCGCAGCTGCCTGACAGCAAGTTCCTTCCGCCGATGGAATTGAATTGCGTCGAGAGATTTGTGCGAAGCGAAGTGGCCAAGCATTTCGGCGGTGAGCGCGTGCTGACCATCGGCCGCAGCGCAATTCTCACGCAAGATCATAAAGGACGAGCAGCGTGTCATTACTGTGGTCCATGTGAGCGAGGATGCATCACGCGTTCCTACTTCAGCAGCTTGAACGCGACGCTGCCGGCCGCAGAGAAAACGGGTCGGATGACCTTGCGTCCCTTTAGCGTCGTGCATAGCCTGAGCTTCGATTCCAAAACGCGACGGGCTAACGGAGTGCGCGTGATCGATGCACAAAGCCGCGCCGCAGTGGAATTTCGCGCCAAAGTTATTTTTCTCTGCGCATCCTCGCTGGAATCTGCGCGGATCCTTTTAAACTCGTCGACCACGGAATTTCCGAAGGGGCTCGCGAATTCGAGCGGCGAACTCGGCCACAATGTGATGGATCACGTGAAGGCTGGCGGTGCCAGCGCCTCCATCCCCGGATACGAAGATCGTCTGGAGGTGGGCAGACGTCCGAACGGAATTTACATGCCGCGTTTTCGAAACGTGAAGACGAAGCATTCTGATTTCATTCGCGGATTCGGCTTCCAGGGCGGAGCTCACCGGGAGGGCTGGGCACGGGGTGTGGCGCAAACTGGCTTCGGAGCTGAGTTCAAGAAATCGATCAGCCGGCCAGGCCCGTGGCGCTTCAGCTTTGGTGGTTTTGGCGAGTGTCTGCCCAATCACAATAATTTTGTTGAGATCGATAAAGAGAAGGTCGATGCCTGGGGAGTTCCCACTCTGAAGATTCACTGCTCGTGGAGCGCGAACGAACTTGCGTTGCGCAAAGACATGGCGATCTCTGCCGCCGAAATGCTCGCCGCGGTAGGCGGCAGAGAAATTGAGCCTGTCGAGGGCGATGACCCGCCCGGATTCACCATCCACGAAATGGGCACGGCGCGGATGGGACGCGATCCGAAGACATCGGTTCTCAATTCGTTCAATCAAGCGCACGACATCAAGAATCTATTTATTACAGATGGAGCGGCGATGGTGTCGTCGTCGTGCGTGAATCCTTCGCTGACCTACATGGCGCTGACGGCGAGGGCGTGCGACTATGCCGTGCAGCAGATGAAGAGAGGAGAGCTCTAGCGATGGCCAATCGCCGCGAATTTCTCCAACAGATCTCGTCCGCTGCTGTGGTTTCGTTGGCGATCCCACTCTTGCTCTATGGCGAACCCGCGAGTCTCGTTCCGATGGCGTTTTCCACCCTTGGCTGCCCGGCGTGGGACTGGCCGAAAATTCTGAGCTTCGCGCATGAACACGGATTCCAAGCGATTGAACTTCGTGGATTACAGGGAAGTATGGATTTGCCGGCAAATCCAATTTTCGCAGCAGATCGCATCGAGCAGACGAAAAAAGAAATTCAGGCTGCCAATTTAAAGATCGCTTGCGTAAGCAGTTCAGCGAATCTTTATTTCGACGATCCCGCCAAGCGGGATCATCAACTGGCCGACGCTCGCCGCTTCATCGATTTGGCCTCGACCTTGGAAGCGCCTTACGTCCGTGTCTTCGGCGGCAAAGCGGAGTCGGACAAGAATCCGGTGCCGGACGACGCGACGAAAAAACGTGTCGCCGCCGGCTTGCGCGAGCTTGGTCAATATGCAGGTCCGAAGGGCGTGACCGTCATGATCGAATCGCACGATCACTTCACATCATCCGCAACGCTGAAAGATGTTTTGCAGGCCGCCGGCTCCGATCACGTCGCATTGCTTTGGGACGCGCATCATACTTTCGCAACGTCGAATGAAGAGCCAGAGTTCACAGTGAAGCAACTCGGTCCGTGGATCCGGCATACCCATTTGAAAGACTCTGTCGGCAGCGGCGAAGACCGCAAGTACGTGCTCACTGGACGAGGAAACGTTCCGGTCGAGCGCCAGATCAAAGCGCTGCAGTCGATCGGATAACTCTACTGCTTCGAGTGGGAAAAAGTCTGGCATCCGGATCTCGCCGACCCTGAGATCGCAATTGCCGACTACGCCCACGTCGTGGGGCAGTGCCTGGGAAACGCGAAAGCCTGCGGAGTTAGCTAGGCTTGCTGTCCGAGAACGTTTCTGTCTTCGCATCCCAAAAAATCTTTTTGCCCGTCCAGTAGGATTCCGTGGCCATCATGCAGGCCACCGAGTGCGCGAAGCCCGCATGCACGGTGCAGTGTGGCTGTTGCCGCGAACGCATGCACTCGAACCAGTTCGCCATGTGTCCCAGCGTCAGGTCGTCGACACCCATCGGCGGTACCTTGGTCTCGCCGGGAAGCAGAATATATTTTGCTTCGCGCTTGCGGTCGATGTCGGCGTCCTCTTCGTGCGTTCCTTTTTCTTCGACGAGTTGATAGCGCGGACTGCCTTCACCGCCGATGTTGATGAGCGTTGCCTTTTTCCCCATGTAGCGAGTGAAGCTAGGCGCATCGTTGCCAAAGCTGGTGCAATAACTCACCAGAAATCCCTTTGGATATTCCAACAGTGTCTGGAAGGTGTCGGCATTCTCGCGGCCATCGTGCCAGGCGAAAACTCCTCCGTGCGACATGACGGATGTCGGATAGTTGTCGTCCATGAACCAGTGCACGAGATCGATGGCGTGACTCATCCATTGATCGGGAATGCCGCTGGAGAATTCCCGATAGAGACGAAATTCGAAATAAAGCTGCGGATCGAATGGCCGCATCGGTTTCGTCAGCAGCCACTTGGACCAATCGGTGTCCTGCTCGCGAATTTGTTTTACTTCCGGACGTCCACGCCACCGTGGCCCATGATAATTCCATTCCACCTCGACCTTGCTGACGTCGCCGAGCGCGCCGCTACGCGCGACCTTCTGTGCGGCTTGAGGATAGGGCTCGCTGCGATGCTGGGTGCCCACCTGAACGATGGCTCTGGACTGCAACACGGCGTCTCGCGCGGCTTTCGCTTCGTCCAGAACGTTGCCCATCGGCTTCTCGACATACGCGTCTTTGCCCGCTTCAATCGCCATTTTGAGAATGGGCGAATGCGCGTGTTCGGGGGTCGAGATCAAAACCGCGTCAACATCTTTCAGCGCCAGAATTTCTTCGACATGCTGCACGGCCCGCGGAGCTCTGCCGTAGTATCCGGTATTGGTGGCGAGGGCCTTCTGGCGATTTCCTACCCACAGGTCGCAAACCGTGGTCATCTCGACGTTGTGGCTCGACTTGAGCTTCGAGGCGATCAGATCGAGATCGCCGCCCCGACTGCCGCAGCCGATATGTCCAAGAGAAATACGATCGTTAGCGCCAAGCACGCGAGCGTAGGACAAAGCGGTGCTGGGCAGAACGGCGCTTCCAGCGAGAGCGGCGGCAGATTTTTCCAGAAAGTCGCGACGGTTCATGGCAGATGATTCAGTCATTTCTCTCTGTTTCTCCTGAGACACAATTTGTCTTGAAACAATGAAGACGGCAATCTAAAAAAACTAGGTCGCCTTAAGCCCGTTTGGAACCATCGGTAGCTGTCGTAAACGTGTCCCAGTCGCATCGAAGATCGCATTCGCGATTGCCGGAGCGAGGCCAATCATTGGACACTCTCCCGCACCGACAGAAGGAATGTCCTTGCGATCGAGCAGAACAGTTTCCAGCTTGGGGAGATCGCTGAAGCGTGGCACACGGTATTGCGACAGCCGTGCGTTCAGAATCTTTCCATTGTCGAATTCGATGGCTTCGAACAGCGCTCCACCGAGCCCCTGCACATTCGAGCCTTCGATTTGATTCCGCAGGTTATCGGGATTCACGATCGCTCCGCACTCGAAAGCAGAAACGACTCGAACCACTTTGACCTCACCCGATTTCGAATCGACCTGGACCTCGGCGAAGGTTGCAATGTTGCCGAGCTTTTCGTAGCCGCCGCCCATCCCGAAGCCTTGTCCCGGACTCTTGCTCTTGCCCCAGCCAAATTGCTTACCCGCAGCCTGGAACACAGCGCGCAGGCGCTCGTCTTTCAGGTTCTTGAGGCGAAATTCCAGAGAGTCCATCTTGACCACGTGAGCGAGCTCGTCCATGTGCGACTCGCGGGCAAAATGATTGGCGGTCGCCGCCAGCGCCCGATACGACCCTTGCCGCAGCGGAGACTTGACCGGATGAAAGACGATTCTCTGATTTGGAATATCGTAATACGTACGAATGCCGGCCGAACCGGAATTGTAGTTGTGCATCTCCCAGGCAGTGATCGTGCCGTCGTTGCGAACGCCTGCGGTAATGTCGATGACGCCCGCCGGACGGAAATACGCCCAGGTAAATTCTTCTTCGCGCGTCCAGACCACTTTCACCGGACGCTTCGCAGCCCGCGCCAGCCGCGCGGCTTCGATCGCGGTCTCGCCAGTATGCTTCCCGCCGTATCCGGAACCCATATCCGGCATCAGCACTCGTACCTGATCTTCCGGAATGCGGAAGGCCTCTGCCAGTTGGCCGCGCACGCCAAATGGACGCTGCGTCCCTGTCCAAACCGTCAGCTGATCGCCCTCCCATTTCGCAAGAGCCGCGCGTGGCTCCAGCGGAACGTGCGCGATGTAAGAAACCGTATACGTCGAGTGCGAGTTGTGATCGGCAGAACTCAATGCCGAATCGACGGAACCAATATCGTACCGATCCCCATCACCAGTGGGATCGTTGCCGTCGGTTGTGTTCTTACGGAGAAAATCGAACAACTCCTTGCTCGAAGGTTGCGGATCGGCCTTCCACTCGGCGTGAATCGCCGCGAGGGCAGCGTCAGCAAGCTTGGAAGTGGGTGCAGCAACTCCGACGAAGTTTCCGTCACGCACCACAGTTGCTCCCATCTGTTCCGCCTTCTGGGTATCGAGCGAAGTCAGCGTTGCGTCGAATGTCGCCGGACGCAGCACCTTGCCGTAGAGCATCTCAGGGAGTTTCTGATCCGAGGGATAACGATGACGTCCGGTGACAAAATCGCGTCCATCCAGTTTCGCAGTGGATTGCCCTGCCACCTTCCAATCTGCCGCGGGAATCAGCGGGTCCTCGGCCGGAATCGACTGCGTCAATTGCTGGCCTTTGGTGAGCGCGGCATATTCCACCGATCGCTTTCCGTGTGTATCCGTAACTTTGCCATCCGATGCCGTCAATTGCTGCGCATCAACGTTCCATTGCGCTGCCGCCAGCGCGATCAACGTATCTCGTGCCGCCGCCGCAACCTTCCGCAATTGCAAATTCATAGTCGGAGTGGTGCGGCTGCCAAATGTTCCCATGTCAAACGGCGTGAGCTTCGTGTCGCCCATCACCAGTTCAATTCTCGAAATCGGAGCGCGCAGTTCCTCCGCGACGGCCTGGCTTAGGGAAGTGCGAATGTTCTGCCCGACCTCAACCTTTCCCGTGTAAACCGTGACCTTGCCGTCTTCGCCAATGTGCAGCCAGGCGTCGATCTCTTTGGGCAATGACTCGCCGCGCCGTCTTCCGCCACCAGATTCCTGTGCAACCATCGCCGGTTTCAGAACCGAAACGACCACAATTCCGGCGCCGAGAAATTTGAAGAAATCACGGCGGTCGAGGTCGAAACGATACGGAGCAGCCGCCCTCAGTTCGTAGCGCTCGGGCTCCAGGGGAATTCCGAAATTCGTATTCAAGGTGTTTGGCTCAGCGCTCGTCTGTTTGGAGCTCATCGGCTCGCTCCTTTCGCCATCGCGGATCCTTGCATCGCCGCTGCCTTCTGGATCGCGCTCACGATGCGAGAGTAGGTGCCGCAGCGGCAGACGTTGCCGTCCATGAAGTCGATAATCTGGCTCTCGTTCGGCGACGGATTCTTTTTGAGCAGAGCGACGGCTGACATAATCATCCCGGAGGTGCAGTAGCCGCATTGCATCGCGCCCGCATCCAGAAACACCTGCTGCACTGGATGCAGTTGTTCTCCCGCGGCAAGCCCTTCAATCGTCGTGATCTGCTTATCTGAGACGGACCCCACGCGCGTGACGCACGAGCGCTGCGCCTTGCCGTCGATGAGCACGGTGCACGCGCCACACATCCCTTCGCCGCAGCCGTACTTGCTTCCGGTCAGGTCAAGGTTCTCGCGCAGCACAGTCAGCAGACTGGTCTGCGGATCGGTCTCAACCGAATAACTTTTTCCATTGATTGCGAGACGGAGCGTAGCCATTGCGAACTCCGGGCGAGAAAGCTGCCAAAGGGATTTACAAACGTCGTTACAAAAATGATATACCCGCCGGGGAACTGTGATGGAGGGATTCTCGCTGCGTGAAAAGTCCTCCCAGCAGGTGTTTCACAATTTCAATAGCCAGGAATCAACAGCGGCCCTCAATCGTTGATTGCCTGATAAGCCAGTTCGTGTACCTGACGGTCCAACTCGAGGTCGCCCGTGGGATGCAGTTGCGCCATGAATACGACAATCATCTGTTCTTTCGGATCAATGGTGAAGGCGGTGTAAAAGAATCCTCCCCAGTTATACGTGCCCGGTGTCCCCAACTCCGAGAGCGGAGTCTTCACGCCATCAATTCCGAAGCCCAGTCCAAAAGCCCGCTCCGGCCCGATCTTTCCCAGCTGATCGTGCGTCATCAGTTCCACGGATTTGCGGCTCAACAAACGAGTGTTGCCGAACTTGCCTTCGTCCAGCATCATTTGGCAGAAGCGGGCATAGTCCATGGCGGTCGAAACCAGCCCGGCTCCGCCGGAGAAGAGCTTCTTCGGCCCCTTCGTCGGATAGTCCGCTGAATAAACAAAACTTCCTTCACGAATCGGAGTGTCCGGGAAACGGTTTAAGCCTTTGTCCGGATAATAGGTATATGCAGTCGCCACGCGGTCAATCTTGTTGTCAGGTGGAAAGAAGTACGAGTCCTTCATTCCTAAAGGCTCGAAAATTCTGGTGCGGAAGAATTCATCCAGCGGCATGCCCGACACAACTTCAATCAGGCGCCCGAGAACGTCCACACTCAGGCTGTATTCCCAGCGCTCGCTGGGATGGAAGAGCAACGGCAATCCTGCGAGACGCTTGGTGCTGTCGCCGATAGTACCGTCATATTGGAGCAGCCCGCTGGCGACGTTGGCCGCCTCGTAGGCCGTGCCCAGATCGACGTTCCAGTTGTAGGTCATGCCCGAGGTGTGGCGCATGAGATCGCGAATCGTAATTTCTTTCGTCGCCGGGATCGTGTAGCGCTCGCCCTCTGCCGGCTTGACGAGCACCTTCATATTCTTGAATTCTGGCAGATATTTTGAGACTGGATCCTCCAGCAGGAACTTGCCCTCCTCATACAGCATCATCGCGGCAACGGTGGTGATCGGCTTCGACATCGAGCAGATGCGGAACATGGCATCGGTAGGCATTGCCTTACCGGCTTCGCGATCGGCCATGCCTTGTGCCTTGAAGAACGCCACCTTCCCGTGACGAACCACCAGGGTGACCGCTCCGGCGATCCGCTTATTATCGATGTCGCGCTGCACGACCGTGGATATCCGCTCCAGCCGCTCGGACGAAAGTCCTACCGACTCCGGCTTGGCCGCGGGCAGTTCCTGCGCGAATGTCCATACACTCAAAAAGAAAACAGCGAGCAGAACCGGAGTGACTCTCCGGTTCCACCCGCGCGAAAAAGAGGAGCACATGTATCCTCCCAAGCGTTTACGATTTGATCGTCTTTGACGCTGCATCCCAGGTCACAGGCTTCTGGCGGAAGAACGACTCGTTCGCCATATGACACGCGATCGCTGCATGGTTGCCGAACACCGCATCCTCGGTTACCGGCTTGCGCGACTTCACCGACTCGAAGAATACGTTCAGGTGCGGTCGCACGTCGTCCCAATCGTGTCCTTTGTAGACCGTGTCTTCATGCACCGGTTCCTTGCCCAGTGGAGGATCATTCTCGGCATGCCACTGCTTCACGTATTCCGCGCGCATCGCTGCCGGAAAACTGAAACTGTAGTAGCTGGGATCCGTGTCGATACCACTCTGCGCAGAATGTCGCAGTTCGAACTCGCCGGCTTCGAGCAGGCCTTTCGGACCCATGAAGCGCGCCAGTTCCGGAGTCTCGCAGCCCAAGTCCAGCCGCACGTAAACCGGAATGCCGTGATAGTCGAAGAGCACAGTGTGGAAGTCGGGCATGTCGCGGCCATCTTTAAAGCGGAAGATGCCGCCCATCGCTGTCGCCGAGCGTGGAATCTCGTTCCATCCCAGCGTGACCAGCATGCCGCTGATCAGGTGGACCATCAGATCTCCGGCTACGCCCGTCCCATATGCGCGCCAGCAGCGCCATCTCGCGAAATGAAGCTTGTTGAAAGGAATCTTGGGCGCGTCGTTGAGCCAAGTATCCCAATCGAGCGTCTGCGGCGACAGATCCGGCGGGGGTGGATACTCCCACGCGCCGGTAGGATCATTTCGTCCCAAAGTCAGTTCAACCATCTCCACGTCGCCGATAGCACCCTTCGAGTACAGATCCTTGGCCGTCGCGCACAACTCCGAACTTACGCGCTGCGAACCGATCTGCACGATGCGATTATTCTTCTGCGCGGCCTCGACCATCGCCAGGCCGTCGGCCACGTTGTGCGACATGGGTTTTTCGCAGTAGATATCCTTGCCGGCATTGCAGGCGTCAACCACCACACGCCGGTGCCAATGATCCGGCACGGCGGCTACGATGCAGTCGATGTCCTTGCGGTCCAGCAATTCCTTGTATTGCCGCGTCGTTGGCAGACTCGGATTCGCCGTGATTTCTTTGGCCAGTGTATGGCGTCCGTCATAGAGATCGGCGGCGGCCACGCACTCGACGCCAGGGATCGTGATGGCGCCGCCCAGCAGGCCCGATCCCTGCATGCCAATCCCGATCATCCCGAAGCGAACGCGATCGCTTGGCGCGACCGCCCGCCGCAGTAAAGGTTGAGCTTCCAGTTGGACCGTCTTCGAAACCAGCAAGCCGCCCGCTGCGGCCGCCGCGCTACCTTGCAGGAATGCACGTCGCGAAAGAATGCGTTTCATTCGAATCCCTCCAGTGAAATTGAATCGGTTGTCATGATGAGCAAGCGTATTTCGTGCAGCGAAGGATCTGTGCCAGCTGCACAGGTATCACGATCTTTGCGGCGCGTTATCTCTGTTACATGCGTCGCGCGACCGGATCAATCCTTTATTTCTTCAGCGGCTTGATTGCGACTTCTTTGAAAAACACGATGTCGTTGTCGCTGTGGTTCTGCAGACCGAACCAGCCGAACATAGGACGCGGCCCGCGCTGTGGCTCGAAGTCGAACTTCTTGGCCGGGACCGGATCGCCTTCTTTGAAGTCGGTGACCTTCTGCCCGTTCAGCGTCACGATGGTTCGGGTTCCGTCGAGCGTGATGTCCATCGTGTTCCACTGCGGACCAGGCTTCCACGCTTTGTCGACGAGCGGCTTGGTCAGCGAATAAAGCATTCCGGTCTGGTGGTACTCGTCCTCACCCGAGGTTTCGGGATGATTGTCGATCTGTACTTCGTAGCCATAGTGCACGGGCATCCACTCTTCACGAGGTTCAAGGGGAATGCGGACGAAGACTCCGGAATTATCGTTTTCATCGCGCATCTTGTAGACGACGTGAAGTTCGCAGTTGCCGATCTTGCCGCCGGTCCAATACAGCAAGCCCATTCCACCGTGAGTGCGGATCAAGCCATCCTCGACCGTGTCGCCGCCGGGACCGACATGCTTCCATCCCGTCAGATCTTTGCCGTTGAAGAGTTCTTGCCATTTATTCGGATCGCCCTTACAAACGTTTTCCTCGGCCGCGAATCCGTACATCGCAAAGCCGGCGACCAGAAAAGTGCACACAATGAAACGTTTTAGCATTGGGAATCTCCTGGATTATCCTGCCTGGCTGTCATGGGACAGACCACTCTACTCGCCTGCAGGCTGCGAATCAATGCGCCGGTCCACACTGCGAAATCGAGACTTCGGCCATCGTCCGGTCAGGCAAGCCTGACGAAGATACGCTCATCGCGATGCGGATTCACGGGATCGATTGAATGAAATTTTTGATTGTTGATTTTTGATTGTTGATTGAAAACCGGCTGAGCCGTTTCAGATTTCCGATTGTTGATTGGCTATTGAAAACCGGCCGCTTGACGTTCGGCTGCGTCTCCTAAATTCGTAAACCACGAAGGACACGAAGTATCACGAAGGATGCGTGATGAGCGGTTTTTTCTTAGGGTGGCTTGGCAAATTTCCTGGTCGGATGAGTTCCATTTTGGGAATGGGTTGGATTTCTGGGGTATCCCCCCTCCCCCCCGAATCTCTGGAATGTTCGAGTTAGCGGGAAATCGCGAAGTAATCTATGGCGCTCAATCACTTGCGGGTAAAATCTTGGATTCAAAGAACTTAACGGCTCGTCAGAGCTGTGGGCGACTGCTTTCGCCGGAGTGATTTTGCTCTTTTCGTAAGCCTGTGCGCAAGGTCAGATGTCACATGGGGCTGTGGATTTCTGCTGGAATGACTTAGGGCCACGGGAAGGGAAAGCAGAGTCGAGGGTGAGTGTCCGGCGACGGCCGGGGGCGCGCGAAGCCAGGTGTATGGTTTCGGCATTTCGGGCGACCCACCCTCCCGCAAACAGCGCGGGAAGGGTGGGGCAACCGGATGGCTTTCTTCGCTGAACAGGATGGCCAGCCCGCCACGGATCACCTTGACCTGGTGTTTCCCTGACGATATAGTTTGCCTCCGGCGCGTCTCTGTGAGTCCTTCCCCTCCCGGTTCAGACGATTCGTCCCTGTCGAACGAGTGCAGCTGCGCGGATTTTGTGCAAGGAGAAATTTCCGATGGCGAGAGTTCGTGGATGGCGGTGGGTTTGTGGGGTGGTTCTTCTTTGTGGGGTGATGGCGATAGCTCGCATGCGCAGGTCACCTTCAGCAAGCTGATCGATCTTCAACCAGAACTAATGGCAGTTATCCTTACACGATTCTTATCCAAGGAACTGATGGAAACTTATACGGAACCACAGAGTCCGGCGGGACTACAGGTGCGTGTTTTACCGGCTGCGGTACCGTCTTCAAAATTACATCGAGCGGGACCCTGTCGACGTTGTATACAATTTTGCTCCCAGTCGGGCTGCCTTGACGGCGGAGCCCTTTGGGTGCGCTGGTGCAGGCCGCCGACGGAAACTTCTACGGAGTCACCAGCGCAAATGGCGGCATATCGTGCCCGCGGCAGTGGCGGTACGGTTTTCAAAATTACGCCCGGCGGCTCGCTGACGACGCTTTACACCTTTTGCACTCTCCTTCAATGCGCCGACGGGAATACCCGTCCGCCGGGCTTGTGCAAGCCGCGAACGGAGACTTCTATGGGACTACCAGGTTTGGCGGGGCTCAACGAATAGAGGCACGGTTTACAAATAACCCCTGCGGGGTCCTAACGACGCTTCACAGCTTCTGCTCTTTATCGAACTGTGCTGATGGTGGTTTTTCTCAGAGCGTACGCTGTGCAAGCTCGGAATGGGAATCTGTATGGGGAGACTGCAACGGGTAAACCTGGGTTGGCACGATTTTCGAAATCACGCCGAATGGGCAGGTCTCTACGCTCTTTACTTTTGATGTTATCGATGGCGATTACCCGGCTGGCGGATTAATCCAGGGCACAGACGGAAATCTCTACGGCACACTGCCCTCGGCGGAGTCAGCAACGGTGGTTGTCCATTTTGTTCCCGAAGGCTGCGGCACCATTTTCGAAATCACCTCCGCGGGCATACTGACCACACTTCACAACTTTTGTTCTTCAACCAATTGCGCAGACGGCGACGACCCTTACGGTCCGCTGGTTCAGGGCAATGACGGCAACTTCTACGGAACAACTGACGGCTATGACGTTAGTGGGACGGAACTATCTTCGAAATGACGCCCAGCGGCGCGCTGACCACCCTTTACCAATTCTGCGTCGTGCCTGGCTTCGCAGATGGAGAGGTAGCTGTATGAGGGACTCACGGAAGTTACTGACGGAACCTTTTATGGAACGACATTCGAGGGAGGTTTGTACGGTGTTGGCACAGTGTTCAGCCTCTCTACGGGGCTTGCCCCGTTCGTGAAAATCGAGCCCACATCTGCCAAGGAGGGTGCGACAATCGGCATCTTCGGCCAAGGCTTCACCAGTTCCTCCATCGTGCAGTTCGGCGGAGTGCAAGCCTAAGACGCCAAACTTTCTGGATCAGACTTTCCTCGCCGGCGACAGTCTCCTGCCGGGCAGCGCTCTGACCGGATCAGTCACCGTGACCACGGGCGACCACGCTGACCAGTAATCAGCCATTCCTTGTGACGCCGCAGCTTCTCAGCTTCAGTCCTCCGAGCGGATCGGTGGGAACGCAAGTGACGATCACCGGAACCGGTTTCACGCAAACCAACGGAGTCGACTTTGGCGGCGATGTGCCGGCCCAATTTACCGTGAACTCCGATAAGCAGGTAACGGCAACCGTCCCGGCCGGCGCCCAGACAGGACCTATTGGTGTAGTGACCAAAGGCGGAACGGCAATCAGTTCCGCGACATTTACGGTGAATTGACGAGGGATCGGTTCAAACGCATTGATCCCTGTCGAACGAACCCAGCAGCGTTGATTTCGTGTAAAGAGAGACTTCCGATGGCAAGAGTTTGTGGATGGCGGTGGGTGTGTAGAGTGATTGTTTTTTGTGCCGCGACCGGGATCGCCTCATCGGCCCAGGTCACCCTTACCACGTTTGTGAATTTCAATGGGACTAATGGCAACGGGCCCGACGCGGTCCTCACCCAAGGTGCCGACGGGAACTTCTACGGGACGACGGGATCTGGCGGGACCACCCATAGCTGTTTCTCAGGCTGCGGCACGATCTTTAAAATGATCGCAGGCGGCGTAACGACCTTATACACTTTCTGCCCCGAGCCGGGATGTACGGATGGCTCGGAGCCTGTCGGCCCGCTCGTGCAAGCCGCCAACGGGGATTTCTACGGAACGACTTCGGCCCTCGGAGCCTACGGTGGCGGCACAGTTTTCAAGATCACCCCCTCGGGCATGCTGACGACCCTTTACAGCTTCTGCACATTTGCGAACTGCGCCGATGGAAAACAACCGAACGGGGGCCTCGTACAAGGTAGGAATGGCAACTTCTACGGGACAACAGCCGTTGGAGGGGAGGGCATTGCTACCTGTAGTCCCTTCGATAGCGGTTGCGGCACAGTATTTGAAATCACTCCAGCGGGTAAGCTGACCACCATATACAGTTTCTGTGCCTCAAACGCCGACTGCCCTGACGGCGATCTCCCAACCAGCGGACTGTTGCAAGCCAGCAATGGACAATTTTACGGGGAAACAGGCGCGGGAGGGGCCACCACGGGCTGTGGCACCGTCTTCAAAATCAGCCCAGCGGGTAAGCTGACTACACTGGTCAGTTTTGAATTTGGCGGTTGCTCGCCTAGTGGGGGATTGATACAAGCCGCCAATGGGAACTTTTACGGCGTCACCGCCGTCGGCGGCAGCGGCCAAGCCTGCAGCGCAAGCGACGGTTGCGGCACCCTTTTCGCAGTTACTGCCGCCGGCAAGCTGACCACGCTGTACAACTTTTGCTCGCTGTCTGCGTGCGCCGACGGCGACTTCCCCAATGGTCCGTTGGTTCAGGGTACTGATGGCAACTTTTACGGGACAACTCCGACAGGCAGGTGCCTTTAACCCGCACCAAGGCACACTATTCGAAATCACTCCTAGCGGGCGCACTGACTACGCTTTACACTTTCTGCCGTTTGACCGGCTGCGCTGACGGCGCCGGTCCTGGGGCGGGGCTAATGCAGGACACTAATGGAACTTTCTATGGTACAACCTCCGGCGGCGGGACAAGCAACGATGGTACAGTTTTTAGCATGAGTAATGGGCTTGGACCTTTCGTGAAAACTCAGCCCACCTCTGCGAACGAAGGTGCAGAAGATCGGCATCTTCGGGCAAGGGTTCACCCGTTCTCCATCGTGCAGTTCGGCGGAGTGCAGGCCACCAGCGCCAAACTTTCTGGATCAACTTTTCTCGACCGCGAGAGTCCCTGCGGGCGCGCTCACCGGATCTGTCACCGTGACCACCGGCGCGACCACGCTGACCAGCAATCAGACCATTCCGCGTGACGCCGCAGGTTCTCAGCTTCAATCCGCCGAGCGGATCGGTGGGACACGCGGTGACGATCACCGGAACCGGTTTCACGCAAACGCTCGGAGTCGGCTTTGGCGACAATGTGCCGGCCCAATTCACGGTGAACTCCGATAAGCAGGTAACGGCAACCGTCCCGGCCGGCGCCCAGACAGGACCTATTGGTGTAGTGACCAAAGGCGGAACGGCAGTGAGCTCCGCGACGTTTACGGTGAACTAGCAGCGAGCGCAGGTCTGACATGGCAGAATTCGTGATGGAGATTCCGATGGTAAAAGTTCATGGATCGCGGTGGGTGTGGGGAGTGATTCTTGTTTGCGCAGCGACGGCCGGTTTGTCACGTGGTCAGACCTTTACGACGCTGGCAAGTTTCGACGGGAAAAACGGCAACTACCCTAGCATGGCACTTGTTCAGGCCACCGATGGGAACTTCTACGGGACTACCGAATACGGAGGCGCCAGCTGTGGCTATCGCGGAGGCTATGGCTGCGGCACGGTGTTCAAAATCAATCGCACTGGGAATTTAACCAGACTGTACAGCTTTTGCACGCTGGCCCAGTGCGCTGATGGCAAGCAGCCCGGGGATTCATTGGTGCAAGCAACCAACGGAAAGTTCTATGGCACAACCCTGAGTGGCGGCACGGACCCGGACGGCTGTGGCACAGTCTTCGAAATTACAGCCGCAGGGAAATTGACGACGCTCCATACCTTCGAGGTCATAGACGGGTGCGGCCCGTATTCCGGGTTAATTCAGTCCGCCAACGGGAATTTCTACGGGACTACGAATACCGGCGGAGCGCAAGGAGGCGGAACAGTTTTCGAAATCACTGCGGCGGGTAAGTTCACATCGGTATACAGCTTTTGTTCCCTGACCAACTGCGCGGACGGCGAACGCCCCCTTGCTTCGTTGGTGCAGGGCGCCGACGGGAACTTCTATGGGACCACCGCGCTGGGAGGGAGCCGCATTGATTGTCCCAGTTCCCAGGACCCTGACGGCTGCGGAACAGTCTTCAGGATCACTCCAGCAGGCAAGCTGGCCACGCTGTATAGCTTTTGTTCGCTGCCCAACTGCGCGGATGGCAACGGGCCAGACGCTCCGCTGATTCAAGCCATCAACGGGAACCTTTATGGGACAACCTTCTATGGCGGCGCAAACTGCTCCCCATATGGTTGTGGGACCGCCTTCAAAATCACGCCCGGAGGCAAACTGACCACGCTGTATAGCTTCTGTTCGCTGCCCAACTGCGCGGATGGCGACGAACCCGCTCCAGTTATTCAAGCCACGGACGGGAATCTCTATGGGACAACATTCGCGGGCGGGACCGGCAACGGCAATAATGGGACGATTTTTCAAATTACTCCTGCGGGCATCCTAACGACGCTCTACAGCTTCTGCTCTCTACCCAACTGTGCTGACGGGGCCTTTGGATCCGCAGGGCTGCTGCAAGCCACGAACGGGATTATCTACGGGACAGCCAACGCGGGCGGCACCAGCGGTGACGGCACCGTCTTTAGCCTGGATATGGGTCTTGGGCCTTTCGTTTCCTTCATACGCAATCCGTCGAAGGTTGGCCAGCAGTTCGGCATCCTTGGGTACGGTCTGACCGGCACGACTGGCGTTTCTCTCAACGGAATTCCTGCAAAATTTGTAACCCACGCCGACACGCTTCTGATCGCCACCGTTCCGGCTGGAGCGACCACTGGCTACGTCACAGTGACTACGCCCAGCGGCACGCTGACGAGCAATGTCCCTTTTCGAGTCATCCCGTAGAGAGCTTTCGTAAGGTCCGTGGTCACTGCACGCGAGATCCTTCGCTTCGCCTGAAAAGCGGCTCCGCTCAGGATGACGCCGCCTGGGTTGGTGAGGACTCGGAAGCCGCTGTACCAGACGAGGCGTTTGCCGATGGTCCGCAGTTTGCATGGCCCTTCGTACTCGGCCACAGTCGTCCACACGAAAAAATCGAAGACGTCATCCCGAAGCGTCGCGCTTTCACCAGCGACGCGAGGGATCTCGCGCGGAGCGCTTCAGCTGTTGCCTCACTCCACGCCAGATCCTTCGCTTCGCCTGAAAAGCGGCTCCGCTCAGGATGACGCCCTCTCATTCCAAAAAGGGGCTCTGCTCGGGATGACGCCAGTGGGAATGCCGAGGCTACTGCGGGACCTTCTTCGCGCCTAGAGAATCCACCATCTGGCTGGCTTCTCCTAAGGTGCAATCGTAGAGTTTGCTGGCGGTGTAGACGGCTGTGATGTTCTGGCCGCGGGCAACGAGTTCGCGGAGTTGCTTCTGTTGCTCTTCACGGCTGAGCGATTTCAGGTGCGTGAAATCCTGCTTTAAGGAAACCGGATCGGCGATGACCGTGTAGGGGCGGAGGGCGTCGAGGAACCGTTGTGTGCCCGGCACTACGTCCCAATGTATGCGAACGGATGCGGGAGCGGACATGGCGACGGGATAATCGCGGTAAAGAGTCGAGCTGGTGCCGTACCAGTGTTTTTCTTCTGGAGCCGACTCACCGAGCTCGGTCTGCAAGGCGTTGGCAAGCGGCGCGACATCTCCGGACAACTCAAGTTCGACATGGCGCAGGAATTGGGTTTGGGTGCGGCCTGGATTTCCCATATCGGGGGTCTGGACGCGCTCTTTGATCAGGCGGGCCGAGGCGATCTCGCCGAAGGCAAGGAAAACGACCGACGGGTCATCGGGATTCAACTCGTAGTTCAGGTAAGAACGATATTGCACGTAGATTCCCGTCTGGTTCATGCGGACGAGCCAATTGGAAGGATGGAAGCGCGCGGTCACCATCCTCACGGTCAAGAGCAAAAAGAGCAGCAGAAACGGGCCGAAGAAGTAGCCGGGCTTCCACTTAGCGGTGTAGGCGTGGAAGAGAAAGGCGGTGGCGGCGGCGAATCCGGCAAGCCAGACGATCAGAGCACGCAGACGCGCGTGGCGGAACAGGCGGTCGTTGGGGCCGATCTCGACTTCTTGAAGGCGCAGTAGGCGCATAGCAGCTCCGAGGAAATGACAAGAGTTTACTGCGGCAGGGCTGTTCGGGAAAGTTACTTGGGATTAGCCCGCAGTAGTTCGATTCCTTCAGGGGCTAAAGCCCCGAGTAGCAAGCGATTTGGCGCGGCGCTAAAGCGCCGCTCTTCCACGGTGGTACCAACGGTATACTCGGGGATTCCGAAAGACTGCTCACGCAGTCTTTGAAGCCCCGTTCCTAATTGCCCTGAACGGCTCGGTGGAAGCCGAGCCCTTTCTATCCAGTGGTTCCACAACTTTCGAACCCTGGTGCTACAAGTCGTGCCGCGAAACGACGAACATTTTTACGGGCGATTGCTGCTGCGACGTTGCTTCCGGCAAGTGATTTCGGCTCGGCCTAGCGTTTCACTGCATAACTCCCGCAATTGTCGGGGTAGGGCATCATCATTATGATGACGAATCCGTGCTGGCACTTCTTGGCTGGTTTTTTCAGTACGATGGGAGACCGAAACGGTTCGAAACCGTCGAAATCCACAGCCAGTTCGTACTTGCCTGACTTCGGTTCACGGAACAGAAATTTGCCCGCTGCGTCCGCGGTCCCGGTAGCGGCCTCTGCACCGTCCCGATTAAGTCTTACTACGGCACCTAAAATGGGGCTACCGCTCTGATCAATAAGTTTGCCGCAGATGCAATGAACTGGCTTGAGCGGGCGCTGCTTACCGCAGATGACTTCGGCCCGCAGTGTTTCAGGCACGAGAACCAGAAGCCCAGCGAATATCGCAACGATCAACTCTCGTCGCGTTCTCATGAATCCAGTCCTCCTTAGGATCACAGGAATCAATCTAACGCTAAACGCGTCGATCTGCGGCGATTGTAGCTCGGCTCGCTTCACGAACCAAGCCGTCAATCCGCGCGGCGATCGGTATCGTGACCAGAAGTGAAACAGCAATCAGCTCGCGACTTTTGCGGGAAATTGACGAGCAGCGCCATTCGAAATCGAAGACATCTCAGCATTCATCACGGCAGTAGTTCGATCTCCTCAGCGGCTAAAGCCCCGAGTAGCAAGCGATTTGGCGCGGCGCTAAAGCGTCGCTCTTCCACGGTGGTACCAACGGTATACTCGGGGATTCCACAGAAAGACTTCTCCCGCAGTCTTTAGAGCCCGGTTCCTAATTGCCCTGAACGGCTCGGTGGAAGCCGGGCCTAGGGTGCTCACAAGCTTGCAGCAGGGAGCAAAGATGCACCTCAGGCGCTAAAGCGCGAATCATTTTGCACGACCTGGTGGCACGACTGAAGTCGTGCCCTTCCCGGACGTGCAGGCCCCAAAATCCCGTGATACTGCCGGTTCAAAACAGATACGCGACCTGTATTCTTCCGCAGCCTCTGAAGTCGTGCGCTGCCCAATCTGACCGCGAATGGTGGTTCGTTAGCAATATGCGCTGCGCGAGATCCGAGCCCTTGCAATCCAGTCGCTGCGCGGCCCTCGAACGCTGCTGCTACAATTCGTGGCGTGAAACGACGAACATTATTACAGGCAATTCCTGCGGCGGCATTGCTGCCGGCGTCCGTTTGGGCGGCGGCTCGGCAGGGCAAAACCGGTTCTACGCGAGATGCGGCGGGCGTGTTTGAACTTCGCGTCTACCATGCGGCTGCGGGAAAGTTGGGCGAACTGGAAACGCGGTTCCGCGAACACACCATCCAAATCTTCGACCGTCACGGAATGAAGAGTGTTGCGTATTGGACGCCGCTGGATGAGCCGGAGAAGAGCAACACGCTGATTTATATTCTTCGGCATCCGAGCCGCGAGGCGGCGGCCGCGAACTGGAAAGCGTTTGAGGATGATCCGGAGTGGAAGACTGTCCGGGAAAAATCTGAGGCGAATGGAAAGCTTGTGGAAAAAGTGGATTCGACGTTTCTTGCGCTGACGGATTTTTCGCCGCGGGTGCGGTAGCCGGGTCAGCGGCTAAAGCCGCGTTTTTTTTTTCGATTTGACGGCACGACTGACGTCGTGCCCTGATACGAATCTAGATCCACTACGAATGGCAGGGCGTGCCTGATCCGCTGTGTCAGGTGGGGTCCTGATACGGACCTAAATCCACTACGCATGCCAGGCCGTGCCTAATCCGCCGCGGTACGAGTGAAAAATATTGCATATTTCCGCCGAATGGTTCCGGGCGCTTTTCAGCGAATGGGCATAACCTCTGTACCTTGCCGGAAGTTACTACTACCAGGCGCACCACGAGAAAGAATTGTGTTACGGGCAATGCAAAGAACTGCTGAAATCGGCGCGCAACTCTGAATCTTTTTGAATGGTGCCGAAATCAATATCCGCAATACTGGGGTTCACTTGCAGCTCGCAGAAGTAAAAACCAGACAACAGCCGGCTGTTCTGTTACAGGAGAAGGTATGGCGAAGCGAATGATCCTGATGTTGGTGATTATGGTGGCCCTATTGGGGGGCCTGGGATTTGTGAAGTATAAGCAGGTGGAGGCGGCGATTGCGGCTGGTGCCAGCTTCCAGATGCCTCCGACGGCCGTGACCACGGTGGTGGCAAAGGGGGAGATGTGGCCTTCGACGATGTCCGTGATTGGTACCGCAGCGGCGATTCAGGGAGTAACGGTGAGCGCGGACCTGCCGGGCACCATCGACAAGATTCATTTTGAGTCAGGGCAAAGGGTGCAAGAAGGGCAGATTCTGGTCGAGCTCGACACGCGACAGGAGCGGGCACAGCTGGCTAGCCTCGAGGCGCAGCGCGACCTGGCAGGAATCAACTTCGGGCGTGCCCAGGAACTGGTGAAAGAAGGAGTGATCGCGCGTCAGGAATATGACAACGCGGCGGCGCAGCAGAAGGCGACTGAGGCCCAGGTCGGCGACATCAAGGCAGCGATCGCGCGCAAGACGATTCGCGCGTCCTTCTCCGGAGTGTTGGGAATTCGGCAGGTCAGCCTTGGTCAGTATCTGGCCGCGGGGCAGGCCATCGTTTCGCTACAGATGCTCAGTCCTATTTATGTGAACTTCGGAGTGCCGCAGCAGGACACGGGAAAGGTTATCCCGGGACATGTAGTGCGGGTGACGAATGCGGATCTGCCGGGAATGGGGTTCACTGGCCGGATCATCGCGCTGGATTCGGTGATCAGCGAGCAGACGCGAAACATACAGGTTCAGTCGATCGTCACGAATAAGGACAACAAGCTGCGTCCGGGGATGTTTGTGCAGGTGGAGCTGCCGCTGGGAAGTCCGCGGCAGGTGATTCCGTTGCCGGCCTCGGCGATCAACTACGCGCCCTATGGTGACTCGGTTTACATCGTGACCAATATGACCGACCAGAAGGGCAGATCGTATCGCGGAGTGCGGCAGCAGGTGGTGAAAGTCGAAGGATCGCGCGGCGATCAGGTGGGCATCGTTTCGGGATTGAATGCCGGGGATGAGGTCGTGAGCTCGGGCGTATTCAAGCTGCGAAATGGAGCGCCGGTTCTGGTGAACAACGCCGTCCAGCCGAGTAACAGTACCAATCCGAAACCGGAAGATAGCTAAACCCTAGATTAACGGTGAAAAAATCCCCACTTCTGGCAAAACCGGCCAGAAATGGGGCACCCAGAGTCAGCCCCCGTTCAGGGAACCAGCGGGAAATGGGGGCGCCTATTTCGCGCCTGCGTTAAGGAGTTTGCATGAAGTTCACAGACTTATTTGTTAAGCGGCCGGTGCTGGCGATGGTGGTCAACCTCGTCATCCTGATTGCCGGGTTGCAGGCGGTTCGCTCGCTGAGTGTGCGGCAATATCCGCGCAGCGATATCGCCGTGGTGCAGATAACGACGGTGTACGTGGGCGCGAACGCCGACCTGGTGCGCGGATTTGTTACGACTCCGATTGAGCGTGTGGTGGCCAGCGCCGACGGTATCGACTATATGGAATCGACCAGCGCGCAGGGACTGAGCACGATCCTCGTCCACCTGAAGATCAACTACGACACGACGGCCGCGCTGACGCAGATTCAGGCCAAGGTCGAGCAGGTTCGAAATGATCTGCCTCCGGATGCGCAGATTCCCGTGATTGATTTGCAGACGGCGGACACGCAGTTTGCGGCGATCTATATCGGCTTCGCCTCGAAGGATCTGGATCAGAACCAGATTACGGATTACCTGACGCGCGTGGTGCAGCCCAAGCTAAGTGCCATCAGCGGCGTGCAACGCGCCGATATTCTGGGCAACCGGACGTTTGCGATGCGGTTGTGGTTGAAGCCGCAAGAGATGGCCGCACGCGGCGTCTCGCCATCGGATGTGCACGACGCGCTGTCCAAGAATAACTATCTGTCCGCGCTCGGGAGCACGAAAGGTTCGATGGTATCGGTGAACCTGGTGGCCAATACCGATCTGCGAACGCCGGAAGAATTCCGGCAGATGGTGATCAAGCAGGAAAACGGAACGGTGGTCCGGCTGGGCGAGATTGCCGACGTGCAGCTGGGGGCCGAAAACTACGACCAGGATGTAAGGTTCAACGGCCAGACCGCGACGTTCATGGGCATATGGGTGCTGCCCACGGCGAACTCACTGGATGTCATTAAAGAAGTGCGCAAGGCGCTTCCGGCAATCCAGCAGCAATTGCCTACGGGAATGACGCTGGGCATTCCGTATGACTCGACGGAATACATTCAGGACGCCATCAACGAAGTACTGCACACGCTGACCGAAACTTTGATCATCGTGATTGTGGTGATCTTCCTGTTCCTGGGATCGTTCCGGTCGGTATTGATTCCGATCGTCGCGATTCCGATCTCGCTGATCGGAGCCGTGTTCCTCATGCTGGCGGCGGGTTTCACGATCAACCTGCTGACGCTGTTGGCGATTGTGCTGTCGGTGGGACTGGTGGTCGACGACGCCATTGTGATGGTGGAAAACGTCGAGCGGCATTTGGAGATGGGCAAGTCGCCGTACCATGCCGCGAAAGATGCCGCGCGCGAACTGGTGGGACCGATCATCGCGATGACGATTACGCTGGCCGCGGTGTACGCCCCGATCGGAATTCAGGGCGGACTGACGGGAGCGCTGTTCCGCGAGTTCGCCTTTACTTTGGCCGGTGCGGTGGTGGTCTCGGGCATCGTGGCGCTGACGCTCTCGCCGATGATGAGTTCCAAGCTGCTGCGGGCAGACACTTCGCATAAAGGGCTGGCGGGTGTCATTAACCGGACGTTCGACAAGGTGCGCGGCACCTATACCGGTCTGCTGACGGGAACTCTAAAGTACCGGCCCGTGGTGCTCACGATTTGGGCGATTGTGGCCGTGTTGATGGTTCCGTTCTACATGTTCTCGATGCACGAACTCGCGCCTGCGGAGGATCAGGGGGTGGTGTTTGGCGTGATTCAGGCTGCGCCCAACGCGACCATCGATCAGACGAATTTGTTTACCAAGCAGGTGTACGACGTGTATCACTCGTTCCCGGAGAGTGCGAGCACGTTCCAGATCACGACTCCGAATGGCGGCTTTGGCGGCATGGTGACAAAGCCATGGAGCCAACGAAAGAAAACGACGCAACAATTGCTGGTCGAGTCTGCCGGACCGCTGTCGAAGATTGCCGGCATTCGCGTGATCCCACTAACTCCGCCACCGCTACCGGGGGGAGGAAACTTTCCCGTCGACTTCGTGATCGCCTCAGCGGCTGAACCGCAACAAGTCAGTCAACTGGCGGAGCAGATCGTGAAGAAGGCGATGGCGAGCGGCATGTTCATCTTCGCGGATACGGACGTGAAGTTCGATCAGCCGCAGACCGAAGTGGTGTTCGATCGCGACAAGCTACGCTCGCAGGGCGTGGATCTGAGCCAGGCCGGACAGGACTTGTCGACGATGCTGGGCGGCAATTACGTGAATCGCTTCAGCATACAGGGCCGCAGCTACAAGGTAATCCCGCAGGTGAAGCGCGTGGACCGGCTCACGGCCGATCAACTCTCGCAGATTTACGTGAAAGGATCGGCGGATAAACTGGTGCCGCTGTCGACTTTCGCGACCCTGAAGACGACGACGGAGCCGCGCTCACTGAATAAATTCCAGCAGCTCAATGCAGTGCGGATTCAGGGCGTGATTCCGCCGAATGTTACGCTCGATCAGGCATTGACATTCCTGGAAGAACAAGCCAAGCAAATTCTGCCCCAGGGATTCACGGTTGACTACGCGGGTGAATCGCGCCAGTTGCGATTGGAAGGCAGCAAGTTCCTGGGAACATTCCTGCTGTCGGCGATCCTGATCTATCTTGTGCTGGCGGCGCAGTTCGAGAGCTTCCGCGATCCGTTCATTGTTCTGGCGGGTTCGGTGCCGCTAGCGATTTCGGGCGCGCTGCTGTTCTCGTTTCTGGGATTCACGACCCTGAACATCTATAGCGAAGTGGGTCTGATCACGCTGGTGGGACTCATCGCGAAGAACGGAATTCTGATCGTGGAGTTCGCCAACCACTTGCAAGAGACGGGGCTGAGTAAGCTGCAGGCCATCATTGGAGCATCCGGGACACGGTTGCGGCCGATTCTGATGACGACGGCAGCGACCGTTTGCGGTCACTTCCCGCTGGTGCTGGCGAAAGGTCCGGGAGCGGGCGCGAGAAACAGCATTGGCATCATGCTGGTCAGCGGCATGATCATCGGTACGGCGTTCACGCTGTTTGTGGTGCCATCCATTTACATGCTGGTGGCGAAGACGCACACCGCGATCAAAGAGGACGACGAGCAAGGGATGATCACGGTTCACGATACCGAGGAAGTTGTGGCGTAGTAGGATCGCGGCCGCAACGTCCCAAGTAGAGAAAATCAAAGACCCCACTTCTCGTGCAAACAACGCACGAGAAATGGGGCACCCGCCCACAAGGAAAAGCCCCACCCTGTCGCGAGAATGCGACAGGGTGGGGCAACCGTTTTTGGTCCAATGCGTGGATCTAGTGCGTGAAGGTGATGTTCAAGCCGGTGGTAAAGATGAGGTCGTTTTTCTTGGCGTCCACAGGCGGATTGGAAACGTAGATGTCTCCGAACTGGTTTTGCCAGCCCAGCCACTTATTTAGTTTCGTGACCGTGCCGAAATTAAAGGTGAAGCGGTAGTCGCCGGTATGCTGCAGGTCGGGGAAGAAGCCGAAGGTCTGCGTCAGCGTCGTGCTCTTTCCCACCTTTTGATCCCACTCGTCGCCAAGCGTGAGAGCGACGAAGCGGTTGGTTACGCCGTAGGAGCCGAAGATCGGCGGCGGACCGGCGACGACCACACTTCCGTTCGAATAGGTTTCGTGGGTGTAGTTCAAGCCGCCGAGGAAATCCAGAGTCGTGTTGTCTGACTTGATGGCGTGATAGCCGAGACCACCGCCGTAAACCTGGCGGAGATCAAGATACTGCAGGGCATTAGCCATGAAATCGGCGCCCACGAAAGCGAATAGCCTCGGATTCAGATCGCGATCGTATCGAATTCCGCCTGTCGTTAGGTTCGCCACTGTGCCTGGCGTCGCCAGATTGTTCGTGGTGTAAATCGACGTGGCATACGTCGTAATCTTGTCATGTTCCGTCGGATGGACGGCGTTGAAGGCGAGGGCGAGGTTCTCGGTCTCGCTATTTCCGCGAGCGACGGAGAAGCCCAGGTTGATGCCGCCATTCCAGCCATGCATGAGGCCGGGGTGCATCGACTTGTCGTAAGCCGTCTGCTCGGCGTCGTTACGCATGACGGTGACATCGCCAGTAGAGGTCTCAACGGGTCCGGATTTTGTGGCAATGTTGAGTTTGCTATCGGTCGTGGTAACGGGACCGACGGCTGTCTTGCCGCCTTTGAGGCCAACGTGAAGTTCTTCGTCAGTCTTGATTTCCTGTATGGAGTCGAGTTTGAGTTCGATATCTCCGCCGGCATCGGTGTGGAGAACGAGAGTCTTGCCGTCAGACTTGACGACGGTTCCGGTCAGACGATCACCGTTTTTCAGGGTGACCTGGTCGGCGAAGAGGGCGGTGGAAAGTCCAAAAAGCGCAGTTAGAGCCAACACTTCAAACTTGCGTAGCACGGCCTAGCCTCCAGAATGCAGAGAATTGAGTTTCGATCAGGGACCCAGTTGCGGTGAACCGAATGAGACGAAGACAGCGAGGCACAGCGATGCTGCCCAATGCGCTTCTCGACGCGGAGTCGGTTAGCTCTTGGTTTCGGTATTTTTCTGGTCGGTGGAAGCCTGAGTCGCGGGATGATCTTTCATGCCGTCTTTCAAGGCACGAATCCCCTCGCCCAGACCCTTTCCGAGCTCAGGTAATTTCTTTGGACCGAACACCAGCAAAGCAATAAAGAAGATAATCAGCAGGTGCATCGGTTGAAATAAACCTTCAAACATCGGAGCCTCCGAGGGTTACACGCAGTTCGATCATACGCTATTTGAGGGCCGCAGGGAAAGTTGGGGGAGTCGCCTGCAGCCTCAAATGAGCTTCCTTAGTTCTACGGCAGGAGGGGCCGGGATTCGGTGAAGGCTGCCACGGATGGGTGTGATTTGGATCACACCCGGCTTGGCTTGCAGCGGGCGGTCTTACGGCTGAGTCATTTGCGCAAGTTACCTCCGTGACCTTACCGCCGGAAACCATGGCGAGCTATGGTTTCAGAGGGGGCTTTGCGGGCGGCCGCGTTCGTTGAGCCCGAAAGCCGCACCACGCAAGCCAATCCACAAGTTGGGGAGTCCGGTGAGAGCCAAGGCTTGGTTTATTTTTTGTCTGTTTCTTCTGGCCACGCTGGCCGCGCATTCCTCTGACATCCCGTCTCAAGCGGTGACTACGACAGAACTGGCTGCCTGGCTCACGGGTGGGGTCTCGAGCAGCCGGCTAACAAGTCTGGTCAAGGAGCGGGGCTTAGCGACGCTGCCTACGCAACGCGAACTGCAAGATTTGGAAGCAGCCGGGGCGGGCGCGGATTTGATCGCCATCGCCAGTTCGGGAAATGCGTTCTCGGCGCACATTGGACCATCGATTCCGGCGCTCCTGCTGAAGGCTGCCGCGGAGGCTCGGTCGGAGCGGTACCAGGAGGCGGAAACGGATCTGCAGCGAGCCATCTCTTCCGACGAAGACAATGCGGCTCTCCACTTTGCTCTGGGGGTGGTGTTGCGCCAGCAAGGGAATTTCGATGATGCCTACGACGAGTTGACCGAGGCGTTAAAGCTGATGCCGGATCTGCCGGAACACCATAGCGCGATGTCCTATCTCTTTTATCGGCTCGACGACGGTCCAAATGCCATTGCGGAGGCGCGCACCGCGCTCAGCCTCGATCCGAAGAATGCCGAGGCCTATCAATTTTTGGGGCTGGGCCACTACTCGCTGGGGCAATACCAGGCAGCGGTTCATGCCTATGCTGAGTCGCTCAATCGTGATCCGGACAATCCCGACACGTATTACGACATGGGGATCGCCTTGCACGCCGATGGCAATCTGCCGGCCGCAATCAAGGCGTATGAACGGGCTATCCAGTTGCGACCCGGCTTTTGGGAGGCGCATTCGAATCTGGGGCTGATCCGTCATGAGGAAGGGAACTTGCCTGGAGCGGTGACCGAATACCGGGTGGCGAAGTCGTTGGCTCCGGAACAGGCGTCGGTCCGGAACAATCTGGGCAACACGTATTGCGATCAGGGTAACTTTGACGCGGCTATCGCCGAATTGAAGGAACTTTACCGCGAGCACCCGGAGTGGCAGCAGGGTCACGCCTGCCTGGCCAGCGCGTACATGGCGAAGAACAACTATGACGCAGCGGTGGATGAGCTGAGGCTTGCCGTGCACGAGAATCCAGCGGGATCGGCTGAGCACCGGATCCTGGGGCAAGCGCTTCTGCTCGACAACAAGCCGGAAGAGGCGTTGCACGAGCTGCGTATCGCGGTGTCACTGAATCCGGATTCCGATCTCGCCCATCATTTTCTGGGCACGGTGCTGTTTCAAGAAGGGGAATTGAAAGCGGCGGAAAAAGAGTTTCGTGAAGCTCTGCGGGTAAATGCCTCCGCCGATAATCATTATTCACTGGCAGCTTGCCTGATGAGCCTGGATCGTTATCCCGAGGCGCTATCGGAAATCGAAGTAGCGGCCAGGCTCGATCCGGAGCGGACGTTGTATCGCGCGCGTCGCGAAGAGCTCCTAAAGCTGATGAAGGAATCGAATTCGCGGTGACCGGCGCCGAGCCACCGCGAGGCGCCGCACGAAGGAAGAATGACCTCCGGGACAATGTCCGTGGTGCACTTCTGGTCCGTAGGCGGCACGCTTTCGAGCGGTTACATTGAAACCGGGCATATCTCGAGAGCGTGACGAGGATTCCGATGGCGACGAATGTAACGCGATCTCAGCAAGTGGGCGGGGGCGCTGCCGCTCAGCCGGCCATGGCGAAAGACCTGGGCGCTCGCCGCATGGCGTCGGACGCTGCAGAACAGCCGCCGCGCAAGATTTTTGGATACGGCCTGCCGTGCTCGAAATGCCATTTGTACTATCCTGCCGATCTCGACGCCTGTCCCACGTGCCATCACAAGGAGCGGGTGTCGCCGATTGCACCGAAGATTCCTCCAAAGGAGGTTCAGGTCGCATCGGATCCGATTCCGGACACGACCGTATTGGAGCAGGAGCGGGAAGAATTCCTGCGGCAGTTCAAGTCGCAGCTGCTGGAAGCGCACGCAGGGATGGCGAATACAACCGAATCCGTGTGCAAATTCGGTGAGCATCATCCGGGGGAAGCGGGCGCCGCGGAGATCTGTGCGAGCTGCTATGAGCGGGTGCAGGAGCGGTTGGATGTTTGCGAGGCTGCGCTGCAAATCGACGTGAAAGAAGCGGCACAGATTGTGTATGACGCGGTCTGGGCTGACCCGTCCGACCCGAACAAGACGTATCAGAACGCAGCCGGGGCCCTGCTGACCGAACTGCGCAAGCGCGCTGGAATCAGTGCCGTGCTGGGACCGTTTCAGCCGCTGGAACACTGAAGACAGCTTTTAGCTATCAGCTCTCAGCTTTTAGCTCTCAGCTCTCAGCTACAGCAGTTCGTCTCAATTCGCTTCGCGAAATCACTATTCCGCTTTGATTGCGATCCACTTCTTTCCGGCGTACAACTTGTAGTCATCGCCATCGGCGACCAGCTTGAGCGGCACGGCGCGCTGTAACGCCTGATCCGTCTGATAGGGGACGCTCAGGACGTCGGTGTTGGCCACATCCATAACCACGAACTTGCCGTCGGCGGCGAATCCGAAGCCGTACTGGCCGGGAGGCAGCGTCGATCCGCCGATATCGAGTTTGGACTCGGTGATCAGAAGTCCCTGATATTTTTGCTGGATCGCGGTGGAATACCCCGAGGCATCGACCAACGCGGCGAGCGTCATTTTGCCGTCCGCCAGTTGGAAGCCGACGGCATTCCGAAGCTGCACGGGTGCCTTCTGGCCGCGATAAAAATACTCGGTCGGTGTGGCCTTCTTGACTTCGTCGACGCTGAGGATGTGCTTCGAAGCCTGCTGAGCCCAAGCCGATGCCAGCAGAATCAATATCAATGAACCCAGAATCGTCGTGCGGAATGTTTTCATGGGACTCGTCCTCGGATGCGGTGGTGAAGAATCTCATGGAGACTTTACTTGTTTTGCCGAGCGGTCGGCAAATGTTTTCGGGCAGAGCGACTGGAAAATCAGTTTGAGCGCAAGAATCGGATAGCTGGCTCCGTGCGAGCGCTTTAAGCTTTTCTTGCTATGACAACGAATGCCATACTCGCAACGGAAACTTTTGAACTGATGCCTTCCCGCGAATCCAAGCCGGCCAAGATCGACGCAGCCGACGATCTTCGCTCCGACAATCTTCGGTCCGATGACCCACGTTGGACCGCGGTGGTAGCACGCGATTCCGGCCGTGATGGTGAGTTCGTCTTTGCGGTTTCGACCACCGGCGTTTACTGCCGGCCATCATGCGCGGCGCGGCGTCCACGGCGGGAGAACGTGCAATTCTTTGCCGCTCCGGAAGCGGCGGAGCGGGCTGGATTCCGGGCGTGTCTGCGCTGCCGTCCTAAGGCGATCAGCGGCAACGCGGAAACGGATTCGGTCAAAGCGATATGCCGCTTCATCGAACAGCACCTGGACGAGCCAGTCACGCTCGGGCGGCTGGCGCGAGAATTTCGTCAAAGCCCGTTTCATCTGCAACGTAGATTCAAAGCGGTCCTGGGAATCACTCCGCGGGCGTATGTCGACTCTTGCCGCCTGCGCACTCTCAAACGTAATCTGCAGGCGGGCGATTCCGTGACTCGCGCCATGTATGACGCGGGCTATGGCTCCAGCAGCCGTCTTTACGAGCGCACGGCGTCGCAACTTGGGATGACGCCCGATAAGTACCGTCGCGGGGCGATCGCCGCTTCGATCCGGTATGTGTGCGCCGATTCTCCGCTCGGTCGCATGCTGATCGCCGCCACCGACCGCGGGATTTGCTCGATCCAGTTCGCTAAGAAAGACGGCGAGCTGATGGAAGGGCTGAAGCGCGAGTTTCCTTTTGCGGTGCGCAAGTTGGATGAAGGCGGGTTGCAATCGTGGGTAGAGGCTCTGCTGCGCCACATGCGCGGCGAGGATCCACATTCTTCATTGCCGCTGGATATTCGCGCGACCGCATTTCAGCGCCGCGTGTGGACTTATCTGCAGTCGATCCCCTTTGGTCGAACGAAGTCCTACAGCGAAGTTGCGAAGGCGATTGGCAATCCTCGCGCGTGCCGCGCGGTGGCCCGTGCTTGCGCTACGAATCCCGTGGCAGTGGTGATTCCGTGCCATCGGGTCGTCCGCGAAGACGGCAGCGATGGGGGATATCGCTGGGGGATCGAGCGGAAGAAGGCGTTACTCGCGATGGAACGCGAATCGTAGAGAAGTGGATCGCCACACGGTTGCAGGCAGAGTTTGGAATTGAAACGACAGAGACGTTACGGGGCGATATTTCTAGGCTGTTCGATGGATGTTTCGAACGAACAGCCAGTTGAGAAAAGCGACTGCCACGGCCGCGACCAGAATCAGGGACTTGCTGTATTCGATCTGGGTTAACAGGGCGGCGCAGAGGAGCGCGCCGAGGACTCCGACGAAGGTCCCGCAAGGAATTCGAATCAGCGCCGGTTGGCGATCTTTTTTTCTGAGAACGGGCAGAGCGGCGCATACCACGCCATAATAGAAGAGACGCGATCCCGCCGAGAGCGTGGCATTTCCCGCGAAGCTGCCGAATAGCGCCAGCAGCCAGACTAGTAACGCAAAAGCCAGAATCGAGAAATAGGGAGTGTGAAACCGGCGATGCACCAGCGCAAAGCTGGAAGGGAAGTCTCCGCGCTCGGCCAACGCGAAGGTAATGCGGGGCGTCGCCAGGATGTTCCCGCTTAAATAGCCATAGATTGAAAACAACGCGCCCAAGGCGGTGAGTGTGGCGCCGCTGGGTCCTAGCACGATTCGCGCTACCTCGGCTAGCGGACGCTGGCTGTGCGCGGGATCGGGCAGGATGCCCACGACGACCCACTGGATCAATCCATAGACGACCGCGCAGGTGATCAATCCCGCAAACAGTCCAAATGGCAGATCGCGGCGCGGGTCTTTCGCCTCTCCGGCGGAGATGAGGGCCGCCTCAAACCCTCCATAGGCAAAGATGAGAAGCACGATGGCTCTGGCCCATTCTTTGCCGCCCGGCGCGAGATCCGCATGCGGAATTATTCTGTGGGTCACGATCAGGTAGATACCACCTGCAATGCAGACGAGTCCGAGCGACGCGAGCTTCGCGACCGTGAACGAGGTGCTCACACGAGCGCCAGCCTTGACTCCACGAAAGTTGATTGCGGCGAGGATTCCGAGGAGCAGCGTCAGAATCGCCAGCTTCATCGCTGGGCGGGTTGCATCTGGCCAGAATTCTCCGAGATAAATCACGAAGAGATTGGCATTGGCGGCACAGGCAGTAAGGCGAACAAACCAGACCAGCCATGCCACCTGAATCCCCATGAAGCGGCCAAACGCGGCTTGGGCGTAAAGGTAAGGACCGCCGCTCTGAGCGAACCTGGAAGCGACCTCGGCGAAGCACGCCATGATAATTCCGACTGCGACCGCGGCCAGAAGAACCGCCGCAATGCTGGCGCGGCCCAGCAGGCTCGCGAGAACCGAAGGCAATCCGAAGACGCCGCTGCCGATGATGCAGTTCACCACGAGCGCGGCCATGCTCCAGCGCCCGATCGCGCGGACGAGTCCTTCGCTGGACCTGGTTTCCTGGACGGTTTCGGTCACGGCGAGTTTGTATCACAAAAGGCGAACGAAAGACTGGATAAGCTTGTCAGCGGCGCAGTTTAGGCCCGGTCTCGCGCGGGTCATCTCGAGGGGCGGCGCTTTCGCCGATGGCCCGGGGAATCTCCCATAAACGAGGCCACTGCGCTGGGAGGTCCCTCGCTCCGCCTCGCTTCGCTCGCCCCCGGATAAATCCGGAGGTCTACCCTGATACGGCTACGCTCGGGATGACGCCCCCAAAGAAGAAAATCAAACTGAGGCACTACACTCCGATCTGAAGTCGCGAAGTAACTTTGGAGTAGATGCGGAGTGCACTAACGTTCGCGGGGCGAAGGCCTGCGTAGAAGATATTTGAGTGTGCACGCGATGAGCCGCTTAGCGTCGCGTGGAAAGCCGCGCCCGGTGAAGGCTTTCGATGGTGACCTCCGCCCGGACCAAAGTAATGCAGAATTACGAAAGCGCATGCCCGTGGGACATCTACTCGCTTGCATGTGCGGATGAGATGTTGGATGGATCAACAGGATGGCTCGCGAAGACATGGACGATCTTCATCTCCGCATCGCACGCGTCACCGACGACCTGCGCACGATTCAGCAGGAGCTGAATTGTGCCGCGATGCAGGCGCCGAGTGATCCGGAACTGATGGAGGCGCTGAACTCTCTAGCGGAAACCGAACCCATCGAAACGCTGCGTGTGGCGCTGGATCAGATGCGGCATTTTCTTTGGTTCTACGCGCAGGTGATGAATAACGAACCGGAATTCGGCGACAAGTTGCGGCAGAGCGCCGCGGCAAAGATTGCGACGGATGAAACTCCTAAACTGGAGAGCACATTTCTCGAGCGGCTGTCACGTGCGGACGAAATCGTGCTGCTGCAACATCTGGCCGAAGCGAAACAGCGCAAGCCGAATTAAGCCCCGCGTCCTGCCACCACCGTTTTCAGCACGTCTCCGGAAGAACTCAGAACCGTGAAATCGGCAGGTGCGCCTACAGCTAGCCTGCCGTGTTGAGCAGTCAGTCCCACGGCCAGCGCGGGATTCAATGTGGCCGCGCGCACCGCATCGCGTAGACTCCACTCGGAAAACCTGGTTACATTTCGCACCGCGCGATCCATGGTGAGGACGCTTCCGGCAAGGCTTCCGTTGGCCGTGCATTTGCCGTCTTTGACGTTGACCTGGATGGGGCCGAGTTGATAGGTGCCATCGGGCATGCCGGTCGCAGAAATCGCGTCCGTGATCAGCACCGCGCGCTCGCGTCCCTTGGAGTGCAAGAAAATCTTTACAACTTCGGGTGAGACGTGGATCCCGTCGGCAATCAGATCAGCGGTGATCCCGTCATCGCTGAGAACCTCGCCAATGATTCCGGGCTCGCGATGATCAAGCGGACGCATGGCGTTGAAGGTATGCGTAGCGTGACGAGCGCCCGCTTTGACCGCACTGCGAGCTATATCGAGTTGCGCATCCGAGTGTCCAATGCTCACACAAACCTTCCGGCGTGCGGCTTCAGCGATGACTTCCATGGCTCCGGGAATTTCCGGCGCGATCGTCATCATTTTTACGTGGCCGCGTGCGGCCTGCCAGAAACGATCAAAAATCGGAACCGTTGGTTCGACCAAGTACTCCGGCGGATGGACGCCCCGGCGTTTGTGACTAAGGAAAGGACCTTCGAGATGAATGCCAACGGGCCGGGCCTGTACCGGGGCGCCGTTGCTGGGCTGAGAAGCTTCAATTGTATCCGCGAGACGGTCGAGCGTGGCACAAGTCGCGTCGAGCGGAGCGGCGACGGTTGTGGGGAAATATCCCGTGACTCCATGTTTGGTGAGGAACTGGCCCAGCGGCGGCAGCTCCGAGACCGACGCCCGCATAAGATCGATTCCGGCTCCGCCATGCATGTGAATATCGAAAAAACCAGGGGCAAGGATTGCATCTCCAAAGTCGGTGAATGAGGCGCCACTGGGCAGCTCTTTTTGCGCGCGGGAAGAAATGTCGATGATGCGGCCGTCCTCAACCACGAGCAGGGGACTAGCGATCTCCTCGGTCGGAGTGAAGAGGCGACGTGCGGTATATGCTTGTTTCATGGAATTTTGTTGAAACCCCATATCGTAGTCGCGAGAAGCGTTTCAGACAACAGCGCACGAGCAGCAGAGCAGACCTGCGTGCTGGGTGAATACTGAATGCTATAATTGACGAGTTCGGCAGTTTTCTTGAGGCGCGTGAGTCCTTCATGGCGCCATGGCATGTCGGGGAGTGGCTCAGCCTGGTAGAGCACCTGGTTCGGGACCAGGGGGTCGGAGGTTCAAATCCTCTCTCCCCGACCAATCTTGAGTTCGACGCTTCGTAGTTCAATCGAAAAATATATCGGCTCAATGTTGGTGCTGCGCAAGGGCAGCACTGCAAACCGCGCTGCTCAAATCCTGTTTGAATACCTGCCTTTCGCCACGGAGCCGCCGAAAGACGGCATCATCGCCTACCTTGCGGACTGCAAGTTGCGTGGCAACACCAACCGCACTCTGTCCAACAAACTCGTCCGGGTCAAGGCATTCTATGCGTCCCAGTTTGACCTAAAGATCACGCGCAAGGATGTTCCTCGCCCAACCTACATCGAACGGGTGCCGGAAATCTACAGCCCGGATGATTTGGTTCGGTTCTTTGCCGCGTGTGACGCCAAGCAGAAGCTCTTCCACAAGACGCTGCTCCAAACCGGGCTGCGGATGCAGGAAGCGCGATACCTCGAATTCAGCGACATCGAGGAAACGTGCATCAACGTCCGGGCGAAGCTGCACTGGCAGTGGGTGCCCAAGACCAGCGACGAACGGCGCATCCCCATCCCCCGCGCCCTAAGCGCAGAGCTTCTGGCGACCAAGGGCAGTTGTTCGCTCGTGTTCCCCACAGCCCGGTGCAACCCCGACTTTCACATGCTCCGCACGTGTAAGCGGATCGCGAAGCGTGCCGGGCTGGACGAGTCGAAGTGGTCACTGCACGGCTTCCGACGCACCTACCTGACCAAGATCGTCAACGGCGGCGGGTTCGGTCTGCCTACCGCGATGGCGATTGGTGGGCACCGCAGTACCAAGGCGGCGCTGCGCTACCAGCGTCCGCTGGAGGGCGACATCCTACAAGGCAAGATCGAAGCGATGTGGTCATAGTCCGTGCCCGTTTTGCAACTGCCAACCCCTCTTAACGGAGGGGTTTTTCATTTTTAGCGCGTTTTTCCCAGTATTGACCTTTTGAATGGCTGCTACCGTTATCCGCAGTCGGTCGCAGCGTAAGAAACTTCGCACCGGACCGATCAAAGAAATCGAGAAGTACATCGACACGTTTACCGTATCTTTTTGCCGTCAATATGAAATCTCGCACTGGCAGGACGAGGTAGCAGCAGAGTGCTTCGCCAAGTGGGGTCTGGCGCTCAATCGGCACCCGGAAAAGATGAAAATCCCGGCTTATGCGAAGCGCGTGATCTATAACGCTGCCATCCAATGGGAGCAGCGTTGGCGCAAAGAGAACCACCACCCTCAGAGCGACGCCTGCACGGAACCTACCTACTCATTCTCCCCCACCTCCAAGTTCAACTTTGCTGACCTTGATCTTTCCGAATTGAGCGACATCGAGTGCCTCATCCTCGAACTTCATTACGGCTTCGGGCGCGGCGAAGGAAATGAGGTCAGTATTGTCCAGATCGCACGCCGACTCAGTCGCTCCGAGACATGGGTTCGTAAGCGCCATACACGAGCACTCAAAGTCCTTCAGCAAACCCTTTCTAAGTAACCTCTCCTGAAATTACCTTAGTTTCTCCGGTCCCCACGTCCGTGCTACCCCAAAAGCAGCCATCAGCGCCCGTTCCGCCGTATACTTGGCCCGGAGGCGGCTTATGGGCTTTCTCATTCAGTTCGGGCTTGCGGTGGTTGGTCTGTGGATGTGCATCGCACTTCCTCTCTGGGTCATCGGTGTCGTGAGTGAAATCAGGAAAGCGAACCAATGAGTCCGAACTACGAAGTGCTGTTCGCCGAGTGCGTTGCGGAGATGGAGAAGCCGCTGCCGCTCAACTGTGCTCAGCGCGGGTGGGAGCAGAGCGAGAACTGCCGTCTGTGTGGCGGCTGCCCGAAGTGTTACGCGGAGTTGCTACCCCGAATGGTGAGGACTGATTCGATCATCATCACGGATGAGATGCGCCGCAGGATTGAAATCGCAGCGTACCGGAGGGGATTGTGAGCATCGCTGAGGCGTTAGAGCGGATCGCTGGATTTGAGCGCATCGAAGATGGATCAAACCATGATGCGGCATGGACGGCTTTCAACGCCAAGTGTGATCTGCTTGAGTATCTTCGAGACCATGAGCCGTCCGTCTACTATGCGTATCAGCAGACTTTGAAGCCGATGGCTCTCGGCGCTACGGCTTCGTAACTGCAATCCGAGGCTTCAACCCACCCGCACGAATCTTAGTCTGCTGTGCATCAGTCTTCGCGAGGGATTCAGGATCAACGCCCAACTCCTGCATTAACCTCTGAACAGGTACAGTGGTTTTCACAGCGCCATTGCCACGATCAATTAGTACCTCGACGCGGTCGTATCCATCCAAGTAAGCCTGAACGATGCGGTGCCGCCCATCTACATCCACAGGCTGACCGTGCTCGTACTTGATTCGCACAGGATGCTGCTCACCAGTCGTGTCGCGCCATACCTTTGTTTCTGGAGCTTCAGCTACGTTTGGCTTTGCTGCCGCAGTCTTCGGAGCTTCCCGATAAGACTTAGCGATGTTGGTCTTGGTTTCGCCGTATAGGTTCTGCCCCTGACGATCCAATTCCTGAAGTTCCTCAGGTGAAGCGTTCTTGACTTGTGCAGCCAAGTCGTTCATCGTGCTGATGCGATCAGGTAGACGCGGTCCTGTGGCGAACTTGTCCGCCATTCTCATGTTTCCGATGTGGTTCTCAGCACGGACATTCGGGTCGGCGAGGCGCTGTCTCACTCGCTGAAGGTTCGGATCGCCGATGTCAGGAGCACCGCCGCTGACTGGAGGCGGGTTGCCGAGTCGCTCATAGTGCGTATTGACGATGTCCTCAGGGGTCTTCCCGGCATCGAGAATCTTGTTGAACACTTCGGCACGGCTGATACCGTTGCGCCCAACCTGCTTATCGCCGATGTCTACCTTCAGGCGCTCTGCAACCTGACCAAGTTCACGATTAGTGATGCTGTGAAGGTGGTTCGCGAGAGTCTGACCTTCTGGTGTGTTTGGCACAGCGGCGTCGATGCGCGGACCGTTCGCTTTTGCAAATTGACCGAGAGAGTGATGCTCTGCATCGCCGTATGAGGCTTGCGCAAGGTCTGTGGCGTGCTGGTGATGTTTGTGTGCTGCGGACCGCTGACACGAGTTGCACCCTTGATGCCAAGGAGCACACCGTCAGAGCGGCTCATCTGGAACGTGATGTTGCCTGCCTGCGTCACGGTGAACGCGCCGAACGCGCTCAAGTCGAAGTTGTTGCCCTCGCCGTGGAAGCTCGGCTGCGTCGGAATGTTGTTGAAGGTTCCAGCGTAGGAACCATCAGGATTCACCCGTGGAACAGCCACACCGCCGTTGTTCTTCGTAGATTGATTACTGAAACTGAATCCCGGCACGAAACCGCTCGGCTCCATGTTGAACAAGAGCGACTGATGATCGTCCAGCAGGAACACGCCTGCGTTCGGCTGTCCTTGGTAGACCGAGGGCTGATAAGGATCGTTTCCACCATCACCCGGATAAGTCCACGTGTAGGCACCTGTAGGTTCCGGCACGCCGGGATAGGACGGCGTGTTCTCGGGCCACCGATTCCAAAAGACTTGTGTGCCTGACAAGAGACCGATAGGCGCTCCCGATCCGCTGGAGGATGGGAAGATGGCTTGGAAGAGTTCGTTCGCAGTGAACGGCACCGTGCCATCAGGCAACTGCGCTGTGGCGGTCGCCTGCGTGTCAACGAGGCTCACGTACCAGCCCTGCTGAATCTCGGTCGGGGACATGGGCGAGGTGTCATTCAAGTACGCGGTGACGATGTTGTTCTGCCGCGTGAGCGACAGCGAAGACGACGCCTGCACAGCGAAGGTTCCGATGCTTGCGGAGTTGTTCCGCGTCACGCCACTGATATTGACGGTGAACGTTGTGCTCGATGTGACTGCTGTGGCGATGGGAATGCCGTTCGCCCACTGAGGTCCGCCGGGATTTGCCCAGTTGATGTTGTAAAGCTGAACAATCTGTCCTTTTGTGAGTGTTACTGCGGAATCCAGCGTTATTGTGGCGTTCGTGTACTCGGTGATCGTTACAGTTCCCTTGTTGGGGATGTTCACCGTGATCGTCTTCTCACCACCGAGCGTCACGCTCGTGATGTCAGGTCCGGTGAGCCATGCACCCGGTGTCACCAAATCTTCAGGAGCGATGGTGACGCCAGTGACGGAGAATCCACCGCCCGGAGCATCCTGCGTGACGGGACGAACATTTCCCTGCGGGTTGATGTACTGCGGCATGTCATAACCGCTGAGGTTCGGGAGCGTTCTGCCAACCTCGCCACGGAACGCCATGAAGAATTTGTTGAACGCGGCAATCGACTTGAAGCGGGAGCCGGGAGTCACCTGTGCAATCTGTGCGGTGCTGCTGGTGAACGGGTTGTCGTACCAAAGTTGACCGTCGTCATAGAGCGCGATGGTTTCGGTCTGACCATTCGGCTGCGGGTAGTCATTGTGAGAGAAAATCTGAAACCCCGGACGCCCGGAGCCGCCGTAACCGATGTTGCTGAGCGTGTGCATCAACGCTGGACGTGTGGCGGTGTACTGACCGCTGAAGAACATGTCCCCACACAGCGGCGAAGACCCGGCAGGCAGATTGCCCGGAGCCATGTCGCTTACCTTGCCGCCAAAGATGCTCAGGTCGAGCGAGAAAGTTTTGCGCTTGTTAATCACGTCTCAGTCCTTCACGGGATGGGCGAATGTGACCTTGCTGGTATCGACCTTCTCGATCTGTTCCCAGCGCGTTTGAATCTGCAACCCATCCCAGCTTCCCATCGTCAGCCCCAGCCGAATCGCCACGTCATGCACAATCGGGTCTTGCAGCGAGATGGCTTCCTTCTCGTCGCGTGTGTACAAGTAGGGCGATGCCGTGTACTTCTTGTCGAACAGCAAGCCACTGTCTACGATCTTCTGCACGGCGCTTCTCTGGAACCCGATTGCAGCGCCGTGGATCACGCCTTTGAGGTTGTAGTAGACGCCGTTCTTCGCAACCTGCCCGAAGATGTCTGTCTTCGGAAACTCGGTCACCGCCTTGTAAGCTCTTGTGTCCGGGTCTACCTTGACGATCACGTCCGCGTTCGTCTTCAGGGATGCCTCCATCCATCTGAGCGTCCAAGCCCCTGCGAATTGTGGGAGCTTCAGACGATTCGGCGGCAGATCGCTTAGCTGCACGATTGAGGCGTCTGGATACGAAGCCTTCAACGCAGCAACCGACTTTGCAACCAGTTCAGCAGGCTCCTGATAAGTGGTAATCGCAAATGTCATGTTCATTACACAGCGGGTGCTCCACCGCCCGGAATGCTGATCGGAATCAACCGCTGACCTACGATGCCCGGTCCGTAGACTTGCAACACGTAGTAGGGGCTTGAGCCATATCCCGATGTGTTTACCCAAATACCAACGTTCGTAACGCCGTTAACCGTTGAGCACAAAGCTCCAAGACCATCAGTCGTCGCCGGGTTGCTGATTTCATGCTGACCTTGTGGATCGGCGTAGATCGTCGCCAGAGGCGATCCCGGCTGCGTCGTCGCATTCACAGGCGAAGCGCCGTTGATGTCGCCGATCAACACCGCAACTTGTACGTTTGCCAACGGCTGACCCTCTGCGCTGACAGCCGTGTAATTGATAACCTTGAGTGAATCGCTCATCTTTTCTCCTTACAACGCGCTGCGGCGTCCCCCATTGCGTGGTGAACGGAACGGCTGACGCACGAAGCTGGAGTACGCCATCTTGCGCACAGTGCCGTTCAAAATCTGGTTGATGGCTTCCTCAGCCTGATTCTTGTAGCGATCCGCCATCTCGCCGCCGCGCCCACCAGCAAGATCACTGAGTGACAGGAACGCCAAAGCACGAGCCGCGTTGCGCACCATGAGAGGTGAGTCCCAAGACGCAATCGGCGGCTTCATGCCTAGATACTGAATGTCCAGATCGTTCGCCTGTGAGCAGGCAGGAAGGGTCAGTCGGTCGTTCTCAAAAATCCAAGTCCCGAAACGTTGGGTCTTCTGCCAACGCTGCAAGTCATTCGGTGCCTGAATCATCGGCACCCAGTAGTTGTTACCCGCCTGACTCTCCTTGATGTAGAGCGGCTTCACGAGGTTCACAGGTAAGCACGGTCCGATGTTGTTGAACGGTGCCCAGAACGTTGTCGCTGTGTCCGGCTCTTGGTTAAGGTTGGTGCCTGCGTTCGGCAGCGCGACGTAATACGCATTGCCGAAGGTGACGGTCATGCCCTGCGTGTAAGTTGTGCCGCTGCTCCAGAGAGGCGCGGTCACGTTCGGTCCGCTCCATGTGACCCCGTTGAAGTAGCCATTGAAGGTCAGGATCATGTTGACCCGTGGGTTCGGGTTCGCACTCGCCGCAAGATTGAAGACGGGTTGAGTCTGAGTGAATTCGTCGCACCCACAACTGATGAGGCGCTGTTGCAGGTAGAGCCACATGTTCTGAAACGTCGGAAGAACCTGTGGGTTCGACGTGATGTTCAGGACGTTTCCTTGCATCCCGTTCGGTCCACCGCCGTCGTTCGACGCGGTAATCGCGATGTTCAGCGCGTCTTGCGCTGTTTGATATGGAGTGGTCTGTACAGCCAAAGTGTTGATTCCTCTGCCTTCGTATAATCGCGGCGCAAAAAAGAACGCCTCGATCCGAAGACCGAGGCGTCGTGGTTTTCAGCCGTTCCGATTAGGAGCTAAGCGGGTTGGCGAGGTGGTCGCAGTACGCGCCTGCACGCGGCTTGCACGTGAAGGTCTGCGTGCCGATGACGTAGTAGTACAGCGACACGGGAGCGATACCGTTGTTCCACGCAGGGAACACGTTCACGCCGCCCACATCGAACAACGACGCCGGACGAGTCTCGGTGCGACCGAGGTACTTCTCGTTCAGGAAGTCGATGCGCTGCGGAACAGACTTGATGTTTCCGCCGCCGATGATTTCGTGACCAGCCATCGTCTTGACGCGACCCTTCTGGAGATAATCCTTGCGGGTCTTCTCAGAGGTGCCCTCTTGAGGCGAGAAAGCCGTCACGCTGTCATTGCTGTACAGCGAGAAGTTTTCCCAAGCGGTGATCTGATCGACGTTGGCAGAAACCCAGAAGTCGAGCAGTTCGTCCGCATCAGAACCGTTCTGACGCTGCAAGAACGACTCAAGCTCTTGGAAAATCTGCGGGGTGAGTGCATCGCTTCCGCCGTTCACATAAGCGGGGTTCAGCACGCCCTGCACGCCCGGAGTGGTCTTATCCACACCGAACCAAGTGCCGGAGACACTGTTCAGGTTGATGAGCGGGATGCCGTTCAGCGAGGCGGAAACCGTCGCGCTGGTGTAGGAATCCGGCTGGTAATCAATCGTGGTCGTGCCGGGTGCCCCGTTGACGAGGAACACGTCCGTCGCCTCGGTCCCTGCGGGGTAATAGTTGGAACCACCCGCGCCGCCCTGTACGAGATAGATGATGTTGTTGGCGGAGTCAACTGACGCAACAACGATGTTGCCACGGTTCGAGATGAGTCCAGCACTGAAGACCTGATAGGTCACACCAGCTTGGAAGCTGTTCGAGTTGTTGACTTGCAGGAAGTTTTGCTGCGTCGAGGAAGGCGGTGTGACCATCAAGGTCGAAATGACGCCGGAGCCATCCGAGAAGCAGAGCAGCGACTCGATGTTCGAGCGGAACTGCTTGAGGTTGATCTTGAAGCTGTCCTTGTAGACATCGACGGTAGCCTTGACGCTGCCATCGGTTGCCCATTCCGCACGCTTGGTGACCTGAACGGACTGGCAGAAGTACACGATGGTTGCGACACCAACGATGTACTGTTCTGCGCCGCCCAGACCCATCGTGTCGGCGACACCATCAGGATCGAACTGCGAGAAAGTGGAACCCGGCTGCGCAAGCAGTGGGATACGGGTCAGACGATCTGACACCTTGAAGTTGTTGAGATTCTGGAGGCGGTTGTAGATCAGGCAGTCCTGCTGGAACTGCGGATAGACCATCGCCTGAACTTTTTCGAGTTCGACTGCAATCGCAGCAGCCGCATTAAGAGGAGACTCAGTAGCCATGATGAAAATTTTCCTTAAAGAAAGATTGATCCGCGCCTATGCGCGTGATCGCTGTTTGGGCAGCTTTTCTTTCTCCTTGGCAAATCGCGGGGTTTACGATGACCCGATGTTCGGTGCTGAGATAGGCTCAGTTTCCCTGCTTCAGAGAAGACAATTTCTGTCCTTCACCGTTCGTATAATCACGGGTCGCAATTGTCCGAGCCTGAACCTCTGGACGCTTGGGTGAGGCGGCATGGGAGTCGCCGCAGTGACGGCAGGCGGGTCCGTAGAGACCGTGACGGAACTTGATGTGACCGCAGGTGCGGCAGGTTCCATCCCAGTTGGGGTACTTCATCTTCTGCGCGTCGATCTTCGCCTTCATGTCCAGCATCTCCTGCGGATTCCACTTACGTCCCCGGTCGCACATGTGGATCGAGAACTTGGAACGGTTCCAGTAAGGCGGGGTTCCGTAATCCCACACGAAGCGGTCGTCATGGATCAAAGGGATGTTTGCGTTGTGGAGTGCGAATCCGGCGTGGGTGTCTTCACCCCAATGCCGGATCGGTTCGTCGATGACCGCCTGAGATGCTTTGCGCGATGTGGTGTACGCCGCGCCGCCCAGAGCACATGAATGGGTCAAGTGCGGGTGAGCCGGGCACGGTCCGCAGCCGAAACTCCAGCCTGCGGCGTCATGCTTCCAAACATCAGACTTCTCCATGATCTGCGGGAAGAGGTAGGTGTCTACGAAGCCGCGAACGACGAAGTCGTAGTCATACTCCATCGCCCATTTGAGAGACTCCACCGTTTTCCACGGGAGTCCGAGATAGCCGTCATCGCATGGGAGAAGCAGTTCGTCGGCGAGTAAGTCGTCCGGCGAACCGATAGGACACTTCGATGACTTGCTTGCGTCCATGACGCCGAGCGTGCCCGGCGATCCGATGAACTCGTTGGTGAAGAGAAGAGCCTTCTGCTCTTGTGCGAATTCACGATCACCGATGCAGAATTTCAAGTCCCAGCCTTCAGGCAGGCTGTTGCCCCACGTCTGACGGATCGCATCGTTGCCGCCGTTGAGTTTGTCCTTCCAACAAGTCGAGATGAGAACAGCAACCTTCATGTCAAGCTCCAATAATCAGCAGACGGTCGTCGGGACGCCGCCATGTTTCAAACTCCACGATGCGGGAACCTATTTCGTACATCGCGCTGTTCTCAAAGTCTATCGAGAGTACAGGAACAAATCTACTGAGGCAATTTTTGAGTATTACCTCTTTCGGCCACATTTTGTGCGGTTGTTTTTTAGGCTTTGCGGATTTTTCTGCGCATTCACTCTCGCCTTGGTTGGAATGTTTAGTGGGAGGCTTGTCTTTACCCAGCTCGCCTGGGTTGTAGTAGTGATCACCTTCGTTGTCAGCGAGGTTTATTGCCGACCAGAAAACATGCTCCGTAATGTCACTCAAGAAAGCTCGCCGCACCAGGCAATCGAAGTAAAGGCGAGTTGGAAAGAGTTAAACATGACAGAAAACTGCAGCAGGCCCGAATAGCATTTGGGACTAAAGATTGGGACTAACCAGATCGGGTTTTCAGTGAATTCTTTAAGCTAAGCGACGCCGAATCAGTGAATTTCCACTGTGTCCCGAACCAGGTGCTCTACCAGGCTGAGCCACTCCCCGACATGGTGCGCGGCGCGCGAGGAATTGCGGGGCGCCGCAGGCACTGCATCCCTAGTCTAGCATTGGGTTCCTGCGATCATTCGATCTGCCGCTCTACTCCGATCTGAAGACTGCTCCGATTTCCACTGACGTTCCGCCTTCTCGTCACCCAATTTTGAGCGCCTCCTCGAGATTCAGAGCATGCGCTGAGCTCAGTCACTAGCCGGGGCGTCTTTGCCGACGATCTTGACCGCGCCCGGGGCCGGCTTGCCGCCGCGTTTGCGATGAAATCTGCTGGACTTGATCTCTATCAACAGGCGCCAAGATCAGCATCAATGCAAGCGGCTCATCCGCAAGACTAACAATGGCTCCGACAACTTCATCGAGGTGCAATACGACGGCGATCTGCTTCGGCGCCACAGCCCGATGCACGCCTAGGAAATGCGAAAACTCTATAGACGTGGCCGCCTTTGCAGTTTCCGAATATCGGAGACGAGTGTCACGTTCCGTGAAGTGCGTTCGTTTGCCTTTTATTCATGCGAAAGCCACACCATGATTCTATTTTTGTCGACGATGGAAGCGGCGCCTTGGGGAGGTAGCGAAGGGCTCTGGAAGGACACAGCCTTAAGATTGGCTTGCGCCGGACACGAGGTTAGCGCCTCGGTCAAATATTGGGCCGCATCGCCACCGGAGTGGGCGGATCTTCAAGCAGGGGGTGTCAGCGTCTTCTTGCGCAATAGGAGAGAGGATCCAAGGTACGAAAGCCACTTTCAATTCCTATTGTCTAATCGACCCGAGGCTGCCGTGGTTTCGACCGGAGATAACGGGTTATCCGCAATCCAGGCCATGGAGTTTTTTTCGGCAAACAGCATACCGTATGTTCTTATTTGCCATAATTCGGCTCTCTTCTGGCCTCCCGATTCAATTATAGACCGCGCCCGTGCGGGCTTCGAACAAGCCCGCAAGCTGTTTTTTGTGAGCCGGCGCAACCAGGAATACACCGAACTGATGATGGGAACAACCTTCCTCAATGCGAAGATTGTTCGCAACCCTGTTGCCGTTTCGCCTGACGCTTCTATCCCTTGGCCAATCGGAGAGGTCGCCCGTATAGCGCTCGTTGGACGATTAGATCCTTCCGTGAAAGGTCACGACCTGTTGTTTCAAGTATTGAGGACTGAGCGTTGGCGTCGTCGCCGCTTGCGCGTTTCACTCTACGGAAGTGGACAAAACGAAAGGAGTCTGCGCCGCATCAAGGACGTGCTCGGCTTATCGATGGTTGAATTTGCAGGAACCGCAGATCCCGCCGATATATGGTCGAGTGAACAAATATTGATCCTACCCTCGCGATGCGAGGGCCTCCCCCTTGTTCTTGTTGAAGCGATGCTAGCCGGAAGGCCGGCAATTGTTACCGATGTCGGCGACAATGCCGATTTCGTCTGCGAGGGCCAAACAGGCTTCATTGCGGAAGCGCCGGAAGTTCGTTCGCTTGAACGAGCCATGGAAAATGCATGGTTGCGAAGACAAGATTGGCGCGCAATGGGTGCCGAGGCCTCTCGTCGTGTTCGCACGTTGCTACCGCACGATCCTATTAGCACCTTTGCAAATGATCTACTGGAGTGCCTGGGTGTTGGACAGGATAAATTATTAAGCACCCGTATTTAAGCGGTGTGAGCCGTTCACTAAGGTTGTATGTCAGTAGATCTATATTATACGTCCAGAGAGAAAGGCCAAAGTTGAGGTGGAATAACACAAAAGTGCTGGTGACCGGCGCGGGTGGGTTTATCGGGAGCCACCTGGTCCAACGTCTCATTCGCTTAGGCGCCGATGTTACGGCATTCGTTCGATACAATTCAAGGAGTGACTTGGGACTTCTAGAGATGCTCGAGGAGCGAAAGCAGATCAGCATTATTTCGGGAGAGATAAGAGAGTTAGAAACCGTCCGGGCAGCCACAAAACATGCCGAGGTAGTGTTTCACCTAGCAGCCTTGGTAGGAATTCCGTACTCGTACATTCATCCTAACGAGACAGTCGAGGTCAACACGATCGGGACACTAAACGTCTTGTCTGCGGTCAGGGACTGCGGAGTGAGTAAGGTAGTAGTAACCTCCACAAGCGAAGTGTATGGTACGGGGGTTTCAATTCCGATGACTGAAGAGCACCCCAAACATCCGCAATCGCCATATGCAGCGAGCAAGATTTCTGCCGATGCTATCGCGCTTAGTTTCTACTACAGCTTCGACGCTCCCGTTGCGATCGTGCGCCCATTCAACACGTTCGGACCGCGGCAGAGTGCCCGAGCGATCATCCCCACGATCATTGGGCAAGCTCTTACAAAGAGTGTGGTCGATGTGGGAAATACAGACCCCACACGCGACTTTACGTATGTAACGGACACGGTCGAAGGTTTTATCAAAGTTGCCGAGTCCAACCGGTCAGTTGGGCAGGAAATCAATGTGGCGTCCGGGCGAGACATATCAATCGGAGCACTGGCTGTAAAAATTGCGGATCTATGCGGAAGGCAGGTTCAGATTCTTTCGACAAAGGAAAGAAGTCGGCCGGCGAAGAGTGAAGTCGAGCGCCTAGTTGGAGACGCCTCGAGAGCCCGAGAGTTACTAGGTTGGGAGCCAAAGATTGAGCTTGACAAGGGATTGGAGCTGACTATTGAATGGGTGGAAAAGAACCTGAACATGTATGAACCGGCCGAATATCAGGTTTGACGGAGCACGATCGGATGGCCGCAAGAGTCAATCGGTAATCGTGCTGAGCAAGCTAGCCTCCCGCTGAGACTGACCAGGAATCCGTTCTGGAGGTGAATGATGACTTTAGAATATCAAAGGAACTGGATTCATCAGGTTGCGCAAGATCTCCAGTATGGGTTTCGGATGCTCACCCGTAACCCCGCGTTTGCCGCAGTTGGATTGATCACTCTCGCGGTGGGAATCGGGGTTAATACAGCCATCTTTAGCATTGTTGATGCAACTCTTTTGCGTCCCCTGCCATTCCCCGATTCGTCCCGACTCGTTATGGTCTACGAAGGTATCCCCACGATGGGATATCCGAAAATGGGCTTTTCCCCACCCGACCTGGCGGTTTTCACGCATGAACAGAACTCGTTTGCAGGAGTTGGAGCGTTCCGAAACGAAGAAGTGGATATTTCGGGTAATGGCGAACCGCAACGAGTGGTGGCGGCGCGACTTTCTGCTTCGCTGCTTCCGACGTTGGAAGCAGCACCATTGCTTGGACGCACTTTCGCGCAGGGGGAAGATGTACCCGGTCAGCACCTCACGATACTGAGTTACGGACTCTGGCGTAATCGGTTTGGCGGCGATCCGGACATTGTTGGAAAAGAGATTAGGATTGACCGCCAAGCGCATACGATTATTGGAGTGATGCCGAGGGATTTTGTGTTTCCTTTGGTTGGTCCGGAGAATAATAGTTCTCCCGCTGATCTATGGGTGCCGCTCGCGTTTGAACCGGCCCAGCTGGCGGATTGGGGAACTTCTTACGTAAATAGTGTGATCGGCCGGCTGCGCCCAGGAGTCTCTCTCCAACAAGTCGATGCCGAAGTAGAAGCTCTTTCGCGTGCAATTGTTGCAAACTATCCTTCCGCTATAGCAGGCGCCTTAAGAGGACCTCTGGTTGTAAAAGTAGCACCGTTTCAGAAGGAAATCGTTGGATCGGTTCGCGGTCCCCTGCTGGCCTTAATGGTCGCTGTTGCATTTGTCTTTTTAATTGCTTGCTCAAATGTTTCCACTTTGCTTCTCTCAAGATCAGCGACACGACAAAGAGAGATCGCCATCCGAGCATCCCTCGGGGCAACGCGAATTCGATTGTTAAGACAGATGCTAAGTGAAAGTCTCTTACTGGCAGTGAGCGGTGGCGTACTTGGGTTCGTGCTTGCTATTTCTACAAGAAATCTGATTATTTCCCTTGCGCCACCCAGCGTTCCCCTTAGTATTCAAACCAGGCTTGACGGAACCATGTTGGCGTTCGCGTTGGGGATATCTTGTTTTGCGGCTGTCCTGTTTGGACTGGCTCCAGCTATCCAAGCATCCATGCTGTCAGTTCAGCGCAGTCTGCAGGAAGGCGGTCCTAATAGAACGGCGGGACCCAAGAGGCACCGGCTACAAGGAATGTTTGTTTCGACGGAAATTGCACTCGCGTTGGTGTTACTTGTAGGTGCGGGGCTAGTGATTCGCAGCTTTACAAAATTGGTGAAAACACGTCCAGGTTTCAATCCTGAGAATGTGCTTACAATGAACATTCCTCTTGCTCGGCAAGCTTATCCCGAAGCCGCGCAGATAGTTCAATTGTACCAGCGGCTGTCCGAGCGTGTGTCCAATCTACCGGGGGTTCAAAGTGTAGGGCTCTCAAGCGATTTACCGCTCAGCGCCACCGAAATGGTTTCGATTACCGCCGAGGGAAGAAACGCCGGTGGAGAGAGAGCGACGCCCGAGGTAATTTCACAGTCGTGGATCATGGGGGACTTCTTTCAAACGATGAGGGTTCCTCTTTTGCAAGGTCGCTGGTTTACGCGCACAGATAACTTGCAGTCCGAGCCGGTCGCCATTGTGAGCTTGTCGATGGCACGAAAAGTCTGGCCTGGACAGGATCCGATCGGAAAGAGAATTCGCTGGGGCTTAGCAGACCCATGGGAAGTCGTGGTCGGTATCGTGGGAGACGTAAATCAAGGACCACTCTATACGGCGATGGCGCCACATGTGTATCGGCCCTACGATCAGTTGCCGGCGCCTCTCCTGATGGCGGATCCCTTCGGAGACTGGCACGCTCTCAATCTTTCGCTCCGCACGACCCAATCACCCACCACAGTGGGATCTGCGGTAATCGCGCGGGTTCACGAGCTCGACGCCGAATTAGCTGTCACGAAAATTAAGACGATGGAGCAAGTCGTTAGCTCATCTTTCGCTGGAGCTCAGTTCAATATGGTCTTGCTCAGCGTACTTGCCGGCACTGCACTATTCCTGGCTGCGATCGGCATCTATGGAGTATTGGCGTATCTAGTCGCTCAGCAGATGCATGAGAGCGGAATTCGCGTGGCTCTCGGAGCCACTTCCGCAGATATCATTTATCTCTTTTTAGGGCGAGGCCTGCGGCTTGGTGGGCTGGGAGCAATGGTTGGGCTTGCCAGCGCCATAGCCCTTACCCGGCTGATGACGGGATTGCTTTATGGCGTAAGCTCTTTAGACCCTTTTACATATATAGGGGGACTGCTCGTGCTTGTGGCCGTTGTGGTGCTGGCAAGCTACATTCCAGCACGTCGTGCGTCGCGGGTTGACGCTATGGAGGCCTTGCGATATGAGTAGGTTCTGCGTTCTGTCGTGGGCGACAACGGGTTGTGGTCGGGAGGAGGAGCACCGCAGCAGCGCGGTGCTCATTGAAGAGCCTTTTCATAGATCCAGTAGATCGCGGCCCGCTCGGCTCGAAACTCCCGCCTGAAGAAATGATTCAAATTGGGGTTCGTCCACGCCAGCGTGTAATAGTCGAAGCCGAAGTTTCTTAGATCCTCTACGCACAGACGTAAAGTCGCCTTAAGAATACCCTGACCCCTGTGTGATGGATGCACACCTGCCGGCCCGAGGACACCGGTTCCTACGTTATTACTTTCGGAACAGGCAAAGCCTACAATGTTGCCGTCTGTTTCGCATACATGGATACTCGGGGGCGAGTTCAAGAACGACCGTTGCACCTCCTCGATCCACAAGGGAAATTGTTCGGTTATGAATTGAAGTATCTTATCCTTATTATGAAGATCTCCGCGTAGAAGTCGGTAAACTGGTTTAAGAGCCACATCGGAAGAAGCTCTTTGGCTTGGGAGGTGATTAGTTCTCGCGCTCAGGTTCTGGGCGGTCCCAACCCAACGATAGCCCCGTACTTCCAGGAAACAGGTAAAGTCCATATTGAATGGGTCTACGCCTGGAGTAAGGTAGTTGCCTGCCGTCGCGAAGACTCTAACTGCTGAGGCATTTGTCTGAAGCCGTCGTTCAAGCTCGCCTAAGAGTTTATTCCCGACGCTCTGTACTTTCAGTACCGGGTCAACAATGAATAGTCGGATCCCTGCTATTTTGGAGCCGATGTCCGAAACGCCGCAGACAAAGCCGAGTAACTCCTTATCTTCCCAATAACCAAGACACAATGAAGGCATGAAATCGAACGCCCCAAAGGTCTTCTCCATGAGAATCGTGGCGGGAAACTTGGGTTGCTGCGAGGATCGCTCCCACAAGCGAAGCATCAAGGGCAGATGCTCCATTTGCAGTTCTTGTATCGATACTGTTGACGAGGGCATGAACTTCTCCCGATTTATTAAGCTTTTTGAGTCAGTTGCACATCGTTGGGCTGTATGCGCTGCTTGAATTGTGCGTCGTCAAAGACGAAACATTGTCGCGAGTCTGCAGACCTCGTCGACGCCTAACTGAAACGTTCTTTGTGCATGCAAGGTCGGCGTTGATCATTTCTTTTGAAGAATGTTTCCCAGAGCCGGCTACAAGCCGACAACATCGCGCCACCCGACGAGTCTGATGCCTTTTCGCCTCAAGAGTTCCCCGAATGTGAGGCTGTCGACCATATCGCGGTCAAGTTGACGCCATCGAGCGCCCCACGCCTTGCGCCCACTCGTTACCGCTTCCAGGTCCGCGTTCATGTAGCCCAAATGGACGATCAGTTCGCTCGTGCCGGGCTTAAGGCCATCGAGTGCCCGGGCATAAGCCTGCAGCCATGCAGCAGGTGATAGTGCTCGTCCTATGCACGACAGAGACGTAACTCCCGGAGTCACGAACCGTGCTGGAAGGCCGTAGTCGCTAGCAATGGTCTCATACAATGTCTTAAAGGGCGGATACTGCGACAGCACAAACATATGATCGTCGAGGTGAGTCGGACGAATTCCGCATTCGAGCGCGTGATCAATTTGTGTGCGAATTTCTAGTTCGATTTCTTCTAAGCGACCATGCATTTCGACCGAATGCGAATCCGGCCACAGGTAACCTTCTCCGTCGCACAGACTAGAGACACTGTGCTTAGGAGCAACAGGCCCCCAGCGGTAATGAGGCCACTCGCTGGTGAGCGTTAGGTGAATTCCGATATCCAGATCGGGACGGTCTCGTAGACATCTCGCTATGTTCGCGAACGTTGGGCAGGGCACCATGACGCTGGCCGAACTGATCGCCCCCTTTTGCAGTGCGCTAAGGCTGGCGAAATTCACCGAGTCTGTCAGCCCGAGATCGTCGGCATGGATAATCAGTAACGTTCGTTCTGGGGCACTCTCAGGTCGCTTTACAATGCTCGAGATTGCAGACTTCACCGCCCCTCCCTCAACTACTGCGATGTATACCCTCGGATCGCTGGCGCTCGAATGGGTCCACAGTTCTGTGGCCCGGGGAGTTTGGTGAATCCGCATTCTCATCAACAGTCCGGCTTGAGATTGTCTGCCAACTGCTACCCTGAAAGGAGGGAAGCGCTTTATTAAGCTCCTTCAGGGCTTGTTTGAAATCCTTAAAGGATTCCAATCCCATCCAGAATTCGTCAATGAGATATGCACCAACCCCTATTCCTCGCTCCATCATTTTCTTTATCAGTTCCGGCATCGAGAAGCGTATCCCGTCAGGCACCAACGCTAGCGCGGAACCCTTCACAAGATAGATTCCTGCGCTGACGGCGAAGAGATACTCAGGTTTTTCATGAATATCCTGGATCATGCCATCGTGAACCCTGAGGACTCCGAAAGGGGAACGGTAAGCACTCTTCGCGTAACCAACGGTTAAATCACAATTTCTAGCGACGCCACAATCGATGAAACGGTCGAACGCGAGTTGGGTCACGATGTCGCCGTTCATTAAGATAAATCGCTCGTCGGGTTCGATCATTCCTCGCACTAACGAGAGCGGCCCTGCCGTTCCCAAAGGCTTGGACTCATGCACATAGCTAATCTCCACTCCAAAGCGAGAGCCATCGCCGCAGAAGCCACGAATCAACTCAGCGCGATAGCCGGTTGCGAGGATGATTTCGGAGATATTCGAGTCTCTGAATCGCTCGATGATCCCTTGGAGAATAGGCTTCCCGCTCAAAGGGAGGAGAGGTTTAGGTATTGCGAGAGTGTAGGGGCGTAGGCGCGTTCCCAGCCCACCTACCAAGATTAGAGCTTTCATCTGCTATCCTGAGTTACTAAGCTGATGCGCAAGTCTTGTTTCCGGTCCCAATCCTTTTGGTTATGTGCAGATCGTCAGTCGGTCCAATCCCGTTGTGCCGAAATGCGGACATTTGGCAGTCGGGAGTACGCTAAGGAGTTCCGATCTGCGAACCCCATTCATGTGACCATCGCAGGACAATCTGTCCGCGGTTGTCGACAATCGAAAGGGGCGGCGCAAAGCCCAGGCTGCAAAATGTCGTAAACAGCATCGCAGCTTTTTCTCTGACTCTCGCTGCTCCCAGTGCCGTTCCTACCGCTGTGCGTACATGATCCCGCCGGGAACACAGATTAGCGCCGTGGAACGTATAGGCATAAAGCGGTGTAGAACCCTCGATGACGGTCAGAGGAACGCCTCTACGCAGAAGCTCCCGCTGAAGCATTGAATCCTCGTCCCTCTCTAGATCTGCATATCGTGGCAACGCCTGCTTTCGAGCCAGCAAGCTTCCCGGCAACCCGGGCTCTTCGGCTATCTGCAGTCTTGTCCAATCGCACCAGGCTACCTGACAAGTGTCCGAAAATAGATGCAAGTAGTGTGAAAGAAAGGTGGCTTCTGTACCGGTCGCTAACATGGCGTTCAATTGTTCGCTTATGCGTTCTGGATGATAGACATCATCGTCATCCCATTGGCAGACGATGTTGCCGTCGCTGTGATCAAGCGCGAGATTGCGGAGTGCACCGAGCGGGATCGCTGTGGGCTGAAATACAACCCGTACGTCATGCCGGCACAATGTACGCACATACGTCGTTACGTGGCCCAGGTAATCGTCGCACTGACATACCACCACCACTAACTCTTTCTGATCATGGGTCTGCTTGCAATACGATTCCACACTTCTCTTAAGGAGCCCTAACCGTGTTGGACTCGCTGTCACCATCACGCAAGTAACGAAATGCATTCCCACTTGTAGACCATTGCAGATCGTAGTCGGAGGAATGTCTGAGGCTAACCGACCTGTTAACCTCAGGGCGGAAATGGCATCCGGCGGGCATTCTCGAGAGCGAATGTCTTAAGCAGCTCTTCGTGAGGACAAACCTTGCCGCTTTCACTTAACATGAAGCTCGGCTGATTGACATCGATCTTGCCACCGTTGCTGTCGCAATGTTGAATGAAGCGATCGCTTTCCTGCCAAAGTCCGGCGTTAGTCCTCTTGAGGTATGCAACTCGATCGCGTAATCGGTCGAGTAAGCCCGCCGTCCACTTAAAATGATGCACCGGTATATAGCACTGGCTTGCAGGGGATCCCTTCCCTGTGTAAGCAAAGTGCTGTCCGGGCGCAGTTCGTACCCAGCCCTTAGCTGCGACGATTTTTAGCATGTTCGCGCCGAGCAGCGGAAATGTAATCAGGCCGCCTAACGAGTACTGTTCCCACAATGAAATATCAGGCTTAACATCAGCGAACGTTCCATCGTGTGACAGGCGATCAACAACAAATCCGTTTATATAGTCGAATCCGCCCTCATCGACAGCCCTGATTACTGACGTGACGTCATCCGGATATACCTGAAACTCGTCGGTGTCCGCGAGAAGGAACCAATCGAGCGGCGCCTGTGCCATCGTATGCTGATACAAGAATGCATTAACAAACTGAGACCATTTGCCAATGAACACACTGACAATCCGTCCGTCGTAGCTTTTCACTATCCGCGCCACCGCTTTATGAAAAGAATCGCCAAATTGTTCGGGCTGGACGTTGACCAATATGGAGTCAATCCCCGACTCTTTGTAATGTCTGAGCATTTGATCAAAGATTCCCAAATGGAGGCCGAGATGACTACCGACGACCGTAACCAAATGAATTTTCATGTTTGGCTTCAACATGCTGTGGTCCCCGCAGCACACGATTTGTCAGGCAGCCGGCTCAGATCGTTGCGGCGGCATCGGACAGGCTTGGACTACCCAATCTGCATCGACTTCAACTGCGGCCGATCTCTGAAGAAGTTCAACCTTCAACACCAGCCTGTGCATGCCCTTAATCTTGATCAGAATCCCCTCAGTGCCGCGCAGCGGTCCCGCCGTCAGCCGAACGCGTTGGCCGATGGTTGCATTGGGCCACGGATATAGAGGTCTTCCTGTGAGGGCCAATAGCTTAAGATTCGCTATCTCATCGTCGAGTGAACTGGGAACACCTGCGTATCCCAACACACGAATGACACCCGGCGTTGTCAATATCAGCCCTCTTGAATTCGTTGTGAACCTGCAGAACACATACCCAGGAAATAACGGAGAACTGTTGGCTGCGGTGAATGAATCGGGTGTTGAACATGCATGCCTCGCAAGAGGTAAGAACTGTTCATAGCCTTTGTTATGCAATATCTGCGCGCACGTCTGCTCATATCGCGCTTTGACCTGAATCGCAAACCAATGATCAGCTACGCTGTCGAAGTTCACTTTAGCTCTTTCTGGATGCTGCACCAATCGGGCCGACAAGACCCTTTCGCCCCGGATGCTCGTCGATCGAGGCCATACATAGGGAGGCTGCCGCCATAAGGGACGCCTCTGATGCCGAAACATTGGGCCAAGTCGAGAGAGTACACGCAGTACGGTGGAACCCGTTCCGATACCTAACAATGGGCACATTCTTAGTCGTGCGCACGACCGCGCGCATTGATTGTGATCTTGTCGTCTATTGATAAAGGTTAAGTCGAGCTCTAGTCATCGTCGCCTCGCGTTTGTAGGAATAACGGGTCTTGGCTCATCGGCCGCAGGCTGACAAAGAATTCAGCTCATCGCTTCGAATGTACCCATCGGCGCCTATTTAGGCGGCGTTTGCCAGGGGATTCAATGACGTGCAATGGAGGACGAAGAGTTGTCCGGCGATCGAGCGTCGCTTAAGGAGTCGCAGGCCCACCTCGGAGCACTCTACAGTATTGAGTGTAGTTCGGAGGAATGCTCCGGAGTTTCTGCGAGTCCGGCAGCGTTAGCGTAAGGAACGGCGGTCCAGGAGGGCCGCAGGTTCGTCGGTACAGCGCCAGACATGTTCTGGTATCCAACAAACAGCGAGGGAACGCGTTCATGCTGAAACCCCCTGAATCCCGTCAGAGCTACGCGTCACTTCTACATTCGTTCAAAATAATCCTGACGCGCATTCCTGAATTCGTAACACAGACAGTCCGTAGTGCCTGCCGAGAGATGTGGCGTAGACTCAACCTTTGGAACGACTTGCATATTCACAATTTAAAATTCCGGACAGATTTACGTTTTCTATAACTAAGTTAGCCCCAAGACTATTATGGTGTGCGTTAAACGAGCCTGCGGTAAAGATCATGGGCTTAAATAGCATGTACTCGCGGGGTTCGAGTGCGTGCAAGGGTGAAGCCGCCTTCTCTGGAACGGTTCCGAGTCTCGCTCAAGTGCCTCCAAATCGTACGCAGAAGTTGGCACCGCCGACACGTGCATTCCTGATTTGCCTCGCAAAACGAACGAGCAGCAAATGCAGTCGAAAGACTGCGATCAAGGCATAGTCGAGCGCCACAGAGTACCCGGTCACACAAGGGATGTTAGGTAGATAGTGCCCGTTGTTGCTGATGGGCGTACTGGAAGCACGAAGAGGTGAGGCGCTCAGAGCGTTTGGCGCAATCGCTTTCATACTTCTGTGTAGAGGAAGTCTTTACCGGTAGGTTCGCCGCGTGAAGAGTTCCCTCGGCTACCGAATCCGGAGCATTGGTCTCAAGGGGCGTTATCTTTCGTCGCTGGCTCCCTGATATTTATACAAATACGTGTGCGAGCGGCATGCGCAGCCCCACGGCGTCGATAGCTCATGTATGAAACGAGTGAGGCATGGCGACCCGAGAGACTAATATAGTTGGTGCCTGGTCACGCACCGTCCCGAGAATACGCTGGAATGAGATATTGGAGCCATTTTCTCCGCTTCGATATTCCCCACGAGTCGAAGTGTTTCAACAAGGCAGAGTAGCTGACTCAATTTACCTGGTCACATCCGGCTTAGTTAAGCTACTGTACGTCAACTCAAAGGGCAAAGAGGTTATTGTTGGCCTTAGGCATACGGGTCATTTGCTTGGCGCATCGTCTGTGATATTGGGTGAACAGTACAGTGCCTCAGCTGAGACCGCGACGCTTTGTTCTCTCGTCCGGGTGCCAGCTATTGATTTTGGCCGATTGCTGGATTCCAATCCCGAGTTCTCGAAATTGGTGCACCGGGCACTCGCCGAAGAAGAGATGAGTCATTTCAACAGACTTGTTGAGCAGATCTCGCACTCAACATACTATCGACTCGTCAAGCTTCTGCACCAGATCATTTCCACGAGCCGAACGGCTGAGTCGCGAACGAACTTGCAGCTTAGTATTCCGCTTAAGCAATGGGAGCTTGCGGAGTTGCTTGCGGTTACACCCGAGCACACGAGCCGGGTTCTTCGTCTCTTGGAAGACGAGGGACTGGTTCGCCGAAAGAACGGCATTCTGATCGTGCTCGACGCCGACAAACTGGCTTCCTTGTTGGAACGCGAGTATTGGTCTAAGCGACGAACGGATTCATGGGTAGGGGTGCAGACTGATCTTGTTCTGGATCGAACATGATGAAGGTCAATGACGGCTTTCAGGTGTACTGTCTAGGATGCCATCACCGAACGGGGAATGGGGATTAAGGCATTTTGCTGGGCGCTGTGTTCGTGGTCAGAGCCGTGTGTGCCCCGAATCGCCGATCAAATGGCGGCAGCCTGCCCCGCAAGGTGATCCGTACATCGCGGCATAAAAGTGACAGCTTCGCTCTTGGGTCGACGACATCTACCGAAATAGTTCGCGACACTCCACTCAAAGGTATAGACGAAGCTTACTGACCGTCTTGTAGTCCTTCGGTCTAATTCTCAAACAGTTATCTGTAAGTTCGTTCGACTGCGATTCGAGTGCGTTCGTTTCCTGGCTCGGAGCGAATACGCCTTACGCTGCCTCGGGCGGATGCCGCAAACTACTCCAGACGCTTACCAGTGTCGGGCCGAAGGTGCCCGGCCATCCCAGTAAACCAATGTTCCGACAACCTGCAAAACAGAAAGGAGAACCACAATGAACGAAAAGTATGAAGCGAATCCATTTGATGTGCTGTCGCTTGATGATCTGAGCATGTCCGAGGTCTCGGTCGACGAATTGCGGTCGGAAGAGACCCTCGGTATTCCGGAGTTGGGCGCGAGTGTCAGCTACTACGGGTGCTGCTCCTATCAATCGAGTCTGTAATCGATTGGGGTGTAGCTCGTTGTTCCGATAACAAGCGGTATCTCTCTACAACGGTGGCAACAGTAGGAAGTGCTTCGAGCCAGGAAACGAACGGACGGAATGGTACCCAGCTAGGAAGAAGAATCTGGATAGTGCTCCTGTTGGCGTCTTAGTGCTGCTGTAATCGTCAGGCACAGAACGTTATATGATTCACTTCTTTGAGAAGGGCGCGATCGCAAACGCTTTGTATACCACATTGCAGATGCGCCTTGGACGTAACCACGTGGGCCAGGCTGCCGTACCGATTGGAGTTCGGGCCGGCGACCTGGCGGTTATTGGCTTAGACGGTTGTCAGTTGGGTCGGCTTGAACACTGGGAGAGTGTTTGCAAGATTTGGAAAATGGACCGGTTTTATGTCCAAGTACATGGAGGCGAAGTTGTCATTGGGCCTATTATTAGGGAAGGACAGTCGGGTTGTCTGCATTGCTGGGCGGGCCGATATTTCAGCGGGCGCGAGACCGCGCGTCAATTCAGCGAAATCGCCTCAGTGTGTTTCTCCGATCTGACGCGGGACCCATGGATAACACCATTGACGGCCGAGATAGTAGCGTCGATTGCGGCGGAGCGCATATGCGCAGTAACAGAGTCTGGACACGGCAATGGCACGGAAAAAAGCGTGTACTACTGGGACCTGCGAACGCTGACCGGCCAGGAGTGGCCCTTACTACTGGATCCGTCGTGCTCGAAATGCTGCAAACCATCGTTGGATTCGGCGGAGCGGGCACATCTGAACCTCACCAGTCGCCCCAAGTCGGGCATTGAAGAAGACCGTCTCCGCAATCTCGAAGACCTTCGTCATGTGGCGGATATCTATGTTGGTCGCAGGGCTAACATTCTGTCCGATACCGGAATTAGCTGGCCACTAAATCGGGGAGCAGTGGTTACCGTGGCAGTGCCTCTTTCGAAAGGAGGTAAACCCGAGCCGTGTTCTGGCTTCTGCGATAGTTATGATCATGCACGTACGGTCGCAGTGCTAGAAGGCCTTGAGCGGTACGCTAGCCTTCGTCCACGTGCGTACCAGCCCGCCGTCCACGCGAGCATTTGTTCATTGCCCGAGCTGGCGGTGAATCCAAAACTCTTCGGGTTGCACTCGGAACGCGAGTACATTGCAAATCCAAATCTTCTTACTCCCTATAGTGATCAGCTAGAGATGGATTTTGTTTGGGCTTACTCGTTCGCAAACCAGAAGCCCGCCCTAATTCCCCAGCAAATTGGATTCTACTCGCATGGAGTCTCCAAGGGCCCCCTCTTTGTGATTGAAGGATCGATTGGCTGTGCTGTAGGAAGCTGCCCAGAGGAATGTATTCTTCATGGAATGTTCGAGGTACTTGAACGAGATGCCTTTCTCCTTACATGGTACGCCAGGCTTGCGCGGCCCAAGCTCGATCCTATGGACTGCGATGACCCGGAGGTGCGGTACCACTGTCGGCAACTGCAACTGGATGGATTCGAGATGACGGCCCTTGATATTACGACCGAGTTTGGAATTCCCACGGTTCTGCTCGTGGCACGTCGTAACGATGAAGGATTGCCCCATGCTGTTTGTATCGCTGCCTCGCACCTTAATCCCAGGAAAGCAACGAAGAAGGCATTCCGCGAACTGAGCGGCGTCGTTTGCCGGTACACAATCGAGATGAAGGACAGAGCCACTCGTAGTCGAGCCTCGGTTTTGGCAGAGAACCCGAGCAAGATACGCACCATGATGGATCATGCGCTATTTTATTGTCTTCCTGAATCTGGGCGCCACTTGGATTTCTTGACTGCATCGGGATCCACTACATCTCTCGACGAGATGTCGTGTCGTGCGCGCCCGCTCTGTTCAAATGATTTGCAGCAAGAGATGCAACGTGTGGTCCAGCAGATTAGAAATGCTGGCAGCGACGTGCTGGTAGTCGATCAGACGGCCCCTGAGCAGTCCTTGGCTGGACTTTACACTTACAAAGTACTGATCACAGGAGCTATTCCGATGACTTGGGGAGAGCACCTTCGTCGACTCGAGGGGCTTCCCCGCTTGGATGCAGCTATTGGAGTGAATGGATTTCACAAGAATAGCCATCGGAGTGCACCCAATCCTGTGCCGCACCCCTATCCGTGATCTGAAAGACGCACCTGCGTATTGTGGATGATCAAATCTCGATTGCTACCTCAAACACGAAGCAAATGCTCGACCCTGCGATCCAATTGATTTCCGACCGCTCCGAAGATGTGGCCGGTCCTAGTGTCCTCCCTTTCGTAGTTACCCGGAGGGCGGGAGTATCTATTGGAGTGATTCGAAAACTCGTGTTTACCGACACTCTGGGGCTCATCGACCAATATCTCGATCTGGAAGCTTTCTGTAGAAGCCTGGCGGGGAACTTGCTGAGTGCTCTTCACAGAGTCATCGGAGAGATGCCATCCGGCCCACGAAGACAAGACTTGATTGGACTTCGTCGCGATATTTTCAATGATCGCTTGCCGAAGGATAACGTGACATGCTCTGAAACCCCCAACGTCCCAGACAAGTTGTCAGAGGAGGAACGGACAGCGCTGGAAACTTGGCTCGATTGCCGCCGACGACGTGAAACGCTGATTCGAAGCGGCGAGGGCGTTTTTGGCTCGGAACTTTCCGCGAAGAGGTCGTTGTTCAAACGGAGTTTACGGAAACGCGAATTCTGCAAGGCGCTCGCATTGGCGAGTCCACAACTTTGGTTCGAATTACAGGGGTACCTCCAAAGACCGCAAGGTGACGCGATTGCCTGCCGCCGCAGGACGGAACGCTCTCTGATGCGTTACTACAGCCGTTGCGCCCTTAAGTTGAGCCCTTTCAGTAGCTTTACACGAACAAGCCTGATCTCCACACACGATGCATCCGCAAATTATCCGGAGCATGTCAAACCGCCATGGCAGCGAATCCGCCGCAGGGTAACCATTAATCAGACTGTGATTGCTTATTTGGCCGACTATGCCGGGCGGCATACCGAATTGGGAGACTATGTGCCCATATCCCTCAGCCGGTCCGTCGTCGAGAAAGAAGGCACTCTCCTTATATTAAGGCATAAGTTCGCCGATCCATCCCCCAAGCGAATGCGAATACCCGAAGAGGCATTTGTAAATATCGTAAAGTCTCGCGCGATCGAACAGATAACGGAGTTCCTTACCCGCAAGCAGCGACCAGTGCCTCGCGGTGAGTTGATTTCTACCTTGTGTCATTGGTCAAACGATCAGAAGCAGGCCTCATCCTACGTGGAAAACCTGATCAACATGGGATTCCTGGTCCACAAAGTGCCCTTAGCGGAAGACAATTCAGACGGATTCCGGGCCTTGGAAGAGTTCTTGACCGGTATCGACTCGCCTATCGCCGTGAGAGTTGCCCAATCCCTCGAGAAAGTGCGCGCCCTCGTTCTGCGTTTTTCAAGCGCCGCAGCCGATGAAAGGCCTCGACTAATCCTCTCCACAGAAGCAGCAGTTGATGAGGCATTTCGTGTTTTGGGAGTCCAGCACCCTCCCAAGTGGGATGGGTTGCTGCTCTACGAGGATTGTGTGGAGACGCCAGTTCGAAGAGTTTCGCAAACCCACGAGATTTTCGACAAGTTAGGGGATCTCAAGCAGTTCCTGTCTTCTCATTCGACTCTGTTGGACGGAAATTCATCCGCTCGGGAGACTATTCGCCATGTCTTGCAGACTGAGTTTAGCGGCGGACCCGTCTCTTTTTTGCATTTTGCCGAGCGTTATCACAAAGTGTGTTTTGCGACACCCTTAGCGCAGCTCAATCCGGCGTCTGGCTACACGCCGAACCCATGCCATCTGGATAGTCTTGAGCAGCTTGCCGAACTACGTCGTGAATTCTCGCTGATCGTTACTCAAAGCTGCGCGGTCGATGAAATCGATCTTCGCCGGGTTGCTGAAGAAAAGCGCTGGGTCGCCAGGATTCAAAAGATTGGGCTAGCCAAAGTCACCGGATCCGTTGTGTGCTTCTCATCCTACTGCCAGTTCGGCGTGGACGATGAGGGCGGCCACACAATCATATTGAACAAACTCCACGGTGGGCCGTTACGCGCAGCCTTACGCTTTTACAACAACTTGCCCCGCCAAGATGTAGCCAGCGTGATACCGGATATCCGCCGTGTGCTTCAGACACGTATCTGGAAACAAGGAGAGCCCTGCGAGTTACTTGCCGAGTTTGATTTCAACATAAACATCCATCCGTCTGTAACAGAACGTGCGATTAATTATGCAAACGATCTTACCCAAGGTTCCCGGTTCATCTCCCTGAGCAATATTTACTTGACGATTGGGATAGACGGCGAAGTCGTTGTGACTGACGGTGCCGCGGGGAGGCAGATCATACCGGTCAATTTCGGAATGATGGCTACTCCCTTCGAACCTCCCTTGGAATATCTGCTCCTGAGTCTGGGAACGGCTGATCCTGTGTTAAACAAGCCATTCGATCCGTACTCATGGAAGACTACATTTGAATCGCAGGGCAAAGTCACAACCTTTCCACGGTTGCGGTTCGGAAACTGCGTCATTCGCCGACGCGCATGGTCCGTGTCAAAGGAGGCGCTACCTCAGCGCAACCCCCAGGAGACAGATTTCACGTACATCTTGAGGATACGACGCTGGCAGAGGGAAGTGGGGCTACCTGACGAAGTGTTCGTGCGAGCTCGAACTCTCGAAGAATGTATCAGTGAAGCTGAAGGTCGAATTGGTAAACGCAATCGAACGTTGCACAAACCGCAGTACATACACTTCGGCAATTGGTTTCTTGTCAGTGTTCTTGCAGATCTGCTAGGCGAAGTGGTTAGCCATCTGTATGTAGAGGAAGTGTTACCTGACTGGTCAGCGTTGAAGAAGCGGCAAGGAGAACGGCCCTTGGAGTGTGTATTCGACGTATGCGTCGATTCTGATCAGTCGTCGGCAGTAGATCACGAAGTCTGTGAAACGCCTGGAAACGAGGTCGCGTGCGAGTCATGCAGAGAGTGAGTTCTGATCAAGTAGGTGGCCCAAGCTGGTCGTGGATGCGTATCTATTATCACGAGAAATGCAAAGACTCGCTCGTTCTCGATGGGATTTGGCCTGCCCTCCAAATGATCCGTGGACGAGAGTCAGGGTTCCGAGGCTACTTCCAGCGGGATTGGCTCGGGGGGCCGAACATACTTATTGGTGTACGGGCGCATGACAAATCGTGTGCAGCGGCTTACATACGCGAGTATCTGGCTGTGCACCCGTCGTCAGCATCAGTTGACGAGGGGCAATATGTGAATCACGTGAAGGCGTTGGCGCTATGGGAAGGGCGGATGGAAGATTCGACAGTGTCATTGCGACCAAACAACTATGTGGACCTCGACGCCAACGAGCCTAATAGCTTGTTCTTAAGGCACGAGAACTTGAAAGACGCTGTACGCGAGTTCCTATCGCGCAGCGCGGAGTTGGTAGTCGACTGGCTCAAACTGATTCGGGACGGATCGTGGCAGCGGAATACGCTCGCAATGCAGCTGATGATCGCGACTGTTTGGGTAGCCGATCGGAAGACGTTGCGTTCGCATCTTTCTTTCAGTTCTCACGCAGCTGGTTTCCTGCGCGCCGCAGATCCAGGCGGTTATTTAGAGGATCACTTTTCGAATCGATACGCAGGGCCTTCCGGTGAGGTGGTTCGGAAACTATTGAAAGATACTGTTGACTCGTTGACGGACGAAACCAATCCGCTGCCCAGGATGGATGAATTCGTGTCGCTAGTGCGAAATGCCCTTAGGGATCTGTTTGAAGGGTTGAGCCACAGCCGATACCAAGTCGCAGAAGCAGCGGAGTTGGCAAAATTGAGTCTTCAATCTCACTCGAATGCCCGCACGATCGAGCTTCTTGATCGCAGTCCCGCATTGCGCGCCTGGCAAATCACCATTAGCCTCGTGTACCAGACATTGAATCAGCTAGGAATGCAATCTTATCAGCGTTTCTTGGCATGTTACCTGATCTCGCGGGCTGCGGAAGATGTCTATGGAGAATCCGCCACCCGAGTCGCCCGCGAATTGCATGCGAGTGGAGACCCCAGCTCAATGTTCAGCTGCTTTGCTGAGATTATGCCAAACAGTGGGGAGTGAGGATCCTAAGCAATGCCAACAGCGTCTCCTATCGGTATCGAGTCGTGGCCGCTTCAATGGATGGCACAAATTCGCCTGGAATTAGCTAAGGGAGTGGATCTTACCAGGGACAATGGCAAATGGGCCCTTGCCTACGAAGGGCAGACGTTCAGATTCCGAATTCCTGAGGGACAATTGGCCGAAATGCTTTCGAAACTTGAGGCCGAAGGCGTCTCGTTGCTTGAATTGTTCACCACACAGAACAATGAAACCGGTCAGCTCTCACCAGTTGAGCAGATAAGCCGGTTGTGGCGCCAGGGTTTGGTGGAGCAGGTACTGCTGCAAAATGAAAAGAGGATTGCCTGCCTACGCAATTTCGGGGAAACACCGATAGTGCCGATTGCAATCAACGCTTCTGACAAGTTCGTCTTGACCGAGGATGCTTTCATCCGGCGACGCGGTACCACATTGTTGATTGAAAGCGTGGAATTTGGAGCCGTCGTTGAGATTGGAGAGACTCAACTCCGAGCCATTGTGAGCGCGGCCATGATGCCCATCGACCTCTGTGATTTAGTGACGCTGGTAGATATGCCGGAAGAAGTCGTGATGCCACTTCTGGGGTGGCTGATGGTTATCGGAGCATTGCGCTCCGTCACAGAAAAGAACGGGGAAAGCGAGACGCACGGTTGGAGTTTCTCCGACCGATTAATTCACGCGCGAAGCCGCCGTGGACGTCACGTGGGACGTTACGGCGCGACCTTTCCGCTTCGCGGGCACGCCGCGGTCGAACCTGCTGTGAAGCAGCCAAGGAAACCCGAGATCATAAAACTACAGCCCACCGATCTTCAGAGTATCGTCAAGCAAGAGGCATCGTTCACTTCGGTGCTCGAAAGCCGGCGCTCGTTAAGGAATCACGGGTCTAGTCCGATTACCTTTGCGGAACTGAGCGAGTTCCTATACCGGACTGCGCGCGTTAAAGAATTCGTCCGATCCGGGAACTACGAGATTGCCACACGGCCTTACCCTTCGGGCGGCGGTCTCCACGAACTTGAATTCTATATTGTGGTGAACAGGTGTGAGGGCTTGGCTAAAGGAATGTATCGATATGAAACTGTGTCGCATGGGCTAGAACACGTTTCGAGTCCTACGGTGCAGACTCAGGACATTCTGACCGAGGCGGTGCACGCCTGCGGATTGCACGGGGAACCCCATGTCCTTATCGTGCTAGCCGCAAGATTTCTTCGTGTCAACTGGAAGTATGAGTCGATGGCCTACGCACTGGTTCTGAAGAACGTTGGTGTGGCCTACCAGACGATGTATCTGGTTGCTACAGCGATGGGGTTAGCCCCTTGCGCTCTTGGTGGTGGAAGCTCGACCAAATTCTGCCAAGTTGTGGGCACGTCTTATTGGCGAGAAAGTCCGGTCGGTGAGTTCTTTTTGGGCCGGCCGGCGAAAGACAGGGAAAACAATCCATCTGTTTCTTCTCAAACGCGGGCGGGCGCTGAGTAGAGCGCTATAGCTCTATCTACCTAAGCAGCTACCCGCCTCCATTGCTTACTGCGACTGAATACACACATTCCATAACTGCAAAAGGAATCGACCATCATGTCGGCTTTAGCCATCACTCCTGGACACTTGATAAGCTCGCATAGAGTTTGTCTCGAACCCGCAATTTCCCTTAATGGCGTTTGCTTCATGTACCCGGATGGCTCTGTCGGCATAGATAACATCAACCTTCAGATCCCGAAGGGGCAAATTGTCGGCCTACTGGGGCCAAATGGCGCAGGGAAGAGTACTCTGATTCGTCTAATCTGCGGGCTTCTACGCCCAACCGCCGGCCAGATTCTGATTGAAGGGATCGATCCTCACCGCAATCAGAGATCTATAAAAGAGAAACTATGCGGACTTCTTCAAAACACTCCCATGGAGCCTACGATGCGCGTCCGAGAGGTCTTGGAGTTGTTCAGCAAATTCTACCGGCATCCTAGTTCTATAAACGAATTGCTGGAGCAAGTCGGCTTGAGCGATAAGAGTAAGACGATGCTTCGGAAGCTGTCGGGCGGGCAAAAGCAGAGATTGGCAATTGCGAGGTCCTTAATTGGGAACCCGACAATGCTGGTGCTTGACGAGCCGACCGCAGGGCTTGACGCCGCAATTCGTCACGAGCTGATCGATCTTATTCAGACGCTTAGAGCCAATGGGCGGACGGTCTTGATCAGCACACACTACATTGAAGAGGCCGAGCAGTCTTGCGATATTGTTGCGATATTGCGGCAGGGAAAGTTATTTGCACTTGGCTCACCGCAAGACTTAGTTCGAGAGTTTGGCGATGCGGAAAGATTGGAAGTGACGTTGAGCGATCCGTTTCCCTGTGAACGGCTCATCTCCATTGGCGGAGTTCGTGAAGCTCATGAGATCGCCCAAACTGAGGATGGCGTCAGTTATGTCTTAGTGGGAGATAAAGGCGAAAGCATGCTTCAGCAACTGGTTCTGGCAGTTGTGGGTACCGACATTCGTCTTCGCGAAGCACGAGTCACTCGTCGCGGGCTGGAAGGTGCATACCTCCAACTTACTGTAGAAGGGGGCGCGGTATGAAAGCAACGCTTTACATGACGTGGCATGTCACGAAGCTCTACATGCGTACAAAGGCGAGCCTGTTCACGATGATTGTTATGCCGATGGCGCTCTTCTTTGTCTACATGAGTCTGTTTGCCGCTGGAAGGCCCGAGAAGATTGTGGCGTTTCTGGGTCCAGTATTTGTGCTGATGGCAACCACCAACGGCATATATGGGATCAGCGGAGATTTGTTGATCATGCGGGAAACCGGGACATTGCTGTCGTACCAGCTGACGCCAGTCACACCTCTACAGATTCTCGCTAGCCGGCTGATTGTAGATTGCGTGTTGACTCTGCTGGTGGGGACCTCTGAAGTGTTGTTAGCTGTGGGTGTCTATCGAATGCCGCTCCGCGCAGCTCCGGTGGATTTGTTTCTGATTGCTTTATTAGCGACGCTCGCTCTTGGGGCCTTCGGTGCTGTAATCATTAGCGTGACTGACGGATTCCCGCAGGCAAGCATGTTGTCCCAAATCCTGTTCTTGGCTCTACTCATTCTGTCAGGGATGTCAGTACCACTTGCAAGCCTGCCCGTTACGGCGCAGCGGGTTGCCCAGTTTTTACCCACAACCATGTTGGTAACAGCGTTCAACGGAGTGCTCGTAAAGGGCGATGCCTTGGTCATTCATTGGCGGGAGATTGTAGTCATTATCTTATTCATTCTCGCCTGTGCTGGAGTGGCAAGCACACTATTTCGCTGGGATAGAGAACAAAAAGCAACTACGCGTGGACGTGTGCTGGCCAGCATTTCATTGATTCCGCTCATCCTCTCGGGTGTCTGGTTCAACCTGCGCTGAACTCGTTGCGATTGATTGAAAAACTATCTTGAGTACACCTGGAATCAAGCCCACTACATTCAGGAGCATGATCGGAGTGCGAGTAAATAAGAATCCGAGGCGCGAAGGCAAGAGAACGTCCTGTACCGACCTGGAGAGATGTGTGAACAAGTACCTCTTGACTCATTGCGGAAGCCGGTCGGCTCTGGAACAGAAGAATGTTGCGGCAATTGTGGAGAAAACTGATGCATTTTTGTATCAGCTAGCGGTAAACAGCGGAGAGACAGCCCCCTGGCTTTATTTCCGGGTTTCTGCCGATAACGGAAACGAGACTGCCACGCTGTTCACGGAGATCGGCCCAACGCTTCAGGAGCTGACGAGCCAACATCCACAGCTTCGATGGTGGTGGCTCTGTAAGAGAGATATTCTCGGCGCGGCTCTTCGGTTGCGAATTTGTGTACCTTCTGGAGCGAGCGTAGAAGTTGAACGAGTCATGATGGATCAGTTCAAGAAGTACGGACGAGAGGTCAGGATTCTGCAATATGAGCCGGAACTGCGGCTTTTCGGAGGCAGCCATGGGATTGAGGCCGCTCATGACTTTTTCTGCGAAGACAGCAAGTTCTTAATGGCATGGGCGGGGAGCGACGATAAACTGCAACGCCCCATTATCCCAGAGGGCCTCTCCGTGTCGTTTCTCTTTCATCTTTTATCAGCCACGGGTTTGGATGTTTTTGAGCGCTGGGACGTTTTTGAGCGGGTTTCCGAAAAACGTAAGCTCGAGCGAACAGACGACGAGAGATATCTGAGACTGCAGACGCTGGTGCAAAAGACTATCGCAGCGGGAACCGACCGAGTTTTCCGTCTCTATGACGGAGAAAAGGCCCATTTGATTCTGGCATACAAGAATTCCCTCGAAACGTGCGGTCGCAAGCTGAGCAGGCTTTATTTCGATGGTGCGCTTGGCTGTGGATTGCGAGAGTTCCTCGTACCCATCATTCTCTTCCATTGGAACCGCGTCGGGCTAACGGCATTTCGACAGTCCAGCATTTCCCACGCAGTTGCGCAGGAGTGTGAGCGAATCGTCCATGGCGGAGCAGCGGAAGATCGGTACATGAGGGCTTGAGTTCATGCGACTACGGCTCTACCATTCCGTAACTTACGTACCCACTCCGGAAGGAATACTCTTTCGGAAAGCTGACAGCTTTCTTCCCATCCGCGGCAATGAAGTGTGGGAATGGTTTCAACGTCTCAGGCCTTTCTTGGATGGACGATCAGACATTGACTCGGTCTGCCATCGGTTAGGCGAACCTAGGCGAACAATTGCCAATCAAGTCCTCAATGCATTGCGGGCCGCCAAGATGTTGCACGAAGTGAGCCATGACACTCAAATCTCATCGAGTGATTCGATCGCGGACGGATATCTTTCGCGGATCGAGACCTTCGATCCAAGTCGAATTGATACGTTTGTCACGGCGCAGCAGAAACCACTATTGCTATTGGGCTCTGTTGACATTGTCGTCGAGATGGTCCGGGCCGGTCTGGAAGCAGGGCTTTTCAAACAGACGTTTTGCGTACCAGGGAATTCGGAATGTCGGATACTCATTGACGACGTTCTTGAACGCTGCAATGCGGAGCACCGTGGGCTGTCTATCAAACGAATTGAGAGCATAGAAGAACTCTCGCCCGAACAACTTACGGAATTCAAAGCTATAGCTCTCGGTCTTGATGGCGGAAACCAGGATGGCTTGCTGCAAAAGGTTCTCAGGTTGAGGGGGGCCTCCGCGAGAGTCTTATACCTGCTTGCCATGCACGACAGCATATCTGTCGGTCTTGTCGAGTCTCAGGAATCTGTAGGCAGACTGCTGGATCTCAGTCGACGACCACAAGATTCGACAGCAGACATCTCAGCTTCCAAACGAAAGGCGGGCATTGCGATTGGTTCGAGGCTGTTGGTCCAACATCTCTTGGATATTCACTCAGGAATTCTCACCCGGGAAGAGCAGTGGTTGCACTATGATCTCGACCCTGCCAGTCTGAGCGTGTGCAAAAGGCCGGTCCTTTCGGCTGGCAGATGGCCCTGTCTCTCCGACACTAGGCCGGACGGAAAGGCAGGGGATTGGCCATTTGCGGACTACGAATTCGAGGACGTGGACGCGAAGGCATTTCTTGAGCGTGCCGATAGATACTTAGTCGACCCGAAACTCGGAATTATTTCGACGCTCGATGAGGGAAGCCTGCTCCAGTTACCCCACCATCAGTCTGCAGCGATGTGGCGACCACCCAGGCACGGCGTAAGGCAGATACGCTTCACAGAAAGCGGAGAGGACGTGTATCATGCGCGAATCGGGGCTATTCGCAGAGCGTTGGAACACCACTTTGCCGATAGGCTAACTACACTCGATCCTGCACTTCAAGTCTCCCTGTTTCGATCGGTTGCGGGTAAGCCGCAAGGAGTCGCAAGCAGATACCTTCCGTCAGGAATTGTTACATCAGCCTTCGAACGAGATGAGCTAGTTCCGAAGGCTTTCTTCCAGGCAGTAGCACGTCATGCTCATAGCACCGAAGATTGGTCGACCGTTGCCATCTCTGGGTGTGAAGTCTCAGGAGAAGGAGGTCTAACTAAGGCCTATCTTGATGACATCGGTGTCCTATCAAATGTTCGAGTGCAGCGACATGTAGGGTTGTCCGAACATGGATGCGATGTGCTGCGATTTGGCTATGATGGCCGATTCGTCAGTGTGGTCGCGGGCCCATCAGGTCCAGGCCTATGGGCGACCGGTTTCAAGGACATCTGGCTCGACCTAACGTCACGCAAAGCCTTCGCAGAAGCCACTTGCGTAACTCCCATCCGCTTTCGCCATTCCGAGGTGGCCACCGTATTGCTTGAGCAGGCGATGGTAGAGCTAAGGAAGTACCGGAGACTACAATTTGGTCTGGTTCCATTGTTATGGGAAGAAGCCAGCCTCGTTCAGCCCTTTTTCTTCTCGTATGCCTTTGCCTTGGAATCTCCAGTTTCTGAACTGCAGTAATCATTAGTGTTTACTCGAGCCCGGAACATTTGGGTGTTATGAAATGCGCGACCACAAACGGGCCGATGCCTCCAGTCATCTCTGGAGAGTCAGCCTGCGGCATCTGGTTATGCCTGCCGCAAACAGGTCCCAGCAACTTACGTGCCGCCGTATACCGTAGCGAGTGAGTGTGATGGCAGTGACAGAAGAACAGTTCAAGTTCTTTTCTGGTCCCCGGACTAAGTTAGGTTCAGGCCGAGAGGTATTCTGTAATCGGATTACCGGCCGCGTTTCAGTAGTGGCCCAGGCGACGATGTGGGCATCGGCAAAGTGCACGGAGTTCGCTACGGTTGACGAACACATCCTTCGCCTGATGACACTAAACAAGAACGACAAGAAAATGGAGCCCCAATGGCGGTCGGTTTTGGCGCAGGGAATACAAGAGGGTCTGTTGCTCTCAATGAGCGATATCCGAAACCGAATCGTTAGGAGCATAAGCGATGCTCGGCGGCAAAAGGTCATCACCCAGATTGGTATTCCTACTCGAAACAGACCCAAGCGCTTAGAAACACTGTTGCGAGGTTTGCAGGCCAATGTTTGGCAGTTTGGACGCGAAATAGAAGTGCTCGTGGTTGACGATTCCGAATCACTGGAGATGCAGAAGGCTAACCTAACGCTTATTGCAGGCTTTAACCATGATCCGCGTTTGACAATTCATTATGCAAACCAAAAGTCACGGTTGCATTATGCGAAGAAGTTGGCATCGGAAAGCGGACTCCCCGAAGATGTTGTTGAGTTTGCTTTGAGCAATCCGGACGGATATCAGTTTTCGGGAGGCTCCTCAAGGAATACGATCCTGCTTGGGATCTCAGGCTCATGCTTTCTGTACCTGGACGATGACGTACAAGTTCGCCTGGCCCAAATCCCGGACTCGCGCGAGGACGTGGTGCTCCAATCGAGCCCATTCTCCAGTTGGTTCTTCAGTTCTCCCGAGGCTCTTAGTGCCTGCCAGTTCATAGAGGAAGACCTTCTTGGACTCCACGAAAGGGCTTTGAACATTGATGAAGACATTGTGCTTCGCAGCGATGACAGTCATTGGCTAATCGACCTTTCGACCGTCTCAACTCGTCGTTTAAGGCAGATTGCGAGAAGCGGCTTCAATGTCGTGACCTCTTCGATGGGTATCGTTGGTGACTCTGGTTTTGACGATCCTATGGCATATTTCTTATTAGGGCCAGAAACGTTCTCGCGTCTTACCGAAAATGAAGTGGTCTATGAATCCGCCTTGACAAATCGGCTGGTTCTCTACGGGACGCGGCAGTCAAGCCTGTCCGACCGATTTGAATGTCACTCCTATTGCATGGGAGTTGACAATGTCGCGTTGCTGCCCCCATTTATGCCTGTAATGCGAGGGGAGGAGTTAGTATTTGGCTCCTTGGTGAGTAGTTGCATTCCGGGCGCATTGTTCACTGTGATTCCTCGGGCTATTTTCCATCAGCCAGCAGAAACGCGGCAATTTGCACGAAATGCAGCAGTAACTCGCGCGGGAAGATTTATGACTGGCGAGACATTAGCGTTCTTGATTGGCGGAGAGAAGGCCAGGGGTTCCTCACGAGCCGAGCTCATTCGTTCAATGGGTTCCCGCCTGCAGGAGTTGAGCCGGCAGTCCGCGGATGATCTCAACGATCAAATTCGGACAACGGTCGAACCCATGTTAGTGTCGTGGATAGAACGGCTGGAAAGCATCTCGGGAGAAGTGAAGTCTCCGCAGACGTTTTGGGCTAAGGATATTATGAAGATTAGAGATGCGATTCTGTCCTCACTGAATGATCGAGACCACTCAATTCCCTCCGATCTAGAGCAGGCATTTGGGTTGAACGAGGGCCAGCGCCGATTCAGCGATCTTCTTCGACAATTCGCGTCAACATTGCAGGCATGGCCCACGCTCGTAGAAGGGGCACAGGCCCTCCGCGCGAAAGGGATTAACATTTACCGCGAAGGACCAATAAATAGGGAGACCAATGTAGCTATAGCCTAGCGTTCCTTTCGTCACTACGCCGTCGTATTGCTGTGGCCGGGGGCGCAACGCCGGGAAGCAGATATGCGACTAGACCAGGCCGCGGGGCTCACGCGGCAAGGAGAAAACAAAATGATCTCGACCGCTGAGAAAAATGTGCTGGAGTCTCTGGCGTCCCGGAAGATCTCTCTGGAAACTGCAGAGCGACTTCTGGAGGAAGCCCGTGCTGGGAAGTCGCAAGGGTCTGGAGACAGGGTGTCCACGCCTGGCCCGTTGCGATTCCTCAGAATTGCTGTCGACGAGCCAGGGAAAGAGCAGGTTAATCTGAAGTTTCCTGTCGACTTTTTGCGCAAAGGAATGAGTCTGCTCGGCGTGTTATCGCCACAGGAGTGTCAAGAATTGGCCGATAGAATAGATCGCGAAGGCACGGGGGCCGAAGAGCCAACACTGCTAAACACGCTGAGATCGTTGGATTTCAACATAAGTCCTGACCGCAACAAGAATGTCCGAGTGTTTCTTGAGTAGGTGGCCTAAGACCTCACGAACCGCTGGTCGACGTATGCGATGCAGAGTGTGCGAACAACGCCATTCTCGGTTTCGCGAGGAGTCCCGCCAGGACGCTCGAGTTAGCCGGTGTATCGATGGAGGGTAGCATTATGCAGCGAGACATAATCGGCTGTGGAACGGCACTCGTCACGCCCTTCTTTCAAGATGGATCGGTCGATGAAAAATCCCTACGACGTTTGGTCGAACTTCAAATTGGAAGTGGCGTTGACTTTCTTGTACCTTGCGGTGCTACGGGAGAAGAATCGACACTCGAGCGCGAAGAATATTTGCGGGTTATTATCACGGTTCTGGATGAGGTCAAGGGTCGTGTTCCTGTTGTGGCTGGACTAGGGGAAAACTGCACACAAAGGGCGTCGGAACTGGCTCGTGAAGTTCAGGACTTGGGTGTCGATGGTATTCTCTCCGTTTCCCCCTACTACAACAGACCGAACCAGGAAGGCATTTACCGCCACTTTAGGCAACTAGCCGAGGCGGTGTCGGTTCCCGTAATCCTGTACAACGTGCCAGGCCGCACTGTTTCTTCGATTGAACCTTCCACGGTTGCCCGGCTAGCGGAGATACCAAACATAGTCGGCCTGAAAGATGCGTCCGGCAATATCGTCCAGCAATTGGAAATTCTGTTGGCGGTTCCACAGGAATTCAAGGTGTTCTCAGGTCTCGACAACTGCACTCTGCCGATTATGTGTGCTGGGGCGGTCGGAGCGATATCCGTCGCCGCAAATGAGATACCCGGCCCCATGACAAAGCTGATTCACTTGCTGCTGGAAGGAAATTACCGAGACGCCCGCCAACTAAATGCCCAATTGTGGCCGCTGATGCAAGCGAACTTCCTTGAAACCAATCCCGTTCCAGTTAAAGCTGCGTTGGCGATGATGGGACTGATAGAGGAAAGGTATCGTTTGCCACTTGTCCCTATGAAGCCGGAGAACCGGTCTCGACTTGCGCACGTGCTTGCGAACCTCAATCTGCTGCCAGAGGCAACGCCTGCGTGCGCAGATTGAGCTCATTGCGCGCAGTGTCTGGCGCTATTGAGTTTCAGTTCGTGAGCGGTGCCAATCCGCCAGAACTCTGCTTTACAGGCAGGCATCCCGTCCGGCGTCGTTAGTACAAACGAAGTCAGTCATTTCTCTACGCTTCGTCAGTTCATGACCGCAAGCATTGGAGGTGTTCTCTATGTTGCTACCTAAGTTCAGACGATTAACTACGGCTGCTCCGAAGAACCATGTCGCGGAAGTAGGTTGGTTCCTGCAAACTGAACATGCGAACTTCTTGTGGTACTCGCCGAAAGCGTTCAAGCATGCAGAGCCGCCTCCTGAACATAGCAAGTCAGTCGCCTTTTGCCCTTCCGTGATTGATCACGAGTCTCGTCTCTTTGAGGTGCCGTGCCCTTTCGACTTGCATCTTCGTCTCAAACTCGATGACCGAGGTGAAGCCACACTTGTCGATGTGGCTGGCGAAAAGTCCGGCATGGAGCCTCGTTCGCTGGCCCAGATCACCGTTGTTGCAGGGCGCAAAGAATGGCGCCACCCAAAGCGACCCATCTTTCAAATCAGAACGCCGTACACTTTTCTCGCAGATGAAGCGGTGTACCTCACTCAACTACCTCCTATTTTGCATTATCGCGAACCTGCATGGCCGGGAGTCTTCATAGGAGGCCGAATTCCGATAAAGGTTTGGCCACGCCCGTTGAACTGGGCCTTCGAATGGCACGACATCACCAAGGACCTGGTGTTCGTTCGAGGCGAACCGTGGTTTTATGTACGTTTTGAGATGCCGGATGCCAGCCGGCATGCACGACTTGTTGAAGCTCAGGTGACACCTGAGTTGCGGAAGTATGTAGCGGGAATAAATGGAGTGGTCAAGTACGTCAATAAGACGTTTTCCTTGTTTAGCATTGCTGAGCAGAGACGACCAGACCGATTACTATGCCCTGTGCAGCGGGAAGGCGACAAGAAGGCTATTGCTGGTACATCCACTTACTAGGTGGGTGAATCATAAGCGCGAGTAAATGTCAGCGCAGTATTCGCGCTTGTATTCTCGATGTTTTGTCAATCAGGAGTAGTTTACGAACGCTAAAGGAAAGGTAGAGAGAGCCGTTGATGCCAGACTGCCGGACTTGATCGCCCTGAGTCACCGGATCCACTCCAACCCTGAAATCGGCTTTGAGGAGCTCCAATCCTCAACTTGGGTGGCCGATATGCTTTCCAGCGGCGGCTTCGACGTAGAGAGAGGAATTTGCGACCTGCCGACTGCTTTTGCAGCCCACCGGGGCACGGGGCCGCTGCGCGTGATTCTGTGTGCCGAGTACGATGCACTGCCAGAAATCGGCCATTCCTGCGGCCACAATATCATCGCTGCCATTGCCGCAGGTGCAGGCTTAGCACTTGCCGATTGTGTGGACGAGCTCGGAATTACAGTAACCGTTCTAGGAACTCCTGCAGAGGAGGCTGGTAACGCGGGAGGGAAAATATTGCTTCTGGACAGAGGTGCATTTGCGGGCGCTCACATGGCATTGATGGCGCATCCCGCTCCCTACGACTCAGTCAGGGGGCGATATCTGGCAGCTGCTACTTACAAAATTGAATATCGGGGGAGATCCGCCCACGCCTCGGCGTCCCCTCAGTTCGGAATTAACGCCGCAGACGCTCTCACCCTCGCGCAGTGCGGGATCGGCTTGCTGAGACAGCATATTGACAGCCTCGACAGAATCCACGGAATCGTCTTACACGGTGGAGACGCTCCCAACGTAATTCCGGCCTACACCTCGGCAAAATACATCTTGAGATCCCGATCGATTCAAGAGTTGAAGGTGTTGGCTTCGCGGGTCCACGATTGTTTTAGAGCAGGGGCTCTAGCTACAGGATGCAAGTTACGCATAACTGGTGGTGACAAGCCCTATGCTGAAATGCACCAGGACGAACGGCTGGTTGCTCTATACAAACGAAATGCTGAATTGCTAGGGAGGAAGTTTGACGGCAAGTCCAGGGACTTCGAACCCATCGGTGCTTCTACCGACATGGGAAATGTTTCATGCCAAATCCCGAGCATACATCCCTATATCGGTATCAGTTCTTTTCCAGCGGTAAACCACCAACCTGAGTTTGCTGCCCATTGTGTATCAGCGAGCGCGGACCAGGCAATTCGCGACGGTGCCTTAGCGATTGCTTGGACAGTCGTCGATACTGCGCAGAACGAGAGTTTACGCGATTATTTTCTGGGCATCCCTGCGCGCGGCAAAAATCCTTCGCTAGCCGAGGCTGTTCACCAGTAAATTTCGAAACATGGTCCTATCCCCGCAATGCTCTGCAACTGCATTCTCCGATAGTGGCTGGAATATGCCCCGCCATGAATGAGCGCTGCTTGTCCGACTGTTCACACGCTTTAGATCCATTGGCTACCCAAGAATTCAAGATGGCTCAGCCTGGAAACATGCCTGGGCTGCAAAAGCCAATATCGAGGATTGTCTTAGGCACTGCGAACTTAGTCGGCTCGGCCGAAGACCACCGGTTGCTTGATCTTGCCTACGAATGCGGTTGTTGTGCATTTGATACTGCACGGATTTACGGCAATGGAAAATCTGAAGCTTGCTTGGGTCGATGGGTCCGGAAGCGGCGTCTCCGAGACCGAATAACGATAATCACCAAGTGCGGTCATCCCACAGACCACAATCGGCTGAATAGGGATGAGCTATCCAAAGACATTGATGCATCTTTGAGGGCTTTGGGGGTCGAGCAGATTGATCTCGCGCTTTTCCATCGAGACGATCCAGCCATTCCCGTCGGGGAGTTGGTGGATATTCTCAACGAACTAAAAGCCTCTGGGAAAATATGCGCTTTCGGTGTATCGAATTGGCGACTTCCTCGGATTTTGAGTGCCCACGCTTACGCAAAATCACGCGGAGTTCAAAGTTTGAGTTGCTCGAGTTGCCACTATGGGCTGGCGATATGGAATCGCGCGCCTTGGCTGGGATGCGAAACCCTTGCTGGGCCGCAAAAAACGGCTGAGCGTGACTGGTATACAAGAACGTGTTTTCCAGTGCTCGCGTGGTCCTGCCTTGGCAATGGGTTTTTCTTAGACAAAACGCATTGTGGAGTTCGGCAGTCTATAAGAGCCACTTCGCAAGCGCCCAGCGTATATGTTTCGGCGACAAATGTGGAGCGTTTCAAGCGGGCGAGCAAGCTGGCTCGGGACAAAGGATTGACGACTGCCCAGGTTGCACTTGCATACGTACTGAGCGACCCAATGAACACCTTTGCTGTTCTTTCGGCCAGCAACCCCGCCCATTTCAAAGAAGACGTTCTTGTGCTTGATGAGGCACTGACACCCTCGGAGCGAGAGTGGCTCAATCTCGAGAGTGATTCCCTCTTATGAAGGCAGCAGGCCTCCAGCCGAATCCAATCAATCGTTACGACGTTATCGTCGTCGGCTCTGGCCTGACCGGCGGATGGGTCGCAAAGATTCTCTCAGAGGCGGGACTCAAGGTGCTAGTCCTCGAGGCCGGCCCAACACGCCAGGCCAAAGAGGTCCATGACGTAACAGCATGGACGAATGAGCGCAGACTCAAAGCAGCGAAAAGGCAACCAGTGCAATCTCAGCACGGTTGTTATTGGTTATCCAATCCGGAACTCTTTGTCGATGATATTCACAATCCTTATACCTGCAGCCGTGAGCAACCTTTTCTCTGGATTCGAGGTCGCCAGGTCGGAGGCAGAAGCCTAACGTGGGGAGGGCTCACGCTGCGTTTCTCCGACTATGAGTTTCGTGCGGCAGATCGAGACGGATACGGAACGAGTTGGCCTCTGAAGCACAGCGACCTCGCGGCTTCTTATGAGGAAGTTGAGAAATATCTCCACGTGCAAGGTTCCCGAGAGCATCTTGATCAATTGCCGGACGGATGCTTTGCTCCGCCGCCCCCTCTCACCGCAGCAGAAGTGAGACTTCAGACGTTAATCGAATCGAAATGGACCAACCGACGAGTAATCGTTGCCCGGGGACTGCCTCTTGAGCATGAGCGAAACCATCTGCAAGCTGAAGAATGGCGGCCCACCGCCAACCTCAGCAATACACTTTTTCAAGCGCTCGCGACCGGAAGAACCACAATCCGCGCAGACTCCATCGTCTCACGTTTGATCATCGATAACGAAACCGGCCGCGCAAAAGGAGTTACCTGTATCGACCGCATAACGCATGCGGTAAGTGAAGTGTTTGGTCGCATTGTCATCCTCTGCGCTTCGACGATCGAGTCTGTCCGGTTGCTGTTGAATTCGAAGTGTCAGAGACATCCGCGGGGCGTTGGAAATTCCTCGGGGTATTTAGGACGTTGCTTGATGGATCATCTGGTCGTGGGGGTCGCCGGTACAGTGGAACCGCACATGCCGGAATCGAGTCTCTGTCCCCTCGGCGGCGCCCACGGGATTCTGATTCCCCGGTTCCGCAACATCACCGACGTGAGCGACAATTTTCTCCGCGGCTATGGACTTTGGGGAGGAGCGCACCGGGGACCTAAGGGCTCTCACCTAGGCAGTTCTTGGTTTTTGAACGCTCTCATCGAGGTTATACCTCAGGAAGAGAACTGTGTTGAGATCGACGAGAGTCGTTTGGATGCTTGGGGAATTCCTGTGCCGCGGATCAAGTTCAAGTATTCAGAAAATGAATTAAAACTGAAGGCTGATGCGGAGGCATGTATTGCGGAGATGTGTCACATTGCCCAACTGAATATCCAGTGGCGGGGGCAAACCCTTCCCGGACAGTATGTTCACGAGCTAGGTGGCGCGAGGATGGGAGTCGATCCATCTTCGTCTGTGTTGTCGCCCTTCAATCAGTGTTGGGACGCCAAGAATTTGTTCGTTCTCGATGGATCATGCTTTGTTACCTCCGGTTGGCAAAATCCAAGCTTAACGATGATGGCTCTCGCGGTCCGAGCCAGCACGAATATTGTTAGCGAGTTGCGCGCGGGTAGTTTGTAGGAGCCTCGAACCTTCAATCGGTCCTGCTGCCAGAAGTGATTCTGTAGAAGCTTTCCTCTTTGCACATCGGATGGTTTTCACGCCCGATCAAAATCAAATCGTCAACTATGAATGAGCCTTTTGTAGTCATTGTCCCGTACCGCAATCGTGAGCACCATCTGAGGATGTTTGTGCCTCATCTTGAAGTATTTTTGAAGCACAGAGACTTTGTGATTGTGGTGGTTGAACAATGCGACGAGTTTGCCTTCAACAAGGGGCAACTGTTGAACGTTGGCTATTCCCGTGCAAAGGAGATCGCTCGGGTCATGTGCTTTCACGATGTAGACATGCTTCCTATGGATCAGTCATGTGACTATTCATCGCCCGAATCGATAGCACATCTCGCGGGACGAGCGGAGCAGTTCGGATACAAAATGCCCTATCCGCAATACCTGGGCGGAGTTTTCATGAGCAGTTCGGACGACTATGCACGACTCAATGGCTACTCGAATTGCTATTGGGGATGGGGCGGTGAGGATGACGATTTCTTCATTCGGTGCTATTGCGGGGGCGCATCCATCGAGCATCGCCCTGGGCGATATCGATGTTTGCCGCACAACCGGACCTTGCCTTCCTTCGACAACGCGCAAAACTTTCGCCGCAGCCTTATGACCTACGCAAAGTTCGCAGAGACCTTCGCCCGGGAACGGGTTCAAGATCGAGCATCGGTGCCTGATGTCGAAAATGATCGGACGAGCTGCACGGATTTTGCGACAGACGGCCTTTCAACGTTGCAGTACGAGATCGTTTCGTCCGGACCGCTGAGTGCAAGGACCGCCTTTGACCCGCCCGTCTCTGATCGTCATGAACTAATTCGAGTCGCATTGCGAAGATTGGCAGGAACGAGCTGCGCGCAACAGCAGGCGCCCCTCGGAGCCCGTGAGAGTGATCAAAGTACTGAGGTGCCATAAGCGATCCATAGATCGCTCATGACGTTGGTTTCGGAGGAAGCGTTGATGAAAACACGCTAAGCTGGCTAACATCTCAACTCCCCAATTTGGGCGGGGTGCTCAATCAGGGTTTCGAGGCGGGCACAAGGGTCGCCGCAAAGATCAAGGCTTCGCGATTCATGGGTAGGCTGAGGCTGCGCACTACCTTGTTGCTATCCAAGGCAAAAGAATAGGCGAAAAGATGAAAGTTCCCGCCGTCTTTTGAGCCGTCAGCAGTGATGCGATAGCGCATGGTGACCGCAACAGATTCACCGCTGAAATTCCGCGGTGAAGCCCAGGGTAGAAGTGGTGCGCTTCCTTGACACTGGTCCTGAGTTCCAAGTTCCATAAGTGTCGAGTTGGCGGAATCGAAATCTCCTTCCGGTCCTAGCCCTGCGATAAATTGCGCCGCGTCACCTGTCTGCGCGGTCAACAAATGGAGCTTCAGCCCTAGCAGGCTGCGGAAAAATGAGCTCCGCGACTTAGGTTCTCTTTAATCTCAGTGATTTTGTGATTCGGGAAGGGTTCTGGCTGCATCCGCTCGTGCCCCGCGGATTCAGTTTCGGTCCTGCGAGCCCACTGCAACCGGCGGCTTATTTCGCCTGCATCGCCAGATTCCTCATGCGGACCAAGTTGTAGGCAGCGGCCGCGAAAGTGAAGACCCATCCCACCTTGAAGATTCCACGATGCCGAACTTTTCGCAACAGCGCGATCGTCTTCAGCCATCCGAAGCACGGGAGTAGGAGGGCCGACCGATCATTCAGCGTTAATCGTGTGCAAACGGACTGTTGAAAGTACCCTGGCAACTCTAGTTGTTGATTTACAAGCCCAGGAATCAACCTCATCGGGAGGATCAGGAAAGGCTTTAACGACGCCAACTCCTCCTGTATCGGTTATCGCTGCAAAGCCTCGGTATTTGCTCCAACTTTCGCCTCCCCGGTCCCTTATCTTTTGGTTTTGCGGATTTGTTTTCTTAGGTGCTTTTCTAACCAGTACTTCGGCAGAGTTCTACAAGGATTTCGTTTGTTACCCCAAATCATGGGCCCTGGCTTCGAAGATGCTCGGTGGCATGAGCCTGTCAGCAGCTGCATATCTGGCTTTTAGAAAGCTTCCCTCCGGCGGATCGGGAGCCTAGTTCAACTCACTACTCTTCGATTTCTGAGTCGGAATCTTCCTGATCAAAGTGCGCCATCGCGGAGTGTGCCGGGTGGATTGGATCTTTACGTTCGCCTGCGCGGCTTACAATCTGGTGCGCATACGAAACCTGGCCGCTGCAGTTCCTGCGGTGTAAGTCGAGGCCGAAGTGTGTCCTGAGGAACTCGGAATCAAGCTCCAAGAGCGTACAAGCAACCGAAACTGAGCACTTAGACCTCATCTCAGATGAGAAAACACAAGAAAAACACACTTCAAATCAATTTTTCAGCAGCCTGCTAGTGTGCAACAAGGCTTCAAGTCCCATGACGACAAAAAGCGACCTAACTTCAAAAAAATATTGGTAGACCGAATGCTGGAGGTTCCAGTTGGCGCGAGCCACTCTATCAGGAAGTTTATCCAATCTTGCTTTCTCGAATAGAAGCCTTATCTGCTCGCAGTCGGTCCTGCCCAGCCAATTTCGGTGATTCGGGATCGTGAAAGCGTGTTCGGTTATTCCACGACATGGGCCAGGGTCAGCACGAACGAATTCTCCATTCGAATTGAAAGTGAGGCGCGCAGAATTGCCAAAACCGATGGACGTTGGATGCACCAGTTGTGAGAATGTAACGAACTTGGTAATTTCGCCGGATGCGTCCCAGCCTGATACCTGACCTGGAAGCCAGGGTCCAGCAAATGTCGCAATCGTGTACAACTGTCCATACTGCCGAAAGGATTTTTCGTACGGCACTCCCGGCGATTCACACGCTTCGTAGACGACATCTCTTAACCTATCAGGCAAACGACAAATCCACGTTGCGTCTGTAGCCTTAAAAGGCCCAAGGCATCGCTCAGGCTGATCATTTGAGTCGTCGTCTCCGTTAGTGGAGTGCAATAGAGCATGCACAAAACTATTGCCTCCCACTTTCGAGCGCCGTTTTACTTCATCCGCGAAGAATGTCTTATCTGCGAAAAGCATTACCCAAGAGTCCTAGTTAGCGTCCAGGCATCGCCAAGCCTGCTTGCCCGTTTTCTTTTTTCCAAATCAAATAGTAGTCCAACAGTCTCACTGTCACCGGCAGATTTTTTGAGGCCAAGTCATACAACAGGAAAAGGCGGGACACGTACGCCGCGTAGGTTCCGTCAGCATGCTCTACCGAAATAATCTGGTGTTTTCGCAACCTCACAAACTTTGGCAAGAATGTATCGGCGATGTTGTCATAAATAGGTACAACCGGATTGTGGAAGTGCATGTATTTGGAAACGAAACTCCGCGCTGCTTCTCCGTCTTTTGTGAGCTTGGTCAACAGATTCAGAATCATGCCATGTACATTTAAGATCTTCTCAATGCCGGAGATCGTGAGTGGCTCTGTAATTTGCACCAGACCTCCAAGCCATTGATCAATTTCAATGCGGCGAGTGAAGAATAGTTCCACAACCTGAGATATCGAACTGCCCTGCTTGCCCTTCGTGGAAACGTGACGTTCAATGCCAGTCGCATATGTACGTCCGATGATCACAACCTTAGCCGTTACGGACGAAAGATCGCTGTGCTTCGGATGATCCCGACAGAGTCGATACAAAACCTCATCGATAATCTTCCAAGTTTCCAGGTAGTCCTGTGTGGCGCTTTTATAGTCAGTTGCTGAGAATTCATGCCTGACCTGTTTCATCGCTGGCCGTCCATAGGTGGGAGTCTACGCTACCATCCCTCGCGCGCACGCGCGATTTCAGCGCACGAGCCCCCCACGCACGCGCGGGCGGGCCCTGGCCAAAGTCAAAACCCGATTCCGTGGTAGTGGAGAGGGGGGTGTAGCACTTTTGCCGCGTCTATACACTACCCCGTCAAACGGTTGGGGGGGTATTATGCACGGAGGGGAAAATGCTACACGCCTCCCCCACCACAGAACTGGTCTTGACGTCTTGACGTTGAACTCTGACCCAGGGCTCCCGGCGCGAAGGGCTTCGTGCCTTCGTGCGCTGGCGCATGCGCGCGTTCGCGGAGTGTGAGAGCGTGCGAGGCGCGTCTACACACAGAGCGGCCAACGACCATCGACATGCTGAAAAAAGCAGGAAGGGTCTTTCGCTTTGAAAGACAGTCGTGCGTGTCCATCCAGAATGTCAACGTGGCCGAGGTTTCGGCTCTGGCCGTGGGTCCGGCGGAACGCGAGGATATTTCTTCAACGGGTCATCATTCGGGCGATCCGGATCGAGAATCATTGGGTTATACCTCAGAACTATTTTATCTCGGAAGCAAGCCTGTGGTTAACTTCGAGTTGTGTGGCTGTAGCCAGTCGATGGGTTGCCGCAATGTCATTCTTCACTAATTGTGCCGCGTCAGAATAACGTTTGCGAAACTCAAGAAATCTCTTGCTGAATTCAGCAATGTCAAATGTAGGGTTTATCCGCATTTCATACCGAAATGTCTCAAGGTCACGACTCAGGCTCAAAAACCTCCGCTTGTCTTCCGCATGATCCTTAATGCGCCCAGCCACGCCGAGCGTAGCATGGAGAATCGCGAGGAGTGCAGCAATTCCAGAAATCACTAGCCAACTATTGTGAAATTCCGGTTTCGACCAAAGGGCCCAACCCGCAACTGCTGAGGTGGAGGCTGTGATCGCAACTAAAGCCCTCGTGATCTCATCTACTCTCTGCCATCGGTCAATGAGGTTGTCAGCTATAGCTTCAGCGTAAGTCGAGTCGTAAAAAGTATCAAAGGATGCAACCCAGAGTTCGTCGCGAGGATCAGTCGGCATGAGCGTTACCTCTCTTGGGATCAGGAACCTATCATGACAAATTATTTGACAAATCTTACTCTTTCTTTTCACCCTCCCGCCAGAAAAGTGAACTGTTTTGACTTTCGGCCCGGGGGGCCCGCCGCTCGCGCATGGGGTAGGGCTCGTGCGCTTGTGCGTGCGAGCGTGCGCCGTGATCGCGCGTAAGAGCGATATCGATTCGAAAAATTGGTCCATTGCGCTCATTGTTCCAGGGTGGCATACTCTTCGGGAAAACCATGAGAGCGTCGCCGGGTTTGACCCCTATGGGTGAACCGCCTCTAAAACTCATTGTCACTGGAGCAATTGCTGGAGCAATCGCAAGCGTTATCGCAGGACTGTTTCTTGCATGGCTTGCGCGCAAGCCGGAACCCTCTCCGCACGGCTCTACCTCGGTGACGACGGGGCAGAAGGGTTTACCGGTTGCGGGTTCTGAATCGCGGAGCACTCCGAAGCCACCAGTGATAATTCGCCCAAATTCCGGTCCGAAACCTAAGCCCATGATCGCGCATGCCGGGGAGTTCCTCACGGTTGACGGTCTCACATTCGTAATGTCGAAATGCGGGAATACTAGCGATTACCATTGGCTGAAATGCGAGGGAAAGGTGGTCAACGGAGGAGACGACAGACTTACCATCAGGCTCACTGGTGGGGTTGCAACTGACGACACTGGAAAGCAAAGCGGACTAACCCCATACCAGGTTGGGTCTATGGCAGGTACGTTCCTCGGGGCGGCAGACAACTCATCGTCCGAATTGACTCCCGGTGTGCCCGTACAGTTCGGCTTTGTTTTGAAGTGGAAATCTTACGCCACTGCCTACAGCGTTGATCTTGGTTTCTCAATGTCTGGACCCCAACCAACCGCGCGGCAAATCAGCTTCATAAATATCCCCGTTTCCGACTGAGACCATTCATGAGACTTTCTAGCTGGTGCGCACCCCACAGGTGACCAAATGAGATGCTACATGCTGGGCCCGAGCCGCGACGAGAGCAAAATTCGACCGTCCCGTCCAAAATCACCGTACAATACGCCAGCGCACGGCGCAAAGGACTCTTGCCGACACCGGGTGCACCGGTCAACGAGACTACTTTCCCCTCGGGTGACCTCCAAGCTCGCCACGGTGAGACCAAACCGTCGCGATATATTGACACGTTCTGTGGTCGATTGGTTAAAGCCTCATCGGAACGGTTCACGCCCACGTCTTTCAACGCGACCTTCGTCGTACGAACGACAAAACCCGCAACTCCATCTCAGGACAGATCAGCTCCAAGCCCCGGACTCAATCTCCGTTGCAAGATGATGCTCATTCAATTCCTCTGGGCCCGTGCACACTCTCGTCTATTCCTAAAGGAATTTAACAATATCTCTCGTGTTGAGTGCGCCATTCCACAGCGGCTGAGCTTTTCGCTCAGCTACCGTGTACGCCATGCCGGCATACTTAGCCCACAAGGCTTTGGCCTCAAGCATGGTCAAATCTCCCCCGTCCCCGTACCCAAAAGTATTGGTCGTGGCCGGTTGCCGAATCGCCGGACAGCCCGGGTTCGTGCTCCACGCGAGAGTCCATGTTCATCCGTTATATAGCGAAATCGTCGCCAACAAAGGACGATAGTAAGCGCATCTGCTACTTGCACGAAGATTCCAAAAGGGGCAGGATTACCATAAGCCCTTTGTAAACAACGTCTTGAGGAAGGAGAAGGGTTCCGCTCCGGCGGCTAACTCCCGGCGGCCATTTTGCCATGTTACTTCTAGAGGTGTTAAGATCAACGCTTTTCTGGGAGGTATCGTCGGCGATGGCTACTACGGAGTGCGTTAGGAGACTGGGGACCCAAAACCAAAAGGCGATGAAAAGTACCCAGGAAAGTCGTCGAAAGATCCAGATTCAGGGTGAGCCGGAGCGCGACCCGATCCACTCGCCAGACAGCATCGGGATTACTGAAGCGGAGAAAATTGCGGAATCGGGATCTCGAGAGCTAATGAAAGATGGATTTAGTAGGTCCATTTGCGAATCACTATCGTGATGTTGCAGTTCAGCAACTAACGAAGCGGCTCTCTTGGTGATCTCGTAGGTTCAATCATTAAGTATCGTGTATACTCAGCCCCCCGAAATGGAGGGGCTGTAGTGCACCCCGCTAGAACTGGACAGGGAAGTTAGTTAGGCTTGGGGCCTCCGCCAGGAGGCGAGAATGTCGAGAAAGCCGAGAGTCCAGAGAACCCCGGAAGAGAAGTGGCAGATTGTGTTGGAAGTCCTGAAGAGCGGCAACGTAGCCGAGACCTGCCGCAAGTACGAGATCGCTCCCACGCTTTACTACCGTTGGAAAGACGAAGTGGAAGAAGGAGCCAAGGCTGCGCTTGGGGGGAGAAGCGCAGCCGCGCGGCCCGATGTGGAGCAGGAGAAGCGGATCAAGCAACTGGAGCGGGCTTTGGGCCGGTCGCATCTGCAGATCGAGATCTTAAAAAACGTGCTGGGCGAGTGAGCTGCGGGCAAGCCCATTCGTCAGCACGGGAGTTAGTAGCCCAAGGCAAGGAAGCGAAGCTGGTGGCGGAGACACTAGATATCAGCCGCTCCAGCCTCTACTATCGGCGGCAACCGCCCGCCCGCCGCGCGGATCGCTCGCACGATGAACAGATCATTCTGGCCTGCGGCGAGAAGCCGGCGTATGGTTATCGTCGCGTGGTCTGGTGGTTGGGGCGGCATCACGGATTGGTGATCAATGGCAAGCGGGCATTGCGTGTCATGCGAGAACGGGGATTGTTAGTGCGTCAGCGCCGTTTTCGAATCTCTCGCCGAAAGGACTGGGGCAAGGTGGAAGCGCTGCATCCCAATCACGTCTGGCAATCGGACATGACCAAGGTCTGGGCGGGACCCAGTGTAGGCTGGGCGTATCTGGTCTCGGTGATTGATTGTTGTACGCGGGAAATCGTCGGCTGGGACTTGAGTCTGCGCTGTCGCACCGAAGAAGCTCTGGCGGCAATCAACCGCGCCGTGCTGGAGGTTTTGCCTTTCGGTTCTCGTGGAACGGGTTTGACTTTGACGACTGACAACGGCACCCAGTTTACATCGGCCCGTTATGTCGAAGCCCTGAACCATTTGGGCATCACGCACCGGCGCACCGCTTACAACCATCCCGAGGGCAACAGCTACATCGAGCGGTTCCATCGCAGCTTGAAAGAAGAGGAGGTGTGGCTCAACGAATATCAGAACTTCGCCCAGGCGAAGTTGAGCATCGCGCGCTGGATCGAGGAGTACAATCACGACCGTCCGCATCGCGGACTCCACGGACGAACCCCGCACGACGCTCGTGCGGCCTTCGTTCAAACCATCACTTCAAACACGGCCCCATGTGTCTAGTTTGAAGGGGTGCACTACATATGGGCTTCCTACGTCTATGATATAAACCAACACATCGTTGAGGGATTTACCAGTTCGATCGGCGGGAGAGCCGAATTCATTCGTAATAACACGACACCTGCTCCTAATGGCCAGCCTTTTGTTACAGCTCACGAGACCGGGCATGCTCTTGGGTTATGGCATCCCGAGGATTACTTACAAAACAGGTATCATGACAAGCAGGATGTGATGACAACGCCAGATCCCGGTACAGGGCCATGTCGACTACATGTGGATCAATGGGATCAGCTGAATCCGACGCAAGGAGAAATGGCACCCTGGCAACATCCAGCAGACGACTAGAACCTTATGGAGCGAAGCATGAAACTAGCTATTCTACTTCTGGCTATAACTTATCCTGCTGTTACACAAAACTACGAGAGAGCAGCCCAAACTACTCAGGATAAAGATGTGGCCCACTTAACACTTGCCAAGCACGGAGACCACGATGCACTGCAACACTTTGCTTGCCGAGCTTTGACAAGCAATATGTTCGATCTGGAAAAGCTAATGACGGACTTCGATCAGATTGGGGGAGATTTCACCGTCCAAGTGTACCGACGGCTCCTCGATTCGGATCAGAGATTTCGTCCAGAGATCGACCGAATAAGAAAAGAGCGAGGACAGGATGCCGTGCCCAAGCTGCCGAGCATTTCAGTGCTTTTTCACCTTCCTAAGATTCTGCCCGGTGCACATATCTCAGCCCCCGAACAACTAGAATACGAGGTTAATCCAAATCAGGACCTCGGATTCAGAGCTAAGTGGAGGAACTGGATCGACAGCCATTCGTCTGAGCTTCAGAAACTCAAACCCACTGCGGATGGCGTCGATTTTGGGCCGCAAGCGTGCTCGAATTTTGCACGATGAATCGATGAATTAGACATGTAGCGCCCAACTGCACAGGGGTAAGGCAGTCGTCGCACGTCATAGCCGGAAACGTCTCGCCCTCACTGGAGGAGCGAAACAGCAGGCCCGCGTTCCCGGCCTTTTTCTCGCTAGCTGCTGTACCGTAAGATCACCCAATTCAACGCGTAACTTTTCGGAATCTGCATCGTTCCAATGCAGGTACACCTCTTTCAGTTCTGCTTGACGGACTCCGGCAGAACTGAAGGAGGTGTAAATGCAAGAACCAGGAAAGCCAGCAATTAAGCTCGATCAAGAAACGCTCAAGCGATTGCAGGAACTGTGGAATGCGACCGAGTCCGGGCAGTTGGGCTTCAACCCGAAGATCGAACTGGGGTTTGAATTGGATTACTATGCAGGAAGCGCTCTGCCGTTGTTGAGGCTGAGAATAGGAATTCTAAAGCGCTACCTCGCGCCGACCATCAACCCGCACGCATTGTCGCGTGAGTTCGTAGCCAGCCTTGAATGGATCGAAAAGGACTTGGATATCGTGGAGGAAGCGCTTCGCCTCGCTCTGAAACTGATCCCAGGCGAAATAGTCTAGCCGATTGCGGCCTCGATACACTCGTGGCCGCTTTTTATATGGGACAGGCGTCAGGGTACTTGCGAATAATAGACGGTGGTTTTGCCCGCATACGTTTCCGATGCCAGAATTGAATCCATAGAGAGGGCTCCTTCAGAAGCATCGCAGGCTTGCTCGACAGCATCTTTGAGCCGAGAAAAGTTCGTGATGAGCCAACGGCGCGTGATATGTTCTTCGCGCAGCCAATATGCATGGAAGTCGGACAGGAAGATGTTTCTTACGATTGTATCTAGCCGTTCCGGTCTTTCCGCTGAGGTGTGCCGAAAGAGGTAGTCGCCGAGCAGAGTTGGAACGAACGCAGCTTTCAGGTGATGTCGGCGCTGAACCAGATCATGGATAACAATGGATGTGGTCTCCGACCCAAGCGTGCACCCGCGGGCCACTGGGGATGAACAATCGTGTTCGATCTCGACGCTTATCCCTCGGCCACGGACTCCGAGGATATAGTTGGCCAGGTTGATTTTGTCCAAAAAGTTGTCGAAGCTCTGGGGGAACCCAAATGCGAGATGCGCGTAGAGTTTAGCCTCCATCTCGACCGGTGGGAGTACACGAGAGATAGGGATCACGATGAAGACGGGCAGTGCGCCGAAAGTAGCGAACATCTCCCTCACGCGCATGAAGGGTAGAAGGGAGCCTGGGCTCACCAGATCGAGAACCACGATCACAATGTTAATCGTCGGGTCGGACTGGAGCATCGCCTCGCACTCGGGCAAGGTGGCGCAAACGTATGAGCGGTGGCCCTCCTCGTGCAGAATGGTGCTGATTACCCTTTGGTAAGTTGGATTAGCAGCGACTACCATTGCATCTCGAGGTTTTTCTGATGTCTTCATGTGCCTCCGAGTGGTGCCCGTCTTTTCGAGCGCCGAATCGATACAAAATGATCGTGGCACCGTACGCGTGAACAATGAACATCCAGGACAAGGCCGGGATTTGGCCGAAACTAGGCCAGCAAATTCGCCATTGACGCGCACGTCGAGGCCAGGAACCCGGGTTTCCTTGGGAGTTCGACTGAAAGAAAACGCATGCAACTTGGCGACAATCAACTCGGGAGAGAACTGCGGAAGCTGAGGAAGGCCGAGGGGCTAACTATCGGGAAGGTCGCGAGCAACCTTGCTTCGCACTATAGCAAAGGGGTTTTGTATAAAGATGCCAGCTCAATTTCGAGACTGGAGAGCGGTGGGCGGAAACCAGCCAGAACAAACCTCCTTCGACTCCTTATTGGCGGGTACGGGATAAGAGACGTTCCGGAAATTGATCACGTGCTTGCCCTTGCCGCTTACAGTCCCTTAAAGTTTGGCGAAATTGATAGCTATTTGCCCCAAGAAGAAACTCTCGGCGGAAGTGCCCGGCCGAGCGCCAAGTCCACGGCACAATCAGGCCAAACACTAGCTGAAGCCAAATTGTTTTTCTCTGCCGAGGTTGAAGAAAACATTCTAGAAGTCGCCAGATGCTTCAAACTGGATGGCGAGTCCCTGCTGGAAGACGTTCACGCACGAACTCGCGAGGCTGGTCGGCGACGACATTTGGTTCAGTTTAGAGAAGCCGCTCACAAGATTCGTGAGTTGAAACTCGATAAGCAGGTGCTAGATGGCTACTACAAAGACTCTGCGCTTGTCGCCAAAGGATTTCATCGGTATGTAGTTCGGGGAAGTGATTTTCTGGCAGCAACAAATATTGTTGCAGAACCACACACTCTTGGGTTGAATATCGACCTTAAGAAAGCGTGCTGTAGTCTCAAGGCTCCCCTGTTTGCCCCCCCGACCATCCGGAAAGACGAGATTGCGGACCTGTTTGCCGATTCCCTTCTTATGGACGTAAAGGCGTCGAATGATCCGGTTTACTGTCTACAACAATTCGACCCGAGAAACGATGCAGAATTCATGTCATTGTCACTTTCGAATTACTTCACTTTCAGATTGACATACGGGGCTTTAGAGCACGAGATGCAGGGTGCTTTGATTGCCACTAACTTTAGCCCAGAAAGAGCACTCGATCGACTCCCGAAACGCAACGGACTCCTTCGCGACGCATCTGAGCTGAGTAACTATCGTCGTCGAATGTGTGTGGGGGGCGTGAACGTCCTGTTTGCTCTAAGAAGGCGGGACGATTTCGTTTTCTTTGTAGGTCAACGGTCATCAAAGGTTCACACGGCACCGGGCGTCCAGTGTCTAATCCCGACTGGTTTTCATCAGCCTTTGATATCTGCTGCGGAGGAAGTCTCCCCGGCCCACTCTGTGTTTCGTGAACTCTGGGAGGAGGCGTTCAAAGGAGACGAGGTCATCTCATGCGATCTACACCCTAAATCCGACTGGTACTTCAAGTATCCACAACTTGGATGGTTCCGCGAACCCAAACGAAAGTTCTGGATCGAGATCGTAGGATTTGGAATAAATCTAAAGGATGGAAGTTTTCAACTCGGAGTTCTGTTTGCCGTCGACGATGCCGATTACTGGACACGGTTCGGCGACGACATTTGTGGGAACTATGAATATATACACCGTGGCGATAAAGCGATGCCAGTTTCAACGAAAGATCCCGATGCTATTCGCGCCCTCCTTGGTAGTCCATTATGCGCAAACTCGTCAATATTTGCCGTCGTTGAGGCATTGCAGCGGCTCAAGCGGATTGACCGTAAACGCGTCAAGCTTCCTGAAATCAACCTATCAACAGACGTATGAAGTATGAAGATGTTCCGGTGAAATCAAGATGCCGACCCCGGCTGGACTTGTGGGTGAATGGCAGACAGAAAGGGCATTTATATTGCGTCCGGAACACTGGGGCTACTTGCAATCGGTGAGGCGGGTTGGAAGTGGCGTGCCAATATCCTCAATTCCCAATTCGGCCTAATACCGGTGGTTCCGCTCTCTGTCTGGTACCTTGCTGCTCGAGACAAACACGCAGGCTCAACGGGCTACACGAGCTTCACTTCACTGGTTTGGTCATTGACGCGTCAGGTTGTACTGTTGCCAGCTTTCGACCCTATCGCCACAAAAGCTTCAGCGCTCTATGGAGTCCTCTTGCTGATCGCAGTTGGAACTGCTTTTTATTTCCGCAGAACCGCTAGAGTGCAGCCCTCAGACGCAGTTCTGCTCTCGGCGGGAGTGTGCCTGTGTTTTTACTTTGTGATGCCCACACACGTTGGCGGAATTGGATTCTTGAATGGCCGTATGATCCTGTATGCGCTAGTTTTGACGGTCGTTTGGATATGTGCTCAACCATTCGGCAGAAAGCTGGCGATGAATCTCGCACTGCTGTCGATTCTGGTAGGAGCGGTCCTGTTCATCGACGGGTTTCGTCGAGATAGGGTTTTGTGCGCGGCCCTGGAGGAGTACCGGACAGCTGGCAAATACATCGAGCCACATAAAACGATGTTGTCCCTTCACTTCGGCACTATTGAATTCGATCCCAGCCCGGGTCAGGGAATGCTGTTCGATCCTTTTATGCACGCGGGATCGCTCCTGGCCATAGATCGAAATCTCGTTGACTTAGACGATTATGAAGCAGCCAGCAATAATTTCATAATTGTCTACAAGCCGGGTCTTGATCCCACAACCATTACAAACTTCGGGCGTGCAGGTGCACATTCGTCACTCGCCGATATGTCGCGATACGAACGTATAACCGGCCATCCGGTGAGCTATGTTGTGGTTTGGAATGTCGATCAATGGAACGATTCTCTGCAGTCGGTCCAAAACGCAAAGAGCGAGCTAGTCAACGATTACACGCTGATTTTCTCGGCCCGTCATATTCCGTTGCAGCTATACCGGCTCAAGCGTGAACTAGACATGCTGAAATGAGATTCCGCTACCCAGGGTTGGGTTTGTCGCTCAGACACCATTCGAAGATGCTTTCTGCGAGGCCAATGGCCGCACGAAATCTGGGTGCCATGGTGATCTCCTCCGCCACAGCCTGTCCGGCCCGCGCCCGGCGATGATCTTGCTTCTTTTTGGGTGTAGACGATTCTGCGTCGGTCAAAGCACTAAAGTTCAATAAAGATCAGCATCTTCCCGAGGTCGTGTGCCAACTCATTCAACAGCAATGGCTTCTGATCTATACAATCCCATAGAGTTCAACAAGCGATAGAATCTGGTTCGGGACCAGGGGGTCGGAGGTTCAAATCCTCTCTCCCCGACCATTTACTTCCAATCACTTACCGTGCTACCGAGATTCGCTAACCAATCCGCTCCTTCAGGGAAGAGGCAGATTCTTTAACTCGGGAGCGAGCTGATACGCCCGGTCGAATTCCTGTTGTGCGTCCCCTTTCTTGCCTTCCTGACGGAGCGCTAATGCGAGATTGTAGTGCGCTTCGGCGTACTGTGGCTTCAGCCGCGCTGCCTCTTTGAATTCCGTCTCCGCCTGCTGAAGGTTCCCGGATTGCATCAGTACGAGCCCGAGATTATTGTGTCCTTCGGCGAATTTCGGATCCTGCCGCACGAGATCGCGAAAGATGTTGGCGGCCGCGGCGTCATCGTTGTTTTGGCTCAGGACTAGTCCCAATTGCACTTTGGCATCGACATTGTGAGGATCAAGACTCACGGCCTCTGTCAGTTCACGAATCGCTTCTGGAAACTGTCCAAGTTGCGACAAGGCGAGGCCGAGGTTGTAATGTGCTTCCGCCAGGTCTGGATCGGCCATTACGGCTTGCTGGAAGTCCTTCAGGGCTCTGCTGCGGTCATTCTGACGCCAGTACAACAAACCGAGGCTTGAGAGAGCTTGAGCATAATCGGGCTTGATTTCCAGCGCTTTCTCGAAAGCTGCCTCGGCCTGAGCGGCGTCATTCTTTCGCTCCCAAGTCAGGGCGAGATAGTAATAGCCGGTAGGCAGTTCAGGGCCTTTCTCGATGGCTTTCTGAAGGAAGGTGAGGGCGTCATCGAGCTTCTGCTGCTTCAGTGCGTCCACGCCTTGCAGAGTCAGCATCTTGGCTTCGGCGAGGCGTGAACGGAACTGGCGCAGGCCACTAATATCGGTCAACTCCTTTTGGGCGGAGGCGGTCTGGCCCTGCGCGCGCAACGCGAGACCTAACCTGTAGTGCGCGTCTTCCAAATCCGGCTTGAGTTCGATGGCTTTCTGGAAGGCAGTGATCGCACCCGTCAAGTCGCCCGCAGCGCGGAGTTCCGTACCGAGATTCAGCTGCGCCTGAGGATCGTTGGGATCAAGTTCCACCGCTTTACGAAATTGCGCGAGAGCACCGGCGTGATCACCCTGTCGACGCAGGATTACACCCAACAAGGTATGTGGAGTGGCGAGGCGCGGGTTCAATGCGAGGGCGTGGCGGAAATCAGCTGCGGCAGCGGAGAGATTTCCGAGCTGTCCTTCCGCTAAGCCCAGCTCGATGTACAGTTCGGGCGATGGCTTCGAAGCGATGGCGCGCTGCAACTCAGTTCTGGCATCAGAAGGATTGTTCTGCTCCAAATCGATTCGCGCCAACAGCCGGCGTGCTGCGGCATCGGACGGCTTGAGGCCGATGGCGGTGCGCAATTCTTTCACTGCAGCGGCTTGATCGTGCAGATCGTACCAGGTTGCACCCAGTCCGTAGTGAGCATCCGCCCACTTGGGCTTGAGGCTTACGGCGCTCTGGAACTCTTGAAGAGCTTGCGCTGCGTCGCCTTTATATTTGAAGGTGAGTGCCAGGTCGTAATGGGTCAAGGCGTCGTTCGGTTCCAGTTCCAATGCCTTGCGATAGTTCGCGATGGCCTGATCCCAGGATTTCTGCTGAGCGAACTGAGTGGCCTCTCGGCGATAGGTCTCGGCAGTTTGTGCCAAGTATGATACCGCGAGCATCAACAGCAGAACCGGCAGGGCCCTCATGATGACAGCCTAGCACGGTGAGTCCAGCGGGATTCGAGTTGCTCGAGTCAACGGCGCTGGCCGACGTCCGTGTGAAAGTGCCTCACAAACGGAACGCCGGCCGGCCGAAGCTGCTCTGTTACCAGATGAACTTCGCACTGACCTGCCCGATGCGCGGATCACGGGCATTCGTGACATTTCCGAAGCTGCTGCTGCTGATGTCCCCGCTCGGATTCGTGAATTGTGCGTGGTTGAAAACGTTGAAGAATTCGCCGCGAATCTCAAAAGCCATGGCTTCCCTGACGGGAACGACCTTCGTGATTCCGAAATCCGTGTTATTGAAACCCGGGCCATGGAAGAACCGCCGGTTCGCGGTCCCGAAACTTCCGCAATCAGGGCCGGTCAAAACCCCCGCCGAAGTTAGAGCACATTGAGTTGCGGTAAATGAGCTCTGGCTGAAATAGGTGAAGGTACCGGGAGTAGAGCGGGGATTATATTTGTGAACCGGACCCACGACATTGGGCATATCGGTGGACGGGCTGCCGACGAGCGAGGCATCTCCCGGGCAGTTCCCCGACGGACATAACGGCCCCTGACCGACGGGATTCGCCTCTCCCATCTGAACCGGGAATCCGCCAGCGAACCGGGTGATACCCTGCAGTTGCCACCCTTTCGTCAGCCTTGGCATGCGGTGGGTGAGCCGATCGAACGGCATTTGCCAAATATAGCTGACCACGAAATTCTGGTGAATATCCGACGATGACAATCCGCGGCTGAGCTTGGCGTTTTGGAAGTTGATCAGTTCGCCGAACGCCGACGAATCATCGATGGCTTTCGCCAGCGTATAAGCGGCCAGAAACGTTACATCACCCGCCTTGCGCTCGACTGTCACTTCCCCAGAGTGATAGACCGAATTTGCCACCAGATTGGTGAAAGTGTTGCCAAAACCGAAGCAGAGGGTCTGGGCTTCTGGGCAATAGTTCGGATTTAGAAGAGCGTTCCTGGTGCTGTAGATGCACGGCGGTCCGGCGCACGCAGTATTCGGAGTCAGGGTGAAGACATCCTGCTCGGTATTCGGCCCGCAGCCCGTCGCACCGGAGGTTGTATCCGTATACCCTTGCGCTGTGAGCTGCTTACATAAGGCGACGTTGCCGGGGTTAGACTCGGTCTGTGCGATCAGCCGGTGACCTTCCGTACCGACATAGGACATAGTCAATACAGTAGATCTGCTCAACTGACGCTGGATCGAGAAATTGAAGTGCTCCGCGTACGGAAGTTTGTTATGGATGTCGTATCCGGGAAAATACGACATCGGCTCGTATTTTGCGAAACTCAGCGTCTTATTTGCCGGGCTACCCGGAATCGGGGCAGTGAACGGGAAACGCTGTCCCTCGTTGTCCGTGCCTCCGTCGAGCCGATTTCGGAAAGGTTCCGAAAAGTCAACAGAACCCGGACTGGTCCAGTACAAGCCAAACGGAGCGTCCGCTACTTCATAGAAGAGATTCAAATCCTCGACCGACGTGTAATACAGGCCGTAGGAGGCACGGATGCTGGTTTTGCCCGGTCCGCCAAAGATCTTGCCCAACACTCCGTCGCTGAAATCCGGGGAGTAGGCAAGACCAAGTCGTGGTCCGAAATTGTTGTATCGGGTGGGGGCGAGCGTTTTGGGAATGCCCGGATCGCCTGGAAATACGAGCCCTTGGGGAGAGCCCGGAAACACCGTGGACTGCTCTCCCTTAACCCAAGTTTGGATCTTGCCCTGCGTGTCATACCAGGGCATGCTCACTTCCCAGCGGAGCCCCAGGTTTAGCGTCAGGTTAGGGGTTGCCTTCCATGAGTCTTGAGCATAGGCGCCACCATAGCGCGTGCGCGAATCCAGGAGTTGTACCGCTGCCTGCGTGTATCCATTTCCGGCACCGGTGGTCGCCCCAAGGAGGTAGTCGGCGAAATCGGAGCCGGTCACCGTACCGTCGAAGACGAAAGCTCCATCCTGGCTGGCTAAGTTACGTTCGTTGATCTGCAGATAGCGGCCTTCTCCCCCGAACTTTAGCGTGTGCCTGCCCACCACCTTGGAAAATCCATCCGACGCCGTGTAGGTGTTGTTCGGCTGGAACGTGATCAGAGAGGGCGCGCCGATGGCGAAATTGTTGAAGTAGACCTGGGGCACATACTCCGGAAATCCGGGAGTGGCATCAGGAATAATGCCGAGGGTACCGACGCCGGTCACGAAACCGAGAGAAGCAAGGCTGGCTTTGCCGCCCGTCGGATTGTCCAGGTGGGTAGAGGTGCGGAAGAAGGTCAGGCGCGCCTCATTCACGGCGCTGGGGCCGATCACCTTGGTGTTACTGATGACAAACTCCTGGGCTCGGGTTGGCGTCGAGGCGGGGAAGCCGGGCACGCTTGCGCCGCCGCTAGGCAGTGTGCTGAGAACCGTTGAGTCGTCGAAGTGGTAGTAGAAGGACCAGTTGCCCGTCTTACGGTTGTTGAAATCGACACGCTCCCCGATCTTATTGTCGGTAATCGTGTCCCGGTGACTGTTGTTTTGATACGTACCTGCGATGGGATCAACGTTCGGCGTTGGAATGTACGGGAGAATTCCCACCGCCGCCGGCGACCACGCACGCTTCGGAATCACGCCCCCGGGAAAGACGCACTGCGAGGTCGAGGTACAGCCCGCATAGCTGTACTGCTCGCCGGCGGTGACCGTGTAGCCCAGTCTATTGGAAAGGGTCGTGGGCCAGTTGAGGCAAGGACCGACGGGGCAACTGTTTGCGGGAAGGCCAGCGCTATCGACCGTGCCGGTCAAGAGTGAGGGATCAAAATTGCCCTGAAACTGGGCTGCCGGTGGCAGGAAAACGATGCCGGTTTCCGCGCCTGCGATTCGTCTTGTGCCCTGATAATCCGTGAACCAGAAGAGCTTATCCTTCCAGAATGGGCCTCCAGCGGTGAATCCGAACTGATTTTGTCGCAGCTCGGACTTGCTGGGTGTGAAGAAGTTCCTCGCATCCATCGCGTCGTTGCGAAAGAACTCGAATACATCGCCGTGGAAGCCGTTCGTACCCGATTTTGTGATGGCATTCATCACGGCGCCACTGAATTTTCCGTATTCCGCGTCAAAGCTGTTGGTAATGAGCCGAAATTCCTCGACAGAATCAAGATTGGGAACCAGTCCGGCGCCGAGGTTGCGGCCCTCGCTGACATCGCCGCCGTTCACCAGAAATGCGTTGGCGGTCTCGCGCTGACCGTTCACGGATATGTTGCCAGCATTTGTGATATAGCCAGAGACTGGCCGGTCGCCACCGATTGTCCCGGCCGTCGTCGGCGCCACACCAGCCTGCAGGCCCAACAGGTCCAAATAACTGCGGCCGTTTAGCGGCAAGGCCAACATCTTCTTCGAATCGATCACATCTCCCAGTTGTGTGCTCTCGGTCTCCACGTGGGCCATGTCCGCGGCAACCTCGACGTGTTCATTCACTGCGCCGACCTTCAACGAAATGTCGACGCGCAACTGGTCATTCACCTGCAGCACGATGCCGGTTGTGTTGTACTGCTCGAATCCAGCCATCGAGGCAGTTAGCGTGTAGGTTCCGGCAGGCAGGGCCAGAAAACGGTAGGAACCATCGTCCGCCGAAACGGTCTCTTGTGACAGATTGGTCTGAGTGTTGGTGATCCTGATTCGTACGCCCTTGATCACGGCCTTGGAAGGATCGTGAACGACTCCCAGCACGGAACCCGTGACGTCCGCAAGGACCATACTTGGGAGTAACAGCATCGTTACGGCAACTAAGATCGGAACGAAGAAGTTGCGAATACGTCTCATCACCCACCCCCGTGGACGACAGTCCGCTTCGACGTGTCTGCCCATGCACCCTAGATTTTTGGATCCCCATCTACTGCAACGCGCAAGGCGGTTTCCCACGTCAAACGTGGCCTCAGCGCAAAGCGAACGACACTCCCATGGCGCGAAAACATATTCCACTGCGTGGAAAGCTGTCAAGGCAGAATTGATCCTTGTTCGCCACGTGAAAACATGCGTCCACGAAATCGATTTTTAATCATCCCGTCGCTTGCAGGCCGCAATCAACCAACTTCTCCAACTCCCAGCCGTCCCAGCCTTTTCCGGCCTGAAAATTCTTTTCCAGCTTCTGTAACGGTTTTCGCCCTTCCCGCACTATCTCTATGTGGAATGCATCGCAAGGATCGCGGTGGGCCACAGTTCAGGGACCCAGCCTTGTAAACGCCAGGAAGGGTTCTCGAAAGTGCCGGAGTACGGCCGGGGGGAAGCGGCTCCGGCACTTTCTGAATGTTTTGGTCGCTCAAGTCTTTCAAATCGCCTCCCCAACGGAGTCTTCTTGTCAGCGCGTCTCGCCCGACCCAACCCGACCCCCGGCTGCCGCCGTGGTGGGCTCTCGTTAATAAAACGCCCAAGTCCTGTTCCTGAAGCCGAGATTCCCGTGCCATCGCCGGTGCTACACTGGCAGACACTTCAGAACGCCCGGGGCAAGTTCTTGCAGTTCCAATCCTTTGACGAAGCGTATGTGATCCGCCTGCAGTCGGGTGATTTTCGCACCCAGGAGCATTTCTCCAGCTATTTCGGCGCTTTGATCAAGATCAAGCTGGGCTCGCGTTTGAGTTCTCGCGAAGCGATCGAGGACCTGCGGCAGGAAACGTTCAGCCGTTTTTTTGCCGCGCTGCGGGCGGGCAAAATCTTTCAGCCGGATCGCCTGGGTCCCTACGTGAACTCCATCTGCAACAACGTTCTGCTGGAGTATTACCGGACTTCGGCTCGCAGTACTTCGCTCGAAGACGAGGAGGAAACCAAACTTCCTGCATCCGACTTCGACCTGCTCGAAACGCTGCGCGCGAAAGAGCGTGAGAAGAAAGTGAAAGAAATTCTCGAGGAACTCTCGGAGCGCGACCGGCGCCTGTTGCGCGAGGTTTTCCTCGAAGAGCGGGATAAAGATGATGTATGCCGTGACTTCGGAATTGACCGCGAGTATTTAAGGGTGTTGTTGCATCGTGCCAAGCAAGCGTTTAAGTCGGCGTATCTAAGGAACACCGGAGACAATCCCCCAGATTATTCTCCGGCCTAGGTAGCTTGAAATCTTGAATGGCAGTAAGAAAGGCGAGGGGGTTTGCTATGGACCACGACGAGGTGGTTCGACAAAAATTGACGGAACGATACCTGCTTCACGAACTGGACGGCGAAGCGCGCGACGCATTCGAGGAACATTACTTCGAATGTTCGGAGTGCGCGATCGATGTCAGAGCCGGATCGGAGTTTGTGGAGAACAGCAAGATCATTTTGGCGCTTCCTTCGAAGGCGCCTTCAACACTGCGCCGCGCGCCGGATAAACCCGTCAGACATGGTTGGTTCGGATTTGGCTGGTTCGGCCAAGACTGGTTTGGACAAGACTGGTTTGGACAAGACTGGTTTGGACAAGGCCGGTTCGGGTGGCTGCGTCCCGGATATGCTGTGGCAGCACTGGCTCTTCTGATAGCGGTTGTTGGCTATCAGAACCTGGTTACGTTACCCAGGCTGCAAGGCGAGCTGCACCGCCCGCACACGCTTCCGTGGGCTGCGGTGGCCGTAGGGACCTGGGGCTCGTCCGGGCCCACAATCCAGGCAGAGCCGGGGAAAGGCTTCCTGCTGTTTGTCAGGATTCCGCCCGACGGGACCTATACCCGCTATATTGCGGACTTGTATAACCCAGCCGGAGGACTAGACTGTTCTCTCAGCATTCCCGCCACTTCCATTCAGGATCAGTGGCCGGTGGTCGTCCCCGGGGCCAATCGCGAAACAGGGAATTATAGGATTTCTGTACGTGGCGTCACTCCGTCCGGGGACATCAAGGACCTGGGCAGTGCGCCATTTACATTGCAGACTCAGAAGTGAATGGAGAAGTGAATCGAGAAAAGAGGAGCGTACAATATGGCGACTATGACGGAAATACCAGCGACGGTCGGAAGACAAACTCCTTACCACGATTATCATGCCGATGCCAGCGTGCTCAGCGCACAACTGCAGCGGCCGATTGAGCAGAAGATCGAGCCGCAGTCCCCGGTCAGCCTGAATGATCGCAGGGGCGGCCATTTCACGCGATACGTCGAAAATGTCAGCGTCGAAGGTCTGATTTCGTTCACCAGGGGCGAGACGCGCGTCTCGGGAAGCCGCAGTAAGAAAACGAATGGCTGGGTCACGCTCTCGACCTCGATCATCGAAGGCCTCCGTGTTTTCGAGATCATTACTGCGGACCGCGTCGTCTCGCAGGTCTCAACCGAGCATCCTTATGAGGACGGGCACTTTCCGGCTGTCACTTTCCTCGGAACGCAGTTCACAAATTTGAGCGTCGGCGGGTTTCCGCTCTCGCTGAACTTCAAATTTGATATCTGCGGAAAGAGGCCGGCGGGTGGCCGGTCTTACCTGCAGGATTCCACTTTTCTCAATGGGGTGCGGCAGCAGACCGCGAAAATCGCGGATGCCAAAGGCCTTCCCACGGAACTGAAGGCCCGTTACGATGAGAGGCTTGCGAATATAGACCAGCTGATCGCCGAAAGTGACACAGGGGATCCACGCAGAGACGAGCCAAAGATCATATGCTCGGTGATCGAGAGCATCGGCAAGATTCCGATTCCCGGCGTGGAGTCGTACGGGAACCTTCTGGTGATTCCGGACTTCGGATCGGTAGCTCTGGGCGAGATCGAAGTAGGCCAGAAGATGTACAAGGACATCGACAAGCCCTGCGTTTCTTTCACTCTGACGGGAATCAACATGAAGCTGGGCTGCGTGGGCGACGGCGAGGTGCAGACTGCGACCGCTACGGCCAATGGTGCTCACAGACCCTAAAACTAATTCTGCTTCTTTTGACTGCAGCATCAGTGTTCTCCTGCGGTCGTCACGGGAGATCTCCAGAGTCTCTGTATGAGCACGCCAACCGCGCCTTCCTGGTTGGCGAACTGAAGAAGGGCCAAGACGAGTCTGAACAGGGATACAAGCAATTTCGCGATTCGAATCCGGAATGGGCTTGGAGGTTTCGCATCCTGCAGGCGAAGTCTGCCCTTTGGCGCGGTTTGTATCCCGATGTGTTGACCATTCTGGATTCTTCCCCACATGCCGTAGAACGGCCGGAGATGACGATCTCGAGGCTCGCGCTAATCGGAGTCTCAAGGGTCTATCTGCATGATTTTTCGAAAGCAGAAAGCGACCTTGGGGAGGCTACCAGGCTTTGCAAAGACTTTGCTGGCGGCGATTGTGGAGATGTGCTTCAGGCCTTGGGCTTCCTGGCGAGCGAACGGAAGCAAACGGTCTCTGCCGAGGAGTACTACAAACTTAGCCTGAAGTTCGCAGATTCCCACAACGATGCTTTTCTCAAGTCCACGTCGCTTCTCAATCTAGGAGCTGAATCGCTGTCGCAAGGGCGCTTCGATGAAGCAATCGACTGGTCTCAGGCTGCACATCAGGTTGCCAGTACTCTTGATGCCAAGGCGATCGATTTCGTAATAGAGGGGAATCTGGGCTGGGCATACTACAAGCTGGGTGATTTGGAGAAAGCATACAACCTCGAGATTGACGCTCTAGCACTTGCCACGCAACTTCAAGATGTATCGAATCAGGAGAACCAGCTCACGAATATTGGCTATATTTACCTCGACGAACGCAAGTTTGATCTGGCCGCAAAATCATTTCAGCGGGCATTGGAACTTGCGGAGGGCATCAAGGCGAAAGAACAGGTTTATAACGCTCTGCGTGTGTTAGCTCGCCTCGCCTTGCAGACAGGCAATCTAGATAAGGCGAGTGGCTACGCAGAGCATGCTCTGCAGATCGCACAAGGCAGTGGCATCCATGCCGATGAGCTCTACCCGGCGCTTGTAGAGGGGCAGGTAGCTGCTCGGCGCGGCGACGCAGCCAAGGCTGCGCAGATCTTTGAGACTGTCGAGCATGATCAGGCCTGTCCGGTTTTTCTGAAATGGGAAGCTGAGCATTCGTTCGCTCATCTCTATGAAGGTCAGGGGCAGGCGGCTGCAGCGGACCGGGAATACCGCACCGCCCTGAGTACTTTCGAAGCGGTACGCTCGACCGTTCGGCGCGAGGATTTTCAAATCTCGTTCCTCACCAACGGGGCGCACATCTACGACGACTACATCCATTTTCTGGTGACTCAAGGTAAGCCGGAACAGGCATTGCGCTGGGCGGATTACAGCCGGGCTCGAACTTTGTCCGAGGGACTTGGCCTGCTCTCGCACGAGCATTCCTCTCCGAAATCGAAACAGAATCAGCTCGATCCGCCGCCGCTCGACGCCCGGACGATCGCCAAACGAGCCGGCGGGACTCTTCTTTTCTACTGGCTGGGAGAGAAGCAGTCTTATCTTTGGGGGATCACTCCTCGTACGATTCAGGTGTTTGCTTTGCCTGCCAGTTCCGAGATCGAAGCAGCGGTGCAGCATTACCGCGCCATGCTCACCGGTCCGCAAGAGCCTCTCGAAACCGAGGACGGCCGCGCGCTATACCGCATGCTGATTGCTCCCGCGCAATCTTTATTGGAAAAAAATGCGAAGGTGTTTATTCTCCCCGATGGCGGCCTCAACAATCTGAATTTCGAGACGCTGGTCGTGCCTTCTCCGCAGCCGCACTACTGGATCGAAGATGCTGACGTGGTGAACAGCAGTTCTTTGCGCGTACTGGCTGCGTCCATCGCAGGAAAGGAAACCGGGTCCCGCAAGTTGCTACTGATGGGCAACAGCGTTGCCGTCAGCAACGATTATCCGGAGCTCCCGAAAGCAGCCGATCAGATGGCGAGCGTTGCCCAGGAGTTTCCGGCCAACGACGAGCGCGTATACCAGCGTGAGCAGGCCACTCCCGCCGCCTATTTGCAAAATCATCCAGAACAGTTTTCCCACATCCATTTCGTAGCGCATGGGACAGCCAGCCGCCTCAGTCCACTCGACTCCGCCATCGTATTGTCGAAGGACCCCGGCAACTCGGATTCATTCAAGCTCTATGCCCGCGACATCATCCAACATCGTTTGCGCGCCGATCTGGTGACGATCTCCGCCTGCTACGGATCGGGCGAGCGCGCATACTCAGGAGAAGGCCTCGTCGGACTCGCCTGGGCATTTCTTCGCGCGGGCGCCCGCAACGTGATTGCCGCCTTGTGGGACGTTAGCGATGCTTCCACCGACCAGTTGATGGATCGCTTCTACGGCGAGCTGGCAAAAGGCTCTCCGCCCGACGCCGCGCTCCGCGCCGCGAAGCTTTCGCTGCTAAGGAACTCTGCGTTCCGCAGTCCGTTTTATTGGGCGGCGTTTCAGCTTTACAAGGGATGACTCAACTTTGTCCGCTGGTTCGCCAAAGATATCGGGTAAGCCAGGCCTCCTACGCTGCGGTCACAATCAATGCCGAGCATGGTGTATCGTCCGACTTTCCAGTAGGTGTGAGGCACGCTTGAATCGAAATACAGCGAGTCGCCCTCCGCTAATTGGTGAGGCTCGCTTCCGATGGTGACGACCAATGTTCCGCCCAGCATATAAAGCAGTTCTACTCCCGGGTGGGTGTGCGGTTTCAGCTTTTCCCGGGCAATGCTTCTGGAAGTCCGCAAAATACGAGCTCAGCTTCCGCGAATTCGCCGGATAATCGAGCGCTTCAAAGAAGTAGGAAACATCGGTCGTACCCGGTCGCTCCGGAAAACGTTGCCGTTCCTGTTTGCGCACAACTGCGACCACATGCCGCTTTCGTTCGTCGTTAAAGAAATATTCCAGGCCGACATTAAACACGGCGGCAATCCGCACCAGCGTGGGCAGCGTGGGATACAGCTTTCCGCGCTCCAGTTTTGAAATCAGCGCTGCGGAGAATCCGGTGTGCTTCCCGAGTTCGACCAGTCCTAGCTTTTTTCGCAGTCGAAGCGTGCGCAGCTTTTCGCCGATCGAAAACGGCTTCAGGCTCTCCGCGATGATATCGGGCGCGATCTTGGGCGCAGAAAGTTCTGCCGCTTTGGAGCTGCCTAGTTCAGACGTTGGACTTGCCATTTCTAACCTCCGGAATTCATAAGTCCGCTCTTTTATGATGGAGAAAATCCGATTGATCAGAAATACAAAATGACCAATAGTGATCAATTCATGTGAACGGGGTGAAAAGGCCCTAGCTTTTGTGTACTGGCGTGAAAACATGAATGGAGCAAGGCGGATCTTTCGGAGTTCAGGCAGGCTTGCGGTTAGAGCGAGGTACTTGGCCCATTACTCGGACGACTCCCACTCCCCGGCGCCTTGCGCAGCCGAGCACACGTAGATTGGAGCTTCGATTCCGGTCGCGTCTTTGTATTTCTTCGAAATGATTCTTCTGGAATTCTCCTACCGCCTGCGAGCGTACCAGACTGATGGTGCAGCCGCCGAATCCGCCGCCGGTCATGCGCGACCCATAAACTCCGTCACACCCCGAAGCAATCTCAACCAGCAAATCGAGTTCCGGGCAGCTGATTTCGTAGTCATCGCGCATGCTGCGATGCGACTCGCGCATAAGTTGGCCGAAGCGGTCGAGATTGGCAGAGTGAAGCGCACCCGCAGCATCGAGCACGCGCTGGTTCTCGCTGATCACGTGGCGGCAGCGGCGATACACAACCTCCGGCAACTCAGCCCGATGCGCTTCCAGGTCCGCGAGCGTGACGTCTCGCAGCGCCTTCACCTTGGCCAGGCTTCGCCGCAGAATGCTGACGCCCGTTTCGCAATCGGCGCGGCGGCGATTGTACTCCCCCGCTGCGTGATTGTGCTTGACCATGCTGTTGCATATCACCAGGCGCGCGTCCGCCGGAATGTTGAGCGCTTCCGATTGCAGGGTGCGGCAATCGATCATGAGAGCATGACCAGATTGCCCGAAGACTGCGATGAACTGATCCATGATTCCACAGCGTGTGCCCACATATTCGTGCTCGGCCCGCTGGCAAATCTTCACCAGATCCAGCGGCGCAACCTCGGTCTGGGCTGCCCTCAGAAGCGCCAAAGCAATCGCCACTTCAAGCGAGGCCGAGGAACTCAAGCCCGCGCCCATGGGTACCTGGCCCTCGATAATCAGATTCGCTCCGGCAAGTTGTTTCCCATGTCCCTGCAGCACCGCTGCGACTCCACGCACGAAATCGGACCATTGATGCTGCGGCGGGCCAGCCAGCTCGTCGAGCGACAGATCCAGCGTTTCCGGGAATTCCTGCGAGCGCACGTGAAGCTTGCGATCCGTGCGTGGGCTTACCGCAACCCAGGTGTAGAATCCAATCGCCGCCGGCATCACAAAACCGTCGTTGTAGTCGGTGTGTTCCCCGATCAGATTGACCCGACCCGGCGCGCGGAAGATCTGAGGCGGCATTCCAAAGTCCTGCTGAAAATGATCGGCAAGGGATCCCGCTGTCGAATCGTAGATGTCAGGCGCGCGTGGCATTCGGGTCTCTCTGGTTCATTCGCTACTGGCACAACCTTAAAGCAGATTATCTGCTGAAATCAGGTGTGCCGGGGTGTCCCGACCAAATCTTAACAGGAGACTTTCATTTTACGGGAGGTTGCACCATGATGCGGAAGCCACAATCGAGCTGCTCTCAACATTTCTCTCAGCGTCGAGTTACTATGGACCATCCAACAGCATCCTAACGGGAACAAGGGGTTTCGCTTATGCGAGCACTGGGGGCGGTTCTAATACTGAGTCTCTGTTCGACCGGGTTCGCGGCATTTGCACAACAGGCCCTAAATTCTTCAGCCCCAGCCACGGACCAGACGAAGCCCCTGACTCTGGACCAAATCCTGACCAATCTGGAACAGAATAATCAACGGCGGGCCGCCGCGTTGCAGCGATTCGAAGGCACCCGCATATATCGCATGGAATATCGCGGTTTTCCCAGCGACCGTGACGCGGCGATGACCGTCAAGGTCACTTTCCAGGCGCCCAGTTCAAAGCAGTTCACCATCCTCTCGCAGAGCGGATCGAAATTCGTGATCGAACATATTTTCAAGAAACTGCTCGAAGGCGAGCAGGAGGCGGCCAAAGGCGAGAACCGCAACGACACGGCACTCACGCGCAGGAACTACGATTTTGATCTGGCTGGCTTTGAGCAAAGTCCCCAAGGTGACCAGTATGTGCTGACACTGCATCCCAAGAACAAAAACAAGTATCTTTACCAGGGCAAGATCTGGGTCGACGCCAAAGATTTTGCGGTCGTGCGCATTCAGGGACGAGCCCGGCAAGAATCCTTCCATCTGGATCAAGAAGACCGACATTGCGCACAGCTACAAAAAAGTCGACGACTTCTGGCTTCCCGCCGAGAACCACACCGAGAGCTTGATCCGCCTCGGAGGCAAAGCGACTCTCTCGATCGAATATCAGGATTACAAGATCATCAAGGCCTCTTCGCCGCATTCTGCAAAAACAATGCCCGCCAGGCATGTTGGCGATTCCACTCTCGACGGAGCGGCTATCTCCGATCGAAATGTTTTGAACAACCCTTTAGTTGGCGAGGGCGCGTTTCGATAGCATCAGCTCCCTACCGCAAAAGGCGCTACTCCTAAGGCTCGCCCTGTAGGAAATGTTACCCGCCATCCTCTATCTCTCCGGATGCATCTGAAAAAGGCGTCGTTTCAAAGGCCGCTCGGTTTACGGCCCAGGCCCACGGCGCAGATCTGGAATGGAGATACTCATGAAGACACTTAGACTTCCGTTGTTTGTGATGACCGCGGCGCTCGTGTTCACAGCTCTCGCTTCGGCGCAGGAGGTGAAGACCGATTACGACCACCACGCGAATTTCTCGCAGTACCACACCTATTCCTGGGCGAAAGTGAAGACCAGCGATCCGCTTTGGGAGAGCCGCATTCAAGAAGCCGTCGATAAAGACCTTCAGGGTAAGGGATGGCAGAGAGTGGATAATGGCGGCGATGTTGCCCTAACCGCTGTGGGCAGCGCCCGCAATGAGAAGGAATACCAGACCTTTTATAATGGGATGGGCGGCTGGCGCTGGGGCGGATTCGGCGAGACCCAGACGCAGGTAGAAAACTATCCAGTCGGATCGCTCGTCCTCGACATGTACGATGCCCACAACAAGCAACTGATCTGGCGCGGAGTAGCCAGCCAATCGCTTTCTGACAAACCGGAAAAGAACGAGCAGAAGCTCGACAAGGCTGTGAACAAGATGCTCGAACACTTTCCGCCCAAGGGTTAAGCACGTTCTCGATATCGCCGGCGGATCAGGCGCTCTTTTGGCCAAGTACCGCCGGCGTTCTTCTTCCGGACTTTTTCTTTTTCACCATCTTTCTCCCGCGGCTTGACCCCTTCAGTTCACGAGTGGTAGCTTCGCGCTACACGTGACTTCGCGGGAGAAATTTCTCTGAGCCGGCGACAGCTGCGCTTTCCATTCCAACTGAGCCGGCGTGATTTTCTTTCCCGGTGCGCTCCGTTGGCGGGCGCAACTTTCATTCCCGCCGGTCTGTGGGGTCTCCCGGTGCAGCGCCCTCACCTCTTGGCATCCGAGCCTGCCCCTCCGGGTGGAACTGCTTACCATCTTCAGCCCCACTACATTACTCAGCGTCCACTCGATAGCGTTCTGCGGAAGGTGCGTCCGGAACTCGACCGGTTTCCCACCGAAGTGTATGCGGATAAGATCGGCGAGATTCTTTCCAGATGGAGCGCGTCGCTGCGGAATTCCGCACACGACCTGCATGCGATCACGAACAGTCTTGCTGCTAACTTCTCTGGAGCTTCGCTTCTTCCGATCGAGTCCCGCGTCCTGCGCACGTCCTCCGTGCTTCAGGTGCGCAAGGCCGTTTTTTCCAGCGAAGCGACCGTAAGCCGAGATGCCTTTGTCCATGACTGGCAATCTGCGCTGGCAGACCTTTCGGCCATCGACATTGCTGAGTTCCAGATCACCCACATCCAGGCGGATCAGCCGGACGGGACTGCGAAGCTTCCAAACCAGGTTCAGACCCGTGTCCGTTACGAGATTGTTGGCTCCGGCCAGAGTTTTCACCGCGAGCAGCGGGTAGGGAATTGGCACATAATCTGGGAGCCATCCGTCCCCGGCGAGTTTTGTGCTTCTCAATGGCGGGTGCTCGACGAAACCCTTGCACGCTCCGCCTCGCCCGTCTATGTCGACATTACAGCCGCAGCGATTGGCCGGAATCCTTCTTACTCAGAGCAACTGCTTCACGGAACGGACTACTGGCGTACGTTTCTCGACGGCGCTTGCGGCATCGACATTTACGGACACAATGGCGTCTCGGTCGCCGATATCGATAATGACGGCTTCGACGATCTTTACATTTGCCAGACGGCTGGACTTCCGAATCGGCTCTACCGCAATCGCGGAGACGGGACCTTTGAGGACATCACCGAATCCTCCGGCCTGGGGATTCTCGAAAACACGGTCTGTGCTCTATTCGCCGACTTCAACAATAACGGACGTCAGGACGTCATTCTGGTCCGCAACAATGGTCCGCTACTTTTTCTCAATCAGGGTGACGGTAAATTCCAGCAAAAGCCCGATGCGTTTCAATTCGCTTCTCCTCCGCAGGGAACCTTTACCGGAGCGGCTGTGGCTGACTATGACCGCGATGGCTGGCTGGATATTTACTTCCCGCTGTACTCGTACTATCAGGGCACGGGCCAGTACAAATATCCGTCGCCCTATCAGGACGCCGAGAACGGCCCGCCGAATTTCATGATGCGCAACAACCGCGACGGAACCTTCCACGACGTGACCGCGGCGTCGGGCCTCGACAAAAGCAACACGCGTTACAGCTTCTGCTGCGGATGGAGTGACTTCGACAACGACGGTTGGCCCGATCTCTACGTGGTCAATGACTTCGGACGCAAAAATCTTTATCGGAATAATGGCGACGGAACCTTCACCGATGTCGCTCCACAACAGGGTGTCGAAGATGTCGGAGCCGGCATGAGCGTGTGCTGCTTCGATTACAACGATGATGGCGCCCAGGATCTCTACGTATCTAACATGTGGACCGCCGCCGGGGTTCGCGTTTCGATGCTCGACGCATTCAAGGCTGATTCCGATCCCAAGATTCGTGCGCTCTACCAGAAGCATGCGATGGGCAACTCACTGCTGCAGAATCACGGAACTCGATTTTATGATGTCACCAATACCGCCGATGTCGGAGTTGGGCGCTGGGCATGGTCGGCCGATTCGTTGGATTTCGATCACGACGGTTTCGCGGATCTCTATGTTGTCAATGGAATGGTCTCCGGCCCATCGCGCTATGACTTGAACAGTTACTTCTGGCGGCAGGTTGTTGCCAACTCTCCCGATCAGGCGGGCTCCTCTCACAACTATGAGCAAGGATGGAATGCCATCAACGAACTTATTCGTTCGGACGCCACTTGGAGCGGTTACGAGCGGAACATGTTGTATGCCAACAATCGCGATGGAACCTTCTCCGATGTTTCAGCCGCGGCGGGACTCGACTTCATCGAAGACGGCCGCTCCTTCGCCCTCGCCGACTTCGATCACGATGGACGTTTCGAAATCTTTCTCAAGAGCCGCAACGCGCCCCAGCTCCGAGTGCTGAAAAATGTCGTGCAGAATCTGGCACCGTCGATTTCGTTTCGCCTGAAGGGCACGAAGAGTAATCGCGACGCAATTGGAGCGGCGCTCACGATCGAGACCTCTTCGGGCAAGCAGATGCGCATGCTGCAAGCAGGATCCGGATTTCTCTGCCAGCACAGCAAAGATGTGTTGTTTGGGTTGGGCGAAGCAAAGGGGACGATCAACGCCACCATTCAATGGCCAAGCGGGCTGGTGCAGCAGATAAAAAATCTGCCTGCCAATCACCGCATCTGGGTGGAAGAAGGTTCCGATCCGTCGCGCTTCGAGCCGTTTCAGCCGGTTTCCGAAAAGAACTATGAGTCTGCGATTTCGCCGACGCAGCCTGAGCAACTTCCCGACCGGGTCGAAACCTGGCTGCTGGCGCCGGTTCCCGCACCTGATTTTTCCCTGAGCGATCAATCGGGCAAGGCGGGATCATTATCCGAACTCAAAGGCAAGCCAGTTCTGCTGAATTTCTGGACCACGAAATCACAGGGCTGCCGCGACAATCTTGCACTTCTCGACAGGAATCATCAGCGCTGGTCCACGCAAGGACTGCAGACGATGTGCATCAATGCAGATCATCTCGCGGTCGCGGCGCCGCCAGCAGAGAATTCCGAGGGAGACACTCTTGAGGCCTTCCTTGCGAAGCACCGCTTCTCCGTTCCGATCCTTCGCGGCTCGGATGATGTCGCCGCCGTTTACAACATACTGTACCGGCAATTGTTCGATCGACATCGCGATCTTTCCCTCCCCACATCATTCCTGATCAATGCCGCGGGATTCATCGTGAAGGTTTATCAAGGGGTCATCGATCCAGAGCACGTCAATCAGGATTTCCCGCAAATTCCGCGCACTGATGCGGAGCGGCTGGCGCGGGCGCTGCCGTTTCCCAGCAAGCAGCATTCCCTTGAGTTCGGCCGCAACCATCTTTCGACCGGCGCCCTGTTTTTTCAGCGGGGATATCTTGACCAGGCCGCCGTCGCTTTCCAGCAGGCGCTGGACGACGATCCCACAAGCGCAGAGGCCGTTTACGGAATCGGTAGCGTCTACCTGAACCAAAACAAAAATGCCGCCGCCCGCGCCACGTTCGAACGCTGCGTGAAGCTGCAGCCGACCTATCCCGACACGCTCCCGGACGCGTGGAACAACCTTGGGGTTCTCGCTACGCGCGAAAACCGTGTCGACGAGGCGATCAGCGATTTCCAGCAGGCATTGCAGGTTAATCCAAGGCACCTACTCTCGCTCGACAATCTCGGAAATGCCTATCGTTTGGAAAAGCGCTGGGACGAGGCGCGCACGATCCTTGAACGCGCGCTGGCAATTGCGCCCGAGGATCCTGAAGCCAATTACAGCCTCGGCATGGTCTTCGCTCAGAACAACGACACCGACAAGGCTTACGAGTATCTTCAGCGCGCGCTGAAAACACGCCCGGATTATCCCGCAGCCCTGAACAATCTGGGAATTCTCTATCTCGTCACCAACCGGCGTGATCAGGCGGTGGCCAGCTTCGAGCACTGTATTCAAATAGCTCCCGCGTTTGACCAGGCCTATCTGAATCTTGCCCGCCTTTATGCGATTGAGGGCGCGCGAGAGAAAGCTCGCGGCGTGCTGCTCGATTTGCTGAAGCAGAATCCGGAGCATCCGGGCGCAAAGCAGATGCTCGAGCAACTGCGCAAGTAACTCCGGCGGCTAGGGCTTAGGCGTCGGCGCGCTGAGCAGATCCACGAATTCCTTGTAGAACTTCTGCGTGTCGAGATCGACCTGAATCTCAACCGGCGGGCCAACGATTTTCGGCTTGTCCTGCTCGGACCAGCTTAGCGTGTCTCCATAGCCTGCGCCGCGATTTAGATTCACGTCCAGATACCGCGTGTCCTTGGCTCGTGATCAAACTCGGATCGAGCCAGACCACAGCCGCGATTTCATCCCATAAGTAGTTGTACTGGCCCTGAAGGCGCGCAAATTTTCCAACGTACTGGGCGGCCGGCGAATTCGACGCCTTCACGCGATCGATCAATTCCTGCGTCACCCTGGTTTTTACCGAGATGTCGACCGTGGTACACACCATTCTTTTCCACGGGGCCATCAGCGTCTTATGCGCCGCCTCCGGATCAAACCACAGATTGAATTCTCGCCGCGGCGTGTTCACAAACTCCGGATCGTCGGTCGTGGGATTCAAACTCCCGCCCATGAACACCAGTTCTTTCGCCAGTCCGGGAAACTCGGGATCGAGCGCGATGGCGAGCGCCAGGTTCGTCATCGGGCCGCCTTCGTAAATCGTGACCTCGTGCGGATACTTTCGCACCATCCGCACCATGAAGTGCGCCGCGTCTTCGTCCAGAGCTTTGGTCGAAGGTGTGCCTTCGGGCATTTCACCGAGTTGGTCGGCCGGATGATAGACGCGCGGAGTCCACGCTCCCAGCCACGCCACGGCGCCATACTGCTGCTCCCACAATTCCGTCTCGTCTTTGCGGCGCACCAGCGGATACTCTGCCCCGGGCACGACAGGGATATCCGTTCGCCCGATGATCTCGAGCATGCGCAGAGTGTGTGCGACTTCCTCTTTCAGCCATGCGTCACCTGTGACCACGGTGATGCCCAGCACTTGCGTCTGAGGAGACTGAATGAGCAGCAGGATCGACTGCTGATCCGTCCCTCCCGGACCTGCCGCGTCCTGATCGATGATGATCTTACGTTTTACCGACGACTGCTGACTGAATGCGGCCAGAGAAGACATGCACAAAAATGCTGCCAGGAAAGGGCTGATTAACTTCGGTATGCGATGAGTTTTCATGCGGGATGGTTGCGAAGCTCAGCATTGTATTGCTTGCAGTAAATCCTGCCAACGTAATTTGCAGTCCAGTTGCCGTAGGTGGCTGTGGAGGCTAGAATCCGCAGCTAAGGACAAGGCGTGATCGCGCCGAATCGATATTTCCCGTGTTCTTGCGGCCATACAACTCGAAGTTCTTTTTGTTAGGAAGCCGGTGGCTGACCACACTTCTTCTGGTCGCTCAGCTTCCCCTCTCTGCGCAGGAAAAAGCAAAGCTGCCCTCGCTGCACGGCGCGGTACGCGACGCGTCGGGCGCTCCAGTTGCGAATGTGTCCCTTGTATTGCAGAAAAAGAGCTCGCCTGCGCCCGTGACGACCACCACCGGTGCCGACGGGCACTACTCTTTTGTTCGGCTCTCCACCGGAAGCTATTCGTTGCACGCGAAAAAAAAGGGCTATCGCAGTGCCGACGTTGCCTTCGCCGTAACGGCAAGTCAGGATGCAACCGAGGACCTCGTCCTCGAGGTCGATCCCATTGCAGCTCCCCAATTCTTCGATCCGCCGCAATTCACCGTCTCCGGAGTCACCGATACCACCAGTCTCGGAGGTCACGGCTCCGACACGGTCGTCCGCACACGCAACTCGATTGCGAAGGACACAGCCCGGCTGAACAGATCCGAAATCAATTCCGCCGGCGGTTTCGCCCGAGATTGAACGCTCGCTGCAAGCCGGCAATTACGTGCAGGCGCGAGACGATCTGCGCAACTTGCTTGCTCATCAGGACAAGCCTGAGGTCCACCACCTGCTCGCCGATGTCGATGAAAAACTCGGTAATTCTCTTGAAGCCGTTCACGAATATCAGCGCGCCGCCGAGATCGATCCGCGCGAGTCTTACATTTTCGACTGGGGTTCAGAATTACTCTTGCATCATGCTCCCGAGCCGGCCGAAGCGGTCTTCACTCGCGGTGCCAAGCTTTACCCCCAATCTGCGCGAATGCTCATCGGCCTCGGAGCGGCTTCTTTCGCGTGCGGCGCCAACGATCAGGCGGTCCAGCAGATCTGCGCCGCATCCGATCTTAACCCCAGCGATCCCGCTCCCTATCTTTTTCTGGGGAAAATGCTGCGCGCCGAGAAGATTTCCTCAGACGAAATCGTTCGACATTTGCAGCGCTTCGCCACGCTTCAACCGCAGAATGCCGAGGCCCACTATTACTATGCAGTCGCTCTCTGGAAGCATCGCGATCCTCAGGACCATGCACGCGTATCGCAAGTTGAATCCGAGTTAGCCGATGCTATTCGCCTCGACCCGCACTTGGCTGCCGCCGAACTGCAAAGCGGAGTGGTGCACGCCGATCAGGGCGATTATGCCGGCGCGATTCCACACTACGAGCGCGCCATTCAAATTGCGCCGCAGACAGAAGAGGCGCACTTCCGGCTGGCCCAGGCCTACCGGCAAACTGGACAGCCTGAAAAATCAAAAAGTGAACTACGCATCTATGAAGAGCTCTCCAAAGAATCAGCGCAACAGTTGGAACAGGAGCGACACGAGATCCGGCAATTCGTCTACACCCTGCGCGATCCGCCGTCGCCTGAAGGAGTCTCCCATCCTTGAGATCGCCTCGCCGTGCTGCCGGGGCTTTGCCTGTGTTACACTTTGTAATTCATAACAAACAATTGAGTTGCGCCCAGGACGTCTGACCCATACATGCTTTTTTCCAAAGAATACGTGGGCTACTTGGCCCGCGAAGTCACTAAAAAGCTGATCGCCGGCAAGTTCATCGAGACCACCTCGGTCCCGGCCGTGAATGAGCGCGTGCATGCCGCTCTCGTCGACGAACTCTCCCTGGAAGACCGCATCAACGATGAAGTCCGCGTCATTCTCGAGGCCTACTCCGAAGAGATGCAAAAGACCGGCGCGAACTATCAGGAGATGTTTCGCAAAGTGAAGAGCGAACTCGTTCGCAAGTATAAGGCGGTGCTGTGAGACTCAGCCGCGACAAAGTGAACGTGCTGGCCCGGGCCGTCGCCGACGTGCTTAAGGAGATGGACGAAGTCGAGTTTATCGAAGATCCCAATACCATCCGCCAGGAAACGCGAAAGATTCTGGAAGACTTGTTCAATCAGGAAGCCAAGATCGACGTCGCAGCCCGCCAGAAGATCGATACGCAGAAGCGAACCATCCTTGAAGGCTCGCAAGAGTGGGACATCCTCTACCGCAAGTACTACAACGAAGAGGTCAAGAAGCTCGGCGTTTAGCCATCCCCGCTCGCAGCGCTGCCTTCACGAGGTAAACCGTTGTCCAGTTTCTCTCCAAACTTCAAGTCCATTGTGACGCGGGCTGCGGCTGACGCTGGCTTCGATCTTTCCGGCATAGCTCCGGTCACCGATTCTGCCGAGCTCAAGCACTTTTCGGAATGGATTGCCGCTGGCCATGCTGGCGAAATGAAATACATGGAAGCGCGCAACGATCAGGGACAACTGAAGCGTGCCTCGCTGGCTCACGTCGCGCCTTGGGCGAAAAGCGTGATCGTCTGTGCCATCAACTACAACACGGACCATCCCTATTCAACGCAATTCCGCGACCCCAGCCGCGGATGGATCTCGCGCTACGCCTGGGGTCGCGAAGATTATCACGACGCGGTCCTGCGTCGCCTCCAGCAAGTCGAAGCGGCTCTGCAACACGCCGCCGCCGATACGCATCCAGACTTGATTACTCGCAGCTACGTCGACACCGGGCCAATCGTCGAGCGCGTTTTTGCCAAGTACGCCGGCATCGGCTGGATCGGCAAGAACACCTGCATCATCCATCAGAAAAAAGGCTCGTGGTTGTTTCTCGGCGTCATCCTCACATCGATCGAGTTGCCTCCCGACATGCCTGCTCCGGACCGCTGCGGCACCTGCACTCGGTGCATCGACGCTTGTCCCACCGATGCCATACTCGCGCCTTACCAGCTCGACTCCAATCGCTGCATTTCTTATCTCACCATCGAGAAACGCGGCTCGATTCCTGAGGAGCTTCGCCCCGGAATGGGCCGGCACGTTTTTGGCTGCGATATCTGTCAGGACGTCTGCCCCTGGAATCGCAAAGCTCCCATAACGGCGGCGCGCGAATTTACGCCGCGTCCGGGACTCGTGAATCCCGCTCTCGAGTGGCTCGCCGAACTATCGGCCGAACAATTCCGCGAAGCCTTCCGCGGATCGCCCATCCGCCGTGCGAAGCGCTCCGGCCTTCGTCGCAACGCCGTGATCGCACTCGGCAATAGCGGCTGCCGTGACTCGCTTCCCATGCTTGAGAGGCTGGCCAACGATGAAGACGAATCCGTCGCCCAAGCCGCCCGATGGGCGCTCCTGCAACTTGAATCAGACCGCCCCGCCGAACCTCCTGACAACGCTGGATTTGTACCGCCAGACGAATAGTATATTCGCTAAATATTCTCCCATTCTTCGCCTGAAAGTTAGGCACTTCCGTAACTGGTTTTTTAATTGGATAGCAACTAATCTTCCGCTAAAGGGTTCTGATCAAGAGAGTTATCCGCAGGAGTGATCTGAAGTGACTATGTATTCGCGCCCCATCCGGTCCTTGTGGCGAGCCGTTGGCATGATCCTTATGCTGACCCTCGCCGGCTCCGCTTTGGCGAGCGCGTCCGCTACCTTGTTGCTCGAAGAGCCTTACGGCAAACTGGGATTTTTCACCGCGACCGGTCACGCTGCCGTGTACCTTTCCGGCGTCTGTGCTGAGACTCCGCTGGTCCTGCGCCCGTGCCAACCCGGAGAAACTGGCGTGGTCATCAGCCGCTATGACGCCGTGGGCGGACATGACTGGATCGCTATTCCTCTCATTCCCTACCTTTATGCGGTCGAGCGTCCGGAAGACATTCCACTGTTCGCCGACGCGAAGATGACTGCCTTCCTGCGTGACCGCTATCGCCGCAAATATCTGGAACAGATTGTGCCGGACGCGAAGAATGGCGGCGCGCCGGGTGGAAACTGGTACGAACTCGTCGGCTCCTCATACGATCGCGCCATGTACGGATTCGAAATCGAGACCACGCCCCAGCAAGACGCGGCCCTGATCCGTAAACTGAACTCATCGCCCAACATTTCGCACTTCCACCTGGTTTCCCGGAACTGCGCGGATTTCGCCAAAAAGATCATCAACTTCTACTACCCGAAATCGCTGCACCGCAGCATTGTTGCCGACGTCGGCATCACCACCCCCAAGCAGTTGGCGAAGTTGCTGATCAAGTATGGCGCACATCATCCTGGTCTAGAGTTCTCGCGCATCGTAATCTCGCAGGTCCCCGGCAGCATGCCGCGCAGCAGCACTGTGCATGGCGTCGTCGATGCTTTCTTTACCTCGAAAAAATATATTGTCCCCAGCGCTGTGGTGAGTCCAATCTTTGCGGGATGTGTTGCCGCCGTCTACGTCGGGACCGGCGCAGAACGTTTCGACCCCGCTCGCAATGCCTTGGTTTTTGTTGTCGGGGATCAGCCGGAAGCTCCTTTGAATCGCGAGGACTTGCGTGCTTACCAACTGGAACTCAAGCACCTTCTGGAGGGTGCATACCCTGACAATGGGCATAACGTCAGCCGAACCTGGGCAAGGCTTCAATCCAGGGCGCATCTTACCGTGGATGACAACGGCATGCCCGCTCTTCAAATGCAATTCGAGGGAGAGCCCGTAGAACTGGGGATCGCAGCAGGAAACGTGCTGGACGGAAACGCTCCGCCCGAACTGCTGCGTCAGTTGATGGAAGCGCGGTTGCAATTGGAGTTACACCGCTCGCCTCGCAGCATTAGCGAGGCAGAAATCTATCGCGATTGGGATCTTCTCCGGCGAACGATGGGCGGTAGCGAGACCTCGCAAACGGCTCGCGTCCTCACCCATATCGAAGGCGCCCGCGGCAACCGCCCCTAAATCTTTACCTGCTCCTCGCCTTCATTGTTCCTGAGGTGGATGCGGCGGCATGCCGGATCCCGGAACTGGCGCCTGTCCCGGCGGCTGATTTTGCTGCAGCTGTAATTGCCGCTGCTGCATCTCCTGCAACATCTGTTGCGGTGTTTTTACGCCCGGATTTTCCTGCTGGTCCGCTTCAGCGCCCATTTGATCGGGATTGTCATCCGGGACGGCATTGTCGTCCGCTGACTGGTCGACGTCACTCGCCTCGGGAACTACTTCCTGCTGCTGCGGCTGCACGAGCGGCCGCAGGGCCGACTGTGGCGTCCCTTGCGCCTGCTCAGTGGGATTCGGATTCGGACTCGCATTTGGCGATACATCCTGCGGACCACTCTTCGCCACCAGAACGACCCGTGAGAGCCCGTTCTGATCGTCGGGCGACCCCAGCAGCACATAGTTGAAGCGGGATCCGTTCAGCAGTTCGGCCATGACTTCTCGCACCGGCCCGGGTCCAAGATGAGTGACCACTCGCTCCGGCGCCGAGGGCACATCAATCTCCGCTCCTGTCAGCTTTTTCACCGCGCGAAGAATGTCCGACAGGGTGGAGTTCGACGCAACAATGGTCAGTTGATTGTTCTGAAAGCTGACCTGCGGCGGCACGGCCGCGATCGTGTCTAAAGGCATCTGCTGCACCGGCCCCGTTGGTCCCGATGGCAAGGGGGGTGGAAGCGCCTTCCTGGACTTCTTGTGACTCTGAGCGGTCGCCGAGCTGACGCTTGCCAGGGACAGCACCGCCGTCAGCAGCAACGCCCCACTCGCCTTTGTCCATCGCAATCTCGCGCTCATGACCACTCCTCTCGACCTGCTTCGATTCATTGGGGGGAAACTTCGGACGACGCGCCTTCCTGAATTTTAGCACTGCGAAGACTGCAATCTGGAGGGAGTTTCCCGCTGAATAGAACGTTCCAAGTCTACGATCTTGCGACCATTAGATGCCATAGCACCGAAAGGTGATGGACCCGCGCGCGAAATGATTGTAGTCAACCATTTCCGGCAACACAAAATCTTATGCTAGGTACGTCCGGCTAGGCGTAAGCTTATGCCCAAGCGTGCAAGTCACTGGAAGTAAAGGCAGAACCCAATGAATCTTACTCCGCTCCGCAGCCCCGTCGCTGTCTTGTTTAGTGCTGCCTTTCTGTTTTCATTTTCTGCAGCATTAGTTCGGGCCCAGACCTGCCAGTCTTCGTCCGACATGGACGCCGCTACCCGCACTGCGCTCACCAACACTGGCCAGCGCTATTTCGATCTGGCGGAAAAAGACGATGCCGCATCGCTGAAACAGAGTGCTATTCCCAGTCTCGCCTCCGACTTCGGAGGCATCGAGAATTTACTCAAGGAGCGTCAACCCGATCTCTCCGGCGCCCAGGCAACCGTCAAGAGTGTATTTTTGCTCGATAACGAGCAGGGTGCTCCCAATACTCGCGCCGAATTCTATTGCGGCGTCTTCGGGAAAAATGGCCAGACCGCGACCAGTTCCGCCTTTTATCTCGATAATCTTCCGCCCGCCAAATACGCCGTCGTGCTGATCGATGCAACTTCAGCAAAAGGCCGCACCATGTTTTCGGAAGTGCTGCAGCAGATGGGCAACGACTGGAAACTCGGTGGCCTTTATATCAAACCCGCCCAGATCGGAGGACACGACAGCGATTGGTTCCTGAATCAGGCGCGCCAATACAAAAGCAAAGGTCAAATGCATAACGCCTGGTTCTACTACCTCGAGGCGCGTAGCCTGATCTCTCCGCTGCCCTTCATGAGTACGCTGGCTACCGACAAGCTGTACGACGAATCGCAGAGCCTGCAGCCCGCCGGTTTACCCGCATCCGGCAAAACAGCAGACTTGCCCGCCGGAACCACGACTTACAAGCTGACCTCGGTCTTCCCCGAAGCCGTGGGAAATGATCTTGATCTCATCGTGCGCTATCAATCCGCCAACGTCGCCAACACCAACCAGGCCTATCAGGACAACGTGAACGTGATTAAAGCTCTGGTCGCGAAATATCCGGAGGTGCGCGAGGCCTTTGCCTCAGTGGTCGCCCGCGCCGTCGACGCCAGCGGCCGCGACTACGGCACCCTGCTGGCCATGAAAGACATCAAGTAGCAATTCCAGTCGGTCACCACGTAAGTTGCAAATAAAAAAGGCCACCCGCAAGGGCAGCCTTTGATGTGTATGGATGCGCGAGTCTAGGGCGCCACGCCGGCCGGCGATTGCGGTGCTGCTCCTGCGGTGGTCGCGGCTGCAGCTTCGTTCAAGATCCGATGATGGATGGTAAACAGCGCCAGTTCCAGCCGGTCCGACACGCCGATCTTGTCATAGACGTTGCGCAGGTAATTTTTTATCACCTGTTCCGTCGTGCCCAGCTGCGAGGCGATTTCTTTGTTCTTGTATCCCTGAACGATCAGCGCGACGATGCGCAGTTCTTTCGCCGTGAGGCGATCGCGCACGCGCAATCCGACCATATCGTTCTCTGTGAGCTCGCTGGGCACGGCGACATCCTGCACCCAGGTTTCGCCGCGCGCCACTTTGCGCACGCAATCCACCAGCGCGGCGCTGGTGACGTTGCGATAGACCACGCCATGCGCACCATTCGTCATGTGCTTCTGTGCGCTCTCACCCGTGTCGGCGAGTACGATGACGCGCGTCTTCGCTTTGTTCGCGGCTTGCACAATGGCGGCAAAATCGTTGTGAAAGCCTGCGGCCACGATCAGCACGGCGGCTCGGAATTTGTCGAGCGCCATAAACATCTGCTCAGGCGTTTGCGCCTGGGCCACGATGCGCATCTCGTCTTCGACTGCCAGTACTTTGGCGATGCCCGCCCGAAAGATCGCCTGGTTATCGGCCAGAATCAGTTTGAGCATGTTGTCAACGCTCCCAAGTAAGTCCGGTTCAAAAGGTTATGAGTTCCTGACGAACTCGTAGGAGTCAATCACGCACGCCACGCCGCGTCCTTCGCCGCCTTCGCCAGTTTCATCGGCGCGAACCACCCGGCCTTTGCATTGAATGGTGACGTTTTCCTGCCCGCCTGTCATTTCCGGCGGCAGCGTGATTTCGAATTCCACTGGCGAACCGATCTCCATCGATGCGTCGGCGCGAATATATACGCCCGCCGCACTCAGATTACCGGTTACGCCCGCAGCATCCGCGCCGGCTTCGCCTTTGTGAATCTTGATCGGCAATTCCAGCGGAAATCTTTTTCCGGTCCGTGCTTCTTCCCCCACGGTACCTCCTCTATGTTGACCTGTCCGTTTGTCGTCTGTGAATGAGGCCAACGTCGTCAAACGAAGCTCCTAGCGGGCTGGGGCCCACTTTTGTGCTCACGGGCGGTTATATCACGGAAGGTTACCTGTGTAAAAGCCTGATAACCCGTTAGTTAACGGTAGCAACTAGGTTCCCCCTTCCACCCCATGGCCGCCAGCGCCCCCTCCGGCTGCAGTTGACAGAGCTTTACCACCGTCCGCGAGGCTGCGTGGTAGTGTTTTAGACAGGCCGTCTTGGAAAGAAGGAACTGATCGTATGTCCTGTTTATCGCAGATCGGCAGATATATGCAGGGCGCGTGCCTGCTGGTGATTGCAGCAGTTTTGGTATCGAACACGCCGCTCCTGGCGCAGACCTCGAATCCGCAAGCCGGGAGCCAGCCAACCTCAAACCCGCAGGCGGAAGCCCAGTCTTCTTCGCCGAAAACTCAGATCGCCAAGCCGATGCCGCCTCCCATGGAGTCGAAGATTGGGGAAGCGCCGGGCGTCCTGGTGCAATTGAATTCGGCGCTCGAAGGATTGGCCGCCAAAGTCTCCCCGGCCGTGGTGCAGATTATTGTCACTGGCTTTGGCCCGATTCACGAGGAAAACCGCTCGCAAACCGCTCTGATCGTCCGCCAGCATGCCGTGGGATCGGGAGTGATCGTCGATCCCAACGGCTACATCATGACCAATGCGCACGTGGTCGAAGGAGCGCAACAGATTCGCGTCGCACTGCCCCTGCCGGGCGGCGATTCTGCTGGATTGGTGCCTGTAGGCAAGCGCCGCATTGTCGACGCGCACCTGATCGGTCAGCACAAAGAGAGCGACCTTGCCCTGCTCAAGATCGATGAGACCGATCTGCCCACACTCCCTCTTGTGAGTCAGGAGAGGCCACACGTGGGGCAGCTCGTCTTTGCGATTGGCAGTCCTGAGGGACTGCAGAATTCCGTCACCATGGGAGTCGTCAGCGCGCTGGCCCGCCAGCCCGATGCCACCAAGCCGATGACTTACATTCAGACCGATGCCCCCATCAATCCCGGGAACAGCGGAGGGCCACTGGTTGACATGAACGGCTCAGTGATCGGCATTAATACTTTTATTTTGTCCGAAGGCGGAGGCAGCGAAGGTTTAGGCTTCGCCATCCCGGCGCGCGTCGTCGAGTTTGTGTATCAAAGCCTGCGCAAGCATGGTCACGTGCATCGCGTCGAGATTGGAGCGGGCGCGCAAGATATTACGCCTGCGCTCGCGGAAGGTCTGAAGCTTCCGCAGCGCTGGGGAGTGGTTGTGGTCGACGTTACGCCCGATGGTCCGGCGGCGTCGGCCGGGCTGCAGATTCAGGACATCATTCTGAGAGCCGACGATCGCCGCATCGAAACCCTGCCGTCCCTTTCTTCGGCGCTCTACCTTCACCGTCTCGACAAACTGGTGAAGCTCGAGATCCAGCGCGGCACCGAGAGGAAAACGCTTTATATCCCCGCCATTGAGCACCGCGATCAGATGGATCAACTCATCGATGCGGTGAATCCGGAGAGGAGCCTGGTCCCCAAATTAGGAGTGCTGGCCATCGATATCCCGCAGGAGGCGGGCGCAAAGCTGCGCTCGGAATTGCGCATCCCCTCGGGCATCATCGTTGTCGGACGGGCTGCCGATCTGATTACCCCCGATACCGGCCTGCAGGCTGGTGACGTAATTCACCAGCTGAATACCACGAAGATAGATTCCATGGCCACATTGCGGAGCACGCTCGACCGGTTGAAAACGGGAGATCCTGTGGTGCTCCAGGTCGAGCGCGATGGCGGCCTGTCGTATGTGAGCTTTGAGATGGAATAAGGAATGACGCTGCCAGTCGGGGCCGAACTTACGTTGCCCAAAAACATTAGCTAATGTAAACTTAGCTAAGCTAATATTGGATTAGCTGATATGAAAATGGTGAAAATCCACGAAGCCAAAACGAACCTTTCGCGCTTGATCGAGAAGGCTTGCCGAGGCGAGGAGATCATCATCGCTCGTGGCAATGATCCGGTCGTTCGTCTGGTTCCCATTAGCGGAGCCAGAGGCCGACGAAAGCTCGGGATATTGAAAGGCACGCTTGTCGTCGGGCCGGAGTTTTTCGAACCACTTCCGCCTGAAGAGTTGCAGCGATGGGAGTAAGTGATGCGCTTCCTACTGGACACGCACACACTTCTCTGGTCTTTCAATGGTGACCCGTCGCTTAGTTCACGGGCGCGACGAGTCATCGAAGACGGCAGCAATGAAATTCTCGTAAGCGCTGCGTCTGCTTGGGAGATCGCCACCAAGGTTCGCCTGGGCAAGTTGCCGACAGGAGAGGAATTGATTACCAACTTCGATCAGTTTCTGGCGGGCTTGGGATTTGAAGGCTTGCCAATTTCGCTTGCCCATGCCGCTCGAGCGGGGATGTTAAGGGGAGAACATCGCGATCCGTTCGATCGAATGTTGATCTCCCAGGCGCAGAGCGAGAATCTACCGATCATCAGTAATGACCGGATATTCGACGTGTACCACGTGCAGCGTATCTGGTAGGCAGTGTAGCCACGCTGCGCACTATATCTGCTCGGTACTATTTTGCGCCGACACTCATCGACGACGCCTTGGGTTTTGATGCACCCTCGATCGCAGGCTGCAGGGCGGAGACGGTGGCTTCCATCACCCGGAGATCATCCTCAGTGAACGCATCCTGGCCGGACCGATAAACTGCCAGCACGGCAATGACTCTGGAGCCTGTCTCAATCGGCACCGCCAGCGCCGACCGCAGTGTGCTGTACTTTGTAGGATCGTTCAGATACCCGGGCTCGACCGAAGGATTGCCGTTCAGAATCGCCCTGTGGTTCTGCGCCACCCATCCCGATAAACCTTCGCCCAGCGGAATTCTCAAAGACGAAAAGAGGCGAAAATTTTCTCCGCTGACGAATTGTGGAATCAGCACGTCCCCTTGCATCGCGTATACCGCCATCGAGTCGGATGGCAATAATCGCTTCAGCCGGATCGACAACAGCGCGAATACATCTTCCAGCAGCAGCGAAGCACTTGCACTCTGCTGGAATGCGGCGATCTCATCGGCTGCTTGCCGGGCGGCCGCCATGCGATTGACTGCGTCGCTGGCTGGCGCGTTCGGCAGATGCGGTTGTTCCGATTCCGCGAATCCGGCGTCGGGAGCTGCTCCTCGCTTCACCTTGATGTCCGTCGATAGTTTGGGCGGAGCTTGCATGGGCTGTTCAGTCGCAAGCTTCTCAAGTTCGATGTAGCGCCGTTGCAGAATCGCAACCACCTTGGGATCAAAGCTTGATCCCGCCTCGGACGCCACCTTGGCCATCGCTTCATCGAGCGGCAGCGCCTTGCGGTATTGCCGGTCTGAGGCCAGCGCGTCCAGGCAATCGACCGCCGTCAGAATGCGCGCTCCGATTGGAATCTCTTCTCCTGCCAGTCCCAACGGATATCCGCTGCCGTCCCATTTTTCGTGGTGCGCTCGCACAATCGGAACCACCGGGTAAGGGAAGTCCACCTGCTCCAGAATCTCCGCGCCCACAATGGGATGAATCTTCATCTTTTCGAATTCTTCCGGCGTGAGTTTGCCCGGCTTCGAGATGATGTGTTCCGGCACTGCCAGCTTTCCGATGTCATGCAGCACTGACGCAGCCTGCAGCGCCTCTCGCTCGTCCTCGCTGAGGCCGAGCTCGCTGGCTAGTTCCATCGCGTATATGCGCACGCGCTGCAAGTGCTCACCGGTAGTTTCGTCTTTGGCTTCGATGGCCAGCGCGAGTGCTTCAATCGTGCGCAAATGCAATCTCGAAACTTGTTCGGCGTGAACCTTTTCAGTCTCCAGCTTGCCCAGATACAGCCGGTACGAGCGGTACATCAGATAAATCGGTGGAAGAACGAGCAGCGACGATTGCCATCCGATGTGAGCATTCAGGAAATGAACCAGCCCGGCCACAGCCGCGCCCACCATGAAGTAGGGAATGAGCCATCGATGACTATCCGCCCATACCTTCCCGATCGGCTTACTTTCAGTCAGGCCGATGATGGTTGATGTTGCCGCCGTGTTGCAGCCAAAATGCACAACTGCAGCAGCGAGCAGCGCAAGCGGCCCGGGCGCGTGCAGAACATGAACCGCAACCAGTTTGTACGCGCCATACGCGGCGGCGCTCGAGACTGTTACCTGAGACAGGTTAAAGATAAGCTGCACGCCTTTCAGCCGGCGCGAGGATTTCCAGTAAAACTGCGCCAGTGTGCTGGCGATACCGATCACCAGGGTCTCGGGCAGGCTGAGTTCAAGAATTCCCAGCAACGTAAAAAGAAAATTGACGGAGAGCGTGCCCTCGATGCCGGGCATCCCTACCTTGAGCGAGGAAGCGAATAGCGCCGCAATCAGGTAGCAGACGAACTTCAGCGGGTCGCTGGTCTGCCACTGCGCGAAGGCGAATACAACCAGAAGTAACCCCGCGAATGCCATCCCAACGATAAAAGCTTTTGCAGCGATGGAGCGAACCCACGACATGCCAAGTGCTTAAATTTTCAACGAATTGCAGGCGGAAGTCGCCGCAAAACGCAATTGGCAGATTACCTTGGTTACTCCCGTAGAATCATAGATTTACAATCAGCCCACAGCCCTGAAAGGCATCTCCGTGCCCAAGATTGCGGGACACTTTGTCCTTCGCCCGCCTCCATGGGACAAATCGCCCGTTGCAATTCACCATAGTGATTTCTAACTCGCTGATAACAGGTGCTTTGCCTTTTCGACGTTGGGCCTGTACCTGCACACTTCAAGTCACTCGAGCACGGTTACGCGCCTGTGGGGCGCCATAGTGGGGGAAAATGAAGAAGATCCTAATTCTGTTGCTGCTTGCCACGGCGACCACCGCCTTTGCCGACAATTCCAAGCTGTCACCAGAACTGCGCGGGAATCAGTCCACGCAACAGGTGCAGGTCATCGTGCAGTACGTACCCGGCACGCAGGTCAATTGCAACAGCCTGCTGGGAATCGTCGACTGCCTGGTCAATGACATTGCGAAGCTCGGAGGCACGATCCTCGCGCCATTGCCGCTGGTGAATGGAGTCGTCGCTCTGCTGGATGGTCCCGGCATTCTGAATCTCTCGAACCAGAGCAACGTTGTGTACATCAGCTCCGACAGAAAACTAAGTCCCACGCTCAGCAATGCTGCCCCGGCCGTGAATGCTTTTGCCGCGTGGCAATCGGGTTATACCGGAGCGGGAATCGGCGTAGCGCTGATCGACAGCGGCGTCAGCAGCCATCCCGACCTGAATGGCGGACTGCTGGGATTGTCGAGAGTGGTGTGGAATCAGAGCTTCGTCTCTGGCAATGCGAGTGCGAATGATCAGTTCGGCCACGGCACGCACGTCGCCGGATTAATTGCCGGCAACGGATCGAGTTCGACCGGCCCGCAATATTCACGCACATTCAAAGGGATCGCGCCGCAAGCCAGCATCATCAACTTGCGCGTGCTCGATCAGAACGGCTCCGGTACCGACAGCGCGGTGATTGCCGCCATCAATCAAGCCATCTCGTTGAAGCCATACTTCAATATCCGCGTCATCAATCTTTCGCTGGGACGCGCGGTGTACGAAAGCTACAAGCTCGATCCTCTGTGTCAGGCCGTGGAGGCGGCATGGAAGAACGGCATCGTGGTGGTGGTCGCAGCCGGAAATAACGGACGGTATCTGCCGACCAATGGATACGGCACAGTCACCTCGCCGGGCAACGATCCGTACGTAATCACCGTCGGCGCGATGAAGACCATGGGCACGCCGACCCGCGTCGACGACCTCATTGCCAGCTACAGCTCCAAGGGACCGACCGTCATCGATGCCATCGCCAAGCCCGATATCGTCGCGCCGGGCAATTTGCTGGTCTCGCTCGAAGCTCCGGGCTCGACCCTTTACACGGATTATCCCGCGAACCGCGTTCCCAATAGCTTCTACGTGAATGGCGGCACCAGCGCTCCCTCTTCGCGATATTTCACCTTGAGCGGAACCAGCATGGCGACGGGCGTCGTCAGTGGCGTCGTCGCCGACCTGCTGCAGAAGAGTCCAAGCCTGAATCCCGATCAGGTGAAGGCTCGCCTGATGAAGACGGCATGGAAATCGTTTCCCGCTTATAGCAGCACCACCGATCCAACCACGGGAATTACTTACACCGATCAGTACGATGTGTTCACGATTGGCGCGGGATATGTCGATGTCGAAGCCGCCCTGAACAACACCGATCTCGCCAAGGCGAGCGCGATGTCGCCGTACGCGACGTACGACTCGAATTCCGGGAACGTTTATCTGAACGACAATCCCGGAGCGGTCTGGAACACGACGGCCGCTTGGTCGAATGCCAACGTGTGGGGATCCTCCCAGTTCGTCACCGGCGCGCCCGCATCGACGATGGCGACGTCGGGAAGTAGCGTCGTCTCGGGCAGCAATGTTCTCTGGGGCAGCGGCGACGAAGCCTGGGGCTCCAACGTATTGTGGGGATCGAATGTCCTCTGGGGAAGCAACGTCCTTTGGGGCAGCAACGTTCTCTGGGGCAGCAACGTATTGTGGGGCAGTAACGCGACCGGCGGCGAATAATAAACTCTCACCCTCAGCACTTAAGGCCGCGATTCTCTCGCGGCCTTTTTTATTTCCGCAAAAGCGCTTATCGCCGGTGGTGGTGCCGTTTCGTCGTTGACACTCTTTTAGACGTGTCATCCTGAGCCCGGCGATAGCCGGACGAGGGACCGTACGTAAGTGGATAGCCGTGGTCTTTCAGAGAAATGATAAGCGGAAGCCGAGCAGCGGAAGCTGGCAAGCGGAAGCCCGAAGCCGGGTTTATTGCTGCGGTGCGAAGTATCCCCTGCGAGCGCGAACCTGCAGGTCTTTCTTCAGCGAAGAGATTTGAATGGAGCGGTAGCGCCCGTCCGGATCGAAGTCCGCCGGCTTATATGAGACGACGTACTGGCTGCGCAATTCGTCTTCGATGGCCGCGAACGAGCGCGTGATGTCCTTCATCTTGAAAGGAAAGAAAACGCGTCCGCCAGTTGCATCCGCCAACTGCTCGAGGACTTTGTCGCCACGCATGACCAACCCGCTATCGTCGGTGGAAATGGCATAAATGATGACTTCGGCGCGCTGCGCCATTTCAATCGCCTGAGCTTTGGAGAATTCGCTCTGGTTGTCTTCTCCATCGCTGACAATGATGATGGCCTTGCGCACGGGATGATCGCTCTTATCCTTCAGCAGCTTCTCTTTGCAGGCGCGATAGACCGCGTCATACAGCGCCGTCCCTCCACCATCATGCAGACGATGAATCCCATTGGAAAGCAACGACACATTGTCGGTGAAGTCTTGCGCGAGCTGGGTGTGGCTGTTGAAGCCCAGTACGAATGCCTTGTCGAATCCGGCGCGCACCGCATGCTGCAGGAAACTGGTGGCGGCCTGTTGTTCGAATCCAAAGCGGCTGCCCACCGATCCGCTCACATCGATCAGCAGGCCTAGATGCAGTGGCAGGTCGGTTTCGCGGCGGAAATTCAAAATCGCTTGCGGCGGCTTGTGATCGTCAAGAATGCTGAAATCGTTTTGATTCAGATCGCGTACGAACTTGCCATGCTTGTCGGTGGCAATAAAAAGGACGTTCACCTCATTCACCCGCGCGTGAAGGGTGATCAATGATCCTTGGTCGGACCCGCTATCAGGAAGTTCTCCAGCAGAAGCGCTGTACGTGGGTGCGACCGAAACATACCCCGATTGGGCTTGCAACTGGCTGCCACCAAGAAAGGTTGCCGCCGAAAGTGTTAAAACCCCGAAAATCCGCTGCGTGTACTTCATGCTCAGGGAATCCAAATTTTTCACTCTAAACCGCTGTTACACACACTCCCACCCTATTCGATGCACGCCGGGGGCCGAAATCAGGAGCATGCTGCAGGCCGTTCTGATTGCACTGTAGGGGGTTTCGCAAGAAGGTGCCAAGTTACAAAAGGAGCACACGTTTGGTCATGGCACAAGACGTGCAATCTAAAAGACTTGGCCCTAAGCTGACGACGCATCGCCCAGCTGAGCCGCGTTTGCTACTCGAATTCGCGGCTTAAGATCGTTAACATCAGCTTACGCGTTTATTCCGTAATTTTCTTGGAGGGATCGATGAAGAGGTTCATCGTGTGTCTGGCAGTTGCGCTCATCTCGAGCATGACCGCTTCTGCGGTTGATGATGTTCACGAGGCGGATCGCGTGAAAGACGCCGGCGAGGTGATGAAAGAAATTTTGAACATCCCTGACGACATTCCGCAGGATTTGTTGGATAAAGCCGAGTGCATCGTCGTGCTGCCGTCGGTCAAGAAGGGAGCGTTCGGGATCGGTGCCAGCTACGGCCGCGGCGTGATGGTCTGCCGCAGCGGGCCCCACTACAAGGGGCATTGGGGAGCTCCGGCACTCTACGCACTGGAAGGCGTAAGCATCGGCTTCCAACTCGGGGGCCAGGCGACCGACTTCGTGTTGCTGGTGATGAACCCCAAAGGTGCGCAGTCGCTGCTTTACAGCAAGGTGAAGCTTGGAGCGGATGCCTCGGCTGCCGCTGGGCCCAAGGGCAGAACGGCCGAAGGCGCGACCGATATCGTGATGAACGCGGAGATACTCTCGTACTCGCGTAACAAAGGTCTTTTCGCCGGAGTCTCGCTCGAAGGCTCGACTCTGCGCTGCCGACGGCAGCGCCAACGAGAAACTCTATGGCCGCAAGCTCTCCGCGAAAGAGATCATTCGCGAGGGCAAGGTTGGCATTCCGCCCTCCGCACGAGAGTTGGTTTCTCTACTCGATAAGAAATCTCCGGTGAACCGGTCGGATCCAAAATCGCTGGAATAAATTTCCCCCTGTGTTCCTCCGTGCCCTCTGTGGTTAGAGGTTCTGACTGCAGAGGGCATATTTTTCTGTACTATCTCTGTTTCTGTATCATCCGAATCATGTCAGCCAAGCGAACCGCCGAGCTCGTACGCTGCGCCTGGGCGAATAACGAGTTATCGATCCACTATCACGATGAGGAATGGGGCGTTCCAGTCCACGACGACCGGGTGCTGTTTGAATTCCTCATTCTTGAAGGCGCCCAAGCCGGACTGAGTTGGAACACGATCCTCAACAAACGTGACAACTATCGCCGCGCCTTTGACGGCTTCGATCCCAAGCGCGTCGCGCAATACGACCAACGCAAGGTCGCGAAACTGTTGGCCGATCCGGGAATCGTCCGCAACAAGCTAAAAGTTGCCGCGTCGGTCGAGAATGCGAAAGCGTTTCTGCGCGTGCAGCAGGAATTCGGCAGCTTCGACCGCTACATCTGGCAATTCGTGGGAGGCAAGCCGCGCGTGAACAAATGGCGCTCTCTGCGGCAGCTACCAGCGCGGACACCCGAGTCGGATGCCATGAGCAAAGATCTGCAGCGCCGCGGTTTCAAGTTCGTCGGATCGACGATCTGCTATGCCTTCATGCAAGCCACTGGCATGGTGAACGACCACGTCATCACTTGTTTCCGCTACAAGGCATCGAGCCGGGCGCGTTAGCGCCTGTACAATAGCCGCGTGCCGAGCGTTCCCCATGGCCGCAGTCAGGCGATCGCCAGAGCCTCGTTGTTCGTTGGCCTCTCCGAGCGCGAGCTTGCCTTTCTGCTCGAACGCGTGGTTTCCAGAAAATATTCTCAGGGAGAGACTGTTTTCCACGAAGGCGAGCCCTGTGCCGGACTCTTTGTCGTCGAGTCGGGAAGCATTCGAATCTTTAAGAGCTCCGCCGGGGGCCGCGAGCAGGTTCTGAGCATTGAAGGTCCTGGCGGATCGGTTGCCGAGTTACCGGTGTTTGATGGCGGAAACTACCCGGCGTCGGCCGTTGCCATCGAAGAAACGGGACTTCTGTTCGTCAGCAAACAGGATATTCAAGGACTCTGCCTGGCCCATCCGGAGGTCGCTCTCAAATTCTTGCGTGTGGTCGGAGGGCGCCTGCGCCGCCTGATCGGCATCATTGAAGAATTATCCTTCACCACCGTTCGCCATCGGCTCAGTGCGTACCTGGTGCGCCTTGCTCAAAAGGAAGGCAGAAAGGTCGCGCAAGGCGTGGAAGTATTGCTGCCTGCGAACAATCAAGAGGTGGCGGCGCAGATCGGAACGGTGCGCGAACTGGTCTCCCGCAACCTGTCCCGGCTGCAGGCTGAGGGGTTCGTCAGCATCGATGGCCGCTCCCTCGTGATCCGCGATATGAAGGCCTTGGAGTCCGATTTGTCCAACGCTGGATAGGCCTGCTCTCCTCCCGCAATTTGGCGCTCCGAACCACTGAATACATGGAGCAATCTGCTTTTTCCTCGACCAGCTGTGACAAAAGTCATCGGCAAGCCGATCACGCTCCTCTAGCCTCGGTCATGACGACGCCTGACCGGCTTCGAGGAGGATAGGATGAGCGCGATTGCCGAAAAAACTGTGCGCGAACTGGCTCTGGAAAGTTCCACCGCGACACGCGTGTTTGAAAAACTGGGAATCGATTATTGCTGTGGCGGCGATCTGCCGCTCGGGGAAGCGTGCCACTCCAGGAACCTTTCTTTGGAACTGGTGCAACGGGAATTGGACAGCGCTCAACAAGAATCGCGGCCGACCGGCAACCGCGATTGGCAGCGCGAACCGCTGTCCGAATTAATTGCCCACATCTCCGCGACGCATCACAAGTTCGTACGCTCAGAGATCGCGCGTCTCGCTCCCTTGTTCGAGAAGGTGTGCGGAGTCCACGGCAAGAACCATTCCGAACTATTGCATATTCAGGCGATCTTTCGCGGACTTGGCCAGGAGCTGACTTCCCACCTCATGAAGGAGGAGATGGTCCTGTTTCCCTACATCGTGCGCATGGAAGAGGCCGTGATTCAGGGAGAGCCGGCATTGCCTGCGCCCTTCGGCACGGTCGCCAATCCCGTGGCGATGATGGAGCACGAGCACGATTCAGCTGGCGACGCCCTGCGCGCCATGCGCGCGGCAAGCAATGGCTACACCGCTCCCGATGGAGCCTGCACCAGCTACCAGGCGCTCTACCGGGCTCTGGCGGAATTCGAAGCCGACCTGCACCAGCACATTCATCTGGAGAACAACATCCTGTTTCCGCGCGCGATCGCAATGGAAACGAAGACCTAGAACTCCAGCATTCTTCATTTGTTCTCGTGACATTCATGGTACCTGGAAAACCTGACATCACTCGGAAGGTGGTCAATCGTGTCCTATAAGAAATTGTGGATTGCCTTAGGAGTAGTATTGGCCGTCTCCTTTGCGGTCCTGGGAGGAGTGGGCGTTAAGGTTTTGAAGAGCGCTCCACCGATTCCGTCGCAGGTGGTGACCAGCGACGGGCAAGTCTTGTTCGAGGGCAACACAATCCAGAACGGGCAGGGGGTTTGGCAATCGATTGGTGGACAGGAGGTCGGCACGATCTGGGGCCACGGAGCCTACGTTGCGCCGGACTGGACCGCGGATTGGCTGCACCGCGAATCGGTCTTCATCCTCGACCGCTGGGCGCGACAGACCGGTGCCAACGACTACGCTGCGCTCGGCATAGAGCAGCAGGCGGCGCTGCAGGCCCGCTTGCGAGGCGTGATTCGGCAGAATACATACGATCCGCGAACTGGGCGCATTACGGTCGATCCTGTGCGCGCCGCGGCTTTTGACGAACTGGTTCGTTACTACTCCGATGTATTCAGCCGCGGCCGAAACGAGTATGCGATCCAGCGCGGGGCGATGAGCGATCCCGCGAAGCTGCGAGAGATGAGTGCCTTCTTCTGGTGGACGGCGTGGGCCGCCTCCACGAACCGCCCAGGCACCGATGTTACCTACACGCAGAACTGGCCGCATGAGCCTTTGATCGGAAACCAGCCCACCGCTGGCGCTCTCGTTTGGAGCGTTGTCAGCTTCGTGCTACTGCTCGCGGGCGTGGGAGGTATGGTTTGGTACTTCGCATCGCAACCACGCGCCGTGGCCGAGGAAATGTTGCCGGGCAGCGACCCGCTGCTCGGGCTCAAGCCGAGTCCATCGCAGCGTGCGACCGTGAAGTATTTCTTTGTAGTCGCGGCGTTGTGGGTGGTGCAGGTAGCGCTCGGGGCCATCACGGCGCATTATGGCGTGGAAGGATCGGGGTTCTACGGCATTCCGCTCGATCGCTGGCTTCCCTATAGCGTGACCCGCACCTGGCACCTGCAGATTGGTATCTTTTGGATTGCTACTTCATGGCTCGCGACCGGCCTCTACGTAGCGCCCGCGGTCAGCGGATACGAGCCCAAGGGCCAGCGCCTCGGGGTGAATGCGCTCTTCGGTGCCTTGCTCCTCGTAGTAGTCGGATCGCTGGCCGGCGAATGGCTGAGCATCGAGCATCGTCTCGGCAATAACTGGTTCTGGTTTGGCACACAGGGTTACGAATATGTCGACCTTGGCCGCTTCTGGCAAATCCTGCTGTTTGTCGGACTGGTCTTCTGGTTGTGGCTCATGTGGCGTGCCCTCAGGCCTGCACTCGCAAAGCGTGACCAGAGCTATTCGCTGCTGCTGATGTTCCTGATTTCCAGTATTGCGATCCCATTGTTTTACGCAGCCGGACTGATGTATGGCCAGCGCAGCAACCTGGTGACCGCCGAATACTGGCGTTGGTGGGTGGTGCATCTGTGGGTCGAAGGCTTCTTTGAAGTTTTTGCCACAGTCGTGATCGCCTTTTTGCTCACTCGGCTGAAACTGCTCTCGGTGTTGACCGCGACTCGCGCCGTTCTGTTCTCGACCATCGTGTTCCTGTCAGGCGGCATCATTGGAACTTTCCACCATCTCTATTTCGCTGGCACGCCCAACATTGTGCTCGGCCTCGGTGCGGTGTTCAGCGCGATGGAGGTGGTGCCTCTGGTCCTGATCGGGTTCGAAGCCTGGGAAAATATCCGGCTGGCGCGTTCGCGGGAGCAGCACGTCTGGGTTGCCGCTTACAAGTGGCCAATCTATTTCTTCGTGGCCGTCGCATTCTGGAATTTCGTCGGCGCAGGACTGTTCGGCTTCCTGATCAATCCTCCTATCGCTTTGTATTACATGCAGGGCCTGAACACGACTCCAGTTCACGGACACACCGCGCTGTTTGGCGTCTACGGCATGCTCGGGCTCGGATTGATGCTGTTCTGCCTGCGCGCCCTGCGTCCGGGGCGGGCGTGGAAGAACTGGCCGCTGTGGTTTTCGTTCTGGGCCATCAACGTCGGTCTTGCTCTGATGGTGTTGCTCAGCATGCTTCCCATTGGCCTGATGCAGGCATGGGCTTCGGTGGAATACGGAACCTGGTACGCGCGTTCCGCTGAATTCCTGCACTCCGGCGGCATGAACCAGTTGCGCTGGATGCGCATGATCGGAGACTCCATCTTCGCACTGGGCGCGCTCGTGCTCGGCTGGTTCGTTCTCGGATTGGTTACCGGCCACTCCTACGAGAAGCAGGGATACGTGGCTGAGGGAGAGTGGCAAGTGCGTCCTGAAGAAGTGGCGACGCGCTGATTCTCGCGAGGGCGCTGTGGATTAGGCCAGCCTGCTTATGGGCTGGCCTTTATTTTTTATCTTTATCTTTCAACCAGAGCGCTGGCCGTCAGGTAAACCGCGATTAATCCCAACAGCAGCACCGCTCCTTCCACGCGGGTCGACCAGACGTGCAGCGCATCGAATTGTATCCGCAAGGGATTGTCGAGTGGAACCGTGCCGAAATCGCTGACTTGGGCACGCAGCGTGTCCATGCGCGGGATGATCCAGAACTGCGAAACCAGCGTCAGGGCGAGCATCACGCAGATCAGAATATGGCGCACGGCGAAAACGTGTGCGGTGCCTTGGGTGATGTAGCTATAGGCGAAGGACGTGATCAGGAAGACGACGCCAGCGATGATGGCGATCCAGTGCAGCTTGCCCAGCGCGCGGCCCACGACATTGCCGGCAAGATGCGTATTCGGCAGAACCTGGAAGGCTGTCGGGGCGAGCACAAATGCAAAGAAGATCAAACCGCCAATCCAGACCACCAGCGAGAGAACCATCAAGTAGCGCAGGAAGGACATGACGGGAATTATAGACGCGAAAATGAAAACCGCAGAGGACGCCGAAGGCTAGGAGCTAGGAGCTAGGAGCTAGGAGCTGAGAGCTGAGAGCTGAGAGCTGAAGACTACACAGGAACCGCAACGTTCTCGATCATCTCTTTCAGTACCTGGTCCGATTGCTCGGATTTCTTCATGGTCGAGGCGTAAAGGTTGTTTACGACTACACGGTGCGCGAATACGGGAACGACCAGGGGCTTGAAATCTTCGGGAGTGCAGAACGTGCGGCCTTCGAGGAACGCCATCGCCTGCGCGGCGCGGTACAGCGCTTGCGATCCCCGTGGAGAGACGCCCAGCGACAGGAATTCCGACTCGCGCGTTCTGCGAACGATTTCCAGCGCGTAGCTCACCAGCGAGTCGTCGACGCGAATGTTCTTTACGGCTTGCTGCATTTCCAGAACATCAGCTCCGGTCAGAACTGGGCGAAGTTCGTCCAGATGCGCGACTCCCGCTTCGGAGCGCAGAATCTGTCTTTCGGCCTGCGCGTCAGGATATCCCATGCGCACGCGCATCAGGAAACGATCAAGCTGCGACTCGGGCAGCGGATACGTCCCGTGATGCTCAACCGGGTTTTGGGTCGCGATCACCAGAAACGGCTGCGGCAGTTCATAAGAGTGCGCGTCCACGGTGACCTGGCCTTCGTTCATGGCCTCAAGCAGCGCCGACTGCGTCTTCGGCGTGGTGCGGTTGATCTCGTCGGCGAGCAGGACGTTGGTGAAGACTGGTCCGCGCTTGAATTCGAATTCCTGCTCGGCCGCCGAATAGACAGAGATGCCGAGCACGTCGGACGGCAACATGTCGCTGGTAAACTGCACGCGCTGAAAAGTGCAATCGATGGCGCGGGCGAGGGCTTGTCCGAGAGTGGTCTTGCCGACGCCGGGGACGCCTTCGATGAGAAGGTGTCCGCGGGCGAAGATGCTGACCAGCGCAAGCCGGACCACGTCGTCATTGCCGCGAATTACGCGGCGCAGAGCCTTTTCCAGTTCAACGGCTTTGGTGGACACAGCGATGGCAGTCTCGGGCGACATCGTTTTGGATTCTAATTCACGCACCGCAGCGCGGCGGAGTTACGGACGTCATAGAGCTACTAGCCGATCAGCTCTCAGCCGTCAGCTCTCAGCAAATCCCCATTTGTCGATCGTTGGTGTGATTCGAATTGCGTCTCATTCGAGAGAACTCTTCTTTCGGCCAACCTTGCGACGTTTCATAACTGATAGCTAGACGCTGATAGCTTTAGTTGCGTAAACTCCGCCGGCCTTCCCGTCAGCCGCTCGATGCGCTTGGCAATCGGCGGATGGGTCGAGAACAGGTTCGCAAACATCCCTGCATTCATTCCCAGAAACGGCTGAATGATGAACAGGTGCGCGGTCGACGGAGTTGCCTGCAAGGGCAGTCGCTTTGCGTAGGCGTCGATCTTCTGCAAGGCGCTTGCTAAGGCATACGGATTCCCGGTGAAGTGCGCGCCCGTCGCGTCGGCCTGGTATTCGCGCGACCGCGAGACGGCGAGCTGAATCAGACTCGCAGCGATCGGGGCGACGATCAGCATTAAGAGGGCGGTGAGCCCGCCACCACCACGGTCTTCTCGATCGCGTCCGCCAAAGCCGCCGAAGATCATGGCCCAGCGTCCCATGGTGGCGAGCATGGTGATCGCGCCGGCAATGGTCGCGGCGACCGAGCTGATCAGTATGTCGCGATTGTTGACGTGTCCGAGTTCATGCGCCAGCACGCCTTCGAGTTCTTCATCATTTAATAACCCTAAAATCCCGTGGGTCACCGCAACCGAGGCATGTTGCGGATTGCGTCCGGTGGCGAAAGCGTTGGGTGATTCCGTGGGAATCACATACATCTTCGGCATCGGAATGCCAATCTTCTGCGTGAGCCGCTCAACCGCGGCATAGGCGCGCGGGAGTTCTTCGCGCGTCACTGGCTTGGCGTGGTACATGGCCAGCGCGATCTTGTCGGAGTAGAAATACGAGACGAAGTTCATGACGGCGGCAAAGGCCAGCGCCAGGAACATTCCGTTCTGGCCGCCGAAGACGCGTCCAAAGAACATCAGAAGCAGCGTGAGGGCGGTCAGCAGGAACGCAGTCTTGAAAGTGTTTCCCATAGTTTTGGTCGAACTATCTCATTGGATGTTTGCCACAGAGCCGAGATGCATGAGGCCCATTTTGGGAAAATGTCGGCGGCGGGCGGGTACCCCCCTCCCCCTCCGGTCTAGTGGAATCATTCGGTTAGGAGAAAATTGCGAAATAATCTATGAGGCTCAGCCAGTTACGGGTAAAATCTTGCGGAATAAGGAGTTAGCCGCTGCCTGGTGATTCAGCCACGATTCGATGATCTCGTTTTTCGGCTGTCGACGTCAAGGAACGGGGTCACGAAGCGGCGTGATTGGGCTTCGGGCGCCAGGCTTCCGGCTTCAGGAAAATCCCCACGCTGTCGCCCAAAATCCCGGAACGTGTGCGGGCGAGTCTCGCTGCGCGCGAGATCCCTCCGGGCCGCTGGAACAGCCCCCACTCAAGCCAAAGGCGGGCTTGAGTGGGCCACCCACCGGTCCGAAATTACGCTCGTCTGGCTTTCGCGTTTCAGGGCTCGCTGCAAGGTTTGGTCCAGGGCGGCCTTGGTTTGTTCGTATTCCTGCTGGCTGATGCGGCCCTGCTTGTGCTCGACTTCCAGGTCGAAGATCTCTTCCTTCAATGCCTCAAGCAGCTTCGACGAACTGCGGACCGCTGGCCTCTCCTCCACCGCTGCTGGAGTTGCTGCGCGGGCGGAGGTCCGGCTGGCGCGCGACGGAGCCGGAACCTCGAAGTCCTCGGCATCTTCCATGGTGGAGAGTCCAACGGTGGCTCGAGCGGCGCGATTGGCGTACTGCTGACGGGAGGCGACGAACACTCCACCGATGACGAGGATGGCAGCGAAGCCGCCGATAATCCACCAACGATATTTCTGCAGCGGGTCAGGAGCGTCGATGGGCGGTCCGAGCCCGCCACCGGGGCGGCTTTCGGCCTGCTGTCCTCCGGCCCCCTGGGCTTGTTGACCGTTTTCATCGGCGGGCGCGGCGAGTTCCCCTTCGCCGGTGAGCTTGAACGCCATCGACTGCCCGACCTGGATGTTGGAAGACACTTCCACGTTAGCGTCAGGCTGTCCAGGGAATGGCGTCGACGAATAGGCATCGGGCCGCGCCGGGGCGAACTGCATCGTCTTGGGAGCGATCGCAACAAAATGCTGCAACGGATACATCAGTTTGGGATCGATGTTGACGCTGCCGGTGTAGGGAAGCGTGTAGACGACGTTGAAGCGGGTCTCGCCGGGACGCAGCGGAAATAAGAAGCGAGTAGCGGTTCTTGGCGTTGCCGCCTTCCGGGACGGGCGCCGACTTGAGCGGTTGACCTCCCGCAGTCATGGCCTCGCCTTCTTCGATCTTGGCGCCTTCAGGCACGTAGAACTCGAGATTATGCTCGTTCATCTGCGTGCGCGGCGGCTTGGAATTATTCTGTACGGCAAAGGTGCGCTCGACCTGCATGGTTCCGTTGCCGGCCTGGAAGCGCATGATGTCGGCAATGACGTCGATGCCTTCGACTTTCTTGCCGACATCGTAGACTTCGATGTCGACGGAAGTTGTTCCCGGAGGCGCCATGCGGTGATACGTGACTTCCTGGTGGATGACGCGAATGAGGTGTGGTCCCTGGCCGTCGAGCTTGAACGAGAAGTTGCCCTTGGCATCCGCCGTTGTGCGTCCCGCTTCTTCCATGCCTTGACCGAGGCTGAGGAGCACGACTTCGTCGCCGGCGGCAGGCTTGCCGGTAGTGGCGTTCTTTACCGTTCCGGTGAGAGTTTGGGCGGAGGCGAAGGCGGAGAGCGCACAGATCGACAGCAGGAACGAAGCGATGCGTAGAGAGGATGCTTTGCGAAGCCGCGTTAAGCGGTACGGGGACATGGGGTCCTTCGACTGCGTAGATGCTTCGCTTCGCGAAGCATTTACTCCGCTCAGGATGACAGGACTATGGGACTGGTTCATGATCTCGCTTTTCTTGGCGCGGGAAGCGTCGATTCCAGGCGCGCGATTTCGGCCAGCAGCGTGGCGGCTTCGTCTTGGAGAGACGCTTTCAGATTCTGGTAATCAACATCGGGAATCTTACCCGCACGGTATTCAAAATTGAGGTCGCGCAGGTTCTCGTAGACGGCGTCTTTGCGCTCGCGCAGGTACGAGGCCCGGGTCTTCTCCGGGCCGAAGTAGAGTTTGCCGGGCAGATAGAAGACGTAAAACAGCGAAGCGGCTGCGGCCAGAATACAACAGAGCCATTCGATGGTCATAAATCGGTCTCCTTGCGCGCCTGCTCGCGGAATGGGTCGAGATCGGAACCGCGAGTGGGAGCAGCGATTCCGTCGGCGAGCGCGGGCGCGGGCTTATTCTTCCACGCGCGAATGATCAGGACGAGAACCACGATTCCCGCAAGCAGCGCGGCGAAGGGCATGATCCACGCTGTACGGTCAAAGCCGGTCGTCGTGGGAGCTGCGAGAACCGTAGGTCCGTATTTCTGGACGAAAGCTTGCTCGACGAGGCTGTCGCTGTCGCCGCGGCTGACGGCGGTCATCAGCTCGTTGCGCATGCCGTCGGAGTCGGGGCAGCCGACATGGTTGCATTCGAGCAGGATCTGGCCGCATCCGCAGATGCACATGAGTTGATGGCCGAGTTGTCCGAAGCGCGTGCTGGGATCGGAGGCGCCGGAAAAAGCAAACACAGCCACGGCGAGGACCGTGCAGTGGAGCGCGCGGCGAAGGGTCGGATTGTCATTTAGTATTCGCAATGTCGACGTGGTTCTTGCGTCCCTACGGGACGCGGATCTTTTATTTTCTGCGCACCCGCCAGTGAACTGGCGGGCTATTGTCGGTCGTCCCTGCGGGACTCAGCAGCGGCTTAAAGCCGCTTTTCCTTTTGCCTGCCTAATGGCACGGCTGAAGCCGTGCCCTGCTACGAACGCCCTAATACGAAATCTGACACGAACTGACTGCCCTGACACGAAACTTTTATCCTGACGAACCAACTGCCCTGCTACGAATCATCACCGCGCTTCGCGCGGCGGACAGCCGAGGGCGGCTGTTCCCACATTCTTCCTTCTTCACTTCCTTCCCCTCTTCTTTTTAATCTCCCGCGGCGACCGGGGCGGCGGCGTGCTCTCCTAGTCTTGCCGGGACTGCCATCCTTACTGGCGCAGGAGCATTCGGCACGAGAGCCAACACGGTCCCACCGAGAATGATCCACACTCCCAGCCAGATCCACATGACGAGCGGATTCAAATGGGCTTTCAAAACTGGATGCCCGTTGTCCTGGTTCAGGCCTTCGTAGACCACGTAGAGATCTTCATTCAGCGTCGAGCGGATGAACGGCATCGTCGACGTCTGCTGGCTGGCCTTGTAGAAGCGCCGCTCGGGCGTCAGCGTGTCGATCTGCTTGCCACCTTTATATACGTCAAGCACGGCCCACTCGGCTTCGTAGTTCGGATACTCTTCGTCAGTGTACGACCGGCACACTAGCGTGTAAGGGCCTATGGCCATCTTGTCGCCATAGGCCATTTCCTGCTCTTTGTCTTTATTGAAGGCCGCGCCCGCGAGACCGATGATCACGACCACGACGCCGAAGTGGACGATGTAGCCTCCGTAGCGGCGCGTGTTGCGATGCGTGAGTTGCACCATCGATGCGAACATGCCTTGCCCGGCTTTCTCAGAGATAACACGTCCGCCGCGGTAGAACTCACTGGCGATGGTGAGCGTGCACATCACCGCGAGGCTGATGGCCATCAGCGAATAGAAATAGGAAACGTCTTGCCAGGGACGCAGGCCGAAAGCGCCTCCCCAACTCGGAGGAGTGGCCATCAGGAAAATTGCGGCGGCGATCCCGCCCACGGCGGGCCACAGGAAGTTGCGCCTCAGACTTTCGAATGAAGTTTTTCCCCACGCCAGCAGCGGGCCCAGGGCGGTCAGGATAATCAAGAGAAGCGCCACAGGAATCGCAACCCGGTTATAGAACGGAGCGCTGACCGTGACTTTGTTGCCCTGGATCAATTCAGAAATTTTCGGGAACCACGTGCCCCACAGCACGGTAAAGCACAGCGCGCAAAAGAGCAGATTGTTGAACATGAAGCTCGACTCGCGGGAGACGATGGCTTCAAGTTTGTGTTCGCTGCGCAAATGGTCTTTGTTCTTGAAAAAGAAAAAGACGAAGACCGCAAAAGTGATTGCAAGGAACCATGCGAACCACGTGCCAATCGAAGACTGCGCAAAGGCATGCACCGAACTGATGATGCCGCTGCGGGTGAGGAACGTCCCGAGAATCGCGAGCCAGAAAGTCGCAAACACCAGCCACATGTTCCAGACTTTCAGCATGCCGCGTTTTTCCTGCATCATCACCGAATGCAAAAACGCGGTGCCGACCAGCCACGGCATGAGCGAGGCGTTCTCGACGGGATCCCATCCCCAATAGCCTCCCCAGCCGAGCACGGCGTAGGCCCAGTGCGCGCCCAGGAAAATGCCGATCGTAAGAAATCCCCACGTCACCATGGTCCAGCGGCGCGTGATGTGAATCCACTTCTCGCCGGGATACTTCATGATCAGCGCGCCCATGGCAAAGGCGAAGGGAACGGTGAAGCCGACGTATCCGAGATAGAGCATGGGCGGATGAATGACCATCTCGGGATACTGCAAGAGCGGGTTGAGACCGCTGCCGTCAGCGCGCATCGGGCCTGCGAGCAGTCCGAAGGGATTGGCGGCGAAGTTTACCAGAGCAAGAAAGAAGATCTGCACTCCGGCGAGAATCACCGAAGCGTAAGCGAAAAGCCGCTGATCGGTTTTGTAGCGCAGGCGGAGGACGAAGCCGTATCCGGCGAGCAGGAGTGACCAGAAAAGAAGCGAGCCTTCCTGTCCCGACCAGAGCGTGGCGAATTTATAGGGCGCAGGCAGATCGCGATTGCTGTGATGAAAAATGTAGGCGATCGTGAAATCGTCGCGGAAGGCAGCCACGACCAGGGCCAGCGCCGCGAGGAAGACGAGGCCGAAGACGACGACGCCAGCGCGACGCGCAGTTTCACCAACACGATTCCAGAACGGATCGTCCTTATAGAAGAGCGCGAGAAGACCGGCCCCAAAGGAATAGACGCTCAGCGCGAACGCGAGCAGCAAGGCAAAACTACCTATTAACGCCATGTCGGGAGAACCCCACGTCATTTTTTCAGAAAGCGATGGCTGAGGCAACCGGAACCGGATGGAGCCTTAGCCATGGTAGGCCATTTTGGCCAGAGGAGAAACGGCGCGGAGAAGATTCATTCCCACAGAATGGCACAGTTGTCGTAAACGTTTCCGCCGCGAATCGGCGGCCGGGGCTCGGCCGCCAGGCGGTTAAAACAGGCGGTTATGCGCTCTGTTGGTGGTAGCGTTGGCGAATTTCGCGTTCCGCCGCCACCCAGTCTTCGGCTTCGTGGCCTGGTTCAAATCCGCGGCGCTCCGACAGCAGGTAGGCGAGGCGGCGGATTTCGTCCTCAAGGTTAATGGGAACGAGGTTGGGTCTGGCTTCACTCTTGACGATGGCAGGTTTCTGAGTGGGCTTCTTTGCAGGCTGAGCTGCGGCGCCGCTTCCGCTTGTAGTGGAGACTCCAGTCGAGGCAGTTTCCGCGGCGGTCATATTGATATCATCGCTGGTTTTCTTGGGAACTCTAGGCTTTGCCATATTGCTTACTCCTTAAGGACTCCTGTTGCAGGAATGATTTGAATTGGGTTGACGAGGACACAACATACACGTCACCTTTCGACGGATGACTGCAAATGCGTGTACGCCTCAATATACCTTTAACTATAGCGCCAATGCGGTTGTGAATGAGCACGAGTTGCACAAAATATTTGAATTCTTCGCTGCAGTAATACCAAAAAGAAACAATGCAGGCTTGTTGCGGAAGGAAATATTCTCGACCAGCTTTGCCATAACGATAAGGCGCGCGCGCGGGAAATAAATCCGAGAGCGCGGAAAGCAATTTCGGCTGAGTGTGAAACAAAATCGGCGGGGGTGGGTGCGAAAGACGCTTTGTTATAATCGAAGCTGCCTCCGGGGCGCTATCGTCTAGGGGTTAGGACGGAAGATTCTCAATCTTCAAACCCGGGTTCGATTCCCGGTAGCGCTACCAAACCTTTCTAAGCCGTTGAATCCAGCAAGGTTCCAGCCTGCCGAAACGCTTGTCCCAAAATTTGTCCCAAAAATCGAAGCTGTGCCTCGGAAAGCGAGTATTAGACGGCATGGCAAACACGACAGTAAGCATCCGAGAACGCATTAAAACCACCGATGGACGGTGGTGCTGGAGCTCCAAGATTCCGGTTCCCAAAGGCAAGTTGAGTCCAGCCGAAGCAGCGAGGACAGGTGCGTTCTACGTTAGGTGGACGGAGAATGGGGAGCCGCAGGAGCAGCCAGTAGAAGGAAGACGCTTTGAGGCAGCGGTCAAAGCCGCCAGAACAAAGGAACGGCATCTGGAAGACGTCGCGGACGGTTTCAATCGTCCCGATCCGCTGAAACCTGCCGAGCGTAAGACTATTGCGGACGCAATCGAACGCCGAATTCATAGCATAGAGATTTCCCGCTCCGCAGACACTTTGAAAGCTCACCGACAAGCGCTTCACCAGTTCGAGGCATGGAACGATCGATATTACCCAGAGCGAGAGTTCGTGGATGAGATTGACCACGATCAGATCATGGAATTTCGAAATTGGGCTATCAGGAATGGAAATGAGAAAAAGAATTCCAAGAAGAAGGGGAACGACTTGCTGACCGCAAACTGGAAAGCAATGCGTGTAAACCAATTCGTGAAGTTCACGTTGGGTCTGCCTCATGGCACAGGACCGATCAAGAAATCGGACTTGGGAAAGATGAAACCGAGCGGTCCTGTAAAAATCTACTCGAAGGCGCAACTTGAAGCATTGTTCAAAGTCTGCAAGCCTCATGAAGACTTGTGCTATCGGGCACTGTATGAACCAGCATTCCGCAAAGAAGAGTTGATGTATCTCGAAAAAGAGGATGTGCTGGTGGATCGGCAAATGCTCCGCGTGCAATCGAAGACTCGTTACGATGAGGAGGGGAACGTCCTCTACGAGTACAAAGCAAAAGCAAACTCCGAACGCGAAGTGCCGATCAGCAAAGAGTTGATGCAGAGGATTGTCAATCACATGAACGGTCCGGCGCGACCGGACTCCAGACTGGTGTTCTGCACTTCCACCGGACGCCCGGACACTCATTTCTGGGACAAACTTCAGACGATTGCGAAGCGAGCTGAAATGGGGGGATTCAACCTGAAAACGTTTCGCGCTACAAGAGCAACTGATTGGCTCCGTCCAAAATGGCTAGGCGGATTCGGCTATGACATCCAAACTGTCCGCGACCTTTTGGGGCACGATGAGGACTCGGAAAGCATCTGGTCTTATCTCCGCGCCGTGAAGAAAGAAGAACTCGTCGCGGAGATGAACAAGGAAAAGGAGAAGGCTGCTCCCACGCAGCCTTCCCTCCCTTTCAAGGGTCCTGTGCTTCTACCTCAAATCGGGGCAGTCGCGGTGAGTGGCGTCCAAGCCTTCTAGCTCGTGCTTGTGTTGGTCGAAGTGACAAATCTTGTCATCGTTTCGTCCTAAACTGGCTTCTTCGTCATCCCTAGAAAATAACGGCGCGTCCAAAACCATCAAATTAGACTGCCCCACGCCGTTGAAATCCGCACTGGACGCGACGTTTGCGAAGCCTTCTGCTTCTGGTCGGCATCAAAGTTATGTGCGAAAACAAGACTGGTTTTCAACACTGCTAGTTTTGGATACGCAATAAGGGGATGGAATCCCAGCCACGCGAGAAAGAACTAAAGTGTCAGATGTTCGGACTGCGTCGGTGAAGTAGAAGCATCCCGACTCAGATTATCGAGTCGTAGACCAACGGAGAAAAAACCGAGGCGGTCGCGAAGGATCAGGTGCAGGGATACGGCAAGACGCCATCCCCCATACCACCTGCTACTTCGTGACCGCCTTTTTATTTTGAACCGAAAAGGGGACAACTATGAAAAGCAACAACAGTGACGCATATCTCAATCCGAAGCCGCAAGTGCCAAGGACACAAAACCAAACGCTGCACGAAGAAGCGATAGCGCTGATACTTCAAACCAAACAGAAGCGGTCGGAAGCTTCGGTTTTCGAGAAGGCGAAGCAGACTCGCGAGGAATACAACAAACGGCGCACGGAAGCGACCGACAAGCTGCGTACCGTCCTCGCCAAGATTTGGGAAGCCTTCGATTGCGGCGAATCGGTCGGCATTTTTGCGACTCGCAAGGCGTGGTGCAAAGACCAGAAGGTCACGATGAGATGGTGCCAGAAGGTCATTGCGGGACCACAATCGAAAAAGGCGAACACACACAAGTCAGTTCGTGTGGATGTCGATCAGCAGGTGATCTTCCGCGACGGCATCTACACGGTCGGACTCGACGGCGACGGCAAGGCTGCCTTTATTCCGGTCGCACTCCACGTGCCAATCGTCCACGTCAACGACCAGCCATACGACCTGTACATAGGTCGCAAGCACAACAGGAACGGCAAGAGTATCCCAGCGTCCATCTGGGGAAATCACGACCACCTTCCGCTGCACGAGTTCGAGAAGCAAGTTAGGTCGAATCCCGAACTTATGGCAAAGCTGCCTGAACTCAAGGGGAAGGTGCTGGGATGCTGGCACCGCATCGAAGACTACAGCGAGTGCCACGGCAGCGTACTTCTCAAGCTAGTCGCCGAGTTAGGCGACGACCAGCCGCCGCCGCCGATCCCCGCCGCTAAGACATACGCAGATGGCGCTGTGACCGTGCAGGTGAACTTCTACAACGAGGAAGAAGTCAAGGCACTGTTCGACGACTGCGCCAAGTTGAACTTCGTGCGCGGCAGAGTGCGCGGGAAAGAGAGACGGCACGCCGTTCGAATCTTCTGTGATGTTGGAGCCGCTGTAAGACGGAAAGAAGCTCAGTTCCCTTTGTCCGCAGCACCAGACGCAGTCAAGAAATTGCTCGCCGATCTGTCGAAGCACAGCGGCAAGAACGTAAACTACGCCGCTGTTGTGGAATACCGGGACGGCGAAGACTATATCGCGCCACACCAGCACGATGAAGATCGGGGAAATGACGCCACAGTATGGATCGTCTCCACTGGCGCGGAGCGTCCGTTTGTAGTGAAGCCTGTACATGGCGGCGCTACCGCAAAGTTCCTCGCCACGCAGGGATCGCTAATTACACTGTCGTCGGAAGCGAACGAGACGCACTTGCATTCGGTGCCGAAGTGCAGGGAATGCACTGGCGTGCGGTATTCGGTCAACTGTAAGGCGCTACCGATTAGCATCAGCAATCCTGAAGTCCGAGAGACTGTTCCGAGCGAGACGGGGCAGAATGGCGCGTCAACGACGTCGGTCGCGAGTCCTGTAAAAAGCAAGCCGCAGAAGGATGCTAAGACCTTTAAGACATACTATGAACACAAACCATCGTTCCTCATGAAGCAAGAAGCCGACGAATTGTACGACATGATTCTGAAGCAGGAATGGACGATCAAGGACGACGGTAGTGCGGCACTCACCTACGGGGTCTCATACGACCGGGGCGGCGCAATCCCTACTGAGATTCCTGTGATCCCCGACTTCCTGCGGCGTCTTGCAGATCGAGTCAGTGAGAAAACGCAGAGTCCGGTGAACTTCGTGCAAGTGCGTCGGTTCGAGCCGGAACATCCCGTCCTTCCCCATTACGATCCACGCGGCATGTGCGTTCCGATGATTACTGTCGGACAGGAGCGGACATTCCAAGTCGGCGACGACGGCAACAGCAAGCCGCCAAGCGGGAAGCAGCGGAACAGGAAAGTCGAAGACCATTCTCCCGAAACTCGCATACTCATGCGCCACGGCGACCTACTAGTCTTCATTGGGAACAAAGTCTTGCACAGCATGTATCCGGCGTCCAAAGACAAGCAGTTCAATCCCAACGGCTACGACTATCGCATCAGCATCTTGTTCCGTTACACCACCGAAGCGATGCGGGAATTCGGCGTTGGCGTCTGTAACCGACACGGACATGAGAAGCAGTACCGAGATGCCGTGAGGGAGTTTCGTGCTCGGCAGGCAAGTGAAGTCAGTGACGATGAAGCCGCCTGAAACCCGCGAGCGAGAGCGTAGCTACCCCACGGCTTTCCGGGTCGGCATGGACGTGGACGAACGCGGCAACTGGCTGCCCGACGCCAACCGGACGCCCCGCAAGTGCCGGGTGTGTGAGTCCGTCCTGCACAAGGACGAAAACCACGTGTGCGACGGTTTCGTGCCCAAGTACGTCCAGCACGACGATGAATGGCACGAACGCCAAGAAGCCAAGCGCGAAGCGATCCGCGAGTCCAGCCAACTAGACCGTGGACGCCGTTGTTCAGCATGCAACATCCTGCTGGAGGATGCTGACGACGAACAATGGCACATTGAGTACTGCGACCACGTCCCCGAACAGGACGAGAAGCGGTCCTTAACTGGCGAAGATGATGATCTCAGTGGCTACGAAGATGAACCAGAATACGACCATTGCGAAGGCGATGACGACGGATACGACTGTGATTAAGAAAATTCCCCACATGATTGCCACGCCTTGGGAACGGCCCAAACCCAAACCGAAGATCAAGACATTGGCCCCGGAGATGGCGATCCGCCACAAGAACGCGCTCAATCGCATGCTGAATGACGGTGACATTACCAAAGCCGAATTCGAGGCGCTTTGGGAGAAGACTCTTGAACGTGTGAAGGCTGGCGTCTAAATGTCGTGCATACATGGCATGCCGCAGGAATGGTGCGGCGAGGAACCGGGCGTGGTTTATAGAGCTTATGCCAGCGGGAACTTTTGCTCTAGTAAGTGTGCGTGGTCTGGGAGACCGTGCTCGCTTTCTTGCGGAGGGGCTTCCGTGCCACATGAAGGAACTCTGAAAGGCAAGGACAAAGTGAGTGAAAGCAATGATTCGTAGCGTTCGGTCACTTACCGACGGCATTTCAAGATCGAGCGGCTCAAAAGGGCAAGAATTCTAGCAATGGAGTATTAGAGCTATGGAGGAAATCAATATGGCATCCAACAATTACGCAGAAGTGATAACCGATTCGACCGAGGCACAACAGGTCGTAGCGAAGTTCGAAAGCATGGCAGAGCAGGGCTACGGTTTCAAGGTTTTGCAGTTCAATCCCGAACTGGATCGGTTCAACGTCTCCTGTCGGCGGGAGTCGAATTATCCTACTCTCCTCGACGTTGAGGCAAGTGGCACCACGATGGACGGTGCTGCCGTCGCGGCGCTTTGGAAAAGCAATGCTCGCACAGTACAAGCTATAGACTTTGGCAACACCTACCGTGGCTTGTACTACGAATCTCACGACAGGAGCTACATCGCGATCCGCGACGCAGCCCCAGTGGCGTGGCAGCCACCGCAAACAGCTGAAAATGGCGCGACGAGTCACAATCAATCAATTGATTGAGTAAGTTGGTTTCTCGTGCGGAAATGCCGAGCGGCACGGGCTGCGCGAGACGAGTGTGTTCTGAGAATTCTCAAAACCATCAGAACTGGAGACAAACGTGACTGGATTAGATCATGCACTGAGCATGTTGGACGGACCCGAATTGACCGAGCGCAGGCGCGGGGAGCTTGCCCTCGTGCGCCTGATGGTGACAGCGATTGAAATGATCCTATATACGGGAGACTCCGACTTGGACATCAGGATCGAAAACGCGAAGGACATGATCCGCGAGTTCAAGCACGTGTACCCGGAGACGAGGGAAATTTAGGGAACGTTCCGGTCGGAACAAAGCAATGATCGCCAAGACCGATAGATTTTGGGAGTTAACCGCCACTCTCGGCGGCGAGAGACCGTCTTGCGAGATGCCGTTCGGCGAAGAAGACCAAATTCGCGCCTTCGGCATGTGCGGCGTTAAAGCGACTGATCTGTGCGGCAAGCCAGCGACGGAATGTGTTTGGTGCAGCGATGACTGCGACGGACACCTGCTATGCCGCGAGTGCCAGATCGCGGTTTGCGGCGACTACTCTGGCGATCCCCCCGAAGAGATAGCGGGCTGACACCTAATGACAGTCCGGGTGTCCGAGCAACGATGACGCGGATGCGCGGCAACAGTGGAGATTGCTAACGCTCAGAATCAGCTTTTCACGTAGTTGGCTAATGTGATCGTGACCTGAACCCGCCATACGTCAGGTAGACACCGAGGACGAGTGACATAGCTGCGTACACGTAGAAGAGTTCGCGGTAGTGAAGCTGCCCAAGGAAAAGTCCCGCTTCCATCTCATGCGGCAGGAACAAGAACGACAGGCTCTTGATGAGCGCCATCCAACCGACGAGGGTGACGATCACCGTCAGCGCAGGTCCCGACCAGATATTGTGCGCGAGAACCATCGCCAGCCCAGCCGCCAGCGTGATTACACCAAGGATCAACGTCATCGAGGAGTTCTGAAGAAGGGCGGTCACCGTCTCCACGGTCGCTTGTCCACGAGTCATCATGGATAGCCCGATGAGAATGCAGTACAGCCCGATCAGCTTGCTTTAGGAAAAGTGTAATTGGCGCATGAGTTCCCTTCAGCCGTTCAACCCATCCTAACGTAGCTTCTTCGAGCGAATCGGTAGCGGAATAGCGGAGGTCCTACCAATTTTTTTCTCAGACGCCACACGATAGTGAGCGGGTCGGCCTTTGCCGGGGCTGATTACTCCCGTTCTTCCAGCGCCTTGATGGTATTGCTATTGGCAGACAGGGGGCGTATTTCTTCATGGTCTTTCAAACGTCGCAGCACTAGATTGCC
>CAVQDY010000008.1:0-167517 GCA_963711365.1 Terriglobia bacterium | reverse complement strand
TTGGCCTGCCTCTCATCAAAAGTCCAGAAGCGGTCGGCTTTGTGTCGGCTTTGAGTTCCAGCGCACAGGCGACGTGCAGGCTGCCGAGCGTGCGGACACCGAGTTCGGCCCGTAGCGGCGGGCTAGCCTCACACCGGAGTCACTGTTCCCAATCGCGGTGACGATACTTGAGGAACTCTTCGACGGCGTTCGAAACTCGCTCAGCTTTGGGAATAGCGGGTTCCCCGTGTGTTTGGGACTTTCCGACTGTGGCAGTCCGTTCTGATCGTAGCCGATGATTTCTTCTGAAGTGAACGAGTTGAGATCAGGCAGACGATCAACCCGGCGCAGGATGTCGTCGACCCTGATCTTTCCCCTGGTCTTTTTGGATATCTTTTTGGTGCTGTCAGTCATCGTTTCTGTTCTTGGTCTATCGACAAATTATAAACTTCATTATGCTTTGACGATCTCCGCCACCGCTCGCAGCACAGCTCGGCGATCTTGAAGGCCGCTCACAAGCTGAGGGTTAGGCGAATCGTTAAGGCGGGGAAGGACGGTTAAGATATCCATGCGAGGTTCAAGAATGAAAAAACTTTTGATAGTCGCTTGTTCTGTGCTCGCTATTTCCTTGACGTTGACTCCGGTCGCGCGTGCAGCCGCTCAAACCCAAACCTTCCCCACATCTGCCGGACCGGTGAAAATCACTCCGCTGAACCATGCCAGCACGCTGATTGAAGCCGGGGGCAAGGTTATCTATCTCGATCCCGCGAAGCCGGCGAAGCTCAGCGGCCTGCCCAAAGCCGACCTCATCCTGATCACCGACATCCACGGCGACCACATGGACCCTGACTCGATCAAGGAAATCAGCAAGGCCGACACCGAGATTCTTGCGGCGCCCGCCGTCACGCAGACCGTCACTACCGCCAAGCCGATCGCGAATGGCGAAACCAAAACTTGGCACAGCTGGACCATCGAAGCGATCCCCGCCTACAACATCAAGCGCGGCCCCGCTCCCGGCAAGCTCTTTCACGATAAAGGACGCGGCAACGGGTACGTTCTCACCTATGGAGGGAAGCGATTCTACTTCTCAGGGGATACCGAAGGCGTTCCCGAGATGCGCGCGCTCAAAAACATCGATGTGGCCTTCGTGTGCATGAATCTTCCCTACACCATGCCGCCTGAAGAAGCAGCCGACGCGGTCAAGGCTTTTCATCCGAAGATTGTTATCCCCTACCACTACCGCGGTTCCGACCTCTCGATCTTTCAGAAAGCATTGCAAGGCACTGGCATCGAGGTGCGCTTGCTCGATTGGTATCCCAAATAGCGGCAGGAACTGCGTTCGGATAGGCGGAGCATGAATCGGCGATCCATCTGGAAATGGGCGCTATTTGCCGTCCTGATTATCGTTGCGGCGGCGATCCATTGGTGGCCCGCGCCGCCGGTGAAGGTCGAACTGCTCCCTTTTTCCGATACGCCTCCAGCGTGGGATGGATCGTATCCGTACGTCGTAATCTCGCCCGTGGCCGGATCAGGCCCGCTCAAGTTCCAGTCTTCAATCTCAATGGTGAAGCCGACCGCGCGGCACGACGCGCCAGTGAACGAGTTCACGGTCGATCTGCACACCGGCCGATTCATTTTGCGGCAGACCGATCTCTTCGTGCCTGACGTCATGCCGTTGTCGCTCACCCGCACCTACATTATCTGGGACTACCACAGCCGAGCCTTCGGCATTGCCGGCAATAGCTTCACGAGGCGCGGCTTGGGAGTGGCCACCAGCATCGAGAGTTGCGGAAGTTCTCCATCCGGGCGCAGATTCATTAACAAAGGGATAAGCAGCCCGTTCGCCAGATTCGGCGGCAGCTTCATGCGTTCGCTTTCAGTCTTCTCATTCCCTTTGTCGTCTCTGTATCGCACCGTCACTTGCCCATTGGCCTCGATCGAAATCTCATTTGGATGCTGGAAGGTGGGTCCCTTCTGAATCAGGTGGTAACTGACGAGTGAGAAATTGCGGTGCTGCGAGAAGATGGTGGTTTCATCCTGCAGTGATCCATCGTGAAAGTGATATACCACGCGTGCGGTCACTTGCTTGCCGTGTACCACTTGAACCAGATCGCCGGCGGCAATCGGCTTTCCGTCTAATCTGCTGAGCACTAGAAAACCGTGTAAGCAACCTTGCTCGTAACGAACGGTCACATCGCTGGCCTCAACTCTGGCATTTGCCAGCAGCGTGGCAATGATTAACAACATCCAAAAGCGTCGTGGGTTCACGTGTTTGCTGTCGCCTCCTGAGCGGTCATACTTCGATGCATAGTTGCTGATTAAGGCATACCGGGCTTTGCGGTTCTTGCACTTTGTTGACAAGATTCTTTCTCATGTTGCCAGTCTCTACGAGACGCGTTGCAGACCGCTCGGTCGGCCGCCGCCGTTCCGCCAGTGCTAAAATCGTGTGTTTTGTGTTGAGGCGATTTTTGGTGGACGATTTACATCCTAACTTTTGACTTCTGATTTTTAGCATCTAACGACAGGTGGCAATTATGGCTGGAACCATGCTGGCGGTCGTAAAGCCAGAGGCAGCGCCGGGCGCAGATGTTCGAGAAGTGAAGGTGCCCGGCTTCGGACGCACGGATGTTCTGGTTAAGGTCAAGGTTGCTTCCATCTGCGGCACCGATCTCCACATCTACAACTGGGACCGGTGGGCGCAGAACCGGATTCATCCACCGCTGATTCCCGGACACGAATTTTGCGGAGAAGTAGCCGCCTTCGGCGATGAAGTCACAAGCGTGAGGGAAGGTGACTTTGTATCCGCCGAAATGCACGTGGCTTGCGGCAAATGCCTGCAGTGCCGTACCGGCGAAGCCCACATCTGCCAGAATGTGAAAATCATCGGCGTCGATGCGGATGGCGCGTTCGCAGAGTACGTTGTGATTCCCGAGTCGAACATTTGGAAGCTGGATCCGGCGATTCCGCAAGACTATGCCTCCATCCTCGACCCACTTGGTAACGCAGTGCACACTGTGCTGGCGGGAGAGATCGCGGCGAAGACTGTCGCCATCACGGGCTGCGGCCCTATTGGGTTGTTTTCGATTGCGGTGGCCAAAGCCGTCGGAGCGACTTCAGTCTTTGCCATCGAAGTGAACGAACATCGCTCGAAGATCGCACGCGAGATGCAGGCCGATTACGTGTTGAATCCGGCGAAAGAAGATGTCAACGACATTGTGATGGAGAAGACGGGCGGCCTTGGCGTCGATGTCGTGCTCGAAATGGCCGGACATCCTGACTCGATTCGAACTGCTTTCGATATCGTGCGCCGCGGCGGACGCATCTCTCTTCTTGGTCTGACGTCAAAGCCGATCCAGCTGAATTTTTCCGAAGATATCATTTTTAAAGGCATCACGGTTCAGGGCATCAACGGCCGCCGTATGTACCAGACCTGGTATCAAATGACAGCACTGCTCAAGAGTGGCAAGCTCAACCTGCATCCGGTCATCACCGACCGCATTCCGATGAAGGACTTCGGCAAGGCCATGGAGCGATTGAAAACAGGTGAGGCCAGCAAGATTCTGGTTTACCCGAATGGAGTGCGATAGGCGAGTAGGCTTCTAGCTTCTGAAGAATCGCGGCAGTATCCTGCGGTGAGCCAGGCGCCGAGAGGCGGTACCACTACGCATCGCAAGCGTCATAGGACGAATGCATGAGTCTTGACGGCTACGTACGCTGCAGCTGTATCCGCGACGGGAAAGTGAAGAAGCCGCATCCGCTCCCTGACCGCCTGATGTGGGACGATTCGAATGCCCCTTACCTGAACGGAGATCCTACAGACGACGAATGGGAAGCGCACGACGAATGGGTGCGGAAGTCCTGCGAGCACCAGGGCTTTCTTGCATCGGAATTTCTGGGCAATATCACACGCGTCAAGAACGTGCGCGAGTTTTTAAAGGGCTTGCAAGGGAAACCCGGTCCGATGTTCCCAATCCTGCTGAAGAAAGTTGTATACAACGGCACGCACACGGGCGACTGGCTGCCTGCCAAGCAAACTCCCGCGCTGCTGAAGGAAGTGGATCTCGTGCTGGCCTCGCGAGACATCCTGACCCCGGGCGAAAAGGAATTTTTCGAGAGCATGAGGCGACTGTGCGAGGCCAGCATCGCAACGGGCAATCCGATCAGCTTCTAAGACCTCTTGCTACCGATTCGCACCGATTTACCCGCACGGGTCAGGTCAAAGTAGTAAGCAACGAATCTTCTCAGGCATTAAACTAACGTTTGTTTGGTCAATCCGTGTGAATCCGTGGCGATCCGTGGCGAGGTTTTTTCTATGACGACCGCAACCCGCACAAATCCTCTTTCTTACCTGACCGACCAACTGAACGAACTCAAGGCGAAAGGCACGCACTTTAAGCTGCGTGTGCTTGACGACGAGCAGGCGGCTGTCTGCACCTTCGATGGCAAGAAGGTCATCAATCTCGCCTCAAACAATTATCTTGGCTTGACTACGCATCCCAAGCTGCGGGAAGCCGCGCTCGAAGCTACGCGGAAGTTCGGCGTCGGGTCAGGCGCGGTCCGCACCATCGCGGGCACGATGAAGATTCACATGGAACTGGAAGAAAAGATTGCACGCTTCAAAAATGTCGAGGCATGTGTTGTTTTTCAGTCGGGATTCGCAGCGAATGCCGGAACCGTTTCAGCTGTACTGGGGAAAGATGACTTCATCATCTCCGACGCGCTCAATCACGCATCCATCATCGATGGCGCGCGCCTTTCAAAAGCGAAGATTCTGGTTTTCCGTCACAAAGACATGGCGCACGCAGAGGAGCAACTCGCCAGCATAAAAAACGAAGCGGGCAAGAAGCTGCTCATCACCGACGGCGTCTTCTCCATGGACGGTGACATCGGCCCGGTGCCCGCGCTCTGCGAGCTGGCTGAAAAATACGGCGCCATCATGATGGTCGATGACGCGCATGCTTCCGGCGTTCTGGGCCGCGCCGGCCGAGGCACGATCGATCATTTCGGCATGCACGGGCGAGTCGATATTCAGGTGGGCACTCTGTCGAAGGCAATTGGAGCTCTCGGCGGATATGTCTGCGGCACACGCGACTTGATCGACTTCCTCTATCATCGCGCGCGGCCGTTCTTGTTTTCGACTTCACATCCGCCGTCTGTCGCCGCGACTTGCATCGCCGCATTTGACGTTCTGGAAAACGAGCCCGAGCGTATGGAAAAACTCTGGGAAAACACGCGCTTCTGGAAGAAAGAACTCGGACTGCTCGGCTTCGATATTGGCGGCAAGAGCACGCCGGCGAGCGAAACGCCGATCACGCCCATTATTATTGGCGATGGCAAACTGACCATGGACTTCTCGCGCCAGCTGTTCAAAGAAGGCGTGCTCGGAACCGGCATCGCCTTTCCAACCGTTCCCGAAGGCAAAGCCAGAATCCGCACGATCATGACCGCGACGCACACGCAGGAAGAACTACAACAGGCGCTAGAAGTACTCAAGACTGTCGGGAAGCGAATGGGAATTTTGAACTAGCCCGTCAACGGAGCGCGTCGTCAACGTTCCTGCAGGTCTTATAGTTCCGTTCAACTGAATGGAGGTCTTTCGGCTGGCGTAATGGCCGGGAAGGCGCGTCAATCTGTGCGGTACACAATCTTTCCGCCCACAATCGTCGCCACGACCTTCCCAGTAAATTGCCAGCCGTCGAATGGGGTATTGCGAGACAGTGAGCGAGACTTCGACGCTTCAAACGTCCAGCGCTTTTTGGGGTCAAAGAGAGTCACATCGGCGAAGCTACCGCGAACCAGCGATCCGCGCCCCGTCAAGTCGAAGACTCGCGCTGGTCCGGACGTGAATAGTTCGACAATCCTCATCAACGAGAGCTTGTGCCTTCCGTAGAGTTGTGTGATCGCCAGCGCCAGTGCAGTTTCCAATCCCGTAATGCCGAACGAGGCGCGCTCAAACTCCACTTGCTTCTCGTGTAGAGCGTGGGGCGCGTGATCGGTGGCAATGGCGTCCACAGTTCCATCGGCGAGAGCCACGATGATGGACTCGAGATCCGCCGCCGACCGGAGTGGCGGATTCATTTTGAAATTGGTGTCGTAGTCACCGACATTCTCGTCGATCAGCGTGAAGTGATGTGGTGTCACTTCGCAGGTCACTCGCGCCCTGGCGCGCTTGCCTCGCCGCACGGCCTTCAGCGCGTCCGACGTGGAAAGATGCGCCACGTGCAGCCTTGATTCGCGAATCTGCTGCGCGAGTGTGACATCCCGATCGACAACCGTGGCTTCCGCCGATGCAGTCATGCCCCGCAGGCCCAGCCGGAAACTGGTCGGGCCGTAATGCATCGAGCAGTTCTCGGTGACTCGAGTATCTTCCGCATGTTGCACGACGGGAAAATTCAGCTCTGCACCCAGACGAAGCGCCATGCGCATGGTTTCATCTTCCAGAATCGGCTTGCCGTCGTCGGTCACGGCAACCGCTCCGGCGCGCTGCAAAAGACTGAAATCAGTCAGCGTTCCGCCGCGGCTGGCTTTGGTAGCGGCAGCGATTGGAAAGACATTCACCAGAGCTCCGCGCTCCGGGCTGCGCAGCCAAGTTACCCAATCAGGGGTGTCCACGACCGGTGACGTGTTCGGCATCGTGCACACCGAAGTGAAGCCGCCAGCAGCCGCAGCTGCCGTGCCGCTGGCGATGGTTTCTTTGTAGCTCTGGCCCGGCTCGCGCAAATGCACGTGCAGATCGATAAATCCCGGGGCGACAACCAGTCCACGCGCGTCGATCTTTTCGTCTGCCTCGCCACGAATTTTATTCGGCGGCGCCACTTCAGCTACGCGCCCACCTTGCAGCAGAACATCCATTGGGGCGTTGATCTTCGCCGCCGGATCAATCAGATGGCCGCCCTTGATGAGGAGGCTCGTACTTTGCCGCTTTTGGCTCTTAGCATTCAGCATTCAGCACTCGCCTTCGACTTCACTTCCGTTCGGCTGGAAATCTCTGCCAATCTCCTATTTCGCCTTCCCAACGGCGCGTGCCAGGATCGCCATTCGAGTGGGAAGCCCGTTTTGCACCTCGTCGACAATCACCGACTGTGGACCGTCCGCAACCTCGGCAGTTAACTCGAGCCCGCGAATGATTGGACCGGGATGCATCACAATCGCATCACGCTTCGCCATTTTTAGTCTTGCTGCATTCATCTGATATCTCGCGATGTAATCCTCCAGTGCGATTTTTTGTCCCGCGAGGCGCTCGGTCTGTACGCGCAGCAACATGATGACATCAGTACCTCGCAAGGCCTCCTCTATATGGCGCGTTACCCAAAGCCCGGGTGCGAGGGTTGCCGCCATCTCGGGCACGAACTCCGGTGGACCGCAAAGGGTGATCTTCACGCCGAAGCGGGTAAGCAAGTGACAGGCACTGCGAGCCACCCGGCTATGGAGAATGTCCCCGATGATAGTGGCATGCAGGCCGTTGAGCGATTTTTTGTGCCTGAGGATGGTGACCGCATCCAGCAAGGCTTGCGATGGATGTTCGTGCATTCCATCGCCCGCGTTGATGATGGGAATGTCGACGTGGCGCGCCATGAGGTGCGGCGCTCCCGCCGAAGGATGCCGCATCACAATGCAATCGGCGCCCACCGCACGCAGAGTGTATCCGGTATCGATGACAGACTCGCCTTTCTCAATGCTCGAACCGGAGGCATGCACGAGCACGGTCGTGGCATCTAATGCTTTTGCTGCGAATTCGAAGGACGAGCGGGTCCGTGTCGAAGCTTCGTAGAAAAGAAGAACCACGCGCTTGCCGCGCAGCAGCGGACGGGGCTTCCGCGGGTTCATGCGGCGGGCCAGAGTCAGCAGGCCCACAATTTCCTTTGTGTCGAGATGTTCGATCCCGAGCAGCGAACCACGTGCGGGCTTGTTCATCAAGAAGGGCTCACCGTGAAAACTACAAACGGTGCATCATACGCGGCTGCGAAGATGGCTGCAAGAGCAGCCTCACTGCTTGTTTCGCCGGCCCAGGACGCTCCCGCCCAAAGCGCCACCCGCCGCTCCCAAAACAATCGCAGTAAAGAACCCGAAGATCAGGAAAAATACCATCAGAAACTCAAGCCCATCCGGAGACTTGAACCGATCGAATACCGCGATCACTTGCGGATCAGCTGTGCGCGATGCTGCCTGGTCGATCGCGTCCATGAGTGCTTTCCGGATCTCGGGTCCCTTGTGCATCAGCAGTACGACGACCGCTTCCAGGACCGCAGAGGTTGCGAACCAAAGCATGCCGCTGATCGCACCTAACCGCGCACCCGCCCAGCCTTTGATCTCTGCCCCCGGGCGGCCCTGCCGATAAAACACAACCGCAAGAAATCCAACGCTGAACATTGCTACCAGCAGATTCAAGCCCAGGAGCATCAGCACGGATGCGACGAGCGCAGCAAGAGCACACGGCTTCAAGGCTTGCGACCAGCGTACTGGAACCGCGAGCACCGGGACCGTCTCCGCCGCGGGCAAAGCGGGTTGAACCTGGGAGAGCATGGCTGCTTCAGAAAACGGTGCCACCGCCGGCACGGGCTCCGCGACGACTACACGAATCTGAGGAGCCATGCAGTGGGGACAGAACGGCCTGCCCTCGTCCAACACTTGGCCGCATTTATAGCAGGGTTGTTCCATCGTCGTTCTAGCGCGCGAGACCTGGCAGGCTTGAGTTGAAGTTACAGCACCAGACAGGCGCGGCGCAAGGCGGCGCTGCTTTTACGCGGTCTCTCCAAGGGTAGGACGCAGAGGCTATAATCCGCCCCACCCGCCGCCGCCCGGCGTTTCAATCCTGATTCGCTCGCCCTTGTTGCACCGCGCGCTGAATTTGCCGGGCATGGATTTGAGAGACCCATCGAGCCGGACGATAGTGGCTTTGCCGACCGCGGCTGCTGCTCCCCCAAAAAGGCCCCAGGGGCCTTGCGAGTGACGATCGGCCAAAAGCGTTATTTCGCAGTCGGTCAACAGTTCAATTTCACGGACAATCCCATCGCCGCCGGGGAACTTGCCTTCTCCTCCACTCGCCGGGCGCAATGAATTAAGAACGCACCCGCAGTGGATACGCATATTCCAGCGCTTCCGCCGGAGTATTTAGCGAATTTGTCATGTGTGTATGCACGCCCGAGACGCCGGGCTTACCGCAACGTCCACCCATACCGCCGGCGATCGTTTCATAGTAGGTGAATGGCTCCCCAGTGCGCGGATCGATGCCGCCGATCGTCAGATTGTTCATACTTCCTGCAGCGGCTGCGGGCACGCGATCAGGAATCGCCTGCGCCAACGCCTTGAGCATCACGTCTACAATTCTCTGTGAAGTTTCTACATTGCCGCCAGCAACCGCAGCAGGTGGACGCGCGTTCACAACCGTCCCTTCGGGCGCGATCACCTCAATCGGCCGCATCAATCCTGCCGCGGCCGGAACATCTTCCGTCAACAGACAACGAAAGGCGTAAAAGCACGCCGAGTAGGTGATGGCCGCGACCGCGTTCACGCTGCCCTCGACTTGGGGGTCACTCCCGGTGAAGTCCACTGTGACCATATGGTGCGGGTGCTTCCGCCTGCGTTTTGCATCCGAATCTACGGTAATTGTCACGGCAATCTTGATCGGCCGCTCAGTGATTCCGTCGTTGTCCAGAAAATCTTCGGCGAGATATGCTCCCGCGGGCGCACCCTCTAGAAATGCCCGCATGAGTGCTTCGGAATATCCCTGCAAATCTGCCGCTGCCCGAAGTGCGCGGTCGCTTCCGTAGCGAGCGCATACTTCACGTAATCTTTCAGCGCCGGCGTGGCAGGCCGCGATCTGCGCGCCGAGATCGCCTTCGCGCTCTTGCGGCGTTCGCACATTGTTCAGCAACATCATCAAAACATCGCGATCCATCGCGCCTCTGCGCATCAGTTTTACGGGTGGAATGCGCACGCCCTCCTGATAGATCTCGCGGCACAGGCCCATGGATCCTGCATATGCCCCGCCAACGTCCGCGTGATGGGCGCGAGAGGCTACGTAAAACTCGGGGCCTGTCCGCGTGCGTCCCCGTCGGCGATCTTGCACATAAACAGGGGCGACCAGCGTGATGTCGGGCAGATGTGTCCCGCCGCGAAAGGGATCGTTCAGCATGACGATGTCGCCCGGCTCCATCGTGCCCGCATCGATGGCCGCCCGCACCGACATTGGCATCGACCCGAGATGCACCGGCATGTGGTCCCCCATCGCAATACCCTGCCCATCACCGTCGAATACTGCGCACGAGTAGTCGCGACGCTCTTTGATATTGGGAGAGAAGGCGGTGCGCCGCAGAGCCGCCCCCATCTCCTCCGCGATCGAGTGATACAGGTTCTTGAAGATTTCGATTTCGATGGGATCGCGCTGCATGCCGCGATGGTAGCAGCCGGAGGGGCGATCGTCGTTACGCATCCACCGGAATTCCGCCTGCCGTTCGGCCGTAGGTCTGGAAACGGCGCGGTCGACCCACTGCAAAATCGGCAGGAAAATGCAAAATTCTATTGACACATTATTAATACTGCCGCAATATCTTGTGTTATAGGACTTTCTCCTACTACGAGTAGGGTTGGTCTTTCAGGATTAGGGCCCAAGTGGTTCACCCTTGCAAGGGAAAATCGTTCACGGAGGCACCTTCAATGGCAACGAAGAAGAAGGCAAAAAAGAAGAAACACTAACCGTTCGCGAGACGATACTCGCTTACATCACGATTTTTCACTGGCCTCTTGAGAGAAGCACCTCTTAAGAGGCTTTTCCGTTGCGGGATGGCCGACAGTACAGTTCTTAGTCCTTCATGAAAAACTGCATCCGATCATTCGCACCTATGTCACAATGAAACGAGCGAATGCACGCGGAGCCCTACAGATGGCCAGGAAGAAGAGCGCTGAGAAACACAAGAACGATGAAATTCTCATACCAGACAAGCTTTACTTTCGTATCGGAGAAGTCGCCACGCTGTGCCGTTTGCCCGCTTACGTGCTGCGCTTCTGGGAGTCGGAGTTCCCGCAATTAAAGCCTGTCAAGAGCAGCACTGGTCAAAGGATGTACCGGAAGCGCGATGTCGAGAGCGTGCTGCGGATCAAGCAGTTGCTCTACGAACAAGGTTTCACCATCTCGGGCGCGCGCCAGCAACTGCGCGCTGAAACCAAGTCGGACAAGACGCAAGCTGCGATTCCGTTTCCAGCGCACTCGGCGCCGGAACTGCAGCACATTCGACAGGGACTACGGGAAATTCTGGATCTGCTCTCCACGCGCAGAACCGGCTAGACATTTGCTGCCACGGTCTCTGGCCTCTCTACGCCTCCATCCAATTCGTTCGCTCCAGAATCGTCGGCGGTTCGTAAGTCTTGCCGTGGGCCAGGCGTCGCTCTTCCCGCCGTGTCGTCCACAGCAGTACTGGGCCAAGCACTGCCGGCATCATGCGCGACACTAGTCCAGCCTCGCGTTTGAACTCCTGGCGCAGGTTGCGAATCTGTCCGCTGACTTTGGCGTCGACTTTGCGGAACTGATGCTCCATCGCCCACAGCGCCGAGCTGTAGACGCCGTTCAGCTTGTGCATTTCGCGCGCAAAACGTTCGCGCACTCGCGCGTCGGGATAGTCTTTGTAGCGCTTCCACCCTGCCATCAAAGTTCGAGAAATCCGATACAGACTCGGCCCGTTGAGTTCGAAGTCACGCCAGAACGCCCAATCGAGAAAGCGCTTGGAATCGTCGCGCGAGATCGCAGCGTGCTTGAAATTGAATTTGAACTGGCCGTGAACGTCTGCTAGGTCGACGTCGCGGAGCATGCGCCCTTCTTCCGACATCTGCTGGTATAGCGGTGTGCCCGGAACCGGCGTGTACAGCATGAACTGATGGAAGTCGGTATCGTGCGAAACGGCGTGCTCGATTTCAGAAATGATGTTATCCGGCGTGTGATGCTCCAGGCCGATGATGGTCGAGCCCTGCACCCGAATTCCATGCTCGCGCAGTTCGCGCGTGAGTTGGCGCGTGTCACTTCCTTGTAGCTTGCTGTAGCCCGCACGAGGCGATTCCAGACCCATCCAGAGCCATGACACGCCCAGTTCCACCAGTTCCTGCATCGTGTATTTGCGAATTGCATTGGCTGAGGCGAAGACCGACATCGTCCAGCTCTTTTGAGCTGCCTTCATACGCTCGAGCAGGCGCATGGCGCGTTCGCGATGCAGCAGGAAATTCTCATCCATTACGAAGAAGGATTGAACCTTTAACTCGTCTTCCATCCGGCTCATCACTTCGAACAGTTCGTCCCCAGTTTCGAAGAAGTTGACAAACTTGCCTTTTCCGCCGAAAAAGGCAGAGGTGGTGCAGAAGTTACATCCCATGGGGCATCCGACCGAAGGAATGATCGTCGCCGCGGTCGCTCCCTTGCGTTCGGGCAGGCGGATTCCCATGATGCGCGTGCGCATGCCGGAAACAATCGGAGGATGCTTGATCGGGGCATTTTCGTCCTCGCCCAGATAGCGACGCATCCACGAAATGCCTTCGCCCTTCACGATGTGGTCGGCGTCAATCATCTTTTCGATGCCGGGGATCGCCGCCACGTGTCCTCCGACCACGATCGTCGAATTCGGAGAAAGCTTCCGGATCATGCGACACATCTCTCGCACCTTGGCCACGTTCACAATGATCGACGAGATTCCGACGATGTCGTACTGGTGCGTGGTGAGCTCGTGCGCAAAATCCTTCCGGGTCGGGAAATCGAGTACGGTGCAGGGCGCAGAGGTGTTGGCCTGGATCATCATGATTCCCCACGACCGGTGGAACATGCGCAGCGAGAAGCTGCCTTGCGCGCGCGTGACCTGATTGTGATAAAGCTCCATCGGATTGATGGAGCGGCTGCCAAATTCGTCGTCTTGTGCGTACGGTCCGAAAACAGAACTCAGCAGAATGCGGGCTTCGGTTCCCTTGGGATGTCTTTCACCACTGCTGGACGCGCTGGAATGAGTTGGGGCTTGGATTTCCACTTCGTTTAATCATCCATTTCTCCCCACGAGCCGTTGATCCAATGGTATCGTGAAGAGACTGGCGGGAACTCTCCGCAACCAGAAAACACAAAAAGATTACAAACAGCAGGACACTGTCCTCACGTAATGAAAAGCCAGTAACTCAACTTGAACCACGCTCTCCGCTAGCCTAGAATCCTCCGCTATGGCATCCGAGCCGTTGGAAGTCGAGCGTCTGGACCGGGGAGTGTTGAGCTTTCGTGGTCCTCTTACAATGGAGAACGTCACGCCGTTCCTGAACGCTGTGCGGCGCGAGAGTGCTCCCACTATGATTCTCGACTTGTCGGGTGTCCCCTACCTGGATTCTTCTGGATTGGGATCTCTGGTGAGCGCTTGCACCTCTTGCGCAAAGGCCGGACGCCGCATCGCTCTCACTGGCGTGAATAAGCGCGTGCAAAAGGTATTTGAAATAACGAAGGTAGAACGGGTGTTCCTGATGTTCCCCACGCTCTCGGATGCGATTGAGGCATTTACGAATGCGGGTACAGCGTAACGAATATCATTCGGAACGGGACTCAATTGTTCTTAGGCTGCTCGAACCGGGTTTGGCTTCTTCATGTTCCCGGCATTTACAGCGTCAAGCCGGATGCGGGTTGCTCGTGCTGTTTCTTCCAGCAAGTCATTGGTGAACTTGCTACCTTCGCCCGCCATTACCGAACCTGCAGCCAGCGCGAACCGCAGAGCATCCGCCTGATCTTCAAAGTAGAGAACGACCTGTCCTGACATGTGTACATCCCCCTGGACTCCCAGCCCGGCGAGCGTGAGGCTGGAAAGATCGATTGACGCTGCTTTCCTGACGAAGTAGCCGAAAAACTTTCTCTGATTGTCGAAGGCTGTACTCTCCGATCAAAGTGATTGTTTTGGTTCCGAAAGACACAGTAGGCCACAAACCCGCCCGGTGGATTATCATTCCGCTGGGACTTCCGAATGCGATCTTCCTATTCCTGTCTTGTTTTTGCTTGCGTTTTCACTTGCATGCCCGTCTTGTCGCTTCACGCCTCGGACAAGGCCGTGATCGGCGCGTGGGAGGGTGACTCGAAGTGCATGGTTCCAAGTTCTCCCTGTCAGGACGAACACGTGCTCTTTCAGATTTCAGAGGACAGGAAGGATCCCTTTCAGCTGAACCTTGATGCTTACAAAATCATCGAGGGAGCACCGGAATTCATCGGCACTCTGACGTGCCAGTATCAAGGCAAGACGGGTGCGCTGAGTTGTACTTCCAGCAGCAAAGAAAAGGATGATTGGGAGTTTCAAGTTGCCGCGGAAACCATGGGCGGCAGGCTGCTAGTCGACGGGAAAACGGTATACCGCCGGGTTACGCTCCACCGGAGTCCGAAGTAGTTCCATGCCAGTCTTGATCTCAATGCTGCGCGGCGTGAACGTTGGTCCGCACAACCGGATCAAGATGGACACGCTGCGATCCGTATATGAGTCCCTGGGACTGGAAGACCCGCGCACGTACGTGCAGAGCGGCAATGTCATTTTCCGCACAAAAGAGAAGAATCTCGTTCAGCTTTCCAGAAGGATTCAGGATGCAATCGAAAAGAAATGCAAATGCCGTCCTGAAGTCGTTCTCCGCACAACCGCTGAATTCCGAAAGGAGATCGCGGCCACTCCATTTGCCGATCGACCGGAGCTCGATCCTGGCAAGATCCTGGTCACGTTCCTCGCTGCCGAACCTCCAAAGGAAGCGCACGCCAACCTGGCGAAGTTCGAAGGCTACCCGGAAGAATTGCATCTGAAAGGCCGCGAGCTCTACATCTACTTTCCCAACGGCGCGGGAAAATCGAAGCTTCCCTGGTCGTCTGTCGAGAAACTGTTCAAGGTGACTGGTACGGCGCGCAACTGGAACAGCGTAACCAAGATGCTGGCGATGGCTGAAGAGATGGAGAAGTCTTAGGCAGGTGCGCACGCCGCACTTAAAGGACGGAGATCTTCCGACGATGAAATATCGAGCCTCGCAACTGATTGTCGCTTTTTTGATGCTCACCACTGCTCTGTCAGCACAAACCAAGATCACCGCCCGGCAATTGGTAGCGGAGATTCAGAAACAGGTCGGCGTCGAGTGGAAGACAGACACGGTCGACACTTTCAAAGCGGGGAATCCAGACACGCCCATCACCGGAATCGCCGTCACCATGATGGCAACCATGGACGTCCTGCAACGCTCATCAGCGCAGGGATTGAACTTCATCATCACTCACGAGCCCACGTTTTACGCGCATCTCGACACGCCTGAGGGAGTCCCGCAAGATGACCCCGTGTGGGCGGAGAAGCGCGCATTCATTGAGAGACACGGTCTCGTAATCTGGCGGTTTCATGACCACTGGCACATGCGGAGGCCCGACGGAATTGAAGCCGGAAACGTGCAGAAGCTCGGATGGGAAAAGTTCCAGCGCTCGGACAATCAGTATTTATTCGTGATCCCGCAAACCACGGTGAAAAAGCTCGCTGCAGAAGTTGCAACGAAGCTGGATTCGTCAGTTGTGCGAGTCGTTGGTGATCCCGAGATGAAGGTCACAAAGGTTGGATTCAGTCCCGGCGCAGCAGGATCTCAGCGCGAAATTCATGCGCTGGAACAAGATGACGTGCAGGTGCTCATGGTAGGCGAGACGCGTGAGTGGGAAACGGTCGAATATGCGGCCGACGCGGTGAGCCAAGGACGCAAGAAAGCTTTGATCGTGATTGGACATATACCCAGTGAACAGGCCGGCATGGAAGAATGCGCACGCTGGCTCAAGGGATTTGTGAAGGACGTTCCGGTGGTATTTGTGCCTGCGAAGCAGCCGTTCTGGACGATGAACGATCAGAGGTGAGGAAACGTACTTCCAACCAAACCTCTGCATCGAAACCCGAGATTGCCATACCTTCATGTACAATTCCCTCACACGTGGGATTTCCCAAAACTCATATCGCACGACACAGCTGAATGCCGGCCACTTTGGCATCGCTCGTGATGGCCCCGGCGTGGTGCAGGCGAGCCCTTGTTCCCAAGGAGTGTCATGCGAATTCTGCTCTACAACCCTGACAATGGTGTGACCCGAAACTTCATGCCCCATCTCTGGATGTTCTTACTCCAGGCGCTCACTCCTCCCGGGCACGAAGTTTTGCTGATTGATGGCAATGCGCAGCCTATGGACGAAGCTCAAATCGCGCAATTCGTCCGTGAACAGAACATCGGACTTGTTGGCATTGGCGCGATGACGCGAATGGTTGCCAAAGCCTATCGCATGGCCGACGCAATTCGTTCTGCTGGAGTACCCGTCGTGATGGGCGGTCCGCACGTTACCGAAGAGTCCGATGAGGCCCTCGGACGCGATGGTGGACCTCGTCACGCGGACGCTGTCGCATTGGGAGAAGCCGACGAAACCTGGCCGCAGATCGTGAACGACGCCGTTAAAGGGCAACTCAAGGAAATTTACGCACCTCTCGACGAGTTCGGTAAAGACCGCAAACCTTCTCTGAAGCCGTATCCCAAAATCCCATGGGACACGATCGATCTCGGGCAATTCAATCTTGTGCCGAAGGTGATGCATCCCTTGCTTAAGCAGATCGGCGAAGGCTGGGGATCCTTTCGCCTCGTGCCGGTTGAATCAGGACGGGGATGTCCCTATGGCTGTGAGTTCTGCACCGTCACCGGATTCTTTGGCGATTCCATCCGCTTCCGCAGCAACGAAAGCGTGGTCAATGAACTTCTTCTGCTGAAGGCCCGCGCCCGGAGGGAACAAGGCCAGATCGCGGTCTTCTTCATCGATGACAATTTCGCCATCAACATCAAGCGCACCAAGGCGCTGCTGCGCGACATTATCGCTGCGAAAGCCCAGGTGCATTGGGTGGCACAAATCAGCGCGAATCTGCTGCGCGATGAAGAATTGGTCGACTTGATTGCCGCATCCGGAGGCAAGTGGATTTTCATCGGGATGGAGTCCATCGATCCTCTCAACCTGAAAGATGTGAACAAGGGATTCAATAAGCCCGGCGAGTACGCAGCCGTCTTGGATCGGCTTGCCAAACGCAACGTGTATGCGATTACGTCTTTTATCTTTGGCATGGACAACGACACCCCAGGCGTTGCTGAACGAACGCTTGAGCAGGTGCGCTCCTGGCCTCCGGGCCTGCCCATCTTTGGGCTGCTCACGCCATTGCCTTCCACTCCTCTTTATAAGAGGTTAGAGAAAGATGGGCGACTCACTCGCCCGCGCCACTGGAAAGAGTTCGTTCCGTTTAGCATGGCGCACACGCCGCTGAAGATGACCATCGAAGAAGCGCATGCCGAAGTGAAATACGGCTGGGATCAAGCCTATAGTCCCGAAGCGCTGGCTCAAGCCGTGGAGTCGCTCGACCATGAGCGCCTGGGATATCGGGTTAACATCTTTCTTGCTCGACTCTGCTTCCGGGGTATCTACTTCCCGATGCTGGGAAAATTGTCGTGGCTGAAGGTGATCGCGCAGAATCGCAATACCATTATGAAGTTAATCACCGAGGCTGTTTTCGGGCGAAAGGCCCGTCCGAAGAATACAGATCTGCAGGATTCGCTCGAAACCCTGCCAGCTCCCGATGCCGGCAGTGAAGCACCAGCCTAGCAAACGGATCACAAAGTGGCTTTCGTACCACCGGTGAGTGGAGCATGCGGCTCGTCTACTATTCGTTGGCAAACTTCCCCCACGACAGCCGCGAGCGGCAATGGATTCAAAGCATCCGCAGCCTGCGGAAATATAACCAGTCGATTCCCGTATGGCTGCTTCTTTTCAATGGCGCCAGCAAAAATCTGTTGCGCGAGGCCGAGCGGCAAGGCGTTCATGTGCAACTCCTCGGAGATTATGGGGAGTTCTTGCAGAATACCCATACGCGAGGCTCGGTTCTGGCTCTTCACCCGACTTTTCACAAATTTCTGGCTTTGGAGAAGCTCCCGCTTCGGGATCTGACACAACTGCTCTACCTCGATTGCGACACCTTTTTCTTTGACGACCTGAATCTCCTCTTCGACCTTTACGCGACGCACGATTGGTGTGCGCGAGAGGAGCACATGTCATTGAGAAGCCACCTTGGCTATGACCCCAAGCACATTGACGAACTGCTGCTGCAATACATCTGCCGTAGCGAGAAACTGAGTTACATCCCGCCCTTCAACTCCGGCGTCTGTCTGCTGAACCGCGGTGCCTGGCTCAGCCTGAGCGGTCTATGCAAAGCATTTCTCGAATTAGCGTGGCGGCTGCTGTGTGGGCGTGTGCTAAGCGGACACCAGTATGGGGCGCATGAGTCACGAATTAGGAAGGCTGTCATGGATACCGTCACGGATGCGGATCGGTCGCAGGCTCTCCCATATCCTTCCGCGAACGACTGGATCATCGAGCAGATTGCGCTATGGCTGGCACTCGGAACGTTGCCGAATCTCTCGCTGGGAACTTTTTCTTCGCAGCACGTGTGTCAGGGCGAGGAGTTCGAAAACATGCTCAGCTCGCGGAAGAGATGTGTTCTGGCGCATTACTACACGGGTATGGAACGACAGTTCTTTTCACGTGTGCCGGCAATCGCCGGATGAATGTCTTTTTCGGCAACGGTTGCGTGAACGGCAAAATTGAATTGAAATTGGTCGGGACGGGCAGATTTGAACTGCCGACCCCTCGCACCCCAAGCGAGTGCTCTACCAGGCTGAGCCACGTCCCGACAAGGAAAGGAAACCCGCTGATTTCGACACAGCTGTTTACTGCGTCAGCCTCCAGCGGAGGGGTTCGAAGTAATTTTACACCACAATCGTAGAGACGCTGCCTGCAATGTCTCAGCCGAGAGCATCTCGCCTCTCGGACTCACGGCTGCCCCCAGAAAGATAGCAAGCGACGTCTCTACTCCAGATCCCGCCAGTTCGGGCCAACGCCTATTTCGACCAGAAGGGGCACCGCCAGATCGTGAGCCTTCTCCATATGCTCGCGGACGAGCATCTTCATAGTGTCGACCTCGTTCTCCGGAACTTCGAATACCAGTTCGTCGTGCACCTGCAGCGTCATCCTTGACTTGAAACCGCGCTCGCGCAAAGCCGCATCAATTCGAATCATGGCAACCTTGATCAAATCCGCCGCCGTACCTTGCAATGGCGTATTGACTGCCGTACGCTCCGCAAACCCGCGCTGGTTCGCATTCTTACTGTTGATGTCGGGGATCGGCCGAACACGTCCGAACAGAGTCTTGACCTTCATGTCGCGGCGCGCTTCTTCCAGAGTCCTGTCGATGAATTTGCGCACGCCTTCATACTTTTCGAAATAATTCGCGATAAATTGTTTGGCCTCGCTGGGCTCAATCCCAAGCTGCTGTGACAATCCGAATGGCGATAGCCCATACACGATGCCAAAGTTCACTACCTTCGCTTGTCTGCGATGATCGGATGTGACCATCAAAGGCGGAACTCCGAATACCTGCGAAGCAGTCAGCGTGTGAATGTCGTCTCCGCGCCGATACGCTTCCACGAGCAGTCGATCGCCAGAAAAGTGTGCCAGCAGCCGCAATTCGATCTGCGAGTAATCAGCGGTCAGCAGCACATGCCCGGGCTCGGCGATAAATGCAGCTCTAATGCCACGGCCAAGCTCCGTACGGATCGGGATATTTTGCAAATTCGGATTCGCCGACGAGAGCCTTCCCGTAGCCGTTCCCGTCTGGCCGAATGTCGTGTGCAGACGTCCGGTCGACGGTTTGATCAACGCCGGCAAAGCGTCGACATACGTGGACTTCAACTTAGTCAGCTGCCGGTAATCGAGCACCATGCGCGCAATCGGATGATTCTCCGCCAACTCCTCCAGCACGTCGACGGCGGTCGAAATCATGCGCCCCTTGCCGTATTTCACCGGCTTAGGCAGGTTCATGCGATTGAAGAGAACGTCGCCCAGTTGCTTCGGCGAGCCGACATTAAACTCCATGCCGGCCGCTTCGTAGACCTCGCTGGCCTTCGTCGCGATCTCTTTTTCCAGTGCCGCCGACATGGTCGAGAGCCCGTCGGTGTCGATCTTCACTCCGGCCTGCTCCATGCGCGTGAGGACGGGAACAAGCGGAAGATCGATCTCATGGTAAAGCTTCGCCAAGCCCGCTTGCTCCACGTCGCTGCGCAATGCGCTGCTGAGCCTGCCCGTGATGTCCGCCGACTCCGGCAGTTGCCCACCTAGTTTCAGATTGAAGCGCCGCAATGCTACGTCTGCCAGACTGTGCGACGAATAGGTCGGGTCGAGCAGGTAGGAATACAGCATCGAGTCGTGCTGCAGACCGCTGACGATGATTCCGAGCGGCGATAGCGCATGTAATGCAGCTTTGTAGTCGTGGATCGCCTTCGGGATTCCCTCGTCACTCAGAACCGCGCGCAGCTTCGTGTCAGCCTCTCCCGAATCGAGCTTCACGCTAACCGCTAAGCCCGATGCAGCCGAAATGGCGATTCGTCCTGCGGCGGGCGCGGCAGCGCTTCCGATCATCGCTCCGCCCATAAAAGAGAGTTGCTCTGCCTGCGGCTCCTCTTCTTTTTCTTCTCCCTGCGTCGGTGCAGTTGTACCAGTCTGTTCGACGGCAACCGACAACGCGCCTCCGCTCCCCACCGCTTTGACCACCCTTTCGACATCCGCGGCAGACTTGGCTTCGGTGTAGTTCGTCTCGCTGACTTCCACCACCGGCAGCAGCTCTTTCAGCAACGAGGTAAATTCCAGTTCCGTGAAGAGCGCGCGCAGCGCGTCCACGTCCGGATCTCCTACCCGCATCGAGTCGACATCTAGTTCAACCGGAACGTTCGTGTCGATCGTCGCCATGCTCTTGCTAAAGAGAATGGTGTCGCGATTGTTCTGTAACGACTCGCGGTACGTCTTGCGTTCAACTTCGGCCGCGCGCTCCAGAGCCTGCTCGACCGTACCGAAGCGTTTGATGATCTCCACCGATCCTTTATCGCCGATTCCCGGTGCACCAGGAATATTGTCGATCGAATCTCCTCGCAGGGCCATCACATCGATCACGCGCTCCGGCGGCACACCGAGAATTTCTTCCACCTTCGCCGCGTCGCAGATTAAGTTGTCCTTCGGCGGGTTCAGGATGTGCACCTGCTCGTTGACCAACTGCATCATGTCTTTATCGCTCGACACGATGTAAACCGGATGCGATGCCTCCGCTGCCTTCCGCGCCAATGTTCCGATCACGTCGTCCGCTTCAAACCGCGTCACGCCGATCATTGGGATACGATAGGCCTCAAGCGCACGGCGGATGTACGGTACCTGCTGCACCAGGTCTTCCGGCATCGCCTTGCGGTTCGCCTTGTAGCCTTTGTATTCGATTTCTGTGAAGGTCTGCGTCTTGATGTCAAACTTGCGGACGCTGGTGACGCTGTCAGCCTGCTCGGCACGAAAGGTGCGGCCCGCCACGTCGAAAACTGCGGCCAGATATCGCGGAGAGAAGTCGTCGCGCAGCTTCCGAAGCATATTTACGAACACGTAAATGGCGGCTGTCGGGAGGCCAGTTTTGGTCGACATGGGCCGCTGCCGCGCCATGGCGTGGTACGCACGAAAAATGAACGACATCGTGTCGATAAGAAAAATCCTGCCGTGCGCATCTGCACCGGCAGGCGTATCAACACAGGCCTTGGAGGAACTCGATTTCGGCGGATTTACGGCCGAGGACTTCTCGCTGACAGCGGCCGTGCCTTCGGCATTCGACGTTTTCTTACGCGGGGACACACGCCCAGTTTAGCAGCAAGCGGCAGGCTAGAAATCGATCTGGAAATCCGCCTGTACGACTCGTTTGCCGGCCTTCGGCGACGTATTGCGGAAGATCAGATGGTACTTCACCGCCTGATTCAATGTCGGAGGCAAGTTCGCATTCACCTCCTGATCATGCGATGCATCGGCTGAAAACAGGGCATCGCTGGGATGTCCCCCAACCAGAGCCGAGTACTGCTCATCGTTCAGAAGAAGAAAATCGACGTCGCCGGGCGCTGTGGTCGGTGCGCTGCCTGCTTGTATGAACGATCGAAACGATCCATGGAGTTGGGGATTGTAAGCATGCGCCGGTACTTCGAACGGCAGGTCGACGGTGCCGGCAACCGCGAACACCTGATGCAGGACTTTATTGCTGGTGCCCACGACCGAGCCGCCTACGTGATCAGAAGCGGTCGGCATGTAAGTCACGGTCTCGATGGCGTCGGGATCCTTATCGCCTTTATGGTTCATCAAGCTCGCCAGAGGTCCCGCTACCGTGGCGGGCTGATTCGCCTCTTGCGGATCTGAATAGGCTTGCTGCGCTTTGCGGGCCTGCTCCGTGATCGATCCCGCCTGCAGCTCGACGGAGTCGGTCGACTGCTTCAAATGCATCCAGCCCGAATAACCAAGGAACAGGATGATGACACTTGTCACCATTAACCCGAACAGACTGCGCATAGCGCCTCCCCCGTAAGAATGGTAGAGCCAGGGGAAGCGCACCGCTAGTTATCGTCGGTTAAGAAATGGTTACTTCGGTTTGCCGTATTCGGTGTTGAAGTGCAGGCGGATCTCACCGCAACTGCCCTGTTCGGGCGAGTAAACAACACAAGTATCAAATGGGCGGGAATAAACGTGAAGACTGACGGCCCGCTGATTGAACTCGCTCGGATTTATAACTCGATGCACGGGATCGGCAGGATCAACGGCGCAGGGATGCGCGATATTCATTTCCACCGTATTCAGTGGCTCCAGGCGGCACGTTCCGCCCGCAATGTCCTGGTGCACCAGATGAAAATTCTCGACCTGTAACCGCCCGATCGGCACCGCCATCCAGCAGTTCTGATCGCGATGGTTGTGCACAGAACTCGCCTGGCCAACCTCCCAGCAGATTGCCATCAATTCATAGAGAGGGGTGCGGTCGATCAGGTTGCGTGTGTAATGCTGGCGATCGAAGTTCAGGTAAGGAGCGAGCGAGTCGGCGTCCACAGGATTCTGCTCAAGAAACTGGCGCAACGGCTCGGTCGAGATGAAGGCCGAGTCGGACAATTTTCGCAGCTCTTCTACCAGCTTTTGAATCGGGATCGCTTTTGTACTGGTAATCATCATGAGGTCCGGGGGTAGAGTATATCGCCAAGTCGAGCGTTCGGGCCGCCGGGAGAAGACTGTATTGGACACCGGAATCTAGGGTTCCCTGCCGGCTTCCATGATTTCCCTGGTTTGTGCCTGCGCCACTGACGGATAAGCTGCTGCCCTGCGTCTCCGCAAATCACGTGGCAGGTCTGACTTCAGCAACCATAATCCTGCCGCAACCGCTGCAGCCCAAGTGAGAGAAACCATCGCCAATTGCATCACGTCACCCAAGCGACTTCCTCGTCCTGATCCGAAGATAGGCACAGCTTTCGCCACTTCGAAGCTGACCGCACCGGCGATAATGGCCGTTAACAGTGACTTGCCCAGTTCCTTCCAGCGTAGTCCGCCGAGCGGCACGAGTCGCTTGTAATTGAGCAGACCCGCGAGAGCGATCAAGTTGAGTCCAATGCCGATGTCGGACGCCCAGGCCAATCCGACCACACCAAACGTATGGAACAGGAACGCATAGATAGGCAGTGATGCCGCAGTGATCACGGTGACAGCGGTCATCGGCGTGAGCGTATCGCCCGCTGCGTAGAACGCCCGCGCATACAGCCCTTGTGCCGACCACAGCACGAGCGACAACGAAAACCAGAAAAAGTAAATCGCACTGGTCTGTGAATCAGCGAACAAAAACTTGCCGCGCCGGTACACCAGATCGATTAACGGAAGCGCTGCCACCATCATCCATCCCGAGGCAAGCAGCGAAGCCGCTGAGACCCGGTAAACCGAATCGTTCACCGTCTCGGCGAATTGTTCCAGTTTTTTCTCGTTGAATAACCGCGCGAAGAATGGGAGCGAAGCCTGTCCCGTAGCCTGGCCCAGCACAGCAATCGGAACGGCAAACAAACGCTTGGCAAAGGTCAACCGCGTAATGTCGCCGATACCGCTCGATGCGTAGTGGCGCAAAACCCAGTCGTCTACCGTAACCAGCGAAAAGCCGAGCATCAGCGGGACTGACAGCTTCACCCATTCGCGGAATGCTTGATTCGTTATGTCAAATGATGGCCGATATCCCGTCCCGATCTTTGCCGCTCCAATCACGCTGGCCAAAAATGGACCAGCGATGCTGCCGACCAGCGCACCGTAGGCCAGTGAGGCGATCCCGAGCTTCCGGCCAGCCACCACTCCGCCCAGAATGATGAAAATGTTGTAGAGAAGAGGCCCGAAGGCGGGGAATAGAAACAGGCGATGCGAGAGCAGAACTGCCGAAACTACTCCGCCCACATAGAAAAAGATCTGAGCTGGCAGAAGAATGCGCGTCAGATGAACGCACAGGGCAATCTTGTCAGGTGTGAATCCCTTTACAAACCAGCGTACAAATTCCGGAGTGAAGATCTCCATCACAACCGTGCCCACGAGCATCACTGCGGTCATGACGGTGATGATGATGGAAAATGTCTTCTCCGCATCCTCATAGCGCTTTTCCGCCAAAAAGCGCGTGTAGATGGAAATGAAGGTGATCGACGCCGCTCCTCCGGCGACAATGTAGTTGAGAAAATCCGGCAGGGTGAATGCGGCGACGTAGGCGTCGGTTGCGCCTCCGGCTCCATATTTCCACGCAATATAAGCATCGCGTGCATATCCGATCACACGCGACGCCATCACTGCCGAAATCAGCAGCAGAGTCGCGGAAAATGCGGTGTGCCGGTGCGATGGCCGGAAAAAACGCAACAGATTCTTCATCGAGACCCGATCAGATGTTCAATCTTATCGGAATCTCAACCTCGCGGTGTTGATCGTCTCGCTCCGGCCAACGCGATAGTAATCAGAATCAATGCTGTTCCGGTGACACCCACACCCTGCGCGCCGACACTAAATCCACATCCTGTACTTCGGTCCTGATCCGGATCTGGGCCCATCCCGCTTTCTTCGGTGGCTTGGCGAGGAATTCCAACAAGTACTGGTTTTGAAGGCGCCGGCTCTGCTGCTCCAGATATGGAGCAAACGACACTGGCGCGCCTGTGAAGCCTATGTAGTAGGCTTCCCCACCGGTCTTGTCCGCCAGTTCCGAAAGGTAAAGTTGTCCCCAGTAACTCTCCCAATAGCTGTGCGCGAAGTGGCCGGCACCGGGGGTGTAGATTGCGGAAACGATAATGCCGGCCTTGCCCGCATCATCGATGGCGGCCTCCAGGTAAGGATCTTGGGGATCGCCGGCACCGTAATAGCGATCGATGCCATCGCTCACCATCAGCACTTCACGTCGCTCGTTGGTTTCCGGCCACTTTTTCACCAGGTCGCTCAACGAAAAATATGGGCTGGCATTCGCCCCAGCCATTCCCATCGGCAACCGCAAAGCCTTTGCAGCCAGCGCGTGATCGCTGGTGGGATTCTGTGCCACCCGGGCAATTCCATTTTGCATATAGGCGACGCCAATTTTGGTCGTAGGCGGCTGCGAATTGATGAACTGCTTGAGATCTTCGAGCTGCGTGCCGAGGCTGATCCCGGACTCGTCATCAATCAGAATGAAGAACTGCAGCCCGGCTCGATCCCCTTGCAGCGGTATCCAATCGGTCACCGTATCGCGATCGTGACCTTCGTAAACCATGACATCATCTTTTTTGATCACCGGCACGTTCGAGCCGTGCTTTGGCTCGGCCGTCACCACAATGTGCGCGGGGACGCCGCCCGCAGATGGCGCCTGCTGCGCCCAGGTGCTTCCCACTGCGCCGAACCATCCCAGCAATGCAAATGCAACGAAACGAATAGACAGTTGTCCGATCTTCAACATGAGCCTCCTTTGCCCGAATCGATCTGAGGCCGCACGGCTCTACCGCATAGACTTACCGGGCTTCCTGATTTGTTAGATGTATAAAGGGGGTCAAAAGTGTCGCTCTGAATCGAGGTTCTGATTTGGGAACAGCAACTACAGGGTTTCCCCGAGGCATCAGAGAAGCATGCACTTCATCCTGCTTGCGACCGACTACGACGGTACTCTTGCCCATGACGGAGTTGTGAATGAAAACACGGCTGCTGCGCTCGACAGGCTGCGCGCTGCCGGACGAAAGCTGGTTCTGGTCACGGGACGGCATTTGCCAGACCTCTGCAAGATCTTTCCCAGGCTTGAAATGTTTGATCGAGTAATTGTGGAGAATGGGGGTGTTCTTTATCAGCCGGACACCCGCGAAGAAAAGCTCCTTTGCGATCCGCCGGATCCGCGTTTTATTGCAGAGCTCAAAGAGAGAAACATCCCCTTTGTGGCTGGCCGGACGGTGGTTGCCACCTGGCGCCCGTATGACGCGGCAGTCGTGGCCGTCATTCGCGATCTCGGCCTCGACCTGCAGGTGATCTTCAACAAAGAGTCAGTCATGGTCCTGCCCGCGGGCGTAGATAAAAGCACTGCACTGCAAGCGGCATTGGACGAACTCGGCATCTCGTCTGACAACATTGTCAGTGTGGGCGATGCGGAAAATGATCTTCCATTCCTGCGCATGTCGGGATGCAGCGCAGCTGTTGCGAACGCACTCCCGTCCGTGAAACAAGCCGCAGATATCGTTCTCGACAAGCCGCGCGGAGAAGGAGTAACCGATCTCATCGACCGACTCATCGCAGACGACCTTGCGGAGTTTCACAGCAATTTGCAGCATGAATCCGTTTCCAGAGATCAACTGGACGACGAGTCCGCCACCGATGTGAAGGGCAATGCGATAATGCGACGGTGAGCAATTCCCCCACCGCGCGCACGCGTTCCTCGGTTCTACGCCGCTCTTTCCGCAAGGAATTTCCCGCAGCAGTTCGTGGCGAGGGCGTTTATATCTGGGACGCCGCGGGCAATCGCTACCTCGACCTCGCGGGATCAGCTGCCGTCAACTTCATCGGACACGGCGTTGCCGAGATCTCCGCCGCCATGGCGCAACAGGCCGCCGGGCTTGAGTTCGTTCACACCAGCCAATTCACAACTCCCATCGCAGAAGAGTACGCACACGAATTGCTGGCTTTTGCCGGCGAGCACTTCCGCGACGGCGCAGTGTACTTCACCAGTGGGGGCTCGGAATCCATTGAGACCGCTCTAAAACTCGGTCGCCAGTATCAAGTTGAAATCGGACAGACTCGCCGTTACCAGATTCTCAGCCGTCACCAGAGTTATCACGGTTCGACTCTTGGAGCGCTTTCCGTCTCGGGCAACAAACGGCGAAGAGAAATCTACTTGCCGATGGTGCGTGAGTTCCCGCACATCGGCATGCCCTACTGCTACCGCTGCGCATTCGACTGCACCGATGGATGCCGCAACTGTGGTCAGCAATATGCCTCCGAACTCGAACACGCTATCGAAGCCAGCAATGGAGAAGCCGCCGCGTTCATCTTCGAACCGGTAAGCGGCGCCACACTCGGAGCCGTCGTTCCTCCGCCGGGGTACCTGCAGTCTGTGGCTGAAATTTGTCATCGCCATCACGTTCTTCTGATCGCGGACGAGGTTATGACCGGCATGGGCCGCACGGGTCGCAACTTCGCCATCGAACATTTCTCCGGCCAACATGGGCACATCAAGCCGGACATTCTCGTAACCGCTAAAGGGCTCTCCAGCGGATACGCACCGCTCGGAGCCGTCATCGCCAGCAAGAAAGTCATTGACGCCGTTGCTTCCGGGTCCGGTGCTTTCCTCCACGGCTTCACCTACAACGCACATCCGATCTCGCTTGCCGCGGGACGCGCAGTCCTTCATCGACTGCAATCGCACAAACTGGTCGAGGCCGCAGACTCCAGCCGCGCCGGAACTCCGGCGGCTTATTTCAAGAAACGTCTGGAGACGTTGCGCAATGTGGAAACTGTAGGTGACGTACGTGGAATTGGCTTGCTATGGGGAGTGGAGTTCGTGGCTGACAAAATCTCGAAGCGCCCGTTCCCGCTAGGGCAGAATTACGCCGGGCGCGTCGGCGCCGCAGCCCTCCGACGCGGGTTGCTGGTTTATCCCATGCAAGGCTCTGTGGACGGCACTGTCGGAGATCACCTGCTTCTTGCGCCACCTGCAGTCATCACGCACGAGCAGATTGACTGGTCGATCGATCAACTCTCGTCTGCGATCCTCGAAGCGCAACAGCTCTCTTAAGCGACTCGGCGGATCAGGAATTCAAGCCGTAATCTTTATCACGACTTTGCCGTAATTCTTGCCTTCTTCGAGCAGTTTGTAAGCCTCGACGGCACGCTCCAGGGGCAGGACGTGCCCGATCTGCGGAACGAGTTTGCCTTCGCTCGCCCACTGCGAAAGCTGCCGCCATGCCGCTCCCATGATCTCCGGTTTCTGCGACAGATATGTCAGCCACAATCCCTGTACGCTCGCCGACTTGGCGTACATCGCGCGAAGATCCAGTTGCGGAGACTTTCCTGTCGCGGTTCCGTACTGAATGACTTTGCCGAAGTCGCGCAGGCAGCGCAGGCTTCTCGCCGTGTGTTCGCCGCCGAGCATCTCGAAGACGGCATCGACACCCTCGCCGCGGGTCAGATTCTTGACTACTTCTTCGTAACTGTTCCGCTTGTAATTGATGCCAAACTCAAGCCCAAGTTCCTTGACTCGCGCCAGCTTTTCATCCGAAGAAGACGTTCCATACATCTCCACTCCCAGCAGGCGCCCGATCTGCACGGCTGCCGTACCGACCCCTCCGGCAACGGCATGGATCAGCACCCGGTGCGTTCCGCCATCCGCGCGTGGCAGGGTCATTCCGGCCTGCCAGTAACCGAGATAGGCGGTGAAGTAGTTCACCGGAAACGCTGTTCCTTGCTCATCCGTCCATTTTTCCGGGACTGGCCAGAGCAAGTATTGATAAGCCGCTGCCCTCTCCGCGAAGGCTCCCCATTGCATGTATCCCATGACCCGCCGCCCCGTGCTCTCTTCCACTCCGGCAAACTCCCGGCCTGCAACGAAAGGCGGTGGTGGCGTTCCTGGATACCCACCCTTGGTCGTCATGAAATCCGCAAAATTCAGCCCTCCCGCCGCCACCCGGACCACGACTTGAGAGGCCTTCGGGGTTGGTTCGGGAACATCTTGAATTGCCAGGGAATCAGGACCCGAGAGGCTGGTGATAACCAATGCTTTCATGCAGAAGAGTCTAGCTCCGCGCCCATCGCCTCCGCAAAATGAGGCATCCCTTGGCGTTCTAAGCTCATGGTCTCTCATGTTTCAGCCCCAGTCTCGTCGCCAAACTGCCCCGGCATGGCCATCTTTCCCCACCGGCAGGTATATACTCTTGGCGTCAGGTTTAATGCTGTCCGGCCATGCCCCTTATGCCGGAAACGGGGCGCGCATTCATTCCCCTAATCTATGCGCCCTGCATTTGCAAGGCTGGTTCTCCGCCGGGGGCGGCGTGGAAATGGCACGGGTGCACGACCCAATGGCACGGGAAAAGTTGCATCCGCGGGGAGGTCTACCGTGGATATTTTCTTTGTACGTCTTCTTTTTATCATCGTTGTCGCTCTCACCTGCTTTGCTATTGAGCCCTTCAGCTACCCTCGCCTGTGGAACGCGGGCGCCGGGGCGCTGATTGGCGCTGCGATCGTCCTCTTCGAGTGGAAGCTTCGCACCGTTAGCTTGAAGCGCCTGATCGGTGCTGCGATCGGAAGCCTTCTCGGAATCTGTGGGGCTTATCTTTTCGCTCTAGTAATCCGCAGCAGCGTGCCGCCGGGACACATGCAGAGCTTCCTCCAGATCCTGGTCATGCTCCTGATGGCTTATGTCGGCCTCATCGTGGGTGCGAACAAAGGAGACTTGCTGAATCTGGCTGCCCTTGGCGGAATCTTCGGTGGCGAGAAGCAGGGCAAGAAAAGTTACAAGATACTCGACACCAGCGTCATCATCGACGGCCGCATCGCCGATATTGCCGAGACCGGCTTTCTGGATGGCGTCATCGTGACCCCGCAGTTTGTACTGCGCGAGTTGCAACTGGTGGCCGATTCGGCTGACTCGCTAAAGCGAAACCGCGGCCGCCGAGGTCTGGACATCCTGCAGCGCCTGCAGAAAGTGGCGACGTTGCAGATTCAGATCGTGGAAGACGATTTTCCTGCGGTCCGTGAAGTCGACCTGAAGCTGATCGAACTCGCCAAGGTGTATGAAGGCAAAATCATCACCAACGATTTCAACCTGAACAAGGTTGCACAGTTGCAGGGAGTCGAAGTCCTGAACATCAATGAACTGGCCAACTCCCTGAAGCCCATCGTGCTTCCCGGCGAGACGATGCGCGTGTTCATCCTGAAAGAAGGCAAAGAATACAACCAGGGCGTCGCCTATTTGGATGATGGAACCATGGTGGTCGTCGACAACGCCCGCAAGATGATCGGCAAGACCATCGACGTCTCCGTCACTTCGGTATTGCAGACGACGGCTGGGAAAATGATCTTCGGCAAGTGGGACGAACGCGCAGCGTACTCTCGCCAGCCCATTCCTGTGTCGCCGACTTCACCAACTGTACCAGTGGTATCCACCGCGACGACCCCAGTCGCCACACCGGCCGTCGTCGAGACAAAAACCACGCCGTAATAGTCACGAACCATTTACACGAGCTCGCGTAGGTTCTCTCGCCATCTCCGCACGCTTGCGTACGTCGCGCTGGTGGGGAGCGCGGTATTTGGATTTCCGGCCTCCGCCCTCGTATACTGACAAACCGCTATGAAGGTATTCGTGATCATCCCAGCCGCAGGGCTGGGAACGCGCATGGCTCATGTTCCAGCTGCGAAAGACGCGAAGGACAAAAAGCCTCATCCCTCGAAGCAGTTCACCGAACTCGCGGGTACGCCGATCCTTATACACACCCTGCGCAAGTTCTCGGCTCTGGAACCGGTGAGCGAAATCTGGATAGCTTTGCGCGAAAACGAAATCGAAGGCTTTCGCGAGCGGCTTGAAAGCGAAGCGAAGGACGTACTCCACAAAAAAATCGAGTTTGTGATCGGCGGCGAGCATCGCCAGCAATCTGTAGAACACGCTTTGAACGCGATCACCGCCGCGCCGGATGATATCGTGCTGGTGCACGATGCCGTGCGCCCCTTGGTGACCGCAGAAATTATCAACGACGTGATTGAAGCCGCAAAGAAGTATGGCGCAGCCATTGCCGGACTTCCGGCCGTTGATACGGTGAAACAAGTTGAGCGGACATCCGAAGGCGCCATCATCAAAGCGACAATTCCTCGCGCGAGTGTAGTCCTGGCGCAAACGCCTCAGGGATTCCGCTATGCCGTGATCAAGAAAGTCTTCGACGAAGCCAGCGCGGATGGCTTTATGGGAACCGACGAAGCGTCCCTGGCTGAGCGCTCCGGACATGAAGTCGCCGTCGTCATGGGCTCGCCTAAAAATGTAAAGATCACCAATCCTGGAGATATGGATCTGGCGGAATTTTATTTACGGAAATGAACCCGACTTCCTCGAGCGTACGAAAGAGCACTTGAAACCTGCAACTCGAAACTCGAAACCCTCCGTCCGCATCGGCTACGGCTTTGATTCCCATGAATTTCGGCCCGCCGTTCCGCTCAAGATCGGCGGCATCACGCTGGCGCATGACAAAGGCTTATGTGGCCACTCTGATGGCGACGTCCTTCTGCATGCCATTACCGACGCTTTACTGGGAGCGATCGCCGCGCCCGACATCGGCGCCCTCTTTCCGCCCTCGGATCCGAGGTGGAAAGGCGCAGACTCGGTCATCTTCTTGCGCGAAGCTCTGAAGCGCGTTCATGACGAGGGATATCAGATCGCAAATGTCGACTCCAGCCTGATTCTCAGCGTCCCGAAGATTGCTCCGCATTCGGCTTCGATTCGTACGCGAGTCGCCGAGTTACTCGGCCTGCATATCAACTGTGTAGGATTGAAAGCCAAAACTCCCGAAGGCCTGGGAACGGACGATACCGCGATTGCCCACGTCGTTGTCTTGCTACAGGCCGCGAGCACTCCCAAGAAAGCCAAACGTAAAAGCAAGAATTAGCGCGACGGTATCGATTATTTCGTCGCCGCCTCGATCTTCGCCGCTTCGATCAGCGCGCGGAAGATAGCGCGCGAGGGCTCGTCGTCATCGACCGATCGCTCCGGATGCCACTGCACGGCCACCACGAAATGATCGGACGAAGTTCCTTCCAGCGCCTCTACGATTCCGTCATCAGGGCAGCGCGCGACAATGCGCAGACCGTCTCCAATGAGATCGGCAGACTGATGGTGCGATGAGTTCACCGGCAGGCACAGGCTGCCAGGTTGTGGATTCTTCGCGACGATCTTTCGAAGCAGGGAATCGCCCGCGATCTCGGCCGAATGCGCAATCGCTATCTTCCTGCCGGCCTCATGATTCACCTTGGCCCGAGTCCCTTCCGGCAAGAAATCCGGAATGTGCTGAACGAGCGAGCCTCCGCGAAACACGTTCAGGTTCTGCAGGCCATAACAGATGCAGAGCACAGGCTTGCGTTGCGCGTAGGCATCTTCGAGCAGAAGGAAATCAGCCTCTTCGCGCAATGCGTCCGCCGTTGCCGTTCGCGCCGAGCGTTCTTGCCGGAACTTTGCGGGGTCAACATCAGCATTGCTGCCCGGCAGCAGCACGGCATCGCAACCTTGTGCCAGCTTTCTGATTTCGGCGGGACCCACATCAAGTGGAATGCGCAACGCTTGTCCACCAGCTAACGCAACCGCTCGCTCGTACTGCGGAATGGCGCGCTCGCCGTACTCCCGGTCGGTCGAGTGCGGCATTGGGATGGCGATGCGTGGCGGCACGAGATTTAACTGAGCCTTTCGATCGCTGACAGGGTCTTCGTTTGGCGATAATGCCGAATTTCCATCCCCACAGAGACCACGAGAATGATCGCCCCTGCCACCAGAGCCATAGGCAAGGCGATCAGGCGATACGCGACGCGCATGTCAGGATGCATCCCGCGAATGGCAGCCGCGATCACCGTGCCCATGATGGCCAGCAAAAGGCTGACTGCAAAGGACAGCAGTGTGCCGACGATGGTCACGACCAAGACGCGCAGCGGGATCCCGTACCAGCGAGGAGAGCGTGTTGCAGAAGCTTTTGCCATCAGATTGCCGCCGCGATTCGTCAGCGCCGTTTGTACAGCACGGCGAATTCGAATCCGCTGTTGGGCGGAAATAGCTCCGCCACTTTGCGCAGGCGCTCGGCTAGCGCGGACGGCGCCAGCAACGGATAGTCGCGCTCGCGCAGATCGTAGTAATCGACGTCCAAATAAAGCGAGAGCAGGTAAATCGAAATCGTATCGGAAAAGGTCGCTTCGAAATATTCGGTCTTGTAGCGCTCCGCGTCTGGTCCATTTGCCGAGGCAAGTTTGCGGGCTTCCCAGGCATCGAGCGACGTCTCGCCGCGGACTCCAGATTCGACCTGGCTCCAGGCGAGTTGACTGAAGTCGCTGGAAACGCCCGCGCGCTCGACCAGCGCGTGCCCGACGTTGATGTAGAACTCGAATGCCACCGAAAACTTGTCATCCATCAAACGCGTCGATATAAAGACGCACTGCGAATCGCCCAGGTTGAGGTTGCGATGGCAGACCGCGTTGTCGCTAAGCGCAATATCATAGCGGTCTGCGATGAGCGTCTCTTCACCGTGGCTGACTGTGAGCGGCACGAAGTAGTAGGCCTTGCGTTCAAGCGCGGTGGCAATACGAGTCGGCACCGCCGCGACCATGCGTTCGAGATCGAATGAATTGACGGCAATCTCGCCGGAGCTGGCGTAACAGATTCCATTGCTGGCCTGAGAAACCGGGGTCTGCCGGACTACATCGGCCGGACTGCGTGTGATGGCTGGGGCTGCCTGAGACATTCACCCTTATTCTACACAGGCCTAAGCGTCCAAAAGAAAACACACACCAAGGAAGCGATTCGTGCGAATCAGATGCCGGCATACCAGGCATAACCGCCTTCTGCGTTTGCGCCTCCGACACCTTTGCCGAAGCCTTTGAGCGAGTCTGTCACCGTGAGGCGGGTTATGAATTTGACGCTCTTGTAGCCGAGTTGGCGAGGCACACGTAGCCGCAGCGGGCCACCAAAGCCTACAGGAAGATCTCCGTCATTCATCGCATAAGTCAGCAGGGTCTGAGGATGCAGAGCGTCGGCCATATCGATGCTCTCCCACCAGTCGGGCTCGATGGAGAAGTAAACGATATAGCGCGCCTGCGGCAATATCCCGGAGGCGTTCAGAACCTCGACAAGCGGCGTCCCGATCCACTCGGCGACGTATGACCAACCCTCCTCACAGACGACTTCGGTGATCTGGCTGCGGACAGGAAGGCTCCTGAGGTCCGACAGAGAAAGCGATGCGGGCCTGACGACCATTCCATCGATCGCAAGACGCCAGTCGGCAAATCCGCTGGCCTGGTGGCGTTTGAAAGCATCGTTGAAGGGCGCGAGTTCGTTGGCGAAGGGAGTCTTGGAAATCATGCTGCGCGGAAACTCACGGGCGAGAGAGTGCCTGGTGAGAAGGCGCTGTGCGGCGTAAGTCAACGTTTCGCCGGGACCGTAGATTCCGCCGCTATCGGGCGGGACCAGCCCGTAGCGCTTCGCCAGAGTGGCGGCCACAGCTACGCCGGACACGCCTGCGGTGGCGGCGAGACCAGCGGTGACGAATTTGCGGCGTGAGATCGGGCTCATGTGCGCTCCTCTCCTACGGGTTGCCGGGGCACGGTGACACTGCTCGCAGACACCGTCCCGGTGACCAATTTTCCGCTGATCATGGCTCGCATGCGATTGGTGAATCCGCCTAAGACAATCATGGCGACGTGCACGACGAGAAACAGCAGCAGGAATGTGGAGATGAAGAAATGAAGAGTGCGCGCGGACTGTCGTCCTCCGAGCGTATCAACCACTACCGGGAATGCGGCGTTGAATCCAGGTGAGAGCGCGAGCCCCGTACAGATCACAAGCGGGAAGAGGATAAAGATAACCACCAGGTATGCTGCCCGCTGCACTACGTTGTAAGAAAAAGCTTCGGCTTCGTCAGGCCGCTTGAGACGAATATGCTTCGCGATCACTCGCCCGAACGCTTGCCAAGTCCTTTCGCCCGGAACGGGAAATAGGTTGCTCCGGAAGTGGCCGCTCCACAAACCCCAGATGGCGTAGAGGAGGCCGGTCAGCACCACGGCCCATGCCGCCTCAAAGTGCAGATACCGGCTCCAACCGTTCGCGTCCGGCATAACGTAGTGGTAACCGGTGGGGACCAAATTTCGTGAAGCGGGAATGGGTATTCTGAAGAGCGGAGTCAGTCAGATCATTGCCGGTTTCGCCCCAATAGAAACGCGGGTGCGAGATCACGATCTCTGCTCCAGTGATGAGCAAAGCAAAGAAACAGACCGCAGTGATCCAGTGCGTCACACGAACGAACGCAGCATGCCGAGGGGAGTTCGAATTTCGGAACGAGGCAGCGTCTGGCACGCCGGAAAGCATAGCATGACTACGTCGCCCCAATTGGCGATAGCAAAGGAGCGTACTCATGAAAGAATTCCCTGATTTTATGAAGCGGGCGGTCAATCGGATCGCAACCAGCGATCAGGCGACTCCGGGAGTCGAAGGATACGTCTTCGATGGAGCAGACGGAAGTCAGATGGCGTTTTGGACGTGCCGAGAGACGGCACCATCTGCACCACATGTTCATGATTTCGACGAATACATGCTGGTGGTCGAAGGTTGCTACACGTTGATTCTCGAGGGCAAGAAAATTCCTGTTCGGACAGGACAGGAGTTCTTCATTCCGCGCGGCGTGCAGCATGGCGGCGAGGTCGTGGCGGGAACCCGAACCATTCACGCCTTTGGAGGACGCCGGACGGAGCGGACGCCAAGCTCTAAAGCCAGGGAGTCGGTTAATCGACTTTAGTTCCCGAGTTGTCCGCCGGGCTGGTCGCTCTTGAGAAGCGTCGAAACATCCGGATGCTCACGAGAGTAGCGGACCACGACCATTCTGTCCTTCCAGCCTTCAATTCTCTGTTCCGCTTTCCGCTCGCTACGCGCTCGGAGCGGGTACGAGCCCGCGTAATATTCACCTTGCACAACGTATGTGTAAGTAAGTTTCGCCAACCAGGGGCGGGTGTAAGAGTTACCCGTTCGCAGGGTTTGAGCTCCACTAATCCTACCTTGAACGGACGGCCAAGAATGGGCGTGGCGATATTTGAACCACGACCAAACCCCAGTAGCCGCAGCAACGAGTGGCAGCAAAAGTTCCTGCCAGAGGGGTAATAGGTGCCATGGGTTGAAGGGCTTCATGGCACATCAGATTAGCTCAGCCTGAGTTCGGACATTTAGTTCAGCCTGAGTTCGGACATTCGAAAATCTGCCACCCACGCCTTACAATCATCCATCCATGACCGTAACTGTGCGATCGTTCGCGAAGATCAACCTTGGGCTGCGCATTGGGCCTGCGCGCCCGGACGGATTTCATGACCTATTAACCGTCTACCAGACGATCGGGCTGCACGATGTGATTCGTGTGAGCGTTGTGCGCGCGGCGAGCCGAGTCACAGATTGAGATTCACTGCGCGGATTCGCGCGTGCCGCGCGATGAGTCGAATACCTGCTATCGCATCGTCGAGAAGGCGATGACGGTTCTTCGGGCGAAGGGGCGCGTGATCATTGAAATCGAAAAACGCCTCCCGGTACAAGGCGGACTCGGAGGAGCTTCGGCGAATGCGGTTGCGACCCTGCTAGGGTTGGAGCGGCCTCTGCGAAAATTTCTGCCGGCGGCGGAGAGGCTGCGGATCGCGGCGGAAGTTGGATCGGATCTGCCGCTATTTCTGGTCGGCGGGACAATCTTAGGAGTGGGGCGCGGAGAGCAGGTGTATCCGCTACCGGATTTTCCGGCTACCGCATGTGTGCTGGTGACTCCAGAGATTGGCGTATCGACTCCGAAGGCCTTTGCGGAGTGGGATCGATTGTGTGGCGCGCGCGCCCCCGCCCGCGAAGATCGCTGGTCGCACAAATTGACGGTATCCAGCCCGTCCGATAGAATGGTTGAGCTTGGTCATGGCTTGTCGGCGTGGCTGAGCGGGCTGTACTCCAGTGCTCCTTCTGAGTTGGTGGAAAGAGGGGGCCGGGCCGGGAACCCGCTTCTCCGGCTTGACCGGGCTGGGATCGAGAACGACTTCGAACAAGTCGTCTTTCCTGAGTATCCCAAGCTAGGCGAGGCAAAGCGAGCGTTGGTGCGCGCGGGCGCGGAATATGCGTCGATGTCGGGTTCCGGCTCGACGCTGTATGGGCTATTCGGCTCGCGGCAGGCTGCGGCTTCGGCGGTTAGCAAACTGCGGAAGACTGGATGGGCAGCGCAAGCGACAGTGACGCTGACGCGAGCGGCTTACTGGCGGCGGGTTTTTGCCGGTTGAAGGTTGCTTTTGGGCTCCCAGGCTCGCGTGGGCGCCGGATATAGGTCGGTTTGGTCGACGCGAATTTTTGATTGTTGATTTTTGATTGTTGAATGAAAATAGAGTCCCCCGGTTTCCGGGGCCATCAACAATTCACCATCAACAATTTTGGTTACTGGGCCGTCGACTAATGGTAGGTCAAGTGCCTTTGGAGCACTTTGTCTAGGTTCGAATCCTAGCGGCCCAGCCAGAAAATCAGCTGTCAGCTTCTCAGGGTGCGGTGGAAACTCGACGGACAGCGGCAGTAGCTGATCGCTGGAATCTGACGGCTGAGCGCTGTATTGAACGGTAAGAACTGAAGGCCAGGAGCCCAGAGACGAACCATGGCTACTTTAGTCACGCCGACCGACAAAGCTGAGAAGGTTGAGAAGAAGAGTCCGCCAGTGACCGATGAGAAGCTGGAACGGAAACAGCGGCCACGAACCGACGACAAGTTCAAGATTTTCAGCGGCACCGCCAACGAGTCACTTGCCGATGAAGTCTGCCACTTTCTCGGGATGCAGCGCGGACAGGCGCAGGTAACGCGCTTTGCCGATGGCGAGTGTTACGTTCAGATTCAGGAAAACGTACGCGGCGCCGACGTTTTCGTGATGCAGCCCACGTGCCGTCCGGTGGACGAGCACCTGATGGAGTTGCTGCTGATGATCGATGCGCTGAAACGCGCGTCGGCACGGCGCATCACGGCGGTGGTTCCGTATTTCGGTTATGCGCGGCAGGACCGGAAAGATAAGCCGCGCAGCCCGATCTCGTCGAAGCTGGTGGCGGATTTGCTGACGGCGGCGGGGGCGCACCGGGCCTTGATCGTTGATTTGCATACGCCGCAGTTGCAGGGATTTTTTAATATCCCGGTGGATCATTTGTTTGCTTCGCCGGTGCTGGTGGATCATTTCCGCAAGCTGGCGTTGCCGAATTTGACGATTGTTTCGCCGGACGCGGGCGGCGTGGAGCGCGCCAGGTTTTTCGCGAAGAAAGTGGACGCGGCGCTGGCCATCGTCGATAAGCGGCGGGTTGAGATGAACGTCGCGGAAGTGATGCACGTGATTGGCGACGTCAACGGACGCACGTGCCTGATCATCGATGACTTGATCGATACGGCCGGAACACTGGTGAAGACGGCCGCGGCTTTGATGGATAACGGAGCAACCGTGGTGTATGCCTGCGCGTCGCATGCGGTGCTCTCGGGACCGGCGGTGGAGAATATCAAGAACTCTGTGATCAAGGAAGTGGTGGTAACGAATACGATCCCGCTCAACCCCGAAGCCGATGCGGCAAGGACGGAAAAGGGAGGAAAGATTTCGGTCCTCTCCATTGCGGGATTGATTGGCCGGGCGATTCAGGCCAATCACGAAGAAACTTCGGTCAGTAAGTTGTTTGTGTAGCAAGCTACGAGCACCGAGTTATGAGCTTTGAGCACCTTGGGTTTGCTCGCAGCTCGCGGCTCGGAGCTAACGCTGTAAGCAGGGTGTGAAATGCTCGTGCTGCAATCTCATTAAGAAAAAGTAGATAAGGGATCTAAATTATGGCGACTGCATTGGAAACGAACGTACTGGAAGCGCAGACACGAGAGCCGGGCTCGAAGAACCAGGCAAAGCGCGTGCGGCGCGATGGAAAGATTCCGGCCGTAGTCTATGGCGCGGGCAAAGACTCGCAGCCGATCACGGTGGATCCGCGAGTGGTGACCCGCATTCTCAACTCGGAGACCGGGCACAACACGATTTTTGATTTGGCCCTGGATGGCGAGAACACCAAAGCCATGATCGTCGATTGGCAGTATGAGCCGATCAAAGGACGTCTGCTGCACATCGACCTGAAGCGCATTGCGCTCGACAAGGTGCTGCGTGTGAGCGTGCCGATCGAACTGACGGGCGAAGCGACGGGCGTGAAGCAGGAGGGGGGTATTCTCGAGCAGATGCTGCGCGAGGTCGAGATTGAGTGCTTGCCGGCCGACATTCCGAGCCACATCGACGTCGATGTCAGCGATTTGACGTTTGGCAAGGTATTGCGCGTCTCGAATTTGCCGCACTCCGACAAGATCAAGTTCCTGACCGACGAGAATCAGCCGGTCGCGCACGTGACCTCGGTGAAGGAAGAAGTGGTCGCAACGCCCGAAGCCGCAGCGGCGGAAGCGGGGGCTGCTCCGGCCGAGCCCGAAGTCATCAAGAAGGGCAAGCAGGAGACCGAGGAAGAAGGCGCCGAGGCTGCTCCGGAGAAGTCAGAAAAGAAAGAAAAGAAATAGTGCTCGTGTGGGGACGACCGCCGAAGCCTGCCCTGAGCGCAGTCGAAGCGGTCGCCCGGCCAGCGCTCAGCGCGGCCGAATCGCGATGCACCGGCTTCGGATGGTGGCGTGAAACTGATCGTTGGTCTCGGAAATCCCGGAATCGAATATCAGTTCACGCCGCATAACCTGGGTTTTCTGGCGATTGATCGTATTGCCGGGAACCTGGGGGTGGAAGTAAGAAACCGGCAGTGCCGGGCTTTGACGGCGCGTACCGTGCTTGCAGATCAGATGGTGCTGCTGGCGAAGCCAGAGACGTTCATGAATTTGAGTGGCGTCTCGGTGAAAGAGCTGCTTCGGGAGTACGAAGCGAATCCGGGGTCGGACCTGATTGTGATCCAGGACGAACTGGATTTTCCGCTGGGCACGTTGCGGATTCATACGCGGCGGAGTTCGGCGGGGCACAACGGCATCGAGTCGATTATCGGTGCACTGGGCACGCAGGATTTCCTGCGGATCCGGATTGGCGTCGCGCCAGAGCGGAAAGTTACAGACGGAGCGGCATACCTGCTGGCTCCCATGCGCAAGGCGGATCTGGTCGTTGTGGATGGGATGCTCGATACGGCAGCCGAAGCCGTGAAGATGATTTTGCGGGAAGGTCCGGCAGCGGCAATGAACCGCTTTAACCGGAAAGAAGACAGAGACCAGGGATCAGTGGTCAGTGGTCAGTAAAAGAACCGATAGGTTTTGCTGATCCCTAAACCCTGTCCCCTGACCCCTGAGAAGTTTGGAGACAACGAATGAATCGTACTTATGAGCTGATGTTCATCGTCCGGCCGGATATGACGGACGAGGATCTGGACAAACTGATTTCGACATTGCAGTCCGTAGTGCCCCCGTCGGGCGGGACTGTGATTCGCGTCGACAAGATGGGCAAGCGGCGTCTTGCTTACACGGTGCGCCGGTTCCATGACGGCATCTATGTGCTGATGGTGATCGAGGGCGGCGGTCCGGTCATGCACGAACTCGAGCGTCGTTTGCGCGTGACCGAGCCTGTGATTAAGTTTCTCACCGTGCGCGTCGACGAGGAGCAGAAGCGCCTGGACAAGATCAAGAAGCTGCGCGATGCCAAAAAGAAGGTGAGCGCGCAACCGGCCGCAGCTGCGCCGGAAGAACCGGCTGCGGCGGTTCCGGCGGCGGAGACTCCAGCGACCGCGTAAAGACAAGGGGCTAGGGGTCAGGGACTAGGGATCAGAGTCCAGACCTCGTGTAATGAGCGATCTTTTCGCTGGCCCCTAAACCCTGATCCCTGGCCCCTTTTTGGGGAAGTGGCAGAGATTCCGAAGGAGAGCACGAGTTATGGCAGACGAAACGAAAGCACCAGAGCAAGCAGCGGCACCGACCGAAAGGCCGCCACGAAGTGAGGGTGGAAGGCCGGGTGGAGATCGTCCGCGATTCGGTGGCGGCGGACGCGGTCCCGGCGGACCTCCGCGCGAAGGTGGCGGGGGCGGACGCAAATTCTTCCGGCGCAAAAAGGTTTGTAAATTCTGCGTCGAGAAGATCGAAGACATCAACTATAAGGACTACCGGTTGCTCGGGCAGTTCGTGGCCGAGAGCGGCAAGATCGTGCCGCGACGCCTGACGGGCGTGTGCGCTCCGCACCAGCACCGGCTGTCGTCGGCCATCAAGCAGGCGCGCAACATCGCGCTGCTGCCATTTGCCGGAAGAGCAAGCTAAGAGAAGCATTGTTGATTGTTGATTTTTGACTGCTGATTGAGAGTCCCGCAGCAGACGCAGTTGGGTTTCAATCGACAATCAAAAATCAACAATCAGCGATAGTTGGCCATTACGGCCCCAGAAATCTGATCGAAACCGGAGTCACCCATGGAAGTCATTCTCAAAGAAGACGTAGCGAAGTTAGGATCGCGCGGCGATGTAGTGAAGGTCGCCGAAGGATACGGGCGGAATTTCCTTCTGCCGCGCAAGCTGGCCATTGAGGCCAACGAAGGCAACAAGGCCGTTATCACTCAGATGAAGGCCGCCTCTGTGCGCCGCTCGGCCAAAGAGAAGACACAAGCCGAGGAACTGGCGAAGCAGTTCGAGGGTGTGTCGGTGACGTTCACGCGCAAGTCGGGCGAAAGCGATCAGCTATTCGGCTCGGTCACCTCGAGTGATCTTGGGGACTCGCTGACCAAGAAGGGCTTCAACATCGATCGCCGCAAGATCCAGCTGCACGAGCCGCTGAAGACCTTGGGCGAGTTCACCGTCCCGGTGAAGCTCCATAAGGACGTGACCGCGCACCTGAAGGTCGTGATCGAGAAGGAACCGGCGACAGAGTAGTTGTGGGTGTCTCTGTGCTCGCCGATTAGATGTACGGACTGAACCTGATGAGCGACGAATGCGGTGGTACGCCCATCCCGAAGCAAAAGGGAAAAGGCGTGTATGTGATGGGTATAGCTGCCGCAACTCTCCTGGTCAGTCTCTCCTACCTTGAACCTCGCATTCACGGCCTTACGCTGTGGCTGATCTTTCTGCTCTCCGGTTTCGCTGCGTTGATCTCTGTCCTGAAATTGCGATCTCTCATTCGTGGACGCGGATGGGTTTTCCCGCGTACCGACGCGGCGCTCCTTACGACCGTGGTGGTTGGGGTTTGGCTTCATCTGTGGTTCTCTTAGTTCCTTGCTAGGATTGCCCCATTCTCAAGGCACTTACCCTGCCAAACCCGCATCTGACACTGTGCCCCGTTGTTCTGTTTCCTTCTAAATCTTTGTCCCAGAGTCACCTAGGTACTCCACAAATTTCCCCTACAGCCTATAATTTCTGCTCACGGAACGGGGGACTCTCCGTCTATTCCTGTGCAAGCCCGGAACAGACACTAAATGCCGGGCGGGTAGAGGAACAGGACGCAAATGCCGGCCGGTGTATGGACAGTGCCATTTTCGGTTGGCGGACGGGCCCACTCGAAAGCGAGTGAGTTTACAGAGAGAGTCAGCAAGATCCAAGACCCCCCGCGGGGTTGCATGGCTGGGCTAGATCGCCAAACGCAAGATCGGCGCATCGATGACACGATGCTGATCCGCGAAGCGCAGCAGGGAAACCGCGCTGCCTTCGAGGAACTCGTGCGCCACTACGATCAAGCCGTACTTCGGCTGGCGCTGCACCTCACTGGAACTGAACACGACGCCCAGGACGTGTATCAGGACGCCTTCCTCAAAGCGTACAAGAACATCGGCACCTTCCGGTTCGAATGTTCCTTTTACACCTGGATTTACCGGATCGTGACCAACTTGTGTCTCGATCATCTGCGCAAGAAGACCGTGCGCAAGGAAGACGCGCCGGTCGCCAAAGATTCTGATGGCGGCGAGTATGACCTGCTCGATCAGGTAGCCGATGGCCGGGCCGGGGCGAATCCGGAACGTGATTTGATGCGCCGGCAGTTAGGCGCACGGATCTCAGGGGCGCTGGAGAAGCTGACGCCTCGCGAACGCATGGTGTTCGAGTTAAAGCATTATCACGGGCTGAAGCTGCGAACCGTTGGAGAGATTTTGCATACCACGGAAGAGACCGCCAAAAACACCCTCTTTCGGGCCACGCAGAAGTTGCGCGGGGCACTGGCGGATATGAGGTAGCTGCGAGCGACGAGCGACGAGTTTCGAGGTTTCAGGTCGCTCGCAGCTCATGGCTCGAAGCTCGAAGCTTAAGAGGCAATTATGAAGTGTGAATGGGTTCGAGAAAATATCGTCTTTCAGGTTTATGGCGAGCTGCCGGATGATGCCCGCCATGAACTCGAGCAGCACATCGCCCGCTGCGCCGACTGTGCACTGGAGCTGAAGGCCGAGCAGGATTTTCATGCCATGCTCGCGCAAGATCGTGCGTCTGATCCGTCGCCGAATTTGCTGGCCTCGTCGCGCATGCGCCTGCAAGAAGCGCTGGAGACGACACAGCAGGGCAGCCTATGGAACCGGCTGGCATTCGATCCGGCACACTGGCTGCGGCAGGTCAGGTTCTCTCCGGCATTGGCTTCGGTCATTCTCATCCTCGGCTTCGCAGCCGGCATCGGCACAACTTACAGGCTTTATGGCCCACGCACAGGAACGACAGGCATCCTCCCGATCGCAAACAACGTTTCTGGCAACATTCCCACCGAAGCTTCCATCTCTGGCATCGATTCTGTAACTCCCGTCCCGGGCACCGATCAGGTCACGATCAAATACAACACGGTCAACACGCAGGAAGCCCAGGGATCCCTGAACGATCAGAAGATCCAGCAGTTGCTGCTCTACGCAGCGCGCAATAACTACAACTCGGGCGTACGTGTGGACTCCGTTGACCTGCTGGCGCAGAGGAGCAGCGAGATGCAGGTGCGCGAAGCCCTGATTTACGCGCTGCAGAATGACACCAATCCGGGAGTCCGTTTGAAGTCTCTGGATGCGCTGGGTACGTATGTCAAGAGCGACACCAATGTGCGCGACGCGATTCTGCGCGCGCTGGTGAACGACACGAATTCCGGGGTGCGCATTGAAGCGCTGCGGCTGATTGAGCCGGTAAAGGCGGATGGCAGCGTGCGCGGCGTGCTGATGGCCCTGGCGGCAAAGGATACGAGTACGTACATCAAGTCGCAGGCCCGCACCATGCTGGCGCAGTTGCCCGAAATTGACTAATGAGCAGCGCTTAAAGGCGCGGCCATTGGGATGCACAGAACGGATCGAAAGAGTGTTCGCGTCACTGATCGCGAAAAAGTGAGGTGGGAGACTTGAAAAAAACGCTACAAGTCGTCGGGTTAGCCGGAGTGCTGGCCCTGCTTGCGCCGGTGAGCTTGCTTCTGCAAAGCCAGGCGCAGGAAACACGGGTGTCCCGCGAAGGCGGATCCTGGGGTCAAGAGATCACAGGGTCCCTGGCTGCGGTCAAGAATCTGCGAGTGAAAGTAGACATGGGCTCGGTGGTGGTCCGAGGCGGACAACAGCAAGGCATCAATTATGTCGTTCATACTCGTTTTGGTACGTCCTCGGAGCAGGAAGCACGCCACCAATTTGAGCAATACAAGATTACTGCTTATGTGAAGGGTGATACGGCCTGGATCGTAGGAGACTGGCAGGGCGGAAGGCAGCCGCGGCACAGTTCGTCGGAGTTTTCCGTCATGGTTCCCCGCGAGATGGCGCTGGTAAAGCTCGAAACCGAGGGCGGCAACGTCGATGCGGCGGGAGTCGCTGGCCATGTAGAGGCGGAGAGCGGCGGTGGAAGCATTAAGTTCGACGATATCGGCGGAGGCGTCAACGCCGAAACCGGCGGAGGGTCGATCGACGTTGGAACCGTGAGCGGCGACCTCGGGCTTCATACCGGCGGTGGATCGATTGCCATTCGCCATGCCAATGGCAAAGTGGTTGCCGAAACTGGAGGCGGAAGCGTACGTATCGAATCCGGCTCACAGGAAGCCAGCGTTGAAACCGGCGGCGGCAGCATCGAGATTCGGCAATGCGCCGGCAAGGTCAAGGTTTCAACCGGCGGTGGCAGCGTCGATCTCAGCGACGTCGGTGGCCCGGCAGATATTGAGACCGGCGGCGGGAGCATCCGGCTCACCTCGGCGAAAGGGCACGTACATGCCGAGACCGGCGGTGGTGGCATCGAGTTGTATGGTGTACCCTCGGCGCGAGCGGAAACCGGCGCGGGAGGAATTACGGTAAAGCTAGTGAGTACCGGGGCCGAGCGTCACGATTCAGATTTGGAGACCGGCGCTGGAGACATCACCGTGTACATCGCGTCGGATGTTGCGATCAACGTCCGGGCCAGCGTCGATATGGGCAATGGACACCGCATCACGTCCGATTTCCCGGACATACACATCAACAGCGAAGGCGATCAGTGGGGTCCCAAGACACTGACGGCTGAGGGAAAGCTCAATGGTGGCGGCCCCACTCTGAAGGTCCACACCTCGACCGGAGATATTTGTATCAGGAAGGCGACACGTTAGGAATCAGTCGCCGGTGATCATTGGCTGGCGGTCAGTGTTTGTCCTACTCATCGCTGACCGCAGGGCCAACACAGAAACGGGAGATCATCATGCGCAAATACGTAATGATCGGCTTCGCATTGTTGCCGTTGCTCCTTACGGTCTCATATGCCGCGCAGAACTGGTCGGTGGACGATTCCAGCCACTCATGGGGATTTCCAAGCGAAGACGGGGGCACCAGTTCCTACCTGGGAGTGGACATTGCTGACGTCACGACTGACCGTCTGAGCGCCTTGAAACTGAAAGAAGAAAAGGCGTCGAGGTCACCATGGTCGATCAGGATGCTCCAGCCGGAAAAGCGGGCATCAAGGAGCACGATGTCATCCTGACGATGAATGGCACGTCCGTCGAAAGTGGCGCGCAGTTGCGGCGCATGATTCACGAAGAGCCACCCGGCCGCATCGTAACGCTAGGAATAAGCCGCGACGGACAGCCGATGACGGTGAAGCTGCAACTGGCCGACAAGCATAAGGAGTTCGCCTTCTCACCCAAGCCGGATATTCACGTGAACATTCCGGATATCCATATGCCGGATATCGATATCCCTTCGATCAACATGGTGATGGTCACGTCTTCGGCTCGTAGCGGGTTGATGGTCGAGAACATCACGCAGCAACTGGGCGAGTTTTTTGGCGTAAAGAACGGCAATGGCGTTCTGGTGCGATCGGTGGAAAAAGGCAGCCGGGCTGAGAAGGCGGGTTTCCGGGCGGGAGATGTCGTCGTCAAAGTCAATGATCAGCCGGTGCATGATACCAGCGATTTCGCACACAGCGTGAAGTCGCGAAACGGTAGTTCCGTCAAGGTAGTCGTAATGCGCGATCGAAAGGAACAGACCTTGACGTTGTCGCTACCTTCCCGCAACGAATCGGGCGATTTGATCGAAGAGGAGAGTTTCGACGCAGAACCGCTGATGCAGGCCCAGTCCAGGCTCGAATTGAGCGTATTGCGCGATGAGCTGGCTCAGCTGCAGCCGCAGATGGCTTTGACCGCGGAAGCCTCTCGCAAGGCCGCAGAAGAGATACAGCAGGAATTCTGCAAGCAGCAGAAGGAATTTCAGAAGCAGAGCGCGCGGCAGAAGCAGCTATTGCAGAAAGACATGGAGAAGTTACAGAAACAGTTGCTGAAGATGAAAACGGACTGGCTCTAGCATTCAGCGATGGCCGCTAGTCGTGGCCAGGGCGACGCTGGTCAGACAGACACGATTACGGCCCTCCTGCTTTGCCGTGTAGAGACCGTTGTCTGCGGCGCGGACGACTTCATCTCGCGACCTGCCATGCGTGGGAAATGCCGCGACTCCCGCGCTGATAGTGATGCTGCGCGGTACTCCCGGAAATTGCCAGTTTTCGATCTGGCGCCGAAGTTTTTCTGCGATGGTGAATGCCTGTTGCGCATTCGTTTGCGTCAGCAGAATGGCAAACTCCTCCCCGCCGTACCTGCACACCACATCGATTTTTCGCACCTGCTGGTGAAAGATCGAGGACACTTGGCGCAAGACTTCGTCCCCGAGTAGATGTCCAAATTCGTCATTCAGCCGCTTGAATTGATCGATGTCGGCCATGATGACGGCCATACCGGTTCCGTAACGTCGTGCGCGCTCGACCTCTTCGTTGATGCGCAGCTCGAAGAAACGTCGATTGAAGATTCCGGTCAAGCCATCCAGGTAGGCGAGCTGTTTCACACGCTCCACGTAATAGGCGTTCTGGATGGAGTTCGCAAAAATGTCGGCCACGGATTCCAGAGATTGCAGTTCCATCTCAGTGAACGCATTGAGTCTGGAACTGTGCAGCGTTAACACTCCGAGAGTTTGCCCAAACGAGATCAGCGGGATGCTCATGCGCGAGCCCGACTCTTTGAACAGGCGGAAGGCCTCGGTTGCCGAGCTAAGGTCCTTTTCGATGACCGTGGCACTGGTTGCAATCACCTGCGACCATGGCAACTCCGAAGTCGGAACACGCCCTCCCGGAGGAAAGCAGGGCGTCAGCGCTCCGTGATGGGCGCGCATGACCAGCTCGCCGTCTTCCCGCAAGAACAGTGACACGTGCGAGACCTGAAATGCCTGCTGAATGATGGAGCAGACACGGATCAGGAGCTCCTCCAGTTCCATGACCGCCGTGCTCTGCTGCGCAATCATGTTGATCGCTTGCAGCTGCCGGGCTCGTTGGCGTTCCAGCGAATACAGATGCGCATTCTGCAGGGCGATCGATGCCTGGGTCGAGAAAAGAGTCAACAGCTCGATGGTTTCGTGATCGAAGTGGTCGAGTTCGTTACTCTGGCAATCGAGCACGCCCACGACTTCGTCGCGCACCATCAGCGGGATCGCGAGTTCCGAGCGAGTGGAATGAGCCGCGCAGATGTATCGAGAATCCTGGCTCACGTCGGGCGCATAGACGGGCTGCTTCTTCCATGCCGCGGCACCGGTGATTCCTTCGTGGGCGCTGAGGCGAATGACGTCTTTGCCGACATCCCAGCCGATCTGCGAGCGGACACAGAGTTGTTGCGTCTCCTTATCAAGCAGGAGAATCGCGACATTGGGCAAATGAAAATAGTCGCGCGCAATCGCCAGAATTCTCTGCAGTACCTCGTCAAGGTCAAACGTGGAGAGAACGGCCTGCCCCGCGTCGTATAAGACGGCGATCTTCGGCATTCCAATGGATTCTATCTGCCGGGGGTACCAGGGCCGAGGTTCCGAAAGTAACCGGGGGCTTGGCGGAGCACAGGGCTAATTTCTCTATTCTCTTACCGCGATCTTTGCCAGGCGCCTGATGATGCCGTAAATAGCCAGGCAGAACCCGAAGTCGAGCATCATCCCGAGATCGACATGCAACAAATGGTGTCGAGCGGCCGGCGGGAGATGAGGCAATAAGAGGAAATAAACGAGGTTGCCTAATAAAATCGCCAGCAGCATTTGCAGGAGATTAATGAGCACTGACGTTTTAGACACGCGAATGCTCTCCAGGGTTTCCAACGTTTCTGCGGGCCCGCATCTGGCGCGGCGCTGAACGACCCGTATTTGCTCCTGCTAACATGCTTCGGGGCCCCTCGATCTAAATAATCGCAGATGCGGAGGCTCCACGGAACCCTAGGCATGCTTGAACTCTCTACCCCAGTCCAATACGTCAAAGGGGTCGGTCCGCGCATTGCGGAAATCTTGGATGCCAAGGGAATCCGAACCGTCGGCGACCTCGTTCATTATCTTCCTTTTCGCTATGAAGATCGGCTGAATCCTCGCGGCATTTCCGAACTGCGCGCCGGCGAAATGGCTAGCGTTGTCGGAGAAGTCCGCAACTCGGGCCTGTTTCGGACTCGCAGCAAGCCAATCTTCCAGTTGACCGTTGGGCAAGGCCGCTCCCGCCTCCGCTGCCTGTGGTTCAACGCCACCTACTTGCAGGACAAGTTCATACCGGGCCAGTTGATAGCTCTCTACGGGAAGGTGGAAGAAGACCAGCGCTCGCGGGAGTTGCAAATCATCCAGCCGCAGTTCGAGATTTTGGGAGACTCAGCCGACTCCGGCGACAAAGGGGCAGAAAAGAAAGCGGCTGAGTCCCTGGAGATCGGGCGGATCGTCCCGATTTACGAAGGCACCGGACGGCTTACGTCAAAGTGGTTTCGGCGCATCATTCGCACTGCGCTGGAAAACCTCACGCCAGATTTGCCTGAGGCAATTCCGGCAGCCACACGGGCGCATCTAGGATTGATTTCGCCGCGAGCCGCTATCTGGAACGTGCATTGGCCCGAGCCGGGCGAGAGCCTCGCCGATTTGCAGTCTTCCCGCACTCCGGCTCACATCAGGATGATTTTCGACGAACTGTTCTTCGTGGAACTTGGACTAGAGCTGAAGCGCCGGCAGCAGAAAGCGCAGACTGGAATCGCCTTTCGTCTCGATGAGGGGGTGCGGGGAGCAATTAAGAAAATTCTGCCGTTTCATCCCACCGCGGCGCAGAAGCGGGTACTCAAAGAGATTGCCGCCGATATGGGGAAGCCTTATCCCATGCGGCGTTTGCTGCAGGGGGACGTCGGCTCCGGCAAAACGATTGTCGGCTTCGAGGCGGCCATCATCGCGATCGAGAATGGCTGTCAGGTGGCGCTCATGGCACCCACGGAGATTCTGGCGCAGCAGCACTATTTTTCCGCACGCCGGATTCTCGAAAATGCCGGATACCGTATCGTCCTGCTGACTGGCTCTCTGGAGAATGACCGGAAACGCGAGATCCGTCGGCACATTGCGCAAGGCAATGCGCAGCTGGTGATTGGCACGCACGCGCTGCTCGAAGAAAAAGTTGAGTTCGCCAACATTGGGTTAGTGATCGTCGACGAGCAGCACCGCTTTGGTGTCATGCAGCGGCTGAAGCTGATGAGAAAATCCGCTGATGGCGGCGAATCGGCTCGTGTGGGGACGGGCGCCTCGCCCGTCCAGGCCGAGCAACGCTCGGCAACGCCTTCTCCGGCGTCACCCGCTCCGGAACCTGATGTTCTGGTGATGACGGCAACTCCAATTCCTCGTACCCTCGCTCTTACCCTTTATGGCGACTTGGACCTCAGTGTTCTGGACGAACTGCCTCCGGGCCGCACCCCCATCGTGACGCGGCAGGTCACCGACGATCAATCCCCGAAAGTTTGGGCGTTCCTCCGCAAACAGGTCGAAGCCGGACATCAGGCGTATGTGGTGTATCCGGTGATCGCCGAAAACGAAGAGAGCGAGTTGAAGGCTGCGATCAAGATGTATCGCGAACTGAGCGGAAAGGTGTTCGCCGATTTGAAGGTCGGATTGCTCCATGGCCGCCTCGACGCAGATCTGAAAGACCAGGTCATGCGCCTGTTCCAGAAAGGCGAGTTGCAGATTCTGGTAGCAACAACGGTGATTGAAGTCGGTGTGGATGTCCCCAACGCCACCATCATGGTGATCGAGCATGCAGAGCGTTTCGGGCTGGCACAGCTGCATCAGCTGCGAGGGCGCATCGGCCGCGGCGCCGCGAAATCCTATTGCGTCCTGATGACGGGCGGGAAAGTCACTGAGGACGGGCAGCGCCGGTTGCAGGCTATGGTTGACACCAACGATGGATTCAAGATTGCCGAGCTCGATCTCGAACTCCGCGGGCCGGGAGAGTTCTTCGGGACGCGCCAGGCAGGCCTGCCGAGTTTTCGCGTGGCCAATATCATGCGCGACGCTCAGTTGCTGGACCTGGCGAAACGCGAGGCGGCCTTTGTGCTCGCTGGACCGAACTCCGAGGTTTCATCCGAAGAGATCAGCCGCGCCCTGGTACAGATGCGGGCGCGCTGGCAGCATACTTACGGATTGGTTGAGGTCGGGTGACACCAACTGCAACTCCGTTAACTATGACCAGTGAAATTCCCGAGCCGCTCGCTGTTACCTCCGTCACTACTGTGTATCTATCCGCAGGTACAAATCCGGACTAAAGTTAGTCCATGCCGTATCGAAAACTCCTCGTCCCAGTTCTCGCTCTCTTCTTTGTGAACGTGGCAGTCGCACAGAAGAAGCCACCACTTCCGCCGCCCGCGCACGCGAAAGCGCCTTCGCCCGCAGTGACGGACGAATTTATCCACCAGCAATTTGGCGATAACTGTTCTTTGCTCTCGGGGCGCCCGCAGTTTGTCGGCGACCTGGATGGCGATGGGATCGATGACCTCGTCGTCGCTGCCAGATGCAAGAACCCCATGGCGGACAAGGACGAATACAGTTTCGTCGTCGCCGACCCGTATGACAGCTCTCTCGGATTCGGCGATGTGAAGGTCACGTCCACATTTGCCTCGGACGTCCCGGAACGGCGCGGAGTATCCCTGCTTATCATTCATGGCGCTGAAAAAGATGCATGGCGCGCGGAAAAGCCCAAGGCGAAATTCCTCCTGATCAATCTGCCCTTCAAGAACCTGACTGTAAAACGTCTGTCGACGAAGAAGCGAGAGATGCTTGGCATCTACATGGAAGAGGTCGGGGAGGGAGAAGATACCTCTTCGGTGGTTTTCTGGGATGGCAAGAAGTATCGCTACAGCCAGTTGGGATCAACGCTGGAATAAGCGCTGAGCGGGCGTCTCCATCGGAATCCGAACCGCACCTGCACAGTTATCCCTTGTACCACGGAAATTCGTTCGTCCCAGCCTTGCTCACGTTAGCCTCCGCGAAGGCGGTCACTCGATCAAGCGTGGCTTGCAGTTCGTCGCTGTAGCGGGCGAGGTCTTCATCGCTTGCATCACTTGGCACGGAGATGAGCTTGCCGACGCGCACCAGCACCCGCGAAAAAGGCTTGGGAATCATCATGCGGTCCCAACTCTTTAGCACCCAGGCCTTTTCGACCGCCGCATAAAAGGTGGTCATCGGAAGTCCGGACGACCGTGCCAGACCCGCCGGTCCGGGCTTTACCTGGCGTCGCGGACCACGCGGGCCATCCAAAGTGAAAGCTACGGTCCAACCCTCTTCGAGGGCGCGGCGCAATCCAAGCAGGGCGCGTATTGGGTTGCGGCTGCTCGATCCCTTTACTGCCACAAAGCCGAACTTGCGGATGATCCGCCCCATGTACTCGCCGTCGTAGCTGAAACTGCTCATCACCCGGATACCCATGTCGCGAAAAAGATAGGTGGCAGGAATCATGCAGTCGTGCCAGAACGAAGCGACCCGTGGGCGCTCGTCCAGCGTCTTTTGCGCACCGTCCTCGTAAGAAACGCTTACGCGCAGAGTAGGCCCCAGCAGGCGAATAAAAGAGTAGCCAGCTGCCACGATTACGCTGAGAACGATGCGCTGGCGCAGCGTCCAGCGGCGGGGTCCGGACTCCGATTGGGCGGAGGCTGACAGTTCGCGGGGGCTGACTTCGGGCACGCAGCTATTGTATCGACCCGCAAAAGTATTTACCGCCGAGATCGCAGAAGGCAGCTAAGAAAACGGTAGGAAGATTTTCCTCGGCGAACTCGGCGTGCTCGGCGGTAGCTTGTTGTCGCCTAATTTTCGAGATACGAATCGATCCAGGTCTTCAATTTCAACCGGCGCTCGTCGTTCGAATCGAAGCGTACTCCCAGGGACTTGGGCTTGTTCCAGCTGACTACTCCGCGCACATTGACGCGCGGCAGAGTCATCAGGGCAAATGACACTTCAACATTCATTCCTGGCGTAAAGGCCTCGACACTCTTGAGCGACATTCCGCCCGAGCTCATCTCGATGCTGGTTGCATTCGCGCGCCGGTTATCGCCAATGATCGAAACTTCAGTCATGACGGGGATGCGCACATAGCGGCGGAACTCGTGCAGCACCAGCAGGCGTGTAGCCCGCACCAGCTTCAACATCGCCGGGCGTTCTAACGGCTCGTGAAACATCGCATTAATGCCGTACTTCGAAAAGCGCATCGCATGCTGCGCGCTGCCTCCAACGCCGTAGATCACGCAACGGCTGTTGGATCGCGAACTGCGCGCTGCCTCCATTACGGACTCGGCTTCGGGTCCTTTTGCCAAGGGCAGAACGCAAGCCTCGAACTTTTCTTTCAGCAGACGCTCCGCAGGATCGGACTGCACAGCAACGGCTTCGATTCCAAATTGCCGGAAGCACTCCGCCAACAGCGAGTTATGCGGTTCATTGAAATCTACCAGTGCAGCTCGGGCGGCAGCTTTACGAGGTGTGGGGGAGGGCGCAAAGGTCGTCGTGAAAGCTTTATCCATAAGGTCAGAGAAGACTCAACTTTCGAGACTGATTGTCGTCCAGTTGGGCAGTACAGGAAAGTTCCAAAGGGCCAACGCGCGACAGGCTCAGGAACCTGTACGAATTCCATACCGCGCGAAAAGGTACATTACGTCCAAAAACCGCCATGAATAAGGCATTTACGGACATAAGGACAGGGGTCATCATGGCAGCGATCGATGCAAAAACGATGGAGACGCCACTTCCGTTTGGCGATCGCTTATTCGGTCCAGCGGCGGAACAGGAGCGCACCATTGGTGCCGCCGAAACCGAAAGAATTGGACATGGCGTATTCGAGTTCCGCCTTGCGTGCGTGGTTCGGAACCAGGTCCATCCCAATCGTGTCGGGATCAGGATTTTCGAGATTGATCGTGGGCGGGATCATCTGATCGCGTAGTGCCAGCACCGTGATGCCTGCTTCCAGGCCGCCAGCGCCCCCGAGAAGGTGCCCCGTCATCGACTTGGTCGAACTCACGGCAAGCTTATGGTCACCGAAGAAATTGCGGATGGCGTGCGCTTCGAGCGTGTCACCAATCGGCGTCGACGTTCCGTGCGCATTCACGTATCCAACCACATCCGGCGTGACTTTGGCGTCACGCACAGCATTTCGCATGACGCGGAATCCGCCTTCGTGCTCAGGAGCCGGTTGCGTCATGTGATAGGCATCGGCCGACGTACCGTAGCCCACCACCTCTGCCATGATCGGAGCTCCCCGCCGTCGGGCATGGTCCAGCTCCTCGAGAATCAGGATGCCAGCTCCTTCGCCGATGACAAAGCCATCGCGCTCCTTGTCCCACGGACGGCTGGCCTTTTCGGGATCATCGTTGCGGGTTGAAAGCGCTCGCATGGCAGCGAATCCGCCAACACCCATGCCGGTAATAGCAGCTTCGGCGCCTCCCGCAATCATCACATCAGCATCGCCGTATTGAATAATGCGGAAGGAGTCGCCAATCGAATGAGCGCTCGTCGTGCAGGCCGTGGCCGTCGCTTCATTCGGTCCCTTGGCCCCATGGCGCATGGAGACCTGTCCGGCAGCCAGGTTAATGATGGCCGCGGGAATGAAAAAAGGAGAGATCTTACGCGGGCCACCCTCCATCAGCGCGGTGTGCTCGCGCTCGATGATGTCGAACCCGCCAATTCCCGATCCGATGTGCACTCCGACCCGCTCATCATTTTCGGGAGTGATCTTCAGGCCTGAGGTTTTCAGCGCTTCATCCGACGCGGCAACCGCCAGGTGAATGAAGCGTCCCATCTTTTTGAGTTCCTTTTTTTCAATGTAATTCAGCGGATCGAAGTTCTTGACCTCGGCTGCGATCTGGCAGGCAAAATTACTGGCGTCGAATCCCGTGATTCGGGCGACACCGCTCTTTCCTGCCAGCAGGGCTTTCCACACCTCTTCGGCGGAATTGCCCACACCGCAGATCAAGCCGAGGCCGGTAACGACGACCCTGCGTGCCAAGCTATTTTCCCGCCTTGGCGTGCTTGCCGATATAGTCGACGGCATCCTGCACGGTCCGAATCTTCTCGGCGTCCTCGTCGGGGATCTCTATATCGAACGCTTCTTCGAACGCCATGACCAGTTCCACTGTATCCAGCGAGTCGGCGCCGAGGTCATCGACAAACGACGCGCTCGATGTCACTTCGCCCTCATCCACGCCCAACTGCTCTACGATAATCTGTTTTACTTTCTCGTCTACGGCTGCCATTTGTCTCCTCGCTTGCCTGATAAGATTTGAGTTTCGATTCTCGGTCGCGCTATCGGTGATGCATTACCTTTTTTCGCACGAGCTTTCGATTCCAGCACAACCTAGCGCACTGCGGTACGAAAACGGCGATTGAGTAGTGTAATTGTCCCGCTGATTTAGTGTAAAGGAAGGGCAATGCCTTTGTCGGCAAAGCCTCTGTTATGTTTGGATTGCACTATTGAATCCTAACGGTTGGCTGTGACTCCGGTCAACGGCGGACGGTGCCGCAGGCGTGGCCCGTTCACTCCCCACCGACACCGGGCTAGACGAATCCCATGCGTGCTGTCGTGCAACGCGTTAGCCGGTCCAAGGTGACGGTCAAAGACTGGACGGTCGGTGAAATCGGGCTGGGTCTACTGGTTTTGCTGGGCGTTGGACAGGGCGATACTGAGGGGGACGCGGCCTATCTGGCCGATAAAATCGCCGGCCTGCGCATCTTCGAAGACGAAGACGGCAAGATGAACCGCAGCGTGGTCGATGTCGGCGGAAGCGTTCTCGCCGTTTCGCAGTTCACGCTATACGGCGATGTTCGGCGCGGTAAGCGTCCATCGTTCGATGACGCCGCCCTTCCTGAGCCAGCACGACAGCTGTACGAGTTTTTTGTCGAACGCCTGCGCGCCGCCGGCCTCCGCTGCGAGACCGGGCGCTTCCGGGAAATGATGCAGGTCGAGTTAGTAAACGAAGGCCCGGTCACGATTTTGCTCGATTCTCACAAGACATTCTGAGGAACTTCATTGCGGGTATTCGCCAAAACGGCGCAATACTCGCTTCATGGTCATCCCCTGCACAAAGATCGAAAATGCAACCACGGCAAAGCTGACGGTGATGACTGATCCCCGCTGGGGGATCTCTGCAGGCAAGGCGAGCGCCAACGCGAGCGCCAGGGCGCCGCGAAGTCCGCCCCAAAACAAAATATGTTGATGCCGCCAATTCACGCGCATGCGCGATCTTGAGAAAAGAGCGCTGCAGGGATACACAGCAATCGCACGCGAGATTACGACCAGAACGATTCCCAGAACTGTGGACCACCAGTTGCTGAGAAAGTGCTCGTGCGCCTCCCGCATCCCGATCAGCAAAAACACCAGCGAGTTGGCGACGAATGCGGCATACTCCCAAAATGCTTGCACGGCCTCGCGCCCCTTTTCTCCGATCGCACCCTCGGACCGCATGTTTCCCAATATCAATCCAGCAACCAGGGTGGCGAGAACTCCGGACAGGTGCAGGTGCTCGGCAACCAGGAAAGAACCATACGCGGCCACCGTCGTGAATGTGATTTCCACGAGGTGATCATCTGTGCGGCCTGCCAGCAATAACGCGGCAACCGCGACTACGGCTCCGCAGACAAGACTCCCGCCTATCGTGACTGCTAGCTTGACCGTTACTTGCAAAGCCGAAAGAGACTCGCCGGACGCGGCCGCCACACAAATCGCAAACAAAACCGCAGCCGTGCCGTCGTTGAACAGGCTCTCGCTCTCGATGAGCAGCCGTAAACGTCCACCAACCCGTGCCTCCTTGAATGTGGCGATCACAGAAACCGGATCCGTCGCGGCAATCAGGGCACCGAAAACCAGCGCGGTGACCCACGGCCAATGCGCAAGGAAGTGCATGCCGACTGTGCTCACCGCAGCCGACAAGACAACTCCCAGCGTCGCCAGCACCAGCACTACCGGAAGATCGATCCGCAATTGCCGCCAATCCAGACCAAACGCAGCTTCAAAGATGAGCGGCGGCAGAAGAACGGTGAACAGAAGGTCCTTGGTCAGGCTGACTTGCGGAGAGAAGGGAAGTAGCGCCAGTACAATCCCTGCCGCTACCAACCCTACGCTGTAAGGCAGATGAAGCCGCCGGGTCGCGATGGCAACCACTGCCGCGATCAGCAGAAGAACTGCGGCTTTCTCGACGCTGAGATCCATTGCTTTCGGCGTTAGGATGCGCTACGGAAGCTCCGTGACTCTCGAAACCAGAGCAGCGCAAAAACTAAACGAAAGTTCTCCCGTTGTCGAGTTCCTTAAAGCGAATTGCGAAACAGAATTCTGGTTTAGACAGGAAAGCGAGTTCGAAAGCCTGCGTTAGAACAACCTCTGCGACAGATTTTGTTGGATGTATTTCTTGCTGTCGAATTTCCTGCCGGTACTTTCGCCCGACATGTACCGTATCTGCCCGAAAATAGGCCGTTCGAACCAGGGACGATCGAACTTCCCGACAATCGACCAAGCGATCCCCGCGTAACCATTGGGATCGCGCCCATCCAGAAAATATTTGTCGTTGAGGCGGACAGCGATTTGATGAGCCTCGGCTGGCGTTCGGCTCCATTCTAGAATCTTTTTCGCCCAATACATTCGCATGTAGTTATGCATCCATCCCCGGTTGACCATCTGCATTTGCGCCGCGTTCCACAGCTGGTCGTGGGTTTCAGCGTTTTCCAGTTGCCGCTCTCTGTAGAGAACCGCCCGATGATCCCTGGCGTGCTTGGCCAGAGTTCGATGGGCCCAAGGCTCGCCGCACTCAAAGTTGTCGTATTCCGGGTTGAAGCGCACCAGATTGATCGAAAGCTCACGCCACGTGATGATCTGGTTCAGGAATGCTTCTTTATCGGCTTTGGGCGCCTTGGATCGTTCTACCGCAAGGGCAACCGTCGTGGGACTGATATGTCCAAAGTGCAGATAGGGCGATAACCGGCTGGTGTGATCGACCTCTGGCTTGTTACGCTGCGTCCCGTAGCCACTAAGCTTTTCATCGAGGAACTCGTTCAGCAACCGGAGAGCTTCGCGAGTTCCTCCGCGCCACTCCGAAACCGGAGCAACCGAGCGATCGAGTTTCCAGCCCTGCGTGACGTCAATGTCGGGCTCAAGAGCCGCAAGGTGCGAAGGTTTTTTCCATGGCACCTGCGCCCGCTGATTTGTCGACGGAACTAAAAAAGTCTTGAGCTGCGCCTGCAGTCGCGGACGAATCGTGTGCGCTGCGTACTGCGCTTTTTCCAGCAGCTTCGAGGGAACGATCACGTCGGCATCAATCGTCCATAGCGGCACCTTAAGCTTTTTGGCTGCGGTCTGCCGCCAGTGCTCCGGTTCCCGCATCGGATTCTCGTCTCCGACAACAAGAGCGGCTCTTACTTCTTCACAGAACTTCAGCAAGCTGTGCTCGGGATAGCTCCGCAAAACGAACCCAACATTTCTCTTCGCAAGGGCAGCAGCAATATCAGGAATGCCCTCATTCAGAAATCGATAATGTCGCAGATTGGCATGCGGATAGAACGGCACAGGAGCCAGGAACGTAACGACGGGTTTCTTGAGGATGTTCGCCGCCTGCACCGCAACGTCGAGCGCGGGATTATCGACACCCCGGTGCGCCCGCTGCATCCAGTAGACGACGCAATTGCCTTCGGGATCTGGCGCGCCGCGGCGCCGCGCCGTCGTTCGAGGATCTTCTGTGAGTTTGGTCAACTCGTCCATAAGTGAGGGGCCGAAGGACGGCTAGTCTTCTCAGTCTGAGGCGGAGTGTTCTTCCGCTGTTGCTGTGATTCGACTTAGCTTCAACGAACGGTATCGAACAGAAAAATCTGCCCAATGATTTTCTCCTGAAGAAACTTCGCGGGATCTAGTGTGCCGCCAAAATCGCATCCGCGATGCGGGCGGCTTCGACCGAAGCCTTCACATCGTGCGTTCGCAGGATGTGCGCCCCATTCAAGATGAGCGCGGTCTGAGTGGCCAGAGTGCCGTAGAGGCGGAGTTCTGGCGAGGCATCTTTGCCGTTCGCGGCCAGCGTTCTGCCGATAAACGACTTCCTCGACGTGCCTGCGAGCAAGGGGAATCCGCTAGCCTGGAGTTCGCTGAATCGATGAATCAGAGGATAGTTCTGTTCGAAATTCTTGCCGAATCCGAATCCAGGATCGAGCACGATCCTTTCCCGCCGCACTCCTTTGAGCACCGCTTGCTCCGCCCAATCCTTCAATTCCCTCTTAACAAGAAGGACAATGTCTCCCGCGGGTGGCAGCGTGCGCCACTCTTCCGGGCGCCCTCGCATATGCATCAACACCGCTCCGCATTTCAGCTCGGCAACGGTTCTTGCCATCTGCGCGTCCCAGCGGAATCCGCTGACGTCGTTCACAATCTCCGCCCCGGCATTCACCGCGGCGCGCGCCACAGCGGCTTTGTAAGTGTCGACCGAGACGATCGCCGTGGCCCGCCTTTTCTTTAACTCGGCTATTACGGGGATGGCTCGCTTGATCTCTTCTTCGGCACTCACTGTCGGTACTGATGGCGCGGCCTTCAAATTCGTGGTTTGGCTTTTGGCGTCCGCCTCTCGAGGTTTCCCTGTATCCACGCGGGCACCGGGACGAGTCGACTCCCCACCAACATCAATAATGTCAGCCCCTTCCTCAAGCAGGCGCTCGGCCTGTGCAACGGCCTTGTCATGATCGAAGAATGCCCCACCATCTGAGAACGAATCCGGCGTGACATTGACCACGCCCATGATGAGCGTGCGCTTTCCCAGTTCCAGAGTGCGCGCGCCAATGTTCCAATGGAAGACCGGCCTCATTGGCCACGATTCTAAACTGAATTCAGAGAGAGGATTGGCGACGACTATCGCCGGCGCGCCGCGACATCACGCTCGCGCATTGCCCGGATCGCGCCTGGCCCGGTTCCGCTTGGAGGTTTACGCACGCCCTCGAGCAGTTCCTTCAAAACAACGGCATTGTTGAGCGTTTCGTTCCTGGAAGCAAACAGCAGGGTCAGTCGCTTTTTCTGATGAGCGAGTTCGTAGAGGCGGCGCAAACTTTTTTCGCGCTCCGGCTGTGCGAGTTCTTTGAGATACCTCTTGCGGAATGCTTGCCACTCGTCTGGACGGGCGTGATACCAACGGCGTAGATCGTTGGACGGCGCCAGTTCGCGGAACCACTCGTCGATAGCAGCCTTTTCTTTGGTGAGGCCACGCGGCCAAAGCCGATCGACGAGGACGCGCACGCCATCATTCCTCTTGGGCGCTTCGTATACTCGCTTAATAGTGACCTTCATCCGTCTGAAACCCGGCATGGAAGCCCGTTTTGGAGGGCCTGCCCTTTGCACTATTATTGTAAAGCGGTTTGGCAACAACTTGCTTGGCACGATCGTGCACCAGGAGAAATCGACGTGAGACCCAACGTTATGATTCGTTCCAAATCCTTCCTGCGAATCATGCTGGTGGTCATAGCAGTCGGTTGCAGCGTTGCCTGCGATGTCGAGCGCCGTAAGTCGGACGCAGAGCTCGGGCTCAATCCTCAGCAAGTGGCCGGACGAAAGATCTACGATGCCGAGTGCGATCGCTGCCACGAGCCCTACTCCACTCGCGGCAAAAAAGGACCGGGCCTCAAGGGAGTTTTCCAGCATAAGTATCTTTCTCTAAGCGGCCTGCCCGCCAATGACGAGCGGGTGAGCAACATCATCAGCATGGGCCGTAATGAAATGCCGGGCTTTAGCCAGAAATTGAACGACCAGGATATTCAGGATCTGCTGGCGTATCTACACACCCTCTAGCCAGCGGACGTAAAAGGTATCATGCGGATAAAAGAAATAAAATGAAGACCGTGGCCAAATCGGAACTCTTTCGCGAACTGCCGTCGGTTGACGAACTGCTGCGGATCCCGACCATCTCGACGTTGATCGAAAGATACGGAACAACTGCCGTCACCGATGCCGCGCGCTTCGTGCTGGCGCGTTTGAGGAACGAGATCGCTTCCGGCCTGCTGGATGCGCCCGCCCTCCGAATCGCACTCGAAGGACTTCCCCAGGCCGTCGAATCGCAGCTGCGAAAGTCGCTCAACCATTCGTTGCAGCCCGTGATCAATGCCACGGGAGTCATCCTGCACACGAATCTTGGTCGTGCCCCGCTCGCGCCGGCCGCTCTTGATCGTATCCGCGAGACCGCGGCGCAGTACTCCAATCTGGAATTCAATCTCGATACCGGAGAGCGCGGCAAACGCGACGTTCACGTCGACCGTTTGTTCCGCAAACTCCTGGCAGACATCGCTGGATCCTCTGCTGCGGTCTCGACCATCGTCGTGAACAACAATGCCGCCGCTGTGCTATTGGCTTTGAACTCTTTGGCCGATGGCGGCGAAGTCATCGTCTCTCGCGGAGAACTGGTCGAGATCGGCGGTTCCTTCCGAATTCCCGACGTCATGGCGAAGTCGGGGGCGACCTTGCGGGAAGTTGGCACCACCAACCGCACGCGTATCGCGGACTACGAGAACGCCATCAGCGAGCGAACCCGCCTGCTCTTGCGCGTGCATCGATCGAACTTTGAGATCAGCGGCTTCACTGAGCAGCCATCCATTTTCGAATTGGTGAAATTGGCCCAGCACCGCAGCTTGCCGCTGATGGAAGATCTGGGAAGCGGCGCTCTGGTCGATCTGCAAAATTTCGGCCTTCGCGACGAACCTAGCGTTCTCGACAGCCTGCGAGCGGGTGTGGATGTCGTCACCTACAGTGGCGACAAGCTGCTGGGCGGTCCGCAAGCCGGCCTGCTCAGCGGACGCTCCGACCTGATCGCAAGCATGCGCAGCAATTCTTTGTTCCGCGCTTTGCGTGTGGACAAACTCACGTACGCTGCTCTGGAAGCCACCCTGCTCGCCTATGTGAAGCACGACTTCGCGGCGATCCCCACTCTAAGAATGATGAGTCTGAACCAGGCTGAAATTGGCGTGCGGGCAGAGGCGCTGGCCGCTACCCTGCGTGCGGGCGCACCGAAGATACTTGCGGAGATCATCGACGGAGAGTCCGTTGTCGGCGGCGGCGCAGCACCATCTTCCGTCTTGCCGACTCGCTTGCTTGCGTTAACCTGCCAAGGTCTGAGCGCAGACGAATTTTCCAGCCGGCTGCGCACGTCTGATCCGCCAATTATCGCGCGGGTAGAAGAAGGACGAGTTCTGATTGATCTGCGCACCGTCTTTCCCGAACAGGATCAACTGATCGCTGGATGCGCTGCGGCGCATCGCATAAGCGCTTCCCCGCATCGAAGATTCGTTGGCCACCCTTTACACCATCGGACATTCCACTCGGCCGCTCGGCGAACTGGTCGACGCGCTCCACGCTCATCGGATCCGAACCCTTGTGGATATTCGCGCCTTTCCGATGTCGCGTCGCCTGCCACAGTTCAATCGCGACTCGCTCGAGCAATCGCTTCCCGCGGCCGGAATTCGCTACGTCTGGATGAAGGCGCTTGGCGGCTATCGCAAAGCGATTCTCGATGTTTCTCCTAACGTCGCGCTGCGCAATGACAGTTTCCGAAACTATGCCGACTACATGCTCACGCCGGAGTTCGAGCAAGCCATCGCCGAAGTGATTGCGCTCGCCGAACAGGCCCCCACTGCGTACATGTGCGCCGAACGCGTGTACTTCCGCTGCCACCGCATGCTGGTCTCCGATTGGCTGGTCGCTCACGGACATGAAGTTCTGCACATTGATGGCACGGGCCCGGTGAGGCCGCATAAACTCACGCTCGAGGCTCGCATCATTGACGGCCGCTTGCTCTATCGCGGAGATCGCTTGCTGTAAGATGCGAAGTCATGATCGTCGGAACCGGAATCGACATTGCCGAAGTGCCCCGCATTCGCCAATCCATTGAGCGCTTCGGATTGCGCTTCCTCGAACGAATTTTCACCGAGGCGGAGATGCAATATTGCGACTCCAAAGCAAACCGAATGGAGCGCTACGCCGCACGCTTCGCTGCTAAAGAGGCCGCCATGAAGGCGCTCGGCACCGGATGGAACCATGGCGTCCGCTGGCGCGATTGCGAGGTAGTGCGAAAACCAGGCGGACGTCCGACGATGCAGTTTCACGGCAAAGCCGGTGAATTCGCCGCGAAGCTGGGCGCCAAGAACATAGCTCTTTCGATCTCTCACACGGAAGAGCAGGCCATTGCTCAGGTCATTCTCGAGAGCTGATTCCGGCATCCTCCCCGGACCTCGCCGATTCGTGCCGATCACGCAATACCTATCTGCTAGACTGGCGCCTCAATTGAAAATATGGCCGAACTCGTTCTCAGCCCGCCACAAACTACGACAAAGTCTGAAATCCCAGAAAGAACGCTGCTCGCCGGACTTGCGCTCACCAGCTTCGCTGCACTGCTGCTCGAACTGGCTTTAACCCGGCTGTTTTCCGTCGTCCTCTTCTATCACTTCGCATTTTTGGCAATTTCGATTGCGCTGCTCGGTCTAGGCGCAGGTGGCGTTTTCGCCTATCTGCTCAAGACAACGCTTTCCAACTACGCCACCCGCATGCTTGCGTCGCGAATCTGCATGGCTAACGCCATGTTGATCTTCGTAGTGCTTGAGATTGTCTTGCACGCGCGCGTCTCGCTCGATGTCTCAACCGCGAACTTCCTGCGCTTGACCGTCATCTACCTCGCCGCTGCCGTTCCCTTCTTTCTTACGGGATTGCTGTTCTCGGTGGTGTTCGCGCGCGAAACTAGCCGTATCCCGCGTCTCTATGGCGCCGACCTCTGCGGAGGAGCGCTGGCCTGCCTGGCGGTGGTTCCATTGCTGAACTGGCTTGGCGGCCCAAACGCAATTCTCGTCTCAGGCATCGCTCTTGGCATTGCCGCGAGCATCTGGGCCAGTACCGCCGCTGAGCGCAGGAACGCCGCTTTTATCGCGCTGGCGCTGGTCGCACTCATCGCAGCGAACCATTCTGGACGCTTGATCGATATCGTCTACGCCAAAGGAATGTTCCGCGATCCGGCGTGGGTTGAGTTCGCCCGCTGGAATGCGCTCTCGCGCGTCGAAGTCGATCGCCAGGGACAGGCTAAGGCCATCGTCATTGATGCCGACGCCTCCACTTACATCATGAACGCGGAAGTCTCCCGCTGGCACGAAACCGAGTGGGAGAAAGATTTAATGTCCGCTCCGCCGGCGTTGGCGAACGTTTTGCGCCCGCACGGGCAATTCGCCATCATCGGGCCCGGAGGAGGAGTCGACGTCCTACGCGCAGTCGCGAATGGCAGTCCCAGCGTGACTGGGATTGAAATTAATCCGATCATCGCCACCACGATCATGCGAGGACGCTATGCAGATTACGCGCAGCATCTGTATGAGCGCCCTGAAGTGCACATTCACGTCACTGATGGCCGTTCCTACCTGCGCGCTACATCAGAACAGTTCGACGTCGTCCAGATGACCTTAGTTGACACCTGGGCCTCCACCGCCGCTGGCGCCTTCGCGCTGAGTGAAAACAATCTCTACACCGTCGAGGCCTTTCGCGAATACTTCGATCACCTCAAACCCGACGGTATGATCGCCATCACCCGCTGGGAGTTCCGACACCCGCGCGAGGCGCTGCGCGTCGTTTCGGTGGCAATAGAAGCGCTCCACAACCTCGGCGTCGCCAATCCGGCGCGGAACATTATCGTCGCCTCGCAAGGTTCTCTTGATGAGGACGGAATCCCCGTCGTTGTCCTTGCGAAGAAAACTCCGTTCACTGACGAAGAAGAAAATGCCGTCGCCGCGCACTGCGATCGCTATGAGGCACTCGATCCTCTCTATCTGCCGACGGCGCCGGGCAAGAATCCGTTTTCGGATCTGATCGCTAGCAACGACCCCTACACTTACGCTCAGAGTTACGCGTATAACGTCTCCCCGGTCACGGATAATGCTCCATTTTTCTTTTTCACTCTGAAAGCCGGACAGATTCTGGGAGAGCGAAACCTGCGCCACGGTATCGACTGGAAAGTGAATCTTGGAGTTCTTGTTCTGCTGCTCGTCCTCGTGATCTCGGCCGTAGCCGTCACAGTATTCCTCATTCTGCCGCTTATGCTGAAGAGCGGCGCGACCCGCCAGTCGCCCCTCCCCTTGCTGTATTTCATCGCGATCGGCTTGGGGTACATCCTGGTCGAGATCGCTTTCATCCAAAGATTCGTGCTTTTCCTTGGGCACCCCACTTACGCGCTGACCGTCGTCATCTTCTTGCTGATGGTTTCAAGCGGTGCCGGAAGTCTCGACCTCCCGCCGCTGGTTGCCGCGCACAGAACTGGTATGGATTCCTCTGACCGCCGTTCTGGCTGCCCTCGTGGCCTATGTCCTCTTCCTTCCCGGACGACTGGCTGCCTTGGTTGGATTAAGCTTCGATTCGCGGCTTCTGATCAGTGCACTGCTGCTCATCCCTCTTGGTTTCGTCATGGGCATGCCATTTCCCACGGGATTGCGCGCCCTCGCCGCGATCCGCACAAAATCCCCTGAACGAAACGAACCCGCGGACAACGCCGTCGAATGGGCATGGGCTATGAATGCCGCTGCCAGCGTGCTTGGCTCGGTGCTGGCAATGGTTATCGCCATTCGATTCGGACTAAACATTACTTTGGCCTGCGGAGCCACGGCCTACTTGCTGGCTCTGGTTCTGATCCCCGCTCTGCGCACAAATGCGATCTAAATGCCCGCCACGGTTTTGTTATCATTCTGCGATGGGCGTGCCGTGGCGAATGCAACAACGATCTGAATCGTTGCCGCAACCAGCGCATCCCATCCCCACTGGCATCATGAGGAAATCATTTGCCTAGCCAGAAGCAGCTCAAGTGGTCCCAACTGCGCGTTGGGATCACGGTCATCGTTGCCAGCCTGACGCTTGGACTACTGCTCCTGCTGATGTCCGGCACCGCCGGTTTGTTTACGCCACGCATCATCTTGAAGTCCTATTTCGACAATGCCGAGGGACTGCGCCAGGGAGCTCCCGTCCGCCTGAATGGCGTCGACATCGGCAACGTAACCGGGATTAGGATTGTCGCCGATAAAGACAAGCAGCTTACCCCGGTCGAAATCACCATGAAGGTCACCACCAAGTATGATTACAATCTGCACCGCGATTCTGTTACCTCGCTCGAAACCGCAGGCGTGCTTGGCGAAACCTATATCGATATCGATAGTTCGCAAGCTGTTGGCGGACCGATCCATGACGGCGACACGCTGCCGACTCAAGTGCATCCCGACTTTAACCAGGTGGTTCGCGCCAGCCAGAGCACGCTACAAAACATGGACGCGTTGCTGAAGCGCGCTGACCGCATCCTGGCCTTTGCAGAAAGCGGCAAAGGATCATTGGGCAAGCTGATTTATGACCCCACTCTCTACAACCGTTTTTCCGAAACCGTCGCCGATTTCCAGAAGATTGTGGAGCAGGTTGCAAGTGGTGAGGGTAGCTTGGGCGCGCTCGTCAGCCGCAACGACGCTTACGACAAGTTTCTCTCTACACTCGACAAGATGAACTCCGTGATCGATGACATGCAGCAGGGCAAAGGCACGGCGGGCAAGTTCCTGAAAGATCCAACGCTGTACAACAATGCCAACGACACCATCGCCAACCTCAAGAAGATTACCGACGACATCAATGCCGGGAAAGGAACTATCGGGAAGTTGGCGAAGGATGATGAGTTGGCCAAGAAACTCGATACCACGATCACCAAGCTCTCGGAGCTGACGACCCAGATCGAAGCCGGCCAGGGTACGGCCGGGAAACTTGTCAAAGACGAGACGCTCTACAACAATGCCAACGAGATGCTCGTGGAAACCCGAGCGCTGGTGAAAGGTATTCGCGAAAACCCGAAGAAGTATCTGAGTATCAAGCTGCACATCTTCTGAGCGGGTTAGTGCTCTCCCAGCCCGAACACCGATCCCAGCAGCAGGATCAGTAAAACTCCCAGCGAGATCCAGCCATATCGCATGTCTTTCTCCTTGAAGAACAGAAAACATGCCACCGCAACGCGCACCACGGGCGTGGCCAGCATCAGCACCACTCCCGCGCGTTCGATATCGAGCGGGATATGCCCACCCATAAACAATCCAAACATGAGTCCCGCCAACATCACGATGAAACATCCGAAAGCGCCCACCCGCAGCACCAGAGCGACGGCGCGATCGAAGGCAGGCTCTCGCACCTGGCTCATAGAACCTCGTGCAACAGATGGAACGTGAGATGCCCGGCGAGATACAGCATCACGGCCACCAGCAGATAAACAACAATCTTTGTATGAACGCGCGGCGCCAAGCGAGCGCCCAGCAAAGATCCTAGAAAAACTCCCACGGCCAGCGGCGCTGCGATTTCTGGCTGGATGTCTCCCCGGCGGTAATACACGATGGCGCTAGCCGCGGCCGTCACCCCAATCATGAAGTTGGAAGTCGCCGTAGCCACCATGAGCGGCACGTCCATGAAGATGAACATGACCGGAACTTTGATTGGGCCGCCGCCAATGCCCAGCAATCCTGAGAGTGCGCCCGCGACCAGCGAAGCTCCTAACCCAAGCGGATATCGATGCGGCTCATACGGAGGGATTTTTCCATTCTCGTCCTTTAACGCCGCCGCGTGTTCGTCCGATTTCAGCTTGCCCCCGCTTCGCAGAATGGTGATTGAGCTATATAAAAGAAAAGCAGCAAATAAACCTTCAAGGACGTTGCGATTGAAATAGCCCACCAGGTAGGCCATCACGGCCGCACCCAGCGAAGTAGCCAACTCCAGCGTCATACCCAGTCGGATGTCGGTCGTGTGCCGCTGCAGATGCACCGAGGAACTCGCCGCCGACGTCGTGATCACTGCGACCAGGCTCGTGCCAATGGCTTGGCGGATCGGAATCCCAAAGTACAGCGCCAGAATCGGCGTCATCAGCACGCCTCCACCAATGCCCGTCAGGGCGCCAAGCATTCCGGCACAGAAGCCAAATGCCACTAAAATGGCGCTCAGCACGGGCGGGAATCCCCTATGCCCAGTTCTTCCATTGGGATACTAAGCGAGTCGAACGTGATTGTGTCAGGAGTTGCGGGGTTGGGAAATCGCACCCGCCGCAAGCTACGTAACCGCCCGCGGCGTAACCGCAGCATCGGCATGCTCGTGCGCATGATAACTGGACCGCACCATCGGTCCCGACTCAACATGGCGGAACCCGAAGCGCAGAGCCTCGTTCCGCAAGTAAACAAATTCTTCCGGCGTATAGAACCTCGCGATCGGCAAATGGTCCTTCGAAGGCCGCAGATATTGCCCGACCGTAAGGATGTCGACTCCGCGTGTGCCTAGATCGCGGAACACTTCGACCAACTCTTCCGCGGACTCGCCCAGTCCGGCCATCACGCCGCTCTTGGTGACCATGCCCGGCGAAATCTTCTTCGCATTTTCCAGCAGCGCCAGTGAGCGCTCGTAGCGCGCTCCCGAGCGCACGGCACGGTACAGCCGCGGCACCGTTTCCGTGTTGTGATTCAGAACGTCAGGTCGCGCGTCCAGCACGATCCGCAGCGATTCTTCCAGACCTTGGAAATCTGGAATCAGCACTTCCACCCGGCAATCCGGTGTCATTTCGCGGATCTGGCGAATGGTCTCGGCGAAGACGCGAGCGCTGCCGATGTTGTCGTCATCGCGGTTCACGCTTGTGACCACGGCGTGCTTCAGTCCCAGCGTTGCAACCGCCTCGGCCACGCGATGCGGCTCATTCCAATCGATCGGCTCTGGACGCCCCTTCGGTACGGCGCAAAATCCGCAGCGCCGGGTACAGATGTCGCCCAGCAGCATGAACGTCGCAGTCTTGTGGTTCCAGCACTCGCCGATATTCGGACACTGCGCCGACTCGCACACCGTATGCAGTCCGAGCCCACGCGCCAATTTCTTCAGATTGTGGAAGTTCTCTCCCACCGGAGCCTTGGCCCGCAGCCACTGCGGCTTCGGCGCTCGCGGCGGCGGAGATACCTCGATCTGAATCAGTTGAGACGCACCAGCCATCCTTTAAATAGTACCAGTTCAGGTGTTTTTCGCGCCGAGCGCGACCAGAGGCCTCCAAAAACAAATTGGTTGTTGGGGCCACGGTTTTGATGACACACTTTGGCCATGAAACTCGCGGCCCTGGAACGCGGGCTTAATCAGCACTGGGTTCCGATTGCATTCCGCCTCGCGATCGTGCTCACGCTGCTGATACCGATTCTCGCGCTGCACTGGAGCTCAGCGTGGCTTCTGACTTACGCCATGCTGCCCATGTACATGTTTCACCAGTTCGAGGAGCACATCGGCGATCGATTCCGCCACTTCGTAAATCAGAAAGTGTTTCATGGCGTCGAAGCCCTGACGCCCTTTGCCGTCCTCTGGATCAACTTGCCTGGCGTTTGGGGTCTCGGCTTGGCCTGCATTTACGCAGCTAGCTTTGCGGGGATCGGCTGGGGTCTCGGAATTGTTTACCTTGTGTTAGTGAATGCGCTGATGCACATCGTCGCTGCCATCGCTTGGCAAAAGTACAACCCCGGTCTGTGGACCGCCCTGATCCTTTTTGTGCCGATCGGCACGCTTGCGCTCTTCAAGGTAAATAAGGTCCCCGGAGTGCAATGGTTTCATCACTTGATAGGACTCGCGATAGCGGTGCTCATTCACGTCGCCATTGTGATTCACACGCGAAACCGTGCGGCCTTCATTCGGGCTTCGGCGCACGTGCTTCCTTCCGTATCGTAAGTGCGGCCCTTGGGGCTACCGCCCGAAGTGCTGCCAACCACGCGGGGACTAGCCTGCTGACCCCGCCTTCTCCGGACCGGATCCGCACTGTTTTCTGCCGCGTGATTTTTCCGACTTCCGACAGCTTCACTCCGGCGATTTGTTTCGGAATCTTTTTCCCAGGCCGAACCGTAAAGAGCAATTCGTAATCTTCTCCGCCGTGCAGGGCGAGATCAAGATCGACCTCCTGCCGTGGACTGCCGACGCACGCACGCGGAATCGCCATCGCCTCAATCTCCGCTCCGACCCCGCTCTCCTCGCAGATGTGCGACAGGTCGGTCGACAACCCGTCGCTGGTATCGATCATTGCGGAAGCCAGACCCTTCTTCCGCAAGACGAGACCCAGTTCGATTCTCGGCTCAGGACAAAAATGACGACCGTAGTCCCGCGGATTCGCCCGCCGCCCTTTTTCCATGTGCCGAACCGCCGCAGCTGACCCTCCGAGCTCCCCACTGACGAAAATCCGATCCCCAGGCCGAGCGCCCGCCCGCAGAATCAGCCGTTCCCTTTGCCACTTCGCCGATGACGATGATGTCCGCCAGGATTCCGGCGGGCGACTGCGCCGTATCCCCGCCGGCCAACGAAACGCCGTATCGACTTCCAAGCTGTGTCAGGCCCCGCACAAACCGTCGCACCCATGATTGGGCCAAATCCTGGGGAAGAGCCAGCGAGAGAAACACGGCGAGCGGTTTTCCGCCCATTGCGGCAATGTCACTCAGTCCCCGAGCCAGGCAGCGATGACCAGCCGATTCGGGCGTGTGCCAGTTACGACGGAAGTGAATTCCCTCCAGGCAGAAATCCGTGGTGACCAGAATTTCGGACCCAGGTTCGGAATGTAGCACCGCGCAATCATCCCCAATGCCTGCAGTCACCGCCGAAGCCCGCGTTCGGCGTGACGATCCCACCATCCGGCGGATCTCGGCGATCAATGCTCTCTCTGGGAGTGGCACGGCTTTTACTATACCGCCGGTACTCTGTCCCTTGGTGACTCCTGATTACCCGCCTTCAGTAACCGGAATTGCCCTTGTGCGGCGTTGACAGGGGGAACCCAGTTTGTTACCGTTAACCAGTCATTCATAAAAAACCTTTGGCCGAAACTATAAGTTCTGCAGCTTGTTCAGATTGCAGGTAACACTCACTTTCAGGCTTCGGTCGTTGTTCTGGTAGGCAAGGGCTCGATATAGTTTCCATTCCCAAGGTGGAAATGTAGCCCAAATAGAAGTCAGGTAGTCCGAACAGGCGTTCTGCTGTTGAGAAACTGACCCTGAAATTCCGGACCTGATGCTTCAAAACTTAGAGGGAACGATTTGCAAAAGCGCTTCTACATCCTTTTCGTGGCTCGGGGGGACGACGGGCAGTTGCGCAAGGTTTCCATTCCCGTCCATTATCTCTGGGTTTTTGTCATCGGCGCCGCAATCGGATTCCTCAGCCTGACCGGAATTGCCAGCTCTTATACCCGGATGCTGCTAAAGGTTTCTCAGTTCAACCAGCTTCGAACCGAAAAAGACCAGCTGAAAACGAACTACTCGCGCCTCGAGCAGGTCGCCAAAGAACGCGACCTGCAGGTAGCTTCCCTGGGCTCCATCGCCAGCGAAGTATCGGCGCTTTATGGACTTAAGTCTCAACCAACCCTGGTCACTGCGAGCTCGGAACAGATCCACGATGCCGAGGTGAGTTCATCCCTCGATCAGTTACACGCCCTCCGCACTTCCGCCCTGACCGGCGCCACCATGGTTGGCCTCACCATGGGCCTGACCCGCAACGTCACTACCGCGGACTGGATCAAGGCGAATTCCGCCCCCAATCTTTGGCCAGTAGAAGGCCAGGTAACAGGCAGTTTCGGGGAGCGCATCGATCCGTTCAACGGGGAAGGTGCGTTTCATAGCGGCGTCGATATCGGCAGCAGCATTGGGGCCAAGATCATCGCCCCGGCCGATGGTCTGGTCACCTTCGTCGACACCATGGGTGGCTATGGCAAGACCATCATGATCGATCACGGCAGCGGCATCAGCACCCGCTACGGCCACTTATCCGGCTTCGCCGTCACGGTCGGACAGCGCGTGCAACGTGGCGACCTGATCGGCTATGTCGGAGAAAGTGGACGCTCGACCGGCCCACACCTCCACTACGAAGTCCGCATCAACGATACCCCAGTCAATCCTTATAAGTATCTTCGGATGACGGTCGCCCACGCCGGCGGCTTCGCCACCGGCGGCTAGTCCTTCATTTTTCTGTCAGTCCAGCCCGAGCGCTTTCCAGCGACGATTCGTAACCCGAACTCCCTGTGCGCTACCTCGTGCTCATCTAGGCCCTTTTTCGTCATCTTTCCGCCGTTACCCCGGTAATGAACCAATCCAAACAGTCTTTCGGATCCCAGCTCATCGGGCGCTAACATAGTACAAACCTCTCCCCGCAGACACTTGCGCACGACTGCCCTTTGGCAAGGATGTCCATGGAACAGCCGGTATCAAAGCAATTTGGCCGCTATGAGATCGTGGCAGAACTGGGCCGCGGAGCCATGGGCGTTGTCTACAAAGCGCGCGATCCGCAAATCGATCGCGTCGTCGCCGTAAAGACGGTCTCCATGTGGGGGCAGGAGCCCGAAGAAGAGCAGGAATTCCGCCTTCGCTTCATGAATGAGGCCCAGGCCGCCGGACGTTTGCACCACCCCGGCATCGTCTCCGTATTCGACGTCGGCGAAAATCCAGAGAATCAAGATCCTTACCTCGTTCTTGAATATGTCGACGGCGAGTCACTCAACCGTATTCTTTCCCGCGAGAAGAAACTTCCCGTTGGCCGCGCCCTCAAACTCGCTGAAGAGATCGCCGACGCTCTCGATTATGCCCATGCACAGGGCGTGATCCATCGTGACGTCAAGCCTGGCAATATTCTGGTGACTCAAGACGGCCACGCCAAGATTGCCGATTTCGGCATCGCCAAATTGAATCTCGCTCACTTCACCCTGCCGGGTCGCGTCCTTGGCACTCCCGCTTACATGGCGCCAGAGCAACTGAGCGGAGAGGGTTGCGATGGACGCTCCGACGTATTCTCCCTGGGCGTGATCCTGTACGCCATGGCCACGGGGCACTCTCCTTTTCAGGGCAATAGCGCGACGACCGTCTGTTTCAAGGTTGCCAATCGCGAACCCATCGCAGCCAGTGCTCTCGATATGACCCTGCCGCCGCAACTGGATGCCGTGATTTCGCGCGCAATGGCGAAAGATCCCAACGAGCGCTATCAGCGCAGCGCGGATCTCGCCGAAGACCTTCGCATCCTGCAGCGACATTACAAGCCCGGATCCACCACGTCGTCCCTGACCCGAGTCGTTTCCACCGGAACACGCTCGGCATTGAGACCAGAACTGCTTCAAACCTCCAGCGGTGCACGGGACACCGCGCTGAACGTCGCCGTGGCAGGAACTGCGGTTCAAGCTTTCTTTTCCAAGACGCGCATAAGAGATCTGATCCTGGGCGCCCTGACATTGCTTCTGCTGGTCGTCGCCATCGGCCAATCGAAGCTCTTTGTTGCCTTTCCTTGGCTGGGCTCGAACAGTCCGGGAACTGCTGTGGTCACCCCGCCAGCCCCGGCGCCTGCGCCTGTCGTGCCCAGCCGTCCCGTGCAGCCAGACACCGCTCAGCCGGCTTCTGTTTCGCCCGCCGCACGCACTAAAGCGTCGGTGAAGACCACGCACGCCGCCGCCAAGCAGATCGTCGTTCCGTTTTCCACACTTGACTTGGCAGTCCAGCACCAGTTCAAAGACGCTACTCTTTATGTCTGGGTGGACGACAAGCTCACCTTGACCCTGCCCCTGCATGGTGCAGTACAAAAGAAGCTGGTTGTCTTCAACGGCGTACGCGGAGTGGAGTCAGAAACTCTGAAGGTCCCTGCCGGAAAACGCGTCCTCCGGTTCCGCGCATTGTCAACCGATCAAACGGTCGACCTTTCGAAGAGTCTCTCGGCAGAATTCGTCGGCGGCGATACCAAGGCGCTCCAGGTTTCCTTCGACCGCCATAATTCCGCGATGCATCTGAATTGGCAATAGGACTACTGCCTCAGCCCCATCCAGTGTTCAGAAACAACCAGCGAATTTCCCGGATTTTGCGGATCGTACTTCACTGACGTGTGTAATCCCAGGCGGCAGGAATGCAGGTTGATCCAGTGACGCAGGTAGGTCACGTCTTGCGAGCATTCGTACGACACGCCCGCGACATCGTATTTATAGATGAGCATCACCGCGGCGTGATAATTGTTCGCCGCCGCAAGTTCCTGCACGTCAATCACGGTTCCATCCGTGATGCGTCCCGAGCTTTCCAGCCAGGCACGGCGCTCGCGCTCAATTTCTTCCGCAGTTTTCGGCTTTCGCCGCAGCAGCACATACACACCAAGCAGGGCAACGCTGCCAGTTGCCACGAGCCCATACATTCGAAGCGAGTCCATACGAAAGGTAGGTCGGAATCGGGGCTGGGCCGCCGATTTGTCTATCAGAATATGCGTAAGCTGCACCGCATGGAAGTGGTTCGGAAGTTACTGAGGTGCTAAGTGTTGTGCAAAACTCAACAGGATGCGGCTCTTCGACGGATTGACCCAACTATTTGCTCTGGCTGCACACGCTTTTGCTCACCAGATCGGCGAATCCACCTTCGGGGGCTTTCCCGAACAGCTCATCATGGTTCGCTTTCTTGCTCACGACGAAGCGTCCACTATGATCTCGGCTGTAAAACCACTCCGTCGTCGGACTCGCTACGCCATTGCTACAGTTGAACCGCACTCGCGCACGCATCTCCACGAAAGGTCCGCCTTGGGGCAGTTCCGCCGGCTCTTTGTATTCCACGCGCACCAGAGCTGAACGCTGATTATTCTTCAGAACCCGAACCGCGCTCACCGATACCTTAACCCCGGACTCGGTTTGTCCGACCATGCGCCAATCGTTGGCAGCCATCAGCAAGCTCACCGCCAGTACCGGCGCGAGCGCCACCACAAGGATGAGGAGGGTCTTTCTCAATTATTAGTCCCGAGCACTAGTTTGCAGCCCCTTACTTTGCGCCTTGAGCCCGATTCTGTCAATCCGGTTCTGAGATAGGAGCCATTACTTCGGTCCATGGTATCGTGTAGGGTCTTAGGAATCTGATCATTAGGGGTGGCAGATGGAAACACTTCATTCCACACGGTTTATATCCCCGGTTGGTCCGCTTTTTCTCGCCGCTTCGGAAAAAGGGCTAATCGCCCTGGAGTTTGACGCCCGGCTTCCCGGACAGCAGACGATCCGCCCAAATCCGCGTGATCTGCGGGCGGAGAGTGCCTCAGTACAATTCTCCGACTCCGCCACCAGCCTCTCCCGGTACACGCGCGAACTGGAACAGTATTTCGCCGGCACGCGCCGCGAATTCACCTTCCCTCTCGATCTCCGTGGAACCGATTTTCAGCGGGCCTGCTGGCGGGCGCTGCTGGCGATTCCCTATGGTGAGACTCGAACCTACGCGGACATCGCCCGCGTTGTCGGACGTCCGCAAGCATTTCGCGCCGTCGGAATGGCAAACAACCGCAATCCGGTCGCAATCGTTGTCCCATGCCACCGCGTAATTGCCTCCGATGGAACCCTCTGCGGATATGGCGGCGGCCTCGACATCAAGCGCAAATTGCTCGAACTCGAGGGCGCACTCACAACCACGCTGGCGGCGTAGAGTGTTGACGTTGAATTTCGATTGTTGAATGAAGGCTGCTAGCTTCTTTCAATCAACAATCAGCAATCAAAAATCAACAATTGCATCACGCGTCTCTTTGACAAAGAAAACCCAAACCTCCGCTCTGCGCAAGGCCGGACTCTTCTACCTCGTCTTCGTAATGTTCTCCTACACCACCGGAGGCCCCTTCGGCCTCGAAGACATGGTCACCACCTCCGGCCCCGGAATCACGCTCCTTTATCTGCTCATCATTCCTTTCTTCTGGTGCATCCCGGTATCGCTGGTGTCTGCCGAACTCACCACCGCCATGCCGGTCGAAGGCGGTTTCTATCGCTGGACGCGTGCCGCATTTGGCGATTTCTGGGGATTCCTTGCCGGATGGTGGAACTGGTCCGCCTCATTTCTGCTGGGCGGCGCATACGCGGTGTTGTTTACCGACTATCTTCTCTACTACTTCCCCAAAATGAACTGGTGGGAGCACTACCTGGTCTCAGTCGCTCTCATCGTGCTGCTGACCTGGATCAACATCCGCGGCATTCAAATGGTCGGACAGGTCGCCACCGGTCTCGAAATTTTCATCTTTATTCCGGTGATGACCATGATCATTCTCGCCCTCCGCCATTGGCGCTTCAACCCATTCGTGCCATTGATCGTTCCGCATCAGCCTACATTCAAGATCTTCGGGGTCGGACTGGCTTTAGTTCTCTGGCTCTATTCCGGATATGAACAGCTTTCTACCGTTGCCGAAGAAGTCGAGAATCCACAGAAGGCTTATCCGCGAGCCCTGGCCCTCGTCGTGCCACTTTCCGTGGCCGCATATTTTCTGCCCACACTCGCGGGTTTAGCCTCCGCCGGAAATTGGGAGAAGTGGCATACCGGATTTTTCTCCGACGCAGCCGCAATGATCGGAGGTCCATGGCTCGGTACCTGGATGACCCTGGCCGCCATGGTCGGCAACGTTGCCCTCCTCAACAGCACCATCCTTACCACCACCCGCATGCCCTTCGCTCTAGCCGAAGACGGATACCTGCCGCACATCCTAACCCGCAAGCACGCGCGCTACGGCACGCCATGGCTGGCGATCCTTGCCTCCGCGGTGATCTACGCGTTGCTCGCCTGGCAAAGCCTGGCGCAACTGATCTCGATCTATATCTGGCTGCGATCGGCCACAACAGTCCTGACGGTTCTCTCCGGATGGAAACTTCGCCGCACACATCCCGAACTGAAACGTACGTTCACGGTTCCCGGCGGCCGCGCGGGATTGCTCTACGTCGTCGGCGCTCCTGTGGTGATGGCCATCGTCGCCTTGCTGGGAGGCGATCGCTTCAGCATGATCGGCGGCGCGATTGCGATCATCGTAGGACCCGTCGTGTTTGCTTTGCTGAGAAAGCCTAGGCGAGAGCGGAACCCTGAGTCAGCGGCGTGACCCACAGACAGACATCCACGGCGCAACGCGCTTCAGCAGGCCCTCAAGACACCATCAGCAAAGAAAGGTTCGCTCTCAGGAACAAGATGGTCTGGCTTCGGGGACGAAGAGGTTTGGGTTTCGAACGGAAGGGTTCGTATCAGGGCATCGCTTTAGCGATGCCGTAAATCGAACGCGAAACTGAACGGCTTTTAGCCGCTGCAAGCCTGTTGAAACTTGAAGATCTCCAACGTAGGATATACAATTAGTATGTATATCCAAGGAGTTATATGCAGGTTTCTAAGTGGGGAAATAGCCTTGCCATCCGTTTGCCTGCCGGTGTCGTCGACGCTCTTGAGCTCAAAGAGGGAGATCACATCGAAATTCGCGTCGCAAAAGGTAGAGTCTTCGAGGTCAGTCGGGATCAAAGCCGAGAACGCGCTCTGGCTCGACTGCGCAAACTTCGACGCCCTTTACCTCCAGGATTCGTCTTCGATCGCAGCGACGCCAATGCCCGCTGACGTCTTCTTCGACACCAACGTCCTGATTTACTCCATCGTTCAAGGTGATCCGCGGAGTGAGCGGGCAGATGCACTACTTGCCGCCGGTGGAATGATCAGCGTTCAAGGCTTGAACGAATTCGTATCCGTCGCCCGCCGCAAGATAGGTATGCCTTGGAAAGAAGTAGCCGAAGCTTTAGACGCGATTCTTATACTCTGTCCCGCCCCGGTTCCAATCACGTTTGCTACTCACCAGTCAGCCTTAGAACTTGCCGAGCGCTACGGCTTTGGCATTTACGACGGTCTGGTCCTCGCCGCGGCCCTGCAATCTAGGTGCAGGATCCTTTATTCAGAAGACCTTCAGGACGGCCAGCTCATAGAAGAACGCCTGACCATCCGCAATCCCTTCCGCTGACCTCGTGGAATATCAAAGGATCTCTAGCTAAAGTTTGCGTCCCACGGCAGGCTGACCCGCGAGCAGAAAAGTCTTGGGATACCTGCCTTCACCGCAAAGCTTGAACGAACCGAAATCCTTGTACCAAGGCCCCTGAGGCACCTCTGATTTCGTTTCCATCCAGAGCCGGAGTTGATTCAGATCTTCAAGGCTGAGATTCCGGTCGCGCATGCGGTCGACTAAGTGATTCCGGAGCGCTGCGGGCAGGCGCGACCAGGTCTCGATCTGAGGCATTCATTCACCGAAAATGAAGCGTCCCATCTCATCACCCAGCCGCTTCACTTCTTCGGGGTCTGCGGATGTACGAAAGCGTTCTGCCAGCGCAAAGAAGGCTTTCTCTTTTTCTTTCTGTGCTTCCAGTCCTTGTTCAACCAGTTCCACCAGCACCCGATTGTCGCTAAGACGTTTTTTCTTCGCGATTCGCTGAACCTGCTCGGCCAAGCGCGTTGGCAGCGTAACGCTCCTTCGAACTTGTTTGGTGGTCATGGCACCATTATACACCGCAATGGTGCACGGGCACGACGGAACCGCTCAGCTCACCCAATCCAGCACCTTGTACCAAGCTCCCGCCAGCGGCAAAAACCATCGGCTTCCCGTTGTACAGATTGAACGGCGCCCCGGGAAACGGAATCCCCACGAACGGATTCTCCGGCTTGTCTCCCGCCATCATCTCCGCGATCTTCTGGCCTTGATACGTCGCCATCGCGACGCCGTGTCCTGCATATCCCACGGCGTAGTACATGCCATCCATCTGCCCGGCGTGCGGCATGATGTCAAACGCAAAGTCGAGCGTGCCTCCCCAGACATATTCGATACGAGCATCGCGCAGCTGCGGATAAACACCGATCATTCCGCGGCGCAGCAGATCCGCGCTGCGGCGAATGGTCTGATCATTTTCTGGAAAGAACGCCGCCCGCCCGCCAAACAACATCCGCCCGTCCGGTGTCAGGCGGTAGTAGTAAAGATAATTTTTGGAGTCATAGATCATCCGGTTGCGCGGACTCAGTTCATGCGCCAGCGCCTTAGGCAAAACTTCGGTGGTAATGATGAACGATCCGATTGGAATGAGTTTCTTCTGCAGCGCTGGCGTTGCCGATCCCGTATAGCCGCTGGTCCCGACAAAAACTTCATGTGCCCACACCTGCCCGCGAGTGGTCGAGATTTTCCATCCCGTCTCGCCCTGCCGCGAATCTCGTTCAATCGTGTTCGCCCGTGCGTGCTCATAAACTTGCGCCCCCGCCTTGATCGCCGCCTGCGCCAGTCCTGCCACATAACGCGCAGGATTGCATCCGGCGCTTACCTCATCCACCATGCCGCCGTAATAAATGCTGGAGCCAATCTCCTCACTCAATTCGTGTCTCTGCACCACGCGCAGCTTGTGATTGAACTCGACTTCGATTACCTCAGCTTGCCGCGTATAACCGTCGAAGTGCTTCTGCTTGCAAGCCACCTCCAGATGGCCGCACCGCGAGAAGTCGCAATCGATTCCTTCCTCCCCGACAATCTGCTCCACGCAATCGATTGTCGCCAGAGAAGCTGCATACATCCGCCGCGTGAGTTCCCGCCCATACATCGAGATCAACTTTTGGACGCCTAACTTCATCCCCGTGAGCACCATCCCGCCATTGCGGGAACTGGCGCCCCATCCGATCGTCTCCGACTCCAGCACAGCGACTTTCGCCCCTCGTTTGGCCAAAGTCCGCGCGGCAGACAAGCCGGTAAAGCCCGCACCAATTACGGCCACGTCCACCGTCTCAGGCAACGTCTCCGCGCCCTCGGCCGTCGGCATTTGCACCGTCGTTAACCAGTAGTTCTGTTCAAGCATCGTTCGCCCCATGGGTCTTCCGGGGCGCGTCCAGACCACATCGCGCCTCGTGGTGACCGAGCATTCTAACGCGACCTTTCCCGGTAGTACATGTACCTGCGCGGGTCCGGAAAGCTCGTTTCATCCCCCTCGGTAATCTTGTTTGGATTACTGCTCGCTCCTAGTCTTGAAGGTGCATGGCTCTGCGCTGCTTCCTGTTTTCCTCAGACGAGGGGACGTCTGATGTCATTCGCCAAGTTTTGACGAGTCTCGACGTAGAGGGAGAAACCTGCCCAACCGCGACAGCCGCAGTGGAGAAAGTAGCAAGCGAACCGTTTCAAATCGTTATCATCGACTGGGACCAGCAGCCGGAAGCCGGCATGGTGTTAAGTGCGGCCCGCGAGCGCAAAGCCGCCGATCGTCCTCTCACGCTCGCCATCGTCAGCGATGACCCGAGCGTCCCCAAAGCACTGCAAGCCGGCGCGAACTCCATTCTGCGCAAGCCTCTATTACTCAATCAGGTTACAGATACGCTGACCACCGCTCGCGATCTCATTCGCTCGCGTCTGGAGTCCGCGGCGAAACCTCCGCAGGTCATTGCTGCGGCAGCATCAGCAACTTCCTCGACTCTTCCGGCCAGCATGGAACCCGGTCGCGAAAAGGCCCTGCGCGCCGGAGAATTCCTGCAATCCACTCCTTTAAATCCGGGCGGCCAGTTCGTCACCGAATCAGAAAACGTAGCTTCTCCCGACCAATCAAGCATCGAGCCGGTGGATCAGCTGAAAGAACTCGAACCAGTTTCCGCTCCGGCTCCTCCGCCTCCACCTCCGCCACGCCCGGATGAGCCCAGAGGCCTGGAGTGGTACCTGAAAAAGAATGGCATCCAGCGTGGTGGATTCGCGGCTGCCGCACCCGCGCCTGCCCCGGTTCCGCCACAGAACTCCGGGCCCGAACTTCTGGGCTTCGATCAGACACCTTCGTTCTCTGCCTCTAAATCTGCCGTGAACGAGCAGGCCGCTCCCAGCCCTCAGGAAACAGCGAAAGAGCCCCCTCTCTTCTCGTACATCACCGGAGACAAGGGCGCGACTCGACAAGAAGAACTTCCCGATGAGCCGAGACCCTCCTCGTCTTCGCCCACGCGCTTTCGGCTGGGCAAAGGTGCGATCATCGTGGCCTCGGGATTGGCCGCATGCGCGATCCTGGCCGCCCCCCAAGCTCCGTGGCATCCGCAGATGAAGATGCTTTGGGCTCATGGACAGCATTCCCTGCACGCCTGGCTCAATCCGCAGGCGACTACCGTAGTTACGCAGGCTCCCGCCGCCCACGAAGACTTCGGACGCGCTGGAGATGAGTACAAACTTCCAGTGGCGGAAAGCATTCCTGACGCCACCACCGATCCCTCGAAGATCCAGGTCGTCCCCGAAGTCGATCCGACCGCGAAGAAGCCGGCAGGCGACGCGACCCCAGATCAGACCTCAGCCCCAACGGACACCACACCGACCACTCCCACGACAATTGCAACGCCCGCGCCGGATGGAAGCCAAGCTCCGGCGGTTCAGGTTCAGCAGAACCCGGCCGTTCAGCCTGCGCCGCCACCAGCTTCAACAACCGCAGCACCGGTCGTATCAATCCCGGCATCCACCGGTGCCGCCGTCGTACCCATATCCAATCCCCCAGCCCACACCGTCGACGCACCGGCCGTCATCACCACGACTCCAATCCCGACTACGCCAGCCTCGTCCGCGCCGCCTAAGCGTCAACCAGCGCCGTATGTCCCGGTCACAGCGCCGAAAGTTCCGTCGAGCTTGCAATCGCAACTGGCGGTCATGATGCCCGACGCCAGCGGCAACAAGCCAGCCGACGCCGCCATGCCCGCGATCGAACCGGTCAGCGTTCCCGAACTAACCGAGCGCACGCTCCTCAGCAATCAGGCCCCAATCGCGTATCCGGCAAGCGCCAAGGGCCAGCAAGGCACGGTGATTCTTCAGGTTCTGATTGGCCGCGATGGCGCGGTTCAGGATGCCAAGTTCCTGCAAGGCTCCTTGGCCTTCGCCCGCGTCGCAATCGACGGTGTCAGGCAATGGCAATTCAAGCCTTACACCATGAACGGACGCCCCGTGTCGGTTCAAACCATACTGACCATCAAGTTCAAGCCAGGCCAATGATCCGGGTTAGTCATTAACTCACCTGTTTTGTTGCGGATCACAACAGTCCCCAGCGCCTTACCCTTCGATCTGATACTCACCTGCCCCCACCCCAACAGGAAGCCTAAAGCCCGACATTACCGAAGAGGCCTCAATAGAGCAGCCGGGGGATGCCGGTTTGCATCTAGAGATATAATGAGGACAGTTCACAGGAAGTAGTTCCTTCCGGAAGAAGATCACAAACGGATGTCCATGAAAATTAAAGCAGCGGTTCTCGTCACCTCCTTTGCCGTATTGTTGTTTGTCGTTGTCGGATCGATGGGCGGCGTGCACGCCTCCTCGAACGACGGCTCCTATCGCCAGTTGCAGGTTTACAGCGAAGTCCTCTCGCGGGTTCGCAGCGAGTATGTCGAGGAGCCCAACATCCCCAAGGTGACCGACGGAGCGCTGCACGGATTGCTCGAGTCACTCGACTCCAACTCCAGCTACCTGTCTCCTGAAGCTTACAAGGCGTTCAAAGCACACAAGGCCGAAGGCAAGGGCGACATTGGCATCGTCGTTTCGAAGCGCTTCGGATACGCTGCCGTTGTCGCAGTACTCCCCGGCTCTCCTGCGGAGAAGGCCGGCATTGAATCCACAGATATCTTCGAAGCGATTGAAGGCCGGAGCACGCGTGACATGTCGGTGCCCGAAATTCGCAATCTGATCGCCGGGGCTCCCGGATCGACGCTGAACATTGAAGTAGTTCGCGCGCGCCGCGCCGAGCCGCAGAAGATGTCCATCACCCGCGACATCGTTGGCATTCCTCCAGTCGCCGACAAAATGATGGACGACGGAATCGCCTACATCAAAGTCGAAGCCCTCACCAAGGGTAAGTCACAGGAAATCGCGTCAAAGATCAAGTCGCTCGAAAAGTCCGGAGCCAAAAAGATTCTGCTCGACCTTCGCTACTGTGCAGAAGGAGACGAGAACGAAGGTATCGCCACCGCGAACCTCTTCCTGAATCACGGCACCATCACCTACCTGCAGGGACAGAAATATCCGCGGCAGGCTTTCAATGCCGATCCGTCGAAAGCTATCACCAACCTTCCGGTCGCAGTCCTGGTCAATCGCGGCACTTCCGGCCCTGCTGAAATCGTAGCCGCCGCCATTCTGGAGAACGCCCGCGGCGACGTTGTCGGCGACAAAACCTTCGGCGACGGCTCTGTCCAGAAAACGCTCGACCTTCCCGATGGCGGGGCGCTGATCCTTTCGGTCGCGAAATACTATTCCCCGAGCGGCAAGGCCATTCAGGATACGGCGATCACGCCTAACGTCTTGGTCGCGGATGCGATCGATGACGGCGGAGGCCCCGATGACGGCGAGGAAGCTGCTCCGGCGACTCCAGAGCAAGAATCCAAACCAAAGCCGGCCAATGACGATCAGCTGAATAAAGCAGTCGAAGTTTTAAAGAGCCGCGCCAGCTAAAGCCGCATTTTCGATTGCATTCTTCGCGCGCCGAAAGGCGCGCGATTCTTTTCTCTTCGTTTTTCTCCCAGCAAGACTCGAAGCGGGTACGACCTCAGTCGTTCGTTACAATTCATATCAGGGACACGGCTTTAGCTCGGGTTAGTTACGATTCGTATCAGGGCACGACTTCAGTCGTGCCGTAACCAGCAGCAACAGAACGCGGCTTCAGCCGCTGCGGTCCTGTTCCGCAAGATGCTATCCTGACCTAACCGGGCCATGAGGGCTCTCTACGACAATCTGCCTGAGGTGGAAATCGGCGGGCGCAAGCTCGTCGGCCGCGTCCTGTTCGGACTGCTGCTCCTCATCTCCATCCTCGTCGGAGCTACCGCCGGGCTGCTTCTCGTCTACACCACCGATCTGCCGCAGGTCGATGCCCTCGAAGCTTACCGGCCCAGTTCGATCACCGAACTCTACGACGATCACAATCGCGTGATCGGATCCTTCGCCCTGCAGCGCCGAGTCGTCGTCAGCTACGACGATTTTCCGCCCGTGCTTCGCGATGCTCTGGTCTCGATCGAAGACAAAGATTTCTATCGCCATTCCGGCATCAATTTCTGGCGCATCGTCGGCGCTGCTTATCGCGACATCGAATCGGGCGGAAAGGTGCAAGGCGCGTCGACCCTGACCATGCAGCTCGCGCGCAATCTCTTCCTGTCTCCCGACCGGCGCTGGCAGCGCAAGGTACAGGAGGCCATGCTCGCCATCCAGATCGAGCGCCGCTTCACCAAGCCCCAGATTTTCACGCTCTACGCCAACCAGATTGGGCTCGGCCACGGCGTGTACGGATTCGAGGCAGCATCGGAGTTCTACTTCAGCAAGACCGCGAAGCAGTTAACCTTGACGGAAGCCGCGCTGCTTGCCGGATTGCCCAAGGGTCCTTCTTACTACTCGCCGATCAACCATCCCGATCGTGCCGTGAGGCGCCGGAATCTTGTGATCAACGCCATGCTCGAAGACGGCAAGATCACCGCGGCGCAGGCCGACGCCGCCCGCTCCGAGCCCCTGGTCCTCCATCTCGCGCACGATCCCAACTCGCTGGCGCCTTATTTCGTGGAAGAGATCCGCCGCTATCTGGAAAATAAATACGGACCGGATCAAGTTCACGAAGGCGGCCTGAAGGTTTATACCTCGCTCGATGTCGACATGCAGAAGGCTGCGAATCAGTCTGTGCTCGACGGCCTAGCCGCCTACGAGCGCCGTCACGGATGGAAGGATCATCTAGAAAACGTCGTCGACGAAGGAGAAGAGATCAGCAAATACTCGCACCCCGACTGGGACGATGATCCTGAAGTGAACGGCTACATGCATGCGCTCGTCACTTCATCGGGAACGGGAATCGCTACGCTAAAGTTCGGCCGCTACACCGCTGCCCTCAGCCAGGCCGACGTCGCCTGGACGCAACACAAGATTCCCGACATCCTGAAGCCGGGAGATATTTGCTACGTCAAGATTCTTTCCCTCGGCGCCAACGGCGCCGCCAAGGTCAGTCTCGAGCAGGACTCCGGTGCGCAAGGCGCTCTTCTCGCCATCGACAACGTGACCGGCGGAATTAAGGCCATGGTTGGTGGACGAGACTTTAACGATTCCAAGTTCGATCGCGCCACCCAAGCCTTGCGCCAGGTTGGATCTTCATTCAAGCCTTATGTCTACACGACCGTGATTGATCAAGGCGCCAGTCCCGATGACACCATCCTTGACGAACCCGTCAGTTTCGAGACGCCTTCCGGCCCGTACGTTCCGCACAACTACGACGAGAAGTTCGAGGGCATCATCACGCTGCGCCGTGCTCTGGCGCAGTCGCGTAACATCCCTGCGTTGAAGCTCGCCGACAAAGTCGGCATCAAGACCGTCATCGACTACGCTCAGCGCTTCGGCATAACCTCCAAGCTCCCGCCGTACTTGCCGGTCGCGCTTGGCTCCGCGGAGATCACGCTGCTCGAACAGACTGCAGCCTACAGCGTCTTTCCCAACGACGGCGTGCGCATCAGCCCGCACTACATCACCCGAGTCACCGATTACGAAGGCCGCGTGCTCGAAGAAGACTTCCCCGAAGTAAAGGACGTAATCAGCGAGCGCACAGCCCGCATCATGACTTCGATGCTGCGTGAGGTCGTGCTGCACGGCACGGGAATCGCCGCGTCGAAGCTGCCCTTCCCAGTCGCAGGAAAAACCGGCACGACCAACGATTTTACCGACGCCTGGTTCATGGGATTCTCGCCGACCATGACCTGTGGTGTCTGGGTCGGCTACGACGAAAAGAAATCGCTCGGCGCAAAGGAAACCGGCGCCCACGCCGCCCTGCCCATCTGGATGAATTTCATGACGGCAGCCATGGCCGGCAAAGACGCAGGCGACTTCCAACCCGCGCCCGTCGTGCCGCACGCCTCCCAAAAAGTGGATACGCCCGACGCTGCTCCCGCCGCCGAAGAGTCGCATTGACCGTTGCTTATGTGGGGACAGCCGCCCTCGGCTGTCCGGCTGAGCAAAGCGGCGGCGCTCTAAACTCTGCCCGCGAGTGCCTCGCGCTATCATGACCACGCACATCCACGGAGAAATCATGCGCATCCTGCTCCCCCTCGCCCTCCTGCTCGCCGCTGTCCTTCCCGCTCTATCGCAAACCTCGAAAGATGATCCGAAATCCGCCGTCGAACACGTCCTCCTCACCCAACAAGACGCATGGAACCATCACGACCTCGACGCCTTCATGACCGGATACTGGAATTCTCCAGAGCTAACCTTCTTCTCGGGAGCAAAAGAATCCAAGGGATGGCAAGCCACGCTCGACCGCTATCGCGCGACCTACACCAGCGCCGGAAAGGAGATGGGCCACCTGGAATTTTCCGAGCTGCAAATCGAGCCGCTGGGACCGGATGCAGCCTTCGTCCGGGGAGTCTGGCAACTCACCATGTCCGATGGAAAAACGCCCGACGGAAAAACGTCAGAGCACAAAACGCCCCACGGCCGCTTCACCCTGATCTTCCGTAAATTCCCCGACGGATGGAAGATCATCCACGACCACACCTCAGCGGCAGACTAGAAACGGACCAACGATCCGTCGAATCGGCGAACTTGTTTCTGCTGTTTCAGCGCCGCAGCTACACCGAGTGCAGCGCCGTGGAAGAGCGGCCTTCAAGAGCCGCCGCAGCACCGTGGAAGAGCGGCCCTTCAGGGCCGCGTCAGCGCACCTCTAAATAGGGGGCTTCAGCCCCCGTGGTCGCCGCTATTTCTTCACCCGCACTTGCACGCGCGTACCGTCCGGCAGCGTTCCGCCGGAGAGTTCCACTTTCCCGCCGCGCACCACACCCTCGAACTCCTGCGGAGATTGCACCAACTCCGCACCCGCCCGAGGCACGCTGCGTCCCATGCCGCGATCCATGGCTTCATTGGCCAGCCGGTCGGCTTCCTGGTTGTGCTCGCGCAACGCGTGCCCAATCGCGAACCAATCGAGCTTTCGGATAAGTTCCTTTGCCCGCGCATGCAGATCCTGCAAGGTCGGATTCTTCACCTTGTAAATGCCTTTGATCTGCCGGACCAGCAACTCCGAATCGCTGATCACCTTCAGCGCCTTCGGCCCATGCTGCAACGCGTACTCCAGCGCGGCGATCAGTCCCTGATATTCCGCGAAGTTGTTGGTCTGGTGTCCAAGGTATTCGCTGAGCGCGGCGACTTTGCGTCCGCTCTCGTCCTTGATGACGACGCCGTATCCGGAGGGGCCGGGGTTCCCGCGCGCGCCCCCATCGCTGTGAGCAATCAGGCAGTGCTCGGGCGGACTCTCCCTCACGTCAAATAGATGTTTGGTTGCAGGACGCACGAACGATTCAGAAGCCATGCCCGAGTGTACAACGGAGCCAAGAAAATTCTCCGCAGGAGATCAGTGCGTGAAGTGGCGATTTTGAAACAACTGACTGTCAAGGAGGATGCCAGGTGTTCCATCCTTGCGCTTTTTGCAAGGGTGGGAATATCGGACCTCACGATTGGATTTTGACTTGAAACTACGGCAACCTTCTCGCCCGCGATACAGTAACCACCTGATTGCGACCTTCTCCGGATTTGATATTTTGCTCCACGTAGTACAGGCCCCGCATTTTGTCTTCCCGCAGCATAACTATGAGGAAATTGCCAATGCGACGAAGCATGCGCGCAACCCCACGTTGAATTTTTTACAAAGAGAGACCGAACTAGATATCTGGGATCGAGGCGGGGACACGCTCGCGGCAGATTGGTACGGTGGCCCTCGGGACTGCCCGCCGTTACCAACTACCTCAGACCCACAATACACATACAGCGGCTCCGGAAACGTCTACACAAATTACTGCGATTCCAATAACACTTCCACTGGCAACAAGTTTGGCGATGACGATACGGGCTTTCAGCACGTCATGACATCGCTTCAGACGACGCTGCCCGTCTATCGCCCCGGCGCACAGATGGATATGTTTCTCATCATGGACCACAACGCATGGACTTGGGACTGCGCGAAGGGCACTTATGGGACATTTCAATACAACGGAGTCAACGAACCTTGGTGCGCAGCCGGAAAGATGATCAATGACCTGGAATACCTCTATAACACCTACTACAAACCAAACGGCCAGATTTCATCGACCTATACGGCTCCGGGGGGTCTTCCAATCATCGCTTTCTTCCAGAGTGAGGCCAATGATTTCTCGCAGTGCGGCACCAGCCTTCCGAGTTGCGTTTACAACTCAGTAAGCGGACAAGAACAGAAATGCAACTCTTCTACGGTGTGCTTTCAGGCGGTTTACGCGCAGGTGCGCTCGGAGGCAGACTCACTATTCGGCACGAACAACTACTACTTCATCTTCGTTGGCAGCGGTGGCTGCCCCATTATGGGCGGCGGCGGTCACCTGTACTCCGACGGGTGTTACGCTTGGCCTAACCCTTGGGTGGCTGGAACAGCAGGACAAGTAACCAACCAAACGCAGCAATACAACTACTGCACCGGAACGTGGGTGAACGGGAATTGCAGCACGGCGACTGGTAGCACAGAGGTAGCCCTGGACAATTTTTACTATAGTTCAGTTCACACGATTTGTAAGGCAAATGGAGGTCTGCTAAACGGCTGTACCGGCTACGGAGGACATCAACTATTGCTAATGGGTGGGGCATTCAAAGGTTTTGATGATCTGATGACCAACAGTCCAAACGCTCCGGGCTGGTATGCGGCACGAGTCGCTACCCAGGGCTGCGGGACAACGTGGGTTAATAGCTGGGGTGAAATGGGCCAGGCAAATGGCTATCCAACGAACTGGTACACCCAGGCAAATAATCCGCTGCCGTGGATGATGGTTGCAACCTGGGACGATTATGAAGAGGGTACCGAGATCGAAACAGGCATCGATAATTGCATTGAAAGCTCAAGTTTCAAGCCCACCGTCAGCGGCAGTACGCTTAAGTGGGTTTTTAATTTCGACAATGCGGTGAGGGATCCGGGTGGACTCGCCAATTACAACACGATAGATCATTACGACCTTTATTACACAACGGACGGCACGAATTACTACTTAGTGAGCCACAATATCACCAACAACGAGGCAGGCTGCGGCTGGTCTCCAAACTATCCCAGCGTCTCATGTTCTGGAATAGACATCAGCGGCTATGGTCTTCCGAGCGGAAGCACGGTCTTCGTTGAAGCGATCGGCAAGCCGGGAATCACGAACTGGCTTTCGCAAGGAGCACTGCATCCATGAAATTCCTCTACACAAATCCTCAGAGACTGCGTTTCGTAGGGTGCTTCTTGCAGGCTGTTCGATTCTCCGCCTTCTTCCAAAGCAGGTTCGGGCACAGACCGAGACCGTCCTGTACACCTTCACCGGCTCAGGCGATGGAGGCGTTCCCTATGCAGGACTCATATCCGACAAAGACGGAAACTTGTATGGAACCACAACCCAATACGGGAACGGACCATGCACATTTCCTTTTACGGGCTGTGGCACAATTTTTGAGTTGATGCCGGTTAACGATAGCGGAAATGTTCAATGGACCTTCAAACTGCTCTACACATTCCAAGGCGGTTCGGACGGCGCTGACCCGTCAAGTGATCTCGTTTTTGATTCTTCGGGCAATCTGTATGGGACAACCGCCTGGGGCGGCACTGGATGCGAGGGCACAGGCTGCGGGACAGTCTTCGAATTAGAGCGATCAGGCAACGAATGGGTAGAAAAGATATTGTATCGCTTCACTGGGGAGTCCGACGGCGAGGATCCTGTGGGCTCCGTGACCCTCGATTCGCAGGGAGACATATACGGAACGACCGCGTATGGTGGCGACAACACCTGTTACTTTGACAACGCCGGGCCCGGCTGTGGCGTGGTTTTTCAATTGAGCCCCCCGGGCAACGGTGAACGGGATACCTGGCCCGAAACGGTCTTGCACACTTTCGAAGCATCCGACGGTGCCAATCCCTACGTTGGGGTCACTTTAGCTCCCGCCAACTTCTGCGGAGGTGCTGAGGGCACTGGGCAAGTTTGCATTTTTGGAACAGCTACTAACGGCGGCTACGGCAGGATAGAGCCTGGGGGAGTGGTATTCCAGCTCGTTCCAACTGAAACCTCATGGGCGTATCGCATGATCTATGAATTTCCTGATGGGTGTGGTGGACCAGGCGGTCCGCTGATCTTAGACAAATCGGGAACGCTCTATGGCATGGCCCATTTAGGAGGCCAGTTCTGCAGCGGGGCCGTTTTCAGCCTTCAGCCGGATGCCGCTGTTGCCGGAAGTTGGTTGGAGACGAACCTCTATAGCTTCACGGGACCGGGAGGCGCGTTTCCCCTATATCAGGGACTAGTGATGGATAAGCATGGCAACCTCTACAGCACGACAGGAGACGGCGGCGATAGTCCAAACTGCCAAGCCGGGTGCGGGACTGTATTTCGCCTTACGAAGGTGCCCGGTGGTGGCTGGTATGAGAGTGGGGTGTATAGCATGCAAGGCGGTGCAGACGGTCTTCGCCCTCTCTCTGGGAATGTTGTAGTGAGCAGTAGCGGGGAAGTCTACGGGATGACCCCTTCGGGTGGCAATCTAAGCTGTACGGGCTTCGGAGCGGGTTGCGGCGTCATTTATCGCATCGGCCCTTAAGCGTGCCTAACGGCTCCGGATCGCTTTCTCAGAGGGTTTCCTATCAGTGAAACATCCATGCACAAATCCTCGCAAAGAAGCTCGCGTAATAGGGTGCCTTGCAGTCTTGTTGATTCCCGCCCTTGCGATGCAGGTTCGGGCACAGACTGAAACCGTTCTATACACCTTCACCGGCTCCAGCGATGGAGGAGTTCCATACGCGGGACTCATATCGGACAACGAAGGCAACTTCTACGGCACCACAATGCAGTATGGAAGCGGGCCTTGCACGTACCCTTTCGCTGGCTGCGGGACGGTTTTCGAACTATCGCCCGTTAACGACGGCAGAGCCGTTCAGTGGAGGTTCAAAGTGCTCTATACATTCCAAGGGGGCTCCGACGGCGCCAACCCGGTGAGTGAGCTTATTTTTGACCCGGCCGGAAATCTTTACGGCACAACGGGCGCCGGCGGCTTTGGCTGCGGGGGAACTGGGTGCGGGACGGTGTTCGAATTAAAAAAATCGGAGAGTGGTTGGACAGAGAAAGTGTTGTACCGTTTCACAGGCCAGTCCGACGGCGCGAATCCGGGAAGCTCTTTGGCGCTGGACTCGCACGGGAACGTATACGGGACAGCCACCTATGGGGGGGACAGCAACTGCGACTTCAATGGACCCGGCTGTGGCGTGGTTTTCCGATTAAGTCCGATCCACCACGGCGCAGAAAACACATGGGTTGAAACGGTCTTGCACACATTTGATCGGACCGATGGCGCCAATCCATTTGCTGGGGTCACCTTAGGCCTCCCTGAACTTTGCGGCGCTGCCGCGGGGCAAGTTTGTGTTTTTGGGACAACTATGTACGGCGGCTATCAAACGATAGAGCCGGGGGGAGTGGCGTTTGAGCTTATTCCCAATGGAGCGTCGTGGGCCTATAGGATGCTCTACGAATTTCCCGGAGGATGCGGGGGACCGGGCGGCCCGCTGGTCCTGGATAAATCTGGAATCCTTTACGGCGAGACGCATCTCGGCGGTCAAGCATGCAGCGGGGACGTCTTCAGCCTCCAGCCAAATCCAGCAGTCATCGGGCAGTGGACTTGGACTGATCTGTACAGCTTCGAGGGTCCCGGAGGCGCGTTCCCCTATTATCAGGGGCTGGTCATGGACCAGCGCGGCAATCTCTACGGCACGACTTCACGAGGCGGTGATAGTTCAAACTGCGAAGATGGATGTGGGACCGTGTTTCGTCTCTCTAAAACAACAGGCGGCGGTGGCTGGTATGAAAGCGGCCTCTACAGTTTGGAGGGCGGCCCGGACGGTTGGGGGCCACTTTCGGGAAACCTTGTTCTGAACAGCACCGGCGTTTATGGCATGACGCCGCAAGGCGGCGATCCCGGTTGCACAGGCATCGACAACCAACCTGGCTGTGGGGTCATCTACCGCATCGGCCCTTAAGCGTGTTCAACGTTTCTAAAGCTTACGCAGACCCGGCCCACTCTTCGATTTTGGAATGGCGGTTGCCCATCCTTGGCTCCGCGTAGTTTGCGGAGTCAGGATGGGGATTACCACCGCTGCCGGCCTACCTTTTTCCACAGCCCTCCTCACAAATTTCCCTCCGTCTTGTGACATGTGACCTTGACCCTCAAAACAAGAAGTTCACACTGGTGACATGCGCGATGCATATCTTCACCAGCTTGGTGGGCAAGGGAAATCCGTGGGTTTTTCGTTGGACAAAGAGCAACCGCTCGAGGGTTCGAGTCCCTCGATTAACTCCCTTAGATCCAATATTTTACGATTAAGTCCTTGCCCCTCAATATTTTGCAGCCGTCGAACTACAAGTACGCAAGCCTAAGTCATTTAAAATGAATATTTTGCATCAAACGATCGAAAATGACCACAGGTCACAAACGAGGTGTAAGCCCTTATTTTGGAATATTTTGCGTGTAAAGTCTCTGGAATCAAGAATTTGCGGCGATAAAACTCGGTCTCGCCAGCGCAAACCATTTGAAATGAAGATTTTAGCTGCAGCGACCAAAAAAACGAACATACCCCGGGGGTACCCAGGCGGCGTGAAGGCGTCGTGAAGAAAAGGCGTGAAGAAAACGTGAAAAAAAGAAGACCAACTCTATCGGCCTGCTGCCAGCCGAGTGGCCAGCCTTGCCGGAAGCTTCGCGTCGAAGATGCGATCCTGCGCGGCTTTGAGGTTGTAAGGCGCGCGGTGGAAGTGAACCACCTGCGCGTCGGTATCGAACATGGCAAACGCGGCGCGCCAGTCTCCGTCCCGCGGCTGCCCGACCGATCCGGGATTGATCAGGTAGCGCGCATTCTCTTTCAATTGCAGCGGAACCGACTCCGCCTGTCCCACAGTCCGGTACTCTGGCCGAAAGCCGTCCGCGGACGATCCGTTCGCGAAGAATCCGCCCTGCAGATGAGTGTGTCCGAAGAATGTCAACGGGATGGTGAGGGTAATCAGCGGCGCGAGCGCATCGCCGAGCGAGACCACATACTCGTCCTCATCGTTGGGCGAGCCGTGGACCAGTTGCACGTCCGGAAAGTCGGGCAACGACACCGGTCCATGCGGAAGCTCACGCAGCCATTGCAGATTCTCGGGCGTCAGCTGGTCACGGGTCCAGATCGCAGCGGCCGAAGCCATGGGATTAAAGTCGTCGAGATTCATCAGGCCCGTCGCGGCTTTGTCGTGATTGCCCCGAACGAAAATTTTCCCCAGTGCGCGCGATCGCTCCGCGACCTCATTGGGGCTCGCGCCGTAGCCAACGATGTCCCCAAGATTCACAACCTCGTCGTACGAAGGAGCAGCCGCGATGCAGGCATCAAGAGCTTCCAGATTGGCATGGATGTCACTGAGCAGCAGTATGCGCACGGATCACCGGACGAATTGCCGATTATAGACTGTACTGGCCGTTTGCGCGTTAAAGGCGACCGGCGGCGACGGTATAGAATCCGGTCGATGAGTTTTCAGTTTAAGGGAAGAGCGCCCGTTCTGATCAAGGTGGTCTTCGCGCTACTCTGCCTCAACGCGCTGGGGCAGCTCGCAACATCCTTCGCAATCCCCCGGTGGTCGCCCATCGCGCCCGATGCGGCGCATCCGTACATGGTCCACTTCAAAGGCTTGGCGGGATATTTCGTTCAGCCCTGGCTCGGAATGTATTTCGAGTATGGATACTGGACGCATTTAGTTTTGATCGCTCTGTTTTTCGCCACGCTCTGGATCTATCGCGATCAGATCGAACGCACGCATTAGGGATTGATAATTAAGGATTGATCACCGGGCAGCGGGCCCAATGTCCGGCGGCAACCTCGACCAGCGGCGGCAACGCTCGCGCACATTCTGCAACACGGAAATCACATCGCGGTTCGAAGGCGCATCCCGGAGGCAGGTTCTGCAGCGCCGGAACCGTACCCTCAATCGTCTCCAGCGGACGATTGCGATCGGTCTTGAGATCTGGCACAGCCCGCAGCAGGCCGCGAGTATAAGGATGCGCAGCGCTCTGAAAAATGTCGCGCTTCGCTCCCAATTCCACCAAGGTTCCCGCATACATGACAGCGACACGGTCAGCGACTTCCGACACCACGGCAAGATCGTGCGAGATGAACAGCATGGCGAGGCCGAACTTCTGGCGCAGGTCGGCGAGCAGCGCGAGAATTTGCGCCTGAATGGTCACGTCGAGTGCGGTCGTGGGCTCGTCGGCGATCAGCAACTGCGGACGATTCACGATGGCCATGGCGATCACGATACGCTGCCGCATCCCGCCGGAAAGCTGGTGCGGATAGTCGCGCGCGCGGCGGCCTGCATCGGGGATTGCAACGTCGTTCATGGCATCGACGGCTCGTTGCCAAGCGTCTCTCTTTGAAAGTGCCTGATGCGCGCGGACGGCTTCGGCGATCTGCTCTCCCACGCGCATCACGGGATTGAGAGCGGTCATCGGCTCCTGGAAGATCATGGCGATGCGCGACCCGCGCAGTTGGCGCATGGATTCGTCATCGAGTGTGTTGAGGATTCGCGGGCCGCTTCCGTTCTCCGTGAACGCCATTTCGCCAGAGACGCGTGCCTGCGGCGGCAGCAGTCGCATGATGGCCAGCGAGGTGATCGATTTGCCCGATCCGGATTCGCCGACGAGTCCGAGCACTTCACCCGGCGCGATCGAGAAGCTGAGATCGCGAACGGCTTGCAGAGACAAAGATTGTGTGGGGACAGCCGCCCCCGTGAGCTTGCCCTGAGCGACCGAGGAACGAGGGAGTCGAATGGGTCCAGCGGCCTGACGGGCCGCAGCTCTCTGCTGCGGGAATTCAATCGTCAGATTGCGAACTTCCAGCAAGGCCGACACAAGTTCATGTTAGCAGCCGATGGAAGAAGTCGCCCTTGCGGCCGCCGGACGGTCAAAGGCGGGTGTCGCCACATGAGGATGGGTGGCTCTCCGATTCACTTACTGTCCCAGGATCAACGGCAGGCCGTTCTTGTTGTTGCCGATCACGACGACCTTCGAGTTCGCGCTCTTCGCCAGATTCTCGGTCGCTTCGATGCCCTTCCATTCGAGCAGCGATGGCGTGATGCCTTGGGCAACGATCTGCTGGAAGTCTCGCACGCCGGCTGCCTCGATACGCTTGCGTTGCGCCTCCTGCGTTTCTTTTTGCAGGCGGAAGTTCATAGCGAGAGCTTCCTGCTCGGCCTGCTGCTTGGCTTCGATTGAGGCCTTGAGCGTGGCGGGCAACTGGATGTCGCGCAGCAGAACGTTTTCGACCGAGAGGCCGCGCTTGGTCAGTTGTTCATTCACCTGCTCGAAGATTTGTTTCGCGACCATCTCTCGCTCGCCTGTATAGAGAGCGTTGGCGGTGTGCGAAGCGGTCGATTCACGGATCGCGGAACGCAGTGTCGGCTCAACGACCACATTCTCGTAATCCGCACCAATCTTCTGGAACACGTCGGCAGCATGGTCAGGGTTGAGATGGTAGATCAGGGAAGTGTCGAGGCTCATCATCAGACCCTCGCTCGAAGGCACGCTGGCCGATTCCTTGATCGTCTGGGTCTGGATCGACATTTCGTTATTAGTCTTGAGCGGGTTGATGACGTGAATGCCTTCGCCAAGGGTTTCACCCGTGACTCTGCCGAAAAGCGTGAGCACGCCGACGTGGCCGGTGCCAACGCGGGTTACGCAATTGAACGCCATGATAACGAGGATGAAGGCTGCGACTCCGATTCCGATCAGACGAAGCAGCGTGCCGGCATGCCCGCCAGTATCGATCACTCTGGGACGATTCGGATCGAAGATGGTCATTGGAATTTCTCCCTGAGAGAGTTTAGGGATGGGGAAGCTGGCGGATAAGTGGCTTGGGAGGATCAGCGAAGGAGTTTCCTGAGGACCCGGGCGTCGCGGGCGAGAAGGTCCCCAAGTCCCCAAACTGGGAACTCGTGACCGTAAATATTTACTAGAGTGCGCACGCACGTGCGCGCACTTCGCTGCTACGGGTTAATCGTCACAAATGCCGTTCCCATCGTGGAATTCGGAAGGCTTGATGTGACATTGATTGTCTGTAGCGCAGACGCTGTCACCGAACTCGGCGGAGTGTACTGCACGGTGTAGGCACCACCTCCGGGTGCACCGTCAATGGAGCCGAACGTCCCACAGAGTCCGCTGTCACATGCAGACGAGCTAGAAACCGCAGCGGTCAGAATGTCGCTGGGGTCGTCCGTCGTCACCGCGATGGCCAGTGTGGTCGCGGCTCCGCCTGCTGTAACTGTGAGGGTAGCCGGCGAGATACTGACCACCGGGCCAGCGGCAGCTGTGATAGTGAAAGTATCGGAGTCGGAGACGCCGGAACCGTTCGCCGCAGTTACAGTTACGGTTACGGAATTCGGCGTCGGCGGTGCCGGCGGAGCAAGGTATGTTGCCGTCAGGTCGGTTTGCACAAATGTGCCCGCCCCGCTGAGTGACAACGTGACCCCCATCTTCTGGGTATGCTCCACGTTGGCCGTAAATTGATAGGTTTGTCCAGCAGGCAGAGTCGTGATCTTGTTGGTGATCTGCACGACCGTGGTTTTCCCACCACCGCACGCTAAAATCGTTAACGTCGCCAACAGCAGGGCCAGAATATTAATAGAACGCAACATGAAAGCCTCCTCGCAGTACTGAGATGGGAGGGCTAAAGGAAGACTTTCCGCATACCGGACACTGGCCCCGTTAAGTGGCTAGCACCCCGACGCGATTGATTGGGAGTACTGCGTGTTCGCAGAGGTCAGCGTTGGCTTTGTACCGCAACAACACGCCTTTGTCAGTGATGCCGATCACCGTAAGAAGCTATAACGACTGGCATTCCTGCTTGGCGGAAGGATGTGCGCACATGTTTTGGCGATTGGGGCGAGAAGTCGCACCTTTGGCGCCTGGCCCGATCCTCAAGCCCACTTCTCTCCTGAATCTTGCCGCCTGCCCGGCGCATCTCTTACCATGAGACCTATGAGCAAGATTCATATTCCTACGCCTTTGCGGCAGTATGTGGGCAAGCAGGCTTCGGTCGACGTGCAGGGACAGACCGTCGGCGAGGCCATGAACGCGCTGGTGGCGCAGCATCCCGACCTGCGCAAGCACCTCTACACCGAGGACGGGAAGCTGCGCGCCTTCGTCAATCTCTACCTCAATGACGAGGACATCCGCTACCTGCAGAAAGAAGCGACTGCGCTCAAAGACGGTGATAACATTTCGATTGTGCCGTCGATTGCTGGGGGCTTGAACTAGCCGCATGACTCCTTCCTGCACAATGCGTTGTTGTTGCTGTTCCCCTTCCTGTCGGTAGTGTCTCGCAGCGCGTTTCGCCGATTTCCAGCAGGTCAAAATTCAACGAGGACTTTATGGCTACCACCACAGAAATTCCGGTCACACTGAATAAGGATGAAATCCTGCGCTACTCGCGCCACCTGATCATGCCCGAGGTTGGCATGGAGGGTCAGCAAAAACTGAAAGCGGCGCGCGTGCTATGCATCGGCACTGGAGGGCTGGGTTCGCCGATGGCGTTGTACCTGGCAGCGGCGGGCGTGGGCACACTCGGCCTGGTCGACTTCGACGTTGTCGATTACACGAACCTGCAACGGCAGATCATCCACTCGACCGCCGACGTGGGCCGCAAGAAGCTGGATTCCGCGGCCGACAAGCTGAAGGGCATCAATCCGTTTCTGAATCTGCGGACATTCGATACAAGGCTGAGCAGCGCGAATGCGCTGGAGCTGTTTCGCGAGTTCGACATCATCGCAGACGGCACCGACAATTTCCCGACGCGCTATCTGGTGAATGATGCCTGCGTTTTGACGGGCAAGCCCAACGTCTACGGATCGATCTTCCGTTTCGAAGGACAAGCGAGTGTGTTCGCGACGAAGGACGGCCCGTGCTACCGCTGCCTGTATCCGGAGCCGCCACCGCCGGGTCTGGTTCCGTCCTGCGCCGAAGGTGGAGTGCTCGGCATCCTCCCCGGCCTTGTCGGAGTAATGCAGGCGACGGAAGTGATCAAGCTGATTCTCGGCATTGGCGATCCGCTGATCGGCCGGCTGCTGCTGGTCGATGCTCTGGGCATGAAGTTCCGCGAACTCAAGCTGCGGAAAAATCCGGATTGCCCGGTCTGCGGGACGCATCCGACGGTCACGAAGCTGATAGACTACAACGAGTTTTGCGGCATTCGTGGGGAGGAAAAGCCCGTGGGCAGCGGAGTTCCGGAAATTCAAGTGGAAGAACTAAAGCGGCGTCTGGACGCGAAAGAAGATCTGTTCGTGCTCGATGTGCGCGAGCCGCATGAGTATCAGATCTGCAACCTTGGCGGATATTTGATTCCGCTGAACGATCTTCCGAAACGCGTGAATGAACTGGATTCGAGCCGCGAGATCGTCGTCCATTGCAAGATGGGCGGACGCAGCGCGAAGGCCGTCGCGTTCTTGCAGCAGGCCGGATTCAACAAAGTAACGAATCTCGCGGGCGGGATTACGGCGTGGTCGGATCGGGTGGATCCGAAAGTGCCGAAGTACTGAGAAGCAGGGGCCAGGGATCAGGGTCAGTTTTGGGAGCGCCAAGGCGCTCCCTTTATTTTTGCAGCCTCTGACGCCTCGTCTTATCAGCTCGTTCGGCACGCCTGAAGGCGTGCCCTGATACGAATCGTCCGTCTGCGATGATTGAATCGGTGAAGGGTTCGTATCAGGGCATCGCTTCAGCGATGCCGTACCAACCGGCGGAGCTGATGGGCTTTATAGCCTCTGAGGGGATCCCTTTTATTGTGCGTTCAATCACTGCCTGAGTCCCCCGCAGCGAGCACAATGCCGGGTCCCAGAACTTCGTTCCCCCGAAGTTTTCCATGCCCATGGAGAAGTTGGACGCATAGTTCGCGTACGGGACCTCTCCACATCTTCGATTGAGGGACCGTATGAACAGACTGCTTGCACTTCTGATGGGTTTCGCAATTCCCCTTGCCGTAGTGGCGGGGGATAACTCCTACAAAGTCACCTATGACGGAGGTTCGCGATGCAGTGCGACAAGAACGATTATCGCGGAGTGTTAGCGGGGTTGGAAGGCGTCACCGGCAAGAAGGCCGTGGACTCCGATGCGATGACAGTGAAGAACTAGAGAGCGAAACATACGAGAAGAAAAGGGGAGCACACATCTGCTCCCCTCCCATTTAGGTCCGAAATAACTTACTTGCTGGATCCCGCTTGCATGCCGTCGCTGGCCTCACCGAGTTCGAGGCTGTATCTCTTTCCAGCGAAGCGGAGAGCGGTCAACGTGGTTGTCCCGTCACCGTTGTTGTTGACGACGGCGGCATCGTTCTGCGAGTTGCTATTCAGGTCGACTAACTTTGCGGGTACTTTGGCAACCACTTTCTTGCCCTGGATAAAGCTAACCTGAACCTCCGAGCCGGTGCCGTCCCACTCGAGTTTGTAATCACCGGCCTTCAGCTTGGTTCCATTCACAGTGGTCGGATCGTTGAACGTGAAATTAGCTTTGTTGGCCGCGAATGCGCTCGAGGCCAACAGCAGTGCTACTCCCAAAATCAGGCTTTTCGAAATTGTCGCGAACTTCATGGCTGCTCCTTTTGATTTCCCGAACTCACATCGGGATCGGTTAGGGCGGCCCGGTTCGCGACAGCGCGAGAAAACACTTGTGTTTCCGCACGAATCGCCTACAATGCTGCCGCCGGGGTTGGGTGCAGGCCACGCCTGCTTTCCGCTTTGGGGGTTTTCTCACCTGGGCCGCCAAACCGAGAGTGAGAGAATCCCCAGACCCCGCGAATCTTTTCTGCTCAAATTGCCGGCGTCACTTCTACGCCGGCGCACCTCAGGGATTACGAAGTTTGCTGCGCCGAAGTTCCCTGAGTTTCAATTTTCCCCACGCTTGATTGGACGAAGCTGGAATCCTTCGGATAGCAGAAGTTTGCGGTGTTAGCGTGGTGAAAAAGCGCCAACAGAGTGTGGTTGTTTTGTGATGCTGACGTAACACGCCAGTAACATTACATCGATGTATATCGATGCGCGATCGGGCGGGCATTTCTAGCCAGATAAGGAAGGCGACGAGAACTTATCGTTAATGGGTGTCCGCGTGCTGGCGATCGACCGACCAGATACTGGCCTGATCTTTCTCGAACGGATAGACGTGCACCATCCAATTGAAAACTACCGGGAGGAACGTGCCACCAGCGGCGTCGCAAGCTTCCTGCGTGTGGATCGATCCCTTCAGACCGAACTGCGCATTCGGACCGAGGAGTCCTTGCCACTTTTCCTCCCGTGACATGCCCGCCGGAGGCCGGCAGAAGTTCACGTGCTCGTGCCACTGCGCCACGCTGAGAGGAATGCGGGCATCAAGATCATCTTCCGTGAAGCGCTTGGGAGCGGTGTACATCACGCCGATGAGCTTGTAATCGTCGCCGTGTTTTTCGTAGAGCAGCGAAGTCGGATGCTCGGGGTTAAAGCTGGACCGTGCCTCGAATCCATATGCATAGTTGGTGAAGTGGTACATCGACTGTGGAACATTGGGGAGAAAGATCTTGAAGCCGTCGGCCAGAGCGACGTGATAATCCTGATATTTCTGGGCGACCTGGCGCGCGGCTTCAACAACCTGCTGGGCGCGCGCGGCGTCTCCCGGCTTCGGCGAACGCAAGTCGGTCATCTTCATATGCGGGCCCATATCCATGTGGCCTTCCATGGTATGCACCATGGGATTGGAGGCATCGCCGGCGTCCTTGTCGGAATCCGCAGGCATGCCTTTCATGTTCATGTTCGACATGTCGTGACCCGACATTCCGGGCATGTTCTGTTGGCCCGATTGCCCTGAAGGAATACCGGACGATGGCTGGGTCTGTCCCCAAACCACGCTAGAAATCAGAAAAACGGCGCACAGGAAAGTTGAATAACGCATAAATCCCCACCAATATAGATGAACCCTAACTGCGGCGGGATGTTTCGGAAGACTGCGTGCCAGTGGTTACAGACGTAATCGCGCGGAACTGTTAACGCATGCGCTTATAATGGATCGGCCAATTCACCTGCCAGGTCTTGCCCTCGTCGCTCGAAGATTCCCAACTCCAATCGAAATCATTTGCAGTGATGTTCTTCCAGACCATACGTTGCAGGATTTTCTTGCCGTTGAGAAAGGCTTCGCGTTGAAGGATCATTTGGCTGTCTCTAAAGTCGCCAACGAAATCGAGGTAGCCGGCTTGATTGTCGACCCAGGTCTGCTTCCAGTGGCCCGATGCGGCATCGAAGGTGGAGACACTGGTTCCACGCAGCGGTATGGAATCTCCACCGGAAAAATTTTCCTGCACCACGCAGCCGTCCATGATGCGCTTGATGGTGTTGGTGCCGTGCATAGTCTCGCCCGGCTTGCTTCCGGGCCAGCTAAGGTCCCATTCGCCAACCCAGAACTCAAATTGTTTCTGTTGCGAGACCGTACACGGATTCGCCTGAGGCGCCGGTTGTTGGGCTGCGAGCATGGAAGCGAGGAAGAGAAACGGCAAGAGAATTTTCGTCATGGATGTACCCATGGGTCAGACGCAGGGGAATGCGAAACGTTAGTGGATTTGGTGGACGGAAGAAGTTTCTGATACACCTAGCTGCTTGGCGATCGAAACCATCCTCTTTCTTTTTTTCGCGGGAGCCCTCGGGGGAGCGCTGAACTCCGTTGCCGGAGGTGGCAGCTTCATCGCGTTTCCCGCTTTGCTGTTCACGGGCGTGCCGCCAATTCCCGCGAACGCAACCAACACCATCGCGTTGTGGACGGGCGCGGCGGCCAGCGGCGGGGCGTACCGCAAGCGACTGGACGTACCCCGCAAAGTGATGCTCCCGCTGCTCGGTGCGAGTCTGGTCGGCGGGCTGACGGGCGCGCTACTGCTGCTAAAAACTCCGGCGCATACCTTCATGCGCGTGTTGCCGTGGCTCACCCTGGGAGCGACTCTATTGTTTGCTTTCGGAAAAAAGATCGCGGGTGGACGCCGTTCCGTGATTGAGCATGAAGCTGCTGGCGGCGCGCTAGTCGCGGCCACCTTCCTGCAATTGTGCGTTGCCGTCTATGGCGGCTACTTCGGCGGAGGCATGGGTATCGTGATGCTGGCGATGTTGGCGGCGCTGGGCATGACAGACATTCATGCCATGAACGCGCTCAAGAGTGTAATGGGATTTGTGATCAACGGCGTTGCCGTAATCACGTTCGTCGTGGCGGGCGCCGTGTATTGGAAGCACGGGACCGTGATGATCGCTGGGGGAATCGCCGGCGGATTTCTCGGCGCGCACTACGCCATGAAATCGCCGCAGACCTGGATCCGGTGGTTTGTGGTACTGGTGGGCGCGGGTATGACAGTCTATTTCTTCTGGAAGTCGTACTGAAAAGCAGCGAACCAGGGGACAGAGATCAGGGGCTAGGGATCAGGGGTCAGGGGTCAGGGGTCAGAGTTATTTTCTGGACACCACTGCTTACCGTTCTGATCTCTGGTCTCTGGTTACTAGTCTCTGATCCCTGATCCCTGGCCCCTGCTTCACTGCTTCACTGCAATGGCGCTGATACGTGCTCGTGCACGATGAGCCACTTGCCGTCTTCGTTTTCGAACACTACGGTCCAGCGGAAATTGCCCATCTGAACTTTTCCCGCCTTGTCCGTCATTTCCTCTTTGATGGTGGCAGTGGCCCAAACCAAGTCGCTGTGCGGATGGATCGCGGCATCATCATTGACTGTGAACCTCGCGCTCTTGTAGCCAGCGAGAACGCCCTTGACGCCGTTCTGATATTCGTCCCAACTGTTGTATTTCAGGGGCGCGATATCGAAGAACGTATGCGGACCGGTGGCGTAGTACTTGGCGGTATTGGCAGGATCGAGAGTCGCCCAGCCATCCCATATCTTCTGGAGATAGGCTTTGTCGGGAGCGGCGCTGGCGGACGACTTCTTCATCGCTGACTTCTTGGTCTGCGCATAGCCGGACAGGGCAAGGACGAGCAGGCACAGCGAAACAGTAAGGAGACGCTTGAGCATTCTAGTTTCCTCCTGAAATCCGGCGGAATTCTCGCACAGGCGGGGCCGAAGCACAAATTGGAGTGGCGCTCGCCCGGGTTTTCACCACAGGGGTCACAGAGGTCCACAGGGTACTTCTTAATCCTCTTTCCTCTTTTGTTTGACCGATTTCCACAACGCACGATAAAATAGTGAAGTTTGACTGTACTCGCCGACCCGTTCTGGGGACGCCTGCCTGGGCTGCTGAAGCGCCGAGGCGGAAAACACAGCAAGCAGAGAAATCAGCAGGCCCGTTGACAGCGTTCGTGTGTGCCCAAGGGTTTTGCTATGTAGGTTCCGTGCCATTCACGGGCTGATTTCAAACGACATTTGACGGAGGCAGACGTATGTACGCGGTTATCCGCGCCGGTGGAAAGCAGTACCGGGTGGCGCCCGGCGATGTAATCCGAGTAGAGAAGGTTGGAACCGGCACCGATGGATTGGTCGAGTTCCCGGTGGTCGCAGTTTCCGGCGAAGAAGGACAAGTCGGCAATCAGCCCGACGCGCGCGTGGTCGGCCAAGTCGTAGAAGAGGGCCGCGGCGCAAAGATCCTGGTCTTCCATTACAAGCGCAAGAAGCAGTACAAAAAGCTCCGCGGGCATCGCCAGGCGTACACCGCGGTGCGTATCAATGAGATCGCGTTCGGCGGGCAGAGCTTCAAGGCTCCTGAGCTTCCGAAGAAAGAAGCCAAGCCGAAGAAGGTGAAGGCTGCTGCCGAGGAGCACGAAGCAGAGCCGGCGGCGAAAAAGGGCGGCGCGAAGAAGAAAGCTGCTCCCAAGAAGGCCGCCAAGAAAGCGGCCAAGAAGAAATAGCTTCAAAGAGACTGGCGTCTCGCTTCTAACAGCCTTGGGCAACGAAGGCTTTGGGTAGGGCACGACTTCAGTCGTGCCGCCAAAAGCCAATCAATACGGGGCTTTAGCCTCTGAGGTGAACTACCCGCTTCGGCAAATGTTTTACTTGGCAACTGGCCACAGAGAAGTGAATTTATATGGCGCATAAAAAAGGACAAGGCACATCCCGAAACGGCCGCGATTCGAATTCGCAGCGGCTTGGATTCAAGGCATTCGGCGGTCAGGTTGTTCCCGGTGGGACCATCATCATCCGGCAGCGCGGCACGAGGGTGAAACCCGGGCTGAACGTCGGACGGGGCAAAGATGACACTCTCTTTGCCAAGATCACAGGACGCATCAAGTTCCTGAACAAGGGACAACTGGGCAAGTTCGTAATGGTTGAGCCGGTGGAAGTGGAGTAGGTGAAGCATTCGCGGCACTCGTTCCTGCCTTGGGTTTGAGGCGAGAGCGCCGCGACGGATGGAACTCGTTCCAGCCGCCAATCCTCCATCTATCTCGCGATTTCTAAGGTTGCGAGAAGCGTCTCCCCTTCATAAGAGACGGCCAGTTCCAGCCTTTCGAACGTCCTTGCCGAATGGAACTTGTAGTTTCGCCCCACAATGATGGTCGGCACCGACAGCATACAGGTATCGCCCAAGCCGACTTTGGCCTTAAAGTAGCCGGCGACGATATTACAAATCTCGCCCAGCGCGTCGGCCGAAGCTTCTTGACAGGCAGGGTCCTCTGGAACGACGCCCAGCATCTGCGCAGCAAGCCTATGGGATGCTGTCTGGTTGCATTGCAGGATGAAAGTGGCGCGGATGGCACCGGCGATCCCTACCAGGGCGGTGAATTGCTCTGTCGCCAGGGGAGCATCTGTGGAGGCAATGGTAACCCCAGCTCCCGCCATGGTGGAGAAGACTTCGATGATCGTTTCCTGCAACACGGCAGGCCAATAATCGCGAGGCATGACGATTTGCGGTTCGATGAAGTTCGAGGACATAGCGGTCAAGGACAGAAAGCAAAATCTGGAAGGCGCCAGTCCGCCTTTCACTTTTTATCGGCAGGTTTACGAGAAACATTACATGAGTTCATCGAGAATGTGCTTATCCAGAATTCGGCGGACATGGCTTGCCGGGTACGAGTTTCTCGAGATAAGCGGGGCGTGACTGGCGGTTGAGCTTCCTATGTTTATTGATGAGGCAAAGATCAAGGTTAAAGCCGGCGACGGCGGGAACGGCTGTATGGCGTTCCGGCGGGAGAAGTTTGTTCCGCGCGGCGGACCCTCGGGAGGGGATGGCGGCAAGGGCGGCGACGTCGTCATGGAATCCAGCGAGCGCCACAACACGCTGGTGCATTTCCGTTTCAATCCCGAACACACTGCGGAGCGCGGGCGGCACGGCGAAGGCTCCAACCGGACGGGACGCGAAGGCGTCGATGTGCTGCTGAAGGTTCCCGTTGGCACGATCGTCTACGATGACGAGACTGGCGAGAAAGCATTCGAGTTCACCAAAGCCGATCAGCGCTTCATCATTGCGCGCGGCGGACGCGGCGGACGCGGCAACGCGCGCTTTGCGACCTCGGTTCATCAGGCGCCGCGCGAGCATGAAGAAGGCAGGCCGGGCGAGGAACGTATCTACCGGCTGGAATTGAAACTGCTGGCAGATGTCGGGCTGGTGGGGTATCCCAATGTAGGGAAATCGACCTTGATTTCGCGGATTTCGTCGGCGCGTCCGAAGATCGCGGATTATCCGTTTACGACGCTGCAGCCGAATTTAGGCGTAGTTGCCGTCGGCGATGCTCGCAATGAAATCAGCTTCGTGGTGGCCGACATTCCGGGATTGATCGAGGGCGCGCACACCGGAGCGGGATTAGGCACGCAGTTCCTGCGGCATATCGAGCGCACGCGGCTGCTGGTGCATCTGGTCGACGTCTCCGATTCGAGCGGACGGGATGATGTGGCGAAAGATGTCGAGGTAATTCTGGGTGAGCTGGCCAGTTTTGGAGCGCATCTCGAAGAGAAACCTATCATCATGGTTGCGTCGAAGATCGATGTGGTTAACAAAGATAAGCTGGCCGCGCTGAAGAAGTATGCCAAGAAAAAAAAGTTGAAGCTGTATGAGATCTCGGCAGTCACGGGCAAAGGCATTGAGGCGTTAAAGTACGCCATCGCGGAAGAAGTACAGGCGCTGCGGGAAAAAGATCTGAAGAACGCCGAGCAGGAAGCGGTTTAGGCGTTCACTATTCTCCAAGGGTCCCGGAGGGACCGCTGATAATAGCCCGGCGTTTTAACGCCGGGTCGAGTGCCCTTCGCCTTCGTGCCCCGAAGGGACACTTGAACCTGCTGCCAAGTTCATCCCCACACATATCGTATTCACGGGGCGAAAATTAAAAGGCGGCCTTTCGGCCGCCTTCCCCATAATCCACAAAACCCCGCGCTATTCTACGCTCGCGGCAATGGTCCGTGCTGGAAGTGGTATTGCAAGATGCGAGCGGCGAGAGCGGGACTCAACTTTCCGCCGTCCCCGTCGACGGTGCGTACGACTTCTCCCCGGCACACAACTTCTGTTCCCGAGAGGCCTGCAATCTCCTGCGGCAGAACCAGATTTATCTCCAGTTGAGCGTTGGGTTGCAGCACGTCGTCCGCCTGGAAGAGCAGGCCGGAACGGCTGATGTTTTCGGTAGTGCCCACGTGCCAGTCGGTTTCGCCAAGCCGGCGATAACGCAAAGGCAAGTGCAGCTGGAATCGTTGCGCGCGCGACGCTGGCGTCTGGCTCGCCCGCACGGCAGATTGTGGTTCAACAGATTGCAAAGACATAACGACCTCCGGGGGAGTTGGAGTTGCATCGAGCACTTCGCGGACCTTGGTCTTTAGATCGCGAAGGTTGAAGGGCTTCTGGAGCAGGCGCACGCCCACGTCCAGTGTGCCGTTTTCTCCGATCACGTTTTCGGTGTAACCGGACATGTAGAGGATTTTTACGTTCGGGCGAATCTGGGAGATGCGCTGGGCCAGTTCGCGGCCGTTCATGCCGGGCATGATGACGTCCGTCAGCAAAAGGTGGATGACCGCTTCATGAGCGACCGCGATCTGCATGGCGACAGCGCCATCGGCGGCTTCAATCACTCGATAGCCCTGCTTTTCCAGATACTGGCGGGCGAGATAGCGGAGATTGGCTTCGTCCTCTACCAGAAGGATGGTCTCGGTGCCCGGCTCAACTCTTTGCAATCGCTCCGGAGTGGCGACTTTTGCCGCGGCCTCGCGCGTGGAGGCCACACGTGGCAGATAGATCTTGAATGTGGTTCCGTTGCCGATCTCGCTGTAGACCCAGATGTATCCGCCGCTCTGCTTGATGATGCCGTAAACCGTCGAGAGGCCGAGGCCCGTGCCTTTGGTTCCCTTGGTGGTAAAGAACGGTTCGAAGATGTGGGACTGCGTCTCCTGATCCATGCCGGCGCCAGTGTCGTTAATGGACAACATCACATAGTCGCCGGGGCGAAGTGGGGCGTGGAAGCGGGCGTACTCTTCGTCAAGCGTGACGTTGGCGGTTTCAATGGTGAGCTTGCCGCCGCTGGGCATGGCGTCGCGGGCATTGACCGCGAGGTTCATGATGACTTGATCGATCTGTCCGGCATCCGCGCGTACGGCCCACAACTCGGCGCCCGGAATCATGACGAGGTCGATGTCTTCGCCGATCATACGGGTGAGCATCTTCAAATTCTCACCGGCAATGTCGTTGAGATCGATAATCCGGGGAGCCAGCATTTGCTTGCGGCTGAATGCCAGAAGCTGGCGCGTGAGCGAAGAGGCGCGCTCCGAAGCGCTGGCGATTTCCTGCGCAGGACCCCGAAGATGAGGTTCGGCACCCAGGCGCTCCAGCAAAAATTCGGAGTAGCCGGAGATCACCATCAACAGATTGTTGAAATCGTGGGCGATACCGCCGGCCAGGCGGCCCACAGCTTCCATTTTTTGCGACTGGCGAAGCTGCTGCTCCAGGGCGCGGCGCTCGGTGACGTCTTCGGCGAAAATCTCGAAGACGATGCCTTCTTTGCGGCCGTTGGTGACGCTGCGTCCAGATACGCGGACAACGGTGGTGCCGCCCTTGCGCTTCCACTCCGCATTCAGTCCCTTAAAAGGAACGGCAGAGCGGAGAAAGTCGGCGAGATCGAACCACTGCTCGTTTTCGGCGTAGAGGCTGTAGATATGCTGCCCGATCACCTCTTCGGGAGCCGTCACACCCAGCAGATCGAGGAAGGCCGGGTTGGCGTCCAGTATTTTTCCAGACGCATCGCAGCTGCAGATGCCGTACGGAGCATTGGTGACCAGAGAGCGGAAGTTGGCCTCGGAGCGCCGCAGTTCCTCCTGGGTTGACCGCAGTGCCGCATTCAGCCAGCAGATCAGCATGGCGATAAAAAAGAATAATGAGAGCCGGAGGATCGCGGTGCGGAGTTGATCTGGCGTATGGTCGCCAACCAACGAGAAGTAGGCACTGACGGTCAGGGCAAAAGCAGTCGCCACAATGCCGGGCTTCCACCCGCCATACCAGGCGCTCACCATCACCGCCACTCCAAACAGCGCCAACCGGCTTTCCGATACGTTCGCCAGAAGAATGGTCGGGATCAAAGCCAGGGCTGTACTGAGCACAGCTACCCCGTAACGCAAGATAGGCGCACGGGCGGGCGGGATGCGGAGTAGGGGGAGGGTTACTCGCATGTAACCCATACTAGTGCCAGAATGGGAAACACGATAGTTACAGGAGTTCATTTCGGGAAGGAGGATTACCCCGAAGATAACTGTCCGATCGTCGGATAAAGGTCGGTCAAACGGGCGAGGGCCAGCGGGTCGGACTTCTGTGCGTAATTTGACGCGAGAAGCTTTTCGCACCGCCAAGCCTTCCCCCGGGCCTGCAGTACATAACAACGCTTGCATAATAGGCTGCAAAACTGGAGACTAACCGGGTTCAAAAAGCTTCTATGAATATTGGCCTTTTCGGCGGAACGTTCGATCCGGTGCATAAAGGGCACCTGGCCCTGGCACGTGCAGCGATGGAGCGCTGCCAGCTGCACCGGATTTGTTTCGTTCCGGCGAACCTGCCTCCGCATAAGCAGCGCAGGCCGCTGGCGCCGTTCATACACCGCTTCGCCATGCTGGTGCTCGCGACCGCTGAGGAAAAAGCATTTGTGCCTTCGCTGCTGGAGGCGCCGGAAGAGATTCCTTCAAGCCGTAAAGATCGGCAGGAAAAACCGAATTACACGATCGACACGATCCGGCGCATGAAGCAATCGTTTAAAGCGGCTGATCAGCTCTTTCTGTTGATTGGGATGGACGCCTTCGCGGAGATTGCGAGTTGGCACCAAGCGGAAGCGTTATTCAAAGAGTGCAAGTTTATCGTCGCGGGACGGCCGGGATATTCGCTGGCCGATATAGCGAACGCCCTTCCACCAAGCCTGCGTCCGCGAGCCGAGGTCACGAAGCCATTTCACAAGCAGGCGGCGAGCGGAGATCTGGTGCTCCCGGGAGTGACCATCCACCTGCTGGAAGATCTGCGCCAGCCCGCCTCGGCGACGGCGATCCGAGAGGCCGCAGCAGCCGGCAAGCCGCTGGGCCGGTTTCTCGATCCCGCCGTGGCGGATTACATCAAGAAGATGGGGCTGTATAAATAGCTCTCCCACCCCGCAACTGCCCGGAGCAAGTTATTATGGAATGAGCCGCTGGTAAGCAAAAAGGAAGCGGCTTCCGGAACAACCCAGGGCAGGCGTCCCAAACCGCCGCAGAGGATTGAGGGAAAGAATGGCGCAAAATCACTACGTCACCAAGACCAAGCGGCGGAACAAAAGCGGGAAGCGGAAAGACCCGTCCGCGGCAACCATGGCCAAGCTGCGCAAGTTGGCTGCAGCCGACACGCAGAAGGCGGGAAAGTAGCCGCGGCATAAACTCGCAAGCAGCCGATTACAACTCATGAAAAACATATCGTCCGTCACCGCATGAAGAAAAGCGAACTCAAGAAACAAGTCTCCGCTGCCATTCAAGCCTGCCTCGAAAAGAAGGCCGAAGAACTCAGCATTCTGGAACTGGAAAAAGGGTCGGGAGCATTTACAGATTACTTCGTGCTGTGCAGCGGAACGAACCCGCGTCAAGTTCAGGCTATTTCGGACGAGGTAGAGCTCCGTCTCAAAAAGGCGGGCATCTATCCCAATAACATCGAAGGCTACAAGCAAGCCGAATGGATACTGATCGACTACGTCGATTTCGTGGTCCATATATTTTCGGAGAAGGCGCGCAAGTTCTACGATCTGGAACGGCTGTGGAAGTCAGCCAAGCGGCTGGAACCTGCCGATCTGAAGGCGGCAACGAAGCCGAGAAAGACCGCGGCCAAGCCGAAATCCGCAGCGCCTAAAAAGAAGAAAAAAGTGAAAGCCTGATCCCGGCGCTCGCAGGCACCATCAAATCTTCCCGTGAAAATCAAGATCGCATGGATCGGCAAGACCAAAGCGCCGGCGATCACCTCGCTCACCGAGGAATATCTCAAACGGATCTCCCGCTATGCCCCGGTCGAAGGACTCGTTCTGCGCGACGAAGCCGATCTGCTGGCGAAATTCGGAGCCGCTGCCAAAGGCGCCGCGAAATCAACGCTGGTGCTGATGGACTCGCGTGGGAAAGAATTTTCGTCGGAGCAGTTCGCGAAATTCCTGGGAGATTATCAGGACCGGAATCCGTTGCCGCTGGTCTTCGCGATCGGCGGCGCAAACGGGTTCAGCGCTGAGACGAAGTCCGCAGCTCAAAGCGTGATCTCTTTAGGGAAGATGACGATGGCCCACGAATTGGCGAGAGTCGTGTTGCTGGAGCAGGTGTACCGTGCGTTCACGATTCTGAAGGGGCATCCCTATCACTCCGGACACTGAATTCTGAGGAGGGCTTTCTCAACAGCAGTCAATCATTGTTGGCGCTGTGGTAATACCACTCAATGAGCAGCGGTCACGTGAAATGGCCTGCTTACGACAGTTGAGGGCCGAACCATTTTAATCGTTGGCCTAAGGTCGCCTACAGTCATTGCACGAGATTGAATTCTTCTGGACGCCAATCATTGACACGTCGCCCTCCAGGAATTAGCATCGCCCTACTTCGTTCGAGAGCCCCGCGTTTGCAGCCGCCTGCTGCTCATCTCTGCCCGATGAAGTTAACTGGAAGGCCTTCCGCTTAGGAGGACAGCCACTCCTCCGAGCATCAAGGAGGACGCCATGCCCTCTAAGCCGCGCTCTGAAATTCGCAAACCACTGCTGGCCGCGCTCACAATGTTAGTACTGCTTGCGGCTTCGGCTGTCGAGGCACACGCCCAAACATATTCTGTGCTGTATAACTTCGGTAGCAACCCTGGCGATCCTGAAAATCCGACCTACTCCGGAATCATCGCCCAGGGTACGGACGGAAACCTGTACAGCGGGGCAGGCGGCGGCTTCGGCGGCGCTGCATACAACATCACGCCCGCTGGAACGCTCACCACGCTGTATATCTTCGACGACGGCGGCGACGACGGTCTCATAAATCCTAGGGGCGGCCTGACGTTGGGCACGGATGGCAATTTCTATGGCACCACCTCCGGAACTTACGTGAACGGACAAATGGAACAGATCATCGGCAGTGCCGTGTTCAAGATGACGCCCAGCGGCAGCCTCACGACGCTCTATCACTTTACCAACATGAACGACGGAGGCTTCCCCCTCGCACCGCCGATCGAGGGCACAGACGGAAACTTTTACGGAACCACTTGTGGAACCGACTGCTTCGGGGGCGGCAGCACCTTCGGTTCGATTTACAAGATTACCCCGTCGGGAGCGTTCACGGGAGCGTTCACAGAGCTGTACGCGTTCGGCGGTACCCAGGGGCGTGGGCCGGCTGATCCGCTTGTCCTGGGCACAGACGGGAATTTTTATGGTACGACACAATTTGGCGGTACGAATGGGCTGGGAGTGATCTTCAAGATCACGCCGGGGGGCACGCTCACCGTGCTTTACAACTTCGATGGTACGCACGGCCAAACACCTGTCGGTCCGCTGATTCAGGCCAGCGATGGGAATTTCTACGGAACGACACAAAAGGGAGGCAGTACCGGTGGGGGCGTAGTATTTCAAATGACCCCTACGGGTGCGCTCACTGTGCTCCACACCATGAATGGAACCACAGATGGAAATTCGCCTTATGCGGGCCTGGTGCAGGCAACCGACGGCAATCTTTATGGCGTGAATAGCGGAGGCGGAGACCCTAGCTGTAATTGCGGCACCATCTTCGACATCACAACGGGCGGAGTCTTCTCCGTTGTGTACACTTTCCCCGGAACTGCCCTAGCAAACCCGTATTCGGGTCTGGTGCAGAATACTAACGGCATTCTCTACGGTGCCAACGAAAATGGGGGTACAGAAGAGGAGGGCGTTTTCTACAGCCTGAACATCGGAGCCGCTCCATTCGTGAGCTTGACCCCCAACACCGGCGCCGCTGGATCGACCATCGGCATTTTGGGGCAGGGTTTCACGGGAGCAACTGCCGTTTCCTTCAATGGCAGCGCCGCCAGTTTCAATGTCGTGTCCGACACTTTCATAAGAGCCACGATTCCCGCCAGTGCGACCACCGGCTTCGTAACAGTGACCACATCCAGCGGTACGCTAACAAGCAACAAACAATTCATTGCGTCAACCGCAACCAGTTTAACGTCCAGCCTTAATCCGGCAGGGGTTGGACAGCCCCTGGTTCTAACGGCTACCGTAGCCCCGCAATCCGGCGGCGGCACACCCACGGGCTCGGTTCTATTCACAAAAGGGACTGTGACATTAGGCACGTCGACCCTCAACGGCGGGCAGGCAATCCTGAACCATACTTTCGGCGCGGCAGGCACGAAACCTATCACCGCCGTCTACTCTGGCGATCCGAACTACCTGGGCAGCACTTCACCGGTCCTTAATGAGGTCATCGTAAACAGGACTTCGACGACAACCGCTCTAGGTTCCAGCGTGAATCCTTCCGTCGCCGGGCAGTGCGTAACCTTCACAGCGATGGTTTCCGCAGCCTCCGGATCGCCAACGGGCACGGTCACGTTTTACAAGGGAACTACGGACCTGGGGACAGTTCCGCTCAGCAACGGACAGGCAGCGTTCAACAAAACTTTCGACAGCGTGGGGATGAAGTCCATGACTGCCGTCTATTCCGGCGATACGAATTTTGAGGGCAGCACCTCATCTCCACTCGTTCAGACAATCAACCAAGCCACCAGTACGATTACGTTGGCCTCGTCTCCTAATCCCTCAACGACGGGGCAATCAGTAACCCTAACGGCAACCGTAGCGCCGGAGTACGGGGGCACGGCCACGGGCACAGTCACGTTTATGCAGAACGGTGAGACCTTAGGCACTGTTACGCTGAGCGGGGGACAAGCGGTCTTCGACAAAACTTTCAACAGTGTGGGAACGAAGTCGCTGAGCGCGGTCTACTCCGGCGACTCGAACTTCACCGGCAGCACGGGCACGGCGACGCAGACTGTAAACTAGTAGGAAAAAACACCGGAACAAGGGGCACCTGTGCTTTCGGTGCGCACTCTGGGATCGCAGAGATCGCCCCTTCACCGCCATGGCGGTGCCATGAATGACCAATATTGATCAGTTTTGCGTGCTGGAATGTAGGACCATTACCAGAGGAATCTACGGAGCCGGATATGACACTGACAATTGTGGCGGTGATCTTCGGAGTGTTCGCTATCGGTCTGATCGTCCTCCTGATTTACAAGAGCACACTCATGATGCACAGGGACGACCAACTGTTTCTGGATGATGCGAGTTCGCACATGCACGAAGAGCAGACGGAATTGCTGGCCAAGGTCAACCGGCTTACCATCCCGATGCGCGTCTTCAGCATAGGGTCTGGGGTATTTCTGATGGCTCTCACCGCGATGTGGCTCTACCAGAAGCTGAACGGCATACAGTAGCCTCGAAAGCCGGGGCCTTGCGCCATCCTGCCAACATCCTCGTGCAGAGCAAGGCTGAAACCTAACTCGTGGTTGGCGATGAACCCCATTGCACTCATTCAGGTCTATCCCAACCTCCTTTCCTCGACGCACTGTCCGTTCTTTGGTGCACTCCCCGTTTCCCCGACCAGGATCTTCAAAATCTCCGACCGGCGCGAGCCGTGTTGCTGGAGCAGGTCTATCGTGCGTTCACGATTCTGAAGGGGCATCACTATCACTCCGGGCACTAATTTCTGAGAATGGCTTTCTCAGACCCGAGCCATTTTGCTCGCCTACTTTCTAATTGTTATTTAGTATGTTTGGTTCTAATGGATCGGTAAATTTGTTTCCGTCGCAAACTGCAGTTGTTCGCAATTGACAATCGAACTTGCGCCATCATCGTTGTTTTGTCACTGAGTGCTATGGGAATTTCTGAGAAATGGAGAGGCAGATGAAGCTTCTGCGCTGTCTTGCTGTGACTTGCTTTCTGCTGGGAACTTGTTGTGCTCAGTTGCCGGAATACTATCAAACCGTCAGCCGCGTTACATGGCTCTCCGAGAACATCGCCGGGATATTGCCGGCGTGGACTGCACTCGGAATGACCGATATCCGTAAACCTGCGAAGATCAAGGCCGTTGGAACCGATCATGGCAAGCCTATGGCTATCGACACCTGGCAGGCTACCGGACGTCTGGGCAACCTGACTGTCAATTTCCTTCAGCCAGGCTCCCTTCCGTCAGGCGAGGGCCAGTCGAACTCCTACCATGATTTTCTGAAGAAGCATAAGGACGGCATTTTTTCTGTTGTCCATGAGGTTCCCTCCAGAGAGGCAATGGACAAGGAGATTCAGCGCATGGCCGGCCTCGGAGTGAGCGTACTGCAGCAGGTCACATTTGCAATCGACGGTGCGCCGGTGACCTACACTTACTTCGACACGGAGCCACAGGGCAAATATGTTCTTGGCCTGGTTTACTGGCCGGGCGGAGCGCCCAAGCCTCTGGAGCAGAAAACCGTCTCCCACCTCGCTCTGGTGGTTCGCGATGCGGCGGCCGTTTCCAGCTACTGGCAGAAACTCGGCTTGCCTGGGTTTGCGCTGGAGCATGCTACGCCACGCGAGGATTCCCGCTATCGCGGCCAGCCCCTTTTACTGGCGTTTGAGGTGGGCTTTCAACGGATGGGCGCCATCAGTTTTGAGTGGATTCAGCCGCCATCCACCCCAGCGAATATTTATGCAGATTTCCTGCAGCGCCATGGCGAGGGCATCCAGCACATCGGCATGCCGGTGGACGACCTCTCCAAAGCCACCGCCGCATACGAAAAATTCGGCTTTACGGTGTGGCAGGCCGGGGCATGGGGAGACATTGGAAAGCCAAATTCCGGACAGTACCACTATATGGACACGGACAAAATCGGAGGCGTAAGTGCAGAGCTGATCCGGGCGTATTAGCGAGGCAATGCCCGGAACAAGAATTCTCAGTGTAACGCCTACCCATAGCACTCATGGGGCGCCGACCCTCACTTCTTCGGCGTACTCCCCGCTTCTCCAACCACAATCTTCAGAATCTCGGCTGCTAATTCATTCGGATTGATCTCTTCCATATTCGTAAGCACCACCACGCCCGCCCGCTTGTCGGGAGCGATCAGAAAATCGGTGCTCGTCCCTTGCTGGCCGCCGCTGTGGCCGACGACTCTCAGTCCGTCCTCATCCTTGACTCCCCAGCCGAGGCCGTACGTGTCCTTTGAGCCGTCGGAGGGCTTCAGCGGCGTCCACATCAGATCGCGGGTCGAGCGCTTGAGCAGCTTGTCATTCAACATCGCGACTTCGAAGCGAGCCATATCTTCCGCCGACGACAGCCATCCGCCGCCGGGAATTTTGTAGCTGGAGTCGAGGAAGTCGGCGTTCTCGACCGTGCCGTCTTTCGTCTTCTGATAAAAGCGCGTGCGATAGGGAATGATGGCGAAGCGGTCGTCGACCTGCGTCTGTTCCATGCCGGCAGCGAGCACCACGTTCTGCCGCATGTAGTCGACGTACTTCGTGCCCGAGGCGCCTTCCATGACGCAGCCGACCAGCGTGTATCCCTGAGTGGAATAGTGGAAATGCGATCCGGGATCCGCAACCAGCGGATCATTCTTGAAGAAGTCGAGTCCCGCCTGGATGGGATTGTCGAAGTGTTTGGTATTGCCGATTTCCGGATCGTCCTGTGACTCGGATTTGTAATGCCGGATGCCGCCGAGATGTCCCATGACTTCGCGGGTTGTGATCGGCTTCGATTTCTCAGGAAACGCCGGGCAGTATTTCTGGACGGGAGCGTCGAGATCGATCTTGCCCTCCTGCCAGAGTTCCATGGCGCCGACCGCGGTCAGCGGCTTCGAGATCGAGCCGAGACGATAGAGAGTATGTTCGCTGGTGGGCGCATTGTTCTCGAGGTCAGCGAATCCGAATCCGCGGGCCCACTCGTATTCACCGTTCTCAACCACGCCAACCGAAACGCCGGGCACGTGCGTCGACGCCATGAACTTCGATACCGCGGCCTCGATCTGGGTGCGCTTTACGGAGGAAAGTTCGTTCTCTTTCTTTTGAGCTTGTCCGAGAGTGGTACCTACGAGGACGGCCGCGATCAGAAGAGTTCTGCGCACATTTCCTCCGTTCAGATTCAAGATCAACACATTGAACCACAGAGGACACAGAAGGAGCACTGTGATTTGAAACCCTTACTGGGTGACGGTGGCCTGATAGCTTACGGCTTCCCAGTGACCGGCGCGGCGAATCCAGACTCGCGTGTAGCGATACGGACCGCTGAAATCTTCTCCCAGCTGGTGGCCCTTTACGTCGGCGCGGGCAGTAACGACTGCGGTGTCGCCATAAACGCGGACAACCATATCGGTGACGTCGATGGTTTCATACCGAAGCTGGCCACTCTTGCGGGCAGAAATGGTGTCCTCCTTGGTATGGACCTGCCCCAGAGGAGTGATGTCGACGTAGTCATCGGCCAGAGTGCGCCGAGAAAATTCCGCATCGCGGCGGATGCTGGCTTCTTTGGCCTGGCGCTCCATCTCAATGATCTCGCGAATGATCGATTGATCTCCCGAGTCGCCAATAGATTTGGTACGAGCCGAAACATGCTGGGCCGCAAAGGCGGGAAGAGCCGCCAATGTGGCCAACAGAAACACTGCACACTTGTTGATCACCATGAGACCTCCGCGGTTTGCGAGGGAGACAGAGATCTGCCTGACCGTGCTACGAAAACTTGGATGCCGGAGTTCCGTGGAAAATTTCCCTGCATTCAAACTTTGTTCCGATCCTGGTATGCACGGCATGAGCGGAGCCGTGATGGGTCATTCTCGGGCGTCACCCGACTGCCGCTCCTCCGACGCTCACCTAAGCGGATGACGTTTGGTGTGCAAATCAGCTTCCGTGTCGAATTCAGACTAACTGTTTGAAAAGCGAAGGTTTGAAGTGTGAGGGAAGGACAATCGTCGTCCAACCATGGGCAAGGTGTCCGGAAGCGGACAATCCAGCGCCGCACAAATCCCACGCAGTCGAGATTGACTCCAGCCAATCAGCAGTAACGAGGCAGTATCTAGTAGAATCAGGCTTCCAGTTCGTACCTCGAGTTCGCATGAGTGACATCCGCCGCGGTCTCATTATCGTCAATACGGGACCGGGGAAAGGTAAGACCACGGCGGCAATGGGTACAGCGCTGCGAGCAGTCGGCCAGGGGATGCGGGTTTTAATGCTGCAATTCCTGAAAGGCTCGTGGCACTATGGCGAGCTGGATGCGGTGCAGGCTTTCGGCGACAAGTTCGTTATGAAGCAAATGGGCCGGGGCTTCGTGAAGGTCGGAGCTGAGAAGCCCGACCCGGAAGATGTTCGCATGGTGGAAGAAGCCTGGGCCGAGGCGGAGAAGGCGATCCAGTCGGGCGAGTGGGATCTGGTCGTGCTCGACGAGATCAATTACGCCATCACCTATGGCATGCTCGATCCGGCGAAGGTGGTTGAAAGTCTGAAGAAGAAGCCGGAGATGGTGCACGTGATCCTGACCGGCAGAAACGCTCATCCTGCGATCGTCGACCTTGCCGACACGGTGACCGAGATGCGCCAGGTGAAACACGCGTACGAGAAGGGCGTCATGGCGCAGAGAGGAATCGAATACTGAGATTTAGTCAATTAGCCATTTAGTCATTGAGTCATTGAGTCAATGCGCGATGGTTTGCACGGCGTTCTCATTGTCTAAATGATTAAATGACTCAATGACTAAATAAATCATGGCTTGGTTTAAACGCGAATCCGTTGAGCTGGACACTTCGGGCGAAAAAAAAGTCCGCACCGAAGGGCTGTGGGTGAAGTGTGAGAGCTGCCGCCAGATCATCTGGAAAAAAGATCTGGAAGAAAACATGAACGTCTGTCCCAAGTGTGAGAAGCACTTCCGGATCGATGCGCGTACCCGGCTTGCCCAACTGCTGGACGACAATCAGTACAGCGTCTTCGACGCGGATCTTGGCTCAACCGACCCGCTGAAGTTCGTGGATCTGAAGCCCTATTCATCGCGGCTGAAGCAGGCGCAGAAAGATACCGGCCTTAAAGACGCCATAATTAATGCCCAAGGCAAGCTGGCGGGGCGTCAGGTAATTGCCAGCGTGATGGAGTATGCATTCATCGGCGGGAGTATGGGCGCGGTCGTCGGAGAAGCAATCACGCGCGCAGTGGAGCGAGCGGCTGACTCGCACACCCCGCTGATCATCGTCTCAGCCTCGGGCGGCGCTCGCATGATGGAAGGCGTGATCAGCCTGATGCAGCTGGCAAAGATTTCCTCGGCGCTCGCAAAACTGGATAAAGCCAAGGTTCCCTACATTTCGCTGCTGACCGATCCCACGACCGGAGGGGTAACGGCATCATTTGCCATGCTCGGTGATCTGAATATTGCGGAACCGGGAGCGCTGATTGGATTCGCCGGACCGCGCGTCATCGAGCAGACGATCCGACAGAAGCTGCCACCCGGCTTCCAGCGTAGTGAATTCCTGCTCCAACACGGGATGCTCGATGCCGTAGTGCCTCGCAAGCAATTGAAACCCTACATCGCGCGCGCACTGGACTTTATGGCGGCGTGAAAAGCTTCTAGCTGCTAGCTTCTAGCTCTGCCGAGCCTTTATCTTTTCGGCGTTTCTGGCGGATCCTTTCGATCTCTCAACTCTCTAGAAATAATATTGGTAAGCTGGAGTGCATTCCTTTCAGCTAGAAGCTAGAAGCTAACAGCCTGTTTTTCATGTCCTACGAAACCGCAGTGGCGAGCATGTTTGCGCTTGGGCACGAGCTGGCCCAGACGCCGACGCACAAGTTCGACTTGGCCCACATGCGGGTGCTGCTCGAGGGTCTGAAACATCCGGAGAGGGCATGCCCCAGTGTCCTGATCGCGGGGACGAACGGCAAGGGATCCACCGCGGCAACCTTGGCCTCAATTCTGCAAGCCTCCGGACTGAAGACTGGCCTCTATACTTCTCCGCACCTGGTGCGCATCAACGAGCGGATTCGAATCAACGGAACTGAAATCGACGACGATGATTTCGCGCGGCTGCACGGAGAAGTCGATCGGGTCGCCGATCGTCTGGTTGGCGAGGGAGCCCTGCCGTGGCATCCAAGCTTTTTCGAGATGATGACCGCGATTGCGTTCTCTTACTTTGCCGCACAAAAAGTAAACGTCGCCGTGCTCGAGGTCGGTATGGGAGGGCGGCTGGATGCCACGAATGTAGTTGAGCCGCTGGTCAGCGTCATCGCTGACATTTCTCTGGATCATCAGAAGTTTCTAGGCGACACAGTGGGCGAGATCGCGCGAGAGAAGGTGGGGATCATGCGCCGGGGTGGCGTGGTGGTGACGCTTCCGCAGCAACCGGAGGCGAACGATGTCATCGGCAACACGATTCTCGACCTGGAAGCCGTCGGCATCAGCGCGGTCCAGTACGTGCCACCGGTTTCGCCTGGAAGTTGCGACTACCTGGCATCCGAGACACAGAAAAACACTTCTACCGCCGAGCACGCAGAGAGCGCCGAGATGAGTAGGTCTCTATATCGTTATCCGCTGCAGGTGATGGGAAAGCAGATTCTGGTTGAATCGCCGCTGGTTGGGCGGCATCAGTTAAGGAACGTGGCGTTGGCGATTGCGGCTGCCGAGGAGCTGAGCAAGAAAGGATTCAATGGAGTCTCACCCGAGACGATTGAGCGAGGGATTCGCCAGACCCGTTGGCCGGGTCGGTTTCAGGTGATTCCTGCAAAAAACGGTTGGCCTGAGATTGTCTTCGATGTGGCGCATAATCCGGCGGGAGCGTGGGCACTGCGCTCCGCCCTTTCGGAGCGCTATGGCGACCGTCCGCTGCTATTCGTTTTCGGAGCGATGCGCGACAAGGCAATCTCAGAGATGACCGAGATTCTGTTCCCCTTGGCATGGCGGGTGATTGCGACAAGGCCGGCGAATCCGCGGTCGGCATCGCCCGAAGAAATCGCGCAGGCGGGACGCCGCACGGGCACAGACATTGAGATGGTGCCCGACGTCCGGGCTGCTTTGGATAAGGCTCGGGCCATCGCCGGTCCGGATGGAAGAATCATAGTGACGGGATCGATCTATCTGGTCGGAGAGGCGATGCAGGCGCTTGGCATCCAGTTGTGATCCGCGCACTTGTCTTCAGAGCGGAATTATGCAGGACATGGATTCATCGGTCGGTCAGATCGGAGGCGAGCCGGTGGAGAAGGCTAAGTCCCAGCCTTTGCCCCCTGCTCCGGCACGTCTGAGCCCGCATGCAATTCCTGGGCGCTCTTATGGATGGCTCAGCCGCCTCCGGTCGTACTTCCTTTTCGATCCGCTGATCTGGACATACACGCTGGTGATGGGGCTGGCGGCGATCCCTGGAGGTGCGTTCGATCCATCGGGCCGGCGTCTCCATTGGTTTTCGCGGACGTGGTCATGGCTCATCATGAAAACGATCCTGTCGCCCGTGAAGGTCACCGGTCTGGACAAGATCGATACCTCGAAGCCGCATGTCTACGCGGCAAATCATGCTTCGGCGCTGGATATTCCAGTCTTGTACGTGAACCTGCCATTTCAGTTTCGGATTGCCTTCAAGAAAGAACTGCTTTCCTACCCGATCGTAGGCTGGCAGTTGAAACGCTCGGGACAGGTCTGCATTGACCAGCAGAATCCATCGCATTCGATCAGCAGCATTCGCGCGGCTTTGAAGGGACTGAAAGCCGGCTTGCCGCTGGTCATCTACCCTGAAGGTGGGCGCACTCCCGACGGCGAGATCAAGCCATTTCTGCCGGGAGCATTTTTCCTCGCCATCAAGGCTCAGGTGGATATTGTCCCGGTTGCGCTGGTAGGAACCTATGAGCTCCTGCCCATGAATACGTATCACATCAAGTCGCGCCCACTGGAGATGCGGGTCGGAGAACCGATTCCGACTGCAGGCCTCACGTTGCGGGATCTCGCACCGCTGTCCGCCAAGGTGCAGAAGGCGCTGGAAGACCTCTACTACCGGCCGTAAGCTTCAAGCCGCCTTTTTGTCTTCATCGCAGAGCTGTTGATAATGCTCGCGCCCGCGCTGGTATCCCTGTACGAACGGCTCCTCAACATCGGCCTCGGGATAGCGGCGCTTGACGTCTTCCAAATCCGCATCCATCTCGGCCGACACCTGATCGAACTCCCTGCAGCGAGTCCGTGCATGCATAGCTGCCTGGAACCCGAGACGGAAAAACTGTTCGTCGCTGGAAAAGCTCCGCCCGGGGTTCGCATATCGGCTCTGCTCTGCATCGCGCAAGCCCGTCCACCATTGCTCGCGGGCCGCATCGACCGACTCGGCGCCCTCCCGCTTCATGAGATCGCGAAAAGACGATGCCGCAGGCTCGTCGTCGGTAAGGGCCACCACCACGCTGCGGCCTTTGCGGAGGGCGTCTTCGTAGACAAAGATTTCGTCTTCCGGCAGGCCCTCATAGGTGGCATTCTCAGCTTTTCCGCCAGCTACGCCCCCGATGGTCGCACCGGCTGCGGTCAGGATCCCGGCTCCCAGCAGGCCGAGAGCGGTGACGGGGCCCAGTCCCGGCACAAGCGCCATCAGAATCGCACCTCCTGCCAATCCGACGCCTCCTCCCATCAGCGCTCCAACGGCATTGCCCATACCGGGCTGCTCCGTCGAGTCGGTGGGAACCGACTGGATTTCCTTGCCGATCTGGTCGGCGCTGCCGGGCGTCAAGAGCGTGAGTTTGTCTGAGGGAATTCCCGCCTGGTGCAGGCTTTGCAGGGCATGCTCGGCGCCTGATCTGGTTTCGAAGACTCCGGTGATAGCTTCCATATTTTTTCGCTCCTGGTGGAAGATGGTGAAGCAGGTCCCCGGCCCGGCGACACGCGAGCCTGGGCTTTGGATGCTTCAGAGTTGGGCGGCAGACGCAGAAAATTCTCAGGACTTTGGCATTCTCCGGGCCGTAACCTTTTCCCCCGGCAGATGGTTTAACTTGGTGTACGGTAAGACCGCGGAGAATTCGTTGAAGGCTTTAAAGAAAGAAGCGGACGAGCGCCTTCTGGTGGAGGCTGCGCAGCAGGACCCCGCCCGCTTTGCCGATCTCTACGAAATCAACTTCGAGCGCGTGTACGCGTACATGGTAAAGCGTGTGCAGGACCGCGCCGAGGCGGAAGACTTGACCTCGGAAGTGTTTCATCAGGCCTTGGCAAATCTGAAACGATTCGAGTGGCGCGGGATTCCGTTTGCGGCCTGGCTGTTCCGGATTGCGGCGAATCTGATCTCGGACCGCTGGCACCGTTCCGGACGAGAGATGCAAGACGAGGTGGCTCTTGAGTCGGCCCAGGTAAGTCCGGCCGAGATTGAGGAAGTGGAGCGGCGCGCCACCTTATTTCGCCTGGTGGAGACGCTTCCCGCCGAACAGAAGCGCGTGGTGGTGCTGAGATTCGTCGAGCAGAAAAGCATCAAGGAAGTTGCAAGTGCGATTCGCAAGACCGAGGGAGCAGTGAAGCAACTACAGTTCCGCGCGCTGAGCACTTTGAAGGCGCGTATGGAGGGTGCCGATGCCTAAGCGCTCTCTACATAAAGGAAATGGCGGCCAGGAAACCAAGGTCGAACAGCTTAATCAGGCCGTCGAGAAAATGCTGGCCCGGAACGACGGCAGATTTGACCTGAAAACGCTAACCAAGGCGGCGTCGGAGATCGAGCCACTGGTGCGCATCGCGGCGGACTTGCGCAATCTGCCGAGTGCGACTTTCAAGGCACGATTGAAATCCGAATTAGGAGGCAAGAAACGCATGTCCACCTTAGTTGAGCCCACCGTTGCCGAGCCCGTAGAAGCCGTCCGTATGACTGCATCCCCAAGATTAGCTTTCCGAGATCCTGCCAAAGCGATTGAATTCTACAAGCATGCTTTGGGTGCGAAAGAAACGTTCCGTTTCCAGGTTGGAGACAGCATCCCGGCCGCCGAGCTGAAGATCGGGGACTCTCCCATCGATATCACCGGCGAATGGCCTGAGGGTGGCCGTTTCAGCGCCGAAACCCTGGGAAACTCGCCCATCTCCATTTCCCTTCAGGTCCCCGACGTCGATTCATTTACGGCACATGCCGTGGCCGCCGGAATGAAGTTGGTGCGTGAGCCGAAAGATCAGTTCTACGGGCACCGCGACGCCACTGTGATGGATCCCTTCGGCTATTCGTGGGGTGTGTACACAGTGAAGGAGGAAATGTCAGTCGAGGAGATGCACCGCCGCATGCAGGGAATGCACCGTGGTCCTGAAGGCGGCAAGATTCCTGAGTCCGGCAAAGGCGTCAGCCCGGTTCCGCGCGGCTTCCGCATGGTGACCCCTTACCTGGTTGCCGCGGATGGTTTGGCGCTCCTCGATTTCGTACAGGCGGCTTTTGGGGGCGAAGAGACCGAGCGCGTCATTATGCCCACAGGTGTGCATGGCGAGGTCCGCATCGGCGACACCATGCTGATGATGGGCGGCGGTCTTCCGGACAAGCAGTTCCCCGCCGACAAACTGCAGCCCGGTGCGCTCCACGTCTACGTGGAAGATGCCGACGCGGTCACGAAGAGAGCAGTGACCGCGGGCGCGACATTGATCGATGAGCCGCGCGACCAGGACTACGGCGAGCGCTCCAGCACCGTCAAAGACCCGGCCGGCAATGTCTGGTACATCGCAACGGCTAAGGGATCGAATTACAAGCCGGAAGGCCTGTTCAGCGTGAATCCGTATCTGCACCCACGGCGAGCGGAACCTTTCATCAACTTCCTGAAGCGGGCGTTCGAAGCGCAGGAAGTCGCGAAGTATGCTTCACCCGATGGTGTTGTGAATCACGCTGTGGTTCGCCTCGGCGATTCGATTCTGGAGATGGGCGAGGCTCACGGCAAATACGAGCCCATGCCCGCGATGTTCTATCTCTATGTTCCCGACATGGAGGGCGCATATCGGCAGGCCTTAGCGGCAGGCGCGACTTCGTTCCAGGAGCCGACCGATCAGCCCTACGGCGATCGCAACGCCGGAGTGAAAGATGCCTTCGGCAACACGTGGTACATCGCCACGCACGTAAAAGATGTGAGGATGTAAGTCAAGCGGCAGCCATACCGGTTGACACCAAAATGTCGACAAGAAAATAGGGAGGGCCGGTTAGCCCTCCCCAAATTCTTAGCAGAAATTCTCCGAAACCCAATTAACTGGCGCGCCGCCGGGCGCTCGACTCTTCGTCTTCCACGGCCTGGTCGCGCCGCTCATTAGACGCAGCTTTATCGTCCGCATCCTTCACGGCATCTTTAGCTTTTCCGAAGGCATTCTGCACTTTCCCCTCGGCTTGCTTGGCTGTGCCCTTGACCTGGGCTTCCGAGTCTCCGGTCCATTCGCCAACCTGGCGTTCTACGCGGCCGGCAACATCTTTGGTTTTTCCTTCTACGCGATCTTTATTCATGATTTCCTCCAATTGATTTGAATCTTTGCATCAATGTGAGCGGATCATTCCTATTCGGACTCGACTCAGACCACAGGGCTTCTGCCTTGAATTACCCTGATCAAAATGACGATGATGGCAAGTACCAGCAGGATGTGAATAAATCCACCCAGCGTGTAGGAACTGACCATCCCCAGCAGCCACAGAATCAGGAGCACCACTGCAATCGTCCAAAGCATGGGTCAAGCCCTCCGGTTCAGGCGAGTCGCAACTGTCCTATGAAGACTAGCGGCAGCCGAGATCACGACCCATCCGGCAAACGTCGTAGGCCGCAGAATCACTTACCTTAGGCATGTATCTTTCTATTTAGAAGGAATACTGTGGCGGGCGAACCGGTCGGCGGATAATCCTCTACCGGACTAGTTGACTTTCAGAGGAATAGTCGCACGGATTCTCGTTCCGCTGGGACTGGAGTCAATTTTCAATGTCCCACCGAATTGTCGCACGCGTTCTTCCATGCCGCGAACGCCGACGCCAATGCGTGCTGCTTCCATTTCCTGATTGGAAAGCGGAATACCTTTGCCCCGGTCCTCGATTTCAATGGTGACACTTTCGGCCGAGCGACTCAGTCGGATGGCTGCGGACGGGCTCCCGGAGTGCCGATGGACATTCGTCAGACTCTCCTGCACAACCCGGAACACAACGATCTCCAACTCCCTCGGAATTCTATGGAATTCTGCCGGCAGTTCCAGGCTTACCGCGATACCGCTCCTTTTCGAGAAGCCGTCCACATACCACTGCAACGCCGACTTGAGTCCAGCTTCATCGAGCAGCGGAGGATGCAGCAAATACGACAGTGTGCGTATCTCTTTCGAGAGAGTTTCCGACAGATCCTGACTTTGCCTCACCAGGTCGACGACCGTGGCGTCTTTGTCGTCGGCAAGATTGCGCAGTGACGATAAATTGAACCCCAGAGCCACCAGCGTCTGTCCGGCATGATCGTGCAATTCTCGCGCCAGACGTCGTCGTTCCTCATCTTGAGTCCGGAGTAGACGCCCCGTGAGCTCGCGCAAACTCGTCTCGGCCCGCTTCCGCTCCGCGATCTCCGCTTCCAGCGCGGCAGTGCGCTCACTCACTTTTCTTTCCAATTCCTCATTCGCTTTGCGCAAAGCTTCCTGCACAGTCTTAAGCGGGGTCAGATCAGTCAGGAACGCCGCGACTTGTAGTTCCAGGTCGGCAGAATCAATAACTGCCGCGCCCATAAGGACCGGTATTCGGCGGCCGTCACGAGCGATATATGCCTTCTCGTAGACATCACACCGTCCGCGCTCGCGAATTTGCTGGACCGCAAGTTCGTCCGCCTCGCGATACTCTGGCGGAGTCAGTGAGTCCCACCGCACGTTGCCTGCAACTACATCCGCTTCGCTATAACCCAAGGTTTGCAGAAACGCAGGGTTCACGTATGTAACCGCTCCTGTCAGGTCACCGATTACGGTGCCGAACGGGTTGGCGTCGGCCATGCGGCTGAACTTCCGCGCTGCCTCGGCAACTTCAAGCTTGTAAGCTTCGTTCTGCAGCAAGCTGGTAATTCGACTGCCCAGCAGTTGAAAAAACGTCTGGTAGCTCTGATCAAAGGGCAGCCGCGGGCTGATGCCGGATACAAGTACGGCCTGGATCAGCGGCCGGGGCATGCGAAGCGGCAATACGTATGCCTGTTTTACCGGCTCTGGCCAGGGCGCGAATACCATGTCTGCAAAACGTGATTGCAGATCGTCCAGCAACATGGGAGTTTGAGAATTGAGGGCATCGCCCAACGGCCAGTTTTCAGGATTCCCGAGAGCGCCCATCGATGCGGTTTCTGCCCGGAAAATATTCCCATCCTCAAGAAGATATAAAGCCGCAAATGGGATATCCGCGGAGTCGCCGCTCAGCTTTTGCAAAATACTTTGTCCCAGAGCCAGCAGCGGATGGGCCCCCGGTGCCGGTTGCGGCACCAAAAAGTCCAACTTGATCCCGAGCAGCGCACGCAAGCGCCGCTCGCTCAATACCTGTTCCGTGGTCTCACTGCATACCACCAGGGTCCCGCGAACGGTTCCATCCTTATCTCGTACCGGGCTGTAGCTGTAGGTCCAGAACACCTCTTCCAGTTTTCCATTCCGATTGATGGGAACGAGCTGGTTGGTGTTCCAGGTGGATTCTCCACGGCTCATTACAGCTTCAATTTGTGGACCGATGATCGGCCATATTTCCGGCCAGCAATCGATCCCGCGCTGACCGAGGGCGGAAGGATGTTTGTCGGCGCGAATGCTGGGGCGGTATCCGTCGTTGTAGAACTGAATCAGATCCGGCCCCCACCACAGAAACATCGGATGTCTCGAAGCCAGCAGAAGGTTCACCGTGGTGAGTAAGGTGTCCGGCCAACCTTCAATGTCGCCGACCGAAGTACTTCTCCAGTCGAAGCGGCGAGTCAACTCCGCCATTTCGCCACGGCCAATAATCTGAGATTGCAGGGCGCCCTCGTCGCGCGCAGGCTTCATGATTTCAATTCCAGCTTTGCGCGACACGGCAGATTTATTTAGACCGATTCGCCCCATTGAGCTTTCTCTCTGGATTGCAACTTCCTTAGCGGCCCTTCGAAGCGTGCGAACACGGCGAAGATTCACAGCGCACGGAAGCGTCTCATGACCCCGATGCCGCCGCGCTGCATTGAGCTAAGTATATCAATGCGCACCCCCATCTCGGTTTGACCCTCACTAGGTGGTTCTTTACACTGAAGTTTCATCCAGAAAGGGTTGTAATTCCCTCGTAGGTCCCAAATCATGGCAGATAGCATTCATGTAAAGCTCCCCGACGGGAGCCAGAAAGAAGTTCCCAAGGGCACGACTGCGCTCGACATTGCGAAGTCCATCAGTCCGCGATTAGCGGACGCGGCGCTGGCCGCCAAAACCAATGGCGATCTCATCGACCTCGCCCGGCCCCTCGAAAAAGATACCGACCTTCGCCTGTTGACCGATCGAGATCCGGAGTCGCTGGAAGTCTATCGGCATTCGTCTGCGCATTTGCTCGCAGCGGCAGTGCTCGAACTTTTCCCCGAGACGAAATTAGGCCACGGCCCCGCGACCGAGACCGGATTTTTCTACGACTTCTACCGGCCGACTCCATTCACTCCCGAAGATCTGGAGAAGATCGAGAAGAAGATGCAGGAACTGGTGCAGCAGAATCTTCCCTACGCGCGCGAGTTTCTGCCGCGCGATCAGGGACTCGCCGAGTTCAAGAAAGACGGCGACTTCATGAAGTGCCATTTCATCGAGCAATTCACCAAGCCCGATGAGAAGATCTCGATTTATCGCACCGGAAAATTTACCGATTTCTGCCGCGGACCCCATATCCCATCCACGGGGAAAATCAAGGCATTCAAGCTCCTGAACATCGCCGGCGCCTATTGGCTGGGAGATGAGAAGAATCCGCAACTCCAGCGCATTTACGGCACGTCCTTCTTTTCCAGGAAAGATCTCGACGACTATCTGAAGCAAGTCGAAGAGTCCAAGAAGCGCGATCACCGGGTACTCGGCAAGCAGCTGGATCTGTTCTCGATTCAGGAACTGGCGGGGCCGGGTCTGATTTTCTGGCATCCCAAGGGCGGCATCATCCGCAAAGAGATGGAAGACTGGATGCGCGAGCAGTACATCAAGCGCGGATACTCCCTCGTCTACACGCCGCACGTGGCCCGGCGGCAGCTCTTCTACACCTCAGGACACGAGGGCTATTACTCGCAGAACATGTTCGACGCCATGGAACTCGACGACGCCGAATATCGCCTCAAGCCGATGAACTGTCCCGGCCACATTCTCATTTACCGCGACTCGCTGAAGTCCTATCGCGATCTCCCGGTGCGGCTCGGCGAACTGGGCACGGTCTATCGCTACGAGCGTTCGGGCGTGATGCACGGCCTGCTGCGCGTGCGCGGCTTTACCCAGGACGACTCACACATCTTCTGCACCCCCGAGCAGGTTGAGGATGAAATTGGCAATTGCCTGGATTTTGCTCTCGACGTGCTGAAGGATTTTGGCTTCGAGAAATTCCAGACTGAGCTTTCAACCTGGAATCCGGACGATCGCAAGAATTTTGTGGGCAGCGAAGAGCAATGGCTCCATGCCATCCAATCACTCGAGAATGTGCTCAAGCGTAAGAATGTCGAGTACAAGACCATCCCCGGCGAAGCGGCGTTTTATGGCCCGAAGATTGATATCAAGCTGGTGGATGCAATCGGGCGCCTGTGGCAGCTCTCGACCGTGCAGGTCGACTTCAATCTTCCACAACGCTTCGGCCTGGAATACGTCGCCGAGGATGGTTCACGCAAGCAGCCGGTGATGGTCCATCGTGCTCTATTCGGATCGGTGGAGCGCTTCTTCGGCGTGCTGCTTGAGCACTATGCGGGAGCGTTTCCCGTGTGGCTGTCGCCGGTGCAGGTGGCGATGATCCCGATCAGCGAGCGCCATGCGGAGTACGCGAACAAAGTGGCTGCTCAGTTGAGGGCGATCGGCGTGCGTGTGGAAGTCGATGCGCGCAACGAAAAGATGAATGCCAAGATCCGCGAGCACGCCATGCAGAAAGTTCCGTTTCTCCTGGTGGTTGGAGACAAAGAGGCCGAGGCGGGAAAGGTGAACGTCCGCACGCGCGGGAAAGAAAAGACCGAGGACATGCCGGCGACCGACTTTGTGGCGAAGATCAAGAAGCTGATTGCGGATAAGACTGCGGCTCTCGCCTAGGGTCCTATGTGGGGACAGCCGCCCTCGGCTGTCCCCACATCGGCCCGCTCGAATTCCTTGTTACGATTCCCGAACTTAAATCACTATTCTCTTGTCTGAACGCTGGTGCGGGATAACGTGTTGCTCTTCCCCCCAGCAGTCGGGCAGTCATCTCCAGAAGATAGTGAGCGCGGCTTCGCTGCCACGCACAAAGGGGTGCAACCATGGGTATTGGAAATTATGGATGGGTTCCGGACCTGCCGGACCATCGAGATCTCACCTATTCCGCGCCAGCGCAGTTCCTGATGGCGCTTCCCACGTCGGTCGATTTGACTTCGAAATGCCCTCCGGTCTATGACCAGGGACAACTTGGAAGCTGCACCGCAAATTCCATTGGCGGGGCCATCGAGTTCGAACAAATGAAGCAAGGCATGAACGCCTTCGTGCCGTCGCGGCTCTTCATCTATTACAACGAGCGAGTGCTTGAGAATACAGTCAATTCCGATAGCGGCGCGCAGATCCGCGATGGCATGAAAGTCGTCGCCAAACAAGGCGCTCCTCCGGAAACCGACTGGCCGTATGACATCGCGAAATTCGCCGAAAAACCGCCAGCCATCGCCTTCAGCGACGCCGCAAAGAATAAAGTGACGTCCTATCAAAGAGTGAATCGCGCGCTTAGCCAGTTCAAGGGATGCCTGGCATCGGGCTATCCCTTTGTTTTTGGCTTCACCGTTTACGACAGCTTCGAGAGCACGACGGTAGCGCAAACCGGACACGCTCCCATGCCTCAGTCCAATGAGCAGGTGGCCGGCGGCCACGCGGTTCTGGCCGTAGGCTACGACGATCAGAACCAGTGGTTCATCGTGCGTAACTCATGGGGCGACTCCTGGGGAATGAAAGGCTACTTCACATTGCCCTATCAATATCTGCTTGAGACCAACCTCTCGGATGATTTCTGGACCGTCCGATTGGTTCAAGCGCCAGCAGGTAAGAAGCCAGCGAAGAAGGCAGCGGTCAAGCGCAGTCGCAAGTAGCTTTCCAAGTACTTTCAGGAACCGACGTGGACTTTCAGCGAGAAGGTCCGCGTCGGTTCCGCGGATTTCTCCCACGGACGCCGATAGTCAAGTTTTAGCCTCGCTTCTCCCGCCGACACTGCGCGGAAGCGCCAGACATGCCGCCCCGTGCCGCCCACGGCACCGGTGTTGGGCTTGGTTGTTTCCGACAACAATTTGAGAATTGGCTCGCCGGTCTCTGCGCTAACCCAGTTGTATCCGGCGGTGCGCGTCTCGGGAAGTGCTACCTCGAATTCATCGTTCACGCCCACCTTAACTTCCGACCCGTCTGAGCGCTCATCGTATCGCATGGTTCCAGCTTAATCGTTTGCCGCAAAAACCTGCCGAGCTTTCCCCGACGATCGCCTGGGTCGCCCCGACACGGCACTGCTGTACGATGTTTTCGTGCACCCATTGGCAGAGCGCGTGCTCCACCACATCCAGCGAGACGAACTGCTGAAGGCCGGTGAACGTGTCGGCGTTGCCGTCTCCGGGGGCATCGACTCGGTCGCGCTGTTGCGCTTGCTGCTGGACCTACGCGGCGAGTTAGGGATGGTTGTATCGGTCGTTCATTTCAATCACAAATTGCGTGGACCCGAATCGGATGCGGATGAAGAATTCGTTTCTGGTCTGGCTCGCGAACATAATCTGGAATTCATCTGCGACGGCGATGACGTAGCCCAGCATGCGGCACAGGAATCCGTCAGCCTGGAGACGGCCGCCCGGGAATTGAGATATGGATTCTTTCGCTCGCTGCTTGAACCGGATGCTGGTTCTCAGGGGCTAAAGCCCGACAGTTCTAGCCCGCCTTTACGCGGCCCTGAAGGGCCGCTCTTCCACAAGTTTGACAAGATCGTCACTGGCCACACCCTCGACGATCAGGCCGAGACAGTCCTCATGCGGCTCATTCGCGGCTCCGGCCTCCGCGGGTTGGGCGGCATTCATCCACGCATCACGGTGGAAGACGACGATGGAGAAGCTTATGGCGAAATCGTGCGGCCCTTGTTGCCGTTTCGCCGAGAGCAACTGCAACGGTATCTGAACGATCTCGGCCAGACATGGCGCGAAGACGCGACCAATACGGACGAGTCATTCACGCGGAACCGAGTCCGCAAGCTGCTTGTGCCACTTCTCGAGAAAGAATTCAATCCCTCCGTCGCAGAGAACCTGTCAGAACTGGCCGAGATTGCCCGCGGCGAAGAGGATTACTGGAACAACGAACTCGCCGGATGGATGGGAACAGCCGTGCACTGGTCCGAGCCGGAATGGGCCCACATCTCGAATGCCGACAATCTGGTTCAGATCGGGGGACCCAGTTCTCGCCCTGTGAACGCTCAAGCCATGGCGCATCCGGGATCTGAAGATCTCCAATCCAGAAGCGACGATGCTCCCTGGCTGGTGATGAATGCCTCTGTCGATCGTCTTTGGTTCCTCGGCGAACCAACCGCCGTGCAGCGGCGCGTCATGAAAGCCATTGGCGAAGAGGCCGGAATTCCCCTGGAGTTCAAGCACATCGAGGAGATTTTGCGCTTCGCTTCCGAAGAAGGAAAATCCGGCAAAGAATTGTCGCTGCCTCTGGGATGGAAGATCGTGCGGCGCCCCGAGGAACTGCAGTTTGTCACCCCAGACCTGCGCGGCGCCCCTCCCGCCCAAGACTACGATTACGCGCTCTCCGTTCCCGGGAAAACCGCGGTGCCCGAGGCCGGATTCACATTCGAGGCCCAACTCATCCCGCCAGCCGAGTGCGAGAGTTATAATCCAGACCGGCTTCTGGACGCGGATTCTCTGCCCAGACTATTACGAGTGCGGAACTGGCGTGCAGGAGATCGATTCTGGCCGGCCCATAGCAAGTCCCCCAAGAAGGTGAAGGAACTGCTGCAGGAAATTCATGTGGAGCAGCCGCAGCGGCGGTCCTGGCCCGTGATCGTCGCAGCAGCCGAGATCGTCTGGATGCGCGGTTTTCCAGTCTCAGCCAAGTACCGGGCCAAGCCAAACGGGCAGGCAATCGTGATTGCAGAGGGACCGTTGGCCGGAAATTCGTAAATTTGCAGCAAGTGCCGGGGGGCACAGAACGTCCATGAACCCTTCGAGAGTCGAGCCAGTTCGAGCGATCATCAGCTCTGAGCAGATTCAAAAGCGGGTCAAAGAACTAGCGCGCCAGATTTCCGACGATTATCAGGGCCAGACCGTCCAAATGCTGGCCGTTCTGGAAAATGCCTTTATGTTCATGGCAGACCTGGTCCGCGCCGTCGACGTACCGGTGGTCTGCCAATTCATCAAGCCGAAGTACACCAAGCCTCAGCCCGGCGCCGCCGATGTCATGGAGATCTTCTTTAGCCACGAACCCGATATTCGCGGGCGCCATATTCTGCTGGTCGAGGGCTTAGTCCACTCCGGCGTGACCAGCGAGTTCCTGATGAGTGATTTGCGATCCCGGGGAGCGGCTTCAGTAAAACTCGTAACCCTCCTCGACCGGCAGGTGGCGCGGCGAGTGCCCCTGCAGCCCGATTATTTCGGATTTCTGGTGGATGAAACATTCCTCGTCGGATACGGCTTGGGAGCGGTGGAACAGACCAACCGGAATCTGCCGTACCTGGCAGCCGCAAGCTAGTTTCTAAGAAACGGGGCATTTGGTGAATCGCACGCTCAAAGCAGTTGTTTTCTGGTTTTTTATCGGCGTAGCTGCACTACTGCTTTGGCAAAATGTAAAAGCTCCTCCGGCGGATCGACGGATTCCCTTGATCAGTTACTCGCAATTTATGTCGGACGTCGAGGCAGGTTCCATTTCAACCGTTAAGATTAGTGGAACGATGATTCAGGGCGAGTATCGGGATGGGAAGGGCCGTTTCAGGGTGAATGGGCCGAGCAATCAGGCGTTATTCCTCGATGACCTCCGCAGAAAGGGAGTCGAGATCTGGTTCGCGGACGGCACGCAGGGGACGATCGGACTGCAGTTGCTTGGGACGTGGGCCCCCTTGATTCTGCTGGGAGCGTTGTGGTTTTACATGATTCGGCAGATGCAAAAGAAAACTTCGATGCCCCGTGGCGGCGGGATCCCTCAAAATCCCTCGAATTGGGGTCAACAACCCCCTAGTGCCCCTGTGACTTAAGTCACTCTCAATCAACTCTGCGCTTTTCGCACGGAAAATGTAGAATAGGCGTGGGATTTTAGCCAATCGAATTTGGCGCTCGGGCATCTAATGCCTGTAGGCGGTTCCGTAGAAGAATGTAGGCGGGGCCGATTTAGGAGTCTTCTAGGTGAATTCAACGGTAAAGACGGTGCTGTTCTGGCTGCTGATCGGGGTTTCCGCCCTGCTGCTGTGGGAAGTGGTCAAAGGCGCTCGCGACGGCCAGAAAGACAAGGAAGTAAACGTCACTCAGTTCATGAGTGACGTCGACCAGAACAACATTCGCGAGATCACGGTCAATGGGATGGAAGTGCGCGGCAAGTTCCGCGACGGCTCGGCTTTCCATACCACCGCCCCCACCAATTACTTCACGCCCGAGATGCTCAAGAACTTGCAGAGCAAGGGTGTGGTCATCAACTTCCGCGACGTCAATAGCGGAAGCTTGCCTCTACAGTTGCTGGGCACCTGGGCGCCGCTGATCTTGCTGGGAGCATTGTGGTTCTTCATGATCCGCCAGATGCAGACCGGCGGAAACAAAGCTTTGTCGTTCGGCAAGAGCCGGGCGCGCCTGCTCTCGATGCAGCAGAAGAAAGTCACGTTCAAAGACGTGGCTGGTGTGGAAGAGGCAAAGGAAGAGCTGCGCGAGATTATCGAATTTCTGCGCGAGGCGCAAAAGTTCCAGAAGTTAGGTGGACGCATTCCCAAGGGCGTCCTGCTCGTCGGACCTCCGGGAACTGGTAAGACCTTGCTCGCCCGTGCGGTCGCCGGTGAAGCCAACGTCCCGTTCTTCTCGATCTCTGGCTCCGACTTCGTCGAAATGTTCGTCGGCGTAGGCGCCAGCCGCGTGCGCGACCTGTTTGAGCAGGGCAAGAAGAATGCTCCCTGCATCATCTTCATCGACGAAATCGACGCCGTTGGACGTCACCGCGGCGCAGGTCTCGGCGGCGGACACGACGAGCGCGAGCAGACCCTGAACCAGCTGCTGGTCGAGATGGACGGCTTCGAGTCCAACGAAGGCGTCATTCTGATGGCTGCTACCAACCGGCCTGATGTGCTCGATCCGGCACTGCTGCGGCCCGGACGTTTCGATCGCCGCGTAGTGGTGAGCCGTCCAGATGTGCGCGGACGGGAAGAGATTCTCCGCGTACACACTCGCAAGATTCCTCTCGCGGAAGATGTCGATCTCTCCGTGCTGGCTCGTGGTACACCGGGATTCTCCGGCGCTGACCTGGCCAACATGGTCAACGAAGCGGCTTTGGCGGCGGCGCGGCAGAACCGCAAGGCCGTCCTGCAATACGACTTCGAGCTGGCCAAGGACAAGGTCCTGATGGGCGTAGAGCGCAAGTCTCTTCTGTTAACCGACGAGGAGAAGCGCAACACGGCCTATCACGAGGCTGGACACGCGCTGGTTGCGGCGAAGATGCCGTTTTCCGATCCGCTGCACAAAGTCACGATCATTCCTCGCGGCATGGCCTTGGGCGTCACCATGCAGTTGCCCACCGACGACCGGCACAACTACTACAAGAACTATCTGGAAACCCAAATCGCGATCCTGATGGGCGGGCGCATCGCCGAGGAGATGTTCCTTAACGTGATGAGCACCGGCGCAGGCAACGACATCGAGCGCGCTACCGACATGTCCCGCAAGATGGTTTGCGAGTGGGGCATGAGCGAACTCGGTCCGCTGACCTTCGGCAAGAAGGAAGAGCAGATCTTCCTCGGCCGCGAAATCGCTCAGCACCGCGATTACAGCGAAGACACGGCCATCAAGATTGATCAGGAAGTCCGCAAGCTGGTCAGCAATGGCTACAGCACGGCGCGGCAGATTATCTCCGACAATCGCGACACCCTCGAGAGAATTGCTCGCGCACTGATCGAGCGCGAAGTTCTGGACGCGAACGAGATCAAGCTGCTCGTCGAGGGCAAGGAACTTCCTCCCATGCCGCCTCCGGCAGTCAAGCCGGACGACGGCGTGCAGCACGTCATCAAGCCAAACCTCGAGCCCGGCCGCGCCAAGGGCGGGGAGAGACCAGCAACGGCGTAAAATTAGTGATTTGTTTCGTGGGCGGCCTAAACAGCCGCCCCTTTTTGTTTGCGAATATCTTCGCTGCACATTGGGAAAGTGGGAGTTTCTTCCAGCCACCCACATTGTCGCCATGGCAAGCGATTCTTTTCATCGAGTTGACCGGGACACCTGCGGTTTCCGCGAGCGAGTTCCACTTGGCCTACAGAGAGCCCAGATACTGACGCATCTCGGGCGAGTTCCAGTCTGCGGCATTCACGACCTTTCGTCTCAATACACCGGTTCGGTCGATGATGTAAGTCTCTGGAATTTGCAAGGTTCCGTACATGTGCTCCACTCGCTGACCTGGATCTCGCACGGTAGTGAAATTTATCCCGTATTTCTTTAGAAAATTCCGGTAGGCCTGTTCATCCTCGTCGATGCTCACTCCAATCACGACGATGCCCTTGCTCTGCATTCTTTGTTGCATGACCACAAGGGAGGGTGTTTCAGCGATACAAGGTGGACACCAGCTTGCCCAAAAATTCAGGACAACGATCTGGCCTCGGTATTCCTTAAGGCTTAACTTTCGGTCGGAGTCTTGAACAGTGAAGTCTAGGGCCGGCTTGCCGATTTGTCGGGGCCTTGAATTGTCATAGCAGTTGCTAACTAATATCAAGCACGATAGCAAACAAGCTGTTTTTAGAAAGAGGCGCATAAGAGACTGCCGGTTCTACTGGAATTGAGAAAGAAAATCCCTGGCGTGCGCCAATTCTGGCCGTGTAGACGTTCCCCCGGCGCAAGTCTTCAGCAACTGCCCATAATAGTTCGCAGCCGTTTCCTTCTGATTCGCGATCTCCGCGGCGCGCCCTGCCCCATATAGAGAATCGAACCTGTTCGGGGTAACTTTCAACTGCGCCTGGTATTCGCTTAAAGCTTGTTGCATACGGTTCATCCCAAGAAGCATGTCGGCTCGCATCTCGCGTGCGGGCAGATCTCCGTTTGCACCAAAAATTCCCGTCCGCTGCTTCTCCGCAATGGCCGCAAGCAAAGCTAGTCCCTCGTCGCCCTTACCCTCGGCATAATCTTCCCAAGCTTCAGCCTCCTGCTTCTCTTGCTCTACCCAATCTGCAAAAGGCAACTTCTTAGCAGCGACCTCGGTATGGATGGACTCGATCTCCTCGACGTTCTTCCACGCTTGCTCAGCGTCTCCGGTTCGAGCGCTGCCGATTGCACGTACCAGATACGTTATGGTGTCATCTCCGAACGCAGAGTGAGGAGTGAGCGGGAGTACAGCAGCCTTCCCCCACTGGTGCAACTCGAGAACATAGCTCGCGTTGTAGGACAGCAAAGCATAGATCTGAGGGTCATAGTTATCCCCGTACATGCTTTTGACTTTAGCAAGGGATCGAACCTCGTCAATAAGCTTCTGCGCCTCAGCCTCTCGCCCACACTGCAAATAGGCGTAAATAAGGAATTCCATCGCATGATATTCATGTCCCATATCCTCCATCTGAGTTGCGCTCGCGTTTCGGCTGGCAGCAAGGGAGGCGAGGTTAGAACTGATGTCCTCTTCCCACATTCCAAGCTGAGCGAAGATGTGGGACGGCATGTGGAGCGCATGCGGAGCGGCGGGCGCAATGAGGGCATACCTTCGAGCAGCGGGCAACCCAAGCTCTGCTAGATCAGGCTTGTCGTAAGCATGAATCAAATAATGGGCCACACCGGGGTGATTCGGATCACGGGCGAACAACGGCTCCAGCAATGCGGCTGCTTCCCGTCGCTTCTTGTGAGTCGGATCGTCGTCGTTATCGGCTTCCACTAATGCATAGGCATAGAACGAAGTCGCCTCATCATCGCCGGGGTAATGTTCATGGAGCGTTCTCATCTTCCCCAGATACTTATTCCACCGGTCTTCTCCGTTTGCGTCTGGATTCTCATAGAGAGCCGAAACGGCAGCGATATATTCTTTTTCCCTGTGCGTCGGAGGCTTCAGGGAACCGGCTAAAACGGCCTCGCGCCATCCTTCTTCGCGGATTTTTGAATCTGGCTCGCCCCATCTCCAGAAACTTCTGGCGATTCCCCAGTGTCCCATCGCGCAAGCCGGATCGTCCTTCACGACCCGGCGGAACATTGCCTCGGCAGTTTCGAATGCGAATGAGTGAAGCAAAGCTACACCGCGTTCGAACTCCTTTTGTGCGGTCGCTGAGCAAGAGATCGGGAAGTGAACCGTGCCGAAGCTGTTCTGATCGAGGGCCTGCCGGTTTCCCGTCTCTGACGCCAACAAAGTAGTCGAAATGAGCAAGGCTGAGAACATACATTCGAGCCCGCGGAAAGGCATGTGCTGAAGTGTAATTTCGGTGACTGAGCGGGGTCAACCGAGTAGGGCGGGGTGGGTGGCCCGGCCTCTTAATTGCCAACGCTACCACGGGTGTGGGTGCCCCGACCCTTCGCGCACTTTGCGAAGGGCGGGTACCACGGACGCATAAGTCTGAAGAGATTCCCGAAACAGAAGATTGTAGGTTGTGACGAAGAAAAGCTATGACTGATGAGCCGGGCTGCCCCATGAAATCCTCTCGGGTCTCGATCGCTCTCTATTTTTCTCTACTCACGGTTTTTCTACTCACTATTGGTTGGAGTGCCGCGGATCGTGTCCACACATATCTCGCATAGATGTAGCCGAGAAGTGGTTCTCCAAAGAGACGGGCTCAGTCCAAGTTAGAGTGAACAAGTCCATCCAGTAATCGATGCGGGCCCGGCCGGCCGATTGAGAAACACTCCGTCGCTTCGCGCTCAGAATCCTGAGCGGGGGATTCTGAGCACGATGCGAGTTGAAACGAGATTGGGCATACTACCCGATGAGTCTCTACCGATTATCTCTTGGCGTACCTTCCCTGAGCGTCATCGGAAATTTTCCTTAGCTCGGAAATCAAAGGTTGGCTCGCAGCTGGCGGAGCGACTTTGCCGGTGAGGATGGCGTCCGGCTTTTCCATGTGGCCAAACAGGAGGCTTGTTTCATCCTTGTCCTGCTTCACTACGGTCCCAGAAAGATCCACCCCGGCGAAAAGCCCACGCGACCGGGAGTACGTAAGAATTTTGTCTTTCATCTCAACATCTGTGTCTGCACCAGCGTTCCGTCCGACTGGCCCCGCCGAAGCGGACGCATCCCCACCGATTTTGAAATGATCGGAAACCAGGTGCTCTACTCCTCTGTCGCCCATAAACACCATTACCAAATCGGTAGCCTCGCCTCCGAGTTGCAGGCCCCAGCTCCCGCCCGTGATGTCAATTGGCAGGGGAGCACTCCATCCGTTTGCCGTGCGGCAGGAGGCTACACCGTGCCCGTGCTGCCCACCAAACCCAATCGCGATCTTGACCAGCGACGGCACCACGGCGATGCACTTGGCACTGTCCAGGATTTTGTCCGGAATCGCATGGTCGGGAGTCGCCATAACCTGAGATAGGACATTGGCAGACGTCGCGATACGCTTATCGATACTGGACTGGTTGTCCTCAGCAACCACCAAGCTCACGGCGGCAAAAACGACTGCAACGGTAAGAATCAATTTGTGCTTCATTTTCCAAATCACCTCTTAGTAGACTGACCAATCAACCATAAAGCCGATTGAGCCTGGACTCCATAATGTGCTAGTCCTATATCCGTTCTTTTCATCCCGTATGCGTCGGTTTCGGTTTCGTTTCCGCGCTCTAGAGATGGCGGCGGGGGCTCGGGTGGTTGGCGTTCTGACGGCCAAAGCTGGCCGCGGCGATGGGACGTAGATCTGCCGGCTGCCCCAATTCCTTCCGCACGCTGTTTCACTTTCGGTCCTTAAAATAATGGGAATAATGGGTGCCCCGCTCTTGCGTCCTTTGCAAGGGCCGGTACGATGATGCCGATGCCCGTGGGCTTTTTCCGGGCCCTGCAGAATGCAGCGCAGCGCCACCGAAACTAGCCTGACCAAGAAACACCTTAAAGAGTCGAAGCCGATTGATGACTGCGTAAATTCCGAACTGAATCACTGCCACCAATAACTTTTCCACAGTGTCCGCCGATCGGTTGTGACATCTGACCTTGCGCACCGCCTCAGAAGAGGTAGATCATGACCTCGGCGAGAGTGACGCCCGTCAAAACCGCGAGTTGTTGCGAACTGAGCCATCCCGGCGAAACGGGCTCCTAAGTCTCGACGGCTCAAGATTTTGCCCGCAACTGATTGAGCCCCATAGATTATTTTCCAATTTTCCGCTAACTCGATGGTTCCAGAGATTCGAGGGGGAGGGGGGATACCTCACGATCCTGGGAAAATCAGGGGGGAACACGATCCTGGGAAAATCGAAAACAAACGGATGAACTGCACCGTGACGTGAGGCAAAGAGGCTGGATTAATTTTGTGGGCAAGTTTGTAACGGGATTAGTTGGCGAAACCCAGGCGACAAGCGCAACTACGACAAGCGCTTCGCCGGCCGCGTTACTTCCTCGATTCAGCCGTTGACGAAGCCTCCAAACTCACCCCGATTTGTGCTATAATCTTTACAGTCGTCATCGATCCTAAGTGTTTGCAATTTCAATAACTTGAGTCAATTGTAAACGCTTCAAAAACAGTAGCGATCGGGACGAAATTTCCAGCCAAATTCCAGGGCGTTCGCAAGAACAAATTCGGACATTTTCGCGGAGCGGAATGGCCACCAAAGAGATCAATACTCCCATCGCAGATACCACCACAAAAAACGGCAAAGTGACTCCCATCAACGGGACGAACGGGAACAGTAGCAGCGATTACAACGCCGACTCCATTAAAGTCCTCGGCGGCATGGAGGCTGTGCGCAAGCGTCCTGCGATGTACATCGGATCGACGGGCGAGTTGGGCTTGCACCATCTCGTCTATGAAGTCGTCGACAACTCCGTGGACGAAGCGCTCGCCGGATTCGCGACCAAGATTGAAGCCACGATTCACCTCGACAACTCCATCACCGTAATCGACGACGGACGCGGCATTCCCGTCGACGACATGGTGATCGATGGAGAGAAAGTTTCTGCCGCGCAGGTCGTCATGACAACCCTGCACGCGGGCGGAAAATTCGATTCCTCCACCTACAAAGTTTCTGGCGGATTGCACGGCGTCGGTGTCTCTTGCGTGAATGCGCTCAGCGAGGAACTCGAACTCGAAATCTGGCGCGATGGCGCGACCTGGCAGCAGACCTACTCCAAAGGCGATCCGACCAGCAAGCTGAAGAAGACCGGCGTCGCCAAGGTGAAGACCGGAACCAAGGTTCACTTTCTTCCGGATCGCAGCATCTTCACCGCGACCGAGTACAACTACGACACGCTGGCGCAGCGCTTGCGCGAACTCGCATTCCTTAACAAAGGATTGCTGATCACGCTGACCGACGAGCGCGCGACCGATGCAAAGACGGGCGAGCCCAAGCACACGGAATTCAAGTACAACGGCGGCATCGCGGAATTTATCAAGCACCTCAACCGCGGCAAACAGGTGTTGCACGACAAGCCGATCTACATGGAGGACGATCGCAATGGCGTCCACATGGAAATCGGCCTGCAATACAACGACGCGTACTCCGAGTCGGTCTTCAGCTTCGCCAACAACATCAACACGATCGATGGCGGTACGCATCTTTCCGGATTCCGCACCGCCCTGACCCGCACCATCAACTATGCGGGACAGCAGTTGGGCCTGTTCAAAGACGTAAAGGAAAATCTGACCGGCGACGACGTTCGCGAAGGACTCGTTGCGGTGATCAGCGTGAAGCTGCCGCAGCCACAGTTTGAAGGCCAGACCAAGGGCAAGCTAAATTCCGATATCGCAGGAACCGTCACGCAGTTCGTGAACGAGCGCCTGGGCGCATTCTTCGAGCAGAACTCCGCGGTCGCCAAGAAGATCATCAACAAGGCGGTCGACGCCGCCCGCGCACGCGAGGCAGCTCGTAAGGCTCGCGATCTCACGCGTCGTAAGGGTGCGCTCGATTCCGGCGGCCTGCCGGGCAAGCTGGCAGACTGCTCCGAGCGCGATCCCAACCGCTGCGAGCTGTTCCTGGTCGAAGGCGAGTCCGCAGGGGGCACCGCGAAGCAGGGACGCGATCGCCGCTTCCAGGCGATCCTGCCGCTCAAAGGAAAAATCCTCAACGTCGAGAAAGCGCGCTACGACAAGATGCTGGCCCACGAAGAAATTCGCGCCATGATCACTGCGCTCGGTACCGGCATCTCGAAAGAAGATTTCGATCCGACCAAGGTTCGGTACGGCAAGATCATCCTGATGACCGACGCTGACGTCGACGGCAGCCACATCCGTACGCTGCTGCTGACGTTCTTCTTCCGCCACATGCAGGATCTGATCAAGCGCGGGAACGTGTTCATCGCGCAGCCCCCGCTGTTCTCGCTGAAGAAGGGCAAGTCGCAGCAGTACATCAAAGACGAGCGCGAGTTCGTGAAAGTCATGGTGAAGCGCGCTGCCGACGGATTGATCATCCGTTACGGTGATGGCGCTGCGAAGCTCGAGGGCAAAGAACTGGCCAAGTTTATGGCGGTGCTCGACGAGTATCTCGGATTCTTCGAGAAGCTCGACAAGCGCGTGCGCAATGAGAAGGTCACGGAGCTCATCCCGAAACTCGACTTGGCCAAACGCACCGATTTCGAAGGCGACAAGAAAGCTCCACCCAAGAAGATCGAGCGCCTCGAAAAAGAGCTCAAGAAGCTGCAGAAGGAGGAAGGCTTCAAGAGCGTCGAGGCCCGCTTCGACGAAGAGCACAACCTGTGGGAAGTGAGCTTCGTCAACAAGCACGGGGCCGAGCACATCCTCAACTGGGAGCTTTCGTCCAGTGCCGAATGCCGGCAGCTGATCTCAAAGTTCAAGCAGATCGAGCCCTACATGGAGCCACCGTTCGTGGTCGAGACTTTGGTCAAGGCTGCGCCGGCGAGCAACGGCGATGCCGAGGCCTCTGCCGACGATGATGGCAAGGCCGAAAAGAAAGCAGCCAAGCCGGTCGCGAAGAAGAAAGAAGTCGAGGTCGTCGAGAAGACGAACGTCCGCGAACTTCGCGATTACGTCATCAACGAAGGCCGCAAAGACTTCACCATCCAGCGCTACAAAGGTCTGGGCGAGATGACTGCGCCTCAACTCTGGGAGACAACCATGGATCCCGAGCGTCGGACGCTACTCTCGGTCAGGCTCGAAGACATTGCCGAGTGCGAGACGATCTTCACAACGCTGATGGGCGAAGACGTCGAAGCGCGGCGCAAGTTCATCGAAGAGAACGCGCTGGATGTGAAGAACCTCGACATCTAGTCCGTTCGCCACGAATTGGCGTGGATTCACACAGATAAAAACAATCAAGCGGCCTTCGGGCCGCTTTTTTGTCGAACAAATTAGAGCAGTCCCCTTACAATGCGCACCATGAAACGCCTGTGGCTTTATAGTCTTTGCTCGCTCTTCTTTCTGACGACCCTGCCTGCGCAGTCCGCCTCCGATTCCCCCGTTGCGTCCACTCCTCCCATGGGATGGAACAGTTGGGATTCCTACGGCACCACAGTCCGAGAAGAACAAGTCAAAGCCAACGCCGATTGGATGGCCGAGCACCTCGCCAAATACGGATGGAAATACATTGTCGTCGATATCCAGTGGTACGAGCCGAATGCGCAGGGGCATGACTACAAACCCGGTGCGCCGCTCACGATGGATGAATACGGCCGTCTCCTCCCTGCGTTGAATCGCTTTCCGTCTTCCGCGAATGGCGCCGGGTTCAAACCGCTCGCCGATTATGTCCACAGCAAAGGATTGAAGTTCGGCATACACATCATGCGCGGCATTCCGCGGCAGGCTGTCGAAAAGAATCTTCCGATCAAAGGCACGTCCTATCACGCGGCCGACATCGCCGACAAAGAGAATGCTTGCCGCTGGAATCCCGACATGTGGGGCGTAGACACGACCAAACCCGGTTCGCAGGCCTACTACGATTCGATCGCGGATCTATACGCGTCGTGGGGCGTGGACTTCATTAAGGCCGACGACATGGGCAGCCATCTGTACCAGCCGGCCGAGATGAAGGCGCTGAGCCAGGCGATGCGCAAGACCGGACGGCCCATGGTGCTGAGCATCTCGCCCGGGCCAGCGCCGCTTTCTGAGGCCGAGTTCTTTGAGAAGTACGCGCAGATGTGGCGCATCTCCGACGATTTTTGGGATGACTGGAAACTCCTGCGGCAGCAATTCGATTACACGCGTGACTGGGCGGGGCTTGTCGGCAAGAACGATACGTGGCCCGATGCAGACATGCTTCCGTTTGGCAAGCTACGGGTCACGAGCGTCGAGGGCGGCGGTGCGCCAAGCAAGTTCACTCCCGATGAGCAGCAAACCGTCATGACGCTCTGGAGTATCTTCCGCTCGCCGCTGATTTTCGGTGGAGATCTTCCGAGCAACGACCCGGCAACGACCGCGCTCATTACGAACCAAGAAGTGCTCGAGGTGGACCAGCACAGCAGTGGCGGACATCAGGCTTTCGAAAAGGGCAATATTCGTGTCTGGGTTGCGAGTGGCGCAAACCCGGCAGAGCATTTCGTAGCGGTATTCAACCTGGGAGAACAACTCGAGACGGCCGACCTGGCTTGGAGCGAAATTGGAGTTCGCAGCTCAACAGCAGAAGTGCGTGATTTGTGGACGCACCAGGCGCTGGTCTCGCGACAGAGCCTGCACATACACTTGAGGCCGCACGCGAGTGCGCTCTATAGAGTCACAAGCCCCGCAAGCCGGTGAGTCCCGAGATCAAACCTCAGGCGCTAAAGCGCGACTTGTTTGTGCGTCTTAACGGCACGAGTCGAACTCGTGCCCTTCCCGATTCGTTGTGGTCAGAATATAGCGTCGAGGCTTTCTACTTCAGGCCTTCCACCAGATATAGATCTGCCAGCATGCGGTGGTAGCCAAAAACGCACGTCTTCGCGTCAGGTGTCATCAGGATTGGCCCGATGTTCTCCACACCTGCCGGATCATACGGCATCAATTCCTTCCAGAGCGTTCGCTGGCCGGTTTGGATATCGAGATGATAGACGCGGGCGGGAAGCTCTCCGGGCTGATAAATGTAGAGCGCGTGGCCGTCGGCGCTGAAGGTGATCGGCTGCTCACCCGGATTGATGCCCGCGATCAATTTCGGATCGCCGCCATCCGTCGGATACAAATATCCCTTCTTGTCGGGACCGATGGCAGCAATCTGCAGCGAGTCGGGAGAGATCGCGAACGATGTCCCGTTTACGCCTTCCGGGGAGATCGCCTGTGACTTACCCGAGCCGAGATCGTAGACATAGAACCGCACTCCTTTGCCCGGCTCATCGGCGGTGAAGATGATGCGCTTGCCGTCGGGAAAGAAATGCGCCCAGCTGTGATTGATATTGTCCTTGGTCAACTCCCGGGGTTCGCCGGGTCCAGTGGGCAGCAACTTGAACTGCGAAGGCGATTCTTGACTCTGGGCAATGGCCCACTTGCCGTCAGGCGATAAGGAAACCGCGCCACCCTCGCCGAGCAGAACCGCAGGAGAGCCATCCGTCTTGCGAATGTAAACCGCGTACGTCAGACCACTGGATTTCGAATAATCCAGCGCACCACCGCCGCCTTCTTCATCGAAGAGCAAAGTCTTGCCATCCGCGGAAAGATCGGCGGGATAGGTGTAGTCCAGCCACGAGAGTTCGTGCTGTTTCGGGTCGTTGGAAAAAACGCCGAGCAGCTCGCGGCGCCAGTCGGCGCGCACCAGCAGCACGCGGCCGTCTTTCGCAATATCGAGCAACATCAATGCGCCGGGCAGGCGGGCCACAATCCGTTCTTTTCCATCGAGAGATGTGGCGTAAAGCGTTCGGTCCGTGCCTGACTTGCTGGCCGTGAACCAAATCTCTTTGCCGTCCGGCGACCACGCCAATCCCTGAATGGTGAACCACTGCGCGGAGAGCAGTTTCCTGTTGCCCTCCATGTCGACGATGGCGAGCGAGCCGCTGTCGTCGCCCTGCAGTGGATGATCCGCGAAGGCAATGTAGTTTCCCTTTGGCGAGACCCGAGGATGCCCGATCCATCCGCCGGTTTGATACAGGGGCTTGCCAATGGGATACTCCAGCCGGTTTCGGCCGCCAAAATCGCGCACGACGGCAAGCGTGTTTCCATCCGGTGACCAGTCGGCCCACTGCACTTGCTCGAGGACCTCACGCGGTGCGCCTCCGGAGAGCGGCGCGCGGGCGAGCGTTCCCATGCTGACCCACGCTCCCACGGCCTTGCTGTTGAGCAGCACCGCCATCTCTGCCGTCGATGAAACCGACATGAGTTGCGTGTGGCTCAATCCCATCGAGCGCGATTCCGGAGCTTCCGGGCGCGCAGTGAAGACATCTGTCGGATTCCCTTGCCATGCGGCGCTGTAAAGAATCGTCTGACCGTCCGGGGCAAAACGCGCCGACCGTATGCTGCCGCGCCGGAACGTAAGCTGGCGGTAAAGCGGCGGCTGGTAGGGCGCAGGCGTGAACACCAGTTTGCCGCCATAGAGCCCAAGGCCCGCTGCAATCACCAGCGCCGCAACTGCTATGAGCCATCGCGGGGATTTCTTCACCGCGACAGGATGCGAAGAGGTCGCAACCGTGGCAGTCGCTCCCGAGGAAGTCGACACGAATTGCGACTGCTCAGTAATGACTGATTGGCGCGACGAATCCATCGAGCGCTTCAGCCGCTTCAGATCAGCCCGCAACTCGGCCGCTGTCTGACACCGCATGTCGCGGTCTTTTTCCAGCGCCTTGCTGATGATCTCTTCCAACTTGAGCGGCAGATCGCGGATCAGCTTCACGGGCGCGGTAGGCGTCCGGTTCAGAATCGCTTCCGTGATCACCGCGGACGTTTCCCCGCGGAATGGAAGAACTCCCGTCGCCATCTCATACATCACAACGCCGAACGAGAACAAATCCGTCCGGCCATCGAGTTCCTTGCCCCGAAGTTGTTCGGGCGACATGTAGGAAACCGTGCCCACAGCCGTTCCGGGATTGGTTAGATCCAGGCTGCTCACGTCCGCGATGGTTTGCGAATCGCCGCTGGTGGGCCGAGCTGCGCGCGCCACCTTGGCGAGGCCGAAGTCGAGAATCTTGGCATGCCCGCGATCGGTAACGAAAATGTTCGCCGGCTTGATGTCGCGATGCACGATGCCCTTCGAGTGAGCCGCATCGAGCGCGTCCGCTACTTCAATCGCGAGAGACAACAGCCGATCAAGTTCCATCGGCTTACGATCGACGATGTGCTTCAGCGTCTGCCCGGTCAGGCACTCCATCACGATAAAAGCCTGCCCATTGTGCTCGCCAATCTCGTGAATCGTACAGATGTTGGGATGATTCAGCGCAGAAGCCGACCGCGCCTCGCGGCGAAAGCGCTCCAGGGCTTGCGGATCCTCGGAAGCATCATCGGGTAGAAATTTCAGTGCCACGAAGCGGCCAAGCAGCGTATCTTCGGCCTTGTAGACCACGCCCATGCCGCCGCCGCCGAGGAGTTCTAGAATCCGATAGTGGGAGACGGTTTGGCCGATCATTGTAGACGGGCATGCCGCGCGGGGTTCAATCGCCGCATCCGCGGGGCTTTTGGGCGCGAGTCATCTTAAGGCGAAATCAGCATCCCGTCAATGCAACCCTTGCGCCGCCTTCTTCAGGATTGCGATCTGTCCGGCGTGATAAAGCTCGTGCTGTGCGATCCCATGCAGCATGTGATAGAAGTCGTAGCGCTTGCCGGGGACGCGGTCGCGCAGGCGTGACTCGGGAAGCGAGGCAACGGTCTCGACCAGCTTTTCATGGGTGCGCTTCGTTTCGGCCACGGCCTTCCGCCATCCAGCCTGCGTTGGCTTCGACGGAACTAGCGGGAAATTATCCGTGCCAGTGGGCTGCCATTTGTTTCCGGCGAGACGTACCAGCCCTGCCCGATCCCAAACAGCAATATGCAGCAGCAGCTCCCAAATGCTGTGCACATCTCCGATGGGACGAGCCGCTGCCGTGGCCGCATCTACATCCTGCAGTAGCTCCAGCACCGACGGCCCATGCCATGCGCTCCCGTCGAAGGCGCGGCGCAGCTGCTCGGCAATACCTGCTGCCTCAGAATTTCTTGCCCCTTTTGTAGCCATATCATCCTTCATCATGCTTGGCCGGCGACGGCAGCAATTCCCGCTTCGTTGGCTGCATCAATCACCTTCTGCCCGTCGAGCAGCAAACATTTTCCCGCATCCACAGCGAGGCAAGTAGCGCCCGCGGTGTGCATCACCTCGATCGTCTTCACCCCAATTACTGGAACATCGAAGCGCATGTCCTGATTCGGCTTCGCGATCTTCACCACAGTCAAGTCCCGGCTGAGCGTAGAAGCGTCTCCATGCAACGAGCGCATGATCTGCCCGGCGCGCTCGATGGTGGCATCAGTGCCTTCCATCGCCTCAACAGCAACGCAGGCCGATTCCGCAATGACCACTGTTTGCCCAATATCATGCTGTGCGAGTTGCCGCGCCACCGCGCGGCCATACTCGATATTCTTTTGTTCCTGTTCTGTGGGAAGGCGTCGCGTCATCACCCCCGGCTTCACCAGCAGGGGATCGAGCAACCATGTCGATCTTTCCAGCGTGATCCCTTCGTCGGCAAGCACCTTGGCAACCGCGCCCAATAGCGAATCCGTATTGCGCGTCGTGAGTGAGAGCAGAAGTTTTGCCAGCTTCCAGTCCGGACGGATGCTGGAAAAAATCTGCTTGTGCTTGACCTGCCCGGCCATCACCGCGCGATGCACGCCCTCGCGCTGAAAGGTCTCGATCAGCTTCGAGAGTTCGCCCAGCGACAGCCAGTGCACGGCCGTCGCTCCGTGCGATTCAATCTCTGGAAACGCTTCCTCTTTTATCGCGGCGACGACCACCTCGTACCCTTGCGCCCTGGCCGCCTCGAGCACGAGGAACGGAAACTTGCCATTTCCCGCGATGAGTCCTAGTTTTTCGCTCTGGGCAGGCATGAAGGCGTTGGATGAGCGCGAAGAGCCAGTCTAGCACTTACGTTGTATGCTGATGAAAGACCCAGCTCTCACCGGGAACTCGCATCATTTTGTAAGAACTCAGCTGGTAAGACTTAAGACCGATTTGTAAGGAGTTAACACTGATGCACTTCGACCAAACTCCATTCCGCGGACAGCTGCCGGGTGCCCAGTTTGCGGCCACGACCTTTCCGGCGGAAACCATGGAGCGCAACCGCAGCAAGATTCCCGACCAGCACAAGTGGGACCTGAATGCTGTCTATCCCTCTGACGAAGCCTGGCGGGCAGCGAAAGAAAAGCTCGCCACGGCGTTGCCCAAGCTGCGTGACTTTCAAGGCGCGCTGGCCTCGTCCGCGTCACGCATGGCCGGCGCCCTCGAACTGCAGAGCGACATCGATAAAGAACTATCGCGCCTTTACGTCTACGCAGCCATGAAGTCCGACGAGGACACACGCGTCAGCACCTATCAGGCGATGCAGCAGGAGATGATTCAACTCGCGTCCGTGCTGGGCGAGGAGTCGGCCTTCATCGAGCCTGAAATCCTCAAGATGGAAGATGCGACCATCCAGCGCTTTCTATCGCAAGAGCCCCGACTACGGGTTTATCGCCAGTACCTGGAAGACATCGCCCGCCGCCGCGCCCACACCCTCAGCAACGAAGAGGAAAAGCTGCTCGCCGGTGCTTCGGTCATGGCGAGTGCGCCATCCAGTATCTTCGGCATCTTCGCCGATGCCGACTTTCCTTTTCCTTATGTCCTATTGAGCGATGGTAAAAACATTAAGCTCGACAAGCCTGCTCTTGCGTTGCAGCGAGCTTCTCCCGTTCGCGAAGATCGCCAGAAGGTTATGGAGACTTTTTTCACCGCGTTGGGCAAATATCGCGGCACCTTTGGCTCCATGATGAACTCCAACGTGCAGACTTCTGCCTTCTATGCCCATGCACGCAAGTACCCGACGGCGCTCGACGCCAGCCTTGATCCCTACAACATTCCTACCTCGGTATATTCGCGGCTGATTGAGGGAGTCGATCGCAACCTGCCGTCGTTTCATCGCTACCTGAAGCTGCGCCGGCGAATGATGGGGATCCCCGAGCTTCATTACTACGATCTTTACGCTCCGCTTGTCCCGTCGGTTGATACGAAATATCCGGTTGACGTTGCCGAGCATAACATCCTCGCGGCGCTCGCCCCGCTCGGCGAAGAATATGCCGCCGTGACAAATCAATCGTTCACCGAGCGCTGGATCGATATGTATCCGAACGAAGGCAAACATGCCGGCGCCTACTCGAACGGCGGCGCCTATGACGTTCACCCTTACATGCTGCTGAATTACAACGGCAAGTACGACGACATGAGCACGCTGGCTCACGAACTCGGTCACACGATGCATAGCTATTTCTCGAACAAGACGCAGCCCTACGCGCTATCGTCCTATTCGATTTTCGTGGCCGAAGTCGCATCGACCTTTAACGAGGCGCTGCTGCTCGATTACATGCTGAAGCAGATGAAAGATGATACGACCCGCCTCTCTCTGCTCGGCAATTATCTAGAGAGCATCAAGGGCACGGTATTTCGCCAAACCCAATTTGCGGAATTCGAATTGCGCATGCACGAGATGGTCGAGAAGGGCGAGCCTCTCACTGGCGATTCGCTGGGGAAACTCTACAGCGAAATCGTGAAGAAATACTACGGACACGGCCAGGGCGTATGCATCGTCGATGACTACATCGCCGAGGAGTGGGCGTTCATTCCTCACTTCTACAATTCTTTTTACGTTTTCCAGTACGCCACTTCGTTCACCGCGTCGTCCGCCCTGTCGGAAAAGGTGCTCGCGGGCGATCCCGGAGCTACTGAGCGCTACCTGAAATTTATTTCATCCGGCAAAGCCAAGTACCCAATCGACCTGCTGAAAGACGCCGGCGTCGATATGACCACTGACGAGCCGCTTGAGCTGACCGTCAAAAAGATGAATCGGGTGATGGATGAGATGGAAAAGTTGCTCGACAAGAAGGGGACGACCGCGGCCCGAAACTAGCCAGAAACGCGAGCGGAGCCGTGCAAGCGCTCGCTATGGCGAAACGCCTATTGGCGTAACATCGCGAGTGCACTCAAAATGCCCGGTTTGGGGTCAAAATCTGTAATCGGCTGGTTTCGACAGCTATAGCTACGCAAAAAAATAAATACCTGAGATAATATTCGGCAGGCATCCGCGAGTTCTTGCCCGGAATTCTCTGCGGCAGGAGGTCTGCAATGAGAAAGTACGGCCTTTCTGTTTTCTTCCTCGCTGTTCTAGCTATCGCGATTACGTTGGCATGCGGCTCGTCTCCGCCTCCGCGTATCTTGCAGTCGGTAAGCCTCATCCCGCCGACCGCAGATGCCCAGGGTAGCCCAGTCCAGTTTACGGCCATGGGTTACTTCAACAACCAACCATCGTCGGCGAAACTGCTCGCGGCCAATTGGGGCGCGTGCTATCAGAACCAACGAACTACCGCCGTTTCAGTTAACCCCGACGGCCTAGCCCAGTGCGTGGCCGGCGCGGTTGGCACATATACAGTTTGGGCCTGGGCCGAGAGCGCTGTCGACTCGTGCGGCGGCAACAACGGCGAGGTCCCTGCGAACCATTGCGGCGGAGCCGGCAAATGCCAACCTACAGGTACAGCGCAACTGACGTGTCCATAAACTCTCGGAGCAGGAATTTCCGAGGACCAAGCAGCTCGTAACTGTTGAAAACATCCCATCGCACTCAAAATGCGCGATTTGGGCGAACAGACGGCGCGAACTTGGGCTAAGGCCTTAGCAGCAATAACGACATTTTGTGTGCAGAATTTCTGCAAGTGTTGTCTACCCCGCGTTCTTCGGTAGCACAGCCGTCCCCAAAGGCGGCGAACTTCAGAGGTGTAGGAGGCGATGTTATGCGGAACCTGCCGTTACTGGCTGCGACATTCCTGATCATGGCAACAGCCGCGTATTCGCAGAAGTCAGCGGTCTCAGCTTCCGCTGAAATGTCACAAAAGGACGAACAGCAGATTCGGCAACTTGAGGAGGAAATGCTGAAAGGCGAGATGAATAGCGATCCGGTGGTATTCGAAAAGATTCTTACCGATGATTGTGTCAACCTGCCAGCCGGTCCGGAGTTGACAAAAGCCAAGCTTGTCGAGGGGATACGCAAATCTCAAGGCCAGTCACCACCCTATACCGCAAGGGAGACAGACATGCACGTTTACGTACTCGGTGACACCGGAATCGCCATATATGTGAAGGAATACATAGCGAGAGAAAATCCCCACCAGGTTGACGACCAGGATGTGACCGATGTCTTTGTAAGGAGCGCCGGTACTTGGAAGCTGAAAATATCAAGAGCAACGCATCGGAGAACGGAAAGCTGAGCATAGCACTCATCATGGTCTTGGGCTGGGCACTTGAGTGTGATGGCCTTCTCATCCCATCTAATTTCGCCATCTGACTAGAAAGGGATCGAGCAATTGGCGGCTTGCAACGACACGCATTTCGCTTGGTGCCTGTATTGTTGGGCTATTGGCTTGATGAAGATGAAGCTGGATCAGTCTCAGGAATACCAACTCGCCTGTCACTGAGATTTCGGGGGCACTGATTTCTCCCCTTGTGTTGGGTTGAAGCCGGGCAGCACGCGCGACTTGGCGCGAAACATGTGGTATCGCTCAAAAGCAACATCGTTCAGCATCGTTGTATAGGGTCCATACGTTCTGAAGCTTTCATCCCATTCCGTTAGAGTTGTCACGGATCTTCCTCTCGAAATGGAGACGCTCCTCACAGGGCAAATATAGGTCTTCCCTCCGATCTCCACCGGGCCATATTGATCATGATGTCGGAGCGGACAAGTGGTGTCCCTGGTCTGTCATGCGGTTGGCGGCGGTGAGGAATTCAAGTCTTGGGTCACTGTGCCAGTTGCTGAAAAATTAATTGCGCTTGTTGATCCGCAGTTCCGAACACCACGAGAGCCGGCATGGTTACTTAATAATTCCTCGCTCGCTCGTCTCAACAAAACGAATCAGCATATCGACATCTTCACCGCGATCCGATTCGGACTTCAACTTCTCCAGCGCCTGCGAAGTATTCATCTTCGACGCCAGCAAAATCTTGTAGGCATGATGAATCTTCGCGATCCGCTCCTGCGAAAATCCGCGGCGTTGCAGCCCGACTTTGTTCACCAGATACGCATGCGTTTCGCGCGCGGCGGAGGTCATCGAGAATGGCAACACGTCCTGCGTGATGGTCGTTCCTCCGCCGATGTACGAATGCGCTCCAACCCTCACAAACTGATGCACCGGGCAAAACGCTCCCACCACGGCCCACTCTTCCACCGTCACGTGTCCGGCAATGGTCGCACCATTCACGAGCATGACGTGATCACCGATCACGCAATCGTGTCCGACATGTGTGTACGCCATGATCAGCAGATGGCTGCCAATTTTCGTGACGCCCCCGCCCTTCACCGTTCCCCGGTTGATGGTGACGTACTCGCGGATTTCGTTATGATCCCCAATTTCCAGCCGCGTGGGCTCGCCTTTGTAAGTGACATCCTGCGGCGCCATACCAATCGCACAGAAGGGAAAAAACGAATTGTCAGAACCGATCTTGGTCTGACCCTCAATCGCAACGTGCGAGAGCAGCCGGCAGTTTTCGCCCAGCACCACATCGGCGCCCACCACGCAGTAAGGACCAACCGTGCACGAAGCAGGAACTTTCGCTCGCGGATCAATGATGGCCGTGGAATGAATGTTCATGAGAGGTTCAGGTGATCCGCCGCGACACGACTGCTGGGATACGAATGCCGAGAAACGACCGCTGCGAAATGCGAAATGCCTCAGGTGGCCCACTGCCGCCTCATCTGCGGCCGCGTGAGCTATCGACCAGTTGGCACGAGACGATCGCTTCCGCAACGCGCTTGTCTCCGACCCAGGCATAGCCCTGCATCTTCGCCGCAGTCATCCCGGGCACCGAACGCCAGCCAGTGACCTCAACTTCCAGGCGAAGCTGATCCCCGGGGCTCACCGGCTTGCGGAATTTTGCGCGCTCGATGCCCGTAAAGACCATGACTTTGTCGCTACGATCTTCGATTTCCGTCAACAACAGAGCGCCTCCGGCCTGCGCAATCGCCTCGACAATCAGTACCCCCGGCATGATCGGCAGCCCGGGAAAATGCCCGACAAAAAAGGGCTCGTTGATGGTGACGTTCTTGATGGCGACAATCCGCTGTTTGCGCTTCAGTTCCAGAACGCGGTCGATCAGCAGGAACGGGTATCGGTGCGGCAGAATTTTAAGGATTTCGTGGATATCGAGGCCGATTTTCGCTTCCTTCAGCGAAGGCTCGGACGCGGGGCTGCTCTCATTCATAATTCGTTCCAAACGTCGTTCGTCCCAAAGATTGTTCGTCCCCAACCGCGTGAAGATTATACTGTACGGCTTGTGCCCGGGGATCGCCACAAACGGGCGAAAGGCGGCTTCATGGCGGTGAAAAGGAAATGCACGCAAGGAGGCCCGCGCAGGGCAACCGCGTGTGGGATGAGCGGCTGAAATATTTCGAAGCGCGGCAGGATGCACTGGTTCAGACGATCCGCTCGTTTGTCGAAATCGAATCTCCCAGCGATGACAAGCAAGCCGTCGACCGCATGGGCGGATTTCTGGCGGGGACCTTCGAAGCCATTGGAGGCCGCGCGCGTCTCCACCCCACTGAAATCTTCGGAAACAATCTTCAGATCGATTTCCCCGGCGACGACACATCGAAGCCAGTCCTCTTGCTCGGACATTTCGATACCGTCTATCCCATGGGAACGCTGGCGAGAATGCCCTGCCGCGTGGAAGGCGACCGGCTGCACGGCCCTGGCGTGCTCGACATGAAATCGGGTGTCGCGCTCATGCTTTATGCGGTGGAAGCTCTGAAAGCTTGGCACGGATCGTTGCCACGACCGGTCACAGTTTTTCTGGTTTCCGACGAAGAAGTGGGCAGCGATTCTTCTCGCAAGATCACCGAAGAGTTGGCGCGCAAGTCCGCAGCGGTGTTTGTTCTGGAGCCTGCCGCAGGATTGCGAGGGGCCGTCAAGACTGCCCGCAAAGGCGTCGGCGATTACACGCTCACGGTTCAAGGCGTAGCCGCGCATGCCGGGCTCGATCCGGGCAAAGGACACAGCGCGATTGTCGAACTCGCGCGTCAGATCACTGCCGTTTCCAGGTTCAACGATCTGAAGCAAGGAGTGTCGGTCAATCCCGGCGTCATCCGCGGAGGCACGCGCACCAATGTGGTTGCCGCCGAGGCCACAGTTGAAATCGATGTGCGCATCAAGAATGCAAAACAGGCCGCCGGACTCGATCGCAAGATGGAAGCTCTCAAGCCGTTCGACAAACGCTGCAAGCTCGCAGTCAGCGGTGGCATCAACCGCATGCCGATGGAACGGACCGCGGGGGTCGCTGCGCTTTACGAGAAAGCTCAGGAGATCGCGAAGCATATCGACTGGAAGCTGGAGGAAGCGGCGGTGGGCGGCGGCTCCGACGGAAACTTCACCGCCGGCATGGGCATTCCTACGCTCGACGGACTCGGCGCGGTCGGTGAAGGCGCACACGCGGTACACGAGTACATCCTGATCTCAGAGTTGCCCCGCCGCGCCCTGCTGCTGGCCGGTCTGATCGAGGCTGCCTGAGCGGGAGTGTCGCATGCTCAAATTCATGGTCGTCCTTTACCGGCGCGCAGATCTCACCCCGGCACAGTTTCGCCATCATCTCGAAAACGTCCATGCCCCTCTGGCGAGAGCTTTGCCTGGACTGAAAAAGTACAAACAGAATCATGTCGCCGCTGATCCCACACGCAAGCATCCGGGCTGGGACGCCATCGTCGAACTTTACTTCGAATCGCGGGACGCCATGGAAGCCGCATGGGATAGCCCGCAAGGTAAAGCCTCCGATGCCGATCTGCCGCTATTCACGGACCCGAATCGAACTACCTGGTCGGTGGTCGAAGAAGTCACCTTGATGCAGTGAATACCAGGAAGTAATCCATCCCGTCCTTCACGAAGTCATACTTCTTGACCAGCCGGTATCCCGCCTCTTGCGCCTCGTGAATCACTACGTCACTGTTGATTCCGTGGTTCTCTCCGTTGCCGTTGCGATCGATGACGCCGATCTTCGCCCCGGCACGCAACGCAGGCCGCAATTTCTGCAGCAACTCCACCGGATGCGCCACCTCGTGATACGCCTTGAGCAGCAACACGGCATCGACCGAATCCGGCGGCAACAGCGGATCGTCGGGCTTGCTCAGAATCGTCTTCACGTTCGGCAACTGCTCTTTACGCGCTCTTTCTTCGATGTGGCGGATGGCCTCGGGATTGATATCAACCGCATACACTTCCCCGCTCGCTCCCACGCGCTTCGCCGCCCGCACCGTGAACCATCCCGATCCCGCTCCGATGTCGGCCACACTTTTTCCGGACTCAATCCCCAGGACGTTCATCACCCGGCCGATTTGCAATCGCTCGTCACGTCCGGGAGTCTCGAAAATTGACAGATCTCCGGTATACGGCTCGCTCGTTTTTCGTTGTTCCGTTCTCGGTTGCGTTTCCGGCGCGGGCGGAACCGTCGTGGTCTGGGCCGGCTCCTGCCCCGGAACGGCTATGCTGAAGCTCAATACAACGAGAATGATGAGGGCGAACGGCTTATATCTCGACATACCTGATTTCCTCGGACTTTCCCCCTAGTTGCACAATGAATTCTATGACTTGGATGCGGCCTTGGCCGCACCAAAGGTGGGCCAGCCAGATTCTTTCCATTGGGTAGCGGAGTCAAAATTTCTTTAACGCCGTCTAAGTCATTGAAATATTTGGCACAGCATCTCTCGCTCCCACTAAATTATTCTTAGTTTTCCTCTGCCTTCCACAAGGAAGTCTCATCCTCCACAGTTTCTTCACAACACCACACATTTTTTGTGTTGCGGACCGCAACAACTTCGTCGAAAGTGGGTTCAGCGAAACGTGAGAGTTCCTGACTTAGCCGGATGATTGCGGCGAGCCAGTGGTAGCCGGTAATTCTCGAGAGTGAATTGCCGGGAGGGAAACTTCCAGAAACGCGCGTGCGCGACTGGTTGCCCGGGCGTTGCGGCCTCCTCCCCCTCGCTTGCTTTTCGAAGCAAGTTAAAGCTGCTGGTCCTTCGCAGACGGTTGCAGAACGCGGTTGCAAGATCGCGCATCGGCAGTCGGCTTTCGCCAAAGCCGCACTCGCTTGCGAGTGTGGCAGGCTAAAGTACATCATGGCGCCGCCTCTGCGGTGACAAGGGCAGGTCTGGAATACACGAACGATGCGGTCCAAGGGTGGCTGGCCCTTGGGCCGCATTCAATTTTCTGGACCTAGATTCTCGCCACGGATTTACCCCGGTCAACACGGATGACCCAAATTCCCGTTCGAAGTTTGTATTTCTGTTCGGGACGTGTTTTCCCTAACCTTCCACAGAAAACGGAAGGTGTCCACAGCATCTGCACAATCATTCGCTCCATTTTCGCCCCCTCGTGTCGCATGGTTCTTCTCGCGAGTAGCAACGGAGTGTAACGCCTGCTAGGAAGAGTCGAGAACCTTTTGGTATTTCGTTTTTCCTTCGCCTAGCCGATAATAAATCTTGAAAGGCCGAGAAACAATCTTCTCGAGATGGCAACTTCCGATTACACGATCAGCACGCTTCCCGCGAACGTAGATGCCGAGCGCTCGATTCTGGGCGCCATCCTGCTCGACAACTTTGCCTACAACCAGGCCGCCGAGCATTTGCGGATTGAAGATTTCTCGCTCGACTCCCATCGCCGGATTTATTCCCGCATGGTCGATCTGTCGGAATCGTCCCGTCCCATCGACATGATCACGCTGATCGAGGAACTCGATCGCCACAAGGATTTGCAGGCGATCGGCGATGTGGCCTACGTCTCCAGCCTCGTAGACGGCGTGCCGGAGCGCCCCAGCATTGAGCATTACGTCAAAATCGTGCGCGACAAATCGCTGCTGCGCGGCGTGATCTCCGCGGCGACTACGGCCATCGCTCGCGCCAGCGATCAATCGGATGCGGCCGAAGACGTCCTCAGCGATACCGAAGCCGCCATCTTCCAGCTTTCGGAAAAGCGCATCGGCCGCGGCTTCATGGGCGTGCAGGAAATCGTTCGCGAAACCTTCGGTTCAGTCGACGCTCTGCTGCAACGCGGCCAGCGCATCACCGGCCTGGCCACTCACTACATCGATCTGGACGAGATGACCAGCGGCTTGCAGCGCTCCGACTTGGTGATCATCGCCGCGCGTCCTTCCATGGGCAAAACTGCATTCGTCATGAACATCGCGGAGAATGCCGCCATTGAAGACCAGCAGGTATGTGGAGTCTTCTCGCTGGAAATGTCGCGAGAAGCCCTGCTCATGCGCTTGCTCTGTTCGCAGGCGCGAGTTGACGCGCACAAGATGCGTACTGGATCGCTCTGGCAGGACGACACGAAAAAAGTCGTTCGCGCCATGGAACAGTTGGCGCATGCGCCCATTTTCATCGACGATACGCCCGGCATTTCGTTAAGCGAGATGCGCGCCAAGGCGCGCCGCCTGAAACAGTCGCAAGGCAAGCTCGATCTCATTATCGTCGACTACTTGCAGTTGATGTCCGGTGGCGGCAAGCGATTTGAGAATCGCACCCAGGAAGTCTCCGCGATCTCTCGCGGACTGAAGGCGCTAGCCAAAGAGCTCAGTGTCCCGGTCATCGCTTTGTCGCAGCTCAGCCGCGCTCCGGAAAGTCGTGGCGGCGATCATCGTCCGCAACTCGCCGACTTGCGCGAGTCGGGATCGATCGAGCAAGACGCTGACCTCGTGATGTTCATTTTCCGTGAAGAGGTTTACAAGCAGGACGATCCCGAACTGCAAGGCCGCGCCGAGATCATTATTGCCAAACAACGCAACGGTCCCATCGGCCGCGTGAAGATGGCCTTCCTGAAACATTGCACCAGATTTGAGTCAATGGCCGAGGGCGGTATCGCTCCCGAAGAGTAGCTTTCTCGTCTACAGGATTTCCCGTATTCGGCAGGGGATAAGTACTGTAGTGACTTATATTTGCGCATCGTCCAATGACACGGTCAGCCTGTGGAAAAGCTTGTGGAACTGAAAGCCGCCTTTCGATTTACTTTCCGCAAAGACCGAACGGTCGGTCCTGCGCATGTGACTTCGCTCACTTTAACCTGCTGAATAGTAACCAGTTATGCAATTCATCCGGCATTAACATGATCCCCGGTCAGAGCGCTTCCGACTTCCTCCCGTTTTGAGATTTGCACATTTTGAAGTTCTAGTACTTTCGTTTCAGCATCGATTTTCAGCCGACTTTTAGCGGGTTTTCTGGGCTGACCCAGCGAAAATCCTGATAGAGAGGCCCTCGCGTTAGACCGTCTGAGGTTGGGGGCCTTTGCTGGTCGTCGACTGAAAGTTTTTATCTGGCCCGATGGGGTTTCGAATGGCTTTTTGTCGACGGCGTCATCACGAGCGCAACCGCTTTTCAGGCGCAGCGGCGGCTCTCCTCCAACTCGACAGCTTGCCTTATGGAGGGTCCTCGGCGTGCCGGTGGCCTTCCCATCGTCAGCCAACGGCCACTGGCACACGGCGAATCGGCAATTACCCCGAGCAGCTACTCAGTCGTTTGGGACGACTCATTCTGTTTCTGTTCCGCGACGGCGATGATTTCGCGAGAGATTTCCTCTTGCCGGCGCTGCCGTTGCTGGAAATCAGTTTCCGCAGCTTCGGTAGGATTTGCTTTGTACTCTCGATCCAGCCCACGCAAGGCGGCAAGCTCTTGCAACAAAGCCATCATTTGATCGGACGTTTCACTGCTCATCGCACCTCCGGATACCCGTGGCATTGGATGGAGAGACTCGGTCAAAGGTTGACCGTTGGCGAACGCGCAGGGGGTAATACTGTGTAGTCGCAAGATTGTTGTGCTCCAGATCGACCGGCGGCGCGGCCCAGGTTGTCGTCCCGCAATACCTGAAGACATCGACTACTTCGGCTCAGTTGCTGCTCTCGCCGACCTTCAGCACCGCCAGGAACGCTTCCTGGGGGATGTCGACGCGCCCGATGCGCTTCATCCGCTTCTTGCCTTCTTTTTGTTTCTCGAGCAGCTTGCGCTTGCGGGAAATATCGCCGCCGTAGCACTTGGCCAGGACGTTCTTGCGCATGGCATGAACCGTTTCCCGGGCGATGATCTTCGCGCCAATGGAGGCCTGAATGGGAACTTCGAACATCTGCCGCGGGATCAGCTCCCGCATTTTCGATACCAGCGCTTTGCCTCGTTCATACGCAAAATCCCGATGCACGATGATCGACAGCGCGTCCACCGGCTCGCCCGCAACCAGAATGTCAAGCTTCACCATCGGCGATTCCCAATAGTCTGCGAGGTGGTAGTCGAGCGAAGCGTATCCGCGCGAGACCGACTTGAGGCGGTCATAGAAATCGAGCACGATCTCGTTCAACGGCAATTCGTAGTGCAGCATCACGCGCGACGAACTAACGTACTCGAATGTCTTCTGCTTGCCGCGCTTTTCCTCGACCAGTGCCAGAATGCCGCCAACATATTCTTCGTTTGTCAAAATCGTGGCCAGAATTACCGGCTCTTCCACTTTTGCGATTTCACTGGGATCGAGCCAGCGCGATGGATTATCGATTTCCACCATCTCCCCATCCGTCTTGGTGATCTTGTAGCGCACGCCGGGAGCGGTGGTGATCAGGTCGAGATTGAACTCCCGCTCCAGACGCTCCTGGATGATCTCCATGTGAAGCAGCCCGAGAAATCCGCAGCGAAATCCGAAGCCGAGAGCCACCGAACTTTCCGGCTCAAAGAAGAATGACGAATCATTCAGGCGCAGCTTTTCCAGCGCCTCCCTTAGTTGCGTATGCTCGTGCGCATCGACCGTATAGAGCCCGGCGAAAACCATGGGCTTGATCTCTTCGAAGCCGGGCAGCGGCTCGATCGCGGGATTCGTATCGTCAGTGATGGTGTCGCCGATCTTCGTGTCGGCGACATTTTTGATGTTGGCAATGAGGAAGCCGACTTCGCCCGCCCGCAGTTCGTTGATCTCCACCGGCTTGGGCGTGAGCACGCCCAGAGTTTCCGCGTCGAACGTCGTGCCGTTCCACATCAGCCGGATTCGTTGACCTTTGCGCAGCGTGCCTTGGAACACGCGCGCCAGCACGACCACGCCGCGATAGGCGTCGAACCAGGAGTCGAAGACCAGCGCCTGCAGCTGATTTTCGGGTAATCCTTTGGGCGGTGGAACCCGCTTCACGACCGCTTCGAGGACATCCGGCACACCCTGCCCGGTCTTGGCGCTGATCAGGACTGCATCGGTTGCGTCGAGGCCAACCGCTCCTTCGATCATCTCTTTCGTGCGCGGGATGTCTGCGCTTTGCAGATCGATCTTGTTGATGACCGGAATAATTTCCAGGCCGTGATTGATCGCCAGATATGAATTCGCCAGCGTCTGCGCCTCGACGCCTTGCGAGGCGTCGACCACCAAGAGCGCTCCTTCGCAAGATGCCAGCGAACGCGAGACTTCATACGAGAAGTCCACGTGTCCGGGCGTGTCGATCAGGTTGAGCTGGTAGGTTTCGCCGTCCTGCGCGGTGTACATCATCCGGACGGCGTGGGCCTTGATGGTGATGCCGCGCTCGCGCTCCAGGTCCATGGAATCGAGCACCTGGGCCTGCATCTCGCGCGCGGTAAGCGATCCGGTCAGTTCCAGCAGGCGATCCGCCAGCGTGGATTTGCCGTGGTCAATGTGCGCGATGATCGCGAAGTTTCGGATGTGCTGGGAATCCATGGGAGCGGGCAAGTATTGATTTTAACAGGCGAAACGCTTCCCGATTTGGCCCGGCTGCCACCGTTTTTTTGCTGAATGTGATGTCGAACACAAACCGTGGGCCGCACCGACCGCTAAAGTCCCATTGGGCCCGTGGTGTAACGGAAACATGGCACCTCGCGACGGTAGCAGATGCGGGTTCGAATCCCGTCGGGTCCAACGCTTCAGCAATGCCGGAGCGATGGTTCTGTGGGAGCGAAACGCGAGGATAAGCTCCTGACAAAAAGTAACTTGACTCTGCTGTAAGGCACTATCATACTGATCTGGTCGCGGGGTGCTGTGCTAGCCCTAAGTGTTGAGGCCTCGATTCATTCGGGGCCTTTTGCTTTTCAGGACACACCTTGCAGCCCCTCCCTCCTGTTGAACCTCGTCATCCAAGCTGAAATCATTTTTGCGAAACCTGCTGGTTCTGAAAAGCTCGCTGACAAGTCGGTCCGCGGGCGATGTCCGCACTCGATGGGCCTGCGATGCAGGTAAAATGAAATCCAAATGCTCGTGCTCGCCTCCGCGTCGCCCCGCCGGCAGGATCTTCTGCGAAGCGCTGGAATCTCGTTCGCGGTGCAGACGGCCGATATCGACGAAACTCCGCTCGCCGGAGAAAGTGCCCGTGGGTGCGCCGAGCGCCTGGCCTGCCAAAAGGCGCTGAAGGTTTCGTCCGGCCGCCCGCTCGATCTTGTGCTCGGCGCCGACACCATCGTGGTGGTCAACGACACCATCCTCGGTAAACCCAGCGACGCATGCGATGCTGCCCGCATGCTGCGCATGCTTTCCGGACGCGTACATCAGGTGATCACCGGCGTTTGTCTGGTGAGTCCAGTGGCCAGCGGTCAGTTGCCCTATTCAGCTGAGGACGCTTCCGAAGTGTTAGGAACTGAGAACTGGGATCTAAAAGCCGCTTCCGAAATCACGCTCGTCACCTTCGCCGAATTGTCGGACGCCGAGATCCAAGAGTACGTGGCCACCGGCGAGCCCATGGACAAAGCCGGCGCCTACGCGATCCAAGGCATCGCCTCGCGCTGGATTCCGCGCATCGAAGGCGATTACTCGAATGTTGTGGGATTGCCGGTCGCGCTGGTTTATCGCATGCTTCGCGATTAGAGAAAAATAGAGGAAGAATGTGAGGAAGCTCGTTGAGATGCAGTGGGGCTTGTCGCGTGACCGAGGCGCTTACGGCTTTTTCTCTCCGGTTTTTTCGTCTTTCTTTTCTTCGCTGCCCTCTTTCATCGACGACTTAAAATTGCGAATGCCCTCGCCCAGGCCCTTGCCCAGCGAGGCAAACTTGGATGGCCCGAAGATCAGCAGGGCAATGGCGATGATCAGTAGTATATGAAAAGGCTGAAACAGACCCTCACCCATAGATCCTCCGTTTAAGACATTCGCGCACGCGGCAAAGCAGGCGTGCAAGATACTGCCTACAAAAAGTCTAGGCTACATCCAGGGTGGAGTCAAAGAACCAAAGTAAAGAAAGTGATTACCGCCGGCACAATAAAGCTGCGCGTCTAGAACGCGCTCATGGCTACGTTCATCACAAAATGGTCGGCGTTTTGCCGCCACTTCCCAATTAGAACGTCTGTTCTCAACCGTATCGGGTCAAGCTGGCACGGATCTCCCTAACTCGTCTCGGCCTTCGGCGGACCGACTCTGGTTCGCTCAACATAGCGCTTGAAGTAGTTCGCCGCCGCCTGCATCCGTTCCAACTCCCCGCATCTCCCCAAGGCTTGCTCGCCGGCAAACCCTCCTCGCCCGCACGCACCAGGAACACCGACTCCGCCCGCTCCCCGGGTTTCTTCTTGTCTTTGACTATTTTCGGCTTCCGCCTCTTCACACCCGCAACTTGCGCGAACGCGAGGTATGACGCCGGGTGCCCATCCTTTGCGCTTTTTGCGAAGGGTGCCCATTCCGACTGTGGGAAGAAAAGAAGATTTTGTTGTTCGCTTACAGGCCCGCCGGGAGAAGTAGGTCGGCGCAGGAGTGGGCCCTTCGTAATGAGCATTGCTCAAGGAAGGAAGTGCGGGCTCACGATGCTGATGAATTCGCGGGACGTGATGACCTTCGTATTCTTCCAGAACTTTGGAAAATGCCTCGGATTGCCGGTAATCAAGTAGTCAGCGCGGGCCGCGTCCGCACATTCCACGAACTTATCGTCGCCGGGATCCCTCGCAACCTGGAAGGAGCGCGCGGGCTTGACCAGATGCGCGCGATTCTTTAAGAGCTGGAGGAGTTGCTGCCGAAGGCCTTTGCGGATTTTAAATTCCGGCCGTGCGAGAACATTTCGGTACTCTGCGAGAACGGCTTCGCTTACGTACAACCTCGCCGGTTTTGTGATCGCGACCAGAAGCACGGTGCGTTGCAACCCGTCCGGCTTCAGAGCGGCCGAGACGACGATGTTTGTGTCAAGGACCAGCCGCAGGGGAATCATCGACGCGTTGATTTTTGCGCTCGCGCCGCCTTGATCACCTGATCAATCTGCCGCGAGCCGAGAGCACTCGTGCCCTTGCGCTGAGACTCCTGCCCGATCAGCCTCAGCACTTCCGGTTCCGGGGAGGCAAGGCGCACGTAGTCCCGGATACTCAAGAGAACTGCCTTCGGCGTGCCGCGCTTCTCGATGACGAGGGACCTGCGTTCGTCCGCCACTCGCCGCAGCAGTCTGCCGAAGTTGGCGCGTGCATGTAGCGCAGACACCACAATGTTGTCATTCTTGACAGTTCGTAGCATGGTTAACTCTCCAGTTCACAAGATTGAACTGTACAGTTAAATTTTAAGCGAAATCAGGCGGACAGGACAACTGGCAAGCAAAAAGAGCACAGCCGAAGCCGTGCCCTTCTGAAATTGTTTTCTCCGCATTCTCTGCGATCTCGGCGGTGAAAGGTTCTTAGTCCCTGACCCCATCCATGAATGCGCGCAGCTTGCGCGAACGAGAGGGATGACGCAGTTTGCGCAGCGCCTTGGCTTCGATCTGGCGGATGCGTTCGCGCGTTACTGCGAAGCTCTGGCCGACTTCTTCCAACGTGTGCTCGCTGCCGTCTTCGAGGCCGAAGCGCATCTTGATGACTTTTTCTTCGCGCGGAGTCAGCGTGCGCAGGACCTGTCCAGTCTGGTCCTTGAGGTTCACGTTGATCACCGCTTCCGCCGGTGAAACCACCGCGCGGTCTTCGATGAAGTCTCCCAGATGCGAATCTTCCTCTTCGCCGATCGGGGTTTCGAGCGAGATCGGCTCCTGCGCAATCTTGAGCACCTTGCGCACTTTCGCGACGGGAATATCCATGCGCTTGGCGATCTCTTCCGACGTCGGCTCGCGTCCCAGCTCCTGCACCAGCTGCCGCGAGGTGCGGATCAGCTTGTTGATCGTCTCGATCATGTGTACGGGGATGCGGATGGTGCGCGCCTGGTCGGCAATCGCGCGAGTGATGGCCTGCCGAATCCACCACGTGGCATACGTCGAGAATTTATAGCCACGGCGGTATTCGAATTTGTCGACGGCCTTCATCAGTCCGATGTTGCCTTCCTGAATCAGGTCGAGGAACTGCAGTCCGCGGTTGGTATATTTTTTCGCAATCGAAACCACGAGACGGAGGTTGGCCTCAATCAGCTCGCGCTTGGCCTGCTCCGCGTCCATGTCGCCCTGGATGATCTCGCGCTGTGTGCGCTTGAGCTCCTGGAACAACACGCCAGTTTCGAGTTCGAGCTTTTCGACTTCACCGCGAATGGAGCGGGACTGACGGCGATATTCCTTTTTCTGCTCTTCGCTGCGAGTGGCTTCGGCTTTGCGCTCGAGGTTCGTGGCCTGACGGTCGAGCGAGCGCATGCCGTCGACGGTTTTGTTGAGGCGCTCGATGAGACGCTTGCGCTCGGCGTTGGTGAATCCAAGTTTGCGGACAGCAATCGACGTCGCCACGATGGCGCGAGCCAGCCTGCGGCGGGAACGGCGATGATCGCGCGGATTCTTCTTCTGCGAAACTTCCTTGAACTTCTCTTCGAGAACGCCGGCCTTTTTGTAAAGCTTGGCCATGTCGTCTATCTTGCCGGTGAACTCGTTGAGGCGGTTCTGCAGGATCTCGTCGGTGATCTCTTCTTCGTCGAAGGTGACCACTTCCTTGATCGAGCGGACATTTTTCTTGAGGTCTTCGCCCAGGGTCAGCAGCTCGCGAATCACGATGGGCGAACGCGAGAGGGCCTTCAGGACGCGGATCTGCCCGCGCTCGATGCGCTTGGCGATTTCGACTTCGCCTTCGCGCGTGAGCAGCGGCACGGTTCCCATCTCGCGCAAGTACATGCGGACGGGATCGTTGGTTTTTTCCAGAGCGCCGGGGGTGAGGTCGAGTTCGACATCCTCCCCTTCTTCGTTGTCTTCGAAACCTTTTTTATCGAGTCCGGCGGAAGGCAGCTTGGGGCCTTCAAGGACGTCGATGCCTTGCGTACCAATGGTTGTCAGCAGATCGTCAAGGTCTTCGGGACTGTGCACGTCATGCGGTATGAGGTCGTTGACCTGGTCATACGTGAGATATCCCTTTTCTTTTCCTGTATCGATCAGCTTTTTTATGTCGTCGAACTTGTCATCAAGAGCCAAGAAGTGTTCCTCGAAAATTCAGTTTCACTCACGCCAGGAGCGTGTGATAAATTCCGGATAGGTGGGAATCTGGGTTTTGCGGGATTGTGCATCTAGCACAAACTTATAGAGTTTAGCATTTCTGCATTTCTCTGTCTATGCGGCCCGCCTCTAGTTTCCATCGACTCCCGCGCCTTACCCGCACCCACTTACATCTTTAGATGGTCGAGGAAGCCTTTTTGTTTCAAGCAGTTTTCAAGACTTATGGTGCACTGCCTCAGGGGCTAAAGCCCCGAGTCGGAGGCGCGTTAACGCGGCCTCAAGCGCCGCTCTTCCACCGTCCCCGTTACCCGTCGATACTCTTGCCAGCCCCACAATAGCGATTCAGGAGGCACGCGATTCTGGGCCGGGAGCGCGGAGGGCGAGGCTGATGCGACGGGCTTCCTCGCTGAGCGCGATCTTCTGCTCTAGATCGGCGGTTACACCCAATCCCTTCAACTGGCGTTGCACGTCATCGAGACGGCGGCGAAGATGGACGCGGCGCAAGGCGCGCACGGCGGCTTCGAGAATCTCGGCGGTGAGGTCCTCCTCCTCTTTCAGCAGGATCGACGCCAACATACGGCGATCGCCTTCGCTGGCAGGAATTTCCAGGACGTCGGGAGCGTCGATGCCGGCATTGAGCAGGCATTCGGCGAGAGATTCGGTGGCGAGTCCGCGGTGCAGGGCTTCGTTCTGCAGGACGTAGACTGCCTGACGAGCTGGGTCGAATTCTTCTTCGGCGCCATCGCGCATGGATTGACGTTCTTCAGCGGTCTGCATCTGGCGGGCAGAGGCGAGAGCGCGGATTAAAACCTTTTCGGCTTCGGTGACCTGGGATTCTGCCGGAGCTTTTACGGTGGCGGCGGAGCGTGTGGCCGCAGTGTGCCTGAGTTCCTGGCGGAGGACAGCCGAGTCGATCTGAAGTTTCTGAGCAATCTCTTGCGCCAGTTCGTCGCGCATGATGCGGCTGGGAACGCGCTGAATGTGCGGCAGCAGATAGTTGACGGCTTTGTGCTTGCCCTCGCCGCTGCGGACGGGGAACTGAGCGCGGGCGCGCTCGATGAGGTAGTCAAAATATTTCTGGGAGTGGCGGAGAGCTTCGCTGTAGGCGTCTTTGCCTTTGCGGCGAATGTAGAGGTCGGGATCGAATCCCTGCTCGAGGGTGAGGACTTTGATCTGAAATTCTTCTTCGATCAACAGACCGAGGGTGCGCTCGGTGGCTTTTGCTCCGGCGGTGTCGGGATCGAAATTGACAACAACGTTCTTGCTGAAGCGCGCCAGCAGCTTGGCTTGGAGCTCGGTGAAGGCGGTACCGGAGCTGGCAATCACATTCTGGAATCCGGCGGCGAAGACAGAGATGCAATCCATCTGGCCTTCGACGAGGATGGCATAGTCGAACTTTCGGATCCATTCCTTGGCGAGGTCGAGGTTGAAGAGGACGCGGCTCTTGGAGTAGATGGGGGTCTCAGGAGAGTTGAGATATTTCGGTCCAGCTTTTTCGTCGGTGGCGAGAGTGCGTCCAGTGAAGGCGATGACCTTGCCCGCGTCGCTTGCGATGGGGAACATGACGCGGTTGCGGAATTTGGAGTACATGGACGCGGCTTCGGGCTTTCGGCTTCGGGCTTCGGGATCAGACCTTAGACCTTCGACCTCGGACCTTGCGTCGCCTTCCCGAGCACCCTCAGACGCAAGGTCCCTCGACTGCGCATCAACTCCGCTATCGCGGACTTGATGCTCCGCTCGGGATGACAATGAACTTGACGGGC
>CAVQDY010000007.1:0-314839 GCA_963711365.1 Terriglobia bacterium | reverse complement strand
CGGTTTATTTCAGTAGCAATAGATCACCGCGTTTTAATTAGTGCTTGGCGTGGACAACATGAACACCAGCGTGTCCGGGCGCGAGTCCTTGAACGGCGTGGCCGAACCTGGATGCGATCTCCTGGAAATTAATGTCTTCGATGGCACAAAATCCGTGCGAGCGAAGAATCGCTGCAATGTCAGACGGCTCGAAACGGCTGTCCGAACATTCATCAATTTTCTTAAGCTGTTCGGTCCCCTGCGTTTCTAGACCTGAAAACTGAGGACAGACGGGACGTTCACCAATCTATATTCGTCGAAAAATTAAGGAACGTTCCGTCTGTTTCGGCTTCCTCGCAATGTGTTGGTAATGCCCGCAAGATCGAAAGGCCGGCATCCCCATTTACATGCAGCCAGTTTAGGGTTCAAAATGCACAGATTGGAACTGTGGCCGCAGCCCCTCGTGTAGACGAGCCGACCTGTGATCTACGCTCGAAATACTTGCAGACCAGTGAGACCACAAAGGAACAGCGGACGGTCCACAATTTTCTGGGTGACTTAAACAACAAAAGGAGAATACCCATGCCGACGATTACGACGAAAGACGGGACAGAGATCTACTACAAGGACTGGGGCAAAGGTCAGCCCATCGTTTTTAGCCACGGCTGGCCGCTCTCAGCGGACGATTGGGACACACAGATGTTGTTCTTCGGTCAACGAGGCTACCGTGTGATTGCTCACGACCGCCGGGGTCACGGGCGTTCCAGCCAGACCTGGGATGGCCATGATATGGATCATTACGCTGACGACCTGGCGGCGCTGACCGCACACCTCGACCTCAAGGATGCGATTCATGTCGGCCACTCGACCGGCGGGGGCGAAGTGGTGCATTACCTGGCTCGCCACGGCGAAAGCCGGGTGGCAAAAGCGGCAATTATCAGCGCGGTGCCGCCCCTGATGCTGAAGACCGCCTCCAATCCGACCGGTCAGCCCAAAGAGGTCTTTGACGGATTGCAGGCGCAACTTGCCGCCAACCGAGCACAATTCTATTACGATGTCGCCGCTGGTCCGTTTTATGGTTACAACCGGCCCGGTGCGAAGCCCTCTCCGGGGATCATCTGGAATTGGTGGCGTCAGGGCATGATGGGGGGAACCAAGGCGCACTATGACGGCGTCGTTGCCTTCTCCCAGACGGACTTCACCGAAGACCTGAAAAAAATCACTGTGCCGGTCCTGGTGATGCATAGCGAGGACGACCAGATCGTGCCTTATGTCGCGGCTGGACCGCTCTCGGCAAAGTTACTGCGGAACGGCACAATGAAAACCTACAAGGGCTTTCCCCATGGTATGCCCACGACTGAGGCCGACACGATTAACGCCGACCTACTGATGTTCCTGAAAGGAGCTGTGAGCGAAGCGGCGGCGTAGCACTGAGAGCTTGAGCAGGGCCGGTGGCTTACCTTTAACGATCTTTGCGTGCACCATTCCCACTGTGTTGGTAATACCCGCAAGATCAAAAGCCCGCCAGCCCTCTCACTTCCTCGCGTCGTGATAGGAACTGGTGCGCAAAGGCCCGCTGGGCTTGTAGACGCTGATGATGACGCCCGAGCCCACAGCCTTCGTGCTGACGAGCGCGAGTTCGCGTGGCGGCGTTCCTTCCGAAAAGATACGTTTGCCAGTGCCTAACAGAACCGGGAAAACCAGCAGCATAACCTCATCCGCAAGCCCGTGTTCGAGCAGCACTGGGGTCAGCGTCGAGCTGCCCCAGACGATCAGCTGCGGCCCGCTCTTCTCTTTAATGCGGCGAATGCCCTCGACGATGTCCGCTCCAAGGTCCTCGGCCGGTCCCCATTCCAGACTCTTCGGCCTGTGGGTCGCGATGTATTTCGTCGCCGCGTTAATACTGTCGGCCATCGGACTCTTCGGGGCTTTCGGCCAATAGCCGCTCCAGATATCGTAAGTTCGGCGCCCCAACAGCAAATCGAAAGCCCCGCCGTGAGCGGCGACGATGTCCCCTCCGGCTTCCGGGTCGGCATGCGGCCCCGCCCATCCGCCGTACGCGAAGCCGTTGGGATCTTCCTCTGGCCCGCCGGGGGCCTGAATCACTCCGTCCAGCGAGATGTGTTCGATGATCCTGATCTTCCTCATAGTGTCTCCTTTAACCTTGTTTCATTTACGGCTTAGCGATTTCCGTTCCGTCTGACCACCGTTGCACGGGAATCACGAACTGCGTCAGGTGCTCCACGGGGTCGCTCAGGCCAACGACGGGAGAACCCGGCAGATTCGCTCCCCAGATTGCGAGGTCGGTGTCCGAATAGAAAAACATGAGGTGCGGAGGCCAGTGGGGACTGCTGTCGCCGGCGTATCCTTGCTTCGACAGCATGTAGCACATCGCCCCGGATTCCATCGCCGGCAGTTCTTTTTTGGCCATGGCGGCGGTGATGGACTCGGTCATCTGCGCTTGCGTACGTCCCGCCAGTCCCCACTCGGTCTCTTTGGCGAGGCGCAGAAGGTAAGAACGCGCGGCAGGTGCATTCACACACATGGGAACCCGCACTTTCGGATTCCAAAAGTCAGCATCCGCAGCGGATGTCCACCCACGCCCGACGATACACACGAAACCGTTTTTGCCTTTGATCGCTGTTTCGAAACCATGACGTCCAAGAACTAGGACCTCTGCATCGTGTGCAAGGGACTCCGGTGCGGCGCTGCGCGCCAGGGCGATTTCCGCAGCCTGATCCGCCATGAGATATTGTTCGATCGGCGCCATCTTCGGATATGGTGTGGTAGTAGACGGTGTCGTGGCGGCCTGTGCCATCGCTTGATTCGCCGTACCGACGTACACCGTTCCAAGCAGCACAAGCAGCGGGAAGCTTTTGAGTGCGATTGCGCTAATTTTCTTGAGCATTGTTTTCCTCCTGTAACGGTCCTCGGGCGAACAGCGCAGCCTCGCGTGCCGGATCGTTCACCCTTTCGATCGTTCATCCTATAGTCGTCGCGCAGGGAGAAAATCGACAGCAAAGGAGAACTATTGTTTTGGATCACGATGGGGATTGGTGGGAAGAGAAAATTCGACCGAGCGCTGGTAGGGGCCGGGAAGTGTCAGCGAAAAGCCCCACTTCTCGCAAAGAACGCGAGAAATGGGGCACCCGGCACAGAGGACGAACCTGGGGACAGTCCCCGATTTTATTTTGCTAAACACCTTTCCCAGTCGCGAATGCCTTGCGCAGCGCAGACTTCCAACTCGCGCTGAATTGTTTCGAGACTTCGGCATCCGGCACGAGGAGATCAAATCCATGAAAGGCACCACGCACGACCAATAGCTCGGTGGCGACTCCGGCATGGACGAGCCGTCGCGCATACTCCATGTCTTCTTCGACGAACAGGTCAATCGAACCGACACCGATCCAGGCAGGCGGCAGGCCGGCGACGCTGGCTACCCTGGCGGGTACGGCTGCTACCGGCACCTTGGACGAACCCGCTGGAACACCGAGCAGTGAGCTCCAGGCAAAACGATTGGCACTCGCAGTCCACATAAAGTGGCCAATGGCGGGCGGCGCTGGGCGGGAGCTGCCCGCTCGGTCGTCTAGCGCGGGGTAGATGAGCAGCTGGAAAACGATGGGAACTTCGCTACGGTCGCGCGCGTGAATCGCAAGGCTCGCTGCGTGGTAGCCGCCCGCGCTCTCACCGCCCACGGCAATTCTGGAGCGATCAATGCCGAGCTCCGCTGCATGGGCGTGAACCCATTTGAGCGCGGCGTAATTGTCCTCAAGCGAGCCGGGATAGCGCGTCTCCGGGGCCAGCCGATAGTCCACCGAGACGACGACGCAGTGGCAATCCGTCGCGATCTCCTGCAGCCAGGGCATCAAATTCGGCCCGGTCATCATGAAGCCGCCGCCATGCATGTGAAGCAACAACGGCTTGCCCTTCTCCGCCGGCGCTGGATCAACGACCCAAAGACGAACCTCAGGTGCTCCTGGCGGTCCGGGGATATGCCACCCCAGGGCCTGCGGCGCGGGAGCAGGTAACGGGGGCATGCCGGGCAATTGCCGGAACTGCGTGACCACCTCCGCTGTGAGGTCAAAGCTGGGGAACTGCTTGAGCGTAGGAAGAAGTTCCGGATCGACGAGAGAATATGAGTCCTCGACCGTCGGCGAAGTTTCTGAGCGCGAGGTTTGCTCAGCCTCCGCCTGCGTGGCAGCAGGCGCGAGTGCCGAAGCCAAACCAAAGCCGGCCACCCGTGCGGATAGCGAAGTCACGACGAGTAAGTGGATTGCTCATATGAGTAGAAGGTGATTCGCCCTGCATCGCTCGCCCTCGACGGACGAAGCGCGGTTGTTGGGCCGCTGAATCGCGACCAGGTATTGCGGCATGATTTCTCCCTCTATCCGAAGACGCGGCGGGTGACACTATTCCGTTGCTTTCTCCGGAGCTGGGAAGAAAAGAAGCTCACGCACCTCGCCGGCCACATCGCAGGCGATGGCAGCCTTCTTCGCCCATGCAAGTGCCTCATCCATATTGGCGGCTTCCAGTATCCAAAACCCGCCCATGTGCTCCTTGGTCTCGACGTACGGTCCGTCGGTGACCAGAACCTTGCCGTTGGACTGCTTTCGCAGCGTCTTTGCGTTGGCGGCCGGGGAAATGCCGCAGGCGAACTTCCTCACGCCGGCAGCAATCATTTCGCGGTTGAGCGCGTGGATCTCTTCGATCATCGCTTCGGTTACGGTCGACGGGTCGAAGTTGTCGGGGATGTAATTACAAACCAGATACTGTGGCATGATTTCTCCATTCTCCTAACGATCTTTATTCTTTAGTCTCGAACTCTTTGGTGTCTGGGCGGGCCGATTGCCCTGCCTTCACCATATAGTCGAACGGCCGGACGGAATTCGACAAATCGTCCAGGCTTTTTTTTCTTCCGCGCTTGAAGACTGTCTGAAAAATCGTCCGCCCGGGATGAGCCGGATGCCAAAACCAGCCTTGAGTCGTCCACTCGCCAGAGGCGGACCATTTTGCAACGGCTTTACATTCTTGTGACAACCACCTGAGTCTTCCTTCGGTATGTTTCATGGCGGCACGTAGCCGACCGACTCTGATCGCAAGGAAGCAAAATGACCAGTCACATTCGATTCATCGCAACGACTTTTGCGTTTGCAGTATTCACTTTCACCGGCGCTGCCATGGCGCAGAGCTTCACCGGAAATTGGCCGGCAACCGTGACCCGCTCGCAGCGCTCCAACGGCACGGATTGCATCTCTCTCACCGACAATGGCAGCTACGGCGCTCCGCACAGCGGCCCGGCCTCGATGATGTCCAATGGCAACCCGGTTTCCGGATATTTCACAGTCGTGAACGGAATCATGACGATAGGGTTCAGCTATCCGTCGGGTGAAGGCGACTGTTGTGACTACCAGGTGTTCACCGCTCACGCCAGCAAGGGACAGATCGGCAACGGCGTCTACAATTATTTCGGCATCACCGACATTGGCGCACTGACGTTCGGCAAGAAAGACAGCTGCAGTAACTAAGGAAATGTAGGGACAGGGCGGGTCGCCCAGCTTTTGAATTGGCGGGTGGCCACCTTTTAACGATCTTTGCGTGCATCGTTCCCGGCCGCGCGGCCGTCCTGACGAACTTGTCGGCGCTGCGCTCAGGGCTTCGCCGGCAGGTTCGCGCCGGAGACAAACTGCTGAGCCACTTTAGCGACATCGGCGCGGGCTTGTTCCAGGGTGGTGCCGACGGGTGGCTTTCTGGGCCGGTGCGCCAGCATTCCGTGCTCGTCGATGTACGGCTCGTCCTGATCGGGGTGCGCGTCGGACCATTTGCGCAGCGCTTCGCGATCCTTCTCGCGCTTTTGCGCCAGTTCGCGAGCCTTGATTCTCTGCTCGGCTTCGAGACGCGCCCTAACGGCTGCATGTTTCGTGGCTTCCTGGACGGCGACTTCGACCTCGTCGGGTTCGGCTTCCTCTTCTTCCTCTTCGTCGAAATCTTCGTCGTCCCAGGCGTCACAGTCCAAGGGGATATCGGCGGCGTCGCGCGGGTTGAGGACGACTTGATGCATGCGCGGCTCGAACTTGGTGCTGCGCAGGTTGGAGCTGGCGGTTTGCAGCGCGTAGAGAAGAAGGCTGGCGGTTTTGTGTTCGATTTGTCCGGTGAGGATGAGACGCATGATTTGCATGATGGCCATTTGAATGGAGTTGGCGTCTTCGAGGACGGGAAGAATAAAGGTGGCGACGCCGCGGCGGGCGCGATCGGCGGAGAGGCGAATGCGCTCGTCCTGAAAGCGCTTGTGAAAGAAACAGAAACGGTTGCGGCGGAGCGCGGGCGATCCGCACTGCACGCCATTGACTTTGATGTGCTGACAACGATTGGGATATTCGGACATGATGATTGCTCCTACCCCCTCCCCTGGGTGATTCTTTGGAATCATCGGGTTAGGGGAAAATGTGATTTTGGTCTAACGGGTTCAATGAGATGCGGGGAAAATATTCAAAACAAAAGAGTTGCCAGGGGTCAGGGGTCAGCTGCCAGTGCCCCGTGGCGTCACCCTGAACGGAGCCGCTTTTCAGGCGGAGTGAAGGATCTCCCGCTTACCAACTGCTTGTGTAAGGGAGATCCCTCCGCACGCTCGTAAAAGCGCGTGCGTTCGGCATGACGTCCTCTTAAAACATTTTTCGATTTCAGCCAACGCTCCCGCCGGCCCGCGCCTCGGTGTGAATCGAGAGCGAGCCGTCTTCCTGCGCATCGGGTTTTCAAAGAACCTTTGATTTTCGGTTTTGGGTTTTCTGGGTACTAGGTACTGGTACTCGGTACTGCTTTTAACCCCCCAAAACGAAGCCCCCATCGGACTCTGGGTCCGTGGAGGCTAGCCACACCTTGCGGCTAAGTTACGCTCTCAGAAATGGGTGGGGATGTCGGTGCGTGGGGTCACGGGAGAGGGTGATGGGGAGCACTGGCGTGCACTCGTTGAGAGTCGGAGTATCCCCACTCAAGCCAACACCGGGCTTGAGTGGGCCACCCGCCAACTACGGAACGCTCCTGGACGAGATCGAGCGTTGGCGCTCGCCACTAAGACAGCCGGTTTGTTTCGTCACGTTCAACTACGATCGCATGTTGGAACGCGCGATGGAACAAGCGTTGCAAGCGTCTCCTCGTCCGATCGCGACTCTCGCCGACTACATCTCGCACGATGACTACAAGGTGATCAAGATCCACGGTTCGGTTGACTGGGCGCACGCGATCGAGTACCCAGCGGTTGGATCAGTCGAACATGCCATAGGTTACGCCGGACCGTCACTTAAACTCTCGACGGCATACCAAAAGACTACCAGCGCTTCGAAGTTGGCAAATGGGCAAGTCGGTTTCCCGGCGCTTGCCATTCCGGTCGAGAAGAAGAACGACTTCTCGTGTCCGCCTGAGCACCTAACCGCACTCGCCGAATTCATCCCGAAGGTCACGAAGATCATCGCGATCGGCTGGCGGGCGGTGGAACAGAACTTCTTGGATATGCTGCATAACAGGTTGACGGGTCTGCAAAACGACGTTGATCTGTTGGTCGTGTCGGGGTCCGATACGGACGCGAACGCGACAGTTAAGAACCTGCGAATGAGCATGCGATCGCCCCGGAAGCGCTCGCTCATGGGGACGGGATTCACCGGACTGATCAACAATATCGGCTTGCTGGAGCAATTCCTCCGCTAGCCGAGACGCTGCCGATTCGCCGGTGGCCCACTCAAGCCTGGTTTTGGCTTGAGTGGGGACTCTTCGCGAGTGCGTGGTCAGTTCCGTTCTGAAACAGCATGTCCCTCAAAAAGTATGTTTCGCCTTGAGGCGAGAACGCCAGCAGGTTACGCTAGCCTCATGCCGTGGGGCCTGAAGCGTTATCAAAATACCGGGCAGAGCCATTTCGTTACGTTCTGCTGTTATCACCGTCGCCCGCTGTTCGCGACCGACGCGAGCCGGCTGGTCTTTGAGAATGCGCTTGAGCGCGTCCGCCGCAACTTCTGCCTTCGCGTCTACGCGTACGTCGTGATGCCGGAACACATCCATCTGCTGGTCAGCGAGCCCGAACGAGCCGCCCCACTCAAGCCAACAGCGGGCTTGAGTGGGCCACCCGAACCGTCGACATTAGCGGATGCCCTCAAGTCGCTGAAGCAGGGAGTGTCGCGGCGTTTGATCGGAGACGCTGAACATTTCTGGCAAAAGCGCTACTACGATTTCAACGTTCGCGATCATCAGCAGTTCGTAGAGAAGCTCCACTACATCCATTGCAATCCGGTGAAGAGGGCGTTGTGCGAGCGTCCCGAAGACTGGGCGTGGAGCAGCTTTCTGCATCACGCAACAGGGCGCGAAGGACGAATCGAAATCGAGTCCGAATGGACCGCACGCAAACGAGAGCGAGCCGCGGGACGGCTCTGTTCAGTGGTGGAACTTCCCCACTCAAGCCAACAGCGGGCTTGAATGGGCCACCGTCCAATTGAGTCTCCCCTGGTTTTCGTGTCCCTTTCGGCTGTCAGGATTATTGTCCGAAAACACCGAAAACAACGTTTGGACTGTCCATGGAACTCACCCATCCATTGTTATTCTGGTTGGTGAGGCCGGCGTTGAGAAAGAGGTCGATTTGGTCGTTGTCGGCCACATTCCAACTGGCGTTGACGTCAGAATTTGGTCCCGTGGTGACCACGATCCAATATTGTTGTCCGGCGGTGAGTGCAATTCCTGAGCTGCTCTTGACCTGCACTGCGCAGCACGTTCCCGCCTGGCCCAGGTTGCCGACGGTCCAATGCTCCAGAGCGGCGCCGGGAATGCCTCCGTTATCCAAATTGAGGCTAAGGATTACGCTCGTGTCGTTTCCGCTCAGATATCCGATCGAGACGGCGACTTTCTCCACGGTTGCAGCGGATGTCGGGGTGAACGCCGCCGCATGCCACCACTCGATATTGAACGGACCTTGGGGGCCCGAAATTGTGGCGCCCTCGCAGCACCAGTACACACCTTTCGGATACGCGATTGCGAAATTGCTGAAGATCGTTTTCAAGCCTGCGGTTTGGTCGACATACGGAGTGTTGACGCCCGACGAAGAGGCGATGATCGTGGTTTTTCTATCTTTAGTGGTGATGACGCTGAGGCTCGCGTGGTTGGTTTGCGCCGACAGGGAATTCACGGCAGCTTGGATGACCACTGCACACATCAGAATGCGGCAAATGCTTTTCATCGTCAGGGTTTCTCCTGGATCGGGAGTAAGATGCCGCGCCTGAGATCAGGCTACTGGCGCGGGATGCCGACGAGTATATCAACTTCTCCGGTGCGACACCGTTATTGCAATTCTTCTTATTTCAGTTCATCGAGCCGCTTGGCCAGAAAACGGCGTTCTGGTTCCTGTTGGGTCAGGGCGAGCGCCTTTTCATAGGAAGCCCGAGCCTCGGCGGTTCTGCCGAGCCTGCGGCACATATCGGCGCGGGCGGAATGCGCCAAGTAATAATCTGCCAATTCACCATGTTTCAACAGCGCGTCGATGTTCGCCAGTCCGGCTTCTGGACCATCGCACATGGCAATGGCCACGGCCCGATTGAGCTGCACAACGGGCGAAGGCTGAATTTGTAGCAATCGGTCGTAAAGCGCAACGATCTGCCGCCAGTCGGTCGCGGCGACCGATTCTGCCTCTGCATGAACGGCCGCAATCGCAGCCTGCAGAGTGTAAGATCCGAAGCGTCCGGACTTCAAGGCTTTCTGCAGCAGTGACATTCCCTCCGCAATCTGCTCTTTGTTCCAGAGCGCGCGGTCTTGATGTTCCAGCAAAATCAGCTCTCCGGTCGGAGAAGTTCTCGCGGCGCGACGGGATTCGTGCAGCAACATGAGGGCAAGCAGTCCGATCACTTCCGGTTCGGGCTGGAGTTCCATCAGCAATCGGCCCAGTCGAATGGCCTCGCCGGTCAGGTCGGCCCGTGTTACCTCCGCTCCCGCCGCAGCCGAATAGCCCTCGTTAAAGACGAGATAGATGACGTGAAGCACCGCGCCCAGCCGCTGAGGCAATTCCTCGGGCGTCGGCACCTCGTAGGGAATCGGTGTCTCTCGAATCTTTGTCTTGGCGCGCACGATGCGCTGGGCCAGGGTACGCGGAGTGGTGAGGAAGGCCTTTGCGATCTCCTCGGTGGTCAGCCCGCAGACCTCGCGCAAGGTGAGCGCCACGCGCGCTTCCGGCGGCAGAGAGGGATGACAGCAGGTAAAGATCAGGCGCAAGCGGTCGTCTTCAAGGCGATCATCTTCAAATCGATCATATTCAAGGCTGTCCTTTTGATTGGAGTTTGCGGCCGAGGTCCATTGCGCTTCGAGATGATGCACGAGGTCGCCTTGAGAGGCGTCAAATCTCGTCCGTCGACGTAGAGTATCAATGGCTTTGAATCGGGCGGTGGAAATCAACCAGGGTCGCGGGCTATCGGGCACTCCATTGGTCGGCCATAGGGTCAGCGCCGCCGCGAAGGCTTCGTGCATGGCCTCTTCGGCAAGATCAAAATCACCGAGCAAGCGGATCAGAGTGGCCAAGATCCGTCCTGACTCCACGCGATAAAGGGAGTCGAGCAATTCGCGTATGTGTTCATGTATCGGCTTGGGGGAATGCTCGGACATGACCGGCTCGGACATGAAGACGACCTTAGCAAAGCGGCTACGCCGAATCAATTTGGCAAGCGGCGGATTGATGCAAAGTGCGGAACGGGCTGGTGGTTTAGCGCGGAGTGATCCAACGTTCCTTAAAGGTGGAAGCAGACGGAAAGGGATCACTGGATTGAGCTGGCACAGGTGCTAATGCCCATTCCGGCAGTTTTCATTTATTGTCGAAATCTTGTTTTTAGCTGGACAAAACACAACGAAACGATATAAAAGGAAACGTTCCGTTAGTGCTGGGGGCAGTTTTGTGCCGAAAAAGCGGAGGAGTGGAGCCGGCAGCGAGATCGGCTGCTGAGCTCTGGATAACACTAGGTCTCTTCCGCGGAAGGAGAATCACCATGAGAAAGACTATTGGAGTCGTCCTTTTTCTGATCAGTGCGGCCGTGGTGACGCTAGCGCAAGTCGATACCGGCAGCCTGGTGGGAACGGTCAAGGATTCGAGCGGGGCAGTTCTTTCGGGAGTGACAGTGAGCGCGACCAACACCGACACTGGCGTACCGGTCTCGGTAAAAACCGCAGCGGACGGTAATTATGTAATCACGCCGCTCAAGATTGGCAGATACTCCGTATCGGTTGAGGCGAGTGGTTTTCAAAAAGAGGTACGGAAAGACATCGTGCTCGATGTGCAGCAGACGATCCGGCTGGACTTCAGCCTTAAAGTTGGTTCCGTGAGCGAAACGACTGTAGTCAGCGGAGCCGCTCCGCTGCTGGAAACGGAGACCGCCGCCCTGGGCGATGTCGTGACCGCCGAAACGGTTGAGGAGTTGCCCTTGAACGGGCGGCGCTACACGGACCTCGCAGAACTCACCTCGGGCGTCGCTAAGGTTATCGAAGGACCGGTAAACGGAGGCAGCACACCGACGAACGGGAACGCGGGCGGAAGCTTCGCGGTCAATGGCACTCGCGGAGATCAGAACAACTTTATTCTGGACGGCGTTGACAACAACTCCAACGACAACGGAGATGTGGCTGTTCTGAGCAGTGTTGACTCCATCGCGGAATTCAAGATCGAGACCTCGAACTACTCTCCAGAATTCGGGCGCAGCGGCGGTGCGGTCATCAACGCCAGTACCAAGTCGGGCACAAACAAATTTCACGGCAGCGCCTGGGAGTTCCTGAGGAACGACGCCATGGATGCCTCGCAATACGGTTTTGGCTCCGTCCTAAGCAAAGCGGCCTACAAGCAGAACCAGTTTGGGGCGACGTTCGGCGGACCGATCAAGAAAGACAAAGCGTTTTTCTTCGTGGATTACGAAGGAACACGCATCCACCAGGCGCAAAGCGATATAGTCACTGTGCCAACCGACGGCACGAACGGCACCTCCAACGAGCGGGTCGGAGATTTCAGCGGCATTCTGGGTGGGCAATCGATGATTTGCGGCGCGAACGGAGCCTCGGCTTGCGTCGATGCCCTGAATCGGCCGATCTATACGAACGAGGTCTACGATCCGTCGACGACGCGAACACTTTCGAACGGTTCCGTGGTACGCAACGGTTTTGGATTTAATCCAAATACCGGGCTGCCGATAGCAGGACAGGCAAATATTGTTCCCACGGCGAGTCTCAAAAGTCTTGGACTGAACTATGCCGCGCTTTATCCTGCACCGAACCAGCCGGGACCAAATGGAGACTATTCCACGCTCAACTATGCGGTGAATGCTCCGGGAGCTGACCAGGTCGACCAGATGGACGCTCGCGTGGATGAGAATGTCACGGACAAACTTCAGCTCTTCGAAAGATTTTCATACGTCAAGGACACGCGTTTTCAGGCGCCGGTGTTTTCAGGCATTGCGGACGGAGGCGGCTACAATACCGGCGGCCGGCCTCTGGACACCGAGGGCGCGGTCTTCGGATTGAATTATGCCATCAAGTCGAACATGGTGAACGCATTCCGCGTTGGATTCAACCGCGTTCACTACATCTCGAACTCTCCTTCCTATGGGCAGCAATTCCCGCCTGCGGCGTTGCAGTTGCCCGGTGTGCCGAATGATCCCCTGATCAATGGGCTGGCATGGTTCGCACCCAGCGCGTACGCCGGGCTGGGCGAGCCGCTGTTTACGCCGACCCGCAGCACCAGCCAGGACATCCAGGTTAACGACACATTAAGTATTGTGCACGGGAAGCACCTGCTTAAGTTTGGTCCGCAGCTTCACTTTGACCAGTTCAACCTTCTGCAAGTCGGCCAACCGCGGGGAAACCTGTCGTTCAGCGGCCAATTCACCTCCGATTCCGGTACGTTGGGAGACGGGAGCGGCAACGGATTGGCTGACATGCTCGTGGGGCTGCCGATTACATCGATCATTTCAACGGAAGTATATTTCGGCAATCGCCAGCACTCGTACGGAGCGTTCGTTCAGGATACATACAGAGCAACGTCGAAGCTGACGCTGGACCTTGGACTGCGCTGGGACTATGCGACACCTGTTTACGAAGCCCAGCATCGCCAGAGCAATTGGGATTACACCAAAGGCGTGCTTGTGCCTGCCGGGACTCCTGGCTATCCGAAGAACCTGGAGACCACGCAAAAAGATAACTTCGCCCCACGCATTGGCTTGGCGTATAGCCCCTTTCCATCCAAGCCATTCGTGATTCGTGGAGGGTATGGTCGCTTTTTTGTTTTCTATGAAATTCGCACGGGTGACCCGCTGCAAGTCGACTACAATATCCCATTTTTCTTCGAGCCCACATTCAACAGTGATGGCATAACGCCTTCGCAAGTTACGCTGACGTCCGGATTTCCGCAGCTCAGTCCGAGCCAGGCGCCGTTCGCGAATGTGACCAGCGAGGACTGGAATCCTCACACGCCGGTTTATGACCAGTGGAATCTGAATCTCGAATATCAACTGCCGGGCCAGATTCTAATCAGTCCGGGTTACGTCGGGACGAAAGGCACTCACCTGCAGGTGTTGCGCGACTACAACCAGATTCCCACGCCGCAGCCGACATACAACCCGACTTTGGCGCCGTACTGCGACCCGACCGCGACCCTGCAATGCCAATATGGCACCTTCACTTCGATTACGAATCAAGGGAACTCCACGTATCACGCATTTCAGATCAAGGCTGAAAAGCGGACCAGCCATGGATTGTATTTCCTGAGTGCGTTCACTTTCGGCAAAGCCATCAACGACCAGCCGGAAATCTGCTGCAACTCTCCCTGGCCGCAGGACAGCTACAACATTCCGGCAGAAAAAGGGCTGGCGGACTTCGATAATCGCAAGCGCTGGGTGAACAGCGTCGATTATCTGTTGCCTGTGGGAAAGGGCCAGCAGTTCATGAATCGGGGTGGCGTCGCTAATGCGATTCTTGGCGGATGGCACGTAGGAGGAATTATTACGCTACGCTCGGGCTTCCCCTTCTCGCCGGCGATCGGATTCGATCCAAGCAACACAGGTTCCCCCGGGTTGCAGCGCTCGAATCAGATCGGTAGCGGAGCTCTGCCGCATCCCGGTCCGAGCTTGTGGTTCAACCCAAACGACTTTCCGATTCCCAACTGCCCGAGCGGTTGTTTTGGCAGTGCGCACAAAAACGTTCTTGAAGGCCCAGGAGAGAAAACAGCCGACTTGTCGGCGCGAAAAATGTTTAACGTGACAGAGCGGGTCAATCTTGAGTTTCGGGCCGAGTTTTTTAACGCCTTCAACCATGCGGTTTTTTCTCAACCCGACAATTACATCACCGATGGTCCTGGAGCTACCGGTGTGATCACATCGACGGTGATACCGCAGCGGCAGATTCAGTTGGCGATGAAGCTGCAGTTCTAGCGTTTCACCTCGTCAGAACCGGCAAGTCGAAGAGGATTGTGCCGGGGGGGCGCAGGCGAAGTTCTTACACGGAGAGGAAAGGGATACCTCGATGCAGCGCAGAGACTTTCTCAAAAGCGGTGTTGCGTTAGCCGTTGCAGCGGAAATTGGAACCGGCAAAGCGCATGCGTTCGTCCCAGCGCACAACTGGGCGAAGTATGATTTCGGGTCTGGTCCCACGGTTACCGATCGTCTGAATCAGGGACCATTCCCACAATATCCACCGGACGCCGTCATTCCCACCGATGACGTGGTGATGACAACTACTCCGTCGGAAGAAGTTGTGCCGAACTATGGCAAGGGGCTGGTCACTTACATCACGGCAGACAGTGGCACCGAGGAAATCAAGTCAGACAATGTTTCTCAGGCGATTGAGGATCTGGTTCGATTCCCTCTAGGGCAGCAGCTCTACATACGACCGACCTGGCGGGAAGTGCAGCCGCGGCCCGGGCGCCTGGATTTGCCGGATTATCTCAAGCTTGTTTTCGATCTGGCGAAGAAGAACAACAAGCGGGTCGGATTGCGCATTCAGATGTGCGCTCCCGACTACACGCACGCAGCGGCCCTCCCCGATTTTGTGCTAGAGAAAGTTCCGAAAGTGGATCTGGTCCTGAGCGACAAGGAAAACAGTAGAGAGGCGCAAAGATATTTGCAGAACCCGCATTCGAAGTATCAGCCTCGGTATGACGATCCTTTCTTTCAGCAGGCATTCAAGGAACTTGTTGGCCAATTAGCAGCGGAATTCGACGGCAATCCCTCCATTGAGTTCATCGATACGTTCATGTACGGATTCTGGGGCGAAGGTCACACATGGCCATTCGCCAACAATCCTTTTCCCGACTACCAGACGGCCGAGCGGACATGGATCAATATGCTCGACGTGCAGTTGGAGAACTTCAAGAAGACTCCTCTGCTGACCAACACTCAGCCGGACTTCAGCCGGGTGGGCAATTCTGAAATGCTGGACCGCACTGTCCGCAGCAACAATTGGATTCGCAGCGACACTATCTTTATTGAGAACGAGCAGATTGAGGCGCTCAGCAACCGTCCGCCCTGGATCGCGGCATTGCTCGAGCAGGGTATTCCGGGTAAACCTCCCGACCCAAGCGCGGCTCATGAAGGAATATCGCCGGCTGAGAACATGATTGCTCATGTGATGGATATAGGAGCGAATTACTGGTCACTATGGAACTTTCACCAGATCAATGCGAAGAATCTGATGACCTACTACCAGGCTTATCCGGCAGCATTCGACCGGATTAATCGCCGCATCGGCTACGGCGTGAGACCGTCCTTCATCTGGAGCTATGAAGACTCGGGGTATCAAGGGCTGATCATTGGCTTCGCCAATGACGGCATTGCGGGTGTACCGGGTGTCTTGCGGGTGAGCGTCGAGAGCGAAGACGGAAAGTTGTTGAGGACTGGCTGCCTGGACCCCGGATATCCCTTGCCGGGAAAGATCAGGCAGGCCCAACTTGTACTTCCGCAAGGTACGAAATGGAAGGGGCTGAAGCTCAAAGCAGAGATCGAGGTGAAGGGCATGCGCTATCCGGTGCGCTGGGCCTGTCACCAGAAGCTCAACGATGATGGTTCACTCACGCTGCGTCCCAACCTGCGTCAAGAAGTCTAAGCGCAACGGCTGATCCTACCGGCAGTGAATGGGAAACTTCAGCGGATTTGTGGATCTGAAGGCACACGCATGATCCGCGCTGCCATCGATCCGAATGTAGCGACGAACATCGTGGGGAGGCGCATTTATGCGGAGGCGAGATTTCGTAAAGACCGGTGCAGTTCTTGGCACTGTAGGTAGTCTTATGCGTCCGCGGCTGTGGGCCGATGTTCCCGACCATCTGTGGGAGGGCTATAACTTCGGCTGCCCAACGGTGACTAATCGCCTTGACCAAGGTCCATTTGGCATTGCTCAAGATGAAGGTTGGTATACGATTTTCGCAACCCAGCCTTCTCGTAATCACATCCGAAATTTCGGCACGGGCCTGGTCGGGTACACGTGGGAGGAGAACGGTCCGGCTTTAACTGTGCAGTGCGGCAAAGAAACTCTGGAACAAAGCGTGGAAAGAATGGCCTCTTTGCCATTCGTCGACGTTTTATATATCCGGTGCGATTGGCGAGATGTGCAGAGCCGTCCCGGAAAGCTTGAACTCTCTCCGGTTTGGGAAGCTACATTCGATGCGGCCAAGCGCCATAATCTAGGCGTCGCTTTCCGGATACAACTCTCCAGTCCGAATATTCAACCGAAGAAGCTTTCGATGCCGGACTTCCTTCACGACAAAGTTCCCATCGTTAATATCGGGCACAAGTCGAAGGAGCACCACACCAACTTCGATTTCTACGAACCGCGCTATGATTCTCCGGAATTTCAAAAAGCCTTCACTGAGCTGAATGAGTTGCTTGCCGGAAAATTCGAGGGGAATCCTCAGTTGGAATACATGGACTTGATGATGTACGGATTCTGGGGAGAAGGTCACACCAACGATCTGCCCAATCCGTTTCCCGATTACCTGACAGCTGAAAAGACCTTTGTCCACATGACTCAGCTCCAGATCGATGCCTGGAAGAGGACTCCGCTGGCGGTCAACACGCAGCCCGACATCAGCAGCGTGGGCAACCGGCAGGTGCAGGATATGGCGGTTCGGGCGGGATGTTGGCTGCGCTCCGATAGTCTGGTGATGGATGAACCCATCCAAATTGAGGAACTCGGTCATCGTCCGCCGTGGGTCGCCATCGTCATGGAAGATGGCGAAAATCGCCATTATGTGCTGCCCGAGTTCGCTGCCGAGGAAAAAGATTGCCTAAGCAAACTATCGGATTCGAAGCTCGCTTTTGTTGGACCGGACGACGAAGCTCTGCCGAAGGACGATTATCCGCATCGCGTCGGCGGTCCGATCGATCGCCCCTATCGCGAGAGCGCGAGCTTTCACTCGCTTGATATCGGGACGAACTATTTTGGTCTCTGGACCGAAGGGGATAACATCCGGCGCTACTACGAAAAGTATCCCGATTCGCTTCGCGCGATGGAGCAACGCCTTGGGTACCGTGTGCGTCCGTCCATCATCTGGCAGAGAAAACGCTATGACACGATGGAACTGATTCTGGGCATCGTCAACGATGGGGTCGCCGGCGTCCCGGGAATTCTAGGCATCTACGCCGAGACTCCTGACGGTCGAGTCAAAGTTGGCGGAAATCTTGATGCGGGCCAACCGTTCGCCGGTAAATTGCGCCAAGCGTCCTTCATCCTTCCGAAGGACATGGACGGTCAGCAGATCATTCTGCGGGCTGAGATTGAGGTCAAGGGAGTGCGACGGCCGGTCCGCTGGGCTTGCCACGAGCGAACCAATCCTGATGGTTCTCTGACCATCCGTCTTAAGAAGGGTAGCGATCCGGACTGGAAAAAGGGAGTATAAGATCCTCGATTGCCCGAACCGGCAATGCTTCCCAAGGGTGCTGGGGAACTAGCCCAACATAGCCGTCAGCACCCTTGGTTATCTGAAGAGTCTTCTCTTTTATGCGGAACTGGATCGACTAATCGCCGCACTGGTACAGCTATATAATTTGCATAGAGTTCTTATGTTATTTGAGGAAAACTGCGGTTCGCGAGCTGAATCGTGATGCGACGACGGAAGGACGTTTCGATCCCCAATATGATATTTGTCGGCGCCGCCGCAGGACTGGCTGGGGCATGGGCGATGAGTCAGTTCACGAAAGTGTGGAATGGCCTTCTGCGCCCGCAACGCGCCAACGCACTGCCGCTGCGGCCAATTCCTTATAGCGAGCAAGAGTGGGATAGCACAAGCAGAATTGCCAGCGCTATTGGTTCAGCAGCTCTTGGTCGCCCGCTTTCTGCGGATGAAAAGAAGAGAGGAGCCGTCCTCGTCCATTATGGAGTCGGTGGTGCGGCAGGTATTGTTTATGCGATTCTCGTTCAGCGTCGTTCAACAATTACAAACCAGTGCGGCGCCCTATTTGGACTAGGGCTATGGTTGATTGCAGACGAGTTGCTGATGCCCTGCCTGGGATTGTCTCGCAAGCGCGGATCTTACTCGCTGCAGGCGCAGGCAAACTCTCTGGGCGAGCACCTTATATATGCTGCCATGGCGGATAGCGTGTACCGTCGTTTGTCGCGCTCATCATTCTTGTATGGCCCGCGCTTGTGTGGGCCGCAGCGCTAGGCGGCACGATACGTCTTCCTGTACTCAAAGCCTTGTCTGACGGGCTTTTTGCTCCGAGTGCGTGCGAGTAAAAATCCGGCGGTGGTGGCTATAGCCAGACCTAGACCGATCCATGAGCGATAGATGTCTGACCTCAGCTCGTAACTGGTGCGGTGTGCGCGGCTATCGAATGTCCCATGAGCACCGTGATCTCCTGCGACCGGCTTCCATAGGTTATCGGGCCGGTTCGGATCCTCCGGCTGTGAGGTTTGCTGGGATGCGTAACCCGTGCGTCCCAGATAATGATCGAGTAGGCCAGGGGCAAGCTTATTGCCAACAATTGCCGCCACGGTCGGCAAGCCCACATAGAGTTCGCGCCTGCGGTGATGGGCTGCCCAGTACACCGCTCTCGCGCCCACCTCGGGTTCGAAGATTGGGGGCACCGGTTGTGCCTTGTCCTTCAAACGACTTTTCACCCATCCGAATTGTGGAGTGTTGAGCGCGGGCATCTGCACCATTGTCAAATTGATGTTGCTCTGATCGTGAATGAGTTCGCAGCGCAGGGAATCCGTGAAGCCGGCGATGGCGTGCTTGGCGGCGCAGTAGGCAGACTGCAGCGGAATGCTGCGATAGGCGAGGGCGGAGCCGACCTGCACAATCGTACCTCGATCGCGCGGCAACATCCGCTTAAGAGCGGCGAGCGTTCCGTAGACCACGCCCAGGTAGGTCACCTCGGTCACTCGTTTATATTCCTCGGGCTTCATTTGTTTTACTGGAGAAAACACGGAGGCCATTGCGTTATTGACCCAGATGTCGATCGGTCCGAACTCTTGCTCGACCCTGGCGGCTGCTGCTTCCACGGCATCGGAGTCGGCGACGTCGGCTGCCAATACAATTGCTTTTCCGCCCATTGATTCGATTTCTCTTTTTGCGGCCTGCAGTCCGTCTACGCCGCGTGCGAGCAAACCGACGCGGGCTCCATGACGGCCAAATTCGCGAGCAATTGCGCGGCCCAGTCCGGCCGACGCGCCTGTAACCACAACGGTTTCACTTTTCATAAATGCCATCCTCGATATTGTTTGCCAGATTCAACTAAAAGTTCGTCAAAGAATGCGTGGGACTCCTTTGCCCCAGGTGGCCGGTGGCGCAAGATGTTTCCGAAGCGGCGGAATGCTCATATCGCGCTGGTTCGAAAAGAAAATTCTTTCGCCCTGAGAAATGAGGTAGTCGGCGGTTCTCGCGGCCAGAGCCTGTATGGTGAGGCCGGGATTTGCAGAACCCTGCGTCGGCATGATGCTGCCATCGCAAATAAATAAATTCGGTATGTCGTGGGTGCGTCCGAATTTGTCCACGACGGATGTGCGCGGATCGCTTCCCATGCGGGCGGCGCCGACCAGATGTGCATAACGAGCCTCCTGCACCACTTCCTGGGCGCCGGCAGCCCACATCACTTCCGTGGTTTTCTCCTTTCCGAACCGGATCAGCTTCTTGTCATTCTCATGCAAATTGAAACTTACATGGGCGACAGGAAGGCCGAAACGATCTTTGTCATTGGGATCGAGAGTCACGCGATTTTCTGGCCAGGGGAGAATCTCTCCCAGCACGCCGAACGCGGCCCAGTGGTTGTAGTCCATCATTTCTCGACGCATACCCCAGCCCCACGCTTTCTTGGCCGCCATCATCTGCTTGGCGAAGGCGATCGGAAGCGGGCCGACCGTCTGAATTGCGAAGCCCCGCGCGAAGTCATGTGTTGGATCTGTTTCATAAAATTCCTCGGTGAGAGCGTGTGCGGGCGGTGCTTTGTACATGCGAACCAATTCGTCAAAGCGTCCGAGCACGACATTGCCCGCCTGCGCCATCAGATAGCGGCCGAGGCTATCACTGGAGTTCGCCAATCCATTTTCAAATCCCGGACAGGCCGAATTAAATAAGAGGCGTGGCGTTTCGATGGCGTAACCCGACACGATAACGGCCTTAGCCTTCTGAAAGTGAGTTTCTCCGGCATCATCGAAATAATGGACGCCGGTTACGCGGCGATCCTTGCCCAGTTCAATTCGCGAGGCCATCGACAGGTCACGGATCTCCGCTCCATTTTCAATTGCATCCGGCAGATGAGTAATCAGGGTGCTGGCCTTGGCGCCCACCTTGCACCCTTGGATGCAAAATCCACGATAGATGCAGTGCGGACGGTCGCCGTGCGACCCGGCGAGGATCGCGACCGGGCCGCCGATGCAGACAGGAATGTTCAGCGCGCTACAGCCGCGAATGAGGGCGTTTCCCACTCCGCCCATGGGATGGGGGCCGTAGGGATAGCCGTGGGGATGTCCCCATGGAAAATAGGCAGGCCCGGAAACTGGCATCTCTAGTTCGAGTTGCTCGTAGTAGGGAAGCAACTCTTCGTACTTCATCGGCCAATCCGCGCCTACGCCGTCGCGTGTGTAGACCTCAAAATCCGATGGATGCAATCGCGGGGTGAAGGCTGCCCAATGCACCGAGCCGCCGCCGACACCTTTTCCGCAATTATTCGCGCCGAGCGCCAAAGGGTCCGAACCGCCAGTGACGCGCGGATCTTCCCAATACAGTCCATGAGAGCCGGCTTCATCACTGACCCAATCGCGTTCCGTATCCCAAAACGGCCCCGCCTCCATCCCGATCACTTTGAAGCCAGCCCGCGCCAATCGCTGGACGAGGACACCGCCGGCCGACCCGACACCGACGACGAGGTAATCCACTTCGTCTGCCTCCGGATAGCGGCGCATCGGCACATCGATATGCTGCATCGCTCCGAGGTTATGTCGTCCGTTTGTGTTGGCCTGAAAAGACCCAAGTAAAGGCGTCTTCACGCTGCACCGTTTTTGTTGTAGGAGTCTCTATGGTGCGAACTGTGCTGCATCGACTCGATGAAATGCTCTTGAGTTGACTCAGTTTCATGTGAGAGCGATTCCGCTGGAGCTGCCCAATCGTAGCGATGCTCCGCTACTTCCCAGGATTCCGGCTCGCCACGTTCCAGGCGCATGTAGGCGCGGGGATAAGCCGGACCTCCAAAACCAATTTCATCCCAGGCCCAGGGGTGCGCGTAATAGGCGTCAATCGCATCTCCCATGATGAGTTGCCAAAAACGATGAACCGACATCTGCTGCCAAATCTCTTTTGCGGAGCGTGGTTCTCCATCGTGTATTGCCTTGAGTACCGTCTCTCTCTGGGGATAATTCAGCAGGACAAATTCGGCGCCAAACGAATGGCGCGCCTCTTCATTTATTGCTCGCAACCCAAGGGCATAAACTTCGCGATCATGGGGCATGTTTTCGAACCGGTAACCTGCGGTCTGATTTGTATGCAGACGTTGATCGACAAAATTGAGGATCGGAATCCGGCGTTCTTCAGTGCGATCATCCTGCGGCAGAAGATGGTCGAATACGGTTTTCCAGAACTTAGCCTCGTCTGGCTGAAAGAACCGTATTGCGGGAACTTTTTTGACTCTATTGACGACGGTGTTGCGCGTGGACTCATCCCAGAACGACTTTTGACTGAGTGTGCTAAACCCCAGATAGTAGCCGGGCTGCTGACGCCGTCGCAGTTGTTTGGATTGTTTGGGAGATTCCGGCGGAGCCGCGTCGTTTTGCAACAGAGACTTCATCGACTTTATCTCCTGCTCCTTCGCAACATGCTGGTGAGCAACCCGAACATGCCAGCTGCTCCAAAAAGCAAAGGAGCGAAAATTGGAGGCCCGTAAATAATGTTGTAAAGAAGGTGTTGGGCGCCTCCGGGTCTGCGAACGACTCCGCGGGCATGATAGAAAAATCCCACGGCTGCGTCGGCGGCAGCGACGGCGGAAACAGCGGGCAGTAATCGAGTCGCCACTTTTCGATTCCTCATGGAAGCGAGACTCGTGGCAGCTAGTAGCGGCGCAATCAGGATCGGAGTCCACTGTGCCATGTAGCGAAAATTATTCTTGTAGTGGGAGTACCAGGCTTCGAATCCACTGAATAGCGCACTGGCTGCGGTGATGATCGCCATTTGGCGTTGGAATCGTCCTTCGCGGACATCCTGTTCCAGGGAAATCATTTCGCGCTCAAGCTTCGGTGGAAAAGCCTTTGCCAAAAATGACCGCGGACGGTTCTGCCTCGTCATGAATTTCGAATCTTCCTCTTCACGTCTAAGGAAGGAAGCAATCAGCCCGAGATAGGCGCTGGTTCCGAACAACAACGGAGCCAAGATGGGCGGTCCCATCACGATGTTGGTTAAAGGCAGTCTCCAGCCGCCGGGCTTTCGTTGGATGCCGCGAATGTGAAAATAAAATCCGACCATGCAGTCGGCCAGCGTAATTGCAGAAAGTACCCGCAGCACGCCGCGAGCAGCGACTCGGCTGAAGAAGCCCCATATCCCGGTCGCGAACAACGCGCCGCTTAAAATTACCGGGGTGTACATGATTCGCTGACCGTAGCTGCCCTTGTAGTGTTCGTAAGTGACTTCCAGACCGCTCATCAGACTGGCGGTTCCTGCGATCAGGCATAGGCTGCGCTGAAATCGGCCTTCGCGAACATGAGTACTCACGGTCTTCGGTAAGACTTGTAGCTCACGAATTGGGCTGGGGGCGAAGTTGGTGGCCGGGTAAGCCATTGGCGTTCAAATTACCTCTCTGACCTTGTCTTGGAGAACGGTTTTTATAATCTTCATGCGATCTTTCTCGCCTCGCCCCAGAGCCTCGGCAAAATGAAGTGCCTGTTCTGTATTTATCTTTCCTGGCAAGGGCGGTTCATTGGCATCCACCAAAGCCTGGACAACGGCGGGGCCATCGTAGCGAAGAGCTTCGCCGAGAATTCGTTCCGCATCTTTCGGATGTTCGAGGGTAAAACCGGCTACGCCGCATCCTTCCGCTACTTTGGCGAAATCGATGGGCTCGAGTTCAACCCCAAACTCCGGATTCGCGTCCAGGACCATCTGTTCCCACTTGATCTGTCCGAGAACATTGTTTTTGATGATGATTACCTTCACCAGTAGTTTGTACTTCTTCAAAGTGGCGAGTTCTCCCATGAGCATAGTGAGTCCGCCATCGCCGACGACGCACACCACTTGCCTTCCGGGAAAGGCGATAGCCGCGCCAATGCTGTAGGGCAAACCGTTCGCCATGGTCGCGAGCGATCCGGAGAGAGAGAATTTCATCTCTCCGCGCATTTCTATATATCGAGCAGCCCACGTCGCGATGGTGCCGCTATCGGAGGAGACGATGGCATCGTCATCGAGCAACCGATTCAAGGTATGAGTGACGACTTGCGGTTTCATCGGCATATCCATGCGCGTGCCGCGCTTCTCCAGAACGTCGTTCCAGTCCTTCATGCGAGACTGCGCTTTTTCCAGGAACCTCCGATCCTTTTTTGGCTGCAGTAACGGCAGAAGAACTTTCAAGATTGTCTTGGCATCACCGGCCAGACCTACATCGACAGGATGGCGGAGTCCGATGCGCGCCGGGTCGAGATCAATTTGGACACAGCGGGCCTTCCCCGGCTTCGGGTAAAAATCCATATAAGGAAAGCTTGTGCCGATCATGATCAGGGTGTCGCATTCGTCCATTGCCTCCTGCGAAGGTGCGGTGCCAAGCAGGCCGATCCCTCCAGTGGTGTAGGGGCTGCGATCGGGGATCACGGCTTTGCCGAGCAGCGGCTTGACCACCGGGCCACCAACGGCCTCGGCCAATTGCAATACTTCCTGACTCGCATGAAGCGCGCCGCGCCCAGCCAGGATGGCAACCTTCGACCCGTCATTAATGAGTTGGGCTGCCCTCTGCAACGCCTCGGTCGTTGGATGCGCGGTGGAAGGGGCATACCAGTCGCCGCTGTGATTCTTTACATTCGCACCCGATCGATCGTCATCGGTGACCTTCCATTCCTGAATGTCTTTCGGGATCGTGATGTGCGCCACACCGCGACGGACAAGGGCGGTGCGTATTGCCTCATCCAGGACGTTCACGGCGTGCGCCGGACCCATGATCCGTTCGTTGTATTCACTTACATCCATGAAGAGCTTGTCTAAATCGACATCCTGTTGATAGTGAGTGCCGATGAGATCGTGGAACGTATGACCCGTGATTGCGAGCACGGGTTGGCCGTCACATTTGGCGTCATACAGGCCATTCAGAAGGTGAATGCCTCCTGGACCGGACGTGGCGACGCAGACTCCAAGCCGTCCAGAATATTTCGCATAACCAACTGCGGCAAAAGCGGCAGCTTCTTCGTGGCGCACCTGGATGAAGCGCAATTTATCCTGGTGCGTTCGCAGAGCTTCGAAGAATCCGTCCACACCATCTCCGGGAAAGCCGAAAATGGTATCGATACCCCATTCCACCATTCGTTCGACAATCAAATCCGAAACTTGTTTCGCCATATGCTCCTCACTTGATCAACTAGGTTTCATGCTGCGAATCTCTTAGCGTCAGCCGCCTTCAGTTCCAGTCCACATCCAGGTCGAGATAAGTCTGGAGACATCACCCCGTGCACCGGCGCACAAAATCCTTCAAAAAGCTGGCGCTCAATGCGCACGTGGTCATGAAAGAATTCCATGTGAATCACGCGCGGAACCGCGCAGCAGACATGCAAATGCATACTTGGACCACAGTGCGACGATAGCGGGACGTTCTTGGCCCAGCACAGCGAGCCGACATCGAGGAAACCGCTGATGCCCGCGCAGCGAGTGGCGTCTGCCTGGAGCACATCCACGGCGCCCGCCGATAGCATGCGGTCGAAATACCACGAGGTGTATCCATATTCGCCGGCGGCAATGTCCATTCCGGCCGGGGCATGTTCACGGATCTGATGAAGACCGGCAAGGTTGTCGGAACTTACCGGTTCCTCGAACCACTCGACTCGTTGCTCTCGAAAACGTTTCGCCAGGGAAAGCGCCTGTTTTACGGTGTAGGCGCCATTGGCGTCCACGAATAGCTTTACGTCATCCCCGATTGCGTTCCTGGCCACCTCTACGCGGTGTGGATCGAGTTCCGGATGGGACCCAACTTTCATCTTCACCATCGAGAAGCCGTCGTGGGCCCAAGCAGCGAGCTGTGTTTCGAGTTGGCGGTCCGAATATGAAGTGAACCCGCCGCTTCCGTACACGGGAACGCCATCGCGGCATTGCCCTAAAAGTGTGACCAGCGGGATGTCGAGAAGGCGCGCGCGCAGATCCCAGAGCGCGTTGTCGATGGCAGAGATCGCCATGGCGCAGATTCCGGTACCGCCCAGATTGCGCACGGAGCGGCATAAACGCTGCAGGATCGCGCCGTGCTGCCAAGCATCTTTCCCGGTTACTTCGTGGCTCAGGAGTTTTTCGCTGACCTTCGCAGTTGCCTCGTCGGCGTAGGTGTAACCGAGGGCGGATTGGCTGCCCGACCAGAGGCGTACCAGCACCAAGGTGGTCGAGTTCCAGGAAAATGTGCCGTCCGCTTCCGGGGCGTCCGTAGGCATGGTGTAAACCTCTACCGCCGACTTTGAAATCTTCGCTTCCATGGCACCTTCTAGAAATCAGTAAAGACTTCAACTCCCGTACTAGTAATTCCCACCACGTCGCAATGACGCATACCTCCGTAGCCTTCGAAATAAATCGCCGGCTCGATATTGAATGTCATGCCGGCTGTCAGCACGTCAGGTGACTGAGGATGGATTCGCGGCAGCGCGTTGTGGTTGGCTGCGGCAAAGCCGACGCCGTGCCCGGTAGCGTGCTTAAACTGCTGACCAAATCCCCGATGCTGAAGGACATCTCGGGCAGCTCGGTCCACATCTTTTGCTTGAACTCCCGGCTTAATGGCAGAGATGGCCGCTTGGCGCGCCTGCATGATTGCGGAGTGCATATTTTCCTGCTTCGCGTCTGCTTGTCCAGCGGTGTAGGTCCGAGTAATGTCGGTCCAGAAACCATCGGCACAGGTATTGCAATGGACCATAACCACGTCGCCCTGCTCGATTGTCCGATGCCTCGTACGGGCATAGGCCGCATCTGCTTTGGCGGCGTTGGGGCCAGACATACAGAAAAAATAGCCGTAGCTTCTCTGGATATCCGGCGCAGGTTGAGTCCGTTCAAAAGCAGCTTGGAAGCAAGAAGCTACTTCCGCTTCGCGCATGCCGGGGGCTACATAAGCCTTTGCGGCATCAAAGGCGGAGCCGGCAAATTTCGCTGTGGTGCGGATCCGATCCAATTCCCACTCCGTCTTCGTGGTTTTGAGTTCCTCGAGGATGGCGTCGGCCGGCACTATTTCTGTAGTTGGAAACTCACTACGAAGGAGCTCCTGCAATCCGCAAAGATAGAGGCTCATGACCGCATAGGAGGAAGGTTGCAGAAACTGCCGGCTCTCCACGCCAATGCGCGAATGGTTTAAATGCAACTTTTTGATCAGGTCGACGAGTGGTGAGCGGATGGCGGTTTGCGCGTCAACGATTGTATCCAACTGCGCACTTCGAAAAGAGGTTCGCTCACAACGGCATGTTCGCTCAGCAAGTTCTTCCTCATCCTCAGGAACGAGCAGATGAACCTGCCCTTCTGCGGTGAATATAGCAATGGACGTTGCCATCACCGGCCAGAAGCCGGTTAACAGAAGAATCTGGCTGGGAAGGGAACAGACCAAGGCATCGATTCGGTGGGATCGCAGGGCGATTCGTATCCGATCGCGGCGTTCAGAATCCGGGGCTTGCGACCTCATGAATTGGGACTTGCCTTTCGTTCAGTGCATCGTGGCACGATATGAATATTGTGTATTTTTCAGTCCCGGCGAGTCGATACGGGTATGGCTGTAGATTAGCCCGCGCGATTTGGGACACACGACGCGGCAAGGCGGCAATCCGCCAGAGGACATCATTCCTGCGGAAGGTTAACGTCGCTCAACGACTGTCTGCGGTATGTTTCTGAAGCATTAGTAGTCTGAAGAACGCCATGGCTGAGCCTGAAAGCTGTATTGACCAAACCAACATGAGAGAATGCCTGGGGGAAATTGCCCAGCAATCGCTTTTCGCGCGGATCGTATTCTTCGGAAAGCAATCCAAGGTCATTGCGAATGCTCAATAAGCGTTCGAACATCCGCACCGCATCTTCTCGACGATTTTGCAAACAATAATTATCCGCCAACCAGAATGAGCAGGCCAGGAACTTGGCTTCGCCGTGGGGCATTCCGTCGACTTTGGAGTCCGGGGTGTAACGCGCAACGAAACCATCCTCAAGCAGATGGGTTTCGATTGCTTTCACGGTGCCGATCATACGGGGATCGTCTGGGGGAAGAAATCCGACCAGAGGCATCATGAGAATGCTGGCATCGAGATGTTTGGAGCCGTAATACTGCACGAAGGAATTGAGACTGGGGTCGAAGCCTTGCTCACAGACCTGGCGGTGGATACGGTCTTGAAGTAATTTCCAGCGGCTGACATCTCCTGAGAACCACCCTCGCTCGGCGGATTTTATCGCGCGATCGACGGCGACCCAGGCCATCATCTTCGAATGAACGAAATGACGACGGGGGCCGCGCATTTCCCAAATACCATCGTCCGGACGATCCCATCCAGTCTCAAGGAACTCAAGCAGCGCTTCAGCGATGTCCTCGCCCGCATCTTCCGCAGGCCCGAGTCCCGAATGTCGACACTGAAAAAGAGTGTTGGCCACCTCTCCGAAAATATCCAACTGAAATTGCTTATAGGCGGCGTTGCCGGTGCGAACCGGTGCAGATTGTGCGTAACCTGGCAGCCACGGCAACTCAAGTTCCGTAAGCCTCCGTTCACCCCGCAGGCCGTACAGAATGTTTAATTCGGAGGGGCTGCCTGCAACGGCACGCAAAAGCCATTCGCGCCACTGCCGGGCCTCGTCGTGGTACCCGGCATTCAGCAAAGAACGCAGAGTGAAGGTCGCATCCCGCACCCAACAGAAACGATAGTCCCAATTCCTCACGCCGCCTGGCATCTCAGGGAGGGACGTTGTAGGCGCTGCCACAATTCCGCCTGTGGGCAGAAAAGTCAAAGCCTTCAACGTAATCAACGAGCGCAATACGGCATCCCGCCATTCTCCCTGATATGAACAGCGATCAGACCACTCGTGCCACCAGTGATGAGTGTCCTGGATTGCTTTGTCTACATCCAGTTGCGAGGGTTCGCTCTGATAAGAGGGATACCAGGTGAGATCAAACGAGACTTTCTGGCCTTCTTTCACCAGAAAGGTCGCCATCGTCTTGAAGTCTTTCCCCAGGAGCGGTATTTCTGTGCGCAGACTGAGCATGTCTGGTCCGGCTATTGCAGAAATCCCAGTCTCGGTGCGCCGAACCCAAGGCACCACAGAACCGTAGTCGAAACGGATTACAAGCTCCAGATTCAGCTGAACCTCTCCGCGAGTGCCCACTACGAGACGCGCGAGCTCCGGCATGTCCTGCCGGGGCGTCATGAAGTCGGTGAGGGTTACGGCTCCGCTGTCGGTTTCGAATTCGGTCTCAAGAATCAGTGTTCCTTCGCGATAACGGCGCTTTACGGACCGGACCGGTTCCGTCGGCGTAATGGACCAATGGCCATTTTCGTTGCTCCCCAGGAGGGAAGCGAAACAGGCCGGGGAGTCGAAATGGGGCATGCAAAGCCAATCGATCGATCCTTGCTTAGACACGAGGGCCGCAGTGTGGCAGTCGCCGATCATCGCGTAATCTTCAATCGGTAATGACAAGAGCGCGGCCTCCGTCGGACAAGCCCGTACCAGTTAGAGTTCATTGCAGGCGTATGTGTTGTTTAGTCTTCCGCGGTTAGGGCTTAAAGAGCGCAGCGGCAAAGGCTGGCCTCAGTAGCTCGGTGACCGGCCTGCATGTTTAAAGCGGTGTAGCAGGTCCGCCAGCGATCCAGTGCGGAGCATGTTGGTGTGGGCGTCTTGCTACTTCCCGAATATAACTTGCACGAGCGGCAAATCTTCGCGCAGGAATCCTGTGGGATGTGCGTAGGTCACGTATTGCGTCTGCCCGTTCCCTTGCGCAAACTCGACGTGAGCCTGGCCGGTGTAGTTGACCGAACCGCTATAAGGCTTCTCGCCTTTGAATAGCAGGGTGGGCGCGGACCATGGTCCCCACGGCGTCGACGAGACTATGAAATACATGTCGTTGTTCAACGCCGGGTTGTAAATATTCATATATTCGCCCAGATAGGGGTTATAGAAGACCTGGTTGGCGGCGGCTCCGCCCTGGAAAATGGTGACCGCGTCACCTGGTTTCGTGCTCCAGGTATTGTTGCCTGCATAGTACGTCCATCGGGAGATATCCAGCGCATCGGCCAGCGGAACTTTGGCAACCATGCAATTGTCGACCAGGAAGGCCCCGACGCAGCCATAAGAATAAAGGGTGTCGTCAAGCACGAGGCTGCCCGCGTTGTATGCCTGATCTTTCGGGCCCCACATCAAGGTTGGCGTTTTGCTGTCAGGATTTTCAATGGGGCGAGTGATGCCTTGTCCGGGCGTATAAACAGCGATTCCGGTTCCGACACTGTCCCACCCGGTCATCCCCTTCACACCTCGATAGAGTTCGTAATAGAAGAGAAGAACGCGATTTCTGGCAGGATCGTTGATGACCGGACCATCCCACATAGCGAACTCCGCGCCGCAAGGTGAGACAGTGCAGTGGTTGTTGTCATGTTCGTAGTTGTATTTTCGCTCCCAGGGAAGGTAGGGAAGGAATTCCGCCGGTGCGCCGGTCTTGTCCAACAAATCGTGATTCAGGTTGATGCCGTGCGAAGCGTCGAGATCGGTGGTCCAAGAGAGCGAATTGTCATCCCAGTAATTGCCCAGCACCCCCGGAACCGACATTGGAGTATCACCGAAGGTCCACACCGATTTGCCGTCTACCAGCGCGCTGAACGTGCCGTCGCGTCCGTAGATGACGGGATTCTGAGTGACCGTGCCAAGAGGGGTTACGGAAATGACTTTCGGGATCGGAGGAACGGTCTGGGCATCGGCATTTGGCAGAGAAATAACCGCGAAGAGAACACTGCTAAGGGCAAAAATTGCGATGGAACGATGATTGGCGCAGGCCACGAAGAACTCCCCAAGGAAATGTAGACCACAAGGCTACCACATGGGTTTTAGGTGCTGTAGCGGAAGAAAGACTCACAAACCAACGCCCTCATTGGCCTCCAAAAGACCCTTTGGCCTTTACGCCACAATTTCGGAATCATCTTGAGGATGGCGAGTTTCTCAGAACCTATAGATGATCCCAAAATCCAGAAATGAGTCGAAGAAGTTTTGGGATTGCAAAGGAGATGAGGCAAAGATTTCTTCACCCGATTCTGTTAATTTGATGCATTCGCTTGGCGCTGTGGGACGCCACGACTCAGAAGAAACAGATGATCTGGGCACCTCCGATTCTGCTGCCGGACGAGTTCAACGCCGCCGCTCATTTTATTGATCGCCATATCCAAGAGGGCCGGGAACAGAAAATCGCCATCGAATGCGGCGATGAGCATGTGACCTATGGCGCGCTCTTCCGCAGTGTCAACCAAGTGGGCAATGGTTTGAAGCACCTGGGCGTGCGGATGGAAGAGCGGGTTCTGTTGCTCTTGCTCGACAGGCCCGAGTTCGCCATGAGCTTCTTCGGTACTATCAAAATCGGCGCCGTGCCGGTTCCGGTGAACACGCTGCTGAAGCCGGCCGATTACAAGTACCTGCTAAACAATTCTCGTGCTCGCGTAGCGATCGTGAGCGACTCGTTGCTGCCTTTGATCGAAGAAATTCCCCGCAGAGAGCTGCGATTTCTGGAGAAGATTGTTGTCGTAGGAGGTTCAGAGTCGGCAGGGAATCTCGGTTTCGAAGATCTGACGCGTGGGAGTTCGTCTGAACTGGCACCAGCACCCACAACGAAGGACGACGCTGCCTTCTGGCTGTATTCGTCCGGTAGTACGGGGCAGCCGAAGGCTTGCGTTCATCTTCACCACGATATGGTGGTCAGTGCTGAACGCTATGCCAAGGCGATTTTGAAGATTACGTCGGAGGATCGTTGCTTTAGCGTGGCCAAATTGTTTTTTGCGTATGGCTTGGGAAATGGCCTCTACTTTTCGCTCGCGGTTGGTGCGACCAGCATTTTGCTCCCTGGGCCGCCACGGGCGCAGTCGGTGTTCGAGACGATTGAACGCCACCGGCCAACCTTGTTTTTCTCTGTGCCCTCGAACTACGTCAAATTACTGGCGCATGAGGCTCCGGCGGGGCGGGAGTTCGATCTTAGTTTTGTGCGCCACGCGGTTTCTGCGGGTGAGGCCCTTCCAGCTTCAGTGTTCCATCGCTTTAAGGAACGGTTTGGAGTCGAAATTCTGGATGCCATCGGATCGACAGAAGCCCTGCACATGATGATTTCGAATGTCCCCGGTAACGTGCGACCCGGCTCAAGCGGAGAAATTTTACCCGGGTTCGAGGCGGAAATTGTGGACGACAATGGTCAGCCTGTCGCGCGTGGGGAAGTCGGCAATCTCTTGGTAAGAGCCGATTCAACCTGCGCCTACTATTGGAATCAACATGAAAAAACGAAGGAGACCATCGCCGGGCACTGGCTACGCACGGGCGACAAATACTATCAGGATGAGGACGATTTCTATTGGTATGCCGGAAGGTCCGACGACATGGTGAAAGTCAGCGGCGTTTGGGTGAGCCCGATCGAGATCGAGCGCGTATTGTCAGAACATGCAGCCGTGCAGGAAGTCGCGGTCGTCTTCCGGCAGGATTCCGACGAGCTCACTAAACCGGCCGCATTCGTCGTGCTGCGAGACGGGACGCTAGCAAGCGCCGAGTTGGGGATTGAACTGCAAAATTTCGTGATAAGCCGCCTGCCTGTCTACAAGCGCCCAAGATGGGTGGAGTTCCTTTCGGAGCTGCCGAAAACGGCAACAGGGAAGGTCCAGAGATTCAAACTGCGACGCAGTTCCACTGAGCTAACTTGACATAACGGGTACGGTCAGGCTGCCAATGATTGAGCCTCCGAAAATACCAGCACTGTGAGGGCGTGATTCAGCTTGGGCTGGATGGCATTAAGGGAAGGGGTGCGCCCCGGCCATTCCGTTTACGGCGGCCAGTTGGTAAGATTACAACTTCAGTCGTTAATGTTTTCCCAGGAGTTTCAGAGATTCCAGAATCCATCATGCAAAAGTTACCCGTGTTTGGAGTGTGCGTCCTTTTTCTTAGCACTGTGGGTTTTTCACAGTCCTATGACAATGTTCCCTCGTCCCAAGGTACGCAGTCTCAGGGCATTACCGTCGATTGTTCCGATCCGTCGCAAGCGGGAAGCGTTGAATGCAGCGGGGGAACGCAGGGGCAAAGACCGAGTTCCCAGTCGAGCGACTACTCCACGGAGCGCACTCCAGAGTTGAGGGCCACACCGGGTTTCGATACGGGATTAAATCCCCGGATCACTCCATTAAATCCTTCGGAGATACAGCAGCGCAAACGGTTGCTCCTACGCCCTGAAACCGAGTTCGAACAGATGGTGGCCGACACCGTGGGACGACCGCTGCAGTTGTTTGGTCAATCCATGTTCATCGGCCCCCCGAGTACCTTCGCTCCATTCGATTTGTTATCGGTGCCCAGCGACTACATCATCGGCCCAGGGGATGAGCTGCAGGTGAGAATTTGGGGCCAAGTGCAGGCGAACTTGCGGGTTATCGTGGACCGATCCGGCCAAATCTACATTCCACAAGTCGGGCAAGTATCTGTAGCAGGTATCCATTATGGGGATCTGGAGCAACACCTCAAGGATGAAATTTCCAAGATTTTTAAAAATTTCAATGTCAGCGCGAACGTCGGCAGGTTGCGCTCCATCCAAGTGCTTGTAGTCGGAAATGCCCGATACCCGGGAACTTATACCATCAGCGCTCTGAGCACGCTGGTCAACGCGATTTTCGCCTCCGGAGGGCCAACTCCACAAGGGTCATTGCGCCACATTCAAGTCAGGCGTGATGGCGCTACCATCACAGATTTCGACTTCTACGATTTGTTGATTAGGGGCGACAAGTCGAAAGATGTCAGACTCTTGCCCGGCGATGTTCTCTACATTCCTCCGGTCGGTCCGTTGGTTGGGATCTCAGGTTCAGTGAATTCGCCAGCCATCTATGAAATCAAAGATAACTCCACCCTGAATGACTTGATCGAGATCGCCGGGGGCCTCAGCACCATTGCCGATACCAGCAAGATCACGATCGATCGGGTGGTGGATCACCAGGCGCGACAGACACTGGAATTTCCATTTGATGAACAATCCCACGCTTTTCCGCTGAAGAATGGCGACATTATTCGGGTGTTTTCGATCGTGTCGCGTTTTGAAGACACGGTGACCTTGCGCGGCAACGTTGCTAACCCTGGCCGCTACCCCTGGAAACCGGGGATGCGCGTCACAGACCTGATTCCGAATGCCCAGGCGATGCTCACCCGCCGTTACTGGATGGATCGTGCTGCGATTGTCAATGGACGTGCCACGGAATATCCAGTTCGAGCACGGACCCCTCGCTGCGGCTCCGCGCGAGCGCTAAACGGCGGCAGCTCGCAAAATGGTGCGGCCTCGAACAGCGCGCCCCCGAACGGCGTGGCGCCTCAAGGCGGGACCGCCAACGGGACAATGCCCAACGGCAGCCTGAACCCTGACGTTCCCGACCTGACCGGGAATTACTTCTATGGGGAAAATCAATGGGATTCAGCGGATTCTTCGAATGGTCCGTGTATTCCAAATGACCAAAACTATTCCGATAAGGCACAGGACCAGTCAGCAGCGCAAACCAACAATCCGACGTCGGGCACGCAGAGGTCTGCGACGGATGTGGACACTACTCTTTATCCAAACCGCGTCAAGAACGTTGCCGACGACTTACGGCGCTACGCTCCCGAGATCAATTGGGATTACGCCATCATCCAGCGAGTGAATCCGCAAGACCTGACCTCCAAGCTGCTTTGGATTAATCCGCGAAAGGCGATTCTTGAACACGACGAAGCCAGTGACCTCGAACTTAAGGCTGGGGACATTGTTACCATCTTTTCGCAGAAAGATATCAGCGTGCCGCAGGCGGAGCGCTCCCGCTACGTAGTCATCGAGGGCGAGGTTAAGCGTCCTGGTGTCTACAAGCTAGAGACCAATGAAACCCTGCACTCCGTTCTGGAACGAGCGGGGGGCATCACGCCCAACGCTTACATTTACGGATCCCAATTAACCCGGGAATCGGCACGAATGGAGCAACAAAAAAGCCTCGACGAACTAGCTCGCAGTATGGAGGTACAAGTCCGGCAATCGACGGTGGCGATAGCAGCTACCAGCACAACGGATGTTGCCCAGTTGCAAGCGGCACAGGAAGGGATTTTGACCCAGCTACGCAGCGCCCGAGCCAGCGGACGGGTCGCCCTTCCCGTGACTCCGTCATCCAAGGGTGTCAGTGACTTTCCCGACATCGAGATGGAGGACGGCGACCGTCTGATAATTCCCCACACTCCTGCGACCGTATCAGTGGTGGGAAACGTTTACAGTCCCGGATCCTTCATTTTCAGCTCACGGAACACCGCCGGAGCGTATTTGGAAATGGCTGGCAAGGGAAAACCGCAGTCTGACCTGCACCATGCTTTTGTACTGCGTGCGAACGGGGTCGTGGTGGCCGCCAACAATGTCAACGGGGCGTTCACGGGGAACAAGTTCGATCGCATGAGGTTGTATGCGGGTGATGAGATCGTCGTGCCGTTCAAAGTGCCTACTGGAGCGTTCATCCGCGGCCTGCAAACCTGGAGTCAGATCGCTTCGCAGTTAGCCATAACTGCCGCCGCCCTCGCGGTAGTCCATTAGTCGAGCAAGGTTGGTTTTGATGCCCTCTTTTGAAGCCAGATAGGGGACCCGAAGCTTTTGAAGCGACGACGTGCCTATGGCGAGACGGTGATACGGGCGCTACCATTGATGCCGGGTGAATCAGGGACAAGCGTGCCAGATATGCTTTGACTGCCTGGAGTCTTCAAGATGAACCCGTTCGTCCACGTGTGGGAACCGGCGTCAGACGAAGTGAAATAGTAGTCGCCGGGAAGGACGGATGATGGGTCGGAACTTGTGAAGTGTATTCGACTGTTAATAGCTGTGTCTGGCTTCCCTTCGTAGATCACGTTGACCGTAACTGTAAAGGGAGTATCGGCCACCGCGCTGGAGGGGGCTACGAGATCAAGAGTCGCGTGCGTCGTGCCGCAACCCGACATTGTCAATGTTGCCAGGACTGTGAAAAATGCCCGGCGCGCTAGCACGGAGGGCGTGTATCTTCGCGCGAGGCGTCGTGATTTTTGGTAACGCGCGGTTTCCGAGCGCAGGAAATCTCTGTCTAATCTAAACACTTCTTATCCTTGCTTTTTATTCACCCGGCGCACTTGCGGTGATTTCTTGGAGCTATCAATCATAAAAGTTAAGCAATCCCTCTATTCTGAAGCGTGATGAGGCTTGCCCAACCGTACATCCATGCCAAACATCGGCCCATAAACATTGATGCCGTAGTTGTTGAACTGCGGCTCCGACAAATATCCATTGGATATATGCATGTAGTTCATGCCAGCGGAAAATGAGTACTTCGAATCAATGTTGTACCGTGCGCCGACGCCGAGGTTATACGTGAACGTGAGGTTTTGTCCCTGAGCCCACAGAACTCCCAAGGGCTCCTTGGCATTGATGATGCCCGCACCACCACGTTGTTCGAAAAACGGTACAACCTTCCAGTTGCGGTAAACGAAATTGCGGCGGATACCGAAATCGAAGGAATAGTAGTGAGTTTCAGGTCCCCTCGGGATGGCGGTGATGGATCCGCTGAAAGTGAAGTCCATGTTTCCGCGGAAAATCCATCGCCAGCCGACGTTGGTTACGTGCCATCGAAGCGAGGCGATAATCGGGACCAACGTATATTTCAGAGGCGTCATGTTGTAGCTATCGCCAACGGCGAAGTCGTAGATGAAGGGAATGTTGACTGGATGCCAGCCGACGTCAAGGCTGAATTCCCGGCGGTTCCTGTAGTAGATGTCGAGGTTACGGTCAGCGCGTTGGTGAGTCTGGGCAATCAAGGCCGAGGAAGGTTTCACACTTACATCCGGTGGATCGGTCTTTGTGTCCGACGGACTTTGGGGAGCGCCCGATGAGTTAGCTTGCTGTTGAGCGCCGAGTGCGGACGAAGATCGTTCGGTCTGGGAGCAGGTACCCGTTATGCTGAGAGAGCACGCAGGGTCGTTTGCTTGATCGGGGCTGGCCTCACCAGTATCAGTTCGTCCCATCAGGAGAGGTTCGGATAAAGGATTGGATTGGGCAATGAAAGAGTTAGATTCAGGCCACAGGGTGGTGCTCGCAGTGCTCCTCTCAGAGCCGTACACGGAGGACAAAGGGAACTGCGCTTGAAGCGGCACCGCAGCTGCAATAACGAGGAGAAGAGTGCCCCCCAACTGCGACACATCACGAACTCTCATCCTTTTCCTCAGAGGGATGTCGAACGCCATACACTGGGACTCAGCTGAAACGGGGAGGAGCATTATCTAAAGGTGAAGTGCCTCGGTTTCTGGGAAGTGTAACAGACGGGAAAAGTTGCATGCGACTCAATGTTTGTGGGGAGTTGGCCAGAAGCTGAATTCGAAGGACGCTGCGACATCGGATTGCCGGCTTGTCGCCAGCAATGGGATGAGCCAGCGCTCGTATTGGACGCTTCCCGTAAAGCGGAAACCCGGTCCCGCGAAGATATCGGCGTTTACCGCGACATCGTTCTGGTTCCCGCCCTGCGGGAGATAGCCGGGGTCGAGTGTTCGGTGCCTCAGTTCGAGGCCGATCTTCTTGCGCGGACCGAGCCAATAATTAGTCCGGATCTGTTCACCTTGTGCGGCGCGTCCGATCCATGTTCCGATCAGCCGTCCATCGTTGTTGTATCCGCTGTTGTATTGCGCGTTGGTGTAAATGCAGATACCGCAGAAGGCGACCGGGTTGGTGTATCCGCCTTCAAGTCTGAGGTCCAGCTTCGGGATTCCAGGGAATTTTGTGAAGTACAGTCCTCCCTGGGAGGCATTCCTCCGCATATAAGGGATCGGTGACGGCTCGTCTTCACTGAAGGTCTCGCCGTAGAGGGAGAGCCAATTACGGAGGCCGGGGATACGATAGGAAAAGTCGGCACTCGTGCGGCCGTCGCCCAAGACGTCCCCGTGATAGTGCTTTCCGAAGGTGCTATCCAAGAAGGTGGTTATGTTCAGCGGATTTCCTGGCCCTCCGTACACGGTGGTTTTCGACATGCCAAACTCGAAATTCGGGGTCAGCTTGAAACTAATTTTTCCGCCACTGAGGAAAGGTTCGGGATGCAGGTTTTTCCCATACTGGCCGAGGGTCGTTTGCGTAGTCGCGCCACTGTAGACCGTTGTCTGGAACGGCAAGCCCGTCATATGACCGATGAAGCCTTCAACCCGAATGTCCCCGAGATAGCGGAAAATCCAAGGCAATCGAAACGGGCTGACGCGATCAACCGTGAACATGTTGTTCAGCGGGGCCGCATTGTCGCTGAAAATCATGGTTCCGCCCTCACTCGGCCCCCACCACAGGCTGTTCTTGCCGAATGAGAATTGCCAGTTGCCAAGATTGAATCCCAAGTATGTATCGAGCAGACGAAAGCGGCTGATGGAAGCGACGGGGAGCGCAGGACTTGTCGGCCAGTTGTCCGTACGGTTGAAGAAATCGAGTTCGGCCTGCGTAGGGGCCGGTGCCGAGGGTGCCGACTGATACTCTCCGCGAACGTAAAGGACGAACGGGCCTACTGTCGCGTAGCCGGACGCGCCATCGACCGCATTGAAGCCGTTTTCGTAGGGCCGACCGTAATCGTTCAGCAGCGTCTGACCAAAATGATAGTTGTCGGTCAGGGGTGTGCCGGATATTCCCAGGAAGCGGGAATAGACCGATTCGAGCTGCGCGTTCCGATTGCTCTCACCATTCATCAATTCAGATTCGTATCCGAACTCGCTCGATAACGTGCGTCGTAGAGCTGCTGAACTTCTGCCGGAGCATCGTGACGGCATCGTGATCTGGCGGCCTCGCTGCAGCAGGCGCGCACATTCCAGGCGCGTCCACGGGACGAATACTCAGTGATTCAGACTGAATGTAACCGACGGGCAGCCAGACGTTCGAGGGCCGGGTACACCCAACTGTCGAGCGGAACATAACTGGAGCCCATAATTCGAGTCTTATGAAGAGGTCTGGTCCTCTTCGCTTTCTTCGGATTTGTAGAAAGTGCCGTAACGTGCCACATCGGCGTCGCTGTAATGAGAGTGGCTGCGATAGACTTGCGCGTCCCATATACCACCCGAGAGCGGCGCCAATGGCGACATCTGAAAAGAAGTGCTTCTGCCCAGCCCATCGTGCCGCGCTTACGCCTCCTGCCGCGCCGTAAGCCAGCAACTGCGTCAGAGGGCCGGGATATTCGTGAGCGATGACGCTGGCGATGGCCCAACTGACCGACGAATGCACGGAGGGGAAAGAGTCTCCGCCTACGAAAAATCGACCGGGGCTAGTGCCGGTAAAGGGGCGCTCGCGTCCAGCGGCGTATTTAAAAACTTCGGTATCGGCAAGGGCGCCGATCGCCGCCTCTCCAGCCAGGATACCGGTCTCGCGTTTCTGATCGTCGTTATGCATGTGGCCAAGGAGAAACAGTCCGGCGCCAGTGGCCGCTAGCACTCCCACCCCTGCATTGGAAGCGGTTACGGCATGTGAGACTGTGCTTTTACTAGTGGGTACATGGTTTTCGATGCTTTGGTCAGCCTTAATAAACAATCCCCCGACCAGAAGGGCGGCGGGTGCCCACTCCCACTGTGTCTGACTCATGTGGAGAGGAGCGGTCCAGAAGTGTTTCTGGTCCATAAATAGATTTCTGGGAAGCGACTTGAGGTCCACTGGAGGAAGCGGGAATGGGGAGGTCTGCTCCTGTGATTTCGGATCAGACGGAACATCCCTCGCGCCGGTGGGGGTTTGCGCCCATGCCGTCGCAGAAAAAGCAACGACCAGAGCGGTCAAAAGCCATGACCTGATACGTTTCCCAGCGTAGCTTTCGAGGAATGGCGCCCGGAGGTCCACTACGACGGATATTGGGCACTTGTTCTCGATATCCAGCCTATGCTCGGGACTTCTCTTGACGAGTTTAAATTTCACGCGCTCGCATATTTTCCCGGGGATCACTTCTTCCATTTTTGTAAGGGATGCGAATCATCTAAAGCTAGCATAAGACCCGGCCCGGATGACAGGTTCGCTGCTGTCGGGAGGTTTCAGCTAGGCCGTCAACTTAATGAGGCGAACCAAGTTTATCGCCTGCATAGTGCCAGGTACAAATAGGCAGATCCCAAAGATTGAATGAGCGGTAATGTGCGACCCAACTGCGCAAAGAAATTGCCATATCTTCCCAGAAAAGCGTCATTTCCCTCACAACTGCCATTTTCCCATTCCATTTAGGTGGTAGCTCTTTGTCACGCCCTTGTCAGCGGGTCTGGACTAGGCCCAACCTGGGTTCGCGGAGCGCTACCGAGGAAAGCAAACAACCCTTGAGCACCAACGAAAAATGCGGGTAATCCAACCCCGACGACGAACCAGACAATGAAAAGCCCCTGGTGGAAGAGATCAAGACGCCACAATTCCGACGATCCGTACAAAATTGCGCCGCAGGGTAAAAGAAAGATCGTCTTACCAAGAGATGCCAGAGCTTCAAAGACAAGACCCATAAATAGACATATGAACGCAATGTACAGCCAGCTAACGTATCCGATCTGCTGGTGTAGGTGGAAAAATGCCGAGTTGGTCATCAAATTTATCTCGACATCAATGTAGTCACGGTATGAATCGGCATCTCCGCCGATAATTCGGTCAGTGACGTGGGACGTACCGATGGCTACCTGAAAAGGGGAGCCTAGATAGGCGAGAATTTCCGAAACGCCTGCAAGGCCAAAAGACGTATGATTACTTTCGTAGTAGTCCTTATTTCGCGAATAATTCAAGGTGGCGAGCGCCAGGAATATTAGTGTACCTATCGCAATCAATTTCGGAATACTAACCTGTATCGATCTCTTGTCGAAGCTAAGCAAAAATAAAATCGTTATGATTACCGCAATAAACATCAATCGAGAAGATAAGACAATGCTTATTACCAACTGGAGGACATTGAAGATGTTCAATAAAGAGAATGATCTCAATCGAATGATTCGATAAAGAGCGATAGATGCCGGATAAAGGACCAAATAGCGCAAAGATACAAGACCTACGCTGTAGTCTTCGTACAGAGCGTCTTTCAGTTCGTTCGCGTGTCCCATTGCAATAGATGCCAGGGCTGCCGGTAAAGAGAGTACTTGAAACACACCGATCAGAGTGGCGACAATGCCAATCGAAGTCAGAATAGTAAGGGCGCAGTAGATAACATTGGATTTCAAGCTGAGCAACTGGGATGTGGGACCAGTCTTGCGAAGAACCAACAACGCGCCCAGCTTCTCGCCGGCGGTAAAACTCAAGAAAATCAGCAAGTACCAACAGGAGAGTACCACGAATGCACTTAAATCAAGACGCGATGGATTGTCGAACCCTTTCCGTAGAACGCCGAAGCTGGGAAATAGCCAAGCCAGAAAGCTGGCAAATACCGCTGCCATTGAGATAAAAGACGGCCTGAGAATGGCTCGCGGGGCTAGAGCTATCTTCATATCGGCCACCCCAAGCTAGGCCCTGTTGTAACTTGTAGCCCTACACAATTCATAGACGGAAACGAAAGCCGCTTTTGAGACGAGCTATTTTAATGGCATATTCCGGGCTTTCTGCGGCGCGGCGGGTTGCCTGAGTCACAGTAGCTACTACAGACCCCATGAATAATCCGATGAAACCACAGCCCAAGGTTATGAATAATCTATGCGGGCCCGACTTCTTGTCGGGAGGAATAGCGCGGTCGACCACCTGGATGATCGGGGCAGCTTTTGCTTCATCAATGCGGGCGGCCTCATACTGCTTGGAAAGCAGTTCAAAAAGGGATTCGTGATACTTAACTTCACGCAGCTTGCGGAGGTACTCGAGGGTGATTGCCGGGACCCGGCCGGCCGGAATCCCGAGGGTGCTCAGTTGAGGGTTGCGCGGGTCCCCTTCAAGCTTAGAAAGCTGCTCTCGCAGTGAGTTGATTTCCTGCTGCACTCTGATTGCGTCGGGATTCTGGTCAGTGGCGAACGTGTGCATCGAGCTCAGCTGAACTTCGCGGCTCGCTATTTCCGCCCTGAGGCGGGAGAGGGCAACAATAACTGATTCAGCCTGGCCTCCCAGTTGTATAACGCCGCTCTTCTCAGCGGTTTGTTTTAACTCATTTTCGGCGGTGGTCAGGGCGTGTTTTTCGTCCGCCAGTTCCTGGTCAAAGAAAACTCGCCTCTGAGCCGCCTCCGTTATAGCCAAATGCGAATTCATTGAATAGAGTTCGTCGACGTAGGCATTTGCCATTTCGCTGGCTCGGTTGGGATCGTGGTCGTCAACGGTGATGTGAATTAACCCGTCCTTGCTCGCAAGGAAGCGACTATTACGCCTCAGCGCTATGCGAGCATCTTCCATCTTCTTGCTTTTGTACAGCTCTTGGAGGTGAAATTTATCAATCAGGTGATCGGCGATGGTCCGGCTCTCGAGAATGCCTATGTATAGATCCGCCGGATTTCTGACTGCACCTCCGGCCAGCGCCATCAAGGGACTCAATTGTTCCATCATCTTCGACGAAAACGACTGGCCCTGCTGGGGCGGCAAGATGATTGCCACGGCGGTAAAAATTGGAGCGGCGACAACGGAATATATTCCGCCAAGAATCAGTAATATCACCGCCCAAATGGCGATACTTCTTCTAGCTTCTGAGAGAACGAGCAGAATATCGAAAAGGTCTACGCCGCCTCCGGTGGCCATCACTGTCTCGTCTTCTTGTTTAACTTGTTCGATTGTGTCCATGACTCGCCCAATCGTAGTGCATCACGATGGCGTCGTGCAATCATTGAGACCAACGTGGAGGCCTTCTCGTTGGGCTACACGGTTTATGGTATCCGACTGGAGGAAAGCCAAGTCAACCATAGTTTTGGAGGGGCAGGTGGGATCGCCATTGTCCCTCAGCTTGTTGCGTGTGTTATCTTTACAGTTAATCAGAACTTTTTCAGCACTTTAGGGTTCACCTTGAAAAGGGGTGATGGGGCTGCGCTTACGATCTGCGAGGGCAAGCGATCGCTAAAAATCGCTTTAAAGGCAGTTCTAAAGGTGGTGGACTTGGTCGCGCCATCAGGTGTGGAGTAGTCGTACGTTCCAAGAACGCCGAACCTGGGGCAGCACTTGGGGTAATGCCAGTGCTCGGATTGGGGTGTGATATGATCCACGAGATGCGTGTTTTGTTCCTGAATCCTCCGTTCCATCCTCGTTTTTCCCGGGAACAACGCAGCCCAGCAGTAACAAAAAGCGGGACACTTTATTATCCGAAGTGGTTAGCCACGGCCGCAGGAGTTGCTATCCGGAACGGGCACGATGTGGATTTGGTGGATTCGCCCGCGGCGGGCTATTCGGTGCAAGCCGTGATGGACCGGATTGCAGCAAAGAATATCGAAGCAGTAGTCTGCGATACCTCTACGCCCAGCATACTCAATGATGTAAGTGTAATCGAGTCCCTGGTTGCTGCAAGACCATCGCTACACATTCTACTGGTCGGAAGACACGTATCGGCCCTACCAAGAGAAACAATGGAAATGTCGCCGGCAGTGGAGGCTGTGGCTGTTCGGGAGTACGAGTACACTGTTCGCGACTGGCTAGCCGCGAAAGTCTTGTGGCGCGGATCTTGCTGCAGTCGACGGCCTAGTGTGGCGACGCTCTACTGGAGAGATTGTCAGCAATCCTCCACGTCCGGCCATTGAGAATCTCGACGAGTTGCCTTTCGTTTCCGAGGTGTATAAGCGTTTCCTGCACACTCCAGACTACTTTTATGGCCACTCATTGTGGCCGTTGGTTGTCTTCGATACTAGCCGTGGGTGCCCCTATCACTGTTCGTTTTGTGTTTATCCGCAGACGTTCAGCGGACATAAAATGCGCTACCGCTCGGTGGCGAATGTAGCCGATGAATTTGACTTTGTATCCCGCGAGATGCCCGAGATCAAGACGGCCATGCTCGAGGATGATACGTTCATCATCAGTAAACCGCGCACGCTCGAACTGGCGAAGGAGTTGATCCGTCGGGGCAACAAGTTGCCGTTTGACGCGAACTGCCGCGCCGATATTGGCGCCGAAACGGAATTGCTCTCCACCTTGCATAAAGCCGGAGCTCGGCTGTTCTGCGTGGGATTCGAAAGTGGAGACGTCGAAGTCATCCATGGCATGAAGAAAAACAATGACGACCGCCGCGACGCCAAATACCATGAGGAGGCGCATCGGTTCGTTCGTCGCTGCCAGGAATCTGGCATTATGGTGCACGGCTGTTTCATGGTCGGAAATCTGAATGAAACGCCGGGTAGTATGGAAAAAACCCTGCAGTTCGCAAAGAAATTGCAACCCGATACAGCCCAGTTCTTTCCGATCATGGTTTATCCTGGGACAACCGCATATCAGGACGCCAAGAACCGGAACTACATCCAAATTGAAGATTGGGGTGGTTGGTTTACGAAGGATGGGCTTCACAACAGCGTAGTTAATTTTCCCAATATTACGCATGAACAACTGGTAAGTTTTTGTGACCGTGCGCGGAGAAGCTTCTATCTCAATCCCTCGTATATGCTTTACAAGCTCAAGCAATCGCTGACGGATCGGCGGGAGTTTCAGCGCAACGTCAAGGGTTTCGTTACTCTCTCAAAGTATCTCTTGCGCGGCAGCCAGCACGAAAAGCCCGCTCCAGTGCCAGCCCAGCAAAACCGACCTGACGGCCTAATCCAAAATCGGTCACCCCCAAGGGGGGGACTAAGATCAGCACTAGATCCGCTGATTTAATTGAAGCGATGGCTGTTGTAAAAGCCCTTTCTGCGCTCGCCTAGGGAATCTCTGAACAAGTAATCTTCGCAGCGAAGCGAAGAGCAAAGACCGGGGTAGCCGGTGGTTTTGGTTCTCCCCGCGAGGCATAGCCTTTGGGTTGCCCTTCGCGAGGGCGGTTCAGCGGCTTCGTGCGGTACTACGCCGCCGTAGCGCACAACAGTCGCTTGCGCGCCAGGAACAGATTCACCAGCGCGCAAGTCACAAACAGGCGGTGCGCATTCTTGTCCAGCCCGCGATAGCGCACCTTCACGAAGCCGAACTTGAGCTTCATTACGGCGAACACGTGTTCCACCTTGGATCGCACTTTGGACTTGGTCCGGTTCTTCTCCCGTTCCACCTCGTCAATGCGGTCCTTGTAGCGATAACGCTGGTGGGTAAAGTCTTGGGCGTGCGGCGCGTGTTCGCGCAGCACCTCGCTTTGCCCGCGATAGGCTTGATCGCCCCACACCCGCGTCTCCTCGCCGTGCAGCAGATGCGGCAGAGCGCGAGAATCTGCCAGGTTCGCCGCCGTCGCCACCACCGAGTGAATCAGCTTGGTCTGGCTGTCCACTCCCACGTGCGCTTTCATCCCGAAGTACCACTGCTTGCCCTTGCGCGTCTGATGCATCTCCGGATCCGCTCCTGGCGGGCGTTCTTGGTCGAACTCGGTGCGTTGATAATCGTCGCATCCACGATCGTCCCGGTACTCAGACGTAGCCCCTTCTGCTGCAAGTGCTCGCCCACCCGCTCAAACAGCCGCTCCCCCAACTCGTATTCCTCCAGCAGATGCCGGAACTTGCACACCGTGGTCTCGTCCGGCACCGGCTCTCGCCCCAGATCGATGCCCACAAACTGCCGCATCCCCGCCGAATCGTACAGCGCTTCTTCCACCCCAGGGTCCGACAGATTGAACCACTGCTGCAAAAAATAAATCCGCAGCATCCGCTCCGCTCCCACCGGAGGCCGCCCATTCCCCACCTTGGCATACACCGGTTCGACCAGCGCACACAACTCTGCCCACGGCACCACTTGCTCCATCTCCTCCAAAAACAACGTCCGTCGAGTCTTCTTCGTGTAGCGCTCAAACCCGCTCGCCATCGCCAAGGTCTGCTGTTTCATCTTCTATTTGTCCTCCGCCACCCACTCTATCTTCAACACCGGTGGATATCAGAGAACTTATTCAGAGTCTCCCTAGACAATGGTGCGTGGCCTTCTCTCCGTGCGACATATCCGCGGGTGCCAAGCTGATCTTGGAAGCATTTCACATTGAACCGGTTAAGGGGTTGGAGCAGCCGTCTCAGTCGTCATCCGGATCGCTTGGCGGCGTCGCGTCGTGCAGGAAGTAATCAGCTTTCAAGGGCGCGGCGATGGTTTGGAACACCAACGGTTGCTGATGGAAGTTGAAGCAATCGGAAAGATCGTCGGCGTAGGAGTCGGCATAGCCGAGCGAGGGCAGATTGAAATTCTCCTCCACCATGTGCAGGATGCTTCCAAAGTCGTGATTCACGTGCGAGATATAGGCCACGCGAGCATAAGGCGAAATTACAATCAGGGGCACGCGGAATCCATAAACGTAGCCTGAACCCCAACTCACGCCATCGTTCACAACCTTAAATGGCGGCACATGGTCGTACCAGCCTCCCCAATCGTCCCACGTCACGATGATCGCTGTATCAGCCCAGTATTGGCTATTCCCGATCGCGTTTACAATTGATGCCACCCAGGACGGCCCTCCATTATTTGGAACGGCGTAGCTCCCCCCCGCATGATCCGAATTTTTGCCTGCAGGTATAACCCAACTCACTGTTGGCAACTGCGAACTTGCCATGTCGGTCAGGATGGGGGCCGGGTTTTCAGAAGAATAGATCACTACGTGTTTTTTCCAATCGGCCCCGACACATGCAGTGGCATGAGGCGGCGGCGCATCGGGTCCGCACATGTGTTCGATTGCGTTTGGGCTAGTCCACAATGAGCCCGCCGATGGCGTGTAGTACTTCCAACTGATGCCGCGCTCGTTTAATTCGTCCGTGAGCGTTGGATGGTCGGTGCATGGGAACATGAAAGATTCACGCCCACGGGCGTCTATTACCCCAACAAACTCTTCGGCCGGAGCGGTGCAGCCGGTATTGTCGCCTGCATCCGGCGCGTGTGCGGCATTCTCTGCCACGAAAGAAGTGCTGCCTGGGCTGGGAGCGGAGGTTCCAGAAATGATGAACTGATGAGCGGGAAAGCTTGGACCTTGGTTGGTTTGAAACATGCGGTCGCCAAACGTGTACTGCTCGGCCATCTGAAAGTAAGGTTGAACGTCGATCGGACGCACGTAACGAAAATTCGCTTCAGTTGAAGGGCAACCCGCACTGTAGCAGAACACCGCGACTTTGTCGGCTCCATTCATCTTGCCGCCGTTGTACATCAAGGTGAACGCCTTGTGGGAGTGATCCGGGTCGTAAAACGTGGCCAACGGAGCCGGTTGCAAAGGAACGGACTCGCCTGCCGAGTTGATGCCGCTGCTCGCGATGTCGGCTCCAGCTTTGATCAGTACCGGATCGTGGAAGAGGTTATCAGGCGTGCGGTTCTCCTGGAAGATAATAACGATGTGCTGGAACTTGCCTGCCAAGATGTGATTCTGGTTCATTCCGCCGCAGGCGTTTACTACTAGCAGAATGGTACCGAGTCCGATAAGGAACGCAATAAGAAGAACGGAAGTCCGACGCACTCGGGGCGCCTCCTTGCATTGCAGACGACTTGGATGCAGATAGGAGGCTGTGTGTCACCACTTCGATCGCTGAAGAATGGCGATCGCGGTGCGTACAGGGAAAGCTGGAGGCGGGCCCACAGAGATACGTAGTTAACCGCAGAAAAGTTAATAGCGGCAACGACGAAGTAAAGGTGATGCTGCGAACGAATACGTGCGAACGGGACCACGTTCATCAGGCGTAGGTTAAAGGACAGTGCGTATCACAGTAAAATCGCTATTTGTAACTTTCGACTGTTCTCCGAAAGCCTTCGTCAATTCCAGTAATTAGCTGCCAGCCAAGCGATCTGATTTTGGACAGATCGAAATGGCCTGCAGAAGTCGAACTGGGGATGTAAGGATCTCCTGCATTTCGCTCGCTCCGTACAACCTTACAACCATATTCCGGGAACATATTACAGAGGCGCTCCGCCAGTTCCAGGATGGAGATGTCTGAATCTGATCCAAGATTGTAGGCCTCCCCTGCGCTGCCTCGAAGCAGGACCGTAAAGATGCCCGAGGTTGAGTCGGCCAGGTAGCAGAAAGGCCTCTTCGCGCTGCCATTACTTTTTAAGACAATGTCGCGCCGCGCCACGAGGTCCGCAACGAAATCTGCGAAGACTCTTCCGTCATCTAGATCCATGCGAGGCCCGTATGTGTGGGACAGCCGTACAATCTTCGTTGGAACTCCATATTGGAAATGCCAGCACGCGCAAAGTGTTTCGCCCGCGCGCTTGCCCTCCGCATAACAGGATCGGACCTTAAAGGGATCTAGCTCTCCAAATAATGTCTCGGGAATGGGAACGGATGGATTTTGGACTCGTCCGTAAACCTCACCACTGCTGAGAAAAAGAAAAGTTTCGCTCTTTGCTTCGTTCGCCAGTTCCAGCATGCGCCACGTACCGATAACATTAGCCGCAAACGTGCCGACTGGATCGGTGCCATAGAATTTTGGACTGGCTTGGCCAGCTGCATGGATAACGAAATCAATCGACTTTGGTCCGCGGTAGATATCTCGCACATCCTGAACAAGGAAAGTCACGTCAGGTCGGCCGACCAGATGTCCCAGTCTGAGCATCGCCCTCTCACGATTCCGAACTAGGGCGACCGTATGAATGCCAGCGTTGGCGGTCTCATTGAGATAAAGAAGGGTCTCCAGCACGTAGGACGGAACCAGGCCGTTTGCACCCGTGATCAGTACACTCTTTCCAAACAGCTTGTCCCACGGGAGAGGGCAGGATGTTATCGTCTTTAGATCCTCGTCAATGATGGGATGTCTCGTCGTCGACAAGATGCTTTCTCCTTGGGAAACTGTGGCTTCTGAGCAAACCTTTAGTGGGGGCCTTCATCGCACCCTGATTGGCCTGCAACTCATCTACGCTGAGCGAGCGTAGGCTGCGACACAGTGCACGAACTGTTTGATCTCGCGACGAAGTCTATGATCGTCGCCGCTACAAACTCGAGCATCGAGCGTGTGAGTCCTGGATAGACACCTACCCAGAATACGTTGTTCATAACGAAGTCCGTATTAGGCAGGTCTCCCAAGAGGCGGTATTGGGATTCTTTATACGCAGGTTGGCGCAGCAGATTGCCACCAAACAAACGGCGTGTACCGATTCTCTTGCCTTCGAGTACCCGGATCAGATCTTCTCGGCCAAACGGAGCGTCCTCGCGCACGGCGATCGGAAAGCCAAACCAGGAGGGATCAGAATGCGATGTTGCTTCGGGTAGAATGAGCGAAGCCTCGACGCCTGCTAGAGCCTTCCGCAGGTATTGAAAGTTTGCCTTTCGGTGCTCGATGAACTCTGGCAATTTCGTAAGTTGTGAAGCGCCTAGCGCCGCCTGCATATCGGTCGCTTTCAGGTTGTAGCCAATGTGCGAGTAGATGTACTTGTGATCATATCCGCAAGGCAGGGACCCCAATTGCCAGTCGAACCGCTTGCCGCACGTGTTGTCCCGACCAGGCTCGCACCAGCAATCTCGTCCCCAGTCGCGAAAAGATTCGATCAGCGTCTGGAGGTTCGGTTTGTTGGTGAGACCGGCTCCGCCTTCTCCCATTGTTATGTGATGGGCGGGATAGAAGCTTAGCGTGGCAATATCTCCGAACGTGCCAACGTTTTGTCCTTTGTAGGTTGATCCTAAGGCATCACAACAATCTTCAATCAGCCACAAATTATGTTTGCGCGTGAACTCGCAGACAGCATCGAGGTCAAAGGTGTTTCCCAACGTATGTGCGAGCAACACTGCCTTAGTTCTATCGCTTCGCGCAGGCTCCAGCTGCGTCACATCAATTTCGTAGGTCGGAACGGTAACATCGAGAAAAACCGGAACGAGGTGGTTCTGGAAAATCGGATTTACGGTGGTCGGGAAGCCCGCGGCCACGGTGATGACTTCATCGCCTGGCAGAAGTCGACGATCCCCTAGTTTGGGAGAAGTTAGAGCGCTCAACGCCACCAAGTTCGCTGACGACCCGGAGTTGACCAGGGAGGCACAACGGACGCCAATAAACCCAGCCAGATCTCTTTCAAACTTTTCCGCAAACCTGCCGGTCGTAAACCAAGCGTCGAGCGCGGAATCCACGACGGCGCTAACGTCAGCACCATCGATCACTTTGCCCGACACGGGCCAGGCGAATTCCGGGAACGAACTCTCCGGAGCGCGATGTTTGCGTAAAATATTGCGCCGCCAAGTCGAGGATGTGCCGACGCAGGTTGGTCGCTTGATCTGTCATAAATGATGAAGGTATTCGAAATCATAACACTGAAGCTCCAGGTGTTGATTGCGGGTGCACTAAGCTTATGATTACGCCGTGCACGTTTGATCTGGACTAAAGGCAGCAAGTCGATGATAGGATGCACGAAACACGGGAGGATGATCTGGGCGATCGATCGAAAGCTTGGAAGGGCCGGCGCGTTTTTCTTACTGGGCACACGGGATTCAAAGGCTCTTGGCTCGCTATTTGGCTAAACCAACTGGGGGCGAAGGTTCGAGGATATGCGCTCGACCCCTGCACCGAGCCGAACCTGTTCACCCTCGCGTCGGTGGCACGCATTGTGGAGGATCAACGCGGGGATATTCGCGACTACAAAAATCTCGAATCGTCAATCACAGAGTTTGCGCCAGAGGTGGTATTCCATATGGCCGCGCAACCGCTGGTGAGAAAATCGTACGCCGATCCGGCAGGTACTTACGCGACGAATGTGATGGGCACAGTGCACGTTCTCGAGGCGATTCGCAGAACGCCGAGTGTACGCGCTGTCGTCTGCGTCACTACCGACAAGGTCTACGACAACCGCGAATGGGTCTGGCCATATCGCGAAACGGACGCGCTTGGGGGTTACGATCCGTATGCGTCGAGCAAGGCGTGCGCCGAGATCATCAGCTCCGCATACCGAAGGTCGTTCTTCCCAGACGAACGGAGGCTGGAACATCACGTTGCACTGGCCACAGCGCGCGCCGGCAACGTGATCGGCGGCGGCGACTGGTCTGAGGACCGATTGATTCCCGATCTTGTTCGCGGATTTCGTTCCGGGAAACCAGTTCTTATCCGAAGACCGAATGCCATCCGCCCTTGGCAACATGTGCTGGAACCTTTACGTGGATACATTATGTTGTCGGAGCGACTGCTTGTACCGGATGGCTGCTGCGCTTCCGCTTACAACTTCGCCCCGAGTGATGACGACGCATGGCCGGTGCAGCGAATTGCGAACAAACTTGTCGAAATGTGGGGAGACGGGGCCAGTTGGTGTCTGGATGAAAATGTTGGCGTGCACGAGGCGAATTATCTGAGATTGGACGCCAGCAGAGCACGTCATGAACTGGGATGGCAATCGCGACTTGACATCGGCACCGCGCTGGAATTGACGGCAACGTGGTATCGCGCATGGGTTCGAGGCGAGAACATGGCAAGTTTACGGCACAGCAAATCGTGCAGTACGAGAAACTCTGCGGCGACTGATTCGGTTCGGCTTCCTGTTCACCACGTTTTCCATGGTGCCTTACCGCTTACCCACAGTTCCTCTAATCGTTGTTTGTCTCGCAAAGTGTCCATCGGCTGCCAGAAGCCGCGGTGGAAAAAAGCCTGTACTTCTTTTTTCTTGGTGAGGCTCTGCATCGGTTCCGCTTCGAACATTATTGTGTCGTCGCCGATCTCATGCAGTATCGCTGGGGAGAGAACGAAAAATCCCCCGTTGATCCATCCGCCCTCGCCTTTCGGCTTCTCTTGGAATCCGGAGATGTTGGTTCCCTCTATACCCAAGCCCCCGAATCGAGCTGGCGGCTGCACTGCAGTTACGGTGACGAGTCGCCCATGACGTTTATGGAAGGCAATCGATTCGGAGATGTTCACATCGCTGACCCCATCTCCGTAGGTCATGCAGAAGGCATCCTCGCTCTGGATGTAGTGTGCGATCTTCTTCAATCGCCCGCCTGTACCCGCATTTTCGCCCGTATCCACGAGCGTGATACGCCACGGCTCAGCCACACTCTGATGGACCTTCATGCTGTTCTTTCATGTCGAAAGTGACGTCAGACATGTGCAGGAAGTAATTCGCGAAATATTCCTTTATCAGATAGCCCTTGTATCCACAACACACAATAAAATCGTTGATTCCGTGTTGCGAATAGATCTTGAGAATGTGCCAGAGGATGGGACCCCCCCCAATTTCCACCATAGGCTTCGGGCGCGTGCTGGTTTCTTCACTGATGCGTGTTCCCTGACCACCTGCCAGGATGATAGCTTTCATGGGCTTCTCTCGAATGAATAAGTATGCAAGCGAATGCGGCTGCCACGTTGAGCGTCGAACAATACAGTACACCGCCTCGACTACATTGTGTATTCTTATGATCAAATCACCGACAGACGTTCATCACCTGACCGGTCCAGGAGAATTCATGCAGTCCGCTCTCGATACATCCCTGATCTTCAGCCGAGCCATCGCGGAGCATCTTAATGTCGTCACATCGCTGCGCGAACTAGAGCCACTGCTGCAGCGGATTGCGGAGCAGATGGCCCGAGCGATTCTGGCTCGCGGTAAGGTGCTCTGGTGCGGGAATGGCGGCAGCGCAGCCGATTCTCAGCACCTGGCGGCCGAATTGATGGACGCTTTCGAAGGGAACGCCCTGGGCTTGCGTCCATAGCTCTAACCACCGACACATCGATTTTGACTGCCGTAGCAAATGATTATGGGTACGAAAAAGTCTTCCAGCGCCAGGTGGAAGGTCTTTGCGCTAAAGGAGACGTGCTGGTAGGTATTTCGACATCAGGTGCAAGCAAGAACGTGTGCGCGGCGCTTCAGACAGCGAAAAGTATAGGAGCCTTTACAGTCGGTTCACCGGTGAAAGAGGTGCAGAGATGGCTGAAATCGCACATGTTAGTCTGCGTGTTCCGTCGAAAGACACGGCTCGCATTCAAGAAGCGCATATTCTTTGTGGACACATGATTTGCGATTGGATTGAGCAACGTGTCTGTGCGCAACAATTTGAATCGACCGGTGTTTCGATTGGTTAACGCCCGTCGCTCCTACGTTCTGACGGGACGAATAACAAGGCAGGTGGATATAATATTGGCTTTGCTTTGAGTCGCGGAAGCGGCGGAGTTCCCGATTTTTGTATTGCTGAGGAGTGTTATATGAGCTACGTGAGGATCGGCAGCAAGTTAGTGGGCGACGATCAGCCCTGTTTTGTCATAGCGGAGATCGGAATTAACCATAATGGCGATGTCGATCTGGCCAGGAGGCTGATCAGCGTTGCGCTGGCTGCGGGCTGCGATGCGGTTAAGTTCCAAAAACGGACAGTCGATGTGGTTTACACTCCCGAAGAGCTGGCAAAGCCGCGCGAGAATCCCTTTGGTCCGACTATGGGATCTCAAGTATGGCTTGGAATTCGAGCGGGAAGACTATGAGGAGATCGACGTGTTCGGCAAATCTGTGAAAATGATGTGGTTCGTTTTTTTATGGGATGAAAAATCTGTCGATTTTGGAGCAATTCAGAGTCCCGGTTTATAAGATTGCCTCCGCCTCGCTTACCGACGACAATCTGCTGCGGCACGCCCGCGCCACAGGGAAGCCGATTATTCTGTCGACGGGGATGAGTACTTACGCCGAGATCGACCACGCTGTCGAGGTTCTCGGCAAAGACGACCTGATTTTGATGCACGCCACGAGCACGTATCCGGCCTCATACTCAGAACTCAATCTACGCGCCATTCCTACCATGGCATCTCGTTATTGTGTTCCAATCGGATACTCAGGCCACGAAACAGGCATACCGACCAGCGTTTGTGCTGCCGCACTTGGCGCTTGCAGCGTAGAACGGCATATCACCATGGATCGTGCAATGTGGGGCTCCGATCACGCTGCTTCATTGGAGCCTAACGGCATTTCGCGACTGGTTCGCGATATCCGCCTTTGCGAGCAAGCCAAAGGGGATGGAATCAAACGGGTGTATGAACGCGAGGTTCCTATTATCAAGAAACTTCGTCGGGTTGGAGCGATGGTCTAGTCCATGGTCCGAAGGAATTCGCGAAGCGATCGCTTAAAGCTAAAAATGATCCGGGCGCTCGCCATCGATGTGGACGGAGTATTGAGTGATGGCGGAGTATGGTGGGGGCCGCAGGGGGAAGAATGGAAGCGCTTTAGCTTCGCCGATGTCATGGGAGTTTCTCTGGCTCGCCGTGCCGGTCTCATCTTGGCCCTGATCTCAGGGGAAGACAGCCCACTGGTTGACCGCTACGCGGAAAAGATGCTTATAAAGCATGTCGTTAAAGGATGTCGCGACAAGGCCGCTGCCCTGCGTGATTTCGCTTCCGCTGTGGGCGTGAGTCTCGCGGAGGTCTGCTTCATGGGCGACGACGTAAATGACTTGCCGGCTATGTTAGTTTCAGGCTTTTCAGCCGCTCCTGCCAATGCTGCTGCAGTGGTTCTGGCGCAAGCCCAATTCATTTCCAAAGCTCCGGGTGGCAATGGTGCTGTACGTGAGTTGGTGGATGCTCTGCTGGCGGCGCGGCGTCTCAGACCCGAGGACGTGTTCGCAGGGAACTGATCACGCTTTAGTTTTCATGACTTTTTCAATCCCATCTAAGAAAAGAGCAATGAAGCTTTCCGACTACGTAGTTCGGTTCGTCGCTGAACAGGGAGTCAAGCACGTTTTCCTGGTTGTTGGCGGAGGAGCGATGCATCTGAACAGTTCGCTCGCCAACGAGAAGCGGTTGATCCCGGTATGTAACCTGCATGAGCAGGCGAGCGCAATTGCTGCGGAAAACTACTCCAAGGCTACGAATAACCTCGGTGTTTGCATGGTCACGACGGGACCCGGTAGCACAAACGCTGTAACAGGGGTTGCGGGTGCCTGGCTGGATTCCACTCCGACCCTGTTTATATCCGGGCAGGTCAAGCGTCCTGATCGAGCCTTCGACAACAACAATATGCCGCTTGGAATGCGACAGGTGGGAGTCCAAGAGGTTGATATCGTTTCGATTGTTCGTCCGATCACCAAGTACGCCGTCACCGTGCTGGAGCCGAACGACATCCGATATCAGTTGGAGAAAGCACTCCACCTGGCGAGGACTGGACGTCCCGGTCCGGTTTGGGTCGACATCCCTCTCGATGTCCAGGCTTCTCCGATTGCTGATCATCAAGAACTTCGGGCTTTCGATCGGGCGGAACTCTGTGAAGAAAACTCCTGCCGGATCATGCCCGTCGATCTGGAAGTACAGCTAACTTCCATTATCGCCGAACTGAACCGCGCCGAACGACCCATGCTATTGATCGGGAACGGAGTGCGTCTCTCCCGTGCTGAAAAGGAGATGGGCCAGCTTTTCCGGGTGCTGGATATACCGATTGAAGTGACCTGGCTCGCAATAGACCTGGTTGCTGATGACGATCCACTCTACGTCGGTCGACCCGGCACCATCGCCCAAAGGGGAGCGAACTTCGTGATCCAGAACTGCGATTTCCTCCTTGCGATTGGTTGTCGCTTGGACCGTGTGGTGACTGGCTATGCACCAGAGAGGTTCGCTCGCGCTGCCTGCAAGGTGATGGTCGACATAGATCCTGCCGAGTTGAAGAAGATGGGCGATACGATTCGCTATCCAATCTGTGCCGACGCAGGTGAGTTCATGCGTGCACTGTTGGCTCGTGCCTCCGAAGTCGAGCAAAATGGGCGCACTTGGTGGAAGCAGCGATGTGCGGACTGGAAACAACGCTATCCCCTCGTTCTTCCAGAACACAAAATCCCGGAAGGAAGAGTAAGCGTGTATAACTTTGCGGAGGCCATATCCGGCATACTCCGAGAAGGGGATTTGCATCTCCGGTAGTTCTGGAACGGGTATCGAGCTGTTTCTACTGGCGTTCAAAACCAAGTGCCGTCAACGGATTTTTCATACCACAGCACTCGGAGCAATGGGTTTCGGCATTCCTGCAGCGATCGGAGCGGGCCTTGTGGGCATTGCCCAGGATCCACATCGCAATGTTATCTGCGTCGACGGAGACGGAGGATTCCAGTTCAATATTCAGGAACTGGAAACCATCAAGCGGCTGCAGTTGCCAGTAAAGTTTTTTGTGCTCAACAACGATGGGTACGGCTCAATTCGCGCGTCGCAAAGCGCATTTTTTGGGGCTTGTTTAATCGGCTGCGATGCCGCAACCGGCCAGACCCTGCCGGATGTTTGTCGCGTTGCAGAGGCGTATGGCATCGCGACGGACGTGATCAAAGACCAGCGCAATCTGAATGATGATATCCGGCGAGTTCTGGCCACGCCGGGACCAGTCGTCTGTGACGTCCATGTCCTGCTGGATGAAATCCGTCAACCACGTCTCTCGTCGGTACAACTGCCGGACGGTTCTTTTGTTTCAAAGCCCCTTGAAGATCTGTGGCCTTTTCTCGACCGTACAGAATTTGAGGAAAACATGCTCGTAGAAACTCTCAAGGAATAGCGGCGTGAAGACCCCTTTTTTCGCTACCATGCAAGGGCGATTGGTTCCTCCCGAAGAAAACCGTTTTCAGTGCTTTCCGAGGAGTGCGTGGCGAGACGAATTCTCGTTGGCCGCAAAAGCGGGTTTGAACGGCATCGAGTGGATTTTCGACGAGTATGGCGAGGATGTGAATCCGCTGACCACCGACAGCGGGATTGCCGAAATGCTTTCTTTGTCGCACAGAACGGCATCACTGTGCGATCAATCTGTGCTGATTTTTTCATGGACAGGCCGTTCCTGCGCACAAGCGAGCTGCAACGAATCGAATTGATCCGAAAAATGAACTGGCTTCTCTCGCGATGCAAACTCGTCGGTATTCGGAGAGTAGTTATCCCATTTGTGGACCACTCTCGGATCGAGAACGCGGCAGAGGAGACGCAAGTAATTTCGATATTGCGATCGATTCTGCCATCGGCCGAAATCAATGAAGTTGAACTTCACCTGGAAACATCCCTTGGAGCCGAACCATTTGCCAGGCTCTTGGAACGGTGCGATCACCCTCTCGTGCGTGTAAACTACGACTCCGGCAATAGCGCAGCACTCGGTTACACTGCCAGCAATGAGTTCGCCGCCTATGGCAAGCGTATTGGCAGCGTGCACATCAAAGACCGAAAGCTGCGAGGGTACGGTTCCACCGGGAACTGGGAACGTAGATTTCGCTCTCCTGTTCCGCGGCTTGCATAGGCTTAAGTATGAGGGTGATTACGTCCTGCAGATCGCCCGCTCGGAGCCCGGGCAGGAAGTGCGTTGGATCATCGAAAACCTGGGCTGCATTAAAACTCAGATGGAGGCGGCGGCAAGTCTGGCATCATGAAAGCATTGATTGTTGGGTTGGGTGGGATTGGCCAGCGGCATACACGGAATCTGCGTACTTTGCTGGGCGGTCTGTAGAAATCATCGCGTACCGGGTACGGCGCCAGACTCACGTTGTGACGCCAACATTGGGTGCGGACCCGAACCGCAATGTTGAGCACGAGTACGAAATCCGGACATTCTGCGATCTTCAGGAAGCATTGGCACAAAAGCCAGAGGTGGCTTTCATCTGCAATCCCACCAGCCTCCATGTACCAGTGGCCCTCGCTTGCCTGCAGGCGAACTGTGACATCTTTGTTGAGAAGCCTTTATCCGATTCGGTGTGCGGAATCGATCAGCTTATCCATACTGCTGAGAATCATCGTTCCATTGCAATGGTAGGCTACCAGTTGCGATTTCATCCATGCATAAGAGCCCTAACCGAAACCGTGAAGAGTGGGATTTTGGGGAATCTGTTGGCAGTGCGAGTAATCATCGGCGAGTATCTGCCAAATTGGCATCCCTATGAGGATTATCGCGAAATGTACGCCTCCCGTGCAGAGCTAGGCGGCGGCGTTGTTCTTTCTCAAATCCATGAGTTTGATTATCTCTACTCACTATTCGGGATACCAAAGAGGGTCTTCGCCATGGGAGGACATTGGAGCGATCTCGATGTGAATGTTGAAGACACTGCCACCATGCTCATGGAATACACCTGGGCTGATCGCTCACTGCCGGTTCAGTTGCATCAGGACTATCTTCAGTCGCCGCCATCGAGGCAGTGCGAGGTGATTGGAGATCGGGGTCGAGTTTTGATGGATCTCCACAATCTCACCGTGACTCTATTCAAGCGAGGGAATACGGCCCCTGAATTCCAAACATTCCCGGGGTTTGAGCGCAATCAGCTCTTTCTTGACGAGTTGAAGCACTTCTTGGAGTGCGTACAATCCAGAAGTAAACCAGTCGTCGACCTTCATGATGGGCTGCAAAGCCTGCGGGTGGCAGTCGCTGCCAAGCAGTCAATGCAGACAAGTCAGCCTGCGGATGTTGCCACGATTCGGTGAGGAACCTCTATCGATGTCGAACGTTAAAGTCGATCGCATACGAGAACTGTTTGACCTTTCCGGTCGCGTCGCGGTTGTTACGGGCGGATGCGGACTTTTGGGCTATCAGCATGGAGACGTTCTCGCGGCCGCTGGCGCTCATGTCGTGCTCCTGGACTTGGCTTTTTCCGATCCAGCGAAAGCTGCTGCGGACTTATCCGTCAAACACCAAGTCGAGTGCATCGGATTGACAGCGGATATCACCAACGAACAGTCGATTGTTGATGCGAACCGCCACATAGTGGAAAAGTTCGGACATATCGATATTCTCATCAACAACGCCGCCAACAATCCAAAGGTGGAGAACGCCAAAAATCGCTCATGGTCGCGGCTTGAGAATTTGCCAGTGAGCGCGTGGGACGACGACCTTCGGGTCGGACTGACAGGAGCCTTTCTTTGTAGTCGGGTCTTCGGATCTGAGATGGCGAAGGCCGGCAAGGGTGTCATAATCAACGTAGCGTCCGATCTCGCTCTCATTGCGCCAGATCAGAGGCTATATCGGGTTGACGGTCTGCCTGACGATCAACAACCCGTGAAACCAGTCACGTATTCAGTCGTGAAATCTGGACTGCTTGGGCTAACGCGATACCTCGCTACTTACTGGAGTGGTTCGAAGATCCGTGTGAATGCCATCTCTCCCGGCGGCGTCTCAAACGGCCAACCGGAAGTATTCTTGAGTCGGTTGAAACCACTGATCCCTATGGAACGGATGGCTGATCGTGATGAGTACCAGGGCGCAATCCTGTTTCTTTGTTCTGATGCTTCCTCGTACATGACGGGAGCGAATTTAGTGATTGATGGTGGACGCACATGCTGGTAGACGTGGCTTCGCAGGCTCCAGGAGAGAGAAAATCTGTGAGTGAAACAACCAACGATTTTGATCGTGAACTTGAGGCGCTCCTATCTGAAGGGGCCGAAGGCGCTCGAGAACGTATAGCCGCCGCAATCGAGTCGCTGGGAGATCTAAAGGCTACAGGCATGGTTCTGTTCGGAGCGGGCAATCTCGGGCAGCGTACATTGACGGCCTTGCGAAAGCATGGGGTTGAGCCTCTAGCTTTCGTCGATAACAACGCCGTACTTTGGGGCAAAGATCTCAATGGCATCCCCGTGATAAGTCTGGCCGAAGGAGTAGCCCATTACGGGAATCGGGCCACATTTGTCGTCACAATTTGGCGCGCCGGAGGCACTGACCGAATGCCCGCGCGGGTGGAGCAATTGCGTCAGCTGGGATGTAAGACTGTTGTTCCGTTTCTTCCGTTGTATTGGAAATATTCTGATTCGCTACTGCCTCACTATATGCACGATCTCCCTTATTACGTGCACGCGGAAGCGGATCGAGTTCGCCAGGCGCTGAACTTACTAGCAGATGATGAGTCGCGCAGGGTATACCTTGCTCAAATTCGCTTTCGTTTGCTGGGAGATTTCGCTTCACTGCCGGATCCGGTTCATGGCGGCGCCTATTTTAGGGACGAATTCTTTCGTCTCCGTGCGGATGAAATAATGATTGATTGCGGTGCTTTCGACGGTGACACTCTAGATCTCTTTCTTAGGAAAAGTTTGGATTCGTTTGGAAAAGCCGTCGCCTTTGAGCCCGACCCAGAGAACTATGTCAAACTCGTGGCAAGAGTGAATTCCATGCCTCCCAAGACGCGCGAGCGCATTACTACACGCCAAGCCGCAACCGGAGACACAAACAAGCAAGTATTGATGGACGTAGGAAAGGGAGTAGCCTCAAAGATCGGCAGCGGCGCCTGCGAGGTCGAATGTGTATCACTGGATTCTGTACTAGCGAACGTGCCCGTCAGTTTCATAAAAATGGATATCGAAGGATCGGAACTCGACGCCTTAGCGGGAGCACGAGAACTGATTCAAAAGAACTCTCCGATTTTGGCCATCTGTGCCTATCACAGGCAAAGCGATCTTTGGAATATCCCTCTGTTCATCCACGATTTGAATCCGGATTATTCGTTCCATTTCCGGCCGCATGACCTGGAAGGTTGGGATGTTGTTTGCTATGCGGTCCCGAAAAATCGCCGGTCGTTGTAAAAGTTATAATGGTGTGAGGTTCAATCGAGCTAGCTCGCTGAACCTCATTTCATTCTAAGGAGATTGAGTGAGCGAGTGCAGGAATTGTGGGAGCAGGGAACTGACGGATCTTGGACCTATCGGCAAAATCAATCCCTTCTTTCTCAAGCGAGCCCTGGGCATAGAGCTTCGCGTTCCCAGATCACCCAATGTGTTGAAGCAAAAGGTTCGCGATCTCGTTGCCATTCCCATGTCCCTTCTCGCGCGCGTCGCCTCTCAGTCCGCATTTGTTGACATGCAGGTTTGCAAGCATTGTTCCTTCATCCAAACTGCCATTCCCTTTAGTGATGAAGAGATCGGGCGTTTGTATGCCGATTATCGATCCCCCTCCTATCATCAGCAACGGATTCAGTATGAGCCCGAGTACTCTGCCATTGCCGAAGCCGTTGGATACGATCCGGTTGAGGTGCGCACGCGAACTACAGCGCTCTCAAAATTCCTGCATAAGGAACTGGGGACGCCTCGTCCGCTGACTATCCTGGACTATGGAGGGTCAGATGGAAGGTTCATTCCGGATATTCCCGGATACAAATTTGTTTATGAAATTTCGAACATTGATCCCATTCCGGGCGTCACCCGCATCAAGTCGGAATCCGAACTGGGCACGTATTCTCTCGTTTTGCTATCGCATGTCACCGAACACGTAACCCATCCGCTCACCCTGGTTAGGAAGCTGAGTGCATACGTCGAACCCGGAGGGCATCTCTATATAGAAACCCCGCAGGAAATATCAGATCAGCAACGCGCTGAGCTGCAACAATCGGCTCTCCGGCCGGATATCGGGGTTCACGAACATATCAACTATTATTGCGTCCCGGCTGTTGCTGCCCTGCTCGAAGCTGCTGGTTTCACTATTGTTGCGATCGAAAGCGCGGCCGTCGATCTTGGTTGGGTGACGGGAACTCATCTTCGCGCGCTTGGGCGCAAGCCGCTCTCGACTTAGCAGTGCGTGACATCGGATTCTGATCCTGTGGAGACGTCTCAGGGCCTACAATAAGACCTTCATGGGAAGCAGACTATGACAGATGGTGTCTTTCCCGCCGCGAACCTGCCATCCTCGTTTGGCGCAGTCCACCCAATGACCACTCCCTTCTTTTTCCGGGTGATCGGTCTCGTTGCGGGAGTCCGCTCAGTGTCCGAAGGACTTCCCGAGGTGGCACCGGTCCCGTTGAATGCGTCTGGTAATGCGCGCATTCGTCACTGGCTCCGAACGGTACTGGGGCTTGACCGAGCCGTGGGATTCACCGTTCTTGCGAGATTCTGGGGCAGTGCTGCAGGCCTTGTAACCGTTCTCCTGATCGCACGCTTCCTCAGTCCTGCCGAGCAGGGATACTACTACACGTTCGGAAGCCTGGTCGCCATGCAGATGATTTTTGAGTTGGGCTTCTCGTTTGTGATTCTGCAGATGGCGAGTCACGAGCGAGCCCGCCTCTCCATCTCGGCTGATTATGAAATTACTGGAAACCCGGCGGCTCATGCCCGCCTCGCCTCCGTCATCCAGAAATCGGTTCGTTGGTATTCCATCGCAGCCGTGCTCCTGGCCGAACCTTGGTTCCTGTTGGCTTTCACTTCTTTTCCACGCACGAGCATGCGGTCCAACGGTCCTTTGGCGTTTTCCCTGGTGTCTTGCCGCTCTGATGGCGGCACTCAACTTCCAAATTACCAGTTTCTCTCTTCTTGGAAGGCTGCGGATATGTTCCAAGTGCCCGTCTTCGCTTCATGCAATCCGTTGTCGGAAGCCTGCTGGCGTGGGGCGCTCTGGAAAGCCATCATGGCCTCTGCCCCTTCGATGATGCTATTCGGAATGGCCTCCAGCGCATTTGTGTGGCTGGTTCGCAAGCGTAAGCTCTTGCTCCGATTATCAAGGTATCAGACTGGAGAACATCGGATTCGATGGGCGGAGGAAGTCTGGCCATTCCAATGGAAAATCGCCGTAAGTTGGTTCTGTGGCTACTTCATATTTTGGCTTTTTAATCCGGTCCTGTTTGCGTATCGCGGTCCCGTGGAAGCCGGCCAGATGGGAATGTCCCTTAGTTGGTGAATGCGATTCTCAACGTGGCGATCTCTTGGATAAGCACTAAATCTGCACCCTTCGGAACCCTGATTGCCCGCAAGGAATATCAACAGTTGGATCGAACATTCTTCAAGGCGCTGTGGCAAGCCTTTGCCGTCTCCCTCGCAGGGGCCCTAACGGCATGGCTTGGATGTGTCTATCTGAACTTCCAACATCTCCGCTTTGCTTCACGTCTCTTGGATCCTTTTACCCTCGGGTTACTGCTGGTTCTTATGATTACCCATGTCGTCATTTTTTCAGAAGCCATTTATCTTCGTGCGCATAAACAAGAAGTTTTCTTTATCAATTCGATCGTTGGGGCAGTCGCTGTCACCATGTTCACGCTGACTTTTGGACGATACTATGGGGCGAGGGGAATCGCGATCAGTTGCTGCGTTGGCAATATTTTCGGGCTGGTTTGGGCGACCTACAAATTCCGAAAATACCGCAGACTATGGCACGCTGCTTGAGAGGGGACTCCTCCTTCGTCTCGAGGCGGAGCCCTCTTCGGACTCTGTTGTCATGCCTGCGATCGACATTTTACTTTCCGTCATTCTTCGATTGCGTTTCATTCTTTTGAGTTGCGTGTTCCGGATCAGTCTATGATGGGGCGGCAGTTTGCTCACCTGCGATGATTTACGCTGATCAACGATGGATTGGGCACCACGGCATAGGCCGTTTTGCGCGGCATGTGCTTGATGGGTTGCATTACCAGCCAGTTTCACTGACGTCGCATCCGGCTGCGGCCTTCGACTCTTGGTTTCTCGCCCGAAGCCTCCGGGGATTGGCCCACAACGACGTTTTCTTCTCTCCCGGTTACAACACTCCTCTTTTTTGCCCCGCCCCATTTGTCTTTGCGATTCACGACCTAAGTCACATTTACTGTCCCGAAAACCGCAACCCCTCCATCCGGCTGTACTACAACACTGTTATGAGGCGGGCTTGTCATCGTGCAGCCATGATCCTCACCGTATCCGAGTTCACGCGCCAACAAATCATTAATTGGGCGGGAGTAACGGCGAAAAAATCTTGAATGTGGGATGCGGCGTCGACTCTGCCTATCGGCCTGGTGAAGAGGTCTACGGATTGCCATTTCCTTACCTCCTTTGCGTCAGCAACCGTAAACGACACAAGAATGAGTTCCGGATCGTGGAAGCTTTCGCCACGGCCGATCTCGATCCGCGAATTCACCTTGTTTTTACCGGTTACGAAACCTCCGGCTTACGGAGTCAAATTGAAACCAACAAACGAAGCTCACGAATCGATTTCGTGGGCGTCGTGCCGGAATCGCAATTGCCTTCTCTCTATCGAGGAGCGGAAGCGATGATTTTCCCTTCCCTTTACGAGGGATTCGGCCTCCCAATACTTGAGGCGATGGCTTGCGGCACTCCTGTGGTGACTGCAAATGTCACCGCAATGCCCGAAGTGGCGGGAAATGCCGCCATGCTCGTCGACCCTACCTCTGTGAAGCAGATCGCAAAAGCGATGGAGCGCATTGTGAACGACACCCTACTCCGACAAGGTTCCGCAATAGAGGCTTGGCGCGCGCTCGCGAATTCTCCTGGTCCGATACTGCTTCAAAAGTTCACCAATTGCTACAAAACCTCATCTCCGGTTAATTCAGATGGGCCTAACCACTTGACAGAAGGGCGCAAAATGCGAGAAAAAGGTTGCCACTCTGAAGTCATCACTGTATGGAATATCAACTCTTTATGGCGGACGGGGGACTGTTATGCGAATCTATGTGCGGGTAGGGTTGTTCGCGCTTGGCGTTCTATTTACTCTGGCATCGCTGGGTTGTGGTTCCGGTAGCCCTACGCCTCCTCCAGTAGGCTCTGTCGCCGCCACCAACAACCCCCTCGTCGCACAATACAGCCTCTCGCATTTCGATTCTGGATTGTCGGCCTTTGTGGAGTTTGGAACCGATACGAACTATGGTCGGCAGACCTCTGCAGTGAGCAGTACGTCCACCGGTCTCGCAATCCAGAATCTCAGCATTCTGGTCGCTGGTATGAAACCGAAGACGACCTATCACATGCGGGCGCATGCTACTTGGGCCAGCGGTTCTTGGGTCGGCCAAGACCAGACGTTCACGACAGGAGCGATTCCAAGTACCTATTTCGTGCCTCAATTCAGCGTCACCAAAACCGCCGCCGCAGGCTCGCCAGCGCCGGGTATTGAATTGCTCAGCCTTGTCAATAACTCCACGCCGAACGCATTAAGTGCGGTGGCTACTGATCTTCAAGGCAACGTCATCTGGTATTGCCCCGGCGCAGCGATTCCCGTCAAACCTCTGCCCAACGGCCACTACTTCCTGCTCCAAGGTTCGGCATTGGCGGAGGTTGACTTGGCATGCAACACGATTCGCAGCGTCACTACGACCCAACTGGATCAATCGCTTAAGGCGCAAGGCTTTTCATTTCCTCCCATCGTGAATTTACACCACGACATGCTGCTTCTTCCGAACGGGCACTGGATCCTGCTCGCCAATGTCAATGAGAGCTTGACGGGGTTGCAGGGCTATCAGGGTGCCACGACGGTGCAGGGGGACATTTGCTAGATGTCGACCCCAGTGGAAACGTAGTGTGGGCGTGGTCGAGTTTCGATCACGAGAATCCCAATCGAGCGCTGTTTGGTCTGCCAGATTGGACACACAGTAATGCCTTGGTGTACACGGCCGACGGCAATCTCTTGCTTTCGCAGCGTAACCAGAGTTGGATTCTAAAGATCGACTACGCAAACGGCGCCGGCAAGGGAGATATCATCTGGAGACTGGGACAAGACAGCGGAGACTTCACAGAGGAAGGCGCAAACTTCACGTTGTTGGGTGGTGACCCTAGTCAGTGGTTTTATGCGCAGCATTACCCGAATATTTTTAGTGTAACCGGTTCCCAGACGACTTTGGCCGTTTACGACGACGGGGACCTTCGAATTGCCCCGGACGGAATTCCATGCAGTCCGCCGATACCCCCGGTAACCAACTGCTACACCCGTGCGACTATCTTCCAGATTGACGAGAGCACGCACGTCGCGAGCTTGCAGTGGCAGTATTCGCCGGGCTTCTTCTCGTATTGGGGAGGCAGTATTGGTGTTCTGACAACGGCAACGTCGAATTCGACAGCAGCGCAGCCTTCGGGTTCTCTATGGCATCCCTGATCATGGAAGTGACCCAGACCGATAGCCCGCAGGTGGTTTGGAAAATACGGTCAACGGTTCGAATGCGTACCGTGGTTTTCGCATTCCCAGCCTTTATCCAGGAGTGACGTGGCAGCAATGATGTGAACGAGGAAGCTAGAACTCGCAAGCGATGAACGTGCAGTGTGTTCTTGGGATGTTGGCAGCGTGCGGAATGCGAACGCCGGCAAATGCGATTCGGCTGGCCAGGTAAACGAAGGGTATTGAATGCGGGTGCAATCACGCGTGCGGCAGTGCAGTCTAAACCCATCAAACGGGACAGAGAAGGCGTCGAGATGAGTGCCAACGCGGACGCCCTTAGAGGCACTTTGGGTGTCTTGATCAGTGCTCACTGCCGTTTTGGCGTCAGCGCAGACTAAGACAATTTCCGTTGCCGCCTACAAGCCAAATGCAACGGTAGAACCGATGACACGTCCGCTTTTCAGGCGGCTTCGACGGCTGCGAACTCTTCTTATAGGGTAGGACAACTGGCAGTCGTCGTGAGATACACTGGCCTGTGCCTGCTTGCTGGAAGTGTCTTGGTTAAAAGCGGTGTCCACTGGCAAGGGGACGGCCAAATTCGAGTCGTATCCCAGCCCAAGACCCCCCCTGCTGGCGCCCCACACCTGACCCATGGTCGACCCTACCTTCTTCGCAATCAATGCGGACGATGTCGAGCGGGTAAAGTAGACATATCGATCGAAACACCGGGGCCGGATCACCCGTATGCTTCTGGAATCGGATGGTTCGCGTTTGGTGATTCGTCTCGGTAATGCACGTGAAGGTCACGAACTGTCGAGTCTCGAATTTCGCGTGGGGAATCGATGTCTTCTACAATGACCGCGAGAGTTTGGGCAGCCTTACCGACGAAGAGATTGCGAACAATACCGTGACTAGCCTAGTCACGCCACCGGCCGTTTATTCCAACCAAATTGGGATGGTATCACGTCGCCGGCAATATCACTGATGTCAGCATACATGACAATACGGTGGCGCACCGTGGGGATGCTGCCATCGCCTTAACTTCCGAATCGAGCGACAAAATTCTTTCCCAGGCCAAGATCCACGAACAATAAAGTTCTCAACGATCGATCGGCATCGACATTTCTGGAGTTCATGACGTCGACGTTTCCCGAAACTTTGTGAGTCAACGCATCCCGACCAGCACTGGGGGCTTCTTGCGTATCGGCAGATTATTACAACGGCGTCTACCCGGTGGGTAACCACACCCACCATAACCATTTCGAGAGCGGTCAGGGATCGGCCGGATTTACCGCGAAAATCGAGCCAGCCTCAGGCGGGCCATCCTGGCCAGCGCTGAATAGCACTTTTGAGAACAATACCATCGCGGTCCGATGAACCCTCTTTACCTGCGCGGAAGCGGTATAACCGTTGAAGGAAATACTTTCAACAACGGCGGGCAGCTGTTTATTGATTATTTTGCACAGGGTTCCTGGATTGCCAGCAGCATATCAGGATCGGAACGAACCGCTGGCTCGGAGATGTCGAAATCCGTGTCGCCGCGAATCCTTTTCTTATCTAGAATGTGACGGTTGCTCCACAAACTGCTACCGGAACCACGAAGACACCAACGACAGAAATGTGCGAAGGGTTCCCAAATAGCTCGAATGCGCAAGTGGCAATACCGCATTTGGAGCCATCACACTAAAGTCGGTGACGGTGAGAAATCAACTTCGTATTCCCTGAAGTGCTCTTTTAGCCTGACGTGCTCTCGGTCAATTTTGGTTGATACGGTCTGGGCTCTCTCCAATTCCAGACTCCGCCCGGGGAAGAGGTGCACTCCGTGTCATGGGCTTTTGCCGCGTGCCAATATTGAGACGCGGTGGCGATATTCCGGTCCAAAGTTTGTTTCCAGCTGAGCCCGTGCCGGATAGGTCGCGAACTCCGCATGGTACTCTTCGTTTTTCGGAGCAGGAAAAAAATAGTGAAGGCAAAAGTTGGAAAGGCGTTCGCGAGCATGAGCGCCGCTCCTCGCGGAAAGGGATAGACTGGGCCCCCTTAACTGGGTGAGCTCATGGCCACCCGGAAAACACGCGTTCAGGAACGCCAGGGTATCGCGCTTGGAAAACGGTCTCACATGCGCGGAGCAAACTTTGTGTTGGGTAGGCTGTCTTCCAATCAACAGCAGGAAGCGGTTATGCAGCGAGCAGATATTCGGCTTCCAAATAAAAAATGGCCCCCGAATCTTCAGAGCACGCGATACTTCATGAAAAATCCAGAATCTCTCCTTTGTATGCTCAAGAACCTGATTGGCAATGAATAGGTGAACTTCGCAATCGGCAAAGGGCAATGGGTCTCGTTCAATATTCGCTATCTGAATTCGATCCGCCTTCCCCTGCAAAGACCCGGCGATCTCTGGCCGGCTCAATTGCGATGAGCTGAGCCTCGGTGAAAACATTGACAATTTGCAGGTCTCTGCCCAACCCGCACCCAAATCCGCGACGAGTTCGAGGTCCCCTACCCTCGCACAAGTTGCTGCACGACCTGAGGGCCGTAGGTTTCCAGTTGGTCCGTGAACCGCGCTAGGTGGTGCGATCCGCCAGAGCTACGAAACAAGGGCTCTACTGTTTCAGAGAGTCATGCAGTTTTACGGCTGATGGGCGCTTGGCACTTCACAGGTGGAATATACACTGGGTTCTGAAAGCTTACGAAAGCGGTGTGACCGCGGTGAGCGAGAAAGTGATTTAGTCTTCCTTCCGTGTGGCTGAGAAAATAGCAGCAAGGATTTCGTGCGTACAGCATCTTGTAGAATGCGATTGGCCGAGGCGGCAGCAAGATCCAATCGATAATGAAGAGATCATCGGTAGTGTTTCCAGGCAGTTCGAAGCAAACGCCGGATTGATCGCAATATTGCTCATTGCCCGTCGCGTTTGGAGGCGGATGATCAGCTCCGTTATGGCTGGCTGGTTTGGGGCTGCCGGTTTGTACCTTGGGCCCGCGTCAGGGTACTCGGCGGACGCATGTTTCCTTTGGCAAGGGCGTCTACGCAGAGCGCAATCTCTGGTTGGAGGCTGTCGCCTCCTATGGATCGCAGCGTTTCAGCCCACGCGTCACGATCGGAGATTACGTCTGTTTTTCCGACGGATACACATCTCGTCGATCCAGAGTGTTTCGATTGGCAACCATTGTCTTTTCGGGAGTCATATATACATTTCGATCACAATCACGGAATTACCATGGAGAACGGCAACAGGCGAGACCAACCACCCGCCCATCGTGAACTCGGAGGAGGGGGGCCGTGGTCATCGGCGAAAATGTCTGCGATGGGAGATGACTCAGTCATCCTTGGTCCTGCCACGATTGGCAATGGTGCGATTGTGGCAGCCAACTCTGTTGTTCGCGGCGTGATTTCCGCGAATACGATCGTTGCTGGCGCCCCAGCCAAACCGATCGAACGTCTTCAATTCCGCAACCGGTACCTGGGACAAGGCATGACCGAAGCTCGCAAGCTGTTTTCGTATGTATTCCCGCCTACAACCGAGCGCGTCATCTGCGTCCGCTGCTGCAATCGATCTTTGCGCAAAAGTTTCGGGATTTTGAGGTGGTCATCTGTGAAGACATGTCTGGGGAACGCCCGCAGATTGCCGCGATTGCACGTGATTTTTTCTCGCAATATCCGGGGATGCTGCGATATTTCGAAAATTCTGAAAATCTCGGCTACGACGGCAATATTCGTAATTTGGTGGAAGCGGCGGGCGAGTTCTGCTTTTTCATGGGAAACGACGACATCATGTGCGCGGGCGCGCTGGAGAATGCGGCCAGCGTGATTGGACGTTATCCAAACGTTGGGATCGTATTGAAGAGCTATGGTTGGTTCGACGAAACCCCGGACAGGGTGAATCAGGAAATTCGTTGGTTTAACGAAAAAAAGGTATTTCCGCCCGGGTCGGCAGCCATTCGGTTTGCCTTCCGGCGTTCCGGTGTCCTGGCCGGGTATATCGTTCATCGCGACAGTGCCGCCCAGGCTGCAACTGCCAAATTTGACGGAACTCTTTACTATCAGATGCACCTCACGGCGAGTGTTCTGATCCACAAGAGTGCCGTTTGCACTCCTCAGTTGCTCATACTCTGCCGCGGCGACGGCCAGCCCGAATTCGGAAACAGCGCCAAAGAGAAAGGCAAGTACATCCCGGGACGATATACGCCACGGCTCGCCTTAACATGATGAGCGGGGCGCTGTCGATCATTCGAAATTTGAAGGAGACCAAGGGAATCGACGTTGTGGACGACGTAATCCACGATTACGCGAACTACTTTTATCCGTACATCAAAGATCAATTGAACTTGCCCCTGGCGGAGTTTTACAGGCTCTACCGTGGATACGGCCGAATGGGTTTTGCAAGGTATCCGCTTTTTCATCTGTATTTCGTACTCGCGTATGTGCTCGGGGAAAAACGATTTGATGCATTAACCAGGGTCGTACGCAAACGCTTAGGACATACTCCGCAGCTAGTAACTTTGAGCTGATGCGATTTGAGTTGCTGTCTCGACTGGACTGGCCAAAGCACGGGGAGCAGAGAGAGTCGGTAAAACCGGTCGCAGGCGGACAGTCGAGTTTTCACGGGCTGAGGCCGTGGAATGGAGAACCGCTCCATTCCATTGCATGCTGGTTGAAAATGTAAATCACGCCAGCATCCATAATGTGGTTGTTGTGCTGAATCAGCACGGATTGGTTCTTGAGGGAACCAATTCAACCGTGGACGGAGCCTTTTCCGGCGGGCACGGAATTACTTCGTTACTGTTAAGTCCGATGCGCCCCAGCCTCGCGGAATCATCTCTCGAATATAACCATCCAGCCCCTTTCCGCAGCTGGAGATACCAAGGGTATCTCGATTGTCGGAATGAGTGCTCCTGTCTTCGACATCAGCGTTTCCAGCACACGAATTGTCAGTCCCTTTGCTGGGGAGTCACCGTTCGGGGCACAATTTCCAGTGCATCGGCTGCCAACCTCAACTTTTCGGATATCTCGATTGATTATCCCGGGCGGAAGTCCAACGAACGTTAGCGGAGCGCACATGCTCGCCTTGGGCGGAACTTTTGCCGTCGGCTCCCCGCCTGGATCGTAGAGAGCGCTAGAGCCACCTCTGGATGCAAAAATCAGTCTGCTGGGAAAGGCCGCACCATACCATTGATCTTGATCGAAGCGGAGCCGGTGCTTGCCGAGATGTATGGCACTCCGTCTGCCATCACTGCATCGGGAAATGGCCAGCCAGTTCCCAGGACGCCTGCCCCAGAAACGGACCCAATGTTGACGAAACCGCCTTCTGATACGGGAGCAAGAATGTTGCTACTGTTCAGCGAATCGATAACCAGTTGCCCGATCGAGCCCTGTTCAATATCGATCAGCGCTGGCGTCGGGGGGTGAAACCCAGCATCCTGTACACCAAACCCTTTGAACGCCAGATATTCGATCCTCGAGTTGTTGGCGAAGATCGATGCAGGCACTTCCAGATCCCCATTGCGGTCGATAGTGCAATTTTTAAAGGTTAGACTTGAGCCGACCCAGGTTTCGCTGCCATAGAGTGGAGATGGCCGCAAGAAGCCTGAGCTTTGACTTACTTGAGGAGAGATCCAGACAACTCTTGCTTGGGACGGGACGAAGGTAACGTTGCTGAGTGTGATGGTCCCGAAATTCTCCGCCATCGCGAGTATCGTTGGTGCGGTCAAGGTACAGTCTGTGATAGTCAGAGAAGCGACAGAGTTCCGAAGGCTGCCATTGGCCAGCCCTATTAAAAAAGCGGCTTCTGAAAGGGAACCGCTGCAATTTCTGACACTCACTGCATCGATGACAAATTTGTCGGGATATCCGTTCTGCGTATAAAGCCGCATCAGCGACAAGCTGTTGAATGTGCAGCCGGAGACTGTGACCCGCGAAATGTTGCCGGTGTAGCCCTCTGGGCAGTTCAAGGCGATCGAGTCGTCGCCCGTCTTGAAATCACAATTCGAAATTGTAATGTCGTTCGCGGGACCGTCGAAATGAAGTCCGTCTGTGCTCAAGCCAGCGCTTTCCATCACGCAGCCCGAAACCGTGACGTGGCCGACATTCGAAAGCCGTATGTGGTATGACGAGGTCCGCACGACAACCACGTTTTCAATGACGATGTTCTCCAGATTGGTCAGGTTGATACCGAAGTACCAGGCCGTCGCGCTACCCTGCCGGATTCCGCTGGTGGAATTCCCATCGTAGCCGTTTCCCTGGTTGCCATTCAGAGTAAAGTTCTTGAGCGACACATTCATCCCGCGCGGTGGAGCAGGCGGTCCAGGATTGTTCGGCACAATAGCAGGCCCATTGTGAATCCCATCGTTATTGGTACCGGTCTTTACGAAAAATCCTGTGCCGCAACCCAGGCCCGCGATATTCCAATACCCGCCCGCTGGAAGGAAAAGACCCGAAATCATCGCACTTCCGTCAATAATCAGGGTGATGGGATTGGCTGGGGTTGCGGCGGCCATCGCCGCATTGATCAACGGTCCATCGTCGGTGGCAGGGCCGTCGTTGTGTTTGTTCCGCCCGGTTCGCAGATTGCAATCGAGGGCACAGCCGATCTCCGAGGCCCGGATGTAGGTCATGCCAGCGACAGGGGTCGGCGCCGGAGCCGGCCCCAGGCACGGAATGGAAAACCCTCCCGAATCGCAGCTCAGCAGGGAAGCCCCGACAGCGGAGCCCGCAGCCAACAGGCCAGCTTTCTGAATGAATTCGCGACGGCTGAGCAGACTTGTGGTTGCTTTCCGATGTCGTGGCGCCATTGGGTTTTTGCTCTGAGTTGATACCCAAGTTACTCGCGCACTGGCATTCGAACTTGGGTCTGGGATCTCAGCTCAGGCATTTTAACCGTCGACAAAAGACTAGCCAAGGCTAAAAGCGACTCTAACGGTTGGGCAGCTCATGTCTTGCAAGTTCATTGCACGACCACCTGCAGTGCCATGTTGTGACTCGTGCTACCCGAGGTGGCTGTCACAGTCGCGGTGTACGTCCCTGCCGGTGTCCCAGGAGTCGTGTGAGTCGACGACGAGGACCCGCTTCCCCCGCATCCGACCGCGAATACGAAAGCCAGAACAACCATCGGAGCGGCCAGGACTGGCAGACGCTTGCGGTTGCGAATCCATAACCAAGACGAGCCTAAGAACATCAACGTCCAGGCGATTGGCGTTGGCCCCAGCCAGAACTTGCCAGGGGGTACAGCACCCGTTGTCACGGACGCGCTGGTCGCGACCTTCACCGTTACCGTCTGCGCCGCGGTACCGCTGATCTGCACCGAGGACGGGATACTGCAGGTCGGCGCCGGAGTAGCCGCGGGCGTAATGGCGCAACCCAAGTTGACTGTTCCGGTGAACCCTCCGGTCCCTGCAAAGGCCAGACTGAAGCTCGCAGTTTGTCCGGCACTGATGGTTTGGGAAGTCGGAGAGCCAGATGCGGCACCCAGTGTAAAATCTGGGACCGCTTGAACGACGAGTGATAGTGGCACGCTGTTCGCAATCGATCCCGCACTGCCCTGAATCTGCACGACATAGGTACCCGCGGCCAGGCTCGCGCTCGTGGAAATTGTTAAAGCGGACGTTCCCGAACTCCCGGCAATGGAAGGAGAATCAAAGACGCAACTCGCACCGCTCGGCAAGCCCGAACAGGCCAGCGTTACGGCCTGGCTGAAATGTAAGATCGGCACTACCGTTATAGTTGAAGTGGCGGAATCCCCCGCCGTCACGGTTGCAGGCGAGAGCGTGCTCGCCGATAGTCCGAAACCAGGCGGGGTCGTGTTGAACAGCACACCAACTCCTGGCCCCCAAAGGAAGACTATATCGGGTCGCCCGTCACCGTTCATGTCCGCAATCGGATAGGCCGGACTCAACGGGTAGTAGGACGGGAAAAATGGACTAAATGGGTAGCAGTCGCTCGGGGGGACATTAATGATGGGACCAAAGGTGCCATCGCCATTGCCCAAGGTCACCGCTGTTTGGCAGCCCGACTGCCCCTGTGGCAGCGCGTTGGGAATAAGAAGGTCCACCTTGCCATCCCCGTTGATGTCGGCCACCGGCAATCCACCGTAGCTCAGAATAGGTAGAAAGGTGAATGTGCCGTCGCCATTGTTCAACGCCACTTGGTTGCCACTGAACAAGTCCGCTCGGCCGATGTTCCTGAAATCCGCCGTCTTCGCGGGCGTAAAGCTATTCAAATCGGTGGGAACAATGGCGGGCTGGAACGTACCGTCGCCGTTGCCATAGAGCATTTCCGTGCCGCCGGGGGCGCCCCAAATATCAGCATGAGGAACGCCAATATCCACCTTTCCGTCGCCATTGAAGTCTCCCGTGATCAAATTTGCGTCCCACATCCAAGCGCTGTATGTAACGGTAGGCGCAAACGTCCCGTCCCCATTCCCAAGGGCGACACCTACGGAAGGATATGCTTCTACAAGATCAAGCTTCTGATCATTGTTGACGTCGACAAGGGTCGCGACCACAAAACCTGGGTTTTGGGGATAGAAGACAGGGGATTGGAAACTCCCATCGCCGTTTCCCAACAGCACACTGTAGCCCCCTTCAATCACGACCAAGTCGAGATTGCCGTCTGCGTTCAAGTCTCCGACCAGAATATGGAAGCCAGGCGCCGGCAAGGAATAGGTGTGGACCAGTGACAGGGCACCGCTCCCGTCATTTTGAAGAATGTATAGATTAGAGGTCGGGGCACCGCTTTGTGAGGAGGCCACCACCGCCACATCCGGTTTGCCATTCCTTTCAAAATCACCCACGGCTGCGGAGACCGGTGGCAAGCCCAGCGTCGTCAGCGGGATTGCCTGGAAAGTACCATCCCCGTTGCCCAGCAGGATGATGCCACCACAAGCTATGTCCAGCTTGCCGTCGAGGTTAAGATCCGTGATCGCAATCCGTCCCCACACGGGCCCCGGGAAACTGGATACGTAGCTGCGGGGTCCGGAAAACGTACCGTCGCCGTTTCCCAGATAAATCTGCACAACGGTTCCACCGGCAAAAACCAAGTCGAGTTTGCCGTCGTTGTTGACATCAACTGCGGCGAACCAGCCTTCGTTGGAAAGAGCAGCCGTTGGGGCCTGGAACGCACCATCTCCATTCCCAAATAGAACGTACAAGGTGCAAGGTGGGCAATTGCCTCCGACAGCGAGGTCGAGTTTTCCGTCTCCATTGAAGTCCCCAACAACGGAGGACCATCCGTTGGGAACGCCCGTAGAAGCCTTTGGCGCCTGAAGCGTGCCATCGCCGTTTCCCAGAAAGACAAGTTCTTGTCCGTAGGCATTGACCACGACATCCGGCTTGCCATCGCCATTGAAATCTGCGATGGAGCACTCCCCCGGCTCTGGGGCTCCCAGACTGTAGGCAACGCCGGGCTTAAACGTGCCATCACCGTTGCTGATAAAAACGTACAACGCCCCGCTATATACTTCGACTACGTCCGCTTGGTCGTCTCCATTAAGGTCGGCGACAGCAGGTAGGAATGCTACCTTAATTGCGGTACTGATGGGTGACTGGAAGGTTCCGTCCCCGTTTCCCAGCAACACAAGATATGTATTAATTCCCTCTTCCACCAGAAGATCAGGCTTGCCATCACCATTGAAATCAGCCACCGCATCCACAGCGACTAAACCAACTGGTGTACCCACCTTAAAGGTTCCGTCGCCGTTCCCAAGGTTCATGGTGCCGTCGGAAGTGAGCAGATCCGGCTTGCCGTCGCCGTTGAAGTCGGCGACAAAGACGCTGCCCCCCCCGGCGAAAGTCGGAGGCTGGAAAAACGAAATCTGAGTCTGCGCCGATACGGACAAAATCGCGAGGATACAAGGGAGGACGAAAGCGAGGGACACGCACTTCATGGCGATGCCTCGAGGCTTGTAGAAGATCGCTGCCACGACTTGGCGGGAGAAGGGACACCAAGCCAGACAATCGCGGCGACACTCTTCCCGCGTTAGTCGCGGCTAGTAAAGCGAATTCTAATCAGGAGTTAAGCATCTGTCTGTGTGCGCAATCACGTGGCTCTTCGCATCGCGATGACAAACGGAGGACGCTCGGCGCCGTACGCGCTGAGTTGTTTGCAACTATTGCCTCTGAAACCTGCCAGTCGCTGCAGGGTCAGTTTTCCCGCTTTTCGGCACGTTCATTGCACGACCACCTGCAGAGCCATGTTGTGGCTCGTGCTACCCGAGGTGGCTGTCACAGTCGCGGTGTACGTTCCTGCCGGTGTTCCTGGTGTCGTGTGAATTGACGACGAGGATCCGCTGCCCCCACATCCGACTGAGAACACGAAAGCGAGGACAACCATCGGCGCGGCCAGGACCGGCAGGCGCTTTCGATTGCGCACACACAACCAAGACGAGCCCAGGAGCAGCAACGTCCACAGAAGCGTCGTAGGTCCCGATGGGAAATTGCCAGGGGGTACCGCACCGGTTGTAACGGACGCCGTGGTCGCGACCTTCACCGTCACCGTCTGCGCCCCGGTACCGGTGATCTGCACCGAGGACGGGATACTGCATGTCGGCGCCGGAGTCGCCGCGGGCGTAATCGCGCAGCTCAGGTTGACTGTTCCGGTGAACCCTCCGGTCCCTGCAAAAGCCAGACTGAAGCTCGCTGTTTGTCCGGCGGTTATCGTTTGCTTAGTGGAGGAACCGGAAGCGGCTGCTATTGAGAAATCCGGGGCCGCCGGCTGGGTTGTGTTGAGGAGCACACCGACTTCCGTCCCCCAGAGGAAGACGATATCGGGTTTCCCGTCACCGTTCATGTCCGCAACGTTCGCGTACCCGTTTAGGAACACACTGAATGGGATGGAACCGTTTGGTGGGACATTAAAGGGAGTACCGAACGTACCATCGCCGTTGCCCAACGCCACTGCCGTTTGGTAGCTCGATGGCCCCTGCTCGGTGTTTGGAATAAGAAGGTCTAGCTTGCCATCTCCATTGATATCGCCGAGGTATCCGCCATACTTCGGAGTAGGCAGAAAAGTGAATGTGCCATCACCATTATTCAGTGCGACTTGTCCATTGTATAAATCCGCTCTGCCGATGTTCCTGAAATCCGCCATTGTATCCGCCGTGTAGGTATTCAAATCGACAGGGATCAGGGCGGGCTGGAAGGTGCCATCGCCGTTGCCATAGAGCATCACCGTACCCGGCGTTCGATAGGGAGGCGAAACGCCAATATCCACTTTCCCGTGGCCACTGAAATCGCCCGTTATCAACGTTGATCCCCACGGCGAGAGAGCATCATACGTGACCGTAGTTGCAAATGTCCCATCTCCGTTCCCCAGAGAAACACCTACAGGCACATTAGTACCAGCTTCTATAAGATCAAGCCTTTTATCATTGTTGACGTCGACAAGGGTTGCGATTCCAAAAGACGCGCTTTCCGCATAAAAGATCGGAGACTGAAAACTCCCATCGCCGTTTCCCAGGAGCACGCTATAGCCCGCCGGTCCGTTTTGAATCACCACCAAGTCGAGATTGCCATCTCCATTCAGATCCCCGACCAGGATTTGGAAACCGGGCGCCGTCAGGGAATACGTGTGGAGCAGCGAGAGCACGCCGCTTCCGTTATTGTGAAGAACGTAGATGTAAGAGTTGGACACCGCCGCCACATCTGGTTTGCCGTTCTTCTCCAAATCACTTATGGTCGCAGAAGACACCTGCTGGCTTAATGTCGTAAGCGGGATTCCCTGGAACGTCCCATCCCCGTTGCCCAGCAGAATGCCACCCGACGAAGCGATGTCCAGCTTTCCGTCGCCGTTAAAATCCGCGATCGCAACTGATCCGTCCGAGGGATTTCCGGAGTTGCCCACCGGAAAACTGGATACGTAGCTGCTGGGAGCCGAAAACGTCCCGTCGCCGTTGCCGAGATAGATCAGCGAAAAGCTTCCTCCGGGAGTCTGGTTGAACGCATCTGGAAAGACCAGATCGAGTTTGCCATCGCCGTTGAGGTCTGCCGCAGCGAAAGTACCGATCGCACCGTAAACACCGATGGGGCTGGGGCTGGGAAAGATTCCCGTGGGCGACTGGAATGTACCGTCTCCATTCCCAAGCTGGACGTAGACATAACTCGGAATGCTGCAACCTGAGCAGATGTCACTTACAACGAGGTCGACCTTTCGTCGCCATTGAAATCTCCAACAATCGTTTTCCCAGGCTCGTACTCATAGGGAGCACCGGTGGAGGTCTTTGGCGCCTGTAGCGTGCCATCGCCGTTACCCAGTAAGACAATGACTTGTCCGTTGGTGCCAGAGGCGGAGATATTAAGTGCGATGTCCTTCTTGCCATCTCCATTGAAGTCCCCGAAAGACAGGGTTCCAGTAAACACTGATGGAGTTCCTAAGGCATACGGGACCCCAGGCTTAAACGTGCCATCTCCGTTGCTGAGGAAAACATACAATACCGCGCCAAAGGTGCCGACCACGTCAGCATTGCCGTCTCCATTAAGGTCGGAAGCGGAAAGAGCTCCCAAAGTTCCACCGGTTGCAGTACTGATCGGTGACTGGAAGGTTCCGTCACCGTTTCCCAGCAGCACAGAAAACGAATTCGTTCCTTCTTCTAGCAGATCAGGCTTGCCGTCCCCGTTGAAATCAGCCACCGCAAGCGCGCTTCCTGGGAATGGTGTACCTGCCTTAAATGTTCCATCCCCGTTCCCCAAGTCCAATACGCCATTAGCACACAATAGGTCGGGCTTGCTGTCTTGGTTGAAGTCAGCCACAAACAAAGGCCCGTACGGACAGTCGGGGAAGGTCACTGGTTGAAAAAACGAAACCTGCGCCTGCGCTGGACCGGAAAGAATGAACATGACGCAAAGAAGGACGACAGCGAGAGACATGCATTTCATGGCTCTACCTCGATGAGAACGTAGGGAAACCCGCAGTCACGCCTTGGCGAGGGAAGGGAGGCCAAAGCCTAACAATCGTCGTAACACGCCTTCCGCACTCAAGTTGCAGTTGGCGGAAGACATTCTATTTAAAAAGCATGGATGTGTGTGCGCAAAATCACGTGCTTTGGTCGCGGCTGCTCAGCAGGGGGAATCCTGCGGCCTTATCCAGTCGGTTAATCATCCGGCAGGCGGATACCCAGATAGCAGCAAATGGATACGGCAGGATAATGACTGGATAGGCGAAAACCCAGTATCGCCAATTATCTCTGAAGACCGGACCTAGAATGGAAGCGGGTCCGGCTTCTTTCTGGAAGTCCTTGGCGCTTTTTTTGTACCTCAACAACATCAGAGGCCAGAATCGCTGGACGGTTCCGTTCATCACGATTTGGCCAAGGGTGGCCGATTTCAACCATTTCTTCGTGATGCTCGCTAGAGTCGGTCCGAAGACCTGGAATAGCTGATAGCCGCCGGTATTGTTCGCCCGCACCGCAACAAGTCTCTCCCGGATGTAGAGGCCGCGGGCAAATCCGTTCAGAGCCGTGTAAGCCCATCCGAGCTGCACAAAGTTCGTTCCAACCAAACTAGAAAATTCATCGGGCGCTTGTCTTGCTGACACGCGGTCCTTGTTGATTATGTTCCCTGAGATAAAAGTGAAAAAGATGTGTACACGTTTCGTATATGCCTTCGGATCCAATATTTCGGTGACATCTTTGGTTGCCCCAGCAAGGCGGGGTTGATGGGAATCTTCGAAGGAATAGTTGCTGACCCAAATTAGATCATACTCGGCAGCTTCGCAATAATTGATAATCTTCTTCAGCCCACCGGGAACAATGAGATCATCGTCGCTAAACAGCCAAACATACTTGCCGCGGGCTTTCTCAAAGCACTGCAGGAAGTTAGCGTCCGCCCCTATATTTTCAGGATTGCGGATATAACAGGCGGGCAATCCGCGAGCGATGAAGTCCCGTACCACGGACGGGGTATCGTCCGGAGAGGCATTGTCCGAGATCATCAACTCGATGCGCGGTTCGTCTTTGACCTGATCAATGAGAAGGTGCAAGAGCTCTTTCAAGCACCCGGCTCGATTGTAGGTTGGAATTGCAATTGTCAGCAGAGGCTTTGTGACGTCCGGATGGTGCTGTTCTTCGCGCAAGTTCTTTGATTCCTCATCACTCAACATCTTTTTTCCTCGCCATGTGAAGCGAGCGATGCCGATTGTAAACGCACTCGGTCGTAGCAGGGCTTACTAAGCCATGGATAGTCGCAGACAAGTATCAGGCGTGGGACTCGCTCGCGGCGCTGGTTGGCGCTCGCCAAGCGGCCAGCAGTCCGCCCGTAACGCCCAACAGTTGCGCACACGATCGTGCCGCTAACAAGAACGGAGAAAGTAGTCCGACAACTGGGTCTTTCTGAATGGCCCGAGTGGTGAATGGCAAGGTGCTGAACAGAAAAGTGATGCACACGAGCATCGACCATGGCACCCGAGTGCGCCAGACCACATCGAGGAAAGCTGCAAGCAGCAGCGCGGGAGCAAACAGAAGCTGCATCTTCATGATCTGCGGCGTGTGGCTATCTTTTAAAGTTTTCTTAGGATTCTTGCGCAGCGCCAGCATACGCCAGAAGGCGAACTTATATTTTTTCTGCAGATATCGCCAGAGCGTGTCGGGATGGGTGTGATACACAATCGCGGTTGGGACGAACACCATCTTCCATCCGCGTTCCGACATCCGGTACGACAGTTCGACATCCTCGGCACACGCCAGCGGAAAACTCGTATCGTAGCCGTTCAGTTCGAGGAACCGATCGCGGCGGAACGCCGCTGAATAGGTATCCACAAAATCAATCTCCGGAAGCTTCGCCATCAGGCGATAGCGATCCTCGTAATCGAACTGAACAAAACGAGCAACCAAGGCTTTTTGCCGCGTGCGGTAGGCACCTTTGACGCCGATCACTGCCGCATCTTCGAAAGGCTTGACCATGATCGATACCCATCCTGTCATCGGCACGCAGTCATCGTCTGTGAAGAGAATGATACTGCCCTTCGCCTCTAGAGTTCCCCGGTTGCGAGCCGCTGCAGGACCGGAATTTGCCTGGCTGATCAGGCGCACCCCGGAGTAACCTCGAACGACCTCACAGGTATCATCCGAAGAGCCGTCATCGACAACTATGATTTCGGCACCGCTCTCCGCCGCCTGCGGCACGAGCGCAGCAAGGCAGTTCCCAATTCGCAAGGCGCCATTAAATGTGGGGATAATGATGGAAAGGGACATGAGCTCAACAGTACCGGCAAATTGCTACGACGGCCCTCAGCCACTCGTGTTTTCGCGAAGGCTGTCTTCGAAACCCGGAATCAACGATGCTTGAACTCGTCGACCAGTGGTGCAGCGCTTTAAGTCGAATCTGTGTGCTTGATGAAAGCATGTCCTCGTAGGCGGAAACGCTCATTACGAGACCTATGGTAGCACCCGACGGCGAGAATTTGGAGTATGGACCGCGCGTTGACTTCTCTAGAATCGGGGACGGCTGGCGGCTCGGTACTCCACACCAGGAATGTCCAAAGGCTCACTCCGCTGGTTTTGCTCGTAAACGGACCGGATGGCAAGCCGTGCAAGCAGTGCATCCGCAATGGAAATGATCCACATTGGAATCCGTCCTATAACAAATTTTCTCCTTCTTGCGCAACAAAGCTTCCGCTCTCGGGTTTCACTGAAACGGCGACACCACCGGTTCGAATCATTACGGTTCCCCTTCGACCTTTCGCTGCGGTGGGGTGGGCACCTAAGTGTTAACCGGATACCCAAGGAAAATGCTGGACAGCCATGTAGACTTGAGTGGGAAGGGTATTCAAATGTTGCGGAAGCAACTCAGGCTTTTTCGAAATCCCATCCCGAATGCTGGGTGCAAGCGCTATTGCCGCTCATTTTGTGCCTTGCGTCAACCCCGGGGTGACATTCAAATCACGCCTCACATGTTCCAGTTGACAAGCGGAACCTATGCGACTAGATTATCGAGTCGCCAAGACATCGACAGACTTCTCCGTCGAGCGAAGTACGCAGATTGCTGCTTCCCTCCGAATGCTCACGCCAGCAGTGCCGATGGTGGCACTGAAGGGCGCCGAGTACCCGTTTCTTACTGGACTTGGGTCGCCATCACCAGCTATTTCGCGCCCCGGTTCCTTGCGAAGCGTATTATCATATGATCTTCAAAAAAAGGCATGTATCAAAACAGTCCATACAGGGCTCTTGTTTTTCGTGTTCTAAACGGTAATTTCGTATGATCCGCAGTCGCCTGAGCTATGTCCGCTTCAAACTGAAGATCTTGACGTTGCTGTTGCCCGCCTGTTCCTACTTTATAGCGGCCAAACTGTGCTTCGGCTTCAATCCCTTCTTCTCACACACCGCGGTTGCAAGTTTGCCTTCTTATTGGGGCATCATGCTGCTGACCACAATCATCTGGGCGATCGCGGCGGAAGAGTCAGGGCTGTGGAATGTGGAGCAGTTGTATGCTCCCGGCGGCAAGAGCCGGCGACTTCTGGAGGCGATCGGGTTCACCTATGCCGTCGTGATGGCGATGGCGTTCCTGTACCGCCAGGCCAGCTACTCGCGAATGGTGGTCGGCATCAGCGCGTTAGCACTTTTCGTGTTGGCTACTGTGGCTCGCGTCGTTTCTCGCGTCATTCTGGAGTTTCTGCGAAAAGGTGGAAGAAACGAAGTCAAGATTTTGATGGTTGGCACCGATCGTTTTGCCCGTCGTGTAGCCACCTCTCTGCTGCATGGCGAGGTTCTTCCCTGTAAGGTGGTGGGTTTCGTGCGGTTACCGGAACAGGAGATAGCCATCGAAGGCCCGGTTTATGAAATGGACCAGATTCCAAATTTCTCGAACGGCCACTCGATTGACGATGTTGTGATCGCCCTTCCGGCTGCCCGTTTGATCGATATTCAGAAGGTCACCCCTGCTCTGGAAAGATTGTGCGTGCCCACCAGGGTGGTAGTGGATCTCGGCGAGGGAGTCGGTATACGCGATCGTCTCATCGATCTGGGCGGGATTCATATGCTGGATCTTCAGCCTACCCTGGCGGAGACTGGATCTTACCTTTTTCAAAAGCGCGCTTTTGATCTAGTCCTCTCGCTCATCATTCTTCTGATCTGCTCTCCGATTTTCTTGTTAATTGCTTTGGCGGTGAAGATTTCAAGTCCTGGTCCTGTTTTCTTTAGCCAGGAGCGGGTTGGCCTGAACGGCCGCGTGTTCCGTATGCTAAAGTTTCGCACGATGCGGGTGGGAGACCGCGAGGAAGCAGATACCCGCTGGACCTCCGATAACGACCCTCGACGCACTGCGATGGGTGTTTTCCTGCGAAAGACGAATCTTGATGAAATCCCTCAATTCTTTAACGTCCTGAAAGGGGACATGAGCATCGTTGGCCCGCGCCCGGAAAGAGCATTCTTCGTGGAACGGTTTTTAGGGGAATTTGACCGGTACAATTTTCGCCATACGTTCAAAGTTGGAATTACCGGCTGGGCGCAGGTAAATGGCTGGCGTGGCGATACCTCAATCGCCAAGCGTATCGAGTACGATCTCTATTACTTGCGGAACTGGAGCCTCACCTTCGATCTGCAGATTATTACCATGACCCTGCTTCGTATCTTCAATAGTAAAAATGCTTATTGATTCCCGTTGGCCCTCAACCATTTGACGCATACATAGTTCGCAATCGGTTCTTTCGTTCTTTCGCCGGCCACAAAAAAGAGCCGGCTTCATGGCCGGCTCCTTCTCTGCATTCACAAACGTCTGATGCCTAGCGAATATCCGTGCCCGTAGCGTAGGCCTCACCTCTTCCACGAACCTTGTCGCTAATGTCTTGTACCTTGCCGCTGATGGAGCTCCGCAACTCCGCTCCGCTTTGTGGCGCCAAGAGAACCCCGGCCGCGATGCCTACTCCCACTCCCGCGGCAAAGCTCAAAAAATTGCGTAGTGTATTGTCTTCCCTCGGATAAATCGCGCTTCTGGCGTCGTCCGCCATGCGGCTTGCCCTATCCTGTACGCGATCGACCGAATCAGCAGTTGAATCCATGATGTAGACAGCGGTCTTCAAAACCGACTTCAAAACATTGTTGAGTTTCATCGTCATTATCCTTTCACCCTTCCGGAGACTAAGCCTTCGCCAGCGCGATGTCATTAGGGGAAAGCTTGTACTCGGTCAAGGACTAGAACGTACCGCGACTCTAGGCAACCCAGAAATTCGACCGCAAATCTTCTCATCCCTGTCCGGCTAGGGTGTTCGCGAGTTTCTCCGCCACAAGCCGCGATACAATTGATCTTTTCCTGAAGCTGCTTCCTCGGAGAGGCCCGAAAATGACGACCACGCACCATCCGCGCCCGCAAGTCGCCACTGACGTTCCGCAAGTTCCGCTCACTACGGAAGGTTATAGTGTCCTGCACCAGATGCTCCGGCTGCGGTGGCCGGCGTGGCGCGCTCTTCCCGCGTCTGAGAAATCTTCGATCGCGCAAGAGGCGTGCTGCGGCCCTGTCAGCCATGGAGAAGCATTCTCCCGGTCAGTCCGCCCTTTACTCCCTGATCGGACACAAGGGCGATCTGATGCTGATCCACTTCCGCAACACCTTCGCCGATCTGAATCAGGCAGAACTTCAGCTTGCGAACCTTCGCCTGAGCGACTATCTCGAGCCCACCACTTCGTACCTCTCCATTATCGAGCTTGGCCTTTATGACTCGACTTTGAAAATGTACAAGGAGCTCACCGAGCAGGGGATCGAGCCACACTCCGATCAGTGGAAGGCCGAGATTGAATGCAAGCTCGATCGTCATAGAGAAGCAATGCACCCACGCCTTTTTCCCGAAATTCCGCCAAACCGGTATGCCTGCTTTTATCCCATGGACCGTCGTCGCGGAGAAGACAAAAACTGGTACACCTTGCCCATCGAAGAACGTGCCCGGCAGATGAACGAGCATGGCTTGGTCGGTCGCCGCTATGCCGGGCAGGTGAAGCAGATCATCAGCGGTTCGATCGGTTTCGATGATTGGGAGTGGGGCGTCGATCTCTTCGCGGATGAGCCACTGGTCTTCAAGAAGCTCATCTACGAGATGCGCTTTGACCAGGTCAGTGCCGTCTATGCCCTGTTCGGCCACTTCTATGTTGGAGTAAGAGTTCCCGCTGCGAAGTTGGAAAAACTTTTGCAGGGTGAGTTGCCAGTGGCTGAGTGATCTGATGCGCCTGTCATGTTGAGGCGAAATGCGCCGCCGCTATGACGGTCCACAGGCGACTGGTATCTGGTTCCCGATCCCTGATCCCTGGCCTCTGATCCCTCCTCCGCCAATGCGGTAGACTTTTCGTTCACCCAATTCATCCCGGAGACACAAATGTCCACTCTCGGCCTTATCGAATACAAAGATGCCAGCCCCGAAGTTCGCGCCGTCTATGACGACATCATGGCCACCCGCAAAACCGACTGGATCAATAATTTCTGGAAGGCCATTGCGCATGACCCAACCACGCTGAAGCGCACTTGGGAAGACATCAAGCAGATCATGGCGCCGGGCGCGCTCGATCCGCTGACCAAAGAATTGATCTATGTGGCCGTCAGCGTTACGAACCAGTGCCACTACTGTATCGCCTCGCACACGGCGTCGGCGCAAAAGAAGGGAATGTCCGATGCCATGTTCAAAGAACTGATGGCGGTCGTAGGAATGGCCAATGAGACCAACAAAATGGTCACCGGATACCAGGTGGAAATCGACCCGCAATTTAAAAAGTGAGGGAGACACGGGCCGAGTCTCGGATCAGCTCCTCTATCGGGTTGCTTTGCGTGTTTTCTTTCTCTGATTCGGGCTGGTTTTGTACTCGTGCGCCTTCATGTCTACTTTTCGGCCGCGAAACCTCACTCCCTCGGCCTCCAGACGAAGACGCTGCTCGATCGCCGAGTCCCCGGTCAGCTTGATTTGACCTCCAGCGCCCAAGACCCGCTGCCATGGCAGCCCGAATCCTTTTTGCAGGACTCTGGCCACCAGCCGCGCAGCGCCGGGATACCCGGCCATCTTGGCCACCCCGCCGTAAGTGGATACCTTGCCTCTGGGGATGGCTCGAATCGCGCGCTCGATCCGCAGACGCATCACACCAGCCGCATCTGAACTCGTCTTCGACTTCGCCATCTGAGTTGGTTTGGCAGCGGCCATGAGTCAACAGGCTGCACCCGGCAGTCTGAATCCGGCCAGCCTAATCCGGTCCCCAGCGAATGTAACCGTAAACATTGAACCCACGCCGCTTAGCGCCATCAACCGCCAGAACAGACTTCTTTACGCCGCCTTGCGATAGGCTTCCAGAGCTGCATATTCCGAATCGTACACTTCAAAAACGGTCAGCAGCTTCGTGACCTGCAGCAAATCTCCCACGCGCTTCGTGAGGTTCGCCAGCTTGATCGTCCCGCCGGCGTTATGTGCCGTTGTGTGCAGCGCCACCAGCGTTCCCAACCCGCCCGAATCGATATAGTTGACCTCGCCCAGATTCAGCACAATCTTCTTGGCGCCATCTGCGATCGACTTTTTCACTTCATCGCGCAGCAGCGACGACTCTTCGCCAAACACAATGCGCCCGTTGCACTGGATCACCAGGATTCCGTCTACGGTGCGCTTTGTAAGTTTCAATTGCATCAGAGACCCTCCTCCGCAAATTTGGTGTGGTCCAGCCTATCGCGTACGCTAGACCTTAGCAACTGCTCGCTCAGTATTGGGCTTCTGAGCCCTGCGTTTGCTCTGTCCCAGAACCAATCCCGATCCCGTATAATCGAGTCTTCGCCTCCATGAGTTATACCGTCCTGGCTCGCAAATACCGTCCGCAAAAGTTCTCTGAGGTCATCGGACAAGAGCACGTCACCCGTACGCTGCAGAACGCCATCGAGCAGGGACGCAGCGCCCATGGCTACATTTTTAGCGGCCATCGCGGTATCGGCAAGACCACCGTCGCCCGTATCCTGGCGGCAGCGCTGAATTGCCGCTCCAAGGATCATCCGGTTCCCGAACCCTGCGGCGTATGCGAATCCTGTACCGAAATTCGGGCGGGAAACTCGGTGGATGTAATTGAGATCGATGCTGCCACCAACCGAGGCATCGACGAGATCCGCGAACTCCGCGAGGCGGCACGCTATCGGCCCGCGCGCGACCGTTTCAAGATCTATATCCTCGACGAAGCGCATCAAATCACCGATGCTGCTTTCAACGCGCTCCTGAAGACGCTGGAAGAGCCTCCCGATCACATCGTCTTTATGCTCGCCACCACCCAGCCGGAAGATATTCCCCAGACGATCCGCTCGCGTTGCCAGCACTTCAGCTTTCGTGCGGTTAAATTCGATGACATTGTCACCCAGCTTCGCGACTTGGTGACGCGCGAAAAAATCGAGGCCGATCAGGATGCTCTCGCGCTCCTCGCGGAAGCCGGCGACGGCTCCATGCGCGATGCGCTTTCCATTCTCGATCAGGCGATTGCGTCGTCCACCGGCAAGATTACTGCGGAGTCGGTTCGCAATCTCGTGGGCGCCGCACCAGCCCATATTCTCGAGCAGGTCATGCAAGCCGTCTCTGATTCCAAGAGTGAAGAGATTCTCCGGCAGGTCGACCATCTCATTAGCGAAGGGCATAGTGCCACGCACTTTGCCCGTCAGTTGGTCCGATTTCTGCGCAATGCCACCGTGGCCAAGATCGCTGGCAGGGATTCCGCTTTGCTGCAGATCTCGAGCGAGGAACGCGAGCGCGTGGCCCGTGTGGCCGATCTTTTCAGCGAAGAAGATCTTACGCGTCATCTGCAGATCATGCTGCGCACCCACGGCGAGCTAGGATACAAGCAGGAACAGCGCTTCCACCTCGAACTGGGTTTGCTGAAGATGGCCCATGCGCAGAGGCTGATCCCGCTTGAGCAATTGCTGAGTGACGCTTCCGCCGCGCCTCCCACCGGGTCTCAGAGGCCGGCAGCCCGTCCGTCGATCGTGAGCAATAGTCCTAACCCAGAGACGCGCCGTCCCGAATCCCCTGCCGCTCGCCCGAATTTCGTGAGCCCGTTCGCTGCGGATTCCGCGAGGAAGGGAACTCCGCGCCAGGAGGATTCCACGGCATCAATTCCGCTTTCGGGGCCGCGCATCGTTGCCCAAGCCAGCCAGCCGGAGCCCGTGATCATGGGTTCGGCCGCGCCCGCAACCCAGCGCGAAGCCAACGCCCTTGCGGAATCCCGAAAAGAGGCGAGCTATCCTTCGAACGCCGCCGTCGCACTCGCTGAGGCAGATCCGCAACCGGAAACAGAAATCGTCCCGGACGTCTCCGCGAACACTTCGCCGGTGTCTTTGGATCCAATCGAACGCTTGCAAACCGCAGTCTTGCAGGCCTTGACCGACGCCAACCAGCGCATCCTCGTTTCGATGTTGTCGTCCGGCGACTGGAGCGTCCAGGGCAACGATCTGGTCATCAAGGTGCCAGAGTCGCAGACAGTTGTTGATATGTCACTGGGCTTGGAAGGGAAGCGCCTCGCGATCGCTGCCGCCAGCGGCGTCGCAGGGCGAGCTCTGAAGCTTAAAGTGATTCCCGGAGCGAGCGTTCAGGAAAAAAAGCACCATCTCCCGCAGTTGGCTCCGGGGCCCGGTGGACGCGGCCGGGCCGAGCAAGATCCCATCGTTCGCCGGATGCAGGAAAAATTCGGCGCACAGATCAGAACGGTGATCGATTACCGCGAAAAACGCTGAAAGGAAATTGGGGATTGTAATTGCGACTCTTGTGATCGCATAGTTCGTTGCGACGCTGTTCAATAGATTCGCCGATTGGTTCTTCATTTACCCGATTACAAAATTACCCAATTACGAAATTCACTCATGGGCGGATTCAACCTGCAAGATCTGATGGCGAAGGCCAAGGCGCAAGCCGACTCCCTGCAAAAGAAAATGCAGGAGACCATCGTCGAAGCTTCCTCAGGCGGCGGCGCCATCAACGTCAAAATGGATGGCCGCAAGCAACTTCTCAGCCTGCGTATCGACCCCGAGGCGGTGAAATCGGGCGATGTCGAAATGCTCCAGGACCTGGTTCTCGCTGCAGTCAACGAGGCGGCCCGCAAAGTCGATGCCCAAATGCAATCCACTCTCGGGGGAATGCTCGGTGGCTTAGGCATTCCCGGTCTGTAGCATTTAGGGTAAATTCAAAGTCTTGTCACCCCGAGCCAGATCGAGAGCCGCCTATGCAATCTTTCTCCACTATCAAAAATGCTTCCGCCGCGACATTTTGTGCTAGTGATATGGGTGTTCCTGTTGTTTGTTGCGTTCGCTGCAGGACAGACCGCCGTTGCCCCACATAAAGGAACCACTATGATCATGCACGCTACCGGACCATTCGATGTAAAAATCACTGCCCAAGACGACCAATCAGACGATCCCTTGCTGAACCGTATGACCCTCGACAAGCAATATCATGGCGATCTCGAAGGGACGGGTAAAGGCCAGATGCTCACCGCCGGTACAGAAGTGAAAGGCTCAGGAGCCTACGTCGCGATTGAGAAAGTTAGGGGCACTCTAAAAGGGCGCTCGGGCAGCTTTGTGCTGCAGCACTCCGGCACCATGACGCAAAACGCCCCGCAACTGTCGGTGACCATCGTCCCCGACTCCGGCACTGGCGAACTGAAGGGCATTGCGGGCAAAATGATCATCAACATTGCTGCCGGCGGAAAGCATTCCTACGACATCGAATACACGCTCCCTCAAACAGATTGAGTCATTGCACAATTTGGTAATTGAGGATTCACACCCGCAGGTCCGCCTGCGGATACAATGTTCTCAGGCAACTTTCAGCCCCGATTACGAAATTACCCATTTACTCAATGAACCGATTTGCCGAACCGATGGCGCGCCTGATCGACGAGCTGAAAAAGCTCCCGGGCGTCGGAACCAAGAGCGCGCAGCGCCTTGCCTTTCACATTCTCCGCTCCAGCGATGAAGACGCCGAAGCACTGGCTGCGGCGGTGCGCGACGTCAAGGCGAATCTTCGCCTGTGCTCCGTTTGCAACAACATTACTGATGTCGACCCGTGTGTCTATTGCACCAGTCCCACGCGAAATCAGCGCCTCGTCTGCGTAGTGGAAGAGCCCACGAACATCGCCGCCATCGATAAAACCAAGCACTTCAACGGAGTCTTCCACGTCCTCCATGGCGCCATTTCTCCGCTGCACGGAATCGGTCCGGAACAACTCCGCATTTCGAACCTGATCTCGCGTGTGGACGCCGGAAATGTCGATGAAGTCATTCTCGCTACCAACCCCACAGTCGAAGGCGAAGCCACGGCCGTCTACCTTTCGCAGCAATTGAAGCGGATTGGGACAAAAGTCACTCGCATCGCCATGGGAATTCCAGTCGGCAGCGATATTGAATACACCGATGAGATTACGATGTTGAAGGCCATGGAAGGCCGTCGGGATATGTAGACGTTCCCGTCTCGGGTTGCCATCTGGGAAAGATTAGCACGGCAATTCAGGCTCAAGGAACTCGTTCATCTCTTCCGTTGCAGCCGTCAGTCCTTCGGGCAAGGTGCCACGATTGTATTCTGCCATGCGGTTCTTCCATTTCAGAAAGTCTGTAATGCTCTGTGGCTCGATGCGGACCTCAACCCGTCGCAGACTCGCGAGCAGCAGGTTCATCTCGTAGCGAAAGCCTGTGGCCGTGCGCAGGTTTTTCGCCGATTCGTGCAATTTCTCTATGCGTCCCCTGCGGTACTCAAGAAGTCCCCAGCCAGCAGGCAGCTCTTCAGTCTTGATCAGCCCTGGCAGAATTAGATAAAAACGCTCGCTGCCCACACCTCGCTCAGGTTTTTGTCGCCACGGCTTTTCCCGATCGACCAGGAAATCGGAGCGCGTCACCTTGCACTCGACCATTACAGAATGGCTGGCCTTTTTCCATCCAATGGCGTCCGGCATCTCGCCGCTGGCGCATGCCTGCTCTGACAAAACCACTCCGCAGCGATAGGAACGCAGCCATCGCACCGCTTTTTCGACGAGCTGAACGTGAGTCATAGGATTTCGCCCTCGGATGTCCGCTCTCCGGCAACATTTGTAATCCGCAGACAGCCTTGCTGAAAGTAACTCGGCAGCTACTCAGCGGGCTGCGCCGGAAGCAGGACGCCGAACCCCACGCACCGCCTTGACCACGATCGGCCGCCGCAAAACCGTCTCCAGCAGATACCTTTCTGCCGCAACTGCCCGTGCCGTGGGACTTCCATCTGCATAGCCCTCGGCGGCGATGACCAAAGCTTCATTCTTCCCCAGCGTCGGCGGTTTACGCGCCAGGCCGTTGACCCCGCGAGTTGGAGAAGTTCCATTGAAGTTCTCGATTCGCACTCGCCGGATATGGCCGTCGTGCGCTACGTCGAAGGCATTGGCCAGTCGCAGAACTGCCGCCAGACGAATCACGGTCCTCTGCTCATCCGGCAGCAAGTCCCGTAAGTCTTTGTGGCTTCGGGTCGGCAGTGCTCCTGCATGAAATCGGGCGACCAAACCGGCGCGCTTAATATCCTCTTCTTTCCATCCCAGGGGAGTGCCGTGTTCCTTGATCAGTTCGAGCGTCTCTTTGTGATGTCCTTTGTTGCCCTTTGCTTTTCCGACGTCATGCAGAAGCGCAGCGATGTATAAACTCGCCCGCGCTTGCATCGCGTCGCCATTGCTTTCCGCACCTGACAGATTACGAAAGAGCCCCGCGGAGCTGAGCGCGTCGTACAGTTGCAGCGACAAGCGAGCCACCCGTTCGGAGTGCGCAAAATCAGGATCGAGCGCCTTCGCCCATAATTTCATTCTGCGGGTAGCAATCTCGTGAATCTGTTTCCCTTGAGGCAGGCCCGCCCGCCACACATGCCACAACGAACTTTCTCCCACCGTCTTTGCGCGATACTCGGCGACCCGTTTCGTGCGCTCCTCCAGAATCCTCGTATGCCATACCTTCTTGGAAGCTTCGTCGGGAAACACATGACAGGAAAGAGCTGTCGCCCACAGCACATCGAGGTCGTGAACTTCACCCAACAAATCCTGCATATGCTTGAGGTCGTTGGACCAAAGCTTGTGTTCCTCCGGCAGAAAATTCTCGACAATATAGCGGAATCGTTTAATCCCAATGCGCAACGTGTGCAGCGCGATCTGTGAGCGGGTGCGCATGGCGCGGGTATGGAGTTCGCGCGCCGTGGCCCAGCGCTCCAGCGCGAGATGCTTAAAAACAACGCTACCCAGACGGATACGTGAGGCGCGCACCGGCAGTGTCTTGCTCCACTGCCGCCACTGCTTACGGTCGAATTCCCCCAGGGCCGCGCGGGCTTCATGCTTCTGATCGGTCTCTCGCGCTCTCAGAATGTGCAACAGAGCCTGCGCCACTGGGTCATGAGAGTGATCAATCCCTGGGATCACTCCGGCCTGAGCCGCCGACGAATCGCTTTGTCCCACCATCGGATTCGACGGAAGCCCTTGCTCCTGTGGCATATGCTCCACTTGGATTTCCAGTTTCTCGATCCATTCCATCATGATCTGCACGTCGCGCAGGGCGCCCAGCCGTTGGAATAATCGTTTGCCGGCTCTCTTCATGGCTTTCCACGAGGGATCGGGATCCATGGCCGCCATGCCGTCGGCCAAAGACCGGCAACGACGCAACGAAACTCGCAGGTCATGGACGGGATCGGCGCTGAAGTCTGCCGCAACGTTATTGCATTCGTCCAGAACGCGCAGCATCCAGTAATGCAAACCCGTCGGTCTGATAGTGGATTTCAAGGATTTTAAGGGTATCGCTTGCGAATATTCTACTGATCTTGCTCGTGTCCGCACAGCCCGGGCGAAGGATTTTCACTGCCACATCGCGGATGTTCAGGTCTTTTCGCTGGTTTCGTGTTTCAACTTCAGAGCAATCAGATAACACTCTTCGTGGACAGCTCTGCCGTGCTCGTCTACTTTTGCGGCCTCAATCGGCACAGCGAGGTGGCAGATCGGGCAGATGAATGATGGGGACGATGCAGCTCCCGAACCATCGTGGGCAGTCATTGAGGCCTCTTCTCCGAAAGCCGCTGACGCCAATCACATTCCCAGCATGGCGGAAGCTAAGTTGTCGGGCTGGCACAACAGAGCGGAAACTGGAGAGAAGTATATCCTAATCGCTGAAAGCAGCCCACGGATTTTGTGCTTCCTGCCGTTGTGTTGCTTTGGGCCAAAGGTCTCTTCGCCAGCCTGCTGCCGTGCTCCCTCATTACCGTGGTTATGTTCCCGGCGATTGTTTTCGAAGCTCTAATGGTCTCAGCAGGAAGAACCATGTTTCGATCGCACACGCTATTTCTCGGCTTAATTCTCTGCGCGTCGCAGGTCTGCTTGGCTCGCGATCTGGCTATTGTCGCGAATAAAAGCAACGGCACCTCCACCGTGACTGCGGCAGAACTGGAGAAACTACTCAAACTTGGCGTATCCAACTGGCCTGACGGCAAGAAGGTCAAAATCTTCATGACTGATCCGGGCTCGATGGAGAGCAAAACCATTCTTCCGCGCGCTTACAAGATCACCCCTGCCGAGATCAAAGCTCTCGCCAACTCTCATAAAGCCGATATTCAGATTGTCGGCTCCGATGACATCGTCCTCACCATGGTCGATAACAATCCCGGAGCCATCGGCATTGTCAACCTGTACTCCATCAACAGCCAGGTCAAAGTTCTGAAAATCGACGGAAAACTCCCCATGGAACAGGGTTACCTGCTGCATGGCAACTGAACGGAAAACGAAATGAAACTCTCGCCCAATCTTCAGAGATTATCGCCGCTCGTGATCGCCTTGGCCCTGTGTGCACCGGTCTCTGCCTATGGGCAAGCGTCCGCCCCTGCGAGACTGCCTGTAACCACTTCTTCGACCGAAGCGGCCCAGTATTTCGAAGCGGGGATGGTCGATTATGAAAACCACAAGTGGAATCTGGCCGTCGATTCCTGGAATCGCGCGATCAAGGCCGATCCAAATTTCGCCCAGGCGTATGTCTGGATCTGTTTCGTTACCGGCGATCCCGCGGAAGAAACTCGTGATCGGGCAAAGGCAAAATCCCTGATCAAGAGCGTCTCTCCTGGAGAGCAATTATTGATTCGGTGGCTAGCGGGTGTTCGAGAGAACCACTACGTCGACGGCATCATGGCCATGAACGATATGCTGGCCATGTTTCCTCACGACAAGCGCTTGAATTTCATGGCTGGCTATTGGCTCTTCCGCTGGCAGGATGAATACGAAATCTCGAAGAAGTTCACCCTTCGCGCCTTGGCCGAAGATCCAAACTACGCGCCCTGTTACAACCAGATCGGCTATGTCTACTCGCGCGAAGGCGACATCGACAAGGCGCTCGAATCCATCGCCAAATACATCAGCCTTCTGCCCAACGAACCCAATCCTCACGATTCCTACGGAGAGATGCTGCGCTTTGCCGGCCGCTACAACCAAGCCCTGGAGCAGTACCATCTGGCGCTGAAGATCGATCCTACGTTTTACATCTCGCAGAAAGAGCTTGGCGAAACCTATTCCCTGATGGGCCAAGAGGCTCAGGCTCGCAAGGAATACGAGAAAGCCATCGAGCAGGCTCCAAGCCCCACGGCTAAAGCCGAGTATGCCCAGAAACTGGCCCTAACCTACGTGCGGGAAAAGAAGTACGCAGAAGCCGATGCGGCTTATTTGAATGCCGCCGCTCAAGCGCGATCCCTCGAGCAATGGATCTGGGAAGCGCGGGCACACCGTGTCATGGCCATGTATGAGCCAGATCCCACGGCAGCCATGAAGAATCTCGATCAAGCAGAAACCTTGCTTGCCGCCGCGTCCGGTAAACTCGCCCAGATCGATCTGCAGGAAGAAAAGGCTCGCATCCTGCGTGTCCGCGCCGAGCGCTCGCTTGGTACTGGAAACATCGCTGCAGCAGCAAAAATGGTCGCAGAACTGGAAGAAATGACGTCCCAGGGATCGAGCGTGAACGCAGAGCGTACCTATCATGGCGCTGCGGGAACTCTACTGGTCGCGCAGAAAAACTATGCTGACGCGATCCCTCAACTGGAAGAAGACGTGGCAAATCCTCTCTCGATGAAGCTCTTGATTGCGGCCTACCGCGAAACCGGGGACGCCGACGAAGCTGCGAACTTGGCTCGAAAGCTGCGTACCTGGAAGGTGCCTAGCGTCGAAGAAGCGTTGGCGACCGCTGACTCTAACGGCGCGAAGAACTTCGTTGCGGTCAAGAACTAGCGCGCTCTGACGAAAGCAAAAGCTGTCTGCGACTTCCGCGTCACGCTCAAGGAAAAAACTCCGTCATATCCGGAGCGCCAGCCGCCGCTCCCGGTAGATCCGCTACTCCCAGTGCTTCCATCATCAGTCGCAAAGTGCTTTCGTGTTGGTAGAGCGTCGTGGACTGGTATCCGCTCCGCACCATCGGGCTTATCAGGATCGCTGGCACATGACCGCCGCCATGAGCCGTGTCGCTGTCTTCCGCTTCATCGAATACAACAATCAGCAGCGAGTTCTGAAAGGCTGAGCTCGCCAGTAGCGGCGCAATGTTCGTAGAAAGCCACTGATCTGCCGCGGCAAGCTTCTGCGTGTCGGTGCAGGTCGGCATCCCCGCAGGACAATTGTGAGCGTCATCGTTCACGTTTGGCACGATGAAGGCGTAATCCGGCAGCGCATTATTCGCGATGTCGGTGCTCAATTGGCTGAAGGGAACCACATTTTCAGCCTGTGATGAACTCTGTTGCACGTCCGAAAAATAAACGACCGGGTTGTGGTGTTGCACATACGGTCCGCTATCGCCTCCCAGGTAACCCACGGATGGCAGCGATTCTGCATAGGATTTCCATGTCTTGCCCGCCGCCGTCAGCGCTCGCACGACGTTGTCTTGCGTGACGACTCCGTCGTACGAATCTCCCGAAGTCCCAGTAATCGACGTTCCTTCGCCGACGGTCAACTCAAAATAGTTGGGAAGCGATGGATGAGCATCGGCATAGTACTGGGTGGCCAGGCTGTTCGCATTGGCCAGGCTGTTCAGATAGGGCATATTCGGATTACCAATTACGTCGCTGAAACTGTGATTCTCTTCCAGCACGATAAACACATGGGAAAACTGCGGAATCGCTGGCGAAGACCCCGAGCTCACCGTGAGTGACGCCGCATTACTCGTCACGGTTCCCGCGCTGTTGGTGATCGCCACCGTGAACTTGTCGCCATTGTCGGCCGCGGTCGTCGGCGGCGTTGTATAGGATGCTGACGTAGCTCCGCTGATCGGACTTCCATTCTCACTCCACTGGTACGCGAGTGGCTTTGTCCCACTAGCCGCCACGCTGAAGGAGGCCGTCGCTGGGGCAGTCACCGTCTGACTCTGAGGCTGGCTTGTGATTGAGGGCGCAGTGTTTGAGGGAGAAGGCGAGGGAGATGGGCCGGGAGTAGGATTTGGCGCCTGAGTCGGAGAACTGGAGCCCCCGCAGTTCGATAGAACACAGACAGTCAGAATCAGAAAAATAGAACCGGCAACGCGCTGAATTCGGTTGCGTCGAACTTGGGCTTCCATGCCATGCCCTTCGGGCGGAAAAGGCTTCGATAATTAAACCGTTGCTTCGATGACTGGGAGTCGCAAAGAGTTGTTCGCCTCAGTGCGAGAGGGGAGCTGCGGGATAATAAAGGATGAGGCTCTGGGCTAGGTTTGCAGAACCAGCAAAATATCGGTATTCAGCCGGAAACGACCAGCAGCTTGCCGAGCACCAGAACGTAGCCCACGATCGCCACGATTCCATGCATCCGGATGGCGCGATAGCTGGCGGGCCACGGGAACATCAGCACGCCAAATACGGGTTTCAGCTTGTCCGGCCAAACGAGGCCTGCGACACCAAAAATCAGATTGAGCTGCACAATAATGCAGAAGATCAAATTATCCATCGGGACTCATCCAGCAGCGGAAAGCCATTCTAGTAAAAACCGGCTGCCTGTGGAAAGAGAAGTTACCGAGGTAATGGAGTATCAAACTCTTCCATTTCTGCGAGCCCAAAGCCCTTTCCGCCGTGAGCTTTCGTTAGCTGAGCCCGCGCAAACAAAAATCATGCCCTTTCGTCCCGCTGCCCCAGCCATCCGTTCTGCAATCTTCGCCATGCGTCTGTGAACACTTACTTCCGTAACTTTGGGGACCTTACCTTTTCGTCTTAACCTTAAGGAGCACATTGGGATTTCGAGGAGTTTCTTATCGCCGGCATTGACACATCGCAAGCGGCACGTGCGGCTTCGGCGCGCGCCTTCGTTCATAGCCTGAACATCCTCATTAAGTACGCGCGGATGTACGGCTACGGTCACAAGCGCACCGAGGCCCAGTTTGAAACCACATGGAGCGAGTTGCAAATCGGCCTGCCTTCCGGGGGCTTTCTGCTGGGAGTCTCTGATAACAAACTCCTGCTGGATGGCATTCCGCTCGAATCTGGACAGGCTGAGAAAAGTTTCGCAACTCTCCTTTCCACAGCTGGTCTGGCCAGTCTGCATTTCTCCAAAGAGGTCACCGAAGAAGATTTCGTGCGCCTGGTTCGTGCGTTCATGATGGCCGGGTCGAAAGCGGGCGACGTCGCCAAGCAGATCAAAGAAGCGCTCGGCGACGGCAAACAAGGCACCATCAAGATCAATGAAGTGAAGTTTGTCGCCGCTGACCCACTCACGGGCGATGTCAGCATTGCCGCACAGATAGCCGCGCAGACCTTGGGTCCCGAATTCAAGCAATGGTTGAACGATCCCCAGAAACTATTACAGCTCATTGCCGCTGCAGAGGGTGCGAATTCCGGAGGTGGAAAGAGTGCGGACGGCACTCCCATGGTTCCGCTGGGTAGCGCCCCCAACCTCCCCGCCGGGAAAAGTGGAGACCGCGGCCCCGGAGGCTCTGGCACCGGCGCCGGAGGTACCGGCACTGGCGTCGCCCCTGCGTGGACCGGTGGCATGGTTCCCCTGCAGGAGCAGGAAGTCGTTCAGGCGATTCGACTGCTGACTCGCTTCGGCCAGGTGCAGCAGGATCCAAGCGTCAAAGAAGAAGACATCCAGAAGGAACTCAGTCAAACCGATCCCAATACCCGGCTAAACCTGCAGCAACTGCTGGGCAGCCTGGCGGCAAAAGCCGCCTCCGCCGAAGAGGAAGAAACTCCTCTGTTGATGAAGGCCGCTGAGCACATGGCCATCCGCTTCGCTCTCGAGCGTTATCAGAAGGGCGAAGTGAAAGTCAATGCCGTGCATCAGATGATGGAGCATATGAGTCGCCAGATGGACTCACTGCGCCAGATTCTCAAAATGCAGGAAGAGAAGATGAGCAAGGCCGGGATTCTGGTGGAGTCGCATGCCGACATCCTGGACCGCATGTTCTGGTCCGAAGTTCCCGAAGCGGGGAAGAAGAGCGTGCTGCTCTCGCATGAAGCTCCCTGCGTGCCTCCGCGAAACCTGCGCCAGTTCGTCGAACTGCTGCTGGAGCGTGACGACCGCCAGCTCGCCACCGACATCCTCAACAATTATTCCGGTTGCCTGAGCGCGAAAGACGCAGAGCCGCGCCGGCGAACCGCTATTGGCCTGAGTCAACTCGCCGATCTTTATGCACGCCTCGGCGGCGAGCCTATGGGACACGCCATTCGCAAGCTGAGCGAGCAGATCATTGCCGAAAAAGATGCTGAGATGCAGAGCCTCTTCAGCGCGGCTTTCGTGCGCCTGGCTCAGGAGTCAAGCGCAGCCAAGAATTACGGCGCAATCAATGAAGTCTGTGCCGGCATGGAGTTGATCAGCGTCGAGCGCCCGGTCCTGATGACCGATATGCGCGCCCGCGTCGGGGTTGAAAACCGTCTGCCCGAATTCATTGAAGAAGCCATCCGCATGGAGCCTATCGCTCCTGAGATGCTGCAGGTTCTGCGCCGCACCAGCCAGTCCGGAGCCGAGCACCTCGCCGACCGCTTCTTCCGCTGCATGCGCCGCGACGAATGCGATCGCATGATCGAGCTCGTGAAAGAGCTGGGCTCGCCGGTCCTCATGCAGTTGCGGGAGATTCTGCGCACCGGTCAACCTCGCCAGGCTTCCAGCGCCGTGGGCCTCATCAGCCGTCTTGATGTTGGAACGCTCCTCGAGCTTCTCCCGGCACGTTTGCCCGAGTGGAACCGCTTTTACCACGACATTGTGGTTCGCCAGATTGCCTATGGCGCCGCGGCCGATCGCGGGCGTACTCTGCTCGAACTGGCTGAAATTTTGGATCCGCTGGTTTTGCCCGAGGCCGTCGACGAAATCGGCATGAGCAGCGATATGACCTCCGTCCCTCCGCTCATCGCCATGGCACGCCCGGGCGATGCTGCCTCTCGCTCGCCCGTATGTGCAATTGAAGGCGATTGAGTCGCTCGGACGTCTCAAAGACGCCGAAGCGGTTGGTACGCTGCGTGACATCGTTGAATCCAAGAAGACTTTCGGATGGATCTACCATCGCGAACTTCGCATCGCAGCTGCCCAAGCCTTGTCGAAAACCGATCCCCGCTACAGTACGCAGGTGATGTCCGATAGCGGCTTGGAAGCCGCAGAATTGGCCATCGCCCCCTTGGACGCCGCTCCCGCCTGTCCTTGGGTACGGCAGCGCCGCTATGAGCGTCTGATATTGGCCAAAACCGTCGCAGGCACCATCGGCAGTTCCTGGGGTAAATCCAGGATCATGATCCGCGAATTGAGTCTTGGCGGGGGCATGGGCACCAAGGAAGACAATCTCCGCATCGGCAGCGAGGCGGATCTCGAAATTTCTCTGGGCATGCGATCCAAAATCAGGGCCCACGTGCTCTTGCGCCGTGCCCGCGTGAACGAAGTCGGATTCGAAATCGTCAGCGTGGACCTCGAAAGCCGTTACAAACTGCGTCGCCTCCTGGTCGAAGCCCTGAACTCCGCACCGCAAAACAAAGGCCACGAGTGGGGCGGAGAGAGAAAGGTCTAGCCCAGAGCTCCAGGCTTCGAGCCGCGAGCTTCGAGTCCACTTCGATTTCAAACGGGTTTGCTAGTAGCTCGTAGCTCAAAGCTCGTAGCTAAAAGAGAAAAGCCTCTGCCGAAGCAGAGGCTTTGCTTTTACTTCGAAACTCGAAACCAGAAACTCGAAACTCGAAACTTCCTACTTCACCTTCAAGAAGATGATCGCCAGTGTGTACAGCGCCAGCGACTCGATCAGCACCAGTCCCAGAATCAGCGCGAACTGAATCCCGGGACGAGCCGCGGGATTGCGCGCCAGAGACTCGGTTGCCGACCGCAACGGCCTTGCCTTGAGCAAGGCCGCAAACCGCGGAGGCAATCGCCATCGAGAATCCGGCGGTGATGGCGACCCAGGCTGCATCGCTGGTTCCACCGCCTTGCGCGAACGCAGGCATGGCGAAGCACAGGGCTGAGAGTGTCATGAAAATACGGCTGAGGTAACGCATGGATGTTGCTCCTTTTATGAAATTGCCGCCAGGAGGTGGTTGACGCCATACCGTGCAGACGCCCTCACGCTGACGACCGTGGCCAGTGGCCAGTTGTCAGTGGTCAGCAAAATGAAGTCTGACCCTCGGCAACCGATCACTGAGCGATCCACAAACTGGCCCCTAATCCCTGGCCCCTGACCCCTGCTCTTAGTGCTCTTCCGACACCGCACCCGAAACATAAATAATCGCCAGCAGCATGAATACGTACGCTTGAAGCACCGCCACCACGATATGCAGTCCGCTGAAGATGATGGGAATACCGATCGGAATCATCGAAAAGAACACCAGCGTGATCAGGTCGCCCGCAAAAATATTGGCCCAAAGACGCACGGTGAGCGAAAGCAATCTCGCGAAGTGGCTGACCAGTTCAATCGGCAGCATTAGCGCCGCCAGCAAAATGCGGGCAATCAGCGGCATGCCTTCCATCGGAGGTCCGAAGAAGTGCAGAAGATACTTCAGGCCGGAGTGCTTGAAACCTTGCGTGTGATAGTACAGAAACGCGCAGATAGCACAACCGAGCGGTACTACCGGAACCCCTGTCGGCGACTCAAATCCGGGAATCAGGCCGATCAGATTACAGATCAGGATGAAGATGAACAGGATCGCGAAAAACGCCGTGTACGGCTCGCTATGATGTCCGATGATCTCTTGACTCTGGCCCAGCACGAATCCTTCAATCGCCTCAAACGAGTGCTGCAATCCGCCGGGCGATTCCACCGAAAGCCGCGAACGCAACAGGAAGAATAAAATCAGCAGGAAAAAAAAGACCAGCAATTCCATCGAGAAAGAATTGCTGATCGGCGCCGTCGGATATTTCGGCTCAATATGCAGCATCCGCAAAAATGCGGTTACGGGCGAGGCAAACAGATGATTCAGTATTTGTGTGAACCAGAGTTGTTCGTGCACCGAGCTGCTAGCTCCTGAGTTCCGGGTGCCCCATTTCTGGCGGGTTTTGCCAGAAGTGGGGATTTTCCCGCTGTCGAAATCCAGCTAAATCCGATGGGCCAACGCCGCGTATAGTTCATAAACCGCTTCGCAGACGATGGCTCCTACGGGCAAAAACAGGCCCGCGAACAGGCCCTTAAGGCTCGCGGGGAAACTGGTTAATATAGCATACGCAGCTATCCCCAACAATATGTAGCGCAGCAGGAAACGTGCCACGATCCCTTTGCCGGACAGCGGCTTACCGCTATTCGTCACGCGATCGGCGAGCCCCGCTACGCCGCTCTTCAGCCAATGAAAATTAAGAAAGGCAATGGTGCAGCCAAGAATGACTCCAATCGCGGTTCTGAAACCGAATCCCGCCCAAGCTCCCGCCGACGCGAGAGGTCCCAACACAAGCATGAATTTTCCGATCCGGTCGAGCGCGCCCGAGTAAAAGACTTCGGAATTCGGACTGGGTTGCACCAATGTCAGGCGTGTGTTCCTTTCAAAGTCCAGTTCCAACTTCGGAGAACTCGCACCCAGTCCCAAGCCGCACTATCTATTCTTTGGTCTCGCGCGCTGCGGTGCGGATGACCTCGATCAGTCCGCCCGCCGTTCCCAGCAGCAGGCCGACGATGCTGATCCAGTTCTTATGCAGCCATTTGTCCAGAAGAGCGCCAATCAGATAGCCCGCAACTGTGCCCGCCGGTAGCATGAACGCCAGTTGGCTGAAGCGTCCGAACTGAACCCATGGACTCTTCTTTTCGTCGGGATCTTTTTCAGCAGGCATGCGCAAAACGATTCTACGCCGGACACCTCTACCCAATCCTATGATCTATCGTCCAGAACGAAGATTTTGGGGAGAGAAGCGAAACAAAATCGCAGTCGAAGGATCCCTACCGTTCTCGGTCACCCGCTCGGGGACCAGGTCCCCCAGGCTAGTGCACCAACCTCGCTACATTCGTCCGTCTGCGCGATTCCCAGACTCCAGTTCACCATTTCGATGAACCGGTTGGGCATGACTCCGATATAGATCGTCGCCAGGGCCGTAATCCCCAAAGCCGCCCGCATCGTCCAGCTGACGGGCAACCTCTCCTCGCCTTTCTCCGCTTGGCGCATGAACATCGCATTGGCGATCTTCAGATAGTAATAAAGGCCGAAGACGGAATAGAGCACGCCAAAGGCAGCCAGCGCATAGTGCTGCGACTCGATCAGGCTCAGGAAGATGAAGTACTTTCCCCAGAATCCTGCTAGTGGCGGAATCCCCGCCAGCGACAGCATGAACACCAGCATCAATACGGCTTCGACCGGCGCGCGCGAATAAAGCCCGTTAAGATCGTCGAGATCGTCTCCAGCGATATTTCGGTGCCGCAGCGACGTGATAACCGCGAACGCACCGATGTTCATGAATGTGTACACCAGCAGGTAAATCAAAATGCCCTTGAGGGCGTCAATCATACGGCTGGCTGGGATATTCGGCGGTCGACAACACCACCATCGCCAGCAGCATGTAGCCGACATGCGCGATCGAAGAGTATGCCAGCAGTCGCTTGGTGTTGGTCTGCGTCAGCGCCGCGAAGTTCGCGCCCGTCATGGTCGCGATTGAAACGAAAACGATAATCGGCCCCCAGATCGCGCGCATCGGAAACAGTCCCCACAGCAAGATCCGCAAAAGCATCGCCCAGCCCGCTGCCTTGACTGCCACCGACATGAATCCAGTGATGCTCGTGGGCGCGCCCTCATATGCGTCTGGTGCCCACTGGTGGAAGGGAATCGCCGCGATCTTGAAGAACAGCCCCGTCATCGTGGTGATCAATGCCACAATTGCAACCGGGCGGTACTGTGGGTCCAGAATGCGTTTACCAATTTCCTGATTGATGATGGCGAGGCTGGTGCTGCCGCTCAAACCGTACAGCAGCGACAATCCATACGCGAATATCCCGGACGAGAACGCACCCAGCAGCAGGTATTTCAAGGCCGCTTCATTCGATCGCCGGTCCCGCCGCAGGAATCCCACCAGCACGTAAGTCGAGATCGCCATCAGCTCCAGGCCGATGAAGATGAGAACGACATCGAAACCCGCGGCCATGCACATCATGCCCGCGACCGACAACAGCATCAGAGCGTAGTACTCACCGTGATTCTCGTGCTCCGTCTCAAGATATTTCACCGAGATCAGGATGGCGACCGCCGTCCCTGCAAGAAATAGGTAGAAGAAGTACAACGCGAACCGGTCGACGTGCATGGTGCCAAGCATCCCGACAGCGCCATTCGGCAGCGTCATTTGGATCTTGTACACGCCGGCCGCCGAGAAACACACGCCAATGAATGCGGTCACGGCGTTCAACCACTTCATGTCCTTGGGAAGCATGAAGTCGATCATCAGAATGCCGAGCGCAAACAGCGTGAGCAACGTGATCGGCAGCGCCAGCAGGTAGTCGGTCCAGTTCACGGATTGCTCCCCTTGGCAGGCTCAGCCTTGGACGGTGACGTATGCGCGCCGGCATGAGCAGCCTTGGCAGTAGCCGCCTTTACCATCGCTGGACTTGGTGCAGCGGGCTCCGCTACAGCTGCACGCACCACCGCCGGCGGTTGCACAGAGGCATTCACGGCTCCGCCTGGCAGCGGATAGTCAGGTCGCGCCAAAGCCATGGTGTGATTCACCGGCTGCTCAAGAATCTGGAAAAACGGCTTGGGATAAAGACCGATCCAGAATGCCATGATCAGGAGCGGCACAAACGTGGCCACTTCCCGCGGCGTCAGATCGTGCAGCTTCTCGTTCTTCGGATTGGTCACCGTCCCGAAGAACACGCGCTGGTAGAGCCACAGCAGATACGCCGCAGCCAGCACCACGCCTGGAACAGCCCACGCGCCCCATCGCCAGTTCTCCATGAACGTGCCCTGCAGAATCGTGAACTCGCCGACAAACCCATTCAGCAGCGGCAGTCCCATCGACGAGAGGAACATGATCATCGTGATGGTCGCGTAGACCGGCATCACGTTGGAAATACCGCCATACTCCGAGATCTCGCGCGTGTGCCGCCGTTCATACAGGATGCCCACGATCAAGAACAGCGCGCCCGTCGAAATTCCGTGATTGATCTGCTGCAGCACCGATCCGCTGATTCCAAGTGGGGTGAGTGCGAAAATTCCCAGCGTGCAGAATCCCAGGTGGCTGACCGACGAATACGCCACCAGCTTCTTCATGTCTTTCTGCATCAGCGAAACCAGCGCGCCGTAAATGATCCCTATGATCGATAGCGCAATCATCCAGCTGCGAACCTTGGTATGCGCCAGCACGTCGGGAAAGAAGGGAAGTGAGAAGCGGATAAATCCGTACGTCCCCATCTTCAGCAGGACGCCCGCCAGAATCACCGATCCCGCCGTCGGGGCCTCCACGTGCGCATCCGGCAGCCATGTATGGAACGGGAACATCGGCACCTTGATGGCAAACGCGAAGAAGAAGCTGAGGAACAACAGGATCGCTACAGACGGTCCGTAGTCGGAATAAATCTTCGGCGCGCTCTCATACAGTGCTTGCAGGCTGAACGTGTAAACGCCCGTCAGGGTGTGATGATGGAAATACAGGAATAGAATGCCCAGCAGCATCAGCACGGATCCGGCCAGTGTGTAGAGGAAGAACTTGATCGCGGCGTAAAGCTTTCGCGGGCCGCCCCATATACCGATCAGCAGATACATCGGCACCAGCATCGCTTCCCAGAACACAAAGAACAGGAAGAAATCCAGCGCCATAAAGACGCCCAGCATGCCCGTCTGCAGCACCAGAAACCAGATGTAGTATTCCTTCACCCGGTTCTCGATTGCCGTCCACGACGACAGAATCGAAATCCATCCCAGCAGCGTGGTCAGCATGATCAGCAGGAACGAAATGCCGTCGATACCCAGCACGTAGCCCGCGCCAATCGAGGGAATCCAGTTGTTGGACGTGCCCTCCACGAACTTGAAGCCGGGCTCGAAGCGCAGCGCCCAGAACATCGGGACCATCGGCAGCGAGATCAGGAAGCCGCCCAGCGCGAAGATGTTCGCAACCCAGCGAATCGCGTCCTTGTTCTCCTTCGGAACGAATAAGAGAACAAACGCGCCCAGCAGCGGCGTGAATAAGATGATGGAGAGTATGTGAGATTCCATAGTCAGCTTCTAGCTTCTCGGCGATGAATTGCCAGCTGCGAGCTTGGAGCAACCCGGGACTTGCTTGCGTCGCTCAAAACTCGCAGCTCACCCCTCAGCGGTACACGTAATAAAACACGAACCCGACCAGCCCCGCGGTCATGACCAGCGCATACCACTGCACCAGTCCCCACTCCAACAAACGTGCCGGATAACTCAGCATTCGCGCAATAATCGCCGGGCCATTAACCCCGACTCCGTCGATGATCCACTTGTCCCACCAACTCGAAATCTTTGCGGCGAGACGCGTCATCCATCCGGCGGCGTTGACGGCGCCGTCGATTACATTCGCGTCAAACCATGAACTCGCTTCACCCAGTCCCATGGTGCCCAGGCGCACCCCGCCCAACTTCTTCCGTCCGGTGAAAACGTAATCGTACCCTTCATCGACGTAATACTTGTTCAGCAAAGTCGCGTACACGGGAGGTGAGATCGCCTGAATCGGCTCGACATAACCTTTGCCCGCTTTGCGATACGATCGTCCCGCCATGTACCAGCCCAAGGCGGCCGCGCCCACCGACAGGATCATCAGCAGGTATTCCGTACCGCTCGTCTTCTCTTCTTCCTTGGTTCCAGCCGCCAGTTGCCCCGGTTCTTCCTTCGCAAATACCGGAGCCTCTCTCGCGAATACTGGCGCCAGATACGCCTCGAACCGATTTGTTTCCGCATGACTGCCCACCAGCCGCGCCAGACTCTGCGGGAACCCGAGGAATCCTGCGAAGAGCGACATCACCGCCAGCACGACCAGCGGCATGGTCATCGACGCCGGAGACTCATGAATGTGGTGCTCAACTTCATGGCTGGCGACGCGCGACGGGCTCCAGAACGTCAGATACATCAACCGGAACATGTAGAATCGCCGTCATCCAGGCGGTAACGTATCCGATGATCCACAAGACGTGATACGCAATGCCCTCGCTGGTCCACGCCTGCCACAGGATTTCGTCCTTCGAGAAAAATCCGGCAAACGGCGGAATGCCCGCGATCGCCAGCGTCGCAATCAACATCGTGCGGTACGTGACGGGAATCTTCTCCGCCAGTCCGCCCATGTTTCGCATGTCTTGCTCGCCGCTCATCGCATGGATCACCGACCCCGCGCCGAGGAAGAGCAGTGCTTTGAAGAAGGCGTGCGTGAAGACATGAAAGACGCCGGCGGCAAAAGCTCCCACGCCCAGCGCCAGAAACATATATCCCAGCTGCGACACAGTGGAATAAGCCAGCACGCGCTTGATGTCGTTCTGCACCAGGCCTATCGATGCCGCGAAGATCGCCGTCAGCGCGCCCACCACCGCCACTACCTTCATCGACGTCGGTGCCAGCACAAACAACGCATTCGATCGGGCCACCATGTACACGCCTGCCGTCACCATCGTCGCCGCGTGGATCAGCGCGCTTACCGGTGTTGGGCCCTCCATTGCGTCCGGCAGCCATACATAAAGAGGAAGCTGCGCCGACTTGCCGCAAGCGCCAACGAATAGAAGAAGAGTCGCCGCCGTAATGATCGGATCGCCAATCTGGAAGTGCCCGCTGCGGGCGAGATGATTCACATCGACGTAGCGCACCGATCCCAGATACCAAGCGATGAAAAACATCCCCAGCAGGAACCCGGCGTCACCGATTCGGTTCACGATGAACGCCTTATTCGCCGCATCGCTCGCCGACTTGCGCTGGAAATAGAATCCGATCAGCAGGTACGAACACAGTCCTACGCCCTCCCAGCCCACAAACATCAGCACATAGTTGTTCGCCAGGATCAGCGTCAGCATCGAGAACATGAAAAGGTTCAGGTATCCAAAAAATCGGTAATACCCGCCCTCGTGCGCCATGTACCCGGTCGAATAGATATGGATGAGCATCCCGACGCCGGTGACGAAGAGCAGCCAGATGCTCGATAGTGGATCCAGCAGAAATCCTGCGTCGGCCTGAAACGAGGACTGCGATCCGTCGTGCGTAACGTAATTGAGATGTCCGGTATCGCTCCCGAGCCAGGTATACAGAATTTTCTGATAAGGCTGATGATTATTCGCGTCCGCCCACACGTTGTATTGCAGAACTGCGCCGCACGCCATGATGAAGGCGAGCACTACCGCTCCCACGCATACCGCGCTCACGGTCGACTTCTGCAGCCGCCGCCCGAAAAAAAACATGAGCGCCGCGCCAATCGCGGGCAGCAACGGAATCAGATAGATGTGGTCGAGAAAAAGCATGTAAGCACTCAGCCGTCAGCTCTCAGCTTTCGTCAAAATGACAACCTGGCCGCTGACAGCTGAAGGCTGCTAGCTGAAAGCTGCTTTCCTACCACTTCAACAAATCCACTTCATCCACATTGACCGTCTCCTTATTACGGAAGAAGGCGATCAAAATTCCAAGTCCGACGGCAGCCTCGGCCGCCGCGTCGGTAATGACGAAAATCGCGAACACCTGTCCATGCAGAGCCGAAGGTCCGTGAATCCCCTGCCAGTAGCGCGAAAACGCCACCAGATTCAGATTGACGGCATTGAGGATCAGTTCAATCGACATCAGTACGATCACCACGTTCCGCCGCGTGAGTACGCCAATCACCCCCAGCAAAAAAAGTGCCGCCCCGAGCACCAAGTAGTGCAGCGTCGAGATGTCAAGCAAAGCGTGCATATAATCCAGCAACTAGTCCTTAAGCCGACTGACCCCTGACCACTGATCCCTGGCCCCTATCCCCTGCTTTCAAATCCTCTTCTTCGCCATCACCACCGCTCCGATAATCGCCACTAACAACAACAGGGACGCAATCTCGAAAGCGAACATATACATTCCGGTCATCCGATCGAATAGCAACCCGGCAATCGCCTGCGTATTCTGGGACTCCACATACGAGACGTTACCCTGCGGGAAGAGTACTGCACCTTTTGTCGTGGTCGTGTACACCGCAATCAGCAATCCGCCCAGCGCGGCCGCGGCCACGATCCCAACCAGCCACTGCCTGTTGAACTGGCGTTCCTTCATGTTGCGCTCGATCGAGATCAGCATGATGACGAACAGGAACAGCACCATGATGCCGCCCGCATACAGAATGATCTGCACGCCAGCCACGAACGGGGCATAGAGCATCAGATACAGCGCAGCCTGCGCCAATAGCGTTGTAATCAGCGCCATCGCTGAATGAATGGCATTCTTTCGCGTGATGACCAGAATGCCGCCGATAAGCATAATGGCGGCAAGTCCATAAAAGAAGAACGGCGTCGCAACCGGAGGATTCGCTGTCACCGGATTCATCGGTTCAGCACCTCCTGCACCTGTGCCCACAGTTCCGTCCTCATGCCGACAACCGCCGTCAGAATCAGCAGCGCAAATCCTACCGGCAACAGAACTTTCCATCCCACTTTCATGAGTTGGTCAAAGCGATATCTTGGGAACGTGCCACGATACCAGATGTACAGGTACATGAATCCCGCAACCTTTGCCGAAAACCAGAAAATGTCCTCGATCCGCACGCGCACCGCGGGAATAAACATCACCAGCCCGATCAATCCGAGCACTACACCGAATCCTGCCAGTCCAATCGTCTGAATCTTGAACAGAGGATGCTTCGGCATCCGCATCGTGTTATAGAAGCAGATCGCTGCAAAAAACAAGAACGTAAGCCCAGGAATCAGCGAGAATGCCAGATCCCAGTTCGGCCCGTTCAAGAGGTTCGGGAACGGCCGCATCCATCCACCCACCCACAGGGTTACGGCAATCGAAGAAACCGCGATCATTGCCGAGTATTCCGCCAGAAAGAATAAAGACCAGCGAAACCCGCTGTATTCGGTATGGAATCCCGCCGTGAGTTCAGACTCCGCTTCCGGCAAATCGAACGGGGCGCGATTCGTCTCCGCCACCATTGCGATCGCGAAGATCCCGAATGCAATCAGTCCCAGCGGAAAGAACTTGAACAGGAACCATACCCCTTGTTCCTTCTGCGCCTCGACGATGCCGATCATGCTCAGCGTTCCACCGTCGACGCTCAGGCTCGTCATCATCACCGCCGAAACCACCGCCAGTCCCATGGCCACTTCATACGAGACCATCTGCGCACTCGAGCGCAGCGCCCCGATCAGCGGGTAGTGAGAATTGGAGGCCCACCCGGCGGTCACAATACCGAGCACCGCCAGGGACGACACACCCAGCATGAACAGAATTCCGATGTTCATGTCAGTGATGGCGTGCGTAGGGCCAAAAGGAACGACAACAAACACGGTGAACGCCGCCAGTACCACGATGAACGGCGCCACCCAGAAAACAATCTTGTCTGCGCCGTCAGGAATGATGTCTTCCTTCAGCAGCAGCTTCAATGCATCGGCGATGGGCTGCAACAGTCCGTGCGGTCCCACCCGCATCGGTCCCAGCCGCACCTGCATGTGTGCCAGAATCTTGCGCTCCAGCCAGTTCATGCAGATCACCGCGATGGATAGCCCTACGAAAACCAGCAACACATAAACCACGGCCCAAAAGATGTTCCCCGCGCCGCCCGGTGTCTGGTTGCTGTCGAGATAAGACTGGACGTACTGGACAAACTCGTGCATCAGCGATCCACCTCGCCCAAAACGATGTCCAGCGTTCCGATCACCGCGATCACGTCGGCCACGAGTTGGTCGCGGCACATGAGATCGAGCGCCTGCAAATTCACAAAACTCGGCGGACGCACGCGCACCCGATACGGCAGCGTCGATCCATCGCTCACAATGAAATACCCCAGCTCACCCTTCGGCGCCTCGATCGAGTGGTAGACCTCGCCCACCGGAGGCTTCATCACCTTCGGCACCTTCGCCATGATCGGACCCTCAGGAATTCCGGCCACCGCCTGCTCAATAATTCGCAGCGACTGCCGCATCTCCACCATGCGCACCAGGTACCGGTCATACGTGTCGCCGTTCTGTCCCGTCGGAATCTCGAAATCGAAGTTCTTGTAATTAGCGTAGGGCAGCGCCTTCCGGATGTCCCACTTCACGCCGCTAGCCCGCAGCACCGGCCCGGTGACGCCCAGGGCAATGCAGTCTTTCCCTGAAATCACCCCAACGCCCTTCGTCCGTTCCAGCCAGATCCGGTTCGTGGTCAGCAACTCTTCGTACTCATCAATCTTCGGCTTTACGAAGCTGACGAAATTCTTCACATCCTGCTCGAATCCTTCGTACGCTTCGTACTGCAATCCGCCAATACGAAACGCGTGCGTCGTCAGCCGCGCGCCGCAGTACTTCTCAAAAATCTTGAGAATCTCCTCGCGATCACGGAAGGTATAAAACAGCGGCGTGATCGCCCCGATATCCAGCGCGTGCGTTCCCAGCCAAAGCTGGTGGCTGGCAATCCGGTTCAATTCGGTCAGAATCACGCGGATGTACTGTGCCCGCGGCGGCGCTTCCACGCTTAGCAGCTTCTCAACCGCTTCGCAGTATCCCAGCCCGTTCGAGACCGCGGCAACGTAATCCATGCGGTCCACGTACGGATTGAACATTGTGTACGTGCGATTCTCCGCAATTTTCTCTACGCCGCGATGCAGATATCCGATGACGCATTCGAGCCCAAGAACCTTTTCGCCATCCAGTCGCAGGATCACTCGCAGCACACCATGGGTCGCCGGATGCTGCGGCCCCATATTGATGACGAGCTCGTTCGCGTCCAGAAACGTCTTGTCCGGCGTGTCCAGATCGAGCGGCGAGAGTGTCTTCGGATCAGTCATCTATGATTCGGTTTGTCCCTGTGAGACCCTGTGTCCTCTGTGGTGAGCGCTTCTCACCCTCATTGCCCGGTCTCGATCCCTAAATTGATCTGCACCCATTCCTCATCCTGTTGCAGAATCCCGTAATCCTTGCGCAACGGATGACCCTTCCATCCATCCGGCAGCAAAATCCGCTTCATATCCGGATGCCCATCGAACTTGATTCCAAACATGTCATACACTTCGCGCTCCAGCCAGTTGCACGTCGCCCACAAAGGCACGGAACTCGCCAGGCTCTCGCCATCCGCAATCTGCGTCTTCACGCGGATGCGCTCGTTGCGCGCAAACGAATACAAAATCCACACCACATCAAACTGCTTCTCGCGCTTGGGATAGTGCACCGCGGTCACATCGACGCAGTAATCGAACTGCTCCTCATCGCGCAGAACCTGCAGAATCTCAGGGATCAACGACCGGTCCACTTCCAAATAGTTCTGCCCGAGATGCGTCAGCGCGTTCACCCCCGACCCATACATCCGCTTGAACTTGTCCACCATTGGCGAATTCCAGGGCGCCGGCACCGGGGCAGCTGGCTTCGGAGGCGCCGCGGCGGGTTTCGCCGGAGTGGCCGGTGCTGCACTCTTTGCTGGAGTCGATGTTTCTGACGCTGGAGAAGGCTTGGTGGGAGTCGTTTTCGTTTCAGATTGTACTGAGCCGGAGGGTGTAGATTTCACTCCGCCCGGGGTTGCGGGCTTATCCGCCGTCGGTTTCTCATTTTCCGGCGGCGGTGGAGTGGGGGATTTGATTTCGTCCGACATAAGGCGACGGCACAGTCTCCGGCGCGGGCTGCGTTCGAAAGAACGTTAACTTTTATCAGCTTGAGAACAGAGTGTCAACGACCGCGAACACAAGAAGTTGTAAAAGTTTTTGTGTCGCGCCCGCATTTTCGCAGCTTGAAAGAAATTTCGCGCAAATCCCCATTCCGCGCAGAATTAGCTTTTGAGAATTCTTCTTCAACCGGTTCAGCTGGAAAGGAAGTCTGCAGAGGAACGGATCGGGTGCAACGAATCCGCTGCTTACCGCGCCTGCGCCTGATAGCTCTCGATCAGATCCCGGATGCGTTGCGCATCCTTCTTGCGGTGCCCATGGCTGGTGATGGGATCGGTCCCGCCCGTCGATTCGATCACGATCTCTGACCAGAACACCCCAGTGTTAATGTGCACCGAGGCGATCTTCGACATCGCGATACTCTCTTCATTGCTGCCGAACAGCCGCGACTTCACCCGCGACACGCGCTGCGGGCTGATCACCAGCTTCGTCGGAAACAAAAAATTCCCCTGCGTCCACCGCGACGCGCGAAACGTCTCAGCCGGAGAAGAATCCATCGTAGTAAGCGGCGGTGCGGACATGAGTTATTGAGTCATTTAATCATTTAATCATCGAGTCATTTAACCATTGCGTGATTGAGCCGTTGAGCGATTCGCTCTCGGTCCGACCTTCCAAGGTCCAGGCGGAAACAATCAATTACCAAATGACTCAATCGCCCAATGACTAAATGTCTAAATGATTAAATGGTTAAGTCTGCCTAAACCCACTCCAGCGCGCCCTTCTTCCACACCCATATATATCCCACGATCAAAATCGCCAAAAAGACCAACATCTCCAGCAGACCGAATAATCCAAACGCCTTAAACTTCACCGCCCATGGAAACAAAAAAATCGTCTCCACGTCGAACACCACAAACAGAATGGCGATAATGTAAAACCGCACCGTATAACGTCCGCGCGCATTGTCGATGGGATCAATGCCGCACTCATACGGCATCAGCTTGGTCTTCGACGGGTTCGACGGCCTCACCAGCTTTGCCAGCAGCAATGTGATGGGAAGCAACGTGCCGACAATGACAATAAAAATAAAGACGGGAACGTAGTTCTGGGGCATAGGCTTCGACTCAGCAGGCCATCCTAGCGCACCGAGCGCACCACTTCAAGAGAAACAGCTTGTTTCAAAATTCGTGATGCCATATCGGACTTGTCAAACTTGGTGTCATCGGTGGCGTATTACGCGCTCTGCTGTCATACTCTGTTTCGCCCGCGGGAGGCAATCCCTTGCCCGATGAATCTCGTTCGAACGTCATCACTGAGTTCCCGGACCAGCCGTCAATCCCGGCTGACCCGCAGCAACCAAGCGAAGCAGCACCCAGGCCATGGGGTCGCACTGATCGCGACCGTCTTTTGATCTGGGCCGGAATCGCCTTCGGCATTCCAGCTGTCCTCGTCTTTGGATTGCATCTGATCGGAACTCCAAATCGTTCCGTTATGACCGTGCAGAACGATCTTCCGATCAAAGGTTTGATGACGTTCTTCGTCACGTTGGCGACTCTCATCGTATCGCGCATCGAGAAACGTCCCCTCGACAATTACGGCATCCCGCTCCGGCAGGCCTTCGGAGCCAGATTTTGGGAAGGCGCCATCTGGGGCTTTGCCATGCTCTCGGCGATTCTGCTGATCCTCTGGGCTTCAGGACACTTTCGTCTCAACTCCGTTGCGCTCGATCGAGGCGCAACTCTCCGCTGGGCGCTCGGATGGGGGCTCACGTTTCTTGCTGTGTCACTCAATGAGGAGCTAGCCTTCCGCGGATACTGGCTGTTCACCATGTCGCGCCGCCTGCGTTTCTGGCCCGCGGCGCTATTGCTCTCCGCTGTCTTCGGCGCTGCGCACCTCGGCAATCACGGAGAAAACGTGCTGGGCATTCTGCAGGTAATTGTGACCGGCCTGCTGTTTTGCCTCATGATCCGCCGCACCGGCACTCTCTGGTTCGCCATCGGATACCACGCGGCCTGGGATTGGGCTCAGACTTTCTTCTACGGCACGCCCGACAGCGGACTTCTTGGCGTGGGCCGGTTCCTGAACTCCTCCGTCCACGGGCCCGAGTTGGCTTACCGGAGGCTCGGCAGGGCCGGAAGGCAGCATCTTCTCCATCGTTGTCTTGCTCGTCTGCGCCGGCTTGATCCATCTGCGCTTTCCGAAAGCCATGTATCCGGATCGACCACTGTAGCCGAAACTCGAAACTCGAAACCCGAAACTCTACTTCTCCCAATGCGTCATCGCGAACTTTTCCGGATCAAACGTCCCCCGATCCAACTTCACATTCGCCTGAATGTCCGAATAATCTTCTGAAAACACCTTCTTCCCCTCGGAATACACTTCAACGCCGGCCGCAATCCACGCCCCCGCCAGCGGCTGATAATGAACGAACCGAATATCATTCAGCCTCGAAGCATCTCCCTGCACGGGCTCAATCACCCGCACAAACAGCAGCCTATCCTTCGAGATCCAGAACTGCTTCGCCCGCAAGACTGTCGATTTGAATGCACGAGACTGCCGATGTGAACCCGCAAGACTGTTGATTGCGCCCAAGATTGTCGGCCGACTAACGTGGAAGAGCGGCGCTTTAGCGCCGCGTCAAAGCGCCTCCCACTCGGGGGCTTCAGCCCCTGAGGGATGTCAGACGGTGTCGCACTTGTCCGGAAACAAAAACACGCTCCGCGCCAAATCCGACTGCAGTGTCGATTCCCGGTAATACTTCCCGAGCACGCCCGGCTTCCATTCCAACAGGTCCGGATTCCGTCGCGCGAACTCTTCCCATTCCACCGCGCCAGTCCGCGCCATCCTCTCCCGAATCAGAAAGAAATAAGCGTGTGTAATCGTCTCGTGATACAGTCCCGATTTTCCCTGACCCTCCGCATATCGCTTGAGAGCCCTCGAGAATCGATCCAACGCCTCCAGCGGCGGACATACGGACAAATAAGCAAACGCCAACTGCACATGATCGGCATGATGAAAGCCCTCACTTGAATTCAGATCCCTTTCAAAACGCTCGATCAATTGAGACGGCTCGAATTTCATATCGATGATCCGCATATCAGGACCGGGCAACGCCGCCATCGACCTTTCCCGGAAACCTCTCTAAGCGTCCTGCGTCCAAAACTCGTATACCGCACCGAGCTTGGCTTCGAACTCGCCTTCGTTTCTCACCATCAGCTTAGGCATCCCGGATTGCGAGAACAGTCTGGCCATCTCATCCTGCTCTTGGACGAAATATTGATGGATCTCCTCATGGGTGCCACCGAATTTTCTGGCATATTCACGGATGAATTGTTCCTCCATCCGCGGCTTAATTCCGCGCTCCCAGATCGTCGACGACGAGACTTCAAGAAAGAGCAGCCGGCATCCCAGCGCTGCCATTCGTTCGTCGAAGAGCGATACATCGTTCCATTTCACTATTCCGGGACGTACACAATGGGTCAGATGAAGGGCGTCGATGATCACGAAGCACCACGGCCGTGTGTGCTCCTGTACGCTTGCGTGCAGCCACTCCATGTGCTTCACGATCCCTTCTAGATGGCGTATGTTTTCATCCGCGGTCAACGTTCCGTTGTCTTCCCCTGTCGCCAGCGGTCCGTAGGTGTGCGACTGTGCCAAGTGAATCAAGCTGCGAATCTTTCTCGGCTGTGACTCCGCAACGTGACGGCGAATGAGTGCATCGATTAGCGTAGATTTCCCGACTCCGGAGGTGCCTTCGACCAACAGCGCTTTGAATGGAGCGGTTGCCATGCGTCTTATCCAGTCTTTCCCACCGCGATCGCAAAAGCCGCTGCCGCGTACACAACCAGATTCCCAACTCCGTAAAAACCATGCAGCAAGTGCAACAGAATCGCCATCACAAACACCGCCAATAACAACCACGCCCCGCGCACCACGGTCCCCGGAATCAACAACAACAGGCTTCCGGCGATCTCACCGAATCCCAGCACCAGCCGTACAAACCCCGGCATATGGGTCCGCGCAAAGTCGTGCGCCGCTCCCGGCATCACAAACATCACGGCCTCGATCAGAATCACGATTCCCAGCGCCAACCGCAGCGCAATCATTCCGCACCTGCTCGTCATGCTTCCTCCCGCCGCCGTCGCCCCGACTTTGCCTTGATCTCCCGCAGTCGGTGACTGGCGCTCGAATCCAGATCCAGTTCGTAGAACTTCTTCAAATCGCGAATCTTCTCCAGCGACGCCGGACTGAACGGCGTCTTCCCATCAAAGGCGTGCAAAACAATGCCTTCCAGCACATCGCCTAGCGTCATGTCGTGATATTCGGCAAACCCCTTCAAAACTTTCAGGATGCGCTTCTCCATCCGCACCCCGGTCTGCACCCGCTCAATCTGTAGCTTCGCCTCATCAATCATGGTACCAATGTACCAAGGTACTTAGATAAGATCAATAAAAATATACAGAAAGAAATGTGGCAGGCGGAGTCTAACCTGTAGCTCCGGATGCCTTCGCCCGGGATCGCGCTAAAGTGCGCAATGACACGCAGCGTGAGTCCGTCCCGGATATCTAAAAGCCTGTCATCCGGAGCGAGGATCGTTCGTTGCGCCAAAGCGCTACGAACCACCGCAGTCGAAGCACCCGATCGGCTCATCTGACCTGAAAAAGCTGCGGAAAAATTCAAACAATGCGTTTACGACCGTGGAAGAGCGGCCCTTAAGGGCCGCGCACGCGGGCACTCCGGCGAACTGATATTCTCGTTGCGCTTCTTGCGATTTTGATCGCAACGATATTAAATCTTCCGCATGAAACGCGCAGTCCACATCCGCGCAGTCGCACTCGCTCTACTGGCCCTCCTGCAAACCGCAATCCCGCTCTGCGCCCGAACCGCCAAACCGCCCGTCTGGATCGTCACCTGGTCCGCCTCGCAGCAAATTCCCGAGCCGCAGAACGCATTGCCCGCCGCCGACCTGCGCGATGTTACGGTTCGCCAGATCTTTCACCTCTCCGCAGGAGGTACCGCCCTGCGCGTGCACCTCTCCAACGCATTCGGAACCGAGGCGTTGCACTTCAACTCGGTCCACATCGCGAGGCCGCTCACTCCCTCGTCCGCAGCCATCGATCCCACAACTGATAAAGCCCTTACCTTCGCTGGATCGCCCGACGTGTCGATTCCGCCCGGAGCAGAATTTGTCTCCGACCCCATCGCTGATCCGGTCGCCGCGCTCTCTGATCTCGCCGTGACCTTCTATATCGAGGTCCCGCCCGCGACCGAGACCGGCCATCCCGGCTCCCGGGCGACATCTTATTTCGTGCACGGAAATCTCGTCAGCGCCTCCGATCTCTCCGAAGCTAAGCACGTCGACCACTGGTACCAGATCTCAGCCATCGACGTGCTCTCTGACGCGAAAGCAGCCTCCGTCGTGATGCTCGGCGATTCCATCACCGACGGCCACGGACCGACTACCAACGGCAACGATCGCTGGACCGACATCCTCGCCTCACGCCTGCAAACTTCGCGCGACACGCGCGACGTCGGCGTCTCCAATCAGGGAATTGGCGGTAATCATCTGCTGACCGACGGGCTCGGGCCAAACGCCCTCGCCCGTTTTGACCGCGACGTGTTGGCCCAGGCAGGTGTGCGCTGGTTAATTGTGTTCGAAGGAGTCAACGATCTGGGCGGCCTCGCGCGCACCGCAGAAGTCCCCGTCGCCGGACATGTGGCGCGTGTGCGAAGCGTCCTGGCAGCCTACGCGCAGATCATCGCCCGCGCGCACGCCCATGGCATTCGAGTGATCGGCGCCACCATCACGCCCTACGTCGGATCCGATTACTATCATCCCGGCCCGCTGAGTGAAGCCGACCGCCAGGCCGTCAATCAATGGATTCGCGGTGAGGGCCACTTCGATATCGTCCTCGATTTCGACATCGTCGTCCGCGACCCCCGTCAGCCCGAGCACCTCCGCTCGTCCTACGACTGCGGAGACCATCTCCACCCCAGTCCTGCAGGGTACAAGGCGATAGGCGAATCCATTCCGCTATCCCTGTTCGAGCGCTAGAGAATCGATGCGTTGTAAGTTGATAAGAGGAACTGGAGCAGGCGAGTGCGCCGTTTTCCGCGTGCCCTGCGCGAGAAGCGTGGATTGTCCTTTGTAGGCCTGACGCATTGGCCGGGCTTGCGCGCAAAGCGCGGAATGAAATCTGTATCAAACGAAAGCGATATCAGTGTCGTGGCAGAACCTAAAAGATCTGTCATCCTGAGCGAGGACTGTTCCTTGCGCCCAGCGCAACGAACAACCGCAGTCGAAGGATCCCTACCGGCTCACCGACCCCACGCCGCCCAAGGGAATTCTCACGACGCGTCGAGTCGCGATGCAATGAATCCCCCCGAGAATCGCACAACGTTCACTCGCCATTCCTCGCAACCAGCATCTTTGCGCTCTGCAACTCCGGACGCTCCGAATGTTTCCCCCCATCGCAATTCTTCAGCAACTGGCTGGAATACGTATTCGCCTTCGACGTCTGATGCGCTTCCTCCGCGGCATGCGCCGCCCCGGCCAGCCCATTAAACCGGTTCGGATCGATCTTCATCGACTTCTCATACTCTGCTAGCGCATTCTCCGGCTGCTTCATCTCCACCAGCATATCCGCCAGCATCTCGCGCGCCGGAATATCCACCTCCGCCTTCCCCGCCCGATCCTGAAGATCCGCCACCCCACGCATCAGCCGCAGCGCCTCATCGTTGTTCTTCTCCGCAAACGCCAGCCACGCGTGCACTTCATCCCGCGCCGATGACGCCTTGCTTCCCTCCAGCAAGTACGCGTATTGCGACTTCCGCGTCGCTTCCTCGGCGTCATCGAACAACTTCGCATTCTTTCGAGCCCCGTCCACATCGCCCATGCGCGCCGCCCCAATCACCCGTGCCCAATAAGTGATCGTCTGTAAATGCGCTGGTGCATTCGCTGCCGGCTCCAACTTCATCGCATCCGACCAATGCCGCATCTCCAGATCGTAGAGAGCAGGGAAGTGCGCCGCCGCGAAGCCCATGTACTCCAGCATCCCGGTGTCGTCCATGGTTTGCGCACCCGCGATGATCTCCTTCGACTTCTCTACAATCTGCTTCGCCGCTTCATCCTGCCCGGTCTGTAAATACGCGTAGAGCAAAAAGTGCATCGCGTGCAGCTCGTGCCCGCGCATGTACATCGCCCCCGACTTTTGAGTCAGCGCCACCGACTTCAAGTTCGCCTGGATATCCTCCTGCCACAGTCCCAGCCGCGCAAAAATGTGCGACGGCATATGCACCGCGTGCGCCGACGACGACGCAATGTCCGCGTACCGCCGCGCAGCTACCAGCCCCATCGGCGCCATATCGGGCGAATCGCACGCATGAATAATGTAATGCGCCAGTCCCGGATGCTCCGGTTCCTTCTGAAACAGCGGATTCAGCACCGCTACTGCCTTCTTCGTGGCCTCGTGTGTGCTGTCATCCGGCTTCTCCGCCGCCATCAGCGACAGCGCATAAAACGCCCCAGCCTCCAGATCGTCGGGATACTTCGCATACAACTTCCCCATCGCGTCCGAATAGGCAGCCGCCTGCTTCAGATAATCCGCCTTCGACGGATCGCTATAAAACACGCCTAGCGCCGAGATATACCCGCGCTCCCGCTCCGTCTTCGCGCCCAATTTCTGCGCCGCCTCGATCTCCTCATGCCCATGCTTCAAAGTCGCATCTTCCGGACGTTCCCATATCTCATGGAACAAGCTCATCGCGATTCCCCAATGCGCCATCGCGCATGCCGGATCTTTCTTCGTTAATTCCGTGAACTGCTCCTCCGCCTCTTCATATCCAAACGAATGCAGCAGCGCCACGCCGCGTTCAAACTCAGCCCGCGACCCCGCCGCGCACGATATCGGAAACGACACCTTCCCCAGCTTCTCGCTCGCGTCGTGATGATGCCCGTGCATGTCATCATCCAGGGCCAACGCCGGTGCCGCACCCACTGCTGCGACCAGGCACACTCCGATCAACAAGCAGGTCAATTTCATGCGGATCATCTTCCCCTCCCCACAAAGCACATGCCTAAAAAGCGATGCCTAACTGTAATCCACTTTTCCCCTTTTCCGCCACTCCAGCCCGCATCGACGCCGCATAAGCGGGTTCATACACGGGTGCCCCATTTCTGGCCGGTTTTGCCAGAAGTGGGGATTTTGATCTGCGAAGCGAAGCATGTCGCCACCGGAGAAGGCGAATCTGCAACCAATCGGTTGCATGTCCGCGGTGGTATAGAAACAGCCGCAAGCGGCGAAAGAATGCAGCTCGCGCCACAATACCTGCCGAATTGGACCATCCCCGGCCGATGAAATGTCATCCAGAGCAGTCGAAGGATCCCTACCGTCATACCCAAAGAATGCGGAAACGCTCTTTTAGCACGCGCTCACTATCTCGCCTCCGGCACACTCTCTTTCGTATCGACTGCAAACAACTCGAACTCCGAAAGCTTGTGCGCCAGAATCGTGCGGTGCACGTCAAAGTCCCAGTACGTGTCGATTGCGTTGGGCAGCCAGAATTTCACCGCGCCCGAAATCCGGCAAAAACATCAATGCGATCGCAGCCCCTCCCACCTCCTGATTCACCGCGCCAAACTCATGGCTGCCTTTGATAGGAGTTCGGCCACGTAGATTTTCCACAGGCCCACTTCGTTAGATGTGATGAATGACCTTTACTCAGGATTTAGACCTGCCAAAATAGAGCCATGCAGACCGCCCGTGTGCAGACGGAAGAAATGTCATCAGAAATGTCATCCAGAGCAAAGTGCGTCACGAGCGAAGATGACACATGCAGTCGAAGAATCTATCTCCGCGCTTCTGCAGCGGGCGAGTATTGCGTGATTGCAATGGAGGTAAGTCCTTATTTTGGAATACGTTACGAGAAAACCATGCAGAATCAAGAATTTACGCATGAGTCAGTCGATGACAGTCGGGATAACCTTAATGCCATCAATAATTTGTCGAGGACGCACGAAAAACAGCTTCACAGGGCGATCAACCTAAGTCCTTTTAATGGAAGAATTTGCGTATAAACCGTTCAGAATCAATATTTTGCGAGCCAACATGCAGATCATCGCTTCCTAACTACAATGGAATCAAGAATTTATCTAAATTGACCGAAAAACAAACGATGCAGAGTATCCAATCCCAAACGAAAGCCCAAAGCCCGAAGCCCAAAGCCCGAAAAAGCCAAAGCCCGCATTTATAATCTCCCTTCCTCACCAGGACTAAAGGAACCCATTGGCTCTCGACGAGAACATTTACAAACTGCGGCTTGAGAAGTTGAAGCAGATCGAGGCGCTCGGCCAGCCCGTTTACCGCACCAAGTATGAGTTCACTCACACCGTCGAGCAGATCCTGGCTGACTACTCTCCGAAGTCTGCCGAGGAACTCGACCAATCCCGCGTTAGCGTCCGCGTTGCTGGACGCATCATGGCCATCCGACTCATGGGCAAGGCCGGGTTCGCCCACATCCAGCAGGAAGGCAAGAAACTTCAGATCTACGTCAAGAAAGATGCGGTCGGCGAAAAAGGATTCGAGCTCTACAAGTTGCTCGATCTCGGCGACCACATCGGCGTCAGCGGATATCTCTTTCGCACCCGTACCGGCGAACTCAGCGTGCACGTCGAAGAGATCACGTTCCTCAGCAAAGATCTTCTGCCCCTGCCCGAAAAGTGGCACGGCCTGACCGATGTCGAACTGCGCTACCGGCAACGCTACGTCGATCTGTTCATGAACCCAGAGGTGCGCGAGGTCTTCTTGAAGCGCACCAAGATGATTCAGTCCTTTCGTCGCACCTTCGACATGCACGGATTCGTCGAAGTCGAAACCCCGATGATGCAGCCCATCGCGGGAGGCGCGGTGGCGCGTCCCTTTGTCACGCATCACAACACGCTCGACATGGATCTCTATCTGCGCATCGCGCCGGAACTCTATCTCAAGCGCCTGGTCGTCGGCGGCCTCGATCGCGTCTACGAAATCAACCGCAACTTCCGCAACGAGGGCCTCGGATGGCGCTGGAATCCCGAGTTCACCATGCTTGAGGCGTATCAGGCCTACACCAATTACGAAGGCATCATGAACCTCACGATGCAGTCGATCACCGAAGCTGCCATCGCGGTGAACGGAAGTCCGAAGTCTAAATGGACTCGCCTTGAGGACGGCAAAGAAGTCGTGGAAGAGCTCGACTGGTCCAACTGGCAGCGCATGACCATGCGCGAGGCCATCATCAAATTCTGGCCTGAAGGCTCCGGAGCGAAGCCCGAGATGAGCGACTTCGCCAGCAACGAAGGACTGAAAAAACTGATCGAGCGCTTCAACGCCGGACACTCGCACATGGCCTACGATCCCGCTGCCCCAACAGGGAAGAACATCGCTGCACTTTTCGAAGCGGCAGCGGAAGAGCACCTCATGCAGCCGACGGTTATTTATGAATTCCCCACCGCGGTTTCGCCGCTTTCCAAGCAGAAACCGGACGAGCCCGACTGGACCGAGCGCTGGGAAATTTTCGCTGGCAAGATGGAAATCGCCAACGGTTTCAGCGAACTCAATGATCCCGAAGATCAGCGCCGCCGCTTCGAAGGACAATTGCAAGAACGCGAGCGCGGCGACGACGAGGCTCACCAGATGGACGAGGACTATATTCGAGCGCTGTCTTACGGCATGCCGCCGGCCGGCGGCGTCGGCATCGGCATGGACCGAGTCTGCATGCTGCTGACAGATCAGCACACGATTCGCGACGTGATTCTCTTCCCGTTGTTGCGTCCAGAAAAAACCACAACCGCCGAGGTCGCAGAGAGCGCCGAGGAAGAGAAGAAGGAATAGAAGCACCAGGTGTAAGCCAGCCCACTCCGGCGTCATCCCGAACGGAGCCGTTTTTCAGGCGCAGTGAGGGATCTCGCGTGCGGCGCCACAAGAGCAAAAACGAAGGGCACAGCTTCAGTCGTGCCGCGAAGGTATCGCTGAAGAGATCGGCTTTAGCCTTAGGCCCATTACCCAAGCGCTATTAACCACCCGGTACCTAACAATGCACTGTTACTAGTGCATCCTCCGTCTCATACTTTGGCATAAGTTTTGGGCTCTGTATTGGGCAGCGCTGCCGTAGCGTCCGGGAACCCTTGCGGGACGCTGGGTCGGTAGCGCTTTGCCGTCTCTGAAGCTCGCGGCCGGAGTTCGTCGGAACTCCTCCTGGCGAGTTCTACTTCGGCGGAACCTTCGGTTTGCGCTTGTGCGCGGCGCCTGATACGGCGCCTGTTCCACGCTGAAATTCGTGCTCAAATAGTCGACCAGCGCGTCGTGATCGCTGGCGTCAACGACCGCTCCCCACTTGATCATCTTGTCTACTTCCTTCGTCCACGTAGCCTCGCTACGCCGCTGCTGCAGACATCTGTTGGAGAAAAGTGCGCGTTCAAATTAACACCGCCGGCCCGGAAAGGAGAGAAGCCAAAACCGGGCCGACGGCGATTCTGAGGAGCTTGCGCCTTCAGAAATTTGAGATTACGGCAGGTAATAACGGAATGACGTGAAGATCATGTTGTCGACTCCGTGGGGCTGTCCGCCGACTCCCGACCACGCGTTGCGCGTGACGTAGGAGTACTGCGCTCCGAAGCGGAAGCTGCCGCGAGGTCCGGTGTAGAACTTGTACCAGAGGCTTCCCGTGCCTTCGATCACAGCGCGCGTGTCAGCGGTGCAATTGGCCAGCGGTCCGGGGTCGAATCCCGCAGTGCCATTTGCGGTGCTGGTCGCAGGAGATGTCTCGACGAAGCAGCCGGTGTTGTTGAATTTCGGAGCTCCGTAGCCGACCTGAGCGCCGGTAAAGGTTTTTCCGCCGATGGGATCGTAGCTCGCCGTTCGCGCAGCATACTCCGCTCCGGCGTAGCCGTTGAAGTCCAGCTTCTTGGTCAGGTGCAACTCGATCGTACCGAGACCCATCGTGTTCTTCACCAGATGGAGCGTGCCGCTGCCGTTTATCGAAACGTCGGGAAGTCCGGCTGGGCCGTAACGTCCTACCCCGCTGCCGCCGAAGCCCTTCAAGCCGAAAGTGACGCGCTTCGCGATGTTAAAGCGCGCACTGGCGCCCACGGCTCCGCCTTCTTTGGAAGCGTTGTAGGCTCCAACCGCCGAAGTCACGCCGACCGCCTGGCTTCCGCAGGTCGCAGTCGCCAGCACTTCACCGCAAGGAAAAACTCGATCCGTAAAGCGATCGACCATGCCGAATATTTCGTAATGTCCGAAGCCGGGGTCAAAAGCCACCTTCGCGATGATGTCCGGTGAGGGATTAAACGAGTACGTGGCCGTGGTGTTGTAGCTGTTGCTGGCGCCACTTTCGCCCAGAAGATAGTTGGCGCCATTCCCGTGAGAGGCAAGTGTCGCCTGCGCATTCTCAATGGCGACCGCAATTGCGATCTTGTCGCCAAAGTCTTTCGTCAAACGCAGCCCGTACTGACGAGCGAAAACGAAACCCACGTTATATGAGGGGTCAATCGTTTTGGGGCGAGCATCGTTGGTTCTGCCGAGATCGTCATCCGGAGAAATTCCCCGACCGTTCTCGGTCACAAGACTCCACGACTGGCCGGCGAGAAGGGCCCATCCACTATCAAACTTCGCCTGGGCCCATGCCTGGCGGAGGCGGAGTGTGTAGCTGTTGGTTTGATTCGAGGTAGAAGTGACGCCGGCTGAGAGGAAATCGGCCGAGACGTAGCTGGAAAGAGCTACCCCATTGAGGCGCCCATCGACAAACGTGGTGATCTTCGACTGGCGGGCGGAACCGAAGAACTCCGGTATCTGGGTCTGCGAGGCGCCCGGCATGGAGACCGAGTTGAACGGCGTGGGCAGGTCCGCAGCCAGAGCTCTCGATCGCCGAACGAACGCACCTTCTGCGTATCCGCCGGGTGTGATGTTGATGCCCCGGAAGTGCAGGGTGATCGGACCTTCCATCTGTTTGTTGTAAACCTGCGGCGAGTCTGCAGTCGGTGCCGGGCTCGGGGCGTTGTCCTGTTGGATGGCGGCGTCTCCAAGAGTCGCGAGCTGTTGCGGCGGGTTTACCTGTACCGGAGTTGCAGGAGATTTGGCGGCCGAGTTGATGGCCGACTGGACTTCCTGCTGGCGCTGCAGTTGTTCGGTCAGTTTCTGGATCTGCAACTGCTGTGCCGCGAGCGCGTCTTTCAATGCCTGTACATCAGCGGCAGTAACGGCCACTGGAGCCGGAGTGGCGGCCGGTGTCGGCGTGGCCGCGGGCGTAGTGCTCGAAGCTATCTGAGTTTGTGCCCAGGCTCCCGCGGTTAAGGCCGCAAGAGCGAGAGCAGTTCGTAGGGTGCTATTCGATTTCATGGAAGTACGATCCTCTCCTTTTGAGTTGTGTTCGACAGCAAGCACTTGGGGGAGACACAGGAAGCCGAACGCAGCAAATCGTCCAGCGTGGGCCTCTCGGTTTTCTCGGTGGCGCCTTGATCGGATCGGCACTCGCGAGATATAGCACTATTACAATTAACTTACTAGAGATTAACAGCGAACCTTGGGCCACTCTCTGTAAAAAGCTCGTGAATCTCAGGGAAGCTAACGAGACAAAGTTGTTCTTAAGTGGCGGGCGTCAACCCCCACTTGTTGTGCAGATGGCGTTCCATTCCTTTGAACACGATTCCGTCGACGACGTAGCCGATTGCGATGATCAGCAGCATGACGGCGATGACCGCGCTCATGTCGTTGAGATCGCGGCCCATCATCAGTACCTGGCCAAGGCCAAGACTCAGATAGAGCATTTCAGCCGTGATCAGGGAACGCCAGGCGAAAGCCCATCCTTGCTTCAGGCCGGTAACGATGAAAGGCAGGCTCGCCGGCAAGAGCACGTACCAGAACAGCTTGAATCCTTTGGCGCCGAGGTTGCGTCCAGCCTGGCCAAAGATCTTGGGCATTTGCTTGCGGCCGTCTTCCATGGCGAGAGTGACGGAGAGCAGCGATCCCATGATCACGACAAAGAGAATTGCATTCTGATTCAGGCCAAACCAAAGCAACGCCAGCGGCCACCAACAGATGCTGGGCAGGCTCTGCAGGCTGACCAGCAGGCCACCCATGGTTTCTTCCAAAAACTTATTGCTGGCGACGCCGAGGCCGAGCACCATCCCGAGAATTACGGAGATGCCGTACCCAATGAGGACACGCTGCATGCTGACGCGGATCGCGATCCAGTACGTGTGATCGGCGAAGCCGGCGTACAAAGCCTGGGCAACGCCCCATGGAGTGGGGAAGAGATAGGGCGGCCAAATCTTTAGTTCAGCCAGCAGCGTCCATAACCCGAATAGCGCGCTATAGAAGATGAGGTAACGGGCGGCGCGTTTCATGCTTTCACTCCGGGCTCGATTTTTGGCTTGATGCCATTTCTGTATTCCGCCTCGAGCGAGCGGTTGGTTTCCTCGCGCAGTTCGTCGAGTACGGCGCGCGCGGCGAGAGCGACCTCGGGATCTTCCAGGCTGCGAGGGCGGGGAAGCTCAACCGGGAATTCGCTCTTCACGCGGCCGGGACGGAAGGTCAGAAGGATGACACGATCTCCGAGGCGTACGGCTTCGCGCACGTTGTGCGTGACGAAGATGATGGTGCGGCCAGTTTCGCTCCAGATGCGTTCGAGTTCGTCGTGAAGCAGGTCGCGAGTTTGAGCGTCGAGCGCAGCGAACGGTTCGTCCATGAGCAGGACGTCGGGTTCGCTGGCAAGAGCGCGGGCGATTGCCACGCGCTGCCGCATACCTCCCGAGAGCTGATGGATGTAACTCTTTTCAAACTTCGCGAGATGAACCAGTTGCAAATAGTGGTGGATCTTCTCTTGTCGCTCAGCTCGAGGAATGCCCTTCATCTTCATGCCGAACTCGACGTTCTGTCCGACGGTCAGCCAAGGGAAGAGAGCATGGTCCTGAAAGATCATGATGCGGTCCGTGCCCGGTCCTTGCACGGGCACGCCATCAACCAGGATCTGCCCTGAAGTCTGCGATTGCAGGCCAGCGATCAGGTGCAGCAGAGTCGACTTGCCACATCCGGATGGACCGACAATACAGACGAACTCGCCCGGACGCACTTGCAGGTTAATGCGATCGAGTGCCAACAAGCGCTCGCCGCTTTGCGTGCGGTAGCTGAGGCAAATGTCGCTCAGGCCGACCTTCGGAATCTGAATCGATCGAACGTGCTCCCTCGGGCCAACCGAAACTGGTCCGAGCCGGCTGCCCAGGGACGAGAGGCGGGTGTCCGCCGGAAGCGGGAATCGGCGTACCACGCTTTGTGAGTTTGTGCTCATTGAATCGCCTTTCGTTTTTTCTCTGCGAGGACTTCGTTCAGGAGCGTCAGATCATAGAGTTTGCTGAGGTCGGGCATTTGCCGGCCGAGGAATCCATCGTCAAACGCCTGCTGCGCCGCCGTCATCAGTGCGGTGTGGAGCGGGTCATAGGTGACTTGCATGCGCGAAAAGGCTTCATCGAGCACATCGGTGGGCAAGGACTTGCCAGTTTCACGCCGAATCTGCTCGTTCAGCAATTTCTTGGCTTCCGTCTGGTGGGCATTGATCCAGTCAGTGAGATCGATGTTGGCGCGGATCCAATTTTTTGCCAGATCGGGGTGAGCGTTGAGGAACTTCGTATTTACGACCAGCAGGCCGATGACAAATTGCCCATCAGGCCAGAGCGTGCGCTCGTCGACAAAACGACGACCGTTTCCCTCGTGGATGAGACGCGTGGCCCACGGTTCGGGAGCCCATGCCGCGTCGAGATCCTTCTTGAGAAAAAGCGTCAGCTGATCCGGATTGGCCATGGGAACGATTTGTACGTCCCCGCCTTTATCGTTGGTCTTCAGTCCGTTCTTCTTCAGCCAGTTGCGGAGAGCAACATCCTGCGTGTTGCCAAATTGCGGAGAAGCGACGCGTTTGCCGTGAAAGTCTTCCGGTTTGTTGATGCCGGCATCATTGCGTACGACCAGTGAAGCGCCGCCGCTGGCCGCGCCGGCCACGACGCGGAGAGCCTCCCCGTTGGAGCGAACATAGCCGTTAATCGCCGGGTTTGGTCCGACGTAGGTCATGTCGATCGCGCCGGCGAAAAGCGCCTCAATCGCAGAAGGACCGGCATTGAAGCTGGTCCACTGGATTTTGACCTTCGAGCCCATGGACTTATCGAACCATCCATTTGCCTTGCCGACCATGGCCTGGGCATGGGTGACGTTAGGAAAAGCTCCGACACGAATCACCGTGGGAGTGGTCTGACACACTGCAGCCGCTTCGAACGTGACCAATAACGCGATCGTGAATAGGAGGCCCTTATTCACTGTTGTGGCCTCCCGACCTCCATAGGAAGAATGCTGGCAGAATCTTTCTTTTGGGACCTCGGATGTTTGTTTGGTCTGACGGAAGGTTGGTCTTTGGCGACTAACTCCGCGAGAGTCGTGCCTTCGAGAATGCTGGCTGCGGCATCGCGAACATCCAGGAATACCTGGTAGAGAGCTCGCTGGGGAAGGTCGCGCTCGATGAGTTCGCGCAACTGGTCGGCGTCGCCGAAGGGAGCGAGAGGGCCGTCGATGAGTCGAATGACTTCGCTCAGAGGAATCTGTGAAGGGTCTCGCCGTAAGCGGTAGCCACCTTTTGCTCCGCGGACGCTTTCCACCAGGCGGGCGTTCTTCAACTCCAGGAGAATCAGTTCCAGAAACTTTTCCGGGAGTGCTTCTTCATAGGCGATTTCTCGGATTTTGATGGCGCCCTGCTGAAAATGGCGGGCCAGCATCATCAGGGCCTGGAGGGCGTAGAGATCTTTTTGTGAAATCTTCATAGCGATGGCATTATTCCATAAAGTCGATATGTCTAATAGACTTTATTGACGTAAGCGACAAAGCACGGGGCTTTCCATTTCGGAGGCCACGTCACTGAAGGAAAATTCCCGGAAAATCAATTACTTAGCAGCAAATCGGAGGTATGCAGAAAGCTGCGATGTGAATACGATTGCAGTTTTGTTCCTGAGAAGTGATTTGGTTTCTGTGGAAAAACGGTTGCAGTTTCTTGCACACCGCGCACTAACGGCCGGAGACGCGAAGTATGATTACAGTCACATTATCGGGCGCGCCGCGATCCAGCGCGGCTCCAATCAATTTCTGACAAGCCTGAGCTGGCGGATTGCTGTGGGCGATGCGTGAAAGTTCCTGTTCGCCAACAACACTCCAGAGTCCGTCGGTGCATAAGACCAACCGATCCCCATCCCGCAGAGGGATGGGATGCTCAGGGATGTCAGGAGTGAGTTCGCGTCCGGAACCCAGAGCGGCGGTCAGGATATGGCGCTGCGGGTGAGACTCGGCATCTTCGGAACGCACGATTCCGTTTTCAACCAGGCGTCCCACGTAGGAATGATCACGAGTCAGGCGGGTTGTGGTCTCGCCTCGGATCAGGTAGAGACGGCTGTCTCCAATGTGCGCGAAGGCAAGCTGACCGTCGACAATGGCCAGAGCGGTGCAAGTGGTGCCCATGCCGCTGAAGTGTGGATTTTCGATGGCGTAGCGTTGGATCGCTTGATGCGCGGTTTGCAGACCGGAACTCAAAGCCAGTTGTGGATCACCGGTAAAGTCGTGATCGTAGACATAACGCACGGTCTCGACCGCGAGGCGACTGGCTTCCTGGCCGCCCTCGTATCCCCCCATGCCGTCGGCAACAATAGCGAGCCGGCCTTTGCTGCGGAACTCGTCCGCACTCTCCGGCTCCCAATACAAGTAGGAGTCTTCGTTATTCGCGCGCTGCAGGCCGACGTCGGTCAGGCTCGCGGCTTCGAGGCCCGGTTTCGGATTGGTGGCATCAACCGGCATAAGAGAATCGTGTTGAACGCTTCGGCTCGAGACTATGGGCGTGGACAGGCAATTGAGCGAACAATCTGGGAAACTCCGTTTAGGCCCCGGTCATTATAAGGGACGACCAACTTCAGCCTGCAACCCGCGACCAACTTTTCCGGATGGCTGTGCTCCACACCCGAGAATTGGGTAGCCTATCATTTTTGGACGGCAATCCGAATGTAAACGTCAATGCTGTCGACAAAAGAAAAAAGCCGCGAAAACGGCGGCTCTCTTCCACTGCGTACCTGGAAGTCCCGACTACTTCGCAGAGTGCTTGTCTCTATAGATGCGGTTGCTCATACGATTGGATTCACGGTTGAGCTGCCGCTGATTTTGCTTGGTCAGATGGCCGTTGTCCTTGGCCATATCCCTTTTTTCGTTGTTCTGTAGGCGCTGCTCGCCCTTTTCGAGGTGCGCCGTTTGTCCAGGCCTGAGCTGGCCGTTCTTTACGCCATTGGCGATGCGATCCTGCTGGTTGGTTTCGCGGCCATTGATCTGATTGACGCGCGGATGGCCGGGATCGACCTGGCCTGCGCCGGCGCCAGCGGTGTTGGACTGCGCAGCGGCGGAGCCCAGGAACATTAGACCACCGACCGCAAGGACTGCGAGCGACCTGCTGATTGTGTTCTTCATGAGGAAGTAAACCCCTGCATTGAAGTTTAGTTTCTGTCTCAACGGGAGCGCCGTTACCAACGGGAAGGCCGGCGTAGGGCCAGAAAGTAATCAACCGGAGGTAACCAGCGAGAGGGATTACTTTGACGTCGTCGAAAGATTTCCGTTTCTGACGCCGCATTCGCAAAACGTGCGATTTGGCAAGGCGGCGTATGGCGGGTTAACATCTTCGATTCCCCGAGGACCCTTCATGAGAATCGTTTCTGCTGTAGGGACGACCTGCTTGCTTGCCACTTTTCTGATGCTGCCGTTCGCTTCGACCCTTTCCACCGGACAGTCGTCTTCCAGCGAGGCAAGGTCCTTGCCCAGCGAGATGCCGGAGAAATTGGTGCCGGTGACAGATAGCTTCGACTATGTCAAGCGCGATGTCATGATCCCCATGCGCGATGGCGTGAAGCTGCACACGGTCATCCTGATCCAGAAAGGTGCGAAGAACGCGCCCATCTTGCTGACGCGCACTCCTTATAACGCGACCGCACTGACGAGCCACGCGGCGAGTTCGCATCTTGGGCCGATCCTGAATGGATACGACAATGCCGTCGAAGTGATTCTCGAGGGTGGATATATCCGGGTGGTGCAGGACATTCGAGGGAAGTACGGCTCGGAAGGCGACTACGTGATGACGCGCCCGCTGCACGGCCCATTGAATCCGACGCCGGTGGACCATTCGACCGATACCTATGACACGATCGACTGGCTGGTAAAGAATGTCCCCGAGAGCAACGGCAAAGTCGGAATCCTGGGAATTTCCTACGACGGGTTTCTGCCGCTGATGGCGCTGGTGAACCCGCATCCGGCGCTGAAAGTATCGGTGCCGATGAATCCGATGGTCGATGGATGGATGGGCGATGACTGGTTTCATAACGGCGCATTTCGCCAGCAGAATATGCCTTACATCTACGAGCAGGAGGGCACGCGCTCGAATTCGGAAATGTGGTGGACCGATCATTTCGATGATTACGACGCATTTCTGTCGGCAGGATCTGCGGGCGAGTTAGGCCGTCGCCACGGGCTGGAGCAGGTGGGTTTTTGGAGAAAGCTGCTGGAGCATCCGAGCTATGACTCGTGGTGGCAGCAACAGGCGATGGACAAGATTCTCGCGGCCCAACCATTGAAGGTTCCCATGCTGTTGGTCGATAGCCTGTGGGATCAGGAAGATATTTATGGAGCTCCGGCGGTGTATAAAGCTCTGAAACCGAAAGACACGAACAACGATAAAGTATTCATGGTGATGGGACCGTGGTATCACGGGGAAGAGATTGGCGACGCGAGCTCTTTGGGCGCGCTGAAATTCGGCAGCGACACCGGGCTTTATTTCCGGAAGAACATTCTGCTGCCATTCCTGAATCAGTACCTGAAAGATGGCGCGCCGAAAGCCAATGTGGCAACTGTGACGGCGTTTGAGACGGGAACGAATACCTGGCGGAGCTTGCCGGCGTGGCCTGCGGGTTGCGAGTCGGGATGCGCGGTGCATGCGAAGCCGCTTTATCTGGAAGCCGGGTTCAAGGCGAGCTTCGACGCGCCAAAGAGCGGAGGGACGGAATTTGAAGAATACATTTCGGATCCGGCGAAACCGGTTCCGTTTCGCTCGCGGCCCATTCAGCCGGTTGGATATGGCGGCGATTTTACCTGGTCGGAGTGGCTGGTGGACGATCAGCGCGAAGCCTCCGGACGCCCGGATGTATTGGCGTTCTCATCCGACGTGTTGACGGAGCCGGTAAAGATCAGCGGACAGCCGGTCGTGCATCTGATTGCCTCGACCAGCGGAAGCGATTCGGACTGGGTGGTGAAAGTCATCGACGTGTATCCCGATGAAGTGGCGGGACAGGCGAAAATGGGCGGATATCAGCTGATGGTTTCAGCGGATATCTTCCGCGGTCGCTATCGCGAAAGCCTGGAGACCCCGAAGGCCATCACGCCGGATAAACCTCTCCTCTATCACTGGACGCTACCCCCAGCCAACCATGTATTTCTGCCCGGGCATCGGATTATGGTGCAGGTGCAATCGAGCTGGTTCCCGCTATACGATCGGAATCCACAGACATTTGTGCCGAATATCTTCTGGGCAAAGCCCGGGGATTATAAGAAAGCCGTCCAGCGTGTTTTCCATTCACCGGACCAGGCAAGCTTCATCGAGTTGCCCGTGGTGGAGATGAAGTGAGCGCGGGGAAGGGATCATTCGATTGCGTGTTCTTCCGCATTTGCGGACGAAAACATCGCCGAGGATGGCAATTCACAACATGAAGAAATGTTTTTTGCTTTTGGCCTGCTGGCTCTTCGTGTCCCCTCTATTTGCCCAAGGCAAGCGGCTCTGGATATTGCGCTCGTCCGGAGAGATGGTGGAGTACGATTCCGCAACCTTTGCCATGAAACAGACAGTAAAGCTTCCGGCGGACGCATTAAAAAATCCGGCGAGTGTGGAAGTAAATCGGGTGGGGCAGATGTTATTTGCGCCTCCCATCTCGTTGCCTTTATCGGACGAAGATGCATCAGCCACTCACAAGATTTGGATCTGGAATGGGCACGCGGCCGCAACGATCGATCAGGGGGTGGAGCAGAAAGAAGAGAAGACCGGATCGAACGAGGCTGTCGCTGAATCGGCGCCTGCAGCCTACCTTTCGACAGACGGCGCTCACCTTTACTGGTTCGCGAATGAGGCGCGAAGGCTGCAGCGCGACGAGGTCGACCTATCTACGACGACCACATGGAAAGCATGGCGTACAGATCTCACGGGCGCCGGACGTGAAGACCTGGGATCGGCGAAGCTTCCGGAATGCCGCTGTCCCACGGGGTCGTGTGAAGAGAGTTGTCCTGTCGGAGTGGTATGGGTTCCCGACGGCGGCGTCGAAAGATTCTTCCTGATGACGCAATTCGTTGCTGGGCAGACCGCGGCAGTCTACAAGGCGAGCACGCGCTATGACGAAGAAGGCGGGAAGTGGGTCGCGAACAATCTGCAGGAGCCGCTGCAACGTGTCCTCGATGCAGACGTCAACGGAAATACGATTGTTGAGGCGATTCCCGACACGGGCTGTTGCGGCTGGTCGAATCAGAGCAACGATCAAACTTTGGTGCTCGAGCAGGGGACGAAGATCACGGTCTTCGACGAGCAGGAGACCTATAAAAATCCCGATTACGATGTGAGCTTTTTCACTGCGAACGCGAAGCTGTCACCGGATTCCGCACAGATCGCGATGACGATTGTCTCCACCGCGCAGCCGAACAAGCCAATTCAACTTTCGGAGCAGGGGCAAGCCAATCCCGAGGAATCGCAGCGGATTCGCAAGGCGCTAGTGGAATTGCCGGGCGTCGTCGTCAAGAGCGTAGAGGAAACTCCCAAGCAGATCGCATTCGTGCCTCACGCCACGCTCGTAGGGTGGATCAACCAAAAAGAATTGCTGATCGTCGAAGATCACCTGCTCGTCACCTACAATCTCTCGACGGCAGCGCGCCGGAAAACCAGCGTGCACGTTGAGGATGCTGCGCACGTGTTTCTGCGATAAGTCATCGAACTGGAGTCGTGGGCCGTGCCATGTGGGAATGAGAGTCCCATCCTCGAATAAGCGTGCCAAAGGCGAGGCCCTTTCTCTGCACTTTTATTTCTTCTCACTTACTGCGGGCTTCAGCAACAGGTCTTGATAATCGAAGCTGAAATCGGCCAGCGGAGAGACCGCAACCATCTTTGCATTGTCGATCGAGCCATCAGGATTCAGCGAAAAAGTAACGAAAGCATCTTCGATTGTGCGCACGCGCCAGTGGGCCTTAAATGTGTCGTACTGCCAATGTTGCAAGTCGCCGATCATCCCCGGCGTGTGATCGAAGCTGATGGTCAACCCCGTGCCTTCCTTGCGAACCGTGATGGGTCCGTACCAGGCATCGTTGTAAACGCCGGCATATTTGTCCAAGGGCAGCGAAGGTTTGGAGCTGGCATCGCGCGCACCTTCGGCCTTCTTCATGCTCTCGGCTGCGTCTTTTTCTTCATCGTCTTTCAGTTTCTTGAAGTTCGCAATCCAATCCGCGGGAGGCAGATGGAAGTAGTAATCGAGCACATGATAGAGGATGGAATCGAACGCTCCGCCTTCCTCAGCATTGGTGAGAACGACGACGCCCAGTTTTTCTTCCGGCACGAGCATGACACGTGAGACGAATCCGCCGACGCCTCCGGTGTGTCCGACGAGCTTGCGACCATGATAGTCACGCAGCCCCCAGCCGAGAGCATAGTCGGCAAAGTTCGCCTTGAGCGCGGCCAGAGGCGCCGGCGGTTCGCCGGTGGGAAGAATGGTTTGGGGCGTCCACATTTCTTTGGATCGCTGCTCGGTGAACAGATGCCCCTCGCGATCCACAAACTTGCCGCGATTGAGTTGCAGTTGTACCCATTTCGCCGTGTCGGCAGCGCACGAATTGATCGATCCCGCTGGCCCGGCATTGTCGAGATCCTCCAGCGGAATCACTTGCAGCTTGCCGTCTACGCGTGAGTGTGGCGAGGCATAGTCGTCGCCAGGCTTGAAAAGTTTGTTGCTGGTGACGGAGTGCATCATGCCCAACGGACCGAAGATATGGCTGGGGATGTAGTCATCCCACGAGATGCCCGTCACGGCTGGGATGATTTGACCCGCCGTCATATACAAAAGATTGTCGTAGGCGTAATGGCTGCGGAAACTTGAGTGCGGTTTCATGAAACGCAGTTTGTAGATGACGTCTTCGCGGGTGTAGGTCGTGTGTGGCCAGAAAAGAAGATCGCCTTCGCCGAGTCCCATCCCGCTGCGATGCGTGAGCAGATCGCGGATCGTCATTTCGTGCGAGACATACGGGTCGTACATGACGAATCCGGGCAGCCGCTGGTAGACGGGATCGTCCCACGAGAGCTTGCCTTCGTCGACAAGCGTGGCGAGCGCGGCTGTCGTGAATGCCTTGGTATTCGAGCCGATGGCGAACATGGTGAATTCGTCCACCGGTGTGGGATCACCGAGTTTGCGCACGCCGTATCCCTTGGCCACGAGAATCTTGCCGTCTTTCACAATTGCGACTGCCATGCCCGGGACGTCGAACGTCTTCATGGAGCTGGCAACGTAGGCGTCGAGATCGGGTGGGGCCGTGGGAGCGGCAGTGGTCTGGGCGAATGCAGGAGTAATCAGGACAAGAAATAGAAATGCAATGAATATCCGTTTGCTGTGCGAATCTGCCATGGGTGTTTTTCCTGAGGTGCTGTTCCTGTCATGAGATGTGACGCGGAGATTAGAACACAGGAATGGAGAATTTCCGAGCCGGAGTAAGCTTTGGAGAAAAAGCTCGGCCGGGAATTGAATGCGGTTCAAGTCCCGGCAGAAAGAGCTTCTTAGTTCATGCGGTCAGAAACTACTGCCGTGATGTAATCGAGCAGGTGATCAATATGCAGCTCACATTCCAACAGTTCTTGCATCTCGGAGGCGCTGAAGCCGGTTCTGGCAGCGGCTTCTTGCAGAAGGTCGCTGTAATCTGTTATCTGAGTACGGTCAAAATTCATCGCTCGTCCCTCGTCTGTTCTGGTTCGGACTTTACGGTCGCGAGGCCAGTGGCTATTGTGGTGGGAGTGTCTCGAGTTCTCCGTCCGCTCTTCGCGCGGATGTCTCGTCCATGCTTCGTAAACTCAGCATGCTGAATCGACAAGGAGGGCGAAGGGGTTAGCGCCGAAGGGACCGCAGCAAGATAGGACGGAAGTTTGGAGAGAGGTGGTCCCCTCCTCCGTCGGAATCGCGCAGAAGACTCAACATCCGGTTCGAACTGGGTAGTAGCTGAAATAGGGCAGCCACCGTGACCACAGCTGGAGCGGTGGTCGCGCAGGCATGGACGACAAGTGGTGCAGTACCACGGTGAAAAGCTGTATCGGGAAGGTCGACATCAGGTAGCACCACAATCAGCAGCATGATGAAAACCAGGCAGCTGAGGATGAACAGTGTCGATGCTGAGATCTTCCACGGTGACATAGAGATCGTTCTCTTTTGCCAGAGTCTGCGGCTGAAGTCAATGCCTCAACTGTGCCATATTTTTAGAAACGGGAGCTGCGGTCACCATGCGTATGTATCTTCTGGAACGGGAACAGTGGCTGCCTCGGCCTATCCACGAAATCTTCGCGTTCTTCTCGCGACCGGAGAACCTGCAGGCGATCACCCCGCCGTGGCTCGACTTTCGCATGGTGGAGACTCCGAAAGCGCTGGCTAAGAGTTCGCTGATCCGCTATCGCCTGCGCTGGCGCTGGATGCCCGTCTGGTGGACGACGGAGATCACGGAGTGGAACCCGCCCCACCGGTTTGTGGATCGTGAGCTCTCGGGTCCGTACGCCCTGTGGAATCACGAGCACGATTTCGCAGAGCACCGGGGCGGCACGACGATGCATGATCGGGTGACTTACGCGCTGCCTTTCAGTCCGCTCGGACGGCTCGCACACTGGGCAGTCGTCGAGGCCGACGTGCGGAAGATCTTCGATTTTCGCGCGGAAGCCATGCGCAGCCTGTTTCCGGCCTGATCCTGCCGTACCGACGGCTTCACAGGAAAGCCTTGAAGGTAAAGAGCGCCGCCGCGGTCTTGAGGCCAGCGGATGGTCAGGTTTGAAATAATAGTGCTTGGCCCTCCGAGAGGGGAAAAATCATGGCTTCACGTAACTCTATTTTCTGGGAAGTGGATGTGCAGGCCGATTTCATGCTGCCGGGCGGGCGTCTCTATGTACCGGGCGCGGAGAAACTGCTGCCCAACATCCGCCGCCTGACCGACGCGGCGGGCGCGGGAAAAGTCTTGCTAGTTTCACACGGCGACTTTCATCCTCCGAACGATCCTGAGTTCAAGATCTTTCCACCGCATTGCGTGAAAGGGACACCCGGCGCAGAACTGGTGCCCGAAGCGCTTACGAACAAAGTAGCTCGTGTTGAGAACACCGATGAGGCAAAACTGCCCGAGGATTTGTCGCAGTACCAGCAGATCTTGCTGGAGAAGCAGACGCTGAACATTTTCGAGAGCCGTCATGCCGAGGAGTTAGTGAGAAGGCTTGGCGACGAAGCTGAATTTGTTGTCTTCGGAGTGGTCACCGAATATTGCGTGAGTTTTGCCGCAAAAGGTCTTCTCGAGCGCGGACGCCGTGTGGCCGTGGTGAAGGATGCGATTGAAACGCTGAAGAAAGAAGATGGAGAGTCGACCGTCGCCGAGTTGCAGCGTTTGGGCGCACGCCTGATTACAACCGACGAGGCTCTCAGCGCGCTAGGCAGCTGAGAGCCCTCGAAATCACTCAATGACGGTCATCGTGATCATGATCGTGGTCGCCATGATTATGCCGCCATGTCCAATAGTCCTTCTGCTCATTGGGCGGCAGTTTCCGGAAGTCGCGATTTGGGTCGTGATGCGTTTCGTTGGCCCACCGATGGTAATAAACGATCTCGTCATTGTTCCAGGTGTGGTAGTCGGTGTAATACGGATCGTAAACGCGATAATAATGATGTTCACAGGCGAGTCCCGCCATCGACGCGGCTATTGCGCCTGCCAGCAGCAGAGACTTCAGCGAGTGCGAAGCACGGCTCATGTTTGTTCTCCTCAGAGTCAAAAACACCTTCGAAGCTGTTTAGTTGCTGGAAGGGCAAAGTGGTTGCAGAAAATCGCCATTCCCCGAGGACACGGGGCTAGCGCTGCAAATATCAGCTGCTGACGTTTCCTTGCGAAGTCTATTTCTTTTTCTTTCGAAACCTTTTCAACCAGCGGTTCTTATAATAGACTACTGTGTCTTCCAGGGAGGGAGTTTGGTGGGAAACCCGTTACGCAGCCTGCTGGACTTGACCGAGCGCGAGAGAACGGAGCGGGGATTGGAACACACGCCTCGCGAGATTTGGCAGCAGCCGGATACCTGGAAGACCACGTACCAGATTTGTACCAAGGGCCGGGCGCAGCTGAATGATGCGCTGCGGCGCGCTGGAATCGGCCGCGGCAGCACGGCCTCGCCCACCGTATATCTGATCGGCGCGGGAACGTCGGACTACATCGGACGCGCATTGGCTCCGTTGCTGCGGGATCGCTGGAACACAGATGTCTGGGCCATCCCGAGCACAACACTCTTAACCGAATTGGAAGACTTTCACCCGGCGGGGCGCGAGCATTTCTGGATTTCCTTCTCTCGATCGGGCGAGAGTCCCGAAGGAGTGGCGCTGCTGGAGCGTGCTCTCCAACGGCATCGGCAGATTCAGCACCTTGTGATTACCTGCAGTCCGCAGGGGAAAATGGCGGAGCTTTGTGCCCAGAACCCGGACCGCGCCACCACCCTCGTGCTCGACGATGCGGTGAATGATCGCGGCCTGGCGATGACAAGTTCCTTCACCAATATGCTGCTGGCCGGGCAATGCGCAGGGCATCTTGATTCTCTCGACGAGTTCGGGGAGGTCGTTGCGAAGCTCTCAGAATGCGGCCAGATGTTTCTTCCTGAGGCAGCTGAGGCGGCCGCGGAGGCCACGACATTGGGATGCGCGCGGGCCTGTTTCGTGGGATCGAGCGTGCTGCGCGGTGTCGCCGATGAATGCGCCCTGAAAGTAGTCGAACTCAGCGCCGGAAAAGTGACCACCCTGGCCGAGACGCCGCTGGGACTGCGGCATGGTCCGATGTCGAGCGTGGATGGACAGTGCCTGTTCGTCGCATTTCTCTCGAGCCAGTCTCGGCGTCGCGGATACGAACTCGATCTCTTGCGCGAAATCGATCGCAAGCGCCTGGGGCGCGCCCGCATCGTAGTCACAGCCGGCGATGGCAGTGATGCCGCCGACCTTGCCGACTACCGATTGCCCCTCGCCTGTGCTGCAGATTTTCCGGACTACTATCGTCCGGTACTCGACGTGATGCTCGGACAATTGCTTGGACTATTTGCATCGTTGCGCTGCGGATTAAAGCCCGATCAACCGAGCCCTAATGGCGCGATCACCCGCGTCGTGCAACCCATCAAGCTGTATTCCTGAGAGCGAGTTGCTATTCCGGCGGATGGTCAAGTTCGCTGGCATGCGCGACCAGTTGTCGATAGACGTAGTTGGGTATGTCGCCTTTCCAGTTGCCGGAAACCTTTGCGTAACCGACGATTCCGAGGAACAGAGCCGCGATTGCCAACGCCATTGTCCATGCAGGAAGCCTGCCCTCGTTGGGCGCGCGCATCCATCCCGGTAAGGACATGTGCAGCGCGCCTTCTGCCGGGCAGACGGCGACGCACTCGAGGCAGCCGGTGCATTCTACGGATTTGATCGTGACTAACTTATCGACCGGCAGAGCTGAGGGACAAACCTTGGCGCATTTCGCGCAATCGATACAGGCTGGTTCCGAGCGGCGAATGCGCAGCGGACCGGGCAGGGCAACGAGTCCAAGCAGCGCTCCATAGGGGCACAGATAGCGACACCAGAAGTTCTGCACAAACACTGACGCGACCACGAAGATGGTGAGCACAATTGCCGCGGTCTCGCCCAGATCGCGAAAGAAATTCAGCATGCGCACATCGGCAATCGCACCGTACGGACTATGCATGAACTGCTCGACCGCGCCCGAGGACATGTTGGCCACGCCCAAGACAAAGAAGCCGAGCAGAAGATACTTCAAGCTGCGCAGCGGAATGTCCAGCCAGCGGGGCAGTTGAAAGTTGCGGCCAAAGATCTGGCGTCCGGCGCGCCAGAGATATTCCGACAAAGTTCCGACAGGGCAGAGCCAGCTGCAGAACGCTTTGCGAAGCAGAAATGCGATCGCTACAAAAGTGATGAACAGGAACAGCGCGGCCGGATGAGTTGCGGGAAGGCGTCCTGCTGTAAGGCAATATCTGAAATTCATCAGCCCGGCGATAGGAAGCCAGCCTTCAACTCCGGCGGGACGGGCTGTGCGCAGCGGAGAACCGGTTTCGAATGCGCGCACCCAAAGATAGAATGAGGCGCCAACCCAGATGTTGAGCAGCAGAAAGGCAACTTGGAAGCCACGGCGCCACAACTGCGAATGATCCGGAGCAACACGGCGAACGAGCTTCTTGCGTAGACGAACGCTCGCAGGCGAAGGCGGCTGCGTGATTGCGCCTTCCTCGGATCTCGTCAGTTGAGAGAGAATCGCCATCGTTTTCAGGCTCCGTTACGCTACAGCCGGGATCAGCTCGCGGCGCGAGCATCGGGATGGCGCCGCGTCAGTGATCGCTTCCTATGCCTGACTCTCCCCGGTAGAAACTGGTACGTAGGGGCAGAACGGGTCGGTGCCGAGAGCGTCGCCGGTATAAGCGAAGGCGCGGGCGCGCGATCCGCCGCAGATGTGGCTGTACTCGCAGGCTCCGCACTTGCCGTGGAACTGATCGGGATTATGCAGCCCGCGGAAGATGGCCGAGTTGCGGTAGATGTCGACCAACAGATCTTTACGTACGTTGCCACAGCGGAGCGGCAGAAAACCCGAGGGATAGATGTCGCCGAGGTTCGAGACGAAGACGATGCCGTGTCCGTCGCGAATCTGGAAGCCGTGGTAAACGGAATTCGTCTTCATGTCGGGAGCGTGCTTTCCGGACTGGCGCATGGTTTCGATGGCGATGCGGCGATACGAAGGAGCTTCGGTGGTCTTGACCGCGAACGGCGAATGCTGTGAGAGATCGAAAACCCAGCGCATGATGCGCTCGCCTTCTTCGGGAGAAACTTCGTTCAGGGCCTTGCCGCGTCCCACGGAGATCAGCATGAACAAGCTCCAGCGCATGACGGGGAACTCTTTGCTGAGCAGATCGTAGATGGCCGGCAGATCGTCGGCGGTTTCGGCTGAGACGAGGGTGTTGACCTGGATGGGAAGGCCGAGGCGTCCGCAGTGGCGAGCCGCTTCGATCGTGCGGTCAAACGTTCCGGGGACAGCGCGGATGTTGTCGTGCTTTTCGGCGCAAGATCCATCGAGGCTGAGGCCGAGGCTCTGGATCCCATGATCCTTTAACTTGGTGATGGCTTCGTTCGTGAGTTCGGGCGTGGCGCTCGGGGTGATTGAAACTTCGAGGCCGAGTCCATCGGCGAAATCGATTAGCGGATAGATATCCTTGCGGCTGAGCGGATCGCCTCCCGTAAGAATGAGATGGGGGAGGGGATCACCGAATTCGATTAAAGTTTTGAGGAAGCGCTTGCTCTCTTCGGTATTGAGTTCGAGGGGATGGGCGGTGGGCATGGCCTCGGCGCGGCAGTGTTTGCAGGCCAAGCCGCAAGCCTGGGTCATCTCCCAGTAAACCAACATTGGATTCTTGGAAAAATCGTGAGCTCCAAGGCCCATTTTTGGAGTAGTGCCAGCAACGACTGCCATGACGAACCCCCTTCGGCGACTAGCTATAAAAGAACACCCACAAGCAAGTCCTAGGGTAGTTTTGGCTTTATAAAAAGGCTGTGATTTCGATCACACGACGGCGTGACGCGTTTCGCAGGAAAGGAGTTCGGGCGGACGATTTGGACTGATGGCTGGGGACGTTGATATCCGATTATTCTTTAGTGAAGAACAGCAAGTTGTTGAAGTCATTGGCGTTACCGCCTTGCCGAAGTATTTCTTTTCGGTAAACGGAGTAATTGTTCGGGCGGAGCGACATTGGCTACCGTAGGACAAATGTCTTGCAAGGAGATCCCTCGGCCCGCTGGTGAAAACGCGGGCCTTCGGGAAGACGCCGCAGAGGAGTTGTAATTCGAAATTATTTCGCGAGTTCCTCGCGGTTCTCTTTGGCCCAATCGCTGTCTCGGGGCACGGCTTTAAGAGGAGGGCCACCAGCCGTTCCGCAGGCGCAGGGTCCTTCCATCTTGGCTTCAGTCATGCAGGAACAGGATTTTGTTTTCAGACAGGCGCATACGTAAACGACCTTGCTCTGGTCCCGGTTATCAGCCATGGAGGAATTGTGAGACGGGTTGCCTGGCCTGCTGTTCGAAGCCTGGATGAACATTCCCGTGAATAACATAACGATGATGCCAACGAACCTGGTTCGATTTCTCATGATTATCCTTCGCCTTCGGGATCGTAGCTAGAGACTGACGGTGAAAGTAGGCGAATGCAATATCCACTTGAGGGAAGTTCTGCATAGCCATTGCGGCTATCTCCACGAGAGGGGTGGTGGCAAGGACACAAGCCTCTAGTCGTCGGGCGGGCTTGGAATATCGGGGTCACCGGTGGGTGGCTTCGCGCCGAAATGGTCGGCAAGTTCCTGACCCGTAAAGCTGTGGGTGAAGCTTTGCTTGATTTCCGGCAACATGGCGGCATTCCAGTCGTACCATTCCCGGACCAGTCGACGATAGACGTCAGCATGCCGATCCTTCAGGTTGGCACGCTCCAACGGATCCTCAGCTACATTGAAGAGGAATGTGTTTTCGAGAATCTTGAGGAACTTGTAATCGCCATCGCGAGCCGCACGCTGCGCATTCGCCTTGTAACGCCAGAACAGTTTGCGCGAAACCGGCGCGGTTTTTCGCGTGAGAAAAGGCAGCAGATTCATTCCATCGAGAGAATAAGCGGGGTCCGGAGTAGCGCCCGCTGCCGCCAGAAGTGTAGGCACCCAGTCCATGCTGATGGAAACCTGATCCGTAGTTCCGCCGGAAGGAATGCGACCTGGCCATGCAATCACCGCGGGAATGCGCAAGCCGCCTTCCAATAATTCGGTCTTCTTTCCGGTGAACGGCCAGGTGTCGGCAAACCGCTCGCCTCCATTGTCACTGGTGAAAATCACGATGGTATTGCCGGTGAGGCCATTCGCCTGGAGCGCTTCGATCACTCGGCCAACCTGGCGATCCATAGCCTCAATCATGCTCTGATATGTCTTCTGGGATCCGCCGTCAAAGTCAAAGAGTCCCTTGCTTCCCGGCTGCGCAAGACGCCTCGATTCGGCTTCGTCACCGGGGCCCTCCCAAGGCCAGTGCGGGGCGTTAAAGTGCAGGCTGATCAAAAAAGGCTGGCGGGATTTCGCATAAGCGTTGATGACTTTTACCGCGCGCTCGCCCAATAAGTTGGTCAAATAGCCGGTTTGATGGATGGAAACGTCATCATCCCAGAGATCATCCTGACGGCCCGCAGTGTGGGAGAAATAGTCGAGTGCGCCGCCGCGGAAACCGTAAAAATGGTCGTAGCCGCTCTTCAGGGGACCAAATTTCGGCAGAACGCCCAAGTGCCATTTGCCGATCAATGTCGAACTATAGCCGACCTTCTTTAGTAGAGACGGCAAAGTTGGGTGCTCCGGCGGGAGACCGACTTCCGGATCGCCGGCCAGTGGTTCTTCCAATCCCACACGCAAACGGTACTGGTAACGCCCAGTGATCAGCGCGGTGCGCGTTGCGGTGCACACCGCAGAGTTTGCATAGGCCTGCGAAAAGCGCATTCCCCGGGCTGCTGTGGCGTCAATGTTCGGTGTGCGGAGATCGGGACGGCCGTAGCAAGCGATATCGGCATAACCGAGATCATCGGCGAGAATGAAGACAATGTTCGGAGGTTTTGCGGAGGCTTGCGCGGTTCGGACGCCGGAGTCTACGGCGAGTGCCACCATGCCGGCGGCGGCCCCACGAAGCAAGTCGCGGCGTGTGATAGGGTGCTCACTCTCGGGCATGGATCTGCTAACTCCTGGCGCTTGCAGTCTACGATTCGACCGAAATTCAACGGTTGGGCATTCAATTTATAGCGGGTTACTGCGAAATGCAAAGACGGGTAAAACGAAGCGGTTGAACCGAAGCGCATTGTGCTGGCGCGTCCGCCGATCGGGGGTCGAACAGGAATCGAATCATTTCTTGGGGATAGGAGTTTTCCGGGCCGTCGTGGCGCTGGCGCTGGTGGATGATCGGCGTTGTCCCAGGACGATCCGCGCGACCCGGCTGCGCTCCAGCTTGGTGGCTTTCCCTTTTATGTTGATGCTCAGGCCGGTTTCGGTTACTGATGTGAGATTCCCCAGCAGCACTGTTCCATTGCGCAAAATCACGGTGTCGAGAGTCAACGCTGTCAACTCAAGATCTACGCTGCCGGGCATCGCGTTCTCGGTAATCTCAACCGGCGTGCTGCCGGTGGCATAGCCTTCTTTGCTGAACTCAAGGACATGTTTGCCCGGGGCTATCGGCAGCACTGCGGGAGTGACTCCAGAATCCTGCGAATCAAGCTTCAGGCTGGCGCCGGATGGAATGCTCGATATGTGCATTTTGACCTTCATCGGCTCGTCGGAGGGCAAATGCTGGGGCTGCAATTGCATGCTGGCAAAGGAACCCATGGCATGCACGCTGACCGGAATCTTAGCGCGTTGCCCGGCCGCTAAATTAGTGACTTCCAGATAGCCTTCGCCGACGCGCTTGCCGCTCTTGTCGAGCAGATACAAATAGAAGGACGCGGACGGAATGGTTTTGCTGCTGAGATTCTCGGCCAAAGCCTCACCTAAATAATCGCTCTGTCCGGAGGCGGAATTAACCTGGCGCAACTTGCTTACCGTGAAACGCAATAAGGTGTCGTTGCCGCTGGCAGGCCAAGTCAGAACGGTATCGGCCGCGAGCGCACTTGCCACGGCCCACAACCAGAGCAGCAGAACCCAGATCGGTTTACGCGTCATGCCTGTATCTTGCCGGGTTCCGAGCGGCGATACAACGGGACTGTCGAACAGTGTCCGACTGGTCAACCCCTGGATGGGAAGTGTGGCTGGATCAAAACGATTTTCAGTGGAGAGTTCGATTCTCGAGGAGCAAGCGGTAGAGACGTAGCAAAGCTACGTCCCTACGACGCTCGCGGCGCAAGAAAGACTACGGGGCGAGTTTGAATACCGTCCCGCAGCCGGTCGGTGAGTTGCAGGAAAGATTTCCCCCAAAGACGGTGTTGCTAAACATATTGCCGGATGCGTCTACGATTAATCCGGATTGCGGGTAGGCTCCGTCGGTGCCTCCGGTAAAGCTGTAGAGCGGTGTCTCTTTCCCCTTTGAGGTCAACTCAAAAACTACGCCGAAACCACTGGCTCCGCCGTAGATCGTCGTGCCGTAGCCGTTGCCTTTGTAATCCAACAAACCCCAGCTGGGACCCGCTCCGTCTGTTCCTTTGAAAGCGTGCAGGACAGTTTCATGGCCGTTGGGACTGAGCTTGAATACGACGCCACAACCCGTGGTATTCGGAATGCTTGTGCATTGCAAATCGCCGCCAAGGTACGCCGTCCCGTAGATGTTTCCTTGCGGGTGGTCCATCAGGAGGCTGCCGTTGGGAGCTCCGCCGTCGGTCCCTCCTGTAAAGGAATACAGTACTGTTTCTTTGCCCGCGGGCGTCACCTTGAAGATCACGCCACAACCGGCTCCGCTACAGTCGGCGAGCGTGCCACCATAAATCGTGGCACCGTAAATATTGCCGGATTGGTCCATGGTGACGAAGCCGTTGGGAATGCCACCGTCAGTTCCGTCCTGAAAAGTGTAGACGGCTGTTTCTTTTCCAGTCGTGTCAATCTTGAAGATGACTCCGCAACCGATACCGGTGTACGGGCAGCTCAGGTTGCCGCCGTAATATGCCGGACCGTAGAGATTTCCCGAGGAGTCGGGGATCACGCCTTGCGGCCAGGCTCCGTCCGTTGAGCCTGTGAAGGTGTAAACCACGGAGAATTTTCCGGCTGGAGTGAGTTTATACACGACGCCGCAGCCGGGAGTTGTGGTGATGAGTTCACAATTTAGGTCGCCACCGTAGAAGGTTGTCCCGTAAGCGTTACCTTTGCTGTCGACTGTGAGGCCTGAGCTCGGTAGGTTGCCGTCAGTTCCACCGGTAAAGTTATAGATCACGGTTTCCTTGCCGGTGCTGTCGAGTTTGAAGATGGTTCCGGCATTGTAGGTTCCGCCGTACCCGGTTGTGCCGTACAGGGTGCCTCCAATATCAAGCAGGTTGGACTGGAAGGGCTCGGCACCGTCCGTACCGTTGAAAGCGAAGAGCGTAGTGAGAGTTTGGGCGCTGGCGGCAGAAACTGCGCCGACGGTGATCAGAAACAGGATGCATCGCAGGGCGAATGGCAGTGGGTTGCTGGGACGCGACTGCTTCATAGAGTCTCCTTACAGTTTGGCTTTGAAGAGCCCCGGGGGACGGCAGGGACTTGCGGCGGTGAGGAATTTTATTACAGAACTGGCGGATGTCAAGAGGGCCTTCTGACGGGCTGCAGGGGGACTTTCTGGCCTGGTTTCAGACAATAACCCGGGTCTGGGGGTGAGCACCGAGACCCGGGCGGGCTGTTGCGCGCGGAACGGAGAGGGGATATCCGGCTTGTCCGACGATGTGCCAGATCATGCCGGTCTGAGCGGATCACTCACTCTCGCGTGGGCATTTCCGCCTGGTTTGACGGAGCGCCGTGGCGTCGGCAACAGCAATCTTCAGTTGTGGCTCCGCAGGGGCTGAAGCCTCGGTCGAGAGTCGGATCGGCACGGCAGCGTTCAAGCGCCGCGCCACCCGAGGTCCATCCGCTGCCTATTTCTTTTGGGCGTCGCGAATGTAGGAAACGACCATCTTGACCTGATCTGGTGTGACACCCTTGTTGGCGAAGGCATGCATCGTCTTTTTGTCCTTGCCGCCGTTGGCAATCATGTCGCTGAGATCGGCGTCGGAGGCTTTCTTGACGTCGTCGGAAACGAGGCTGGGAATCTTGGCAGCAGGTTTTCCGGTGAGATCTGCGCCGTGGCAGGCGGCACATTTCGCTTTGTAGAGTGATCCCGCATCATCGGCCCACGAAAGGTTAGGCAAGATGAGGAATAGCGCCACAGCGATCATGATGATCAGGATTACGAGCTTCGTTATCTTCATGGATTACGAGTCCTTTCAAATCTTTTAAGAATGCACGTGTCTTGCCAGTTCGAGCGGCGGAAGAGCGAGACCCGGCGGTCGAACCTCAAGACTCGATAAGAGCTCACTTACCATCAGGCAGTTTCCACAAAAGTAGACCGGAGGATCAGTGATTGTAGTCACCACGGTTGGTGATCGTGGTGTGCTTCTAAGTCTGTGAGATTGAGGCAGATCGCGTCAAAACACTCGCGATCCGGGTTATATGCCGCACTATGGAAAAATTGGACACGACGCGATGTGTCTATTCGCAACGGAACTGATTGAAAACAAAACGCTGAAAGACGTGTCGGGGCGTGAGGATTTGGCCCCGTGCTTGCCCTTTAGAGCTTGCAACTTGCGCCGAGGTGTTCGTCGTGGAACCTACACTCATGGTGATCGGACTGAACCACCGGACAGCCCCGCTGGCCATGAGAGAGCGATTCTGCATTGGCGAGAACCGACGGTATGAGGTACTGCGGCAGTTGAAGAGCGCGGAAGGAATTGAAGAAGTCGCCGTGCTAAGTACACGATGCCGAATGGAATTTCTGGTCTGGGCAAGCGAGCCGACATTGGCGGCCAACTCGCTGCTGCAATATCTGAGTTCGGACTGCGGCCTTAAATTGAGCGAGTGGCAGCATTTCTACCGGCTGCTGGATGAAGCGGCATTAACCCATATCTTCCGGGTGACGGCTGGATTAGATTCGCTGTTTCTGGGCGAGCCGCAGGTCGTATCGCAGGTGGAGAGTGCGTGGCAACAGGCGCGGACGGTCGGCGCTGCCGGTCCGTTCCTGAACTCGACGTTGAGCAAGGCGCTTGAAGTGTCGCACAAGGTGCGAAGCGAAACCTCGATCGGAAAACTGGCGGTGTCGATTCCGACAGCGGCGCTGGTGCTGGCGCGAGAAATTTTCGGGACGTTAGAAAACCGCCGCGTGTTGCTGCTCGGCACTGACGAGATCTGCGAACAGTCGGTGCGGTACATGATGGGGCACGGAGCCGGGTCGGTCGTAGTCGTGGACCAATCCCCGGCGCGAGCGCGTGAAATGTCGGAGAAGCTGGGAGGAACCGCAGCCCCCTTGTCGGAGCGATGGAAATGCCTGGTACGAGCCGACATCGTGATCACGGCGACGGGATGTCCGCATGTTGTGCTGACGCGGGAAGAGGCCGAGCGCATCGCGGAAGAGCGCAACCGGGTCGCGCTGGTCGTCCTGGATATTGGCATGCCGCGCGATGTGGATCCAGATGTGCGCCGGGTGGACGGCATCCTGCTTTACGACCTGGAAGGGCTGGAGCGGGCGGTGCAGAACAAGACCGAAGAGCAAGATGCAGCGGCGTTGGAAGCAGACAAGATTGTGGCGGAACAGGTACAAACCTTCCGCATCCAGTTGCAGGCGCAGAGCACAGTGCCGACAATCGTCGGCTTGCGCCAGCGCCTGGAAGAAATTTGCCGGCAAGAGCTGGAGTCCTTTACCGAGGACCGCGGGCCGTTTACCCGGGAGCAGGATCAATCGCTACATGCAATCACGCAGCAGGTTATCCAGAAGATTGCCAGTTCCCTGGCACGCGAACTCAAGGAAGTTCCAGAGAAGGAGGAGCAGGAGCGTATGACGGCAGCGGTTACGCGCCTGTTCCACCTCGGATCGCCGAAGCAGGCGCTTGCCGGCACCAGATCGGAGACGGACGAACATGAGCGAACAAAAAGGACCGCAGTCGCAAGCTAAAGCGGGCAGCCCGACGAACTGGACCAGCCTGCAGGCGTATTTGCTGGCAGCATTCTGCCTGTTTCTGGGCGTGGCATTGGGCTATCTGTTTCACGGATCGGCATCGCCGGCGGCACAGGCGGCTGTTCCGGCTGCACAGCAAACTGAGGCGCCGAACCAACAGAACACCAATCAGCCGAATGCGGCGTCGGAAGCTGCCCTGGCGCAGGCCGTTGCGCCGTTTGAAGAGGCAGTGAAGAAAAACCCGAGCGACTATGACGCCTTGATACAACTGGGAAATCTCTATTACGACGCTCGCCAGTACCAGAGCGCAATCCAAAACTACGAGCGGGCGTTGACCATCCATCCGGAGAACGCGGATGTACGGACAGACATGGGGACGGCGTACTGGTATGCCGGAAATGTGGACAAGGCACTCATGGAAATGCAGACCTCATTGAAATATCGGCCGGGACATCCGCAGACGTTGTTCAATCTGGGATGGATTCGCTGGCAAGGCAAGGCCGACCCGAAGGGCGCGGTCGAGGCATGGGAAGAGTTGCTGAAAGATAATCCGACGTATCCCCAGAGAGAGCAGGTCGAGCAGAACATCGCCAAGGCGAAGGAGCACGCCGCGCGAGGATAGAAGCTAGTAGGCGCGGCGCTTTTCATATAACTCATACAGACGCCGGGGCTTCCGATCAGGAAGCCCTTAGTTACTTTGGAGATGGGCGGAGTAATCGCCTTGGATATGCCCATTTACAATTTTCTACCTAATTCATGTATTGCTTGACGTTGATTCGGTTATGCTCTTGTAGCATAATCGTGAGTGCCTAGGTAATAGGTAGCTCAGTCGACGATTCGTAAATAGAACAGAAAACCAGCTAGGTCCAATTGCACGTAACACTTTAGCCTTCTGCCGTGAGATCCCCTGCGTCCTGCTACGCTCTCCGCTCGTTTTTCGTGGCGTCCGTTCTTAATTTTTTCCTTCTTTTCCCTCCTGCTCACAATCGGCATAACCAGCGGTTGCGGGTCGAGCGGAAGTTCAACGGCCACCCCGAAGCTCACCGGGAACACGTCAGTGACAGTTGCGCTCTCGAGCACGGCGAACGATCAGGTCGCGGTTTACTGTAGCGGTTAAGACCTTGACGCTGACCAGCCAATCGGGGAAAACGGTCACCGTGCTGTCGTCGCAGCATCCATCGGAGTTCATGCATTTAAACGGCTCCATCGAGCCATTGGTGACACTGAGTGTTCCCCAAGACATCTACACCTCGGCCTCGATGACGTTGGGAGGGGCCGTGTTTGTCTGCACTGCCCAGGATGTATCGGGCGACGCCCTTGACTTCTCTAACTATTCAATCGTCAACCAAGGCTCCAACCGTGAACTTGCCGGCGCCCCTGGATAGAGCGACACTATCACGTTTGCTCGACATGCCGTTTCCGTTCGGGTCGCTAGTTTAGTGGGATCACGCCCCGATCTAGAGGTGTCTCCATGACTCCGACTTTCAACCTGTACACCGTTTATTTTGGCATCCACGCCGACGAATTCCATGAACGGCAAATTGGAAGGACTAGAAGGACAAGTTGCATCGCTCGGCGCCAGCGCCAGCCAGTTTAATAGCGCGGTGCCTGGCCCGTTCGCTTAACACCGCTTGCCGTGAGTGCCGGAAGTGCGACAGTATTTAAGGGGTGAACATTTCTCCGCCCTACCAATCCAAGTTCGTAACATGAATGGTGCCACTTAGCTCGGAGGCTCGTATGAAAGGGACACGCGTCGCTGTGAGGTCCGTCCGCCATTAATATGCTTACGGGGCCGCTTCTGCAGGTGGCCTCAATGGATTCACTTTTGATGGTCTACGGTCGCCAGGAGCAAGGCCCGCTGATCCCGGCATCCAACGGTTCTACCTATTACTTCGACACGCCGTATATCGATTTCAGCGCCGCAGTTTTCCAGGTCTCCGGCCAGTTCACGAACTTGCAAAGACTCCCGTTAGTCCCCAGCTTCACCGCCGCCAAAATAGGAGCGATGTCAAAATCGATATTTAAGCCTTCTCTTCCTCATCGTCGCCAAAGCTATCATCGTCACATGAGCATGTCAAAGGAATCGCGCGCCTTGTTCGGGTCAGGAAAGGCACTCCTAGACACTTAGGGATGCGGCGCCAACGTCGCGGCTAATCCTGCGACGACGACCTCCCTGCGATAAACAGCAAAGTAACGAGGCAGGACAACAAACTAGAAATCGAGTACGCTCACGTCATCGGTCCCCAGCCTCTGGAGATCGCCTGCGTGAGCGCCAAGAACAACAAAAGCGCGTCCATTGCGAAGTACAAGAGTGCGACTGTTTTGAGCAGCCCTAGTTGGCAGCGTTTTCTGACGGCACTGAGTCCGTGGGTTCTTCTTCACCTGCGGATACGAGTTCGAACTTCTTTAATTTGTAGCGCAGGGCGTCGCGGCTGATATCGAGCAGGCGCGCGGCGTGAGTCTGATTGCCATTGGCCTGGCGCATGGCGAGCTCCACCATGGCGCGCTCGACTTCCTCCAGCGAAGTACCTTCCTCAGGGATATAAAGTCGGGGCAAGGCTCGTCCGTTGGGAAGTTGTTTGCCCGCGCCGTCCCCAGTGGCGCTGCTGTGTTCGAAGGCGGTGAGTCCACTGCGAGCGGCCTCGCCGACGGCAAAGGGCATGTAGGCGGGACGCAGGATTGATTCCTCCTCGAGAATCATGGCGCGCTCAATGGAGTTCTTGAGTTCGCGCACATTGCCCGGCCAGTTGTGGGCCAGCAGCAGGCGGCGCGTTTCTGGAGTGATACCGCGAATCGCCTTCTTGAATTTGCGGTTGTACCAGTCAATGAAGAACTCGACGAGCGGAAGAATGTCTTCGGTGCGCTCGCGCAGCGGCGGAATGAAAATGGCGATGATGGCGAGGCGGTAATAAAGATCCTGGCGGAAGTGGCCTTCGCGCACGGCTTTTTCAAGATCGCGATTGGATGCAGCGATCACCCGGACATCCACCTGCATGTCGCGCACACCGCCGATGCGCCGGATCACTTGGTCTTCGAGAACCCGCAGCAGTTTCGCCTGGAGCAGCGGTGAGAGCTCTCCGATTTCATCGAGGAAGAGAGTTCCACCGTCGGCCGTTTCAAACAGGCCTTTCTTCATCGCCTTAGCGTCGGTGAACGCGCCTTTTTCGTGGCCGAAGAGCTCCGCTTCCATCAAGGTTTCAGGGATGGCGGAGCAGTTGATAGCGACGAACGGTTTATTCTGGCGAGAGCTCTCATAGTGAATGGTTTTGGCGATGAGATCTTTGCCGGTACCGCTCTCGCCTTGAATGAGAATCGTGGTGGCCTCGCTGGCGGCGACCTTCTCGACGAAGCTCATCAGCTCGGCGCTCTTCGAAGAGACGGCTACGAAGTCGTGATATCCGGTATGACGGCGAACTTCGCCGCGCAGCGACTGCACCTCCGTGCGAAGGTGTGTGGCTTCGAGTGCGTTTTTTATGGTGACGCGTAATTCTTCGAAATCCAGCGGCTTGCCGATGAAATCGTAAGCCCCGAGTTTAAGAGCCGTCTTCACATCGTCGAGCTGCGGATCGGCTGTGATCATGATCACCGGAGGAGCGTCGGGAGCTTTCTTGATTTGCTCCAACACCTGGATGCCGTTGATGTCGGGCATGCGTACGTCGAGCAGGACGAGATCGGGAGACTCTTGTTGAGCGAGGCGGAGGCCAGGCTCTCCGGAGGGAGCTTCGACGACATGATATCCCCACTCTTCACACTTTTGGCGCAGAGACCAGCGCACCAGTCGCTCGTCGTCGACCACCAGAATCTTCTCGGCAGGCATTGCTCTAAGCTTACTACGGAAGGGAAGCGGAGGGCACGCGGGAAGGGAGTTATGGGCCCTTTCAGTTGATGGCTGGCCTCGGCATTGTCCATGCCGGCTTAACCCTGAGGAAGGAAAAGAGCCCCGGCAGTGAACCGGGGCCCAGGAGGACGGACTACAGACTTAGTACACACTGCCTGCAGACTTTACGACTGTGGATTGCACGGCAGTGAGCGTCTGGACTTGAGTGTTAAGAGTGGTTGTGTCCCAGGGACCGTTGACGGAGCAGCCGACGTAAATGAGATTGGTGGGGTTGGCCAAGGTGACCCAACCGTTTACCACCAAAGTCGTACTGCTCGTTGTTTGTCCGTCAGCGGTAAATGGGAGTTCCATGGTTGCGAACGCAGGCTGCCCGATGTTCACCGTGCTGCCGCCGCCATCGGTGGCATAAAGACCGCACCAAGGGTTGACGAAGCGGTGACCTAGGGGATCAACTCCGTAGGCGAGAGTGATATTCCCAGTCACCAGATAGGAACCCACAGGGATGTTCGTGAGTTGGATCACTCCCGGCGACTGGCTACCCGCTGACGTACTAACCGGAGCGTTAGTGTACGTGGTGTTCACATAAGTATTAGCTGGGGCGTTTGTTCCAGCCGGGCCTGCAGGCCCGGTAGCCCCGGTAGCTCCCGTGGCGCCTGTTGCACCAGTAGCTCCCGGCAGACCGTTGATACCGGGGGCTCCGTTGCTCCCATTCGTTCCATTGATGCCGCTGGTGCCTGCCTGTGCCATCAGTACCCACGGCGACGTGCCGGGCATAGCAGCCCCCGCTGCCACCGGTGCTGTTGCAATATACGTGGACGTAGCCGCGGTACCGCCAGTGCCGATCAGCTGTGAACCCCCGGCCCCAGAATACGAGTACTGGTTGTCACCGTTGATGCTCCACGTTCCAAACCCAACGGGGCCGAAGCAGTTGGACCAGTCGGTCATACAGAACTGCCCGGACGCGCCCGCAACCGACCAGAAACCACCATTGCTGTACGTCATCGTGAGGCTGGTCGAGGTTGCGGTGAAGTTGTTGTTGGGCTGGCCACCGGTATTCTGGTTGCCGGAACCGAATGCGGAATTGCTCGGCGTCAGGGTGGTCGAGTTCGTGGCACTGTCTGCCAGCCTGAGATTCCACGACACGATGTTGGAAGTGTTCAACACTCCGATGGTGCCATCGGTCGTGATCGTGCCGACCATAGAGCCGGAAGCGCCGAATGATACGTTGACGTTATAGGTGATGGGGGAGTAGCTAACGACGTCGTTGCTGGCGTATGAAGTGCTCGGGTTGAAAGTGCCGCGGAAGTTGAAACCCGTTCCGTTCGTGCCATTTGTTCCAGCAACCCCCTGCGCACCTTGGGCACCTTGTAAGCCGTTGATGCCCGGAGTTCCTTGTGGTCCTTGAGCACCTGTCAAACCAACTGGACCCTGCGGACCGACGATACTCAAACCAGCCGGACCTTGAGGGCCGGGAACCGTTGATGCCGGGCCCATTGCGCCGGGAGCGCCAGCAGCAGCCATCAGTACCCACGGCGACGTGCCGGGTATAGCAGTCCCCGCTGCTACGGTGCTGTTGCAATATACGTGGACGCGGCTGCGGTACCGCCGGTGCCAATCAGCTGTGACGCTCCAGCGCCAGAATACGAGTACTGGTTGTCACCGTTGATGCTCCACGTCCCGAACCCAACGGGGCCGAAGCAGTTGGACCAGTCGGTCATACAGAACTGCCCGGACGCGCCCGCAACCGACCAGAAACCACCATTGCTGTACGTCATCGTGAGGCTGGTCGAGGTTGCGGTGAAGTTGTTGTTGGGTTGGCCACCGGTATTCTGGTTGCCGGAACCAAATGCGGAATTGCTCGGCGTCAGGGTCGTTGAGTTGGTGCCGGAGTCCGTCAGCGTGAGATTCCAACCAATGATATTACCCACGCTGAGGGCACCTTGCGTGCCATCGGTCGTGATGGTGCCGACCATAGAGCCGGAAGCGCCGAATGCTACGTTGACGTTGTAGGTGATGGAGCTGTAGGTAACGACGTCGTTGAGCGCGTACCCAGTGCTCGGGTTGAAAACGCCACGGAAGTTGAAGCCCGTACCGTTGGTGCCATTCGTTCCGGAGATACCTTGAATCCCTTGTGCTCCGTTGGTGCCATCTATCCCGTTGGTGCCGTTTGTTCCATTGCTGCCGGGGGTGCCCTGGGCTCCGGTTAATCCTTGGATTCCTTGTAGACCTTGGGGTCCCATCGCTCCAGTAAGACCTTGCGGCCCTGTTGAACCTATTGCGCCTTGCTGCGCCAGCACAACCCATGAGCTTGTGTTCGCGTCCGGTGTGAGCTTGTTTGGGCCGTTGGCCACATTCGCCAGGTACGTCGAGCCACTGTAAGTCACAACATCATTGATCGAGTAGGTTGCCGCGGGATCGAATGCGTTGCGGAAGTTGAAGCCCGTGCCGTTAGCGCCCGCAGAGCCTTGTGGGCCCGCGGCTCCCGTCGCTCCTTGCGCACCCGTCAACCCGATTGACCCCTGTAATCCAGTCGCTCCGGTTGCTCCGGTCAGTCCAATTGGGCCCTGTGCGCCGGTTGCACCGGTTACACCCGTTGCACCTTTGGCTCCGGTTGCTCCTGTCGCTCCCGTCAAGCCCTGTGGTCCCTGGGGCCCGACCGCGCCGTAAGTTACATAGAACGTGGTCGAGCCTCCACTACTGTTGGCGATCAACAGCCTGTAAGAACCTGCCGCCTGGACGGGCAGACTGGCTACGACCACTGAAGCGGAGCACGCAGAGGTTACTTTGAGTCGCGTGGTGTTGAAAGTGACGGCAGGCAGAGCGCCCGTGCAAAAGCCCGACCCCACGGCTGTGATTGTGTGGGTTGTGTAATTGATGGACGCGCTATTAATGGCGACCGGAGTGAGCGCGAAAGAATGCGCAGGAATCAGCAACAGCAATGCAAACAAGTAGCGTTTCACCTTGAATCCTCCAGTCGATCTTCGGCTTACACCTCGGGCTGAGGTGATGTCCACGTGCTCAACTTTTCCTTAAATTCCTCTGCAAAGTGCGGTACAGGATTGCAGAGCTCTCTTTGGTCGGTGTTCCGGCGGGATTTGCGGGGAATCCGTCTCGCCTTTGATGAGAGCGATCTTAGCTGTTGCAGCGGATGGGGAAAGTACCGTGTGGGCCATTACGGTGCGGTTACCAAAGTGCTCCGTGGGAACCTTGCAGGAAAGGATTCCATACACGCGTCAACTCCGGGGAGCCGGCACTATCCAGCGGGGCGTTGCTATCAGCTGATGCACGCGTCACAGCCCTTTTCAGCGGCAGGATGATCGCGAACGTTGTTTCTTTGCCGATGGTGCTGGTCACATCGATGCGACCTTGGTGAGATTGGCGGCTCTTTCGCTGAGGCGCTCTAGAGCTGACTACTGTAGTTCTCTCACTAAGGCGCGGAGACTTGAGCCGTAATCCTCTGCAATGGCAGGACGACAGCGAACGTCGTCCCTTTGCCGACGGTGCTGGTTACGTCGATGCGGCCCTGATGGTCTTCGATGATGCGGCGAGCCAGAGACAGACCGAGTCCGGTGCCTTCACCTTTGGTTGTATAGAAGGGGCGGAAGATGTTGGGCAGGTGCTCGGGAGCAATGCCGCGGCCGGTATCGGTGACTTCGACGGTGGCGGTTGATCCTCGACGAGAAAGTGTGACGTCGATCTTTCCGCGTTGATCGATGGCCTGCAGAGAGTTCAATAAGAGATTGAGCAGCACCTGATGAATCTGATCGCTGTCGTGCTCGACTTCAGGAAGCGACGGATCTTTGCGAAGATTGATTTCGACGTTCTTGGCAAGGGCCTGCTGGCGCCCAAGCATGACGGCATGCTCGACGGTGACATTGAGATCGCTCTTGCGGACTCGCGGCGGATGCGGACGAGCCGTCTGCAGCAGATCAGTCACGATTTGATTAATGCGCGAGATTTCCTGGCGAACATCTTTGACGACGGAGCGCGCCGGACTGGACGCGGGCAAATCGCGGCCGATAATTTCGATTACGCCGGCGATCCCAGCCAGTGGATTGCGGATTTCGTGCGCGAGGCCCGTGGCCATTTCGCCCAAAGTTGCCAGGTGCTCGGCGCGCGACATCTGCGTGCGATGCAGGCGCTCGATTTCTTCCCGGCTCTCGCGTAACTGGGCGACCATCTGATTGAAGTTGCGGCCAAGATCTCCAATTTCGTCGTTACGGTGGGCGAAGCTGACGGAGACGGTGAGATCTCCGCCGCCAAGTTCGGCGATTTTCTGTTGCAGTTCGACCATCGGGCGTTGCACGGTGTAAGTGAGCACGACGAGCAGCGCGCCACAGATGGCGACTGCTCCCACTCCCGCTACCAGCAGCACCATATGCCGCTCAGGATCGCGCCAGGAGAGTGAAGCGAGCAGAAAGAGCAGCATCCCGCCCAACAGGACGCATGCAATCGGGACAAGCGCTTTGATTTCCCAGTTGATACGGAACCAAGGTAATTCCGGATCGCCGGTGTATGGTGCGCCATCTTGCGCCATGGACCGTGCAGGGGCGGCTGGATCTGCTGTCTTCGCGTAACCCGTGCTGAACACGGTCTTGCGCGAGCCAACGGATGAGTCAGTTTCGGCGGATTCCGGTCGTGCCCCAGGAGTCGTCATTTGGTCCAATGTTTCAGGCATAAGCATGCAGTCCGGGGAGCAGGTACGTAACTCCAAAGAATGTAAACATCACGACTCCGAATCCCAGGATTGCGAAGTAAGCGGCACGGCGTCCGCGCCATCCGCGAGTGATGCGCATGTGGAGATATCCCGCATAAACCAGCCAGGTAATCGCCGCCCACGTCTCTTTGGGGTCCCAGTTCCAGTAGGAACCCCATGCACGGTTGGCCCAATAGGCGCCGGCGGCGATCATCAGGGTGAGCAGGGGGAAGGCGATACAAATCGTTTTGTAGGTGATGCGATCTAAAACGTCGGCATCGGGCAGATGCTGTTCGAGATCGTCGCGGCGCCACAGGAGAAGCAGGTAAAGCAGGTTGGCGAAAATTCCACCGACTAATCCTGACAAGATGAATGGGCTGGCGGCCAGAGTTGTCGCATAGAGTCCGTCGGCGTCGAGCGATGGATAGTGACCGTCGCGGGCGCGCAACAGGAAGAATACGAGAGCCAGGGATTGCAGCAGGATGCTGATGAAGACCGCGCGATTGGCGATGGAGAGGAAAGTTTCATTCTTCTTCAGCGCGAACAGAATGTAGAGGATGAGCGGGGCTGCGACCGCGGCAAAGACCAGGAGCATCAACCATCCGAGGTCGGGGATGGTGACAAATAAGCGCACGCCGCGCGAGATGAAAACTTCCTGTTTGTTTTCGGCGTCCCAGGCGACGACGTTGAATCCGCCCCAGCGCTCGAAGCGAGACAGGATCGCGGTATAGATTCCGACGGTGAAGATGCTGGTCGCGGCCAGGAAGACTTCGGTCTTCAGCTTGTCCTGAATAAGAAACATCATGGCCAAGCGCGAAACTCAAGGCACAGGCCGCGTAGGCAAGCATGGCTAATGTCACGTGGACATGCAGCCATGTGGATTGCAGTGCCGGTACGAGCGGTCGGACTTCACTGCGCAAGAGCTGCATGAGCACCACGCCGACAATGGCGACCGGCATGGTCACGGTGCCAATGACTTTTACTCCGTAGCGTTTTTCGGCGATCAGGGTGAGAGCGGCCAGGGTCCAGACAAAGCTCAGCAACATTTCGTAGATGCTGGCGAATGGGGGATGGCCGGCTTCGTACCAGCGATGCGCCACGGCTCCTGTGTTGGCCACCAGGCCGGCCCATGTCGAGAGAGAAGCGAACTTGATGTAAGACTCGGTGCCGGTGACGCCGAAGCCGAGATAGAGCGCGCCTGCGCCAGCATAGAAGACTAATGCTGCATAGAGCAGGTTGGCCTCACTCAGAATGGTTCCACTCTTGATGACGTTCAGAAACGCGATGAACAGCAGGAAGGCGATGCTCAATCCCACCATGACCACCAAGGTCATTCCGGTCGCGGGATGCTGTTCTACTTTTGCCCTTGCCATGAGTTTCTTCATCCTTTCTGCGGCCGGACTCAGCTTCCGGCGATCGTTGATTGGGAAACCGATTCGGCCCGGTTGTCAGCGGGTACGAATGCCGGTTTCAATTCTTTCTGGATATGTTCCACAAATCTTTTGAAGGTCATCTCAAAGGCGTCGCGATTGCGGTTGGCGGAGCCTCCGATCCAAAGCATGGTGTGGCCTTCGGCATCGACGACGGGTACTACCCAGATACGAATGTGGATCACGTAGAAGACGAAGGTGAGGCCGATTGCCATAAGAATGACGCCGCCCCAAACGGCCCACTGGCCCGGCTCGTGGGAAACTTCGAGTCCGGTGAAGACGCCAGTCTTCAGATCCTTCGGCTCAAGAATGTAGGGGGAAGCAGAATTTTCGGAGATGTCGGGAATCTCGGGGAACCACACGTTGACGACTTTGTTAGTTTTGGCGGAAGTCACGATCAGATGCGCGGCCGGATTCACAACGTCATTGCTGCGCGCGTAAACGTGTCCGTCTTGCACAACGTAGTCGGGGATGAATTCCGCAAGCTGGACCTTGGTATCGGCATCGAGCGCAACGGACTGATTCATAGACAGCGAAATTTCTTGCGACTGTCCCTTGCCGTCTTTCGGTCTAACGCTAACGACTAACTTGTCGAGCTTGCCGGTGCGGCCATAGTTCGCCTGGTAGAAGCGCACTCCGCGAAAAACCAGCGGATCGTTGACCACGATTTCTTTGTGGTCAACTTCATTGCCGTTCTCGACGACAGCCAGCTTCGACCAATATTTTTTCGGCGTACCGTCTTTGTAGGTTTCTTCTCCTGCTCCATCGCAGCGAATGGAAAAGGGAAGGGCGCGCATGGCGCCGTTCTTGAGTTCGATCTGGCTGCTCTCGGAACCGGGAGAGAGCATCAGGAAGCCTTTCCATCCATAAAGCGCGTCGACAATGCCGCCGAGGAAAATCAGCAATAGGCTGGCGTGCACGATGTAGACAGCCATCTCGGAGATGCGGTGACGCTCAGTGAACAGAGAGAAACTGCTGGGGTGAACGATATGCTCGGATTTCCATCCGAAGTGTTTAAGGGCCCGTTCTGCTGCGTCCAGACCGGCTTCTTCATCGGGCACGGGAACATGAGCCTGGGTTGCGAGCACTCTGCGGAAGCTGTCGTCAGGGCTCTTGTATGGACGAGAGTAGAAACGCCAGGCATTGGGGAAGCGCTCAAGAGATGCGGCGATGATGCTCAAGCTGACCAGGATCATCAGCGCGACGAACCATCGGGCATGGAAGACATCGGTGAGCCCGGTGGCGTCGAGGAAGCGAAGCATGGCCGGAGAGTAAGCACGTTGAATGTCCTCGGCATCGGTCATCGGGCGCTGCAAGATCACCGTGCCGGCCGCGGAAAAGATAACGACCAAGATAATGAGAATGACGCCAGTCTTAATAGAACTCAGCGTCAGCCAGACTTTTCGGAACGCGGACCGAAGTGACAGGGCCATAACGTTTGCTCTTCCTCGCAGGGAGGAATGCACGTTCCGCGCCATCATGGGGGATATGCCGGAAGTGTCCTGAAGTAAAGGACTTGAAAGAATCCTCTTGACCTCGACGGAGAAATCGTTTGGGCCATAACACTCATTTCCGCAAGCTTGGCTTGCGTTTTCACGCAAGCAGAAACCCAGTGATTCCAATCACAAATGGGCCGAAATCAGGCGGATGGGGCAACGGTTCACGAGCTTCGCCGCAACGTGCGTGATTTCACTGACTGAGTGTGCGAGAAAGCCCATTCCCGCCTATTGCTTACAGCCGCAGAGGGTTTAATCCCGGGTTGAGGGCGTCTGCTGAAGTCCCGTTTTGGCAATGGCTTACAATCCAACTGCGACGGAGTCTTTCTTCCACAGCGATAAGGCGAGGCTCGTGCAAATGCAATGGTTGGAAATGATCCCAGAATTTATGAAGCGCGTATTCCCAGCAAAAGAAAACGCCTTCGGCCGCATCCTCCCTCGGTTGCTGCAGGTGCTGGCTCTCGCCCTGTTGATGGCGGCGAAGCCGGCGTGGGCCAAAGAACATCCGGTGCCGCTCGACAAGAATGTTGATGCGGCCAAGTGTCTCGAATGCCACGAGGATAAGACCAAGGGCAAGGCGGTGCATTCGGCAATCGCGATGGGATGCTTGACCTGCCACGAAGTTCGCGTCAACAAAGACATCACGCGGGTGAAGCTGACGACTACGACCCCGCAGTCGCTCTGCATCAGCTGTCACGCCGATAAAGATGCCGCGACGTTGAAAGGCACGGTGCATCCTCCGGCGGTGCGCGATTGCATCAAGTGCCACGATCCACACCAGAGTGATAACAAGAACCAGTTGCTGAAGGCGACGTCGGGCGATAAAGGACAAAATCTCTGCCTCGATTGCCACAAACAAGGATTGAATGTTCCGGAGAAAGGCAGCCGCCACGCCGCTCTCGACATGGGCTGCGATACCTGCCACGTCACACACAAGGTGGGCGAGCCGGGCAAGCCTGAATTCGATTTTCATCTGACCAAAGCAGCTCCGGCGCTCTGCATCGATTGTCACGACGTGAAAGATGCTGCCTTGCAGAAGGCGCATAACAATCAGCCGTTCGAGAAAGCGGACTGCACCAGCTGTCACGATCCGCACCAGTCGGCGGTGCCGAAATTGATGCGGCAGTTCCTGCATCCGCCTTTTGCCGACAAGTCGTGCGATACCTGCCACGCCCCGGCGAAGGACGGCAAGGTTGTCCTGACCGCGGCCAGCGCGAAGGAATTGTGCGTGACCTGTCATTCCGAGAAAGCCGAGCAGATTGATAAGGCGAAAGTGCCTCATCCCGGAGCGGCTGGGGATTGCACGGACTGCCACAATCCGCATGCCAGCCGGCAGCCAGGGTTGCCCAAGACCAATGCGGTCGATATCTGCCTGGCGTGCCACACTGATCAGGCGGATCAGGGCAAGAAGCACTTCCTGCATCAGCCGGCATTCAAGCAAGGCTGCGCGACCTGCCATGAACCGCACGGCGGCGATAACGATCATCTGCTGCGGGCCAAGGCACCCAATGCGCTATGCCTGGAGTGTCACGGGCCGGATTCACAGCCGAAAAAGATCGAAGCCGATCATGTGCTGACGATTTTCAACGGAAGCGTAACGCTTCCTGAAGACTACTTCACGAAGAACAAAGTGGTCGTGCTGCCGCTGAAATTCGGGCGGGGACATCCGGTGGATGGACATCCGGTGTCCAACGTTACCGACCCGACCGACATCACCAAGGTAATTTCCAAAATCGATTGCCTGACGTGCCATCAGCCGCATTCTTCGGCACAACCCGATCTGCTGGTGAAGGATCAGGCCAACAACATGGCATTTTGTTCGAGCTGCCATAAGGATCTGACGCGGAGATAGCGCCTGTGGGGCATCTGGGGCGCAGAACGACGAGGAGAAAGTCTATGACATCGAATGGCGGAGCAAAGCCGAATCTTAGCCGCAGGAACGCGGTCGCGTGGCTGGTCCTGATGAGCCTGATGCTCGCCGCACCGCTGGCGCTGTTCGGAGATAAGAAGAAGAAAAATGCCGCGCCCGCCAAGGTTCCGGTCATTGATTACTCCAACATCGTGTGGCCGAATCCTCCGGCCGTGGCGCGCATCCGCTACCAGGCGTTCTATGCGGCGCAGAGACTTTCACAGGTCGAGACCGTATCCACCAAGAAAGCGAAATGGATGGACCGGCTTGCGGGCACGCAGCCGGCCAGCGAAAGCGGCAAAGTTCTCTTCCAACTCGGCGAGCCCTACGGCATGGCGGTGGATTCGAAGAACAATTTGTATGTGGCCGATCAGAAAGTTGGCGCGATCTTCATCTTCAATACAGAAACCCGCGACGCAGAGCTGATCAAGAACAAGCAGCACGCCCACTTCGTGCGCATTATCGGGCTGGCCATGGACGATGGCGACCGCCTGTTCGTCTCCGATCCCGGACTGAATCATGTGCTGGTCTTCGACGCGAATCACACCGCGACCGATGTCATCACCGAAGGCATGGCCGAGCCGGGTTCGCTGGCCATCGATCGGGAGAACCGGCTGCTGTACGTCTCCGATATCAAGCTGGATCAGATTCTCGTGTATGACGCCGACTCGCTCAAGCTGATGCGCAAGATCGGCACTACGGGACACAACCACGAACTGACCACGCCCGGAGACTTCGCCAAGCCCTCAGGACTGGCGGTCGATGCGGACGGCAATCTCTATGTCTGCGACACGCTGAACGATCGCATCGAAGTCTTCGATGCCGACGGAAAGTTTATTTCGACCTACGGCAAGAATGGCGACGGGCCGGGATACTTCGCGCGGCCGAAGGGCGTTGCCATCGATAGCGATGGGCACATATGGGTCGCCGATGGCATGCAGGACCGCGTACAGGTCTTCAATCAGCAGTGGCAATTGCTGATCGTCTTCGGCGGACATGGGCTGCTGCCGGGACAATTTCAGGGAATCGTAGGCGTGACCGCCGATAACAAGAATAACCGCATCTTTACGTCAGAAATCTATCCGGGACGCGTGCAGCAATTCCGCTACGTGACCGACGCCGAAGCCGAGGCCCTGCAGAAAGAAAAAGCAGCGGCGCGGACCAAAAAGACGGCAAAGAACTGAAACGTTGAACCATTGAGTCATTTAATCATTGAGTCATTTAATTAATGAAAACCAACCCCGGGAGGACCTCGAATGAGGGTTAGGTTTTCAATGACTAAATGGCTAAATGACTCAATGACTAAATAGTTTAATGGCTTTCCCTCCCTCCTGTTGCATTTCTCATCAGCCCTTCCCTCGCCCTATGTTGTTGCAACTGAGCGATTTGACCACGTGCCTCAGACAGGTGGTTGTTTTCCCCCAGTAACCCAGACCTACCGGGCTCTCCATTCGATCAGCCGATCCTCATCCAAGCACATTAAATTCAGCTACTTACATGGAGAATCCCAGGCAATGCGGAGAGGTCCCCGAGTTCGGGTGGAGAGTTGCTCTACTCCGAGTGGAGGCGGTTGCAGGAGCGCTGAGGCGCAATCTGCGACCCACGGCCTAAGCCTTCGAGGTTCTGTAAAAGTGTTCGCAAAACACAGGAGGTCTTAAAGATTTTATGAAGAAAGCAATGATAGTAATGATGTTTGTCTTTGCGGTCGCGGGCCTGGCAATGGCGCAGACTTGGTCGTCACAAACTGACGTCCTCGGCGCGCACCAGAACCAGGGACGTGGCTGCGCGGGCTGCCATGCTCCGCACAGCGGCTCGTTCGGTTCCGGTCACGGCGGCGCTGCCGATGCTGGAAGCTATGCATTGTGGGGCCAGGACGCCAGCCCACTGTACGGTAAGACGGTTGCGTTCGGCGACGGCGGAAGCTACGTCGAAGTTCTGCCTAACGGCATCGCCAGCGCGACTCAGGAAGTCGGCGGCATTCTGCTCTGCCTCAGCTGCCATGACGGCAATCTGACCCAGTCCAACATGATGCAGAACTGGTCTTATGAACAACAGATCGGCCTGCTCACCAACACCACCTATGGCAGCCAGAAGATTCCGACCTTGCTCGGAAACGACGGCACCACGGCTGGCAACTACACCAACGATCACCCGGTGGGCCAGAATGCCACGATCCGCGCTGGCAATGGCCTCGTATGGGCTAACAATGTCTTCACCGTAACCTCGGGCAGCGCGTATGACACCTTCATCACGAACTACGGCTGGCCGTCATTAGCACCTGGAAAGTACTCGAACCCCTACGGGGTCAACGGCGCAGGACAGGCATACGTGCTCTGCACCACCTGCCACAACCAGCACGTGATGACGGTCTATACGTCCTCCGCGTCTAGCCAAATTAAGAAGGACGGCGGCGGCAAGTTCTATGCCACATTCTTCTTCATTAACGGCCCATACAACCCGAACCTGCAAGGTAAGATTGCATACAACCAGGCAGCATCGACGACGCAATTCTGCCGTCAATGCCACTTTGGCGAGTCGAACGAGTCCAACAACACCAACAATATCACCACGGTATTCCAGTAAACCGGGGTTGATTTGCGCGACAGAGGGGAGAGATGTTCTCTCCCCTTTTTTTACGAGACGGAAAGAAAGGATTTAATCATTTAGGCATTTAAGCATTTAATCAATAGAAACCCTTTGACCCGCAGCTTGTGGCTCAACGAATAATTGATTAAATGAATGAATGATTAAATGACTAAATAGGTCTGTGTGAGGAATTATGAAATACCAACTACTCATCTCCGGATTCTTAGCGGTAACCCTGGCGTCGGCATCGGCGCAGATGGCGTCACACGCGCCCACGACCGTCGCGAACGCGGCTTCTGTGCCGGCCATGGCATCGGCGCAGACATCTCCGCTGATGATCAGCGACAAGCCGGTGGCGCGAGTGAATGGATCGGTGCTGACTGACCGCGACCTGCTGCGCGAGATGTATTCGATCTTCCCTTACGCGCGGCAGCACAATGGATTTCCCAAGTCGCAGGAAGCGGCCATCCGGCAAGGCGCGCTGGAGATGATTATTTTTGAGGAGCTGGTCTACCAGGAGGCGCAACGGCGCAAGCTGGTGATTCCGGCGGCGAAGCTGAACGGCGCGGAAGACGATTTCCGCAAGCAGTTCTCCAGCCCCGACGAGTACAACCGGTATTTGCAGAGCGAGATGAAGGGGTCGGAACAGAATGTGCGGCAGCAGATCAAGCGTTCGTTGCTCATCGAGAAAGTATTGAAGAGGGATGTGGAAATGAAGTCGGCGGTTTCGCCGGCCGAGTTGCAGGCTTATTACGTGAAGAATGGCGCGCGTTTTCGGCAGCCCGAGTCGTTCGGCTTCCAGAGCATCTCGATTATTCCTCCGCTGAAGGCGACGCCGCAGCAGCAGGCCGATGCCAAGAAGCGAGCCGACGCGGCACTGGCGCAGGCGAAGACGGCGAAGAGCTATGAAGATTTCGGGCTGCTGGCGGAGAAGGTATCCGAAGACGATTTCCACGTGAACATGGGCGACCACAAGATCACCGCTGCGGATAAATTGCCGCCGCAAGTCGTGAAGTTCATGCGCACGGCGAAGCCGGGCCAGGTGAGCGGGCTGATCCAGATCGAGAATGCATTCACGATCGTGCGGGCGACGGCGTACACCCCGGCGCGCAAGCAGCCGTTTGCCGAGGTGAAGGCCGGGCTGAAAGAAGAGTTGCAGAAGCAGAAGTACGAGAAGCTGCGCTCCGGGCTGGCAAAGCAGCTGCGCGCCAAGGCCAAAATAGAAGTTGTTTAGCAGGATCAATCTAGAACAATTTAGTCATTTGGGCATTCAAGCCTTTAATCAATGAAACCCAGCCTTACGGCGTTCGTGCTGCCTCCGCAACCAATCGATCGGTCTAGGGGGTTCATTGACTAAATGACTAAATGACTAAATGCCTAAATGCCTTAATCATTTAGCCATTTAAGCATTTAATCAATGAAACCCAGAACAATTTAGTCATTTGGGCATTTGCATTTAGTCAATGAAACCCAGCCTTACGGCGTTCGTGCTGCCTCCGCGACCAATCGATCGGTCTACGGGGTTCATTGATCAAATGATTAAATGACTAAATGCTTAAATGACTAAATTCCCCCGAATGACTGAATGACTAGATAGTTCCATGGCCACTTTAGACAGAGCGGCTGAACTGAAGGCGCGCACAAAGAGCTTCGCGATTCGGATTGTTCGGCTTTATCGATCGCTACCTCGCTCAACCGACGCACAGATTCTCGGCAAACAGCTCCTGCGTTCCGGCACCGCCGTGGCAGCGAACTATCGGGCGGCTTGCCGGTCACGATCCAAAGCGGAGTTCATCTCGAAGATGAGTGTCGTGCTGGAAGAGGCCGACGAGAGCGCGTTCTGGCTGGAACTCATGGCGGAGACGGAAACGCTCGCTGCCGATCGAACGCAGGTTCTCCTCAAGGAAGCTAACGAACTGGCGGCCATCTTCGGGGCGTCGATCAGGACGGCGAAAGCCAATTAATCATTTAAGCATTTAGTCATTTAATCAATAAAAGCCCCAACGCGGCATAGGGGTTCATTGACTAAATGATTAAATGACTAAATGCTTAAAATGACTAAATGAATCAACAGGTTGTGCGCCTTTCCCCCCGCCATCGGGTGATATGCCGCAGCAGGCCGTTTTCCTCAGCTTCTTCCGCCCTCTCCAGAAAACCTAATCGATTATTTTTCAATACGTTACGGGTTCCTTGCAGATGCCCGGTTTGGCAATAATTGTGCCCTATCAGCGGTAGAGCACGAAGTTTCTGGGATGTGGGTGGGAAGGGAAGTTGCGGACATGACTGTTGCGAAACGCATCATCGGGCTGGCACTGCTGGTGATGGCGCAACTTACTTTTGCCCAGAACAACGAAGGCATTACGATCGGGCAGAACACGCACCTAAAAGCCGGTGGGCTGCTCAGCTTTGGATATGCCGCAGATTACGGCGACGATCTTCCCTCGTCACATGGGCTGAACGGCGGCATCGACGGCCAGCTCTCCGGCTACTACTACAGTCCCAATTTTCTTTCTTTTTCGGCGACGCCTTATTACAACCAGTCACGAGACAACTCGACTTACCAATCGCTGACCGGGGCCAGCGGCGTAACCAGCACGGCAAATTTCTTTACCGGCAGCCATTTTCCCGGTTCCGCGACCTATCACTACGACCGCAACAGCAGCGGAACGTTTGGACTGACGGGGCAGCCGAACTTCACCACCATCGGCAAAGGGCAAGGGTTCAGCGTGAACTGGAGCGCCTTGATGCCGAACCTACCGACGCTTGCGGTAGGTTATTCACAGGGCGACGGCAGCGGTACGATCTACGGCACGGATCAGGAGACGAGTTCCAATACGAAGCTGTTGAACGTACGATCGGACTATGCCATCGCAGGATTCCGGCTGAATGCCTTTTTCACCCACAACAAGTTCAACTCCGCATTTCCTGAGTTTTTGTCGGGGCAGTCGGAATCGATACAGGACTCCACCGGAAATAATGTGGGAGCGGGCGCGCAACACAGCTTGCCGCTGCACGGAGATTTCTACGCCAACTACAACCGATCGTCCTCGGACAGCAGTTATTTCTCTGGCGCCGGGCAAAGCAGCAACTCGTCGAACTACACCGACGACATGGAGAACGCGGGCGCGAGCTTCCATCCCACGCAGAAACTGTCATTCAATTTCAACGAGAATTACACCAGCAATCTGAGCGGATACCTGGCGCAGAGCCTGGTACCGAATGGAACTCCGCCGCCGGGAATCAGCCTGGGAACGGGCGCGCATTCAACGACGTTCGCGGGCGGTGCCGGGTACCAGATCACCAATGCACTGACGGGGTCCGTGCAAGCCACGCACTACGATCAGGTTTATTTCGGCCAGAACTATACGGGAACTTTTGTGACCGGCAATCTCGCCTACGGCAAGCGATTGCTGGATACCTTCTCGTTCTCAGGGGCGGTGGTGGATAGCAGCACCGGGCAGGGCGATAATGCTCTGGGCTTTATCGCCAACGTGAATGCATTTCACCGGATCAAGGGCTGGCAGGTGTCGGGCAATTTCAGTTATGCGCAGAACGTGCAGACGCTGCTGGTGACCTACTCCACGTCGTACTACAACTACAGCGCGAATGTGCGGCGTCGCTTGCTCGGCGGATTTCAGTGGATTGCAGCATTCAACGGCACGCATAGCGGGCTCTCGAATTATCAGGGCACGGCCAGCCACAGCGAAGGATATTCGACGTCACTCGGCAACCGCCGGTTCACTCTCACGGGGAACTATACAAATTCATCAGGAATCTCGCTGCTGGGCACGGGTGGGTTGGTGCCGATCGTCGCCACGCCGGGCGTCAACGATTACACGACGTTCACCGGTTCCACCTGGGGCGGCGGAGCTTCAGTGTCTCCGGTGAAGCGGCTGATTCTTTCGGCGAGCTTCAGCCGCGCGATCAGCGATACGGTGAGCCAGGAGATGTACTCCAACAACGCCATGGAAATCTATAACGCGCAGATGCAGTACCATATGCGTCGCATCGGCCTGCTGGCCGGGTACACTCGATTCAGCCAGGGCGTCAGCATTCTGGGGACGCCGGCTACGTCGACGTCCTATTTTGTGGGAATAACCAGATGGTTCGATTTCTTCTAGAGGCGGAAGCGCGGGGCAAATCTGGAGTGCGCCGAGGCCTGACCGTCGCGGCGATCACGCTGGCGCTGGCGATTCTGCCTGTGGCGCAGGCGGGAGGGGCGAAGCGTCCGAAGGAAACGGCGAAACCGCCCTCCGCACCAGATTTGCTGATGGATGGCGGACGGAAACTGTCGTTTGAGCGCAGCTTCAGCCTGGAGCGCGAAGTCAAACCCAAGCGCAGCTTCTGGACGCGCGTGGTGGATACGATCGCGGGCCTGCCGGACTTCCATTATCTGGTGAGCCCCTACAGCGTGGTGACGGATTCGCGCGGGCGCATCATTGTCACCGATGTGGCGGCCGAGGGCGTGCACATTTTCGATTTCGCCCAGCAGAAGTATAAATTCCTGACGCGGCGCGATGCGGGGAAAGATCCGATGCTGGTGCCGCAGTGTGTGGCCGTCGACGCGCAAGACAATATTTATGTGACCGATTCGCAAGTGGGCAAGATCTTCGTATTTGACGCGGGTGGGAAATACCGCCGCGTGATTGGAAGCCTGAAAGGTGGAGAAGGATATTTCAAGCGTCCGACGGGGATTGCGGTGGATTCGGCTGCACAACGAATCTACGTGACCGACACCTTGCGCAACAAGATCTTCGTGATGGACATGCAGGGCAGCGTGCTGCAGGTAATTGGCAAGACGGGTGCGGGAGATGGAGAGTTCAATTATCCAACGGAGTTGAAGCTGAACGGCCCGGAGTTGGCTGTGGTCGATGCCATGAATTTCCGGGTGCAGGTGTTCGATCGCTCGGGAACGTTCAAGTACGCGATTGGAAAAGTTGGAGACGGAGCGGGATGGATCTTTCGCCCGAAGGGCATTGGCTACGATTCGGAAGGACACCTGTACATCGTGGACGGCGAGTGGGGCGTGGTGCAGGTCTTTGATGAGCAGGGACGCCTGCTGTACTACTTCGGCGGCAAAGGAACCGGGGCGGGACAGTTTCAACTGCCGACTGGGCTGCAGATCGACAATCACGATCGCATTTATGTGGTGGATTCGTTCAACCGGCGTGTGCAGGTATTTCATTATTACGGCATCGCAACAGCAGACGGAGGGAAGCAGCCATGAAGAAGCTGCATTCACTCCTGCTGGTGTTTCTGTTCGTGTTCGCGCTGATTGCGGCGCAGAGTTTTGCGCAGGGGCCTCCACCGACCGCAGATGTGCTGGGCATGCATAATCTGACGCTAGCCAGCGGAGCGAAAGTGTATTCGCAGGGAAGTCTGGGCTGCACCTTCTGCCACGCGCCGCACAGCGGCCTGGGCGGCATCACTCCGCTGTGGAATCAGAAGCTGTCGCAGAGTTCGTATGTGCCGTATAACAGTTCGACCTACAACGAGCAGGGGAAGCAGCCCACGTTGGGTGCGACCAGCAGCTTGTGCCTGAGTTGTCATGATGGCACCGTCGCGGTGGGGCAATCGGCGGCCTACGGGCCGTTGCCGATGGTGGGATCGATGAATGGCATCGATTCGTTCGGCACGACGCTGACCGGCTCACATCCCTTCAGCCTGGTATTGCCGCTGAAAGACGCGCCCAATCTGGTGGCGTCACTGGCATCGCAAGGCAAGACGGCCGATCCAACGGGGGCGGTGAAGCTGATCAAGGGCAACGTCGAGTGCACGAGCTGCCACAATCCACATGTACAGGCGATCGATACGGTAGCGCAGGACTTTCTGGTGCGCGACAGTTCGCGGGCGCAGATGTGCCTGGCCTGTCATGATCCGAACCGCGTGGTGCAGGGACAGGTGAATCCGCTGGCCGGCTTTGCCAACAGCATTCATATGACGGCCACCAACCAGGTTTCTCCGGACGCGCATGTGGGTTCGTATCAGACGGTGGGCGCGAATGCATGCACATCGTGCCACATGTCGCACGATTCGGTGGCGCCCGCGCGCTTGTTGCGGCCGGCAACGCCGCCGGCCACGTCATACGATCCTGCAACGCAGAGTTGCATGACCTGTCACGCGGGTGGGACATATCTATCGCCATCGACGGTTCCCAACATCATGGCGGAAGTGGGAAAGATTAGTCATCCGATGCCATCGGGAAATAATTACCACGACGCCGGCGAAGCGCCGCTGCTGCAACACAATCGCCACGCGACATGCGTGGACTGCCACAGCGCGCACAATGGAAATCCGGAGACGGCGTTTTCGGCGCCCCCGGCGATCCGTCCGCCGCAACAGGGTGCGACGGGCATCAGCGCGCTGGATGGAATTACGACGCTCATCCCAGCCGTCAATCAATATGAAACCTGCCTGCGCTGTCATGGAACGAGCACAGGCAAACAGAGGCTGGCGCTCTTCGGCTACTCGCCGATCCGCGTGGTTTCGGCGCCCGATCCGCTGAACGTCATCTCTGAGTTCGCGCAGACCGCGACCTCGAGCCATCCGGTCACTCATCCCCGATCGAGTCCGCTGCCGCAGCCCAGCCTGCTGGTGAATATGTTGAACCAAAGCGGGCTGCCCTCGAGCCGGCTGGTCGGGACGCAGTTATTTTGCAGCGACTGCCATAACAGCGACGACAACCGAGAGTTCGGAGGCACGGGCGCGAACGGTCCGCATGGATCGAAATGGACCCATCTGCTGGAGCGGCGCTATGAGTTCAGCCAAACGCCGGCGCCGGGCCAGTTGATTTCGAATCTTTATCCCAATCCCGATCTCACCGTGAATGGCCCGTACGCGATGTGCGGAAAGTGTCATGATCTGCCGAACAATATTCTGGCCAACACGAGTTGGAACCAGCATGCCCTGCACATCTCGCAATACGGATTCAGTTGCTCGGCGTGCCACACGGCGCATGGCATGGGCGCCACGTCTCCGAACCTGACCGGAGAGCGGTTGGTGAACTTCGATGGCAAGGTGGTGGCGCCGAACGGAACCCTGCCGATTTCTTACAACCGTGCGACCAACACGTGCGCCTTGACTTGTCACAATGCGACGCACAACGGGAACGGAACGGTGTCTGGCATCAGCAAGCCGAAGGGCCGCACGAAGTAGGAAGAATCTTACACCTAGCTCAGTCGTAACTCTGAATCGTAATTGTTAGCCCGGGTCAGGAAAAGGATTGTGATGGCGAAGCTCCGCATTGCGGTAATGGCGCTGCTGTTCTCATCGGCCGCGATGCTGGAAGCATTCCGTCTTTCTTCGCTTTCTGCCTTGACCAATGGAGATTTGTGGTGGCACCTCAGCTGCGGCCTGTGGGCGCTGCAACATCACGCATTGCCGCATAGCGGACTTTTCTCACAGTCGGCGACGCAACCATGGGTAGCGTCCAGCTGGGCCTACGATTTGCTGCTGGCGCTGGGCTACAAGCTGGTCGGACTGCGAGCGATCCCTGGCCTGCTGATGTTGTTCAAGACTGCCCTCGCCGTGGTTACCTTCCTGCTGGTTGGAGGCCTGCGGGGAAGATTCTGGACAGCGGTGGCGCTGTCGCTCGTTGCGCAGTTTGTGCTCGGCGCGATCCAGCCCGGCCCGGCATATTTTTCCGTTCTCTTCTTTGCGATTGAAATCGCGCTTCTGCTGAAGGCGCGTCGGACTGGCAATCTGCGCTCGCTTTGGTGGCTGCCATTTTTGTTTTTGTTTTGGGCCAACCTGCACGTTCAGTTTGTTTATGGTGTGGTGGTACTGCTGCTGTTTTTGCTCGTGCTCGTGTGCGAGCGATATGTAACTTCGCTATCGGCAAGGTCGCCTGCGCTTGGGAAGGTCACGAAGATTCTCGGCATTTCTTGGCTGGCGACCTTTATTACTCCGTATTTGTATCGTCCCTACGAAGTTTTCTTTGCCACGACTTTCACTTCTGCCAATCAATACCTGCCGGATTTTCATGCGCTCGGCTTCCGCCAGCCTCAGGACTATCTCCTCCTCTTGTTGGCCATGGCAGCTTTTCTGGCGCTGGGATTGCGCCGTTCGCGCGATCTCTTCCAGATCGGACTGCTGGCAGGCTGTCTCGCAATGTCGTTCTATGCGCAGCGGGATATATGGCTAATCACACTGGCGGCGCTCGCGGTGATTGGTGAAGCGATTCCACCGGAACCTGCGGGCGAGCCTTCTGTTTCAGCGGAGAAGCGTAGGTGGGCGCGTGAGGCGCTGATTGCTGCGACCGCGTCGATCGCAGTCATGATTCTGGCCGCGGCGATTCGAATCCCCCGCAACCGCGCCACTCTTCTTGTCAAGGTTGGCCAGAGATATCCCGTCGCGGCCTCTGATTACATCCGCGACCACCGGCTTCCGCAGCCTTTGTTTAATGCCTATGAGTGGGGAGGATTTCTGACGTGGTATCTGCCGGAGTATCCGGTGGCGATTGACGGACGCACCGAACTCTACGGCGAAGACGTGGTCACGCAGTATTCCAAGGTGATGAATGCCGATGAGCGTTACACGGAGTATCCGGCGCTGGCTGGGGCTCAGACCATCCTGCTGCCGAAAAGCGCGATCATGGGCGAGGCGCTGGGTTCTGTGCCCATTTTCAAGGTGGCCTACAGCGACGATGTCGCAATCGTGCTGAGCCGGAGAAGCGCGGATGAGTGAGATAGCTCGAATTCCGGATCTGGTGGAAGATGCTCTGGGCGACACGAGCGCAGCAGCGCCCGGACTTCACGTTGTGGAGGCGTCTGGGACTCCATCCGCGGCAGCCCGTTGGTGGCGCATCGCCGACTTCGGAGTGCTCAGCGTCTGGATCGCCATCGTTGCCTTCACGCTGCAATATCACGAGAAGTGGGCGGACGAAGCGCAGGCGTGGCTGATCGCGCGCGATCTCGATCTGAAAACCATTTGGTTTCATGAACTGCGCTATGAAGGCTCGCCGGGGTTATGGCACACCATTCTGTGGATAGCGCAGCATGTATTTCACGCGCGCTACGATGCGCTGGGTTATATCGGCATGGCGGGAGCCACGGCCGGAGTGGCGCTGCTGATCTTCAAAGCGCCCTTTCCGCGATATATCCGCTGGCCGCTCGCGTTCACCTATTTCCTGGTGTACCAGTACGCGGTGATTGCGCGTCCGTATACGCTGCTGCCCCTGCTGGCATTCTCGGCGGCGCTGTTGTTCAAGGACCTCGAACATCCGGAGCGGATGACGATCGTCCTGGTGCTGCTCGCGAATCTGAGCCTGCACGGAACGATTCTTGCCGGATGCCTGGGCCTTGTGTATGTGATGGATGCGTATCGAGCACGCGCAAGACTCGACGCGCGCGTGCGGCGAAACTACTGGATATGTATCGGGATAATGGCCGCGGTGCTTGTGTTCATTGTCTTGATTTTGAAGCCGACGCCAGATATCGAGGTGTTTGCAGCGAGAAGGGAATTCTCGCGTCTGCCGGCAGATGTTCAGGCTCAGTTTGCGACTCCGCTCCAGAAGCTCACATCAGTGGTTTCGGGCGCGTTCCTCGATTGGTTGGTGCCATCCGTAGTTTTCGTGTTGCTTGTTGCTGCATGGTGTTTCCTGCGCAAGCGCCTTCTAGCTTTCGCGCTACCCGTCGGAATGATGTTTGCTCTTTATGCCAAAGTGCATGGGGCGGCTCACCACCACGGGACGGTGTTTGTCGCGGCAATTACCGCAGTGTGGATTGTATGGCCCACCCCAGCCGAGGAGTTGTCCTTTAGAAAAACGCAGCGCCGAGCGTTGCAGGGCATGATTGCGCTTTTGGTTTGCCTTTGCGCGCTCAACATCTGGGACTCTGCGGTAGTGGTCCAGCGCGAGTACCTGTATCCCTATAGCGGTGCCAAAGACGCAGCCGTATATCTCAAATTGGTGGGGGCAACCCAGGGTCCGATCTTTGGATTTCTCTACGGTGTGGTCGGTGTAGAGGCGTATTTCGATGACAACGTTTTTACTAATATGCCCACTTCGTACTTTCACCACGGCGTTCCACTCGCAGGATCGAACCTCGACGTGGATGAACTGCGGCGGGTGAGTCCGCGATACGTCGTCGCCTATACGCAGAATCCGGACCTCTTGTTACAGGTCAGTATTCCGGCGTTACGTTCCGAGGGATATGAGATCGTACATTTTTCCGACGGCTACTATCTGTACAAGCGCGCAGTTGTCGAGAGGGACGCTTATTTCATTCTCCGCCGGGTGCGCCCGTAGTACCAGGGCGAGACCACCCCTCCACAGAACTGTCCCTCCGTCCACGGCAACTTGGTTCTTGCCGACGTAAGGTCCCTCGCGACGGCTTTCGCCGGCGCTCAGGATGACAAGGCTTTTGTCGCTGAGGTGTCGCGGGCTTCCGCGGAAATGTTCACCCAACATAAAATTACTCGTACGTAACGCCGCTTCACCCCTAACGTCCTTGGACTTCCGTTACCACCGCGACTGTGATTGAACGCACTGCGACTTTACGCACTACGAGGAAAACTAACGCTAGAGCGACCATCCCGGCGCGCGTATCGGAGAGGTGATGAACCGATCTGGCTCTGCGATTGTTGCGTTCGTTCGTGTCCTCCCCTGGACGCGCAATCTATCGAAATTTGTGCTCACAACTGTGGCGGCCCTGTTTCTATTCGGGACGACTGCGACAGCGCAATCGTTGCCCATGGACGCCGGAGTTGCCGACTTGCTTGGACCACACAGCGATGGCGCTCGCGGCTGCGCCGTGTGTCACAGTTCGCGGTCGGCTCAAGCTGCGCCCGCCCAGGCAGAGGCGATGGATCGTGTCTCCGCGTTCTTGTGGGGCTCGAATAACGGCCCCGATTACGGAGCGGCGGTTCCACTGGCTGACGGTGCGCGATGGACCGAGGTTCATCGCGCGGCGGGTGAAAGCCGGGAAGTCACGGGAGTTTTGCTCTGTCTCAGTTGCCACGATGGAAATCTGACTCCGCATAACATGCTGCAAGACTGGTCTTACGAGCATGAGGTGGGACTGCTCGATCAGACTCCGTTTCGTAATCAGAAGGTTCCGTCGTTGTTGGGCCGGGATGAAGAAGGAGCCTACGATCACCCCATCGGAGCGAGTGCTCCGATCAATCCGGGTGGAGGCCTGGTGTTTTCGAATGGAACGTTCACCGTGCTGCCGAACAGTCCGTACGCGCAGTTCATCGCGAACTACGGCTGGCCGTCGCTGGCGCCCGGGATGCGGTCCAGCGCATATGGGGTGAGCAGCTCGGGCGAGCCGTACACGCTGTGCACCACCTGCCACGACCAGCATGTCAGGAATGTCTATGTGTCGGGCGGGAGCAGTCCGATTGCCGGCGATGCGAGCGGCAAGGCATATATGACATATTTCTTTTTGAATGGGCCGTACAATCCAACGCCAGACAAGCTGGCGAGTGATCCGACCACGTCGTCGGCGCAGTTTTGCCGTCAATGTCATTTCGATTTGTCGAACGAGGGAAACAACATGCTGACGGCGAGGACATTCTTCTAGAAAATAAATTTAATCATTTAATCATTTAATCATTGAGTTAATTACTCGTTGAGTCCGTTCGCGGGTGCGGGTTCATTGATTATGACTAAATGACTAAATGACTAAATGATTAATTGATTAAATGATTAAATCTAATTGGGCGCGCTTGCCATTCGCCGGGCGAAGACCGTGGCGATATCGTCGTGGAAAACGAGTTCGAAGCGCGGATCGACCGTGAGAATCTTGGCGAGTGGCATCTCCGAGCCGAGCAGAACCACTCCTGATTCGTTCAGATAAGGATCTGTGGTGTAGGACTTCTCGGCATTCTGCGAGTTGAAAAAAATCCTGTCGAGATCATCACCGTAGAGATCGTTGCGTCCGTCGATCGCGACGGGATACTCGGGCATATACCACATGAGAAATCCGCCCCAGTTCAGCGCGTTGTAAAGCGGTCCCTGCACCGGACTGCGGCGCAAAAAGTTGACTGCGTTCACGGGATATTGCGAGCTTACGGCGCGGTCGAGCCCTCGCTGGTTGAAGTCGGTTCCGTTGGCGATGATCGCCAGCAGAATGGCGACTGCGGCGGCGACACCGAGATTTTCCAGCCAGGTTTCTGCAACTTCGCTGTCCTCTTTGTCGAACTCCGCCTGCGGAGCGAATGCGTCGGCGATGCAAGCCGCTGCCGGAAGGCAGACGAACCAGGCATCGCGCATGGTGCGATAGGCGATTACGCTGGCCGCGGTCATCAGGGCGAGTTTGAAAAGATCGAGCTTCTTGCGCCAGCCCACAGCGAAGAATCCAGCGGCGGTGAGAAGAAGTTCGGCAAAATGGCTGTATCCGCGGAAGCTCAACGGCTGCAACTCGATGATGACCGAGTAGGTGAATTTCGCTTTGGAATATTCGAGGACGACCTGATAGGGGTGATAGAAGTAGGGCCCGATGAGAGTCGAGAGCGCACAGGCCATGCCAATCACAGTTAGTTTGGCAAGGGGAAGAGTGGGAGCCGAGAGGAAGTCTGGTGCAATTCCGAACGCGGCGGCAAAGCGCTCGGTGAGGTTGACTCCGACAAAGAGTCCGACAAGAAAAAGGCCATAGATGAACTGAATGTGCAGATTGGCCCAGAGAAGAAAGATGAGTGGCAGCGGGTAGAGCAGTTCGATGCGGCCGCGGCGGTTGGCTTCGAGCACAAGAGTCAGGGTCACGGCGAACAGCGCGATGGAGAAAAAGAAAGGCCGCGGCATTCCGTTGAACAGGAAAGCGGAGCACACCACGCCGGCCCCGATGCAAGCGAGCCAGAATTGTCCGCTAAGACGGCGCAGCATCCAGTAGATGGAATAGGCGACCGCGATGGTGAGCAGGGTCCCATAAAGGCCGATGCCCACGAGGCCGAACCAGGCATAGGCCCGCGACATCAAAACTTCGTAGCCCCAGCTGTAAGCGACCCAAGGCCGGTTCGCGGCCGTGCGCGAGAGGATGCCGGTGTGCGGAACGGCGAAGTGATCGATGATCCAGTCGCCCACCTTGAGATGCCACCAGATATCGGGATCGAGAACGCAGAGCTTGATTTGGAACGCGATGGTTCCGATTCCAGCGAGCAGCAGAACGAGCGCCGCAAGTTGGACCTGGCGGAATCGCAACAGCGCACGAATTTCGGAAGAGGTACTCATCTTTCAGTGGAATCTCTTGATCGCGGGATAACAAAACCCCTTTTGACAAGACTGGCCAGAATTGGGTTTCTGCCGATCGAAACTTTACTCGCGCGCCGCGGACGGCATTTTCAAGTGGCGCTCAGAGCAGTTTGGGCGGGAGCGTTGGCGGAGGCATTGGCGCTTTTTTCGCCGGCAGCACCAGCCTCATGATATTCGGCGTCCTGATTGACGGCCCACACGTCGTAGCGGCGTTCCCCGGCCAAGATATTTTTCGCAGTCAGGATCGCGGTCATCATGGCGTGATCCTGATTGTTGTATTTGTGCATGCCATTGCGGCCAACAAGATGAAGGGTAGGGAAGGTCCGTTCGAGCGTGACGCGAATCGTGTCCACATGCTGCTGGTAGCTGTCGTCATACACAGGATAAGCTTTGCGCTGGCGGATGACGCAGCCGTCGACTACATCGGCGGCGTCAGCCAGGTGAATTCGCTGCAGTTCTTTTTTCGCCAGTTCGATCAGACTGGCGTCCGGCGACGTCCACAGGTAGTCGCCCTCGAAGCAGAAATATTCCAGGCCGTACGAAGAGAACGCGGGGTCGGGAACCATTTCAGGTGACCACGATTTGTAATTCTGCACGCGCCCGACCTGCACCGAGGGATCGTGAATGTAAATCCAATTATCGTTGAAATGTCCCTGATCGCGAACGATCAAGCCCACGGTGAGGAAATCGCGATAGCGCAGCGATTGCGCGGCGCGGATGGCTTCCTGGGAAATCGGTGGCTTGAGCTGTGCAATCAGTTCGCGAATCGGCATCGACGAGACCATATGCTCGCCGAGAAATTCCTCGACGTTACCTCTGGAGTCGCGTGTGGTAACGATCCAGAGATCGCGGCCGAAATCGAAGCGGCAGTTGGTAACGCGGCGGCCGAGCAGGACTTCGCCGCCAAAGCCGCGGATTTTCCGCGCGAAAGCATCCCACATCATGCCCGGCCCAAGGCGCGGGTAACGGAACGTATCGATCAGGGTCTTGACGATCTGCTTGCGGTCTTTATTTTGCGGTTTCCGCCACGATAGCAACGCATGCTTGATTGCAGATCCCAGCGACAGGCCTTTGATCCGTTGCGCGGCCCAATCGGCAGAAATTTCCTGGCAGCTCATTCCCCAGACTTTTTCGGTGTAGGTCTTGAAGAAAATGCGGAACAAGCGCCGGCCAAACTGGTTCACCACCCAGTCCTCGAAGGTTTTGGGATTCGGGGTGGGACGCAGGCGGGCTTTGAGGAACGAAAGCACGCAGAGGATCGACTCGATCAAACCCAGCTTCGATAGGGCTTCAAACGGTTTCAGGGGATAGTTGAAGAACTGTCCGCGATAGTAGATGCGTGAGGAGCGCGGGCGGTCGAGCATGTCTTTGCCCCCGACCTCAGTCCAGAGTTCTTCGACTTCGCGGGATTTCGAGAAGAAGCGATGTCCGCCAATGTCGAAGCGAAATCCTTTGTAGTTGACGGTGCGCGAGATTCCGCCGACATATTCCGGATCCCCTTCGAGAACGACAACGGGAGCGTTCTGACGGGACAACTCATAAGCCGCAGTCAGGCCAGCGGGCCCGGCTCCAACGACCACCGCTTTGAAAATCTTTGACATTGGCAGTTGAGAACGTGGATCGGATGACGGTCTGTGAAATCTGGTGATGCCAGTCACAGAGGGGCAATCCTCATGCCACCGAGCCTGAGACCACTAAGTTATTGATGGGCAAAAGGTTAATAGAGGGCGGTCGGGTCATTTCGGTGCGCCCCAGAGGGTTAAAACACACGGCGAGTGAGGGAAATTCCTAACAAGAGGTCGTTGTGGAAAGCATCACTCGCGTTAACCCACTGAATTGCAAGTAGATGGGTAGGCTCACGTGGGCAGGGCATTTGGCAATGCTGGTGCATCCTGGGCAAGGTTGCGAACGCACCCGTGCGCTTTCTTCGTTTTTCCCTTGAAATGATGTTATCCGCTCCGCAGCGGGCAACCCATCGAGGGAACCGGGCAGGGCTGGAAGACTGGACGACTGACACCGCGGTTAGGCCCACGGAATCAGATCCACACCCCAGCCCTGTATCGCGAAGAATCGGTGGGCAGAAGCGGACGTTTTGGCTACCAACAGATCAACCGGTGCCACTTTACACACGCCCCAAAATCATGTCGGCACTTTGAATTTCCAGCGTGGTCGCGAGGCGTTGCCTGCTCCATCAACCCCTTTCTGACGCTGGACCAAAGTGAATCTGATTCCTCTCTAACTTCCGCCCGCTAAAGCCGTGACCCCGACCGATCCGCTCCGAATGTAAAAATGCTCTCGCGTGCTCAAGGGCATTTCTCTGTAGATTCCAAATCAAGACTTTAGTGACCTGTGATCGTATAAGTCGCAAAGGCGACTCCGCTTTGGGAAATGCCGGTTCCGGCGGCGATCGCCCTGACGGTTTCCGAAGCCGCAACTGTGATGGCGCACGGATTCGAACACGAAGTAGACGAAGTGGTTGGAATCGATCCGTTGGTCGTGTAGTAGATCGTGACCCCGTTGGTGGTGTCGGATATTGTGACCGACTGCGCCGTTGCGTATGTGCCCGATCCCGGCGAAAAAGTTGGATTGTTTGCGGCAATCGTGTAGACCGCCACGGATGTGCTGCTCTGCGAGATTCCGTTCCCCGCAGCCATCGCCCGGATTGTGGTTGTTGTCGAAACCAGAATCGGGCACGGACTCGTGCACGAAGGAGACGACAGCGTGGGGAACGATCCGTCCGTCGTGTAGTAGATGCTCACAGCCGCAGTTGAGTCGGAGATGGTGACGGTGATGGGAGAGTAGTAAGTTCCGGCAGCCGGTGCGAAGGTGGGAGCGCTCGCCGCAATCGTGTACGTCGCGAGAGCCACATAGCTGGAAACGTATCCGCCGCCGGACGCGATCGCCTTCACCGTAGTCGTGGTCGAGACTGCTAGCTGGCACGGATTCGCGCACGAAGTGGATGAAGTGGTCGGCGTGGTTCCATTGGTGGTGTAGTAGATCATGGCTCCGGCCACTGCGTCCGAGATGGTTGCGTTCACCGTGCCGTAATAAGTGCCTGATGCTGGGGAAATCGTCGGATTCGGCGCCTGAATGTAGTACGCGCCACTCGACACTGAGCTCGTGATATAGCCGTAAGCAGCAGTGATCGCGTTGATCGTAGTGTTCATCGAGACCAGGATCGGTCCTGAATAGAGTGTGGAATTCGTCGTCGGTATCGATCCGTCGGTGGTGTAGTACATCGGCAAGCTGGCTGTATTCGACAGTTTCACGGATTGCGGCGAACTGAACGTGGAAGGCGTCGGGGAGAACAATGGTGCCGGCGCCGGCGGCAGAACAATGGAGAAAGTCGCCAAGGCGACAGCGCTGTTGGGCAAGCCTGACGACACTGCCATGGCCCGGAAGGTCGTCGTGCTTGAGATCGAAATCGGCGACGAATATACCGGCGAAGTTGTCGCCGGCATCGAGCCGTCGATGGTGTAGTAAATCGTCGCGGTCCTCAGCGAGTCGGCGATAGTGACGAGGATCGGTGAGTGATATGTCGTCGGAGTGGGTGAGAAGGTTGGGGTGGGCACGCCGGGATCTGGGGGATGCATCACCGATGCCCAGTACGCCAACTGAGTCCGGGTGTAGGCATGCGCGCCGGGCATGCCCGGCGGCATCGTCAAGCCGTATTCGTTGCTGACGCCGTCGTTCCCTACGTGGCATTGACCGCAGGCGAGATCCACGTCGAGCCAGTTTGCGTTGGGATAGGCAGCACCGTTCATCTCGGAAAATTCCGGAGCAATGCCCAGGGCGGTGATTCCCTGATTGTAGAGTTGGTCGGGAGTTGGGAACGTTCTGTAATTCGCATCGGCACTGATGCGGAAGAGATGGCTCTCACCCCGTCCTAACGCGGCCTGCATGTGACAAGTGATGCAGGCGCCAGGAATATCGGCCTGAGTGCCAGTGGGGAACGGCGTGCCGGGACCCGCGGGATGGATGGTCGTCGACAAGATGGTCTTTGCCAAGGCATGGCACTTGTCGCAAGTCTTCACGATCGCTGGTTGCGCAGGGTTGGTCCCGGCAACCGTGCTCTGGTGAGGATCGTGACAGCCGGTGCATCCGAAGTTCCTGGCTGGGTCTGAGAGGTTCTCGCTGAACTGGCTGCCGTACGTACCGGAGATGGTGATGGAGAGATCCGACGTGTGCTGCGCGTTCTGGATTAAGTTGCCGGTAAAGCGTCCGTGAGAACCGTTCAGAAAAGCCTGTCCCGCCTCATGATTGACATAGGGTTTGTAGATCCACTGATTCGATGGATTGGAAACGCATATCGAGTAGGCCGAGGCAGACAAATCCGAGCAATAGCCATGATCGCTGGTTACTAATCCGTTCGATGGAGTGATGCTGCCAACGCTGGGCGGATTGCCGTTGGGATTAGCCGGAACAATAGTTTCTCCGCGATGGCACTCCATGCATAGCGCGGTTGCGGCTTCGTTCTGAGGCTCGGTGGCGTTAACCGGGCCCCAGGGGTGCGAGCCGTACGAGTAAGCCGCGATGTGACACCGTTCGCACTGGATGCCGGTCAGATACCAGGAAGAAGTTCCTGTGGTACCGGGAGCTGCGAATCCATCGGAAGGAACGCGCTTAAACTGTGTGTCCGGAATGAGGGCCAATTTATTGTTCGTATTCTGCGTAGGTTCGGGCGCGGAGTTATCGAAGTTGTAGCCGGTAGCATGGCAGCGGGCGCAATCGAAATTTCCGTTCGGGTAAATGTCGCCGGTGAATCCGCTATCGAAGACCGAGTTCAGGTGAGTCCCCGCAGGATTGCTGCTGCCGCCGTAGTTCATCCAACCGCCGTACAAGTAATAAATGTTGCGGACACCGCCGGCCTGAATGGTCGGCGCAACCGGGGTGTAAGGAGCCGGGGCATTCGCGTTGGGCAGCGTGTAATACGGGTAGAGACACGCTGCGTCATTCGAGATAAGGCCATTCAATGCGCTTACGGAAAGAGGATCACACCAACCCAGAGTTACCTGGCCAGTGGTCCAGTTGAAAGTGCTTCCCGAGCCGTAGTAGGCGTCCGTGGCGGAGTACAGCGAGCCATCGGGCCCACCCCATAGAACATTCGGAGCGATCTTGCGGAGTGTGTTCTTATGGCCGGTCATCAGGTAAGGCAGAGTATCTGTGCCGTAATGGCAGCTCAGACATTGATTCACGTCGGAGTAGTTTGTGGTCCAGCCTCCCGCGAAATTACTCGAGGCGCCATCGCCGTGATACACCTGCCCGGTTCCGTTGGGCTGGTAAGTCAGGTCGTCTTGCGGAGCACAACCCTGACTGAGATAGCACTGCGCATAGGAGTGCTGCGGAGATGCCGCGGCGATTGCCAGAAAGATGAAAAGTACGAAGTAAGAAATGCCAGGCTTCGCTTTCATAAAGTCACCTCAGTTGCCGCACACTCACCGCAAATCGCTCCGGCTTGGTGAGCGCTAATCTCTGTAGGGGAGCAACGTCGTCCGGAGGGGTTGGGCACAGCGAACTCTTCCTCTTACATCGGATTACTCCGAATTCGTTCCCAAGTGCCCAAAGCAGGAAGCGAGAACACAGAAACTAAAAAGTGTGCTCGCCGGGGGAGGCTGCCGAAGCACAACAAGCGAACAGGGTATGTGAGCAAGGAGAAGCCACGATTGCAGTGACACAGCTCACAGCTGTTTGTGATCCGCAGGAATTCGGAAGCCGAATCTCACGATTGACCAAAATACGCCGCTGGTTTCTTCGGGTTGTCCGATTCGAGGGCAACAAGGCGATTTGCTTCTGGAACTTGAAGATGTGACCCAGATGCACATCCCGCACGGGAAAGTGAAGCCAAAGGACCTGCATACGTTGGCCCAAATGTTTGCCACGGCGTCACGGGTCGCAAAGCCGCCAAGATAACTTCGTCGCCTCGCGCCTACTGCACAGTCAATCCAACCGTTGTGATGGAGACAGGGTTGGGCTGCGCCGCAGTCGTTCCCTGCACCTGAATCTTGTACGTTCCCGTTTCCGGATTCCCGCTGGTTGTGGTGCTGCTTGAAGTCGAACCTCCGCACGCGACCATGGCCATCAGAAGGAGACACGCCAAGACGAGCCAGGTTGTCCGGCTTGCCAGTCTTCGTTTTTTCCCGCCTAGCAACACAATTCCGGCGAGAGGCATAAATGCAGGGAAGAGCTGCAGGGCGAACCAGGTTTTGGTGGATCTCGCGAGAGATGCCGCGCCCGCCGGCACGGCGACCGTGAGCGAGAACGGGACGGCTTTGCTGCTCGGAGTGATCGTTACCGGCGAGAAAGTGCACGTCGCGCCCATCGGCAAGGAGCTTTGCAGACACGATAGCGTGATCGGCTGGTGAGGATTGCCGGTATTCGGGTTCAACGAAAGCGAATAATTGGCGGACGATCCGGGCGAGATGGTTTGTGGAGAAGGAGGATTTGCTTGAGGGGCCGCCACGATCGTAACCGGGTACGTTCCGCTCACCGATGCGCTCGCCTGCGACACGGCAGTAATGGTGATCAGCGCGGGCGACGGAACGCTGCTTGGAGCCGTGTACAGCCCCGTGGTGTCAATCGTTCCCGCGGTCAAGTTTCCTCCGGCCACGTTGTTCACCAGCCAGTTCACCGCGGTGTTGGTTTCGCCCACCACGGTTGCATTGAACTGCTGGGTTGCGGATGTGTAAACGTTGGTCACTCCGGCTGGAGTGCTGGTCACACTGATCGCGGGCGTGCCGCTGCCGGCAAGCGTCACCGCGACATATGGCTGAAGTGGAACCGTTGGAATTAGAAACTGCGGTCACCATCACCGCCGAAGAGGGAAGAGCTGCCGGAGCCTGATACGAGCCCGCTGAAGAAATCGTGCCCACGGTCGCGTTGCCGCCAACGACGGTGTTCACCAGCCAGCTGACCGATGGATTGCTGGTGCCGGTGACGGTCGCGGCAAATTGCTGCGTGTCTCCAAGCGGAACGGTCGCCGAGGACGGAACAATAGTCACGGTGATGCTGGATAACAGTTGCCGAATCCGAGAATTCTCGGCGTCGGCGATGAAAACAGCTCCTGAAACACTCCCTGCCAGACCCATAGGAGTGTTCAGTTCTGCGCTACTCGACGATCCGCCATCGCCCAGGTACCCGGTCGTTCCATTTCCTGCGACGGTCTGAATGCTGTTGTTATTCACGGCCACGACTTCGCGGATCACGGAATTGTCGCTGTCGGCAATGAAGATGTTGCTGAACGAATCCACGAAAAGTGCGCCGGGCGTGTCCAACAAGGCTGAGGTTGCCGGTCCGTTATCCCCGGAGTATCCGCGCTTGCCGAGAGTTCCGGCTACTGTCTGAATCACGCCAGTAGAGCCATTTACTTCGCGAATAGCATTGCTGAACGTGTCGGCAATGTAGATGTTGCCGGACGCATCGAGGGATATGTCGCTAGGGAAATTGAGTTCAGCAGTGGTCGCGGCTCCCCCGTCACCGCATCCAGAACTGGTATCGGTGCAAGCCGTGCCGTTGCCGGCCACGGTCGCGATCGTCCCCGGCTCGATGGCGACTCCAGCGATCGTGATGGCTGCGGCTCCAGTGTTGACGACGCGGATCGCGGAATTTCCGGAATCGGCGATGTAGATGTTACCCGCAGCGTCGAGCAACACAGCGCCAGGCGTTCTCAACTGTGCGCTGGTAGGGGCGCCGCCATCGCCTGAGAAACCGGCCGAGCCAGGCGTTCCAGCGACGGTCTGAATGATCGCTGTCGAGGCAACGATTTCGCGCACCACGGAATTTTCGGTGTCGGCGATGAACACGTTTCCTTGCGAATCAACCGCAAGACCTTCGGGAAAGTTCAACTGCGCACTGGTAGCGAGACCTCCATCGCCACATCCGGTGCTGGGAAGGGCGCAGACTTGACCGTTTCCCGCCAAGGTCTGAATATTCCCGGTTGCAGCCACGACTTCACGAACTGCCGAATTATAGGTATCGGCGATGAAAAGGTTTCCTGAAGCATCGACGAACGCGCCGTAGGGAATACTGAGCGCGGCATCGTTCGCCGCGACCCCGTTACCGGAATAAGCGAGTGTGGCGTTTCCGGAGATCGTCGCAATGTTTCCCGCGCTTACTTCGCGGATCGCGTAGTTGTCGGTGTCCGCAATGAAGACGTTGCTGCTGCTGTCGACGAAGGCTCCGGCGGGATAATTCAGCTGTGCGCTGGTTGCCAGGCCGCCGTCGCCGGAGTAGCCTGCAGTGCCGAGCGTGCCGGCAATGGTTGAAATCGTGCCGCCGGTAACGACCTCGCGAATTCCATAATTGCTCGTATCTGCGATGTAGATGTTGCCCGACGCGTCGGTAAACACGCCGTCAGGCAGGCACAAGAAGGCGCTCGTAGCGGGTCCGTTATCTCCCGTAAACTGGCACGCAGTGCCCAGGCCCGCGCTGTAATAGGTACCAGCGACGGTTTGAATGTCGCCGGCCGGGATCGCGATTCCCGCGATGGTGACCGGCTGCGTTCCGGGATTGACGACCCGGACCACAGAGTTGAAAGTGTCGGCGATGTAGATGTTTCCCGCGCCGTCAACGAAGACTCCTTGTGGCAAATCGAGCGTGGCATTGGTTGCGGCTGCTCCATCGCCCGCGTACCCGGTCGTGTCCGGAGTGCCGGCCACAGTCTGGATGATGCCAGTGCTGGCCACGACTTCGCGGATCACGGAATTCTCCATGTCAGCGATGAAGATGTTTCCTTGGCCGTCGACGAAGACGCCGTAAGGTGAATTCAGCTCAGCGCCGGTCGCGGCACCGCCGTCGCCGCTGAATCCACCAGTTCCGTTCCCCGCTACAGTCTGTATGTTGCCCGGTGCGATCGTGACGCCCGCAACTGTGACTGACTGTGTCCCCATATTGACGACGCGAATCACAGAGTTGGCCGTGTCGGCGATGTAGAGATTTCCGGCGCCGTCCAATGCGACGCTCTCGGGATGCGTGAGCGCGCTTTGGATAGCCGGGCCGCCATCACCGCCGTAACCGATCGTCCCGTTTCCCGCAACGACCGTTAGCGTCCCGGTTGTCGCAACTTCGAAAATCTGACTGGAGTAAGAATCGGCGATGTAGGTGTTGCCGGCTGCGTCGCGCGCGACGCTGGCTGCGTATCCGATGCCGGTCTGCAAGGCAGGCAGATTATTCGGTCCGCCGCCAGCCACGGTGCCGATGGTGTATTGCGCGAAAGCAACCTGAGGAATGAACAGGGCCAGGAAGATCACCACGCATAACCAGTTGAGCGGAGTCTTTGGGCGCATGGTCAGTTCACCTTCCTGCCGCTTGAGGCTTTCAGCTCAACCGCCTCTGTCGTCGTGCGGCCGGAGGGCAGAAGCACTTCCAGCAGCAGTCGAGGTCCTTTTCCACGCTGCCACGACTCGTATTCGGAGCGGGGAACGGTGAAATCCTGACTGGTTTCGGCGGAGCTTCCGGCATGAATCACGAGCGGGCAAGCGCGCATCGACTCTCGGGCGGGATGCGAGAAATCCCACAGTGCAATGCGCTGTATGCGCAGGTCTTCGCCTCGCTGGTTAGAGAGTCGCAGGTGCAGCTGAACCCTATTTTGGGGGCCGGAGTCCGACTTCTGGACCACCTGGTAAGAGCCCGAGAGCCGTCTAACATCGCTGGATTGGCCAATTTGCGGCGCGATTGCCAGCCATGTAGCCAGCACGATCCAACAGGTACTGCGGAGAAAGCACCTGGAGTTCATAGGAGTTTAGCCTTCCTTCTATGGAGTGCCTCGGCAATTTACCTGCCATTTCTCTGGCATGTGGTCAAAAACATGTGGTCAAAAAGAAGATGACAACGCTTTCGATTCCGTGAGTGGCATCTTGGTGGAGATGAATGGTTGAAATCCAAGATCGCCCTCGAGGAGTGGGGCGGCGTAGTCGTTACCCGGAGATTAGGGTCACAGATAGATTTGTAATAACTACAGACTGGAGTTTCGCAAAGAAGAGCTCCACAAAAACATCTGCGCAAAAGAAGGACCGGCCGCAGGCGAACTGCGACCGGCCCGTCCAACGAGGAGGAGCTACTGTTGTTCGCGCATCGTGGCAGAGTCGAGGTGCTGGCTGATCATGGCGCTGGCTTCGGCATCTTGCAGCATCTGGGTTCGGTCCCACTCCGGCCGCAGGACCATGGCTTTGATGTGAAAGTGGCTCTCCTTAGAGGCGTCATCGATGCGAATCAGCATTTCGTTCTTCAGCAGGCGGAAGCGCGTTGTTTCGGCCAAGGGTATCAACTGGTCGGAGCCTTTGCCGCTGATCACATAAACGACTTTATCGGCGACCAGAACGTATTCCGGGCAGAGCGCTCCGGTTTCGACTTTTCCACTGCCCGACATAGCCGCCATAAATCCGTGTTGTGGGCCCAGGCAATCGGTCATGCGCATGCGAATGATGGTGCCTTGCTGGCGATTTTGGGCAAAGAGAAGCGTCGAAGTGCTGAGCAAAAACAGGCAGAGTAGTGTGCGTTTCATGATCCTCATTACCGAATGTAGTCGGGATAGTAATATCCGCTTCGGCTGCGGAACTGTAAGTTGCGATTATGAGTCGGAAGAACCTGCACCGTGTGAAATCCACGGGCACGTGTGGGCAAGCGGTAACTGACGATGTAGCTGGATCGATAACCTTCCAGAATGATGTCGAGGGCACGGGTCGATCCGCTGCGAGCGGGAAAGAAACGGCCTCCGCTGGCCGCGGCGAGGGCGCGCAGAACCTGCCTGCCGGCGTCGTAGCCAGCGGAGTCACTCAAATCGATGCTGTAGATCTGGACGTTATGCACGACCGCCGCGTCGAGCGCGTCGCGCAGCGAGCGTAGGCTTTCGGTGTCCTGCCCATCCGAGAAAAGGATGAGAGCTTTCTCAGTCTGGGCGTCGGCGTGTTCGGAAACGAATGCGGAAGCGAAAATGATGGCATCGTAGAGCGGGGTTAATCCAACACTGTTGGCGGTTGAGAGTTTTTCAGTGGAATTAGATCTGCGACAATCCCCAGAGCAAAGCAATGCAGGCTTGGAATCGCGGAACGAAATCAGAGAGATGTTTTCCTCGGGCACGCCTGCGGTTTGCGATAGCAGTTCGAGCGTGTCCGCGACTTCTTTGCCAAGGTGCGCGTTCACAGACTCGCTGCAATCGATGAGAATCGCGATTTCCAGCTTGGAATAATCGGAGCGAGTAAAGCTTTGGAAATCCCTGACGATAAAACCAGTATCAACCACCGCGAAATCGGCGGCATTTAAGGTGGCCACGCCGTGATCGTTCTTGTCGGTGGCCGAGAAGGTAAGGCGCACCTCGCTGGTGCTGGTGCGATACGTAAGGTCGGGATGATCCCCGGAAACTGCGGGTGAAGTTCCGATCCACAATACGATCAAAATCGGCCAAGCTCGTCGAACAGGTAAAGGTATGGCCATATGCTGTATATCGGCCCAAATGAGCAAACTTCAGGGCCGTCCCCATTACGCCAGTCATTTGTTTTCTCTTGGATTTGAACCGTCTGGCGCCGCATCTGCCTTAGTTGCCTGCGCTGCTCTCCCTGTCGCTTCTTTTCTGGGAAACTGAGTTTTTTCTCGCACCCGGGGTGTCTTTTGACCCGCTGGGCAGCCTCTTTGTCGTGTCACTGGCATGGCATATCTCTGATTCTTAGTCACTTGGAACGCGATTCAGTCTGGAAGGACAGATGCTTTTGTTGCCAATGGCATGAACGAAACCGCTGCGCGTACGAATCGAGATACTTCCTGGGAGTCATGGCAGGTCTATGTCATGGCGGCCATTTGTTTGTTCGTGGGCGTAGTCGTCGGATACCTAGTGCGTGGATCAGCCTCCGTGACCGCCACTCCGGCTCCCACAGCCTCCTCTCAGCCGGCTCCGGGAGCCGACGCACCGGCCGAGAAGAAGATGCCTTCACTCGACGACATGAAGCGCATGGCCGACAAACAAGCGCAGCCCCTGCTGGATAAGCTCAAGGCCGATCCGAACAATGCTGACCTGCTGAACAATATTGGAAACATCTACCGGATGACACACCAGTTCCAAACGGCGGCCACTTACTACCAGAAATCGCTCGATATCAATCCCAAAAATGTCGGCCCGCGCACCGATCTGGCCTCATGCCTCTACTACCAGGGAGATGTCGACGGGGCGATTGCGCAGCTGGAGAAGTCTTTAACCTACGATCCTAAACATGCGGGAACGCTGCTGAATCTGGGCCTGATTCGGTGGAAGGGAAAGAATGACGCCCCCGGAGCCATCGCCAGCTGGCAAACCCTGCTGAAGTACCATCCAACTTACGAACATAAAGACGCGGTTGAGAAACTGATCACGGAAGCCAAGACCCACACGGGAAAGACCCTGCCGCAAAGCGAATAACTTGAATCGATTTAGACTTCTTCGGTTCCGTCAATTCGGGACAGGCTCACAGCGTTCCCTGGACACGTTCATAAGCGGCGGAACCGGCGATGGTGGTTCGGTTTGTTTATGACGTTTCTTTTTGAGATTGAGATATGGTTGAGGGAACGTTGCCGTGTATGTCGTGAGCAAGTCCGGAGAGGAACAGGCCAGCGTTCCGGTAAGGCCGACGAATTGTTGCAGAGAGTCAGTTTTAATTTTGTCCGCAAGCACCTGCGTCACCGTGAGAACGGGCCTGATCCATCAGGAATTGCCTGTTCATTCTTACACGTTCATCAAAACTCGACACTGCAGTTGCAGGATATTCGCTCTGCCACTCCGTGGCTGTGCAGGAGAAAGCTTGATCGTCAGGCGGCACCGGCGTGCGCTGCACCACAACATCTGAAATTTTCTCGATTACAAATAAGTGACAGCAGCCCATGTGCCCGAACCCGCTCAGTCTTCGGCGTGGCGGACGTTCTCCGGCGAAAAACTTGCCAGTAAAAGTTGCAACCACATCGTAGTAAGCGCAGTCCCCTCGGAACCGACAGGGTTGCCCGTCGGGAAGCATGGTGCGGCGAAGATGTGCATGCTCTTCGAAAGTCTCGAAAGAAGTGTCGCGCAGAATCAGGGAGACCAGCGGTTGAATTGGCCGGGTTCGACGCGAAGCTGTATGCAACACTTCGTCGCCATAGCTCCACCAAATACCGGTGTGCCAGAGCGGCAGGCCGCACTCGGGATCGTTCACCGTATTGTCTTCAAACTCAGAATCAAGCTGACCGCGAAACCGAACCAGTTGTCTATCAAAGGACCTCGGGTTCCTCAATAGCTCGCAAACTTGGACGTCGCGCGGTTCGGATTCGGGCGGCGTTTGGGAAAACGCAAAGAGATTCAAAGAGAGGACCAAAATCCCGCAAAAAGCAGAAGCTTTCAGTCTGGCAATCAGCATATCGTCATGTGATGCTGACTTCCGTGTATGTGCCGTAGACCTGCCGCAAGGCTTCGCAGATTTCTCCCACAGTCGCGTACGCCCGGACAGCATCCACGATGTACGGCATGGTATTGGCAGTCGAAACGTTGCCGTTCAGCCCGGCTTTCGGTTCCTGTGAGGCCGCCTTCTTCAAAGCGTCGAGAGCGCGTTGCACTTCGTCATTCGAGCGGCGCGCGCGGAGGATCTTCAGCTTGGCCGACTGCTGCTGCGCAACCGTCTCGTCAATGTAGAGAATGTTCGGCGACTGTTCTTCGATGACGAACTCATTGACGCCGACAATAACCTTCTCTCTCGCCTCAACCGCGCGCTGATATTGATATGACGACTCGGCGATCTCTTTCTGCGGATATCCGCGCTCGATGGCTTTGACCATGCCGCCCATGGCGTCCATCTTGCCGAAATAGTCGAAGGCGCCATTCTCCATCTGCAAGGTTAGATTCTCAAGGAAATACGATCCGCCGAGCGGATCGACGGTCTCTGTTACGCCCGACTCGTAGGCGATGATCTGCTGCGTGCGCAGCGCGATACGTGCCGCTTCTTCTGTAGGAAGAGCAAGGGCTTCGTCGTAGGAATCAGTGTGCAGCGACTGGGTGCCGCCGAGCACGGCGGCCAGCGCCTGAACAGCTACGCGAGCGATGTTATTCATCGGCTGCTGTGCGGGCAAGGATACGCCGGCCGTCTGCGTGTGGAAGCGCATCAGCCACGTGCGCTGGTTCTTTGCGCCGAAACGGTCTTTCATCACGCGATACCAGACTTTGCGCGCCGCGCGATATTTCGCGATCTCTTCGAAGAAGTCGTTATGCGCGTTGAAGAAAAAGCTGAGGCGCGGGCCGAATTCATCGACATCGAGTCCACGGCGGCGCGCCCATTCGACATATTCGACGCCGTCATACAGAGTGAACGCCAGTTCCTGTAGCGCCGTCGAGCCGGCTTCCCGGATGTGGTATCCGCTGATAGAAATTGTGTTGAAGCGCGGCGTGAACTTCGATCCGAACTCAAACGTATCGATCACCAGTCGCATCGAGGGCGCGGGTGGGTAAATGTATTCCTTCTGCGCGATGTATTCCTTCAGAATGTCATTCTGGATCGTGCCGGAAATCTTCTTCCAGTCCGCGCCTTGTTTTTCCGCCACGACCAGATACATCGCCCATAGCACGGACGCCGGCGAATTGATGGTCATCGACACGGTCGTCTTCTCCAGATCGATCCCGTGGAAGAGAATCTCCATGTCTTCGAGCGAATCGATGGCGACGCCGCATTTGCCAACTTCGCCTTCGCTCGCCGGATGGTCGGAGTCGTATCCCATCAGCGTGGGCAGATCGAAAGCCACCGACAGCCCACTGCCGCCGTGCTCGAGCAGATATTTGTAACGCTGGTTCGTCTCCTCCGGCGAAGCGAACCCGGAGAACTGTCGCATGGTATAAAGCTTCCCGCGATATCCCGTCGCGTGAATGCCGCGCGTGAAGGGCGGTTGGCCGGGATAGCCGAGATAGGTTTCTTCGCGTCCAGTCCGTGGGTAGATCGGCTTGCGTGTAAAGACGGCGAATCGGCACGCCGGAAATCGTGGTGAAGCGCGCGTTCCCGTGCTCGTCTAGATTCACGCCGGTGGGCGCACCAATCGGACGCTCCGGAGTTTTCTCGAGAGTCGGAGCCAGTGTTTTCTCTGCCCACTCTTTTTCGGACTCCGACGGATGCCGGTTCTCGAAAACATCTGCAATCGGATTTTCGGCGAGCTGCGGCGGGTTGGATGAGCCAGACTGCTTCTTTTCCATGCGATCCCCAGTTCTTCTTTGATGATAGGGAACAGAACACGGTTGGAGCAAGGCAAGTGCATGCCGCCGGAACGACCGGTCGGTCTGGGCCGTCTGTCATCCTTCTATGAAAGAGGACACACCCGTCGAGCGATATCTGCGAATGAGAGCAGACGCTCTTCTATTTGTGCTCGCAACATCACGTCGCAAACACCCTACCAAATCAAACGCTCTTCCAATTTGAGCCCCGAGTCCGCGAAGGTCTATCGAGGTTCCTTGTGTATCACTGTGCCCCCTGTGGTTAAATAAAATCTCTCACTGATGACCGACCGCCTCTACTACCGCGACTCCTTCCTCTACGAATTCGACGCCGAAGTCCGCGAGATCCAAGACACTCCAAAGCCAGCCATCATTCTCGATCGCACTGCTTTCTATCCCACCAGCGGCGGCCAGATCTTCGACACGGGTACGATTGCAACCGCCAACGAAACTCTCAAAATCACCGAGGTCGCCGACGCCGAAGACGGACGCGTCATTCACTATCTGGAAGTCCCGCCTAAGTCTCTCCAGCCTGGAGCCAAAATCCACGGCCAGATTGACACGTCGCGCCGCCGCGATCACATGCAGCAGCACACCGGGCAGCATGTGCTCTCCGCTGCCTTCGTCCGCCTCTTCAACATGCAGACCGTCTCCTTCCACATGGGTGACGACTACTGCTCGATCGATCTCGACACGCCCGCGCTTACGCAAGATCAAATCGAGCGAGCCGAGCGCCATGCCAACGAAATTATCCTGGAGAATCGCCCCGTCGAAATTCGTTTTGTGACGCGCGACCAGGCAGTGAACCTCGGCCTTCGCAAACTGCCTCCCGCCGAGCGCGACGAGCTCCGCCTCATCGACATTCGCGACTTCGATCTCAGCGCCTGCGGCGGCACTCACGTCAACCGGACCGGCCAGATCGGTTGCATCCTTCTGCGCAAAACAGAAAAAGTCCGCCAGGGATGGCGTGTTGAATTCGTCGCCGGACAGCGCGCCGTCGCTATAGCTCGCCGCGATTTCACCACACTCACCGAAACCGCCGCTCTTTTCTCCGCGCATATTTACGACCTTCCCATACAAGCTCGCAAGTCGCTGGATGAAATCCGCTCTCTTCTCAAACAGCGCGAACAATCACTCGAAGATCTCGCGGAAGCTCAGGCCTCGTCGCTACTCACGCAGACCCCGGAAGAGAACGGCCGCCAACTCGTCGTCCACACGTATTCCGATCGGGATATAAATTTTCTTAAACTGCTCGCCCAAAAAATTACACGTCTGGCGACCAAAGCTACCGCTTTGCTTGGCACCACGTCGCCGCAGCCATCACTCGTCTTTGCCCAGTCGGTCGGCCAGCCGTCAGACCTCGGGGCCCTGATGAAAGACACGATGGCGAAATTCGGAGGCCGCGGCGGTGGCAGCAAAGATATGGCCCAGGGAGGACTGCCAAAGCCCGAGTCCGTTTCCTCCGCTCTCGATCATGCCTCGGCGGCTCTGCGTGGGTAGTTTTGCCCTTTCATCCAATCTTCAGACAGCCGGTGTTTAATGATCCCGTTATTGAGGCCATTCTCAACAAGGGCGGTCGCCCCAAAGAAACCGTCCGCGCCTCAGGAGGGTAAAATGCCAAGTTCAAAGCTGGGAGTGATTGTTGCACTGTGTCTCGTCTTGGCAGCATTCGCAGAAGACAACGAGAAAAGGCTTAAGCGCGCAGACTTACCGCCCGCGGTTGAAAAAACTGTCGCCGGGCAGAGCCAAGGCGCAACCATCAAGGGTTTCTCGCAGGAGACGGAAAACGGTCAGATCTACTATGAAGCTGAGATGATGGTCAGCGGACACAGCAAAGACGTCACCATGAGTAAAGACGGATCCATCGTCGAGGTCGAGGAGCAGGTGGCCCTCGATTCGCTTCCTGCTGCGGTAAAACAGGGCCTGCAAAGCAAGGCGGGGCAGGGAAAGATCGTCAAGGTCGAAAGCCTTACCAAGCATGACAAAGTCGTCGCCTATGAAGCCAAAGTCCAGGACAATGGAAAAAGAAAAGAAATTCAGGTCGGTCCTGACGGCAAGCCGCTCGATCATGAGGAATGATTACGCTCAGAAGCAGCCCTCCCAATCTGTACTCTGAGCAGGGAAGCCGCCGCTCCAGCGCACCGGGGCGGCCGCAGCCCATCCATGCAATTCTCGTTTACTACGACCCACCCCGCACTCCCACTTCCAAACAGCCGTCTGTGATTTAAATCACAGCGCTATCCCCCGCCGGCGCTATTCTTTACCGTAAGCTACTCCTATTCCTAAGGAGGCTCCTGTGAACCGATTCACACTGGTTCTTCCGGCTCTCTGTCTCTTCGCGATCCCGCTAACGGCTCAGCAACAACCATCCACACCGTCGGCTCCGAATTCATCCTCTTACGCCGCAATTCCGGTCGAGGCGGCTAAGGCACCGAATCCGGTGAAGTCTTCGCCCGAGTCTCTGGCCCGCGCTAAGAAGTGGTGGGCCCTCGATTGCGCCATGTGCCACGGCGCGAACGGTGACGGCAAGGGAGAGACCGCCAAAGACATGAAGCTCAACATGGCGGACTTTACCAATCCGAATACCATGAAAGACCGCAGTGATGGCGAGATCTACTACATCATCAAGAATGGACACAACGACATGCCCGCCGAAGGTCCGCGCATCAAGACCGAAGAAGGCTGGGATCTCGTCAACTATGTCCGCGCATTCGCCAAAGGCAAAGACAAGGACAAAGAAAAAGAAGCGGACGTGAAGCCACAGTAGTCCGTTGCTCTCGAACGGGTAGGCAAACTGTAGGAAGTTTAAGTTAGAGAGGGAAATGCAATCCCCAATGTGATCTCGCCATTTCGTGCGAGATTGAGTGGGGATTTTTCTTCTTGCAACAATCGCAGTGGCGCCATCAACTCAACCTTCAGCCCGCGCGACGATATCTTTTCGACGCTTCTCCCTGGTCGCCGGCAATCAACAGTCCGGCCATCCCTCGCAGGCTTTCCCACGCGGCTTCATTCAGTGCGGGCTCCGCGCTGACCAATTCCCGGATCATCTCCCACGCCACCATGTTCAACGCGCCTTCCGGCGGCAATCCCATCGCTAGCGACACCGCGCATTGCGGACAAAAACAAATCCGGTTGGCCCCGGACTTCTGCCGCGGCCTCACTCCTACCGTCTGCGCGAACATGTAAACCGCAACAGATTTATCCCCTGACTCAATCTCGCGCCGGCAGCGCAAGCAGCAAAGTGGTTGCACGTAGCTCCCCCGTCTGAATTTCCAAAGATGCTCCACTTTCGCCGACTCTCTTAAAGTCCTGCAAGTATTTACAAAGATTCCGCAAAACACCGAGGTCCAAAAAGCTTGAAGAACCGGATGCCCCATTTCTGGCCGGTTTTGCCAGAAGTGGGGATTTTTCGTACGACGATGACTCTCCAAACTACTGCGGACTTCGATACCGCCGGAACCGCACCGCCAAAGCCAGGCAGATCGCCGTGAAGATCAGCCCGGACCACAATCCGGGGCTCATCAAAAAATGTCCCGGCGTCACGTGCGTCATCGGATCGAGCGGCCAATCCGTGACCGCCACCGCTGACTTCTCGCCCGCTAGTCGGTATACCAAAAATTGGAAGAAGTATGAAGTGTTGAGAATCAATCTCTCGAGCGCGCCCAGCGCAATTACGGGTAGTACTGCCCATAGAAACGGTGCGCGCTTTGCCCAACTCGAGACCAGCAGCATCCAGCCGTAAAACGGCGCATGCCAAAGCGAGTGCACCGTCACCAGGTGATAGAGCAGCATCAGCCACAACGCGATCGGGGACAATTGTGTCCACAGCGCTGCCACGCTCTGTCCGCTGCCCGCCACTGCTGCACTGTTCACCAGAAGCATCACGAATTGCAGAGCCACCGTAACCACCCACACCACCAGTGGAAGAATGACCAGCGGAATGCTGGCTTTCGCCAGGACGGCTGTCGTGTCCGAAACCGGCAACGACTTCCAAAACAAGATGCTGCGATCGCGGCGCTCGTTATACAGCGCTCCCAGACAATAAAATGCCCCGACGATCATTCCCGTCACCATCAGAAAGCCAGAGGCCATGTCGTATGGCTTCGCCAGCGCTTCGTATCGGTGCATCGCGTCCATCGCCGCCATCCCGCGCATTCTCGCCGCCTGATGTCCGACACTGATGAGAAATCCCAGGAGATATACTCCGGCAGCCGCCAGCGGCGCAATGTAAACCGCGCGGTACTCCCACAGCTCGCGTCGCACCGACCAGTACAGCGGCCGCGTCCCGGCCAACCCGGCGGGCGCCATCGCGCGTGCATCAACGCGGGACTTCGGGATGGCATTCGATTGTGTACTCATGAGACCTGCTCCTTATGCATGGGCCTTCGTATTCCCCATTACTGCGACGAACAAATCGCCGATGCTCGGCGTCCGTACTTCACCCAGCGCCGCGAGTTGTTGGCGATCCACTCCATCGAACAGCAGGATACTTCGCCCCAGCACCTGCCGCTCCTGCATCGGCCTCAGCGCCCGTGCCGCTGCCATCTGTTCCGGCAAAACTTTTACTTCCGCATACCGGGATTCGAATTCCTCCATGCTGCAATTCAAAACGATCCGCCCGCGCTCGATGAACATCAGATCGGTCAGCACATTCTGGATTTCATCCACCTGATGTGTGGTCACCACAATCGTCCGGCTTTGGTCGAAATAGTCGTTCAGCAAGGAATCATAAAATTGCTTGCGATACAAAATGTCCAGCCCCAGCGTCGGCTCATCCAGCACCAGCAGCCTCACGTCCATCGCCATCACCAGCGCGAGATGCAGTTGCGTCACCATCCCTTTCGAAAGCTCTCGCACCTTGCTGTGCCGCCGGATGTCCGTCTTCGCCAGAAATCCTTCCGCCTTCGCTCGCTCAAACCGTGGATGCACGCCCTCCACATACGCAAGCGCCTGCGAGACCCGCATCCAGCGGGGCAGCACCGCCACATCGGAAATGAAGCAGACATCTCGCATCAACTGATCGCGTTCGCTCCACGGATCCCGCCCCAGCACCCTCAACTCGCCTTCAAACGTGGTCAGCCCGAGAATGGCATTCAGAGCCGTCGTCTTGCCGGCGCCATTCGGACCAATCAGCCCTAGAATTCGTCCCTCATCCACCTTCAGATTCACTCCATCGAGCGCGACCGTCGTTCCAAAGGCCTTTCTCAGTCCGCGTGCTTCAATGCATGCCATGGCTTCAGTGTTCCTCCTCTTCCGGATTAACCTTCGCTGTCTCCGTCGAAGACTGCTTCGCGCCTTTCGAATGCCCCTTTCCGTTCAGCAGATCCTCAGCTTTCAGTCCCAGTCGCTGCATCGTGGCGTAGACCCGCGGCCACTCCTCGGCGAGAAACTTTTTGCGCTCGCCCTGCAGCAACAAATCCCGCGCACCTGTCTTCACGAACATGCCCAGCCCTCGCCGCTTCTCCACCAATTCCTCATCCACCAGTTCCTGATACCCCTTCAGGACCGTGAGCGGATTCACCCGATACTCCGCCGCCACGTTGCGCACCGAGGGCAGCGAATCGCCTTCGTTCAGCACGCCGTCGAGAATCATCGCGACGACGCGATCGCGCAACTGGCGGTAGATCGGTTGACTGTCGTTAAACTCACGGTCCATTAGGGTGTCCTGATTTGACGCGTCCTGGTTCTAGTGTGTCCTGCATCTTCCAGTGGGATCGCTCCCACTTACTTCGTTCGCGTCAGGTCCATGTGCGCGCGCATCAGCTTGTCCCCCGGCATCAGAAACGTCCAATCCTCGGTGTGATGATTTTCATCGATAAACGTGAATGTAGAGTGTTGCATATGGCCGAACTGCAAGTTCCCGGTCACGTCTACAAAGTCGAAATCCACCGTCTTTCCATCCTGCAAAGGCTTGGCAATCATCCGCGGACGATTCCCCGCATCGCAATAGTGCAGCAGCGTCAGATGGTCAGAGTCGAGATAAAACATGGTCACCGGATGGTCGTATTTCCCAGGGTCCAAAGGCGTCCCGGCTGCCTGCATCTCATGCACAATGGCATTTCCCCGCGAGGTAATGCGCAGAGAAACATGTACCTTATCTCCATTCCCCATCTCCGGCATCGGGGGAGTGGTTGTCACTGCCCCCTCCCAATCCCCGGCGAGGGTCTTCATCTTGTCAAACGACTTCTGCCCATCGGACTGGGCGAAAGCCACGGTAGAAAGCGCGATCAAAACCAGCCATACTGCCGAGCGTACGGATTTCATGTTCCTTCTCCTCAAGATTGAATGTTTAGTCGGCCGCTTCCCTCTCGCGCGCGAGTTCTGCGGACTGTCTATAGTGATGTAGTTAAGTATAACACTATCTAAAAGTCAAGCCTATTTTTTGACTTTGCTTGCCCACCTCATCTCTTGACAACTGCTCGCTCCTCGCTGTAGAATTAGCACTCGATAGGTGATACTGCTAACAGCAGATCCTACCCCATCCAAATCATAGGTTTACAGAGACTAAGTCAAAGCAACACCACATTCAAATCACTTGAAAGGAGTTCAAATCATGGCGAAATTTGCACCGCTCCATGACCGTATTCTGGTGCGTCGCGTCGAAGAGGCTACCACCACGCGCGGCGGCATCATCATCCCCGACTCAGCCAAAGACAAGCCGCAGGAGGGAGAAGTTATCTCCACCGGCAAAGGCCGCACCAACGACGAAGGCAAGACCTTCCCGCTGGCCGTTAAAGAAGGCGACCGCATCCTGTTTGGCAAGTACTCCGGCACCGAGATCAAGATTGATGGCGAAGAATTCATCATCATGAAAGAAGACGAAGTCCTCGGCATCCTCACCGGCGCCGCTGCCCCGGCCAAGAAAGAACTCGCCGGCAGCAAGAGATAAGCCAGTTCCGGCCAATCGGCGTCATCCTGAGCGCAGCCGTTCTTCAGGCGAAGCGCAGGATCTCCCGAAAGATGGACCAAGAGATTTAGCAAGTAGCTAGCAGCTAGAAGCTTTTGCTCGCAGCTCGCAGCTCAAAGAAACTTATAAGGAGATTAAAGCAATGGCAAAGCTCATCGTTCACGGAGAAGAATCCCGACAGGCGATCCTCCGCGGCGTCAACCTTCTGGCCGACGCCGTGAAGGTCACACTCGGCCCCAAGGGCCGCAACGTAGTGATTGAAAAGAAATTCGGTTCGCCGACCATCACCAAAGACGGCGTCACCGTCGCAAAAGAAATCGAATTGAAAGACGGCCTCGAGAATATGGGCGCCCAGATGGTCCGCGAAGTTGCTTCAAAGACCTCCGACGTCGCTGGCGATGGCACGACCACCGCCACTGTTCTCGCCCAGGCGATCTTCCGCGAGGGCGTTAAGACCGTCGCTGCTGGAGCCAATCCGATGGCCCTGAAGCGCGGCATCGAGAAGGCCGTCACCATCATCGCCGGCAAGCTCGACAAAGAAGGCAACCGCCTGCCCGGCGAGCTCGACAAGCTGTCGAAACCCGTTAATAACGACAGCATGATCGCGCAGGTCGGCACCATCTCGGCCAACAACGACGAGACCATCGGCAAGATCATCGCCGAGGCCATGAAGAAGGTTGGCAAAGACGGCGTCATCACCGTCGAAGAGTCGAAGACGCTTGAGACTCAGCTGGAAGTCGTCGAAGGCATGCAGTTCGACCGCGGCTACCTCTCGCCCTACTTCGTCACCGATCCCGAGCGCATGGAAGTTGCCCTCGAGAACGCCTACATCCTGATCAACGAGAAGAAGATCAGCTCGATGAAAGACCTGCTCCCGCTGCTTGAGCAGATCGCAAAGAGCGGCAAGCCGCTGCTCATCATCGCAGAAGACGTGGAAGGCGAAGCGCTCGCCACCCTCGTCGTCAACAAGCTGCGTGGCACGCTGCAAGTCGCGGCCGTGAAGGCTCCTGGATTCGGCGATCGCCGCAAGGCGATGCTGCAGGACATCGCGATCCTGACTGGCGGCAAGGCCATCACTGAAGATCTCGGCATCAAGCTCGAGAACGTGCAGATCTCCGACCTCGGCCAGGCCAAGAAGATCACCATCGACAAGGACAACACCACCGTCGTCGAAGGCAAAGGCAAGCACGCTGAGATCGAAGGCCGCGTGAAGGAAATTCGCAGCCAGATCGACAAGACCACCAGCGACTACGACCGTGAGAAGCTGCAGGAGCGGTTGGCGAAGCTGGTCGGTGGCGTAGCCGTGATTAAAGTCGGCGCCGCAACCGAAACCGAAATGAAGGAAAAGAAAGCCCGCGTGGAAGATGCGATGCATGCAACGCGCGCAGCCGTGGAAGAGGGAATCGTCCCGGGCGGCGGAGTGGCTCTGGCGCGTTGCGCCGCAGCGCTGGACAAGGTGAAGGCCGAAGGCGATGAGCAGATTGGTATCAACATCGTGAAGCGCGCCATCACCGAGCCGCTGCGCATGATCGCCGAGAACGCCGGCGAAGAAGGTGCTGTGATTCTGGGCAAGGTGCTTGATTCGAAGGAGAACAACTACGGCTTCAACGCCTTCTCCAACGAGTACGAGGACCTGGTCAAGGCTGGCGTGCTCGACCCGACCAAGGTCGTGCGCACCGCCCTGCAGAATGCCGGATCCATCGCCAGCCTGATGCTCACCACTGAAGCCCTGATCGCCGAGATTCCTGAAAAGAAGGAAGCTCCGATGCCGGGTGGACACGGTGGCGGCGGCGGCATGGGCGACATGTACTGAGCGCGTAGTCCGCGGCGTCTGAGCCGCGGGCGCTCATCCTGAGCGCAGGGTTTGCGCGAAGGATCCCCAGCTACTAGCTTTTAGCTTCTAGCTGGGAAAAAAGAAACAGATGGGTGCCCCACTTCTGGCTGGTTTTGCCAGAAGTGGGGATTTTTGTTTAGAGCGGCAAAATCCATACGGGAGCAGAAAGGTCCATGTAGGGAAAGCGTCCCCAATCCGCGCTGGCGTCATCCTGAGCAAAGCCGTTTTTCAGGCGGAGCGAAGGATCTCAGTCTCACCGGCTGCCGGGCGTTAGCCTCCAATTGAAGCACTCGGCACAGTCGTGAGTCCGGACGTTGTTGGTGCGAAACAGGTTCTGATGGTTGGGCGTTGACAAGCGAAGTGGCCCCGTAGCTCCGCCTGGATAGAGCACTAGGTTCGCACCTTAGAGGTCGTGAGTTCGAGTCTCACCGGGGCCACACCTAAGTTTTGTCATTATCTGGATTCTTTCTTGACATCGGTGAAGGCGAGCGCGAGACTTTACTTGTAAGGTGCGAACCTGGTCGTAACGACTAAGGCTGAGTTCAGGGCGGCCGCCAAGGCCGCCCTTGCTATTTGGCGGCGGAAGAGGACTGGCCGCTGCTTATATTTGAGCTCGCAAGCTTCGGAGCCTGGCTTGTTTCCAGGTAACTCAGCGAGTTTAGAATGCCACGAGCGAAGCTCGTCCACACGTGCAGCCGGTGTATCCCGCTCAGTCAACCCTCGGCGCAGGTTTTGTTTGTTTACGCCGCCGCGGAATGTCTGACACAATGAGCGCCAATGCGGATCTTTCGTCGGGGGAAAGCCATGAGACCCGTACTCGCGTTTGTAACTGCATTTTGGCTCAGTCTATGCCTGGCACAGCCCGCTTTCGGGCAGTCCGATGCTGGCGCTCACGTGCTCGCTCTCGACAATTCCTGGAACCGCGCTCTTGAAACCAACGACACCAAAGCTCTCGACATGCTTTTGGCCGACAACTTCGTTTCCATCGATGTGGATGGCAGCATCCAGACCAAGCGCGAATTCCTTGTCAGCCTGAAAAGCGCGGGATATCAGCCGCCCTCGCAAGCGGTTACCGAACAAAGCAAAGTAGACGTCTACGGAAATTCGGCCTTGGTCCTGGGAGTCTTTCGCACGCAAAGCAAGGAGAAAGGCAAGTCGGTGACGCGTCGCGAACGCTTTCTCGATACTTGGGTGAATTTGAACGGCACTTGGAAGTGCGTGGCGTCGGTGACCGTGTTGATCCCGCCCAATTAACAGGTCGCTGAATCTGGCTATTGAGCAAAACCAGCGAAGACGGAAGTGCCCCCACTTTTCACAGCTTGCGTGGTGTCTCGGATCACGATGCCCCGTGACGACCAGCACCGACATCATCGAGCATTTTTGAAAGAGTAGATCAGCCGTTTGTGCGGCTAGCCTCCACGGACTCAGGGTCCGATGGGGGTTTTGTTTTGGGCGAGAAATCCGGTGGCCCATTCAAGCCCGATTTTGGCTTGAGTGGGAATGATCCGATGCTGAAGCCTCGGGATTCAGGACTCTGCGCTCAAAGCGATCAGCAAGATCTTTGAAAACCAGATGCAAAAACAAGGGCTCGCTCCCCGAGTGACATCGAGGCGCGGGCCGGGCGAAAGCGTTGGCTAGAACTTCTCTTTCACCACCGAGATACGGAGCCACAGACGAGAAAAGGAAGAACAGGAGAATTTGTTCTCCGTGACTCTGTGCCTCTGTGGTGAAAGCTTTTCCGGAAGCCCGAAGCCCAATGTTTTGAATATTTTGCCCGCATCTCATAGCAGCCCTAGGATTAAAATCGAATTTTTCGTTAACTCGATGATTCCAATACACCACCAGGGAGGGGGGTATACCGCCGCATCAACAGTTATCGAATGGTGGACGTTCGACAATCGCCAACTCCGTTGGCGCATAATATCCGCGAACCAGTAATGCGCAGAACACACCATGCCCAAGCACAACGGACACTCCGAATCCGATCCCGCCACACCGCCTCCCTCGACCGAAACCCAAACTAGCGCTCCAGTGCTGCACGAGCCGCAGGCCGCTCGCGATGCCCGCGAGAACCGTCACAAATATTTTATGAATATCGCCATGGCAGTTCGGCTGCGCGCCAACTGCAAAGGCAATCGCGTCGGCGCCATCGTCGTACTCGACAAACGCATTATCTCTACCGGATACAACGGTACTCCCGAGAACATGCCCAACTGCCTCGATGGCGGATGTTATCGCTGTGCCAACCGCGACAAGGCCTACAAATCTGGGGAAGCCTACGATCTCTGCATCTGCGTTCACGCCGAACAAAACGCAATCCTCGCTGCCGCGCGCTTTGGCATCTCCACCGCGGGCAGCACTATGTACACCACCATGCGTCCCTGCTTCGGATGTGCCAAAGAGATGCTGCAGGCGCAAGTGCGCTCCGTCTACTACCTGCACGAGTGGACGCCCAGCGCTAAAGAGGACGTCCTCAAGACCGCCGCGCAAACCGCCGAATACGAGAAGCTCATGATTCGCTTTCCTGCCGGCGTCCATCGCCTGGATATCCCCGATCCCGATTTTCAGTGGGCCGTTTCCAGAAAGACCGCAAGCGTAAGCGTAGACCGCCATGGGACGATCGATATCTGAACCAATTCCTGTCCGTCCGTAACCTCGCAGGGAATTGACGACTTCGGTCAGCCCCGGTACTCTTGAACTACTCCTACATCCAGGAAGACGATTGTGGCCGTGAACTCTATCCAACTCGGGCAAGTCTGGCGCAGCGACGCCGACGGGCAGGATTATCTTGTCACCAAGGTTTACAACGAAGTGTTCACGCAATACGCCATGCTGCGTCCTGCGGGCATCACCGCTCCCGAGGCGCCCACGGTCCGCATCAAGGTCGTCAAAGGACCCCAAGGCGCTACCCTGCCCGGCTATGCCTTCACCCAGGAAGGCTCGTTCTAAAGCAGCGCCTGGTCAGTGGTCCCGCTCAAATTTCGATACACTGTTAGATTAATTCCTGCTCTCTTTTTGCAATCACAACGAAAGGCTCTTACTGGCAACTCACCGCTAGCCACTGATCACAGCGAATGACTGAAAAAATCCTGGCGATCCTGTTCGTTTTCATCAGCAAAATTGTAGCCACGACTGGCTATGCGGGCATCGTTCTGCTCATGGCGATCGAATCCGCCTGTATCCCGCTGCCTTCGGAATTGATCATGCCCTTCGCGGGATATCTGGTCTTTCAGGGCACATTCAACCTTTTTTGGGTCGCCACCGTTGGGGCCCTCGGCTGTAATCTCGGATCACTCGTAGCCTATGAAATCGGATGCTATGGAGGGCGTCCACTGGTCGAGCGCTACGGCCGCTGGATCCTGATGGGGCGCCGCGAACTCGACTGGGCCGATCGCTTTTTCGCGCGCTGGGGATACCTTGCTGTTTTCTTCGGTCGCTTATTGCCCGTAGTTCGCACATTCATCGCCTTGCCCGCAGGCGTTGCACGTATGCCCCGTGCCCGCTTCCACATGTACTCGTTTCTCGGATCGTGGCCGTGGTGCCTTGCTCTCGCGTATTTCGGCATGAAGCTGGGCGAGAATTGGCGCGGACTTGGCAAATACTTCCACAAATTCGACGCAGTCATCGGAGTCGTTATCGTCGCCGCCGCGATCTGGTTTGTCTGGAGCCATTGGCAGAACCGAATGAGCTCTCAACCATCAGCTATCAGCCGTTAGTAAACGTCCTCATAAATCAGCTGAGACCGAACAAGGACAATTCGACAGCGCTTCAGTCAATCCCGACTGGCTTCGCCAATTGCGATGCAACAATCTGCCATGCTCCACTGCGTCGCACGACCACATCCATGTAGACGTACCGAATGGAAACTCGCTTTCCGTCGCGCTCGATCTCGTCCGCTTCCGAACCATGCACCACTGCGAATTCCCCGAACACCCGAACGCGCCTGCCAGTGGACTTCATCGCGAGAAATCGGATTTTTCCAGCCGTAAGGTTTTGTATGAGATCAGCCCTGCTTGAGAGTACGCCGGATTCGTCCGCTTGCAGGTAGTCGTCGGCGTAGATGCGCTTGATCTCCCGCACGTCTGCGCCGGCCAGCGCCCGATCGCCATCCTCAAACAGTTGGATGATCTCTTGCTCATTGTTACGATCCATTCAGCAATCTTAACCTGAGCAACTGTAACTAGAATCAATCCCTACCATCATCCGAGCTTGATCCTGTGCGGTCTCTGGCGTAAAAGCAGAAGCACTCACATAAAGGAGACTCCATGACCCGCCGCTTCCTGGTCGCTATTTTATTCGCAGTTGTAATCATCCCGCTCGCCACACACGCACAATCCGCCAGCGACAAGCCGTTTGTTGTCGAGTACTACTACAAAACCAAGTGGGGACACGCCGACGAATTCCTCAAGCTCTTCAAGAAAAATCATTACCCGCTGTTGAAGAAGGAAGTCGAAATAGGACGGATGACCAAGGTCTGGATGGACCAGCCGCGCTATCACACCACCGAAGACGGCCGCTGGGATTACCGCGTAACCATCGTCTTCAAGAACGCGACCGTCGCGAACGAGGCCTTCGACGAAGACGCCATCAAGAAACAACTCTGGCCCGATCAGGAAACTTACATCCGCGAAGAGCAGCGTCGCTTCGAGATCCTCGACGCCCACTGGGACTTGCCGATCAAGACCGTCGATCTGGATGCTAACTAGGATTTACCGCCGAGTCACGCAGAGAACACAGACACTACAAGTCAAAAAGCTACACCAAAAAGTTCTTCTGACGCAGCGGCAGCTTCTGAAGATCGAGAGCTATTGCTCGGCGTTCTCTTCGTTCTCGGCGGTGTGCCTTTCCGGGAAAACAACAAGCTGGAATCGGCGTCCTGATAGTGGGACAATAGAATACAAAGTAGCCATCAGTTGCCGCAGGGCTTCGTGCCCAGAGGAGGTTTCATGCTGGCAGCCAGGCATCGTTTGCACCATAATCAGTATTTTCAGTTTCATCCTCTGCACACACTGTTCTCGCTTTTAGGAGCGCTCATCCTCTTCGGGATGTTGATCTGGTTCCTCGCGATCCCGGCGAAATAAGCAGCGCCGGGTCCAGCAACCTGATTGGGAGAACCTGTCTCTGTTCCGCTCATCACTGTGTTTATCATTCCTCGCATCCTTCGCGATGCATCGACCCCTGCGCCGGATGTGAATCTTTGGTAACAAAATCCAAGGAATTCCTTTATCGCATCCATCAAAATTTGCAATTGGACTTAATCTCTACCAAATCGATAATGTACTGCATGGACACCTTGCTATCAGTTGAGGATTCACATGTTGATGTACTCCATGAAATCACCGTACGCCTTAGCACGGCCGACGGCTTTCATGACGTTCTTACTCGGGTTGTCGACTTCGCAACTGCCCTCGTAAAGTGTGACTCCTGTCTCATCTATGTGCTCGAAGGCGATGAACTCGTCCTTCGCGCCTCCAAGAATCCGCACCCGGATGCCGTCGATCGCCTAAAGCTCCGCGTAGGGCAGGGAATTACGGGATGGGTCGCTGAGCACCGCGAACCTGTTGCCATCCCCGAGGGCGCCGCGCATGATCCCCGCTTTCAGTTTTTTCACGAGCTTCCGGAAGACAGTTACGAGGCTTTTCTGTCTGTGCCCATCATGTGCCGAGGACGCGTGGTCGGTGTCATCAACCTGCAGCACCGCCATCACCATGTCTATCGCCGCCGAGAGATTCGCATGATCTCCACGGTGGGGTTTCTGGTCGGAGCCGAAATCGAGCTGGCACGGCTTGAAGAGGCGAACTCCACACTCGCGGAGCAGTTGCAGACACGCAAAGTTGTCGAGCGCGCCAAAGGAATCCTGCAGCGCGATCTGGGATTGAATGAAGAACAGGCCTATCTGGCCATACAGCGGCAGAGCCGCCAGAAGCGCCGCCCGATGCGCGAAATCGCCGAAGCGATCGTTCTGAGTGACGATGTTCGCGGCAACTCACAGAACGAGCCCACTTAGGTCCGCGGCGGAGGCGGACGTTCCGCCAGCCACATCGATCGAAACACAAATACTTCGGCATCGAATTCCACACAAAAAGAAAGGCGGATGCCAGGTTCGGCGTCCGCCCTCGACCTACCCTGCTCAGAACTACTTTCCCGAAGCAGCACCCGCTGCAGCTTTTGCCATCAACTTCTCCGCTGCATGCGGCACGTGAAAGCGCAAGGTCACCCCGCATTCCGGCAGTTGCATAGCACTGACGTAGCTGCCTTCCGGGTTGCTCTCGAGCACCAGACGATTCAAGTCCTGGCTCTTGCTCTCTTCGCGGACCGGAATCATGAGCATGAACGATGCTCGGGCACCGCTCATCTTGGTGATGGTCATCACCGGAGAGATGCTATCCGGATCGTAGGCAAACTCATACTCTCCCGCGGGCACGCTGGCATTTTCCCAACGCACGTCGTGAGTGAGGATGAATTTTCCCCGCGCCGGTTCTTCGGCCGAAGCAAGCGTCGGAGCGAAATTGAATACAGATGCCGCCAGCAAAGCGGCATAGGCAAGCTTTCGAAGTGAATTCATAAGGATCTCCATTTCCGCCCGGCTCCAAGAGGTAAGAGCAACGGGCCAGTCTGATGAGCACACCCTTAGCGCAAGCAAAGGGAAGTGGGCTCAGATTGTGGTGGAGAGCGACAAGGTCAGGAGATTGCGAAGCTGCTGTCTCGGCAAGCCTGCAATCAGCGACTCCGTGAGGGCCGGCATACTGAGCTGGTTCGCGAAGTGATTCCAGTATCCTGCAAAATCGGTGTAGAGGTCCAACGCAAAGAATTGATCGGCCTGATTCGGCCTGCGGAAGTCCCGACTGCAATCGATTTGACCGCTCACCTTCGACGAGAGATGATGTTCCCTCGTCATGATCGCTTCCGTGTTCATCGGCACCAGTGTTGATGGTTTCATTGCGCGTCCCAAGGGGGAACTCGATTTCCTTCCCGTAGATGGCGGCGAGCCCCACGGCTATCCCGAATTCTTCGCCAGCATCGACGCGCTGGTCATCGGGCGGCATACTTATGAGACCGTTCTCGGATTTCCGGAGTGGCCTTATGGCGACAAGCGCGTCTTCGTGCTCAGCTCTCGGCCCGTCGATTTTTCAAAATTGCGCGCTGCTAACGCACAAGCGCATGTCGAACAGATGTTCGGCACTCCGACCGAGATCGTTGGCCAACTCGAAAAACGAGGCATCCAGCACGCCTATATTGACGGGGGCATTACTGTCCAGCGATTTCTCCGCGCCGGACTGATCCAGCGCATTATCATTACCCGCGTTCCAGTTCTGATCGGTCAAGGCATCCCGCTGTTCGGAAATTTGCCTCGCGACATCCGCTTGAAGCACGTCGCCACACAGAGTTACTCCAGCGGCCTGGTGAAGACCGAGTACGAGGTCCTCCACTGAGGAGTGACAAGGGTAGAATGTGTCCTTGCCTGCGCGCACCCAACCTCGCCTTCGCAACCAGACGGCTCTCATCACGGGCGCAAACCGAGGAATCGGACTCGCCATCGCGCGCGCCTTTGGCAACGAAGGCTGCAATCTGATTGTCACCGCCCGTGACGAACTATCTCTCAGCAGGCTCAGCCGGGAACTGGCGCGCAAGAGAGTTCGCGTTCTGGCACATCCCTGTGATGTCCGCGACCCACACTCGGTTGACGATCTCTTCCGTGCCGTTCGTCGCGAGTTTCATAATCTCGATATCTTGATCAATAACGCCGGCATCGCCCACGCGAATCTGCGTGTGGATGAACTACCGTATCTAGTCTGGAAAGACGTCTTCGCTACCAACGTCGACGGCACCTTTCTGATCACGCAGGCCGGATTAGGCATGATGAAACGCGGCGCGACCATCGTGAACAATCTTTCCATCGCCGCCACACGCGTCTTCGCGGGATCGGCGGCCTACAATGCCTCGAAGCATGCTGCGTTGGGGCTGACTAACACGCTGCGAGAAGAACTTCGCTCGCGGGGAATTCGCGTCATCGGACTACGCCCGGGAGCCACCGATACCGACATCTGGAAAACACTCTGGCCCCAAGCTCCTCGTAGGAAGATGATGTCCGCCGAGACCGTAGCGCAAGCGGTGCTCGACGCGATCCTTCTCCCGCCGAATGCGACCGTGGAAAATCTGGAAATCCTTCCCACCGCCGGTACGCTGTGAGTCATTGGTAGGAATGCCCGCGAACGGCGGGCATGCTCTCCTTTGCATCCCTTCTCCGTCCGAGTACAATGGCCACCGCCAAAACAATCCCAGGAGAAACCACAATGAAGAGACTTCCGTTTCTCGCCATAGCCCTGCTCTGCAGCTGTTTCGTGATCCCCGCATACGCACAGAACGCGATGAAAAAGGACGCGGCCCCCAAGCCTCCTGATCCTCCGGCCAAGGTGGTTCTTGACTCATGGAACGACATCGGCCGCAAGCTCATCGCCATGGCCGAAGATTTTCCCGAGGACAAGTATGACTTTAAGCCCACACCAGCGCAACGCACCTTCGCTCAACAACTGCTCCATATGGCCGGAGCAAACTACTACTTCACCAACCCTGTGACCGGGGAAAAAGGCAAGGTCGATGAAAACCCGAGCCGCGATAAATACAAAACGAAGGCGGATGTCGTTGCCTACGTCAAGAAATCCTTCGCCGACGGCGCCGCCGCCATCAAGGCCAAAGGCGACCAGGGAATGAACGACTTGGTAGTTGATCCCTTCGCTCATCAGCAAGTGAGGGTCTACGACATGGCCTACGGCTTTATCGAGCATTGTGGGGAACACTACGGACAACTGGTGGTTTATTACCGTCTGTCGGGCCTGGTTCCCCCGGAGTCGCGCCCAAAGAAGTAGCTGGGTATAGGCAGAAAGGCGGAGATTGCGTTCATTTGACGCCAGTTGTAGGGAAATGATCCGCAATGCTCCGCTTCGCCCGCTGGGCGGCCACGATAAGTTCGTCGTCGAACAAGCAGGGCCGTGACATCTTGTGGCGCACAGCGAATCACTCGGCTACTCCAGACTCGTCTTTTCGCATCTAAGCAATTGAGAAAGCGGTTCTATCGTGCGGCCCCAGATCAAGCTCGGACGAATTGCGGGGATCGAAATCGGTCTGCACTACAGCTGGTTCGTCATTGCCCTGCTGATTGCATTCTCTCTCGCCTCTCACTTTCATGCGGTCACACCGCACTGGAGCGAGGCCATGGTCTGGACCGCCGCGCTCGTCACCTCGGTCCTGTTCTTCATTACACTGCTTCTGCATGAGTTGGCTCATTCCCTGGTGGCAAAATCTCACGGCCTGCGGGTGCGGGCTATTACTTTGTTTGCGCTGGGCGGCGTCTCTCAGATCGAGTCTGAGGCCGGCGATGCCAAGACCGAATTCTGGATTGCCATCGTCGGGCCGGTGACGAGCTTTCTCATCGGCATGTTGTGCATGGTAATCGTTCGAGTAGCTGGCTGGCTGCCATCCAGCGAACCGACAAATCCCGTCATCGCTGTTCTATTGTGGCTCGGATACATCAACATCGCTCTGGCGGTTTTTAATATGATCCCGGGCTATCCGCTCGACGGCGGACGTGTGCTGCGTGCGATCGCATGGTGGATCACACACAACGCGGATCGTGCTACACGGGCCGCTTCCCAGGTTGGCCAGGCGGTCGCACTCCTTTTCATCGTGTACGGAATTTACAAGTTTTTCGTCGGAGGTGGTTTCGGCGGGCTCTGGTTGGCCTTCATTGGGTGGTTTCTGCTGGACGCGGCGCGCAGCAGTTATGTTCAGGTGGGCGTTGTGGCCGGCTTGCGCGGACATAGCGTAGCCGACGTCATGGAACGAGACTGCGCCAGAGTGGAGAGCTACCTGAGCGTACGGGATTTCGTGGACGAATACCTTCTCCACAGCGGGAACCGCTGCTTCGTTGTTATGCAAGACCACCACCCGGCGGGTATTGTAACGGCGAATGATGTGAAAAAAGTGAGCCGCGACACATGGAGTCAGGCGAGCGTCCAGAGCGTGATGCGGCCGCTCAGCCGGATCCTGACGGTCACTCCGGAGATGCCGGTAGTGAAAGCTCTGGAACTGATGGCCAGCAACAGAGTCGACGAAGTGGCAGTGGTCTCCGAGGGCAAACTGCAAGGAATTTTTTCACGAACGCAAGTCATGCGGTTCCTGCAAGTTTATTCCGATCTGGGGCAATCGCACGATAAGGCCGCCTAAGTTCATAGGCAGGTGCGATATTTCTTCGTCAGCGTGAAATTTACCTGCGCTTGGGTTCGTGCGTTGCAGTTGACGCTACAAAGCGCGTGATTGCTTCGAGCACGGCTTCTGGCTGATCCCGCTGCGGAGAATGCTGACAATTCGGCAGCGGCAACACTTCGACCGGCCCTGCACTCTGTTTCCGGATGGTTTCGACCTGCGCCATCGTTCCGTACTGATCTTGCATGCCTTGAATGGCGAGAATTGGGCAAGTAATTCGCGGCAAATACTCTTCGATGTTCCAACTGCGAAAGTCAGGATGAAGCCAGATATCGTTCCATCCCCAGAAGGTGCGCGCGGCATCGCGATGATGGCGGGCCAGAAGCATGGGCAGATTTGTGTTTTCGAAAGTCACGTTGGCAGCGGCGATGCTGCGGATACTCAGTTCTTCTACGAAGACGTGCGGAGCGAGCAGGACGAGTCCAGGCAGGCGATCGTGAGTTCCGGCGTAGATAATAGCGATGGACGCTCCGTCGCTGTGGCCGATCAGGATCGGATTCTCGATTTCGACTTGACGGAGTAGTTCTGGCAAGATCGTTAGAGCCTCATCGTGCATGTAGCGAACGCTACGCGCTTCCGTCAGAACGTCAGAGTTTCCTGAACCATAGCGCGAGTACACCGTGACCGGACACCCAGTCGCTAATGCGACGCGGGCAGGGAAGTCGCGCCAGTGCGAGATGGAGCCAAGGCCTTCATGCAGGAAGACAAGCTCTGGAAGCTTGGGATGGCCCGTGATCCGCAGGATTTCGAGGTTACGACCCTGAACGTTGACTGCGCTCAGTTGGCCGGAAGGAAGAGGCATGCTCGTTGGTTTGGGAACGTAAGTTGGTTGATCGCCGAAGATATACGGTTTATCCAGCAGATTCCCGCGATGCGCGTTGTGCACCGGAGCTTCAAGATATCGTAATCTATGTAAGGAGGACTAGTGCGCTGCCCCCGGTGTGGTAACGAGAATCCGGCTGAGAACCGCTTCTGCGGCATGTGCGGAGCGACGCTGCTGGCGCCAGTGCCGACGGCGCCTCAGGCCGTGCCAACACCGGTTGCGCCGACACCCATTCGTACGGAGGCGGCCGCAGTGCGAAGTACGGAGCCACCGCGAACGTCTTCGCCTGCTCCGGTCACTCGAGAAGACGACCCGCCTTCGATCAGCGGACCTTCTTTTCTAGGGCTCGGCGACGCGGCACCTCGCCGTTCGGTTCAACGGACGCGGGATAGCCTAAGCATCGATCCCAACCACGGACGCGGCTCCGGGAATCTCGATTACCTGCTCGAAGACGACGACGAACCGAAGCCGTCGGGAGCGTGGAAATACTTGTTGATTCTGGTCGCCCTTGCTCTAGCCGTCGGATTCGGCTACCTGCGCTGGAAGGATCAGGGATTCGCATGGCTCAATCTTCCAGCAAAGAAGCCCGCCGCTTCGGTGGAGGCACCGGATACGACGAGCAGCACACCTGCTCCTGTTCCCGCGCCCGCCAATTCCGCGCCGGTTTCTACACCGCCAATCACTAATGGCACACAGTCCCCGACCGGTGCGGCGGGTCAGCCTTCTGAGGGATCGACCCAACCACCTGCGAGCGGAGCGGCGACTCCCTCGGGAGCCGCAAGTCCGCCTACGAATCCTGCTGCATCTGGAAATCCTGCGGCATCGGCTCCTGCGGCATCGGCTCCCGCTGCGAGGGACACTTCGAAACCGCCAGACGGGGCAAGCGCACCCACGAGTTCCGATCAGGCAGCCGCGACAGCTCCAGCGAAGGATACTTCGGCCAACAAAACAGATTCTGCCGATAACGCGGACGACGCTGAAGATGCGGCCACGCAGCCTTCAGCCAAACCGGCCGCAAAGGCACCTGCGTCGAAGCCGCGCGCCGCAGTTCCAGTTGTAGATCCGGTCACGGAGGCGCAGAAATATTTGTATGGGCGTGGCGCGGCGCAGGACTGCGACCGCGGCTTGCGGCTGCTAAAGCCTGCCGCCAATCAAGGAAACCCGAAAGCCATGATCGAAATGGGGGCGCTCTATTCGGCTGGATTGTGCACCCCGCATGACCTTCCCACGGCGTATCGTTGGTTTGCGATGGCATTGCGCAAAGAGCCGGACAATTCGAATGTGCAGGGAGATCTGCAAAAGCTGTGGAGCGAGATGACGCAGCCCGAGCGCCAGTTGGCTATCAAGCTGAGCCAGTAATCCGGCGCGCCGCTGGACCTCCGGGGTTTCGAAAGTAACTGATTCTATTGCCGGTCCAATCCGGCCCGGGCGCGGGGAACGTACTTCTGGAGAAAGGGACCGGGCGTTTGTCGAGTCCTGAAAGACAGGGAATATCTCCCGATTTGACCGCCGTAATGGCGGTGAAATCAGGCGACCAGCGCGCGATGGCGGAGCTGTACGACCGCTATTCGCCCGTGGTCTATGCAGTGGCGCTGCGGGTATTGGGCGATACCATGGCGGCGGAAGACGTGCTGCAGGAGGTCTTTCTTCAGTTGTGGCGAAATCCGGGTGCGTTCGATGCAGCGCGCGGTAGCCTGGGACCATGGCTGGCGGTCATCTCACGGAATCGCGCCATTGATGCGTTGCGCAAGAGAAAGCCTGAGACCGACATTGAAGACGTGGTCATTTCGGTTGCCCCGGACTTGGCGAGCGAAGCGGACCGCTCGCGCGCCGCGGAGAAAGTTCGCGGTGTTCTCGGCGCCATGCCGCAGTTGCAACGCAGCGCCCTGGAGATGGCGTATTTTCAGGGATTGAGCCACTCGGAAATTGCGAATAAGACTGGCGAACCGCTGGGCACCATCAAGACAAGAATTCGCGCGGGATTGATGACACTGCGAAAGGCGTTTCAGACGTGAGTCATCATTCCTGCTCTGTCGTGGAAGATGCGACAAGGATGGGACATCCGAATACGAGATGAGCGGACACGAACAATTCGGAGAAGATCTCGCGCTCTACGCGGTGAACGCGCTTGAGGGAGAACATCGCGCGCAGTTGGAGCAGCATCTGGCCGCCTGCGCAGAATGCCGCTTGGAATTAGAGCAATTGCGCGGAGACGGCGCGCTGCTGGCGCTGTCGACCGCTGGGCCAAAGCCTCCGGCACGAGCGCGGGCGCGGCTACTGAATGCGATCGCTCAAGAATCCACCGTCGCTGTTCCCGCAAAGACTGCGCGTGAGCCGATTCGTGCGGGCAAAGGCACTTGGGGATGGCTGGGGTGGGTTGCGGCGGCTGCGATGGTAGTGCTCGCCGCATTGTTGTGGAACGAGAATGCGGCGCTGAAACAGAGTCTGGCGGCGATGAGCGACGAGTCGGCGCAGGCGACGCGGGAACTGGAAGATCTTCGTAAAGTTGCCGGACCGATTTTGTCGCCACAGGCACAGCGGATCACCGTGGTTTCGTTGAAAACTCCGCCTCAGCCGCAGGGCAAGGCGTTTTACTTGCGAAATCGCAACAGTCTCGTGTTCGTGGCCAGCAATATGCCGCAACTGCCACCGCACAAAGCCTATGAGCTGTGGCTGGTGCCGACCCAGGGTGCGCCCATTGCTGCAGGTGTGTTCAAGCCGGATGCTCGCGGCAGTGGGACTATCGTGAATCCACCGTTGCCGTCGGGCGTGGAGGCCAAGGCTTTTGCGATCACGGTTGAAGACGAGGCGGGAGTTCCACATGCCACGACGCCCATTATCATGATGGGGGCCGGGGAGTAGTTGCGTCGATTCTTCCTCACTCGGGTTGCCGGCATCCAACTGTTAGTGAAGCCAAAGAGCCTGCCGATTTTTGTCTGCTGGATTGTTCTTGCATCGTTCTCGGGGCTTCTTTCGGCCCAATCGGAGCAGACGAGCGCCACGCCTTCTTCGCCGCAGACACCAGCCCAGCAGATGCCTTCGCAACATTCGATGGGAACCCGAAAGAATTCGGTGGGACTTCCGAACTTCGGGGAAGTCACTCCAAACCTGTTTCGGGGCGGTCAGCCCGGCGTGGACGGGTTGAAAACATTGAAGGATATGGGCGTCTCCATTGTTGTCGACATGCGCAGCGGCCCAAACGATCACGAGAAATCCGCGGTGACAAAGCTCGGCATGCAGTACGTGTCCATTCCGTGGCATTGCCCGTTTCCAACGGACGAACCCTTTGCCCGCTTTCTGAAAATAATCGAGGAGAACCACGACAAGAAAGTGTTCGTGCACTGCCGGTTAGGCGATGATCGTACCGGGATGGCCATCGCGTCTTACCGCATGGCGGACGAGGGCTGGTCGGCGGATGAAGCTCTCAACGAGATGGAAGAGTTCGGATTCGACTGGAAGCATCACATGATCTGCCCGGCGCTGAAGAGGTTTGAGAGAAGCTTTCCAGAGCGGCTGAAGAAGGACGAAGCCTTCAAAGATCTGAAGACGATCAGCAATCAGAAGTGAACTTCAACTCAAAATCTGCGCGCAAATAAAATCCCACTTCTGACGACAGCGGCCAGAAGTGGGCATCATTTGTCTCCGAACCCTTTAGACTTCGTCCTGCTCTTTGAGCTTGGCGATTACTCCGAAATCTTCCAGCGTAGTGGTATCACCCTTGACTTCACCATTGGTCGCGAGTTCCCGCAGCAGACGGCGCATGATCTTGCCGCTTCTGGTTTTAGGCAAGGAATCGGTGAACCGGATGTCGTCTGGCTTGGCCAGAGAGCCGATCTCTTTCGCCACCCACCTACGCAGCTCTTCTTTCAGTTCATTGGTGGGCTGGCGTCCTTGCTCGAGCGTCACAAAAGCCGAGATTGCCTGACCTTTGAGTTCATCAGGACGGCCGACCACTGCGGCTTCGGCGACCGCGTCGTGGGCTACGAGCGCGCTCTCGACTTCCATGGTACTAAGGCGGTGTCCGCTGACATTGAGGACGTCATCGACACGACCCATGATCCAAAAATATCCGTCTTTGTCTTTGCGGGCTCCGTCGCCGGTGAAGTACATGCCCGGAATTTGCGACCAGTAATTTTTCACGTAGCGATCGGGATCGCCGTAAACGGTCCGCAACATTCCCGGCCACGGACGCTTGATGACGAGGTATCCGCCGGATCCGTCGGGAACCGGTTGACCTTCCATGTTGACTATCTCGGCGACGACACCGGGAAATGGTCGAGTCGCGGAGCCTGGCTTGGTTGCAATCGCGCCCGGAATCGGGGTCAGCATGATGTGCCCAGTCTCCGTCTGCCACCAGGTGTCGACGATAGGACACCGATCGCCTCCAATGGTTTCGCGATACCACATCCAGGCCTCTGGATTAATTGGCTCGCCCACGGTGCCCAAAAGGCGCAGGCTGGACATATCGTGCTTCTTGGGCCACTCGTCGCCCCACTTAATGAACGTGCGGATCGCGGTAGGCGCAGTGTAAAAAACATTCACTTTGTGGCGCGCGATGATGGACCAAAAGCGGTCGGGCTCCGGCGTGTTAGGCGCGCCTTCGTACATCAGGCTGGTCGCACCGTTCTGCAGCGGTCCGTAGACAATGTAGCTGTGGCCAGTGACCCATCCAATGTCGGCGGTACACCAGTAGGTGTCTTCTTCCTTGAGATCGAAAACCAGTTTGGAGGTGAGATACGTTCCGACGGAATATCCGCCAGTGGTGTGCACTACGCCTTTGGGCTTGCCGGTGGTTCCGGAGGTGTAAAGGATATAGAGCGGATGCTCGGAGTCGAGCGGCTCGGCCGGACAGACGTCGGATGCCTTTGCCATCAGCTCGTGCCACCAGTGATCGCGTCCCGCCTGCATGTTGATCGGAGTTCCGGTCCGCTTGTACACGACGACGTGTTTGACGCTGGGACAGGATTTCAAGGCTTCCTCGACAGCAGGGAACAGCTTTACCTCGGCGCCGCGACGATACGATCCGTCTTGGGTGATGACGGTTGACGCTTGCGAGTCATGAATGCGGTCGATCAGAGCGTTTGATGAGAATCCGCCGAAAACGATGGTGTGAGGTGCGCCAATGCGAGCGCAAGCAAGCATCGCTATGGGAAGTTCGGGCGTCATGCCCATGTAAATGGCGACGCGGTCGCCCTTCTTGACGCCAAGCGACTTGAGGACGTTGGCAAACTTCTGCACTTCGCGATGAAGTTGCTGATAGGTGAGCACGCGAATCTCACCGGGTTCGCTTTCCCAGATAATGGCGGCCTTGTTCTTGCGCCAGGTCGAGACGTGGCGGTCAAGGCAGTTGTAGGAGAGATTGATTTGTCCCCCGACAAACCACTTTGCCCACGGGCAATTCCATTCGAGAACTTTGTCCCACTTCTTGAACCAATGAAGCTCGCTGGCGACGCGCGACCAGAATTTATCAGGATCGTCAATCGATTCCTTGTAGAGCCGCTGGTATTCCTCGAGATTTTTGACGTGAGCCTGGCGGCTGAATTCCGCGGGTGGCTCAAATTTGCGTTGCTCTTGGAGAATGGAATCGATGTTGGGAGTATCAACGATTGCTTTGTCGGCCATGTTGGAACCTCGACGTAGAGGAATTGTTTTTCGCGCGCCGAAAATCTGGGCAAGCGATCGCAGGAGTTTATTCTACACACGGAATCCCTGGATGTGATTGGAATCACACAGCGCGAATCCTTCCCGCTGCGGAGGACGCCATCTCAGGCCGGTTGCTGCTGCGTCATGCAGTGCATGGCGCCAAAGCCCCAGATGAAGTCTCCGGAGTAGATCGGGACGATTTCGCGAGTCGGAAAAAGTTCGGCCAGCGTGTTCAGGGCGATGCGATCGTTGGGACGATTAAAAATCGGAGCGAGTACGATTCCATTGGCGATGTAAAAATTAGCGTAGCTGGCCGGCAGCCGCCGGCCCTCGAAGACCACGGGTTGCGGCATAGGAAGTTCGACGACCGTGAGTTGCTTACCATCCTGATCGCGCGCGGATTGAAGCCGGCGCAAATTCGCGCGTAAGGGTTCGTGGTTCACATCTTTCGAGTTTGGCTCGACCATGGTGACGACCGTGTCCTTGCGAACGAAGCGCGTGAGGTCGTCGACGTGGCCATGCGTGTCGTCGCCGAAGATGCCGCGTCCAAGCCAGATGGTGTGCGGCGCGCCCAGGTAATCTGCAAAAGCCTTCTCGTAGTGCACACGCGCCATGTGCGGATTGCGCACTTGCTCGTTGCTTAGCAGACATTCTTCGGTGGTGAGGATTGTGCCCGCGCCGTTGACGTCGATCGAGCCGCCTTCGAGAACGATGCGGGAGCTGAGAGATTCGGGATGGATATCTTCTGTCTGGGCGGCTTTCGCCATGAGGCTGCCGATTTTGTCGTCGAGACGCCAGTTGGAATACTTTGCCCAGGCGTTGAAGCGGAATTTTAGGGCGAGCTGCGGCGCCTGCAGCCGGGCCGGACGGCCGGGGGCGGCCGTCGCCACATGAGTCGATTTCAGAAAAATGCAGCCCGAGTCGCGCAGCCACACGCGATTGGTGGGCCAGCGATGGAAGCGGACGTTGTCTGAGAGCGCATTGGCGCGGTCGAGCACTTTGCGCGCCTGCCTTGCCGTGCGGACATCGTTCACGATCAGTTCAACGCGTTCATGCTTTGCCAGATTGCGAACGATCTCGGCGTAGACCCACGGGATTGGCTCGAACTTGCCGGGCCAATCTCCGTGATAATGCGGCCACGCCAGCCAAGTGGCGGCGTGCGGTTCCCATTCGGCAGGCATGCGGTAGCCAAGTGCCGCGGGAGTCCGTATGAGATCCGCTGAGATCTTATTTTTTCTTTTTGTAGATGACGGCATAGCAATCGAGGTTCTTGATTCGCGACGGCGGGTGGCTCTTGAAGGCGTCGGTGAGGAGATAAGTCCCCGCGATCTGTTCCATGCTCACCTGAGGCACGAACGTGGGCGCTTTTTCATCGCAAGTTTTGTCACGGAGTACGTTAACTTCCAGCGGTAGAGTTCCGTCGAAGTATTTCGGCTCGATCTGAGTTGTGCCCAGGCTGGAGAATACTACCTTCACGTACTTCTGTTTCTGGTTGGGCGTTTCCAGGACCACGATCTCCTCATTCTGTACGTCAGAAGCGGACTTGGAAGCGTGGTGCATGAAATCGTAGCCCACGATTTTGCCAGTGAATTTCGCGCTCCGGGCAAAGGAAATCGTTACCACCATAATCATGGCAAAGCCCGTAAGCAGTGCTTTCTTTTTCCCTGATAGACGCGGCCAGAAAGGTCGAGTGACGCCGTGGGGTGCCGGCTCGGCCAACATGATGTGGGCGCTCGGGGGCAGGCTAACTGCACATTCTTGAGTCTTCATTTGCCGCTCCTGCCGCGACGCAGGTCGATACTGCGCCTGCCCGGCAAGTACACGAAGGAGTAATAGAAAATCGCGCCATACCAAAGGCAAAACACCAAAACGCAAAACCAAGCTCTTCTCGCGGAGGAAGTCGTCCCGTTGATAGCCCAGTAGCGCCACATTCCGCCCCAGAGGAAAAAGACGCTGAAAGCTGCAAGCACTCCTCCGACACCTAGCGCCGTCTGGGTGCCTGTTCCGCCCGGCGTGACATCAATGAGAATCACAACACTCATCCACACAATGATGAGCGAACAGAGTCCAAACCATAAGGAGGCTCCCCTACTGAGGAGCCATTCGTTGTTAATCCATCTCCAAATAAACGAACCTGGCGCCAAAAGATACTCCATTACGGTGAGTCAATCAGACGACTGGTAATTTGAGCGTAGCTGTCGATGCGGCGATCGCGCAAGAACGGCCAATTGCGGCGGATGTCTTCGAGGGCCTTCATGTCGACATCACCCACGAGGATTTCCTCGCGATCGTGCGACGCTTCCGCAAGCACGCGGCCGAAAGGATCGCAGAAGAAGGATCCGCCCCAGAATTCGAGGCCCAGACCGGGCGCAGATTTCCCGCGCACGTTGCCGGTCTCAAATCCCACACGATTGACGACCGCCACGTAAACTCCGTTGGCGATGGCGTGGGCGCGCTGGATTGTCCGCCAGGCGTCGTGTTGCGCGATGCCGAACTCGGCCTTTTCCGCAGGGTGCCATCCAATCGCCGTCGGATAAAACAAGATGGAAGCGCCCTGCAAAGCGGTCAGTCGCGCGCCCTCCGGGTACCACTGATCCCAACAGACGAGCGTGCCCAGCTTTCCGGCGCTGGTGTCGAGAGCGCGAAAGCCAAGATCGCCCGGTGTGAAGTAAAACTTCTCGTAGTAAAGGGGATCGTCGGGGATGTGCATCTTGCGGTAGAGACCACGCAACGATCCGTCCTTATCGAAGATTGCGGCGGTATTGTGATACACGCCGGCGGCACGCTTCTCGAAAAGGGAGGCGATCAGGACCACTCCATTCTGACGCGCGGCGGCGGCGAGTTTTTCGCTGCTTGGGCCGGGAATAGGCTCGGCGAGATCGAACAGTGCGTGGTCTTCGCGCTGGCAAAAGTACTGGGTTTGGAAGAGTTCGGGCAGGCAAACGACTTGCGCGCCTCTCCCCGCGGCATCCGCCGTTCGGCTCAATGCCTTCGCAAGATTCTCCTCCGGTTCCGGACCGCAGGACATCTGAATCAGGGCTACGCGAAATTTCTCGGGCGGCACGCTCGACCTCCGCGTTCAATATAGCAGGAAGACTGCCGTCGGCTGTGAGCTCTGAGCCGTCAGCTTTGCTCCGATGGATTTTTGTAATGCGTCCGCCTGGATCAAGGCTGCGCTTGTTGGTGCTCGGCGAAAACGCGGGCCAAGCGAGGGCTCAGCGAGGTCAATCGTTCGAGGCGCTGGGTTACATCCGCCGAGGGCGCCGAACGCAAAAGCGTTTCGATGACCGCCTCTGCATCGAGCGATTCGGTGCGAACCAAGTTCAGCAGAAACTCGACGGCCTCGTCTTGTCGCGTGAGCGCAATGGCCGACAGAAGAACCGAGCGAAACCACGGGTCAGTCGTCTTGCCAAGGTGGTCCAACAGAACGTTGAGCCCCTCTCGCGAATGAGTAGCGGCAATGGCGAGAGCAGCCTCGCCTGCAGCGTCATCACCGGCCGCCAGGAAGCCGGCGACCCAGGGAATGGCGGTTACACCTTCGATGTGCAGGATGCCGCTGTAACACGCGCCCAGAACCTCTGGCTCATCGTTTCTGAGAACGGCTCGCAAACGGAGCAACAGAGACGCCGCAGGAGATCCTACCTGATCGATGGCCCGAACCACTTCGGCGCGCACCGCTTTGTCTTTGTCCGCAAGCAGGTCGACGAGGTGGGCGAGCAAGTCGGGCTCTGACAAGCGGCGGCATTGAACCAGCGCCAGCGCGCAGGTGGCTCGCAGCGTGCCGGCGGTATCGGAGCGGCCTCCCCAGACAGGTTCCATCTGGATATGGCGCATGCCCTTGAGAAAAACGTCGGGGTCTTGCAGTTCGAATGCCGCTAGCCCGCGGCTGATGGCATTCTTCGCCCAACACTGTGGATCAGACTTCTCCGGATGCTCAAAGAAACGGTCGAATGCCTTGAGCAAGTCGGCAGTCAGATCTTGCAGGTTGAACTCCCGGATCAGGTCGGCCGCCTTCGCCACAAGGAAATTGCTCTTACTGGCGAGGCCTTTGCGCAGAGGCTCAGGCCGCGACTCTGGCGAAGCATGGCGCAGCGCGTCCAGCTCGGCGATCTGCTGTTCGAAGTGTTTTTTGCCTGCCACTCAGGCAGTGTAACGCTCGGGAGTCGGGCGCCGCGCAAAACGATAAGTCAGAATCCAGGATGGAAGACTCCCGTCGCTCGCCGGCTGAACGAATACCTCCGTCCCTAGACCAAGCGCGGGTGTGGCGTGGCACCACCCTTTGAGGTTCCTGTAGAGTATTCATTCGGGGAAAACAAGTCGGCTTGGAGGCAAGTCTTGAAACACGGCAATCATGGCAATTCGCATGGACAGAACAGCGCAGGCGGAGAGGGCGTGGACCGCAAGCTGCACAATCCGATCGAGGACCGGCTGATTCCGCTGGAGCCGCTGGATCTCGGCAAGGTTAAGTCCATTGATGGACTGGTGCGGGCGATGGCCAAGACGGCATTTACAGGACGCCAGCTCGGTGAGGCCGCAGATGTCCTCGAAGCCATGGCGCTCGACGAAGATGCGTTCGTGGTAATGACTCTGGCCGGAGCCATGACCGTGGCCAAGCAGGGGCTGATCATCGCCGAGCTCATCGATCGTGGCATCGTGAATGCGATCGTTTCGACGGGCGCGCTGATGGCGCATGGCCTGGTCGAGGCCACGGGACGGGCGCACTTCCGGGCGAATCCTGAGGTTTCGGACGAAGAACTCTATGAGCAGGGCTACAACCGCGTCTACGACACGCTGGAGCCCGAGCAGAACCTCGATGACGTCGAGGAAGTGATGTCGGCGGTGCTTGAAGCGTGGGATCACAACGAGGTCATGTGCTCCTACAAGCTCAACCATGCGATCGGCGCGTATCTCGCCAAGACCGCGAAGGGGCAGCGGGGAATTCTAAAGTCGGCGTACGAGAAAGGTGTTCCGGTCTTCGTGCCGGCATTCAGCGACTCGGAAATGGGTCTGGACACGGCGCTGAACAATCGTCTCCGCGAGTCAACCGGGCGACACAAGATCCGATTCGATCCTTTTGAAGACCTGGAGCATTTCGCAGCGACTTTGCTGCGCCAGAAAAAACTGGGCATTTTTACCATCGGCGGCGGAGTACCGCGGAACTGGTCGCAACAATTTGGCCCCTTCTGCGAGTTGCGCCACCGGCGTTTGGGCGAAAACATCCCCTTGAAGCGTTATCACTACGGGCTGCGCATCTGTCCGGAGCCGGTCTACTGGGGAGGCCTTTCGGGCAGCCCTTACAGTGAAGCGATCTCCTGGGGCAAGTTTGTACCGCCCTCCGAAGGCGGGATGTTCGGAGAAGTATTCGTGGATGCGACCATCGGGCTGCCAATTATTGTTGCAGCTGTGATGGAACGGCTCGATAAGGCCAAAAAAAGCGGACATGCGCGGAAAAGCATGAAAACCGTGGCAAGGAAGTAAAGATCGCGGATCTAGCAGGCGTCATCAGGAAACAATGAAGCCGCTCCGAACCCAGCGGAAGAATGCTGCCGGCAGCAGAAGCGGCATTTGGTACCGCGATTTTACCCTCATCATAGTTGGGGGGTTTCGCCATTTTCTTTGGTGTCATTTTCTGGATGGAGGGCGATTCTGTTCGTGCCCCGTTTGATCTTAAAGTGGCGATAGGATGCTTTGTGCTTGCCGGAATCTGCGTCCTGTTGGCTTCAAACAGAGTGCTTGTTCTGGCCTGTGCTGTGATGGTTCCAGCAGCGCTCGCGGGGTTCAATGCTGGATTTACTGGAAACCGGAAGGCGCTCGTGTCTTGTCTGGCGTCCCTGGCAGCCGGACTACTCATCTTGGGCTTGGGAGCACTGGCTAGGACAGTTTGGGGCGGATCCCGGCGTCGGTAAGCGTAAGGATTAGGCGTTGTTCTCGACCGGAACCGAATCCGAGGTCGCCAGCTCGGAATTGTTCTCGGGGGTATCGGAACCCGGAGTTTTTATGCGCCTGTACAGCGGAGCAAGAATACTGTTTTCAAGCACTTCCGACTCAGCTTGAAACCAGTCCTGCAGTTCCTGTCCATCGGTCTGTCCCCGTGTTTCGTACAGTTGCTGGGCGCGGGAGCGCACCTTTCGCTCGACCATCCGAACCATGAGCGCCTGTTGCTTCTTTCTACGTGTGTCGATATCCACTGCCTTACCTTCCTTACGTGCTGTTCTGTATACGGATTTGATTCGAGATCTATGATAACTGATTCTTGTTAACGAAAGATTACATCCGGCTCATCGCGGAGATTACTAAAGTGCTACGCCAGGCAGGGACAAGGAACAAGCAAAACCACAGCGTTACCATAGGCTTACAAGGATACAGGTCGGAGCTTGGGCAGATCTGGAGAGAGAGGCGCCTAGTCGAAGATGAGTACCGCGGAGGCGATTACGGTGGTCCACAAAGCGCGTTTGTCGCCGACAGCGGACTGGGTGACATTGGCAGTCCGGACGATCTTATTTGAGAGACGATAGATTTGCTTCTTTTCGTCCCAGGAACGGTCCGGATCGAACTCCACGTTGAGGGTCGTGGCGAGCATTTCGGCGGCAAGTTCCTCGGCATATTCTCCCGCAGCATCTTCGGTTTCGCCGAACGAATGGTGCTCGCTGAGATATCCGTAGGTATTGCGGTCGGCGGGTATAGCTACGCCAATGGACGAAGCCAAAAGGCGGTGCGGCTCGCGCGTCGAGTTCTCGGCGACAACGGCGAAGACAACTTCTCCCGGATGAAGATACTTGACTCCCTCCTTGCGCGCGAGCAGTTTGCAGTTAGGCGGAAAGATGGAAGAGACACGTACCAGATTCTGCGCCGCAATACCGGCGTCGCGTAATGCCAACTCAAACGACGTCAGGCGCTCACGGTGTTTCCCCACGCCCTTGGTGAAGAAAATCCGTTTTGGAACCATGTCTTTTCCCAATTCGCGTTCCTCCGCAGCGGAGAGATTTTCAATGTTAAGAATGCACAATCTAACACATTGCTTTGTAAAGGAAATATGAATTTCAGGCAGGAGACAAAAAAGTTGCGGGAGGAATGAAGTCACCTCCCACAACTTTCTGCGATGCGGAAACCGCGGTGTTACCTGGCAGCTTTCACCGAGCTCACGGTGATGACGTCGTCTTTCTCGGTTCCGGTGACGGTGGCCTTGGCGCCGGCCTGTTTGTCGAGTGTGTCAAGAGCGCCCTTATCGGTGGCTTCGAGTGTGTAAACCTTGTCACCCACAACGAGGGCATACTTCGACCCTTTGGCGATGCAAGCCCGAGTGCAAGTGGCGGCGTCGCCCATATGTTTCTTTCCGCACATGGCATCACTGACGGTGCCTGTATAAGTCTTGCTCGCTGCGAAAGAGAAGACCGCCAGGCCCGCAACCATCAAGAGCGTTGCGAACCAAAACCCAGATTGCTGAAGCCCAGTTTTCCGAAGTCCGACATTCATCACAGATTCTCCTTTGTGTATGTAGGCTGGCGTAGAGGGCGACATGAGTCGTCAGCCCATGCAATAAAGGATGCTCCTGCCTACAGGAAGTTACAAGATAGAAGCCAGGAAAACGCGGAGACACGCGAGCGCGCGTCTCCGCTTTTGGTGCCCGGAGCGGATTAGGGGGAGGGCCCGGGCAAACTCAAAAAAGCCAGAAAACTCGTTACACCCAATCTTGTGCTTGGCCAGAGAATGGAAAGCTTGAGCCCAGTGGCCAGCCTGTCTCTGCAAGGCTGACCGATTTGCGGCACAGTGTAGCAAGGAATCCTCTTTTTCCAAAGATAAAATGTGGTGAAAATCAACAAAACTACATGTTGAAGATTTCAACACAGTACAGGACTGCGTAGCCTATCCTGTGGAGAACTGAATCACTGCTCATTCTGATTTTTGTTCCAAAATCCGAACAAGCCAGTGCCAACTGAGATCGGCGCTTCTACTTAGGAGCTTTGGCGGTATAGATCAGATCGACGTCGACAGTCTTATCTCGCGCATTGGCAGTAACATGCGAGGCAACGTCCCAGTCAAGGTTAACCGGAAGCAGTTTGTGAGCGGCGGGCAGGAACTCGCTGAGATAGGCCGCATCGTAGACTTCCCCCTGGCGGATTTTCCAGAGATTCCGGAGCTTTGCATCCAGACTGTTGTCAAGCCCGCGGAATTCGAGGTCGCCCATGTGGAAAACTGGTCCCTCTTTGACTCCGAGATGGATTACAACCGTTTTCGCGGAGTCATCGAAGTCGAGGTCGGCCTTGATCGCAGCCGTCACGTAGCCGTGCGATCCGTAGAGTTTCTGAATGTCTCTTATATTGTCCGCCAGCCGAACGGTGTTGGCGATCTCTCCAGCCTGAGCGCGAACCATCTTCTGCAGAATGTCAGTGGAGAATTCCTGGTTGCCGGACCACTCGAGTCCTTTTAGCTTGTACTGATACCCAGGAGTCACCGCAAAAGTGACGTCCACAATGGTGAGATTGTGAAGGCCCTCCTCGTTTTCGGCCGCGGGCTTCTTCACAATCTTCGTCTGCGGAGGACCAAACGTAGCCTTGAGGTATCCCCGCGCCAGGTAAACCGGGGTGAGCTGATGCTGCACCAGCGCACTCAGAACGGTACGCGAATATTCGGTGTCGTGGACGCGCTGTGAGGCCGCTTTCAGCGCGGGTAACTCGGCCTCGCCGGCTCCAACGAAATTCACATCCCGGATCTGAATCAGGACATCGGCAACGCGATAGACAATCGAGTCGACCGGACCGTCCTGTTTGCCGACGCGCTCGTACTCGACGTGACCCGGGATGGAGCTCTCGACCAGCAAGGCCTGCAGCACATCGGAAACCTGGTCGGCCAGGCGTCCATTAAGAGGCAGTTCTCCGTTGAATAGAGGCGCGCTCGCCTGGATCCGTTTGAGGAGTTCGTCGTCAGAGAACCAGACGAAATCTTCGAAGCGCACGGGAACAAACTTCTCGATCTCGGTGACTTGCAGGTCGAGTTTGGTTCCCGCCGAGGAATACGAGTAAGTATAGGCAACGTCACTGAAGATTCCGAAGGCGCCAAGCCGTGTGGCAGCTCTTTTGAAGTCGTCTTCGGTCACGACTGTGCCTATTTGCAGCCCGCTGGCCGCGATGATCTGGCTCTCAGAAAACCGTTTGTTTCCGGTGACCTTGACCGAGGTTAACTGGCGTTCCGAAGCCGGCACTTGCGAAAACGGCTTCTGCGCGAAGGCCACTCCGGCGGCGCTGGAAAGAACCAACGAGGCAAGTAGTACGAAGTGCAGGAGGCTGCGGGTCGCCTTCATCATCGGATGGGAGCTGGCTCTAATTCTTGCGCAGATTTGTGCTTCACCGCAATCTCAATGAACGCCAGGGCAGCGCGGCTCAGAGCTTTGTCTTTCCGGAAGACAAGCGCCAGATCGCGGCGAACCTGCGCGTCGGCTAGCCGCACGGCGGCCAGCACCTTGGCCCGAACGTCTTCCTCCACGTTCGACTTGGCGATGAAACCGATGCCCACGTCGGCGGCCACAAAACGTTTCAGCAGTTCGCTGGAATCCAGTTCCATGGTGAAATTCGGTTTGAGTCGACGCTCGTGGAACAATTGCTCGATGGCGTCCCGGGTGTGTCCTGCCTTGGGGACAATCAGGGGATATTTGCTGGTCTCGGCGACCGGAACGGACTTTACCTTTCCCAAAGGATGTTGTGGAGGCGCAATCAGGATCAATTCATCCCGATGAATGAGGACGACCGTCAGACGGGTGTCGTTTACGGGAAGGGAAACGACGCCGAAATCGACGGAATTATCGATAATCGATTCCAGAACCTTGGCATAGTCGGCCCGCTTGATATTCACCGACACGTCCGGATACTGCTTTTTGAAATCAGCAAAAACGTAAGGCAGGATATGTAAACAGGTGCCTTCGTTGGCCCCGACAATAATTTCGCCGCGCGGAACGCGCTCCATCTCGGCGATGGAAACCATCATAGTTTTGCGGGCATCCAGCGTCTCCTCCACATATTTGAGGAAGGCCTTGCCGGCTGCGGTGAGGGAGACCTTGCCTCCGGATCGATCGAACAACTTGGCGCCGACCTCCTCTTCGATGCCGCGAATCTGGGACGAAATCGCCGGCTGCGTGCGGAAACGCTTCTCCGCCGCCCGCGAGAACGAGGCGTGCCGCGCTACTTCGAGAAACGTTTCGAGCTGGTCGAAGTCCATAAGGAGTTCTCAGCGCCTTCAGCCCTCAGCTGTAAGCCAACCCACATCTAGGCCCCCGCGCGAAAGGGGGTAGCTGAAAGCTCATAGCTGAGAGCTGGTGGCTTAAGTATAAAGTCCGGCTTATCCGTCCTATAAGAACAATCGAATTGCCAGCGTACGAGCCTGGCATTAGACTCGTCGGTCTGCTCAACGCGACCCGATTGTAGCAGCCTGCCAGTCTGCAGGAACTCCACAACGTTCGCTGATGAATCGACTCCCGCGAAGGAGCCTCTATGCCTGACGCCAAGACTGTTCTCGAGTTTGCCAGGAAACATGATGCCAAGATTCTCGACCTGCGCTTCACGGATATCCCTGGCTTGTGGCATCACGTTTCCTATCCCATCGAGCAGTTGACCGCAGCCTCGTTTGAGGAGGGCTTTGGCATTGACGGCTCGTCGATCCGGGCATGGGCGGGCATCCACGAAAGCGACATGCTGCTTAAGCCGGACGCCAACGGTCATCTCCTCGATCCCTTCACCGAAGTGCCGACGCTGGTGCTGGTGTGTGATGTCGTCGATCCGGTTACGAAGCAGAGCTACGATCGCGACCCGCGCTACATCGCGCGTAAAGCCGAGACGTATTTGGCGGAGTCAGCCATCGCCGATACGGCCTACTTCGGCGCCGAGGCGGAATTTTTCATCTTCGATAACGTCCGCTTCGATCAGCGGGAGAATTACGGTTTTTACTACATCGATGCCGAAGAGGGACGTTGGAATTCCGGCCGGGAAGAAAATAATCTCGGTTACCGCCCCCGGTATCGCGAAGGTTATTTTCCGGTTGCACCTACGGATCACTATCAGGATCTGCGGTCAGAGATGGTCCTGACCATGCAGTCCTGCGGGATGGAAGTGGAATGCCATCACCACGAGGTCGCGAGCGGCGGTCAGACCGAGATCGATCTGAAATTCGATTCGCTGCTGCGGTCGGCCGACAAAATGCTGCTCTTCAAGTACATCGTGAAGAACGTCGCCAATCGCAATGGCAAGACGGTTACGTTCATGCCGAAACCAATTTTTGGCGACAACGGGAACGGGATGCACACGCACCAGTCATTGTGGAAGAGCGGCGAGCCGCTGTTCGCCGGGGATGGCTATGCCGGACTCTCGCAGACGGCGCTATGGTACGTGGGCGGCCTGATCAAGCATGGACCGGCCCTTTCGGCGATTATTGCGCCAACCACGAACTCGTATAAGCGGCTCGTGCCCGGATTCGAAGCGCCCGTGAACCTGGCGTACTCGCGAAGGAACCGCTCGGCGGCCTGCCGCATTCCTATGTATTCGCACTCGACGAATTCCAAGCGGGTAGAGTTTCGGCCGCCTGATCCGAGTTGCAATCCATATATGGCTTTTGCGGCGATGTTGATGGCGGGGTTGGACGGCATTGAGAACAAAATGGACCCCGGACCGCCGTTGGATAAAGATATCTACGAACTCGACCCTGAAGAGTTATCGAGCATTCCATCGATGCCGGGATCGCTCGAAGACGCCCTCGACGCTTTGCAGCGAGACCACGCGTTCTTGCTCAAGGGGGACGTTTTTACCGAAGAGTTGCTGCGGACCTACGTGGATTACAAACGCTCGAAAGAAGTGGAAGCGATAAGACTACGACCGCACCCCTACGAGTTTGCGCTGTACTACGATATTTGAGGTGAGAGTCGGCAGATCGACATGGGACTTTTCGCCAACCATATTGGTCAGCGCTAGCGATGTCTTTGCGCAAAGGCTGGATGAAACATACGAGCCCAACGTCGCAAATGCGATTTGGGAGTCTTGATCGAAGCAGGGTTCTTATCTGAAGCAACTAAATAGCGGTTCGCACTGCATTCTCTTTTAAGGTGCGATCGATGAGCCGCATACGCTTAGATAGAACTGGCTCAGTCATGCGAGTGGAGACCGTTTCGCAGCCGCTCACCGTGAGCAACTCCGTTCCCATAGCATCCAGGGCGGAATTGGAACGACCGAGGACCATCAGCAAGTATTTCTGAGCTACGGGCCGGTCGGCTGGGTGGATCAACGCCCACCAGCGCCGTACTGATTCCTGCACTTCAGCTTCGCTCTTTTCTCCAACGACCAGCGCGTCAATGAGGCGGTAGACCTTGCTCTTGATCGCTTGATACGAGACGGAAATCTCTTGGGGCATAGGGTTCCTGATTTTCCTGTACTACCCACGATTGCAATCCTGCCGCCAAACCCGTAGGTCCAAGTTTTCGCTGCCTTTAGCAGGATTCCCACAGGGTCAAAGGTACGGTGAATGGAAGAATTCAGGGCTGGAATATGAATTCTGGAAGAATTCCGCGCAGAACCGCCGTTTTCGCCTAGCGGCCCTTTGCAGATAGCAGCGACGCGTTACAATGTTGCGCTCTTCGTAACCAAGCACTCGAACTGCTTGCGCTCCGCACTGAGATGGCAGAATCGAACGGTTCGTGTGCGTATTCAATCCGACTTGGGGAGGTCAAATGAGGAAATGGGAGTTAGCTGGGACGCTGCTGGTATTAAGCTCGCTTGCGCTTGCGCAGACCACCGGATCGTTAAGCACGCAGGCCGGTCAGCAGGACAGCAGTTCACAAGGCACTTGGCATGACTCCGGGCCGAACGATCGGATGTTCTTTCCCAAAGACATGTTATGGGGATGGGCCCAAGTTGACCTTGCGCCCCCGCACAATGAGATCGACCCGAACCTTTGCGCCGGCAACTCCTACGTGTACGGAGGCGCAAATGCGCCCTGCAACATGTTTGCCCGCTACATGATTTCAGGAATTCTAGAGGTACGTCCCTTTGGGCGCGGACCACTGCGGCGTTTCATGGTCTTCGGAGCGCCGACCTTCCTCTTCGGGAAGAATGTTCCCAAGACGCTTTACACGTGGTCTCCGGATGCGATCGGCATTGAACATTCGTGGGGCGCGGGCATCTATCTCAACAAAGGGTTTGAATTCCGGGTCACGCAGCATTTCCTCTTTGATCGCTTAGGCGCGCGTGACAAGAATCTGGGCGCTGCCGATCTGGGAAATAACGGCCCATGGGGACGCTACATGAGCCTGGGCGTACGCAAGACATTCGGGACAAGGCGCTGGTAGTCGGGTTCCGGAGGATGTCGCTTACGCAGTGACGGGAACGTGCGGCCGCGTCAGACGACGAATAATCCAAACAATCAGGGCGACGAACGCTCCCAGAATGACGAACGGTAGGCCGAAAATCAAAAACAGCCAGACCGAGCCGCTGAAGGCGGTGACATCGCCCTCAACCGAAGCCTCGGGGTCGCGCCGAACGTGGCCGCCAAAGACGGTGATGTCATGAACGGTCGAGCCTTTGTCGAGCCGGACGTCACCGCCGAAACTGGTGGTGTCCGCGCCTACCTCTCCCGACTCCTCGACGTAAATGCCGCCACCAAAGGTCGTGACGTCGGCGTCAACGTGGCCGCGGATTCGTACGCTGCAGCCGAAGCAGGTGACCTCGCTGACCTGCTCATCGGGGCCCACGATTATGTCGTGCCCGAATTGCGTACGATCATGGGAGCCGTCGGCAAACGCCGGTGCGCAAAAGGCGGCGATGCCAAGCAGGCAAATCAACAGTCGGCATGAAGGGAATCCCATTCCGTTCTCCGTACCGGGCAGATGCCTCGGAAATTAGGGTAATTATCCCACACAGCGCAACGGTATAGATCGTGACCGTATTTGTACCGCGAATCACCTGCGGAAGTGATCAGGATCACGCTTGATTTATTGCGATGCGGATACAGTGGCGGATGCAGCGCGGACCCTAGTCAGATTCCAGCGCTCATTCAACGAAATCCGACTCGATGAGGAAAATCGCAACAGACCTCGGGATAAATTCTCTATAATTGTTGGTTTCCGAATCAGAGCGCAGATTTTTGTAATAGCGGAGGTTTTTCATGGCGGGCTCTTATAACGGCGTAGCGGTCCCAGCGGATGGAAAAAAGATCGCCTATGCGAATGGCAAGTACGATATTCCGGATCATCCGATCGTTCCGTTTATCGAAGGGGACGGCACAGGCCGCGACATCTGGAAGGCTTCCTTACGTGTGTTCAACGCGGCGGTGGAGAAGGCCTATAGGGGAAAGCGCCGGGTAGCATGGTACGAAGTATTCGCCGGGGAGAAAGCCAAAGCGAAGTTTGACAACTGGCTGCCGGACGATACCGTCGACGCCATTCGGGAGTTCCGCGTCGCTATCAAGGGGCCGTTGACTACTCCAGTCGGCGGCGGCATCCGTTCGCTGAACGTTGCTTTACGTCAGATCCTTGACCTCTATTGCTGTGTACGTCCGGTGAAGTACTACAGCGGCGTGCCTTCGCCCGTGAAGCATCCCGACCGCATGAATGTTGTCATCTTCCGCGAGAACACCGAAGACGTTTACGCCGGAGTCGAGTGGGAGGAGGGAACTGCCGACTGTGCGCGCCTGATCGAGTTCCTGAACAAGGACATGCTGAAGAGCGGTAAGAAGCAGATCCGGCTCGATTCTGGTATCGGGATCAAGCCGATTTCTGTCACGGGTACGAAGCGCCTGGTACGGATGGCAATCCAGCATGCTCTCGAGAGCGGACGCAAGACCGTTACGCTCGTCCATAAGGGCAACATTCAGAAGTTCACAGAAGGCGCGTTCCGCAAGTGGGGATATGAGATCGCTGTGGATGAATTCCGCGACAAGGTCGTTACCGAGCGGGAGAGCTGGATTCTTGATAACAAAGACAAGAATCCAAACCTGACCGTCGCCGAGAACGCCGAACTGATCGAGCCGGGCATGGAATTTGCTCCTCCCGCGTTCCGTCAATCGGTGGAGAAGGAAGTAAATGCCGTCCTGGACGCGATCTATTCCACTCATGGCCACGGCGCCTGGAAGAAGAAGATCATGATCAACGATCGCATCGCCGACTCGATCTTCCAGCAGATCGTCACCCGTCCGGAGGAATATTCCGTGCTGGCCACGCCGAACCTGAACGGCGATTACATTTCCGATGCCGCAGCGGCACAGGTCGGCGGGCTGGGCATCGCTCCGGGGGCAAACATTGGCGATGGCTACGCGATCTTCGAAGCAACCCATGGCACGGCCCCGAAATATGCGGACAAAGATGTGATCAATCCCGGGTCGGTGATTCTCTCGGGTGTAATGATGTTCCGCCATCTTGGCTGGAACGAAGCTGCCGATCTGATCGAACAGAGCATGGAGCGCACCATCGAGCAGAAGAAAGTTACCTATGATTTCGAGCGCCTCATGCCCGGAGCAACGAAGGTCAAGACCAGCGAGTTTGCCGGCTACATGATCGAAAACATGACCGCGGGCGTGCTGGTGTAAGGATCGAGCGATCCAGCGATTGAGTCATTTTGCGATTGATCATAGAAGCGCAACGTTTTTAATCGCCCAATCACCCGATCGCGCAATCACCAATTATTCGAAAGGAATCATCCCATGCGCAAGAAAGTCACAATCGTAGGTTCAGGCAACGTGGGCGCGACCACCGCTCACTGGATCGCTTCCAAAGAGCTTGCCGATGTTGTCCTGATCGACATTATCGAAGGTGTACCACAGGGCAAGGGACTCGACCTGCTCGAAGCGATGCCCATCGAGAAGCGCGACTCGTATGTGAGCGGCACCAACAGCTATACCGACACCGCAAATTCCGACATCGTTGTGATCACCGCGGGCATTCCGCGCAAACCCGGAATGAGCCGCGATGATCTGCTGAATACCAACTACGGCATCATGAAAGCGGTGGTCGGTGAGGTCGTAAAGAACTCGCCCAATTGCATCCTGATCATCGTTTCCAATCCTCTCGACGCCATGGCCCAAGCCGCCTACAAGCTAAGCGGATTCCCGCGCGAACGCGTTATCGGCATGGCCGGAGTCCTCGACTCAGCTCGCTTCCGCGCCTTCATCGCCGACGAACTGAAGGTCAGTGTCGAGAATGTAACCGCGTTTGTGCTCGGCGGCCATGGCGACACCATGGTTCCACTACCACGCTACTCGACGGTTGCCGGAATTCCGATTACCGAGCTCATTGAGAAAAGCCGTCTGGATGCGCTCGTGCAGCGCACGCGCGATGGCGGCGCCGAGATCGTAAAGTATCTGAAAACCGGCTCGGCCTACTACGCTCCTTCGGCAGCTGCGACCGAAATGGTCGAGGCGATTCTCAAGGACAAGAAGAAGATCCTGCCCTGCGCCGCCTATTTGCAGGGCGAATACGGTATCAGCGGACTTTATGTCGGAGTTCCGGTAAAGCTAGGCTCCAAGGGGATTGAGCAGATCATCGAGATCAAGCTGACAGCGGAAGAAAAAGCTGGCATCGACAAGAGCGCGGCCACGGTGAAAGAGCTGTGCGCTGTGATCAACGTTTAGCAGTCCGTGACACAAGTGCGACTCGTATCAGGGCACGCATTCATGCGTGCCATTTCAAAGGCCGTAGAATCAATTCGCCTTTACGCGCTGCTTTTGGCCGCTTGCCCACCTCTCGCTTCATTTTGGACGAAGGGATTGCCGTCATTGCGCACCTCATCGCAGCTCCTGAGATCGGCTGCTCAACATCTCAAACTCCCACGAAAAAGACAGCCCGACGCCTGTTACTGCCGGTTACCTCGGTGTATTCGCATGACATCTTCTTGACAAAGGACCGCTCTCCATCCATTAGCCTGTCCTCGTCCCCCGAAATAAAGATCAGAGGTCAGGCTATGAAGCTGCGCTTCGCTCTGTATACGTTTGCCTTCTTGTTTGGTGGTTTGACATCCAGCTTTGCCCATCACACCGCCGTCGTCGTCAACAAAGACAACGCGGTGGAGAATGTCACCTCAGCCCATCTAACCAAGATCATCCGTGGAGAAATCAAAAAATGGCCGGACGGCAAGAACATCATCCTGGTGCTGCACAAAGAGTCCGCCGGCGAGAGGGAAACGCTCGAGCACTTGAACAAGATGTCTGACTCTGAGTGGAATGTGTTTCTCCTGTCTCACAAGGAATCAATCGTCTTCGTGGACACTGATGCCGACGTTTTGAAAGAGGTCCAGACGGAACCAGGAGCCATGGGTTTGATCGAAGTCCATTCCATCGACAACAGCATCAACGTCGTCCATGTCGACGGAAAGCTGCCAATGGAATTCGGATACCTGCCTCACTGAGCCACTTTCTTTGCGATCAGGTGCCTCGCCTGCTACGATCACTTTCGCTTTCCAGCGGCCATGGCCCCGATTCAGATCACACTCGCCCAAGCGGCAGACCGTGAATGGTGTGCCCGCCTCATGGCCTGCTCCGAACCTTGGATCACCCTGCAGCGCGATCTCGACGCCTGCCGTCAGGTTCTGAGCCGTCCCGGCACGGAGTTGTTCGTAGCACGCGACGAGAGCGGGGGCGATCCCATTGGGTTCGTTCTGCTCGCACCCTACGGCTTCGCCGGTTCACCCTATATCGCGTCGATCGCGGTTGCGCCCGGGACACAAGATCACGGCGTCGGATCGCAGCTGATTACATTCACCGAGCAGCACTACCGCGATCGTGCCCACCTGTTCCTTCTCGTCTCGTCATTTAATCCCCGTGCTCAGCAGTTTTACCGCCGCCACGGATTTCAATTCGTCGGCGAACTGAAGGACTACATCGTCCCTCGCCACTCGGAGCTCATATTCCACAAACGCCTGGCATGACGGCGCACTCCGCGCCTCGACTGCCCCTCTCACCGCAACTGGCAAACGACTGGTGCTTCTTCTGTCCGTCGCCGCCTCTGCCGGATACGTCTGCCGCGTCGCTATCACTGTCGTCGCTCCCGGCATCATGCACGACTTCAGCCTGACGCAAGCACAAATGGGAACTGTCTTTACCGCCTTCCTGATCGGCTACACAATTTTTCAAATCCCTTCAGGCGGACTTGCCGACCGCGTCAGCCCTCGCCGCATCTTTCTTGTACTCTGTTTCGGCTTTGCCCTGCTCACTGTCCTTACCGCTGCGGTCGGATGGTCCATCTTCGGCGTCGGTCTCATCATTCCGCAGCTCTGGCTGATTCGGATGATCTTTGGTGTCATCGCCGCTCCCACCTATCCCACCTCGGCGAGAACGATCGCGGTTATCATTCCGGCGCGATTGCAGGCCCGCGCGAACAGCCTCGTTCTCGCCAGCGTTGGCATCGGATCGGCGGTCACACCTCTGATGCTGGCGCCAATTTCGACTCGCTATGGGTGGCGCAGCGCTTTGTTTCTGGCCGCCGCGGTTAGCGTTGTTGCGGGGCTGCTCTGGTGGATTTTCGGGCCGCAGGAGCATCATCAGCACGACACTGCGATTGCGGCTAACAATCCCGCCCGACCTTTGTCGTCGGGGGCATCTCCTCGCCCGCTGCGCACCGCCAGCTTCTGGTTTCTGTTTGCCAGCTACCTGCTTCAGGGATATCTCGGCTACATCTTCATCTTCTGGTTCTACCTCTATCTCGTTCAAGTGCGTCATCTGGAGGTTCTCAAGGCCGCCAGTTTCACCGCGCTGCCCTGGATCGCAACCACATTTGCCATTCCGCTCGGCGGAGTATTCTCCGATCTGGCCGTGACCCGTTGGGGCGCGACATGGGGTCGCCGCAGTTTGCCCCTCGCCGCACTTTGCATCTCCGGCATTTTTCTTGTAATCGGAGCGCGTACGCCCAACGCGAATCTGGCGGTCGCGGCCCTTACCGCCTGCACGGTGCTTGTGATCTGCACCGAGGGCCCGTTCTGGGCGACGATGACCCAATTATCCGGCGAACATAGCGGCATCGCAGGTGGCACGATGAACTTCGGCAGCAACATTGGAGGAGCGATCTCCCCGGCCCTTACGCCCTGGCTGGCAGAACGAATCGGATGGGAATCCGCATTGACCCTAACGGCTGGACTAGCCTTGGTCGCAGGACTGTTGTGGCTTGGTGTCCGCGTCGATACCGAATAAATGCGCAGGGGATAACCGGTCTTTATGTTGTAAACCCTAACCTGGGCATGGGACTCGCACCGGACACCAAGTGGTATTGGTGGTGAGGAGGACGAGCTACTTCACTGGCTTGGTGCTTCAGCACGGACATCCGCCATGTTGTGGTTCGCACGCACTTCGTCGACCACTTCCCGGACGGCCGTGACGATGGATTCCGGCGATTGCGACATGCCGTGGTCCGCATCCACGATTACTTGACGACCCCGAGTTGACAAGCGCACCAGGCTCGCTTGCAACTGATGAACCTGAATCTCGTGATATTCCGCTGCTTCCTTTTCGAAACCAGGGGGAGCCCAATACCTTCCAGCTGTCAGCACGACAAGTGGGCGATCACCTACGCTGCCTGCGTTTCTTGCAGCAGTGTTGATATCGGGGTTCCCCCCGCCTTCTCTCGGAACGATTCTGCCCTCGTTGGTTGCCGCGCAAGCCTGCTCGGCATCGGTCCGATATGCCTTCGGTTGAGCTTCGAGCTTCGCCAATACGCTGGCTTGCTCGGGGGTAAAATCGGGCGGGGGAAAGCTCCGCTCTCGGCTCACCATGAAACGAAGCACACCGAACCGCACCATGAAGGGCATGGCGACACAAATTAGATGCCTCGTGTTGCCCGACATACGGTTTATGGGCGCCAACGCGTAGTCGGGTTCATGCATGTCGGGAGTCGCTGAATCGATCAAGACCAGACCGGCCACGTCCGAGGGGTAGCGCGCCGTATAGATGTGAACATATTCGCCCCCCACCGAACCGCCAGCCATCACGTATGGTGGCAAAATCCCGGCACGCTGTAGCGCCTTGTGCAAATCGCTCACAATGCTGGCGCTTGTTCGTGGAGACGATGGCGGATCGCTCCACCCTACACCCGCGCGGTCGTACCAGCAGGCGCGGGTGAACGCCGCCATCTTGGATTGCAGCACCAGATACTCATAACCGGGCGAGTTGCCTCCGGTTTCGAGAATCACCGTCGGCGTACCCTGACCGGCGCAGTAAAGGTTCAGAGTGCGCCCGCCTATATCAACTGCCTGTCCGATGCGTGGTGGCAGTTGCCTGGCATCTCTGGCGCGCCCGACCTGTTCATAGGTGAACCCTCCCAGAAAGGCCAGCACCATCAGAGTCAGAATTACGCACGAGATTCTCCGAACCCACTTTCTCATGTGCCCGACCTCCTCTATAAGAAATGGCCGAACCACAGTTCAGTATTACGGTCGCATGGGCCATTGGAACAAAAAGCTTCCGAACCCGATAAGGACCGGCAACGCTCCGGCGATACCCCCGAGTATCCATTTCCACATTCCCGATCGCATGAGCCACTGCCGCAGCAAAGAGATGGCGGCGTCATACAGGAGCGGCGCCGCGCCTGATGTGTCACTGGATTCGTCGAATATCCAAAGAAGCTCTTGGTCGAATCGCAGGCGAAAGGCGGGTGGATGCAAATAAATCAGCGAGCGATACAAGATGCGGATCATCATGCCCTCTCGGGATGGATTTTGATATGCAGTTTCGCTTCGCGGACTATGCCCTCGAGTCTCGCGATCTCCGTAGCCAGAAGTCCACGGCCAAACCGCGACAGGCGATAATAGCGGCGCCTTGGATCATCACCTGCACCGCGGGCGGGGCGCTCTTCCACGATGCCTTGATCCAGCAGTTTCTGCAGATTGTCGTATAACGTGCCGGGACCCAGCTTGTAGCGCCCTTCCGACTGACGGACTACTTCCCGCATGATCCCGTATCCGTGGCGATCTTCTCCTGCGAGGGCGAGTAAGATGTGCAGTGCCGCCGGAGAAAGAGGCAGGAATTGATCGAAATTATCTTTCATGGTCGGAGTCCGTTATATCGGCATCCGACTACTGGAGTCAAGCTCTATCTTTCCGAACTCGCCCACTAATTTCATTTTCCTTGAATTGATGCTTATGGCCTTCAGCCCCTGGGGCTCGCCTTCCCCAGCAGATGAAAATATCTGCGCGCCTTCTTCACGTCCCGCGCGATCTGCTCCCGCAAAACTTCTACGGAAGGAAACTTGATCTCATCTCGCAGGCGCTCCAAAAAACAAATCTCCACCTCGGTGTCGGGAGTCAACTCAATCGGATGAAAGTTCAGCAGGTGCGTCTCGATCGCAAACAACTCCGCCCCAAATGTCGGACGATTCCCCACATTCGTGACCGAGTCAAATCTCTCCGTTCCCACCCGCGTCCACGTGATGTACACGCCGTGCTGCGGAACAAGCTCCTCATAGCGCGCCAGGTTGATCGTAGGCACGGTGTACTTCGATCCATACCCGCGCCCGCGCCCCGGCACTCCGAGAATGCAGAACGGACGTCCCAGCAAATGCCGTGCCCGGCTCACTCGTCCGTCACTGAGCAGTTTTCGAATCTGGCTGCTCGAAACCCGTTCGCCTCGTAACTTCATCTCCGGATACACCCGGACTTCGAATCCCATCTCTCGCCCAAACTCGGCCAGCATATTCATGTCGCCCGCAGCTTTGTTTCCGAACCTGAAGTTGAATCCTTCGTGCACCTCGCTGGCATGCAGCTTCTCTTTCAGGATCTGCTCCGCAAATTGCCTCGGAGTCATGAGCGACATATCGCGTCCGAAGGGAAGCAGCAGCACTCCATCGATCCCCGTTCCCTCAAGCCAGCGCAGTTTCTCAGGCGTGGGTGTAAGCAGTTTCAAGCCCGACTCTGGCCGCAGGATCCTCGTCGGATGCGGCTCAAAGGTAACCGCAACTGCCTTTGCCCCGGATGTACGCGCGCGCGAAACGATCTCGCCGAGGACCTTGGCGTGGGCGCGATGAACGCCGTCGAAATTGCCGACGCTCACCAACGTTGGTCCGTAGTCGGCAGGCACATCCTCGAGTTTGTGAAAAACTTGCATAGAAAAAGAAATTGTTGATTGATGATTTATGATTGCTGATTGAAAGCACGTGCCACAAGTTTCTCAATCTACAATCACCAATCATCAATCAACAATCAGATTTCAAACTCCAGTTTCATCCCGTCATACGACAGCCGCACATGCCTGGGGAGCGTGGCGTTCGTCGCCTCGTGCGCCAGGTCGTGGCAGATATGCGTGAAGAACGCCCGCTTCGGCTTCAACCGGTCAACGATCGCCAGCGAACTCTTCACGGTCGAATGCGTCGGATGCGGCTTGTGTCGCAGCGCATCCAGAAACAGGATGTCCAGTCCTCCCAGCTGATGCAGCGAAGACTCGGGAATCTCGCTGTGATCCGTCAGGTACGCCGCTGAGCCAAACCGGTAGCCATAAATCTGGGCTTCGCCGTGAATCAGAATCACCGGCTCGAAGCGCGCGCCGAACACTTCAATCGGCCCGTCAATCGGACGCAACTCCAGCTGCGCCAGCCCGCCGAATTTGTAGTCCGCATCAAAAATGTAAGAGAACATTCGTCGCAGAAACGCAGCCGCATCGGGCCGCGCATAGAGAGGTAATTTGTCCGGCTTGTGCCGGTAGCTCAGCGGACGCAGGTCGTCGATCCCCAGAATGTGATCGGCATGCGTGTGGGTATAGAACACCGCGTCCAGCTTTGTAATGTTCTCGCGAATCGCCTGCACGTAGAAATCCGGCGTAGTGTCGATCAGCACCACCTTGCCGCCGTATTCCAGCATGATCGAGGGCCGCGTCCGCCGGTCATGCGGATCGCTCGAATGACATACCGCGCAATCACACCCCAAAGTGGGCACGCCCATCGACGTCCCACTGCCCAGCACCGTTAAGGTCGCTTTCATTTTTTCCGTATTAACGTCCGGTCGTTCCGGTCGCAGGCCCGGCTTGCGGCGGACGCGCGATGGCGTTCGTTACCTCTACATAGGCCATGCGCAATTCGTACAGACTGTTTTGCAGGAAATTCTGTTCGACTGCCGTTAGATTCCCCTTCGTCTTCTCCGCAATCAGACTCAGCGTATCAATGGTCTGACGCGCGCCGATGATATCGACCCGCGGTTGCTCGTTCTGCTGCCGCATCAGTCCGAGTTGCATCATCGCCGTCATGTAAAGCGAAGCCATGAATCTCTCGAACGTGATCTCGAAATCTTTGGCCGAATGTCCGCTCAGCTCAACTTCTTTGTCCAGATCGCGCGACGATTGATGGTACGCCGCCGCCTGCGCCTCCTGTTCAGCCGTCGTCGGTGGAACCGGCATCTCCCGTTCCAAATTCGCGTCGCCATCCGCCGGCACAGGTTGTGGAGCCTTCTGTTCTGTCGCGGGCTCTTTGGATGCTGTGGCCGCCGGTGCTTTTGGCGTTTCCACCTCTTCCGACACGTCAGACCGCAACTCGCCATCCTGCGTGAACAACCGCCGATCCGTTACCGTGAAACTTGGTTCATTCCTTTTCTCAGCCATATATCGTTCCCCAATAAGACCGCAATGGTCAGAATTACAGAATCTGTTGTTACGCGGATTGCTGTTTCAAAGTGCTTTGCTGGTGCGCGAGTGCGGCCTCGCTCAGCGGCAACTGAACGACCAGCGCCTTTTCCCCGCTGATTGTTACTTCGCGTCCGGGTGCTCCCACTTCACGCCGAATATATCCCAGGGCGACCGTCTTCGCGCTCCGCATCGATCCGAACGACGCGATGCTGGTAATCTCTCCAACTTCCTTTTCGCCCGCCACAATCTTAGCGCCCTGAGAAATCGCCGTCCCGCCCTCGAGCAGGAATCCGGAAAACTTGCGATGCACCGCGCCGCGCGAACGAATCCGCTCCACAATCTCCTGCCCCACATAGCATCCTTTGTTGAAGTTCAGCGCACGTGCCTGCTCGGTCTCCTGCGGCAGATCGCGTTCCCGGATGTCCACTCCATACACCGGAATTCCCGACGCAATTCGATGCAACTCCAGCGCTTCGGTACCCACCGGAGTCGCTCCGTGGGCCACCAGCGCATCCCATGTCTTTTTCACGTCCTGCGGCTTCAGCCACAACTCGTAATTCTCGACGACTGGATCATCCCCACGAACGCCGCTGCACGCGAGGCATTCGCAATCGCACGTACACTTCGCTTCGAAAACTGCGAGCGGCTGCGCCTCTGGAACCTGGATGCCCGCGGCCGCCAGCACCTTCCGTGCATTCGGTCCCGCGATCCCGAGAGCCGTTATCTCCTCGCTCAGGTTTTTGACCTCAACATCATCCATGATGATGTAGTGATCGAATGTCGCCAGAATCTTTTCCACCTGGTTCTGATCCGTCTCCACCGCGATCGATTCACCGCGGTTGTACGCATACAGATCGCCCAGAATGTGCCCCTGCGGATTCAGCAGAAAGGCGTACACTCCCTGTCCAGGCTGCAGGTCGCGAACGTTATTCGTCACCATGCCGTTCAGCCAACGGACCCGGTCCGCTCCGGTCAGAGAGATCTGGGCACGATATCCCAGGTCATAAACGCTGCACGTGCTGCGCAGGGCCGCGAACTCCGCTTCCGGGTCCCCGAATCCCGTGGCCGTTGTTGCGCCACGATATTCCCCGACTCCGGCCGCGCCCAAACCTTCGCCTTGAACTTGAAGCACCGTCAGCCCCATAGCTGTATTCGATTATAGCGAGTGTGTTAACGTTCCTGCCGTGGACTCCAAAAAGCTAACCAAAAAACGCATCGCCGTCATCCCCGGCGACGGCATCGGCAAAGAGGTCATTCCGCAGGCAGTTAGCGTCATCCGGGCGACCGGAGCCCCAGTCGAACTCACCGATTTCGATTGGGGAGCCGACCGTTATCTGCGCGACCAGACCACCGTCCCGCTCGATGGATTCGCCATGCTCGCCCGCGACTTTGATGCCATTCTGGTCGGCGCCTTCGGCGATCCGCGCATCAAGACCAACATACACGCCAAAGAAATCCTGCTCGGGATGCGCTTCAAGATGGACCTCTACGCCAACGTGCGCCCGGTCCGGTTACTGGATGCCGCGCTCTGCCCGCTGAAGGGAGTCGAGCCCAAAGATGTCGATTTCGTCGTCCTGCGCGAGAACACCGAAGGCGTCTACACCGACGCGGGCGGCGTCTTCAAGCAGGGAACGCCCGACGAAATCGCCACGCAAGAGGACATCAATACCCGGAAAGGCGTCGAGCGTATCATCCGCTACGCCTTCGATTACTGCAACACGCATACCAAGCTTGACGGCTCGCCACGCAGCAAAGTCCTGATGTGCGACAAGTCCAACGCCATGACCCACGCCGGAAGCCTGTGGCAGCGTGTCTTCAAAGAAGTCAGCGGTGAGTATCCCAACATCACCGCGCAGCACATGTACGTCGACGCGCTCTGCATGCAGATGGTCCGCGACCCACGCCAGTTCGACGTGATCGTCACCAATAATATGTTCGGCGACATCATCACCGACCTCGCCGCCGGGCTGCAGGGAGGACTCGGCATGGCCGCCAGCGGCAACATCCATCCCGGCCTCACCTCGATGTTCGAGCCCGTCCACGGCTCGGCCCCGCCGATCGCAGGCAAGAACATGGCGAATCCGTTCGGAGCGATCCTGACCGCGTCCATGATGCTGCGGCATCTGGGATTCGAGAAAGAATCCGACAAGATCGAAGCCGCGGTGCTGGAAGCCGTCCGCCAGAAGAAAACCACGCAAGACATCGGCGGATCGCTAGGAACGAAGGAAGCGGGCGAATGGGTGTCCAAGTCGATAGCAGCGGAATGAATCGCGAGAAGCGATCAGCCCTATTACTTATTCTTTGTGGGGAACGGGCCGAGTATCAATCTCAGGAATAGGACAAACGCCGCGATCGAGATGATCGCCACCCACCATGGCCTAAGCACCAGCGGAAACAAAAGGACCACTAACTATAGCTACCACAACGCCTACCTCCGTCCCGCCAGCAACGCCAACTCCCGCCACTTCCACAAGCAAACGACATCGACAAAGCCAATCTCCCGCAGCCATCCAAGCTGCGTCTCCGCATCCAGCAGCTTGTTCGACGGATCTTCCGTCTCCACCGTAAACCCAATTCGCTGCAAGAACTCCTCATGCAACCGCGGCGTCGGCGACGACACATGCTCCAGATTGCAGAACACTCCACCGGCATTCAGGAGTTCGTAGACTTCTGCATACAACTCCCGCTTTCGCTCATGCACCAGATGGTGAATCGCGAAGCTCGAAATCACTGCATCAAACTTGCCCAACGCGGGTAGCGGCGCATCCATGTTGTGCTCGACAATCGCCACGGTCGAATCTCCCGCGAACCGCTTCCGAGCAGCCTCCAGCATCGCCGGAGAAAAATCCACCGCTACTGCCTCGGTCTCGGTTTGCTTGCGCCGCTTCAAATCATCCAAAACCATCGCCAGCAATCGTCCATCCCCGGTGCCCAGGTCCAAAATCCTACGCGCTTTCGGTGGTACAAACTCCAGCAGCGACGCCTCGCCTTCGCCGCGGTGCGAAATCAGATCGGCGCGCTGCAGGTAGTCTTGAGCATGTTCTCGGGAGGTCCACAAATTCACAGGATTCGCGTTCATGCGTGCAACTATAAAGGAACCTGTAGACTCGAATGGAATGAAAAGAGTCCGAATGCCCTTCCGGCGGGTTCTAACGTCGATTTTGTGGGTTGTACTGGCTGCGTCATTGTGGCACGCACCTGCCAACGCGCAGAATCCGCCGAGCCAAACGCCTGCGCAATCGCCAGCGCAGCAACCCACCCAGCCGATCCCTCCTCCCGACCAAACGCAAAAGCCCGAGCAGACTCAGCAACCCGAGCAGCCGGAGGTCAAAATTACTCCTCGCCAGGCCGAGGAGCTTTTCCATTCCGTCGACGAGATTCTCGAATTCGACAGCAAGCAAACCGGACTACCTATCAAGCACACCGTCAAGCGCAAGCTGACCAGCCGCGAAGAAGTCGTCTCGTACCTCACCAAGCACGTGAACGACGAAGACACACGCCGCCTGCGGCGCTCCGAGCTCGTCCTGAAGAAATTCGGTCTTCTTCCCGCCGGCTTCGACCTTCAAACTTTCCTGGTCGCGCTCCTCAAAGAAGAAGTTGCCGGGTACTACGATCCCAAAACTAAGACAGTGAACCTGCTCGACTGGGTTCCCATCGAAGAGCAGGAGCCGGTCATGGCTCACGAACTCACCCACGCGCTGCAGGACCAGGACATCAACCTGCAAAAGTGGATGAAGCGCGGAGACAAAGACCTGGGTGAAATTCGCAAAGATCCCACACCCGAGGACATTGAAAACGACGAGATCGGTAACGCTCGCGAAGCCGTCATTGAAGGTCAGGCGCAGGCCATCATGTTCCAGTATGCGATCGCGCCCACCGGCCACTCCATCGCAACTTCGCCTGAACTGGTCAAAGCCATGGAGGAAGAAACGCTGACGGGCACCCCGAGTACAAAGGTCTTCAATGACGCGCCCATCTTCATGAAAGAGTCGCTCACCTTTCCCTACAGCTATGGTATGAACTTCGTCATCGAGTTGCTGCAGAAAGGTGGCAAAGACAAGGCCTTCGCCGCGCTGCTGCAGAACCCTCCGCACACCACGCGACAGATCATGGAGCCTCAAACCTATCTCTCGGGCGAAAAGATTCCTCCTATGTCGATCCCCGACTTCAAGCGCGACTTTAAGGATTACCAGAAGTTCGACATTGGGGCGATGGGCGAGTTCGACGTAGCTTTGTTGCTTGAGCAGTATTCCGGCAAAGCAGTGTCGAAGAAGATCTATCCCGAGTGGCGTGGCGGGTACTACTACGCTGCCAAGGTCAAGGCCGATCCCACCGCGCCTCTGGGACTGCTGTACGTTTCGCGCTGGTCGAATCCTGAGTCAGCCGCTGAGTTTGCTGGCATTTACGCGCAGTCTCTCAAGCAGCGCTATAAGAAGGCGAACGAGACCGGTCAAACGCAACTGGCGCAAGCAGATTCGCGGACACGTGATTCGAACGCACCGGATACTCAACTCAAAGAGGACTCCGGCCCCACGCTACCGCATCTCACTGGCCGCCATACCTGGTCCACGGAAGAGGGAAGCGTCGTCATCGAAGAAAAAGGCGACACCGTGTTTGTGAGTGAGAGTCTGGACGCTGCCACCAGCAACACGCTGGAAAAAGAAGTGTTCTCGAGTGCGCCATAAAGTGCACATGTTGCAACAGCCGTCTCGGCTGTCCGAATCGACCGAGCCTTGACGATGCGACGGCTTTGTCGAGCGGACAATTTTCTTCGCCGCCATTGATCTTCGTCTATACCGCCTTCGGAACGGCGTCCTCTGCGCACGGATAACTCTAATCGAACAAGGGCGCATCCTAGCGGCTGAGCCGTGGTAATCTCGGGCGTATGGAACGGGCGGTTGGCTCGTGGAGGTGCGGGATGCGCGCGCTTTTGACACTATTGCTCATTTCAGGAATGGCCTGGGGACAGGCTGCGTCGTCGGCGAAGCCCGCCCCTGCTTCCGCTGTCCAGACTCCTGTGACCGGTTCCAGCAACGACAAACCCACGCTGCCACCTGAGACAGGCAGTTCGCACGATCCGAACAGCTGGGTCATTCCGTCTGGCTCAAAGGTTCCACTCTCACTCAAGCAGGCCATCTCAACTAAGAATGCGCGCGAGGGAGATGCGGTGTACGCGGAAACGGCGTTTCCGTATGTGATGAAGGATCGCATCCTGATTCCAGCTGGCACTTACATTCAAGGCAAGATTTCGCACGTGGAGAAGCCCGGCCACTCCAGGAAGCACGCCGAGTTGCTGATTCACTTCACATCGATGATCTATCCCAGCGGCTACACGGTCATGCTGCCGGGTTCGGTCGAGAATACGCCGGGTGCTGACAGTAATCACGTAAAGGACACAGAAGGAACGATTCAGGCGGATAAGAATACGGGTAAGCGAGTGGAAGATGCGGCGAAGGGCGCGGCCATCGGAGGGGCAGTAGGTACAATCGGCGGCGCCGCTGCTGGCGGATTTAACGGAGCGCGATATGGTGGGCTGGCGGGTCTGGCAGGCGGCGTTGCATGGGCACTGCTGAAGCATGGTCCGGACGTGAAACTCGATGTCGGAACGTCGATTGAGATGGAGATCCAGCGGGATGTGCCGGTAGATCCGAGCCGCATCCAAGTGGCAAGGTCGCAGTAAAACGTACTCTGCCTTCGTTCCCTGGAAACTCGTACTTCGGCAGCGCAAAGGAAACCTTCAATTCCTGTCGGCGCTTCGAAACGGTCTCACGCATCAAGCGAAGCAATGCTCTGGCGCCCGATTTACTCTCCTCTTTCTGTGGACTGCTATACAATCCGCGGTAGGGGCGTTGTCGGCGCTCCCTCATGGGAGGCTTCATGCCTGAAATTTTAGGCGGATTTACCACGATCATTATTGTCGTTCTGGCTATCTACTTTCTTAGTTCGATCAAGATTCTGGCCGAATATGAACGCGGCGTCATCTTCCGGTTAGGTCGTCTTTTGCCCGAAGCCAAAGGACCTGGCGTGATTCTGGTGTTTACCCCAGTCGACCGGATGGTGCGCGTTTCTTTGCGGCAGGAGGCACTCGAGGTTCCACCGCAGGACATCATCACGCGCGATAACGTCACGCTGAAGGTGAATGCGGTCATCTTCTTGCGCGTCATCGAGCCGCGAAAAGCCGTGGTCGAAGTTTCGAACTACGTTTATCAGACTTCGCAGTTCGCGCAGACCACGCTGCGTTCGGTGCTGGGCGAGCAGGAACTCGACGAGTTGCTGGCGCATCGCGACAAAATCAATCTGCGGCTGCAGAGCATTCTCGATACCCACACATCGCCCTGGGGCGTGAAGGTGACCAACGTCGAGGTGAAGCAGGTCGATATGCCGGAATCCATGTTGCGCGCAATGGCGAAGCAGGCCGAAGCGGAGCGCGAGAAGCGATCGAAGATCATCCATGCCGAAGGCGAGTTCTCAGCGGCGCAGCGGCTGGTCGACGCAGCGCACTTGCTTTCCGGCGAACCGGTGAGCGTGCAATTACGCTACCTGCAGACGCTGACGGAAATCGGCGTCGAGAAAAACACGACGGTCATTTTCCCCGTGCCTGTGGATTTCTTCTCAGGCCTTCAGAAGATGCTGGGGAATGCGGGGGATGCGTCAAAGCCTGCGGCGCCGGCAGCGAAGACGGCATAGGGTTTGCATTCTATCTAGGTTGATCGGAACCGAGAAGCCTTGCTCTTGGCAAAATCAGAGGAACACGGGCACTCGGCTTTGAACGGTTGCGCGCGACGGGAGTGGAACTATGGCTTCGTCTGAAGATACTGAAATAACGCTTGGGACAGGGAAGCTGCTGGTGCTATTTTTCGGCCTGGTGGCGATCTGCGCTCTGTTTTTCGCGTTGGGATATTCGCTTGGTCGGAAGTCAGAGCCGACGATGGCGAGCGCCAGCGCCCCGACCACGCTGCCGGTTTCCACGAGTACAGCCAAGACCAGCAGTGGATCGGGTGCGCCCCCGATGACTTTTTATAAAGCGGTCGAGCAAAAGGACGCCAGAGCGGATCTGACCCCTCCGTCAGAAAGCAAAGCCGACACTTCATCGGCTCCCGCAGCCCCAACTTCCACACCGCCGCCTCCGTCTACTGCGGTCGATCCCACCACAACTTTGCCGGCTACCGGATATTTCGTGCAAGTAGCGGCTGTGAGCAAGGAGGAAGACGCGCAGGCGTTGGTGGATGCACTTAAGAAGAAAGACTATCCGGCGTTCGTGTCCGCACAATCCGCTTCCGATAAGCTATTCCGCGTGCAGATGGGACCATTTGCTGAAGTGAAAGATGCGGAGACAATGCGCACGCGGCTGGTTGCGGACGGATATAGCCCGATCCTGAAGAAATAACCACCGGAGTTGTAAGCGAGATTTTCACCCCTTTCCGGAATGACAGTCTTCTGAGAGCTCCTACATTGACAGTCATCGATTTTCGGGGTATCTGTAGTCCATGATGACCTCCGATGCATCACTTGATCGTGCGCTTCACGCCATTGCAGACCCGACCCGCCGCCGCATCCTGCTGGCACTAAGAGAGCGTGGAAAGGAAACGAAATCTGCCGTGGAGAAGCCTGTGCATGGCAATTGTCTTTGTGGAGGTGAGATCGAAGAGCGGATTCATCTCTCGCAACCTACAATTTCCCATCATATGAACATTTTGACGAAGGCGGGTCTGGTCGAGGCTACGAAGCAGGGTCAGTGGCGTTGGTATCGACGAAACGAAAAGGCCATTCGCGAGGTGGCGAAGACATTGCGCGGCAAGCTATAAGCGGGAAGCTATAAAAGGAAATTCGAACCGCTCGCCTCCGTTATCTTAGCGAAGAGGAATTCGGAAGTCCCATGTGTGCCCGCAGTTCCTGCCATTCCTCGGTCATTCGCGGATCACCTGATCGAAAGTGGGAACAGCCTTGTCGCAGTAGCTGGCATCCCCTAATGCGATTGCGCCTTGCACATGAGCTCTCGCCAGGTTCAGGGCGACCGGGGTATTGTGCGGCGCAATCTCGTGAGCAACGGTGAAGACGGTCAAGTTGTCCTTCCAGATACTCTTATGACAGGCCACCGGCCATTCCGCAGTCTCTTAATGCGTGCCCAGCGCCCACTTTTCCAGATCGCCAGTGGACCGCATCAAGCCAAGCTGGGCGCGCTGCAGGTCGAAGGTGACATCCTGCAAGGTGATAAAGCGTTCGCTGAGTTGCGAGCGCGCGCCGTCAAGGTCGTGCAAATTTGCCGTACCGGCGTCGATGCGAGTTTGCGTGGCCGTTAGAGTTTTTTCCGCCAGTTCATATTCCAACTGGGCGACATCATGCGCGGCTTGCAGTTGTGCAACAGAACGTTCCAGGCGAAGGGTCTCTTCAGAGGCCTTGTCCCGTGCGGCCTGCGCCTGCTTGTTTGCCTTAAGCGCGTCGGCATCGGCTAACTCGGCGCGCGCTCTCTGCGACGCATTGAACAGCGGGAACCGGATGCTAACGCCTACCGTCGCATTGTTTTGCTGAAACGCGTTGGTCACGCAAAGAAACTCGCCCAAAGATGTCAGGCAAGGCTTCGAGGGAATGTAGTAGTTCTGATAGTTATTGAATTTCGAAAGCAGGGCGTATTGTGCCGCAAAATCTATGCTTGGCAAGAGTGCACGATGCTCCGCTTGCGCTCGCAGGTACTGGGCTCGGGCATGCTCGACCGCGGCCTCGACCGAGGGAACGGTCGCGGCGGAGTTGGTCGCTGTGTCATCCGCGGGCAATGGCGGCGGTGCTGGAAACGAATCTGGATCAGTCTGGATGTTCGCTGCGGGCACTCCGGTCAGCTTCGACATGTGTTCGCGGAGGACGTCCGCAGAACCTTTGGCTTCCGCTACACGCAGGCGGACGCGCGCTAACGACAGTCGCGCTCTGGTTCCCTCAATCTCACTATCGACCCCTTCCTTCACGCGTTCCGCGACAGCGGCCTGAAATTGCTCCGCTTCCGCCTGGACCTCCTGCAGCTTGATCATCCGCTCTTCCCATTTCGCAAGTTCCGCATAACTCTGCGCGGCATCCTGGATAATTGCATTGCGCTGATCTTTCGTATTGAGAGAAGCCATCTTTGAATCGGCTTTCGCAGCCTGGATAGAAGATCTCAGGGATGGATTCAGCAATGCGGATTGCGCGTTGATATTGAAGAGAGACGGAGCAGAGCCCTCCAGCGCGAGCGGAAAACCGAAAGAGTATCCGAGGCCAGCGCCGGTCGAGAGCTGCGGGATATAACTGTTATGCAGTTCGCGGTAGGCGGCGTCCAGGCGTTGCTCGTCGGCCGCGGCAATTGCGCCTGCCGTGGCGTGCGACAGGGCCAGTTCAACCACCCGTTTCAGCGAGATCGGTTCGGCCAACAACGACGCGGGAAGCAACATAACTGCCACGACGTATTGCAACACAAGCTTGGTAGTTCTCTGTGGGCGGCACGATGTCATCATTGCGTCCCTTTCCAAACCAGATTCGCACGACTGTATAAATCTCTTGAATGCAAGCGAAATTCTAAATGCCCAGGAGGTTGTGGGAGCGATTTTCGAGAGTACACACCCGGCAAGCTCGAACGGTCGCTAGGAGCGGCCGAGCTGCTTCAGGTCTTCTTTGGCTCGCGGATAGTCTTGAAATAATGCCAGAGCGGCATGAAATTCTTGAGCCGCACCCACCCGGTCGCCCGCCTTTTCGAGAAGTTCGCCGAGAATTGCGTGTGCTTTGAAGGCCGGACCTTCTTCGCACAATCGGTTCGCAAGATAACGCCGGACTAGTCGAATGCCCAGGGAATAGTCGCGTTGTGCCCGAAGCAGCAGGTTGCCTGCATTCATCAAAGATTCGGGATAGTCGATGGGAGCGGTCTCGGCATGCTGCAACGCTTCTTCCATTTCCTGATAACGATGCGCGTACATGAAGAAGTTGGCCAGATCGACCCATCCGCGAACCCCGGACCTACTAGTCGCGATCTCGGCGCGATACTCGGCTTCCGCCTTCGCTGGATCTTTTTCTTTTTCCGCGATGCGGGCCAGGACCCAGTGCGCCATGGCAGGATTCAGAGGCATCAACTCGTCCGCTTGCCGGTATGCTTTATCTCTACCACCGCCGATGATCCCCGGAGCTTCTGCGTAAAACTCGCCGAGATCAACGTGAGCTTCGACGTTCTTCGGATCGAGTCCCACGGCGCGTTCAAAGGCTGCACGCGACTTCTTGGCTAGTCCGGGAGCACTGAGAAATCCGGAACGATCCGCTTTCTCACCGTACGAGCGACCCAGCCAGAGATAGTAGGAGCTGTTTTGCGGATCGAGATTGATGGCCCGTTCACATGCCGCGATGCCACGGTCCCATTCTTCCATCATGAAATAAGCCCGGCAAAGTAAATTTTCCGCTGCAGCATCATTAGGAGAATGTGCGATCTGATGCTGAAGATCCTGGACTAGTTCGTCGACATGGCCGGACGTAAGCAGTTCCATCGGAGATGGAGTTGCACCTCCGACCGAAACCAAAAGCAAGACCAGAAATACAGCCGAGAGCAGCGGAGGCGGCATGGGATTGAGGCGACTTGCGAAACCGGCCGTGCGCATAGATCAGGGCACGACCTTCACAGCGGCGCCGTCCGACAACGGCTTTATCTCTTCGGCAGGCATGGCGACAGCATCACCCTCGGAAAGGCCAGAGGTAATCTCAACTCGCGTCAGGTTCTGCAACGAGAAAGTGATGGCTTGACGTTTCAAATGGTTGCCGACGATCCGGAATACATACGGCGTACCGTCATCCACATGCAGAGCATCGCGCTGCAGAGTGAGGACGCTGTTATGTTCGGCGACAACAATGGTGACGCCGACATTAATATTCGGCAGGAGCCGCAAGTCCTGGTTATCGATCAGGCAGGTAGTCTCGCCCACGTTTCGGTTTCCGTGCAACTTCACGGTCGCGGGAACTGTATTCACGGTGCCCGTCCACGTGCGACCGGGAACGGCGTCCCACGTGACTTCAACTTTTTCTCCAGTCAGCAGGCGGCCTACATCGGGTTCGTCGACAAAGGCGCGAACCAGCACATGCGAAAGATCGGCTTCTTGCAGAAGTAAATCTCCCGCCTGAACAAATGCTCCGAGTTTGACAGGAAGGGAATAGACGATGCCTTCGAACGGGGCGCGCACGCTCGACTTGCTAAGAGCGTCTTCCGCACTCTCGTACGCAGCTTGCGCTTGTGTGGCTTGCGCCTGGGTGCTCGCGACTTCCGGTGCCGAATAGCGATCTTTCTGCTTTTGTTCCGCCAGATGCACGTCCGCTTGCGCATTTTCCAGAGTCACTTCCGCTTGCCGGACTTCTCCGGGCGATGCAGCGCCTTGCTGCTGCAAGCGCTTCAGGGCATCGAGGTTTCGCTGGGCGACGTCGCGAGCGGCGCGCGCCTTGATTAGCTGCGCATTCAGCGTGAGAATTTCTTCCTGAGTGCCGCTATTTTTCGTGGCTGCCAGACTTGCCTGTGCGGCCTTGATCTGCGCCTGAGCCTTGGCTGCCTGCGAGCGGATGTCTTCATCATCCAACTGCAACAGAATTTGCCCCTTTTTCACGTGGTCGCCTTCCTTCACGAAAAGGCGCCTGACCGTGGTCGCAATCGGCGCGTGCGCCTCAAAATTCTGCATCGGCTCGACCTTGCCGTTCGTCGAAATCACGCTGCGGATCGGCCCGCGCTCCACCCTTATGGCACGGACTTTGATGGGTGTCTGGTGAAGGTAAGAATATAGAACGAAAACCACAATAACAGCTGCGGACACAAGCCAGATCCACCGCCTGGTGGACGGCGTCTTCGAATTGTTGGTCAGCGCCAACTGGTTGTCTTTCAGGCTCCCGCAGGAATTTCTGTAAGTAGTAATTTACCATCGAAGAGGCCGGTGGGGCGCACGCGGGCCTACTAACGATGGTAGCGAATTAGATGCCGGGGCGATGTGCTCGGGTGCATTCTCTCACCCGCTACAATAGAAGGATGCCGAAATTGCCACGTTACACACCGGAGCATGCCGCTGCAGGCTTGAATTTCAAATTTCCTGAGATCGAAACTTGGCCTAACCAGTTTTCCGGATACGAGATCCTTGTCGATGATCCGGAGTTTACCTCGGTGTGTCCGAAGACGGGCTTGCCGGATTTTGGAATGCTGAACATACGCTACATGCCCGACAAGCATTGCCTCGAATTAAAGTCCCTCAAGGAGTATCTGCAGTGCTACCGGAACCTCGGCATCTTCCAGGAGAACGTCGTGAATCAAGTTCTCGAAGATGTCGTGAAGTGGGCCAAGCCGGTGTGGGCTGAGGTGCGCGGAGAGTTCCGTCCGCGGGGTGGAATTTCCACGACCATTGTGGCCAAGTGGCCCAGACCTAAGCCGGAGCGAATTTCCGATTAACCGGAGGCGGAAGCCGCGCGCGGTTCGATCCGCTCAATCTCCGTGGCATGCGTGGTCTTGAATCGACTTACCTCGTAAGCTGCCTGCAGGTTCATCCAAAACTGCTCCGTCGTTCCGAAGAAGCGAGCCAGACGGACGGCCGTATCAGCGCTGATGCCGCGACGCTCAAGAACTATGTCATTCACGCGCGGCACTGGCACGTGCAGACGCTTGCCCAGCTCATAAGCGGTTATCTTCATCGGCTTAAGGAACTCCTCCCGGAGGATCGCTCCGGGATGAACGCGCCAACTCGGTGTACCTGTTCTAGAAATGCTTTCGTGTTTCATGGCCTTAAATCCTTGCCTTATTTTCTTAATGGTAATCGGTAATCTCAACTTCGTATGCATCGTGGCCACGCCAGATAAAACAGATCCGATACTGATCGTTGATCCGGATGCTGTGTTGTCCTTGCCTATCCCCGTGAAGCCTCTCTAATCGATTACCGGGAGGAATTTTTAAGTCTTCCAATTCCGCTGCACCATCCAGCATCGCCAATTTGCGCTTTGTAACGTTGGAGGGCGGGGAGCCACGGGTCTTTCCGGTGTTCCAGATTTCCGCTGTGGCTTTATCAGCGAAGCTCTTGATCACTGTTCAATAATAACGTTAGCCGTTAATAATGTCAATCGTTACCATAGGCAATGCGCAGTCGCGAACGCCGTGTTATATTCGCTGAACTCGTGTCCCAGAATAATCTTCACCCGAAAACTGCCCTCATTGTTCTGACGGCGCTCAATCTGCTCAACTACGCGGATCGCAACGTGCTGTTCGCGGTGCAGCCGCTGGTGCAGGATGAATTTCACGTCTCCAAACAACAGATTGGCTATCTGACCAGCGCCTTTCTCGGCTTCTACATGATTGCTGCGCCGTTTGTCGGACCTCTGGCCGACCGGTATTCACGCAAACTCATTATTGTTCTGGGCGCATTCTTCTGGAGCGGCCTGACTCTTCTCACTGCCGTAACTCACAATTACACCGAACTTTTGATCCGGCACACTCTCGTTGGTGTCGGAGAGGCGACGTTCGTTACCATCGCGCCCACCTTTGTCTCCGACCTTTTCCACGAAAATGTGCGCGGACGAATTCTGGGAGTGTTTTACCTGGCGATTCCAGTCGGATCGGCGGCCGGCTATTTGCTCGGCGGATACCTCGCGCCGCATCATGGCTGGCGTTTTCCGTTTTACATCGCCGCCGCTCCCGGTTTTCTGCTGGCGACCGCAGTGTTATTCCTGAAGGAGCCGGAGCGGGGTCAATTCGACTCCTTGCAGGAAACGCCGGAGCGCGGAACGATTCTGGGGCTTGCCAGAAATCCCGCGTTCCTGACGTCGACGCTGGGAATGGCGGCGATGACGTTTTCTCTCGGCGGCATTCAGGTTTGGATTCCGCAATTTCTCTACAGTGAACGCGGCTACTCACTCGAAAAAGCCAATCTCATGTTCGGGATGATCATCGTCGTCGATGGCATTGTGGCCGCGCTTGCTGGTGGATGGTTGGGCGACTTTCTGCTGCCGCGCATGAAAAGCTCTTACTACCTGGTGTCGGCCGCCAGCATGCTGCTCGGAATACCGGTGATGATCGTGGCGTTGTTCCACCGTGGGCCGATGATGATACCGGCGATCGGCGTGGCCGCTTTTTTCCTGCTGCTTAATACAGCGCCCTTGAATGCAGCCGTTATCAATTCGGTCGGCGCCCATATCCGCGCGACAGCACTCGCCGTGAACATTTTTATCATTCATATCCTTGGTGACGTTCCGTCGCCCACGATGATGGGATGGGTCGCTGATCGCCGGTCGCTGCAGGCCGCGTTCATCCTGCCGATCATTGCGATGGGGATTTCGGCTGCCATACTGTTCTATGGCATGAAGTTTGCACCTGCAGTCGGGCTCGATAGCACCCTCACCGCGCCAGGGAAGACGTGAAGCGGAATGACTTATTTCTGGTGGATCGCGGGAACGATCCTGGCGCTCGCCTGGTTCTCCCGCATCGTGGATGCCGCACTTGGCATGCCGTCCGTTGCAGACGTTTCTCGCTCCGAGTGGGACCGAAATCCGGTTCGTCCTTCGGGCAATCCTCGAGTCTCGATCATCGTTCCCGCACGCAACGAAGAAGCCGAGATTGAGAACTGTTTGCGATCTCTCATCGCACTCGACTACGACAATTATGAAGTAATCGCCGTGAACGACCGCTCAACCGATCGGACCGGCGAAATAATGGAGCGGATTAGTCTAAATCCCGACCCTGTGGCAAAAGACGTGACCAGGATCGGGCAAGCCACGCCACGCGCTGTCTTGCTCCGTGTGATCCATCACACCGAACTTCCCGCTGGATGGCTCGGCAAAACTCATGCCATGTGGACCGCCGCGAACCAAGCCTCGGGTGAGTGGCTGCTTTTTACCGACGCCGACGTGATCTTTAAACCCGATTCGCTGCGCCGCGCGCTGGCTTACGCCGAGAGCCAGCTCGCCGATCACCTTGTTCTTTTTCCCCGCATGATCATGAAGCGTCCCGGCGAGTACATGATGATCGCCTTCTTCCAGACCATGTTCATGTTTGGCCATCGTCCCTGGAAGGTCGCCGACCCGAGCACCGACGACCACATGGGCGTGGGTGCGTTCAACCTGATTCGCCGCAAAGTCTACGACGCGGTCGGAACTTACCAGGCCCTCCGCATGGAGGTGCTCGACGACATGAAGCTGGGCAAGGTTGTGAAGAACGCGGGATTCGCCCAACGCAATGTTTTTGGTGGAGACTTGATTTCCATCCGTTGGGGACACGGCGCCTTCGGCATCGTCAACAACCTCACCAAAAACTTTTTTGCCGTGTTGTCGTTTCAGTCCTGGCGCACCCTAATGTCGGCGGTGGGACTGGCATTTCTCAATATCGGACCCTTCCTCGGGATCTTTCTGGCTCACGGATGGCAACGCCTGCCCTTCGCCATCGCTCTGGCATCGCTGTTCTTGATCTATCTCGGCATCTCCTGGCGATCGTCGGTCCCGCCGTACTACTTCTTTCTGCATCCCGTGAGTTCGACGATGTTCATCTATACACTGCTGCGCTCGATGTTCGTCACCCTGTGGAATGACGGAATCGTGTGGCGAGGAACGAAATACCCCCTGGAGGAACTACGACGCGGGATGGTGTGACAACTGGATATACGTAGGTGAGTGTAATGGGGGTCTTTCGTCAACTGCTGCCCCAAGCTACAATTTTCCGCGTGACTAAAGAACGTTGGGCTCAGATAGGAATCACGATTGAATTTGTTATCGTCGTCAGGACTCTAGGTGAGTTCTTCCGGCTCAGGCACGTCCAGGGCACGAACTTCTCGACCTCAGTGGCTGCGTTCTATGTCGGCGGCGCTTTGATCGCGGCTTGCTCCTGCTGGGCGGGCGTAACCCTCTACTTCTTCCGACGTTATGCGCTGTCCGCGTGGATCGCGCTAGCGGCCGTACCCATTCTGCTGCTATACAAAATAGCCGTGATCGGCTGGTAATTGCAACTCACTCTGATGATTGAGTCGAACTCGTGCAGACCGGTCCCGGTCCATCAAGTGTAATGGGGATTTTTCGCCAACTGACAACGCCTCGGCTTGCGTTTTGCCGTAATCACAGCCTTAACTCAGCTAGGCGTCGACGTTGAATCTAGGAACAAGAATCCCCAGAAGACGATGCTGCGGTCGCAATGCCCAGGACACAAGCGCGACCACGGCCAATATCATGGGCGCGACTGCCTCTCCCATATTGTGCTCATGCATCCACCACGAAGCGGCCGCGCCACTCAACTCGAAGAAGATCCCTGCATAAGCCCATTCCTTCAGCCGTGGGTAACCGGGAATCAGCAAAACGATACCTCCCAGCAGCTTCCAGACGCCGATGATCCGCAGCAAATACAGCGGATAGCCAAGCTGCGTCACGATGTCAGCGACAGGGGGCCCGGCCACCAGGATCGCTTTGCCATGTACCAGATCGGTGACTCCGCCGACAAGCGTCTCAAGAGCAATTAGGATGGTCACCGTCCAATAGGCGATTGTCTTTGTCCTCATACGTGCTCCCCCGACGGCCTTTGTTCAATGGCGATTGCGCTCAAGAACACCTCGTCCTGCCATTTTGAGTGCTATGGGGATGTTTCGCCAACAATACGTTCAAAAGCCCGCCAACTCTTCGGTTTTCATTTCTCGATAGCAACATACAGATTGTACGTTCCCTGTTCGTTCGGATTCGTTGTTGTACTCACTTGAATCGGCTGCCCAGCTGCGCCATGTATTGTGAGTTCGCCGGGGGCTGCTGCGGTGCTGCCCGAATTTACCACGGGAAGGATCAGCTGGGTTTGATAAGAAGCAAAGTCCCCTGTCCATGAAACAAATGCCTCGGGACCATAACCGCCAGCAGTATCTGACTGTTCGATGTCGATTGTAATTCTATAAAGTCCTTTGCGGGCAGGCTGGAACACAGTGGTGGGTGGAATATCCCCTGTTTGGTTGATAAATGATCGTCGAGCGACAACGACAATTGGCTGTGGAACATTTGCGACCGGGTTCTGTGCCATCAGCGTTGCGACACAAGGAAAGAACAGCATAGAAACGAGAACAATTAAATTCTTCATTTCGCCTCCGTTTGGATTACAGAGCAACAAAATAGGCAACCGACCACGGACACCATTTTAGAGTTCGGATTCGGTGTTGCAAACAGGCCATAGCGCTCAAATTTCGAGTTCTTTCGATCTGACGAGTTTGAAACTAATCGGAAGATGAGTGAAATGGCGATGTTTCAACAGAAAGCAGGCTCGGTCGCTAGGCCGCGCGGGGCTGGTTAGCAACCAATCCCGAGTTGTACTGCCACGACGAATCGATCCAGGTTGAACAGCGATCCCTGCTGAACGACACCAACGGGCGGCCAAGTCAAATCTATCGTGGCTGCAACCTTGAAGGCGTTCTCGCTGGGCTCACCACCGACCCATACGCACCGCAGCATCCGTAGGATGGTTAGGCGGTAACCAGTAGCCTCGAGGTCCACGTTCGGGAAAAGGTCTTTGCAGGCGGCCAGACCGGTAGCCGCGTCGGGTTTCTGGGAATATTCCCACATTACCTTGAGGTCAGCCGCATCCACCACAGGAACGCTTTCGCCGGGTTTGCCAAGCAGGTTATCGATTTCGCTCATTTTCTAACTCCCTTAACCATCATAAGCGTCCGGCAATTTGAGTGTAACCGCGATGTTTCGCCAATTGAATTATTGTGGAGAACTATCGGTGACTTGATTCCGAAGATGCGCGAGGTATGAGCGCAACGTTCGGTCAGTGCAAAATCTTTCGAGTGCTGCTAAAAGCATCACACCATGGGCCTTGTTCAGTACGAGGACGTGCTTATTGTTTCCTTTGACGATCACCACAAACAGGGAACCAAACTCGTGGGGGTGACCACCTTCATCACTAGGAGTTTCCTCCACAGTCGCCACCAACCGCAACACAAGCTTTGAGTCAACGACCCGATCCCAAAGGTTCGCCAGCCCCACTCTCTCCACACTATCTTCGCGACACGACTCAATCCCAATGTCAGACTCGCTGATCGAAATTCCATGGACTGGCTTGTCGGACTCGCCAGCGTGCTCAATGCAGATCGCAGAAGTTGATGGGGGCGGTGAGCCTTGTGCAAGGTCGGTTGAGGCAATCGTCAACAGAACGACCGCTGCAATCCTGAATCGATGAATCATGGTTGAATGCTAAACCAATTCTGATCCCGCTCGATGAATGTTGTTAGCAGGCGATTTCACTCAAAACCCCGTTCACGCGAATCGCCTAAGGGGTGATTCTCACGATGATCTTGTTCGATTTCAGGAATGCAAGCTGGATTGTGTACTTTTCGGGGCGGGTGAGGTCGTAGAGCCTACCTACATCAATACGGTTCGTTGTCTTCTCTCCGGGTTTTAGGAGAACGACGAATCCGCTCGACATACGGAGTTGCTCCGGACCGAGTGCCGCCTTTTCTGTCGGCGTGAGGTGCCCCAAGATCTTCCGATAAAAGGTTGATTCCGGGGCCCGCACGCCGTTGCTGTCCCAAATATCGACGAAGAAACTGAACCCACCTTGATCCATGTCGAGCGGACGCTCTCTGCCGACGGCCAGAATCTTTTGAGATTTATTTTTCTCCGTGACGTCGACCCAGACTGGCGAACCCACTTTGACCCTACGATCCTTTGCATGAATCGTAATCGAGACAGTTGGCTGTGCTCTTGCAACGCTTTCCTGCGGTTGCGCTGCGCTGGTGGAAAAGCTGATGAGTGCGAACGCTATCAAGAGCACGAGTTGCCAATCGCGAAGCGATCCCGGTTGCATCGACATTCTCCGGCACATGTACGTCGAATGATCGCACAGTCTTCTCATCCATTGTAACCAGGCCATAGCGCTCATTGATCGCCCTCACAGCGACCAGTCTCTCGCCGCACGTCGCAGGACACGTCCTATGGTGGGTCGTCGCCCTCCACGTCGTAGCCATACGTTGCTGTTGCGTTCGGAGTCGCCTTCACCTTGGCAGGTTTTTTGGTTGGACTCAGCCGTCCGGCGCTGTAGTGCCCGCGATTTTCCACATCGTAGTTTTTCGGCAGAGGCGGGATCATCGCCGCACCGCCAGTAATCTGACTGATTCGGTTCAAAATGATCTCCGGCCGTCCGTCATATAGTTTCACTCTTCCCTGAATCTCGATCGTTCTGCCGGCTAGCCGGCGGATGTCACCCACGTCTTTTAGATCATGCGAAAAAATAACGACAGTAAAAGGACAGGCCATCTGATCTTCACAGAAGTCGAGGAAACGGACCCCAGACGCCCCGACTTTCACCCGTACAACTTTTCCCGTGACGCATTTCGTTTCGTCGATATGCTGGCCGACTTCCTGGATGGAAAGGCAGTCCGAGGCGGAGAGAAATGGAAATGCAAAGAGGGTCAGAAGCGCGATCAAACTGATGCTCCTGATTTGCGATGTCGATCGCGCTGCCGGGTTTTGCTCGGCTGGACGGACGAGGCCGTCCGTCCCATCACGAGCGGGTATGGTGAGGGCAGTTTGCTTCCACATGCTGTCATCTTAGGAAAGCCAAGCCCATTTCGTCAGTGATCCAGCCAGGAAAATCTGTCCGCGGTTCCGGAATGGAACTGGATGAGTTGTACTTCGTGGATCGATGAACGAATCAAGTCAGGCTCAATCTGGAGGGTTCCAATGAACAATCAAAAAATCAGCAATCAATAAATCTGGCAAGTTCCCCACTTCTCGCTTCAAGGCGAGAAATGGGGCACCCGAAATCGATACGAGGAGAGGTCTTACTTGAACGACTTTACGGCGGAAGCTTCGTCGTCTTTCACGTCGAAGACGGTGTACAGCTTGGTGATCTGCAACAGGTCGTTCACTTTCTTGGTGAGGTTGAGCAGCTTTAACTCGCCGCCTTGATTCTTGGTCGTGGTGAAAGCGCTGACCAACTCACCGATGCCTGAGCTGTCGATGTAATTGACGTCCTGCAGATTGAGGACAATTTTCTTGTTGCCCTTGGCGAGCAGGTCGCGTACCGTGTCGCGAAGAACCACACTGCCTTCGCCCAGGGTGATGCGACCGCTGCAATCCACGATGGTTACTCCATCTACCTGCCGACTACCGACCTTCATTGTCACTGGGAAGCCTCCTTGCCGCCCGCGGTTGGCCCGTGGACGCGCTTAATCAGTTTGAGTTCGGTGCCCGTCGCGGACGGGCGGATCTCGACCACATCCATAAACGAGCGCATTAGAAAAATACCGCGCCCGGAAGTCTTGAGCAGATTCTCCGGCGCCAGGGGATTGGGAATCCTGCTGAGATCCATCCCTTTGCCCTGGTCGCGGATCGTGATCACCAGTTCCTCGCCCGTGCGCTCAAAAGCGAGGATGACTTTTTTATCGGGGGCGTAGGCGTTGCCGTGAAGAACGGCGTTTACTGCGCCCTCCCGCACCGCCATCGAGATCTGCATGATTTCGTCATCGCCGAAGCCGAGCTCGGTGGCAATGCGGGTAGCTTTCTCCTCAGCGCTATCGATCGTCTCCAACGAGGAGTCGAGCGTATAAGAGACCCGTTGCTCGGTCATGGCCATGAACGAAGTGATTATGAGTATACGGCCTGGAGGGGCCAAATGCAGGAAACCCGTCCTTGGGCTGCTCGCCAGATCAGATTCCCAGCGAATGCGGTAGTTTGCCTGTCCTGAGCGGAATTGTCAACGGAGGACCGACACGGAGGACCGCTTACACCAGCCTCCTTCGTGAACGCCGTCCGTCATTCGTGTTTAAATAGCCTGCCGAACACTCAACCGCTTCTAAAAGGAAATACATTGAGCCCTTTCTTCTCCGTCGGTAGCTCGCGTCGCAAGTTCCTGAAGAATGCCGCTATCACCAGCGCAGCCAGCGCGATCTATCCGGCGCTCGCTGCGGCGCGGGAGATTACGCCCTCAACAAAGATGCCTGTGCCGGAGATCAAGCCATTTGACCTCGAAGAAATCACGATCTCTGAACTTCAAGACGGCATAAACTCCGGGCGATTCACCGCCCGCTCGCTGGTCGAAAAATATTCCGCCCGCATCGACGAAATCGATAAGCGAGGGCCCGCCGTGAACGCGATTATCGAGATGAATCCCGACGCGTCGGCAATCGCCGAGGAACTCGATCGTGAGCGCCAGGCGAAAGGTCCTCGCGGCCCGCTGCATGGCATCCCCGTCCTGATCAAAGACAACATCGATACCGCCGATCGCATGATGACCACGGCCGGTTCTTTGGCCTTGGTTGGTTCGAAACCGCCAAAAGATTCGTTTGTGGCGCAGAGGCTGCGTGCGGCGGGCGCCGTGATTCTGGGCAAGACGAACCTGAGCGAGTGGGCGAATAGCCGCTCCGGCCACTCGACCAGCGGCTGGAGTGGACGCGGCGGTCTTACCAGAAATCCCTATGCGCTTGACCGCAATCCCTGCGGATCCAGTTCCGGCACCGGGGCCGGCATCTCTGCCAACCTGGCCGCGGCTGGCATTGGCACGGAAACCGATGGCTCCATCGTCTGCCCCTCTTCCTCCAACGGACTCGCGGGCATCAAGCCCACGGTTGGTCTGGCGAGCCGCGCCGGTATCATTCCCATCTCTCACACGCAGGATACTCCGGGCCCGATGTGCCGTACTCTGCGCGATGCCGCGATCCTTCTGGGTGCTTTGACGGGCGTTGATCCCGAGGATGCGGCGACCGCCGCGAGCGCCGGCAAAACCAAGCCTGACTATACGCAATTCTGCGATCCCAATGGACTGAAAGGCGCCCGCATTGGCGTCGCCCGCAAATATTTCGGTATTAGCGATGCCGTCGATGCGCTTATGGAGAAAGCCCTCGACGTAATGAAGAAACAGGGAGCAGTGCTGATCGACCCGGCGGATATTGCAACCTTCGGTAAATTCGATGACAGCGAAGCTACCGTCTTCATGTATGAACTCAAAGCGGATCTGAACGCATACCTGGCGCGTCTCGGCCCTGGCGCCCCAGTGCGGACCCTCAAAGATGTCATCGACTTCAACGACCGCAACCGCCAGAAGGAGATGCCCTATTTCGGCCAGGAATTATTCTTGAAGTCACAGGCCAAGGGACCACTTACAGAAAAAGAATACGTCGATGCCATCGCCCGGGACGTTCAACTTGCACGGACTGAGGGGATCGACGCCCTCATGGATAAAAATCAACTGGATGCGATCGTGGCTCCGACTGGGGGTCCCGCTTGGATGACAGACTTGATCACCGGCGACCACTTTACCGGCGGAAGCTCAAATGCTGCCGCAGTGGCAGGTTATCCCAATGTCAACGTCACTGCCGGGGACGTTTTTGGCTTGCCGGTAGGAATTTCATTTTTCGGTCGCGCCTGGAGCGAACCTACCTTGATTAAGCTGGCTTACTCGTTCGAACAGGCGACGAAAGCGAGAAAAGCGCCACGGTTCTTGCCCAGCGTTTGCCAACTGTAATTACCGCGATGATCCGGCCGCGCAAAGCATAACCTCGCAAGCATGAAAGACTAGTCTAATTTTTCCAACTTATCCGATTCTCATGTTAGCCTGAAGTTATGAGGGGGTACTAAATGACCAACCTGAATAAGGTAGTCACTTCCCTACGCAGTGAGTACTCCCGTCTCCAGAAAGAGATGGAGAGGGTAGGGAAGGCATTAGATGCTCTGGGCCATGTAAGCAGCGCCGGGTTCAGGACAGGTAGGCGAGTCCTGAGCAAGGAGGCCCGTGAGCGAATCGCGGAGGCACAGCGGCAACGCTGGGCCAAAGTGCGGAGACAGGCCAAGCAAGCCAAGTCGTAAATAGTATTCGCAAGCGCCGCAGACGGCCTCGTTCGAATTTTATCGGTCTTACGGGGCCTCTGAGCGCTCTCCACTGCCGACTAAGTCCAGCGGAACCACTTCAGCGCCAGTCCGAACGAAATTCCACCCCACAGAACCATTACCAGCAGGCGCGGCCATTGCTGCAAAAGCGGCGTGCCTTCGAGAATGCTCGCGCGCAATGCATCATTTAGCGCGGTGAGCGGCAACGCCTTAATCAGCGGAAGGATCACGGCCGGGAATCGCTCGTAAGAGAAAAACACTCCGGAGAAGATCCACATCGGCATCATGACCAGGTTGATCAGGCCGCTGACGCTCTCAATCTTCTGCGCGCGGCTGGCGGTCAGGAGTCCGACGCCGCCAAACGTCAATGATCCCAGCGCCGCGATGAGGGCAATCGATCCCACTGATCCCAGCACCCGCATGTGAAAGAAAAGCACACCGAAAACCAGGAGAAGTCCCACCTCGATGATCATCAGGATCAGGCGGCTCGAGGCCAACGCCAGCAGAAAGTCTCCCCGGCGCATCGGGAGTTCCCACAAAGCGTTTCAGCAGCTTGCGTTGCCGCATATCGACGAGCGCGAACCCGATGCCCCACATCCCGGAGTTCATCAGGTTCATGCCCAAGTAATCCCGGAATCAGGAAAGTCGATGTAGCGGGATCCCGGCTCGGAAGAAGTCACCGCTGTGATCGGCCACCGCATTCTGGCGGCCCGCAGCCGCTCTGCATCGCATCATTCGACCTCCGATTTCGCGAGAACACTCTCGGGGCGAGCGGGATCGTATCGATATGTGACTCCGACATTCGATCTGGCTCGATTACAAGGTCGAACTTGCCCAGCCGAAATCCCTGGTGGGCATCATTTCCTTAAGTACCTGCACCTTGAATTGCTCGTGCTTCGGGGACCGCGCAAGAATTCCTCCGCCTCTTTCCACCCGATTCCTTGAACAATTGCAACCGAAGTCGCATTTCACCGGCTTATTACGGAAGGCGATCCCTAACCCAAGTGCCAGCAGCAGAGGAAAGATGAAAACCCAGAAAACGACTTCCGGCTCACGCTTGAGTTCCAGCATGCGCGCCATCAACAAATGGCGATATCCCGACCAGCGGCCATTCTGCCGCGGCGATTCGGGGAAGATCTGTTCCGTGCGAATCGGTGTTTCTTGTGCCACGCTCATAAGATTTATTGATCGATGATTTGCGATTGTTGATCGACTTAAAGTCAGGCCGCAGTCGATTGCTTTCAATCAGACATCAACGATTAAATGAATCATTGTCATGCACTTCACTCTTCCCGCAAATGCCGGCCAGTCAGCCTCACAAAGACATCCTCCAGACTCGCCTGCCGAGTAGTCAGATGCTGCAACTGAGCCCCTTGCTGATCCACGGCTTGAAGCAATGCGGGAATCGTCAAGTGAGGCTGCTTCACATTCAAAGCGATCAAGCCATCGTCCTCGCGCACGGACTCCACGCTCGGCAGCGCACGCCACGTCTGCCGTGCGGCATCCGATATGATTTCCCGCCGACCGCAAATTCCACCACATGATGTCCGCCCAAACGGTTGATCAAGTCTGCTGGCGATCCCTCCGCGATCATCTGCCCGTGATCCACGATCGCCAGTCGGTCACAAAGCTTTTCCGCTTCGTCCATGTAGTGCGTCGTCAGCAGCACCGTCCCGCCATTCTGCTGAAACGCGCGGATGATGTCCCACAACTGGCGGCGGCTCTGCGGATCGAGCCCGGTCGTGGGCTCATCCAGAAAAAGGATTTTCGGATTGCACACCAGCGCTGTCGCCACCGCAAGCCGCTGACGTTGCCCGCCCGAAAGCTTTCCGACCCAGGAGTCCGCCTTTTCCGTGAGCTGCTAATTGCTCCATCACTTCGTCAGTTGGACGAGGCTGCCGATAAAAGCTGGCGAATAGATCGATGGTTTCGCGAACAGTCAGCTTCTCCGAGAGCCGAGTTTCCTGCAACGAGATGCCCAGCCACTCGCGCATCTCGCGTTCGTTTTCACTCCAGCTATGGCCCGAAAATCGACACTTGTCCCGATGTAGGCTCAAGCAAGACCTTCCAGAATCTCGATAGTCGTGGTCTTACCGGCGCCGTTCGGACCGAGCAGTCCGAAGCATTCTCCCGCCGTGATTTCAAGGTTCAAGCCACGAACGGCCTCGACCTTTCCGTCGTAGGTCTTGCGGAGTTCACGGCATTCTGAATGGCAACTGGCATTGCGGAATTCGATTCGCAGTACGGGGAGTCGGCAGTATACACCGAGCGTCGGGGCACGAAGATGCTCCGTCGAAGCACGCGAACCGTCGGCTCAAACCGAATATCCCCCTCCGTTACTTAAGTTTCACCGGGAACCGTCCAAAACCGTGATTTCGCTCACAAAGAGCCGTGATGTCGGCCATTTGCCCTGCCGGAGGCTTGAAGGAAGATGTCCTTGGAATGTGACCGTTGAGCACGTTTCCGACCGGACGCCTCGACGATCGAAATGGGAGGCTGGGAGGTTCTGATGGGCACAACTGAGATTCATGAGCCAGAAGTAAAAAAAGAAGTTAAGCCGGCAAGCCGTCCGGGTGCTGCTGCGGTTCTGCCAAAATCAGACTTGCTGGCAGGGTCGGCAGTCGCGCCGAGAATGATGTTCTCCGACAGCTTGCTGGAATTCGGCCAGCAGAAAAAACGCCAGACTCTGGCCACTACTACCTCTTTTATTTTCAATTGCATGGCCGTGGGCATGATGCTGATCATGCCACTGGTTTTCACCGATACCCTGCCCAAGGCCCAGTTGCTGACATTTTTGGTGGCCCCGCCTCCGCCACCCCCGCCGCCCCCTCCCGCTGCTGAGCAAGCGCAGAAGATTGTGCGTCAGATTCAGACCGATATGTTGAACACCGGCCAACTGCGCACGCCTACCAAGATTCCACAGAAGATCGAAATGATTAAAGAAGAAGAGGCGCCGCCCCCAATGGCTGTCACCTCCGGCGTGGTGGGTGGTGTGCCAGGTGGCATCCCCGGCGGACAACTGGGAGGTGTCATCGGCGGTATCGTGAGCGCAACCTCGAATCTCTCCGCGGTACCAAAATTCATTCCGGCTACGCCGCAACGGGTGCGGATCTCGCAGGGCGTTACCCGCGGCTTGCTGATCCATCGCGTCGAACCAGGTTATCCTGCGCTCGCCCGCGCCGCGCGCGTGCAAGGCGACGTAATATTGACCGCCGTAATCAGTGTCAATGGTGAAATTGAAAACCTGCAGTTGGTCAGCGGACATCCGATGCTGGTTCCCGCAGCCATCTCTGCAGTCAAGCAATGGCGTTACAAACCCTATCTTCTGAATGGGCAGCCGGTGGAGGTAGAGACCACGATCACAGTGATCTTCTCCCTGTCCTCTTAAGGGAGAGATGGCCTGTGGGATGCCAGGAGTGTGAACATGTCTGCGGAATATACTTATCGCGTTTCGGCTTGGTGGACGTCCGGCCGCACCGGACTAGCTAAGTGCGAGTCCTCGCCCAACACGATTCACTTCTCTGAAGCTGCTGAGTTGGGAGGCTTGCAGGGCCGCTGGACACCGGAGCAGTTGTTGTTGTGCGCGCTCGCGGGCTGCTTTACGACTACGTTCCATGATATCGCCCGCAGCGCTAAGTTCGAGTACACCGATCTCGAAGTTGAGATCGAAGGCAGTGTCCGCCGTACCCGGGGTGCGGGATGCAGTTTCAACGAAATTCTCATCCGGCCCAGACTCACCGTGCATTCCGAAGATCAGTGTGAAGCCGGCCTGACTCTGTTGCGCCGGGCAAAATCCGTATGCATGATCTCGCGCGCCATCACGGTCCCGCAAACCCTGGAGCCCTTGGTTGAAACCGTGAAGCTGCCTGTCGAGGGTTGGACCGTTCAAGATACTGCTGTGAAAATTGGGGTGTAACGCCGGGACTCGTGTTCTAAGACGAGGGGGTGAGTATGATGTTCTCTTACAGACTGGTTCGTCTGATCGAATCTCACGCCGATGCACTCGCTGGGGGCCTGGAAGAAAAAGTTCAGACCAATTCCCAAGTCAGCCATTTCAGGACGATCCCTGCGCACGAATTAAGAGAGCGCGTGTACGAAATTTATCGCCATCTCGGCGAGTGGCTGCTGGGAAAGAATGAACTCGATATCGAGCATCGCTATCGGGAAATCGGCGCTCGCCGCGCGCATCAGAACGTGCCGCTCAGCGAGCTTATTCAAGCCATTGTTCTTACCAAAGAGAATCTCTGGGAGTTCCTGAAAAGTGAAGCCGTGATGGACCGCGCCGTGGAGATCATGGGCGAATTGGAACTGCTTCAAATGCTGGAGATGTTTTTCGACCGCGCCATTTATTATGCGGCTGTGGGCTATGAGGAAGTAGTCGCTCGCCATCCTGAGGAAACGGGGGCGTTGCGGGCTAGCTAGGAGAATTTACAAGGAATGTCGATGTCATGGGAGATGGAGTACAAAAAGCGGCTCAAGACGGCGGACGAGGCACTGGGGTGCGTCAAGTCCGGCATGCGCGTTTACATTCAGCCTGGCTGTGCCGAGCCTGAGACCTTAGTCGAAGCGCTCATGCGGCGTGGCCCCGACCTGTTCGACGTAGAAATCGTTCACATGATGACCATGGGCTGTGCGCCCTATGTGGCCCCGGAAATGGCCGGCCATTTCCGCCATAATGCCATGTTCATCGGCGGCAATGTGCGCGACGCCATCAACGATGGCCGCGCCGATTACACGCCCATTTATCTGAGCGAGATCGAAGGACTGTTCGAGAGCGGCCAGATGCCGATCGATGTAGCGCTCATCGAAGTCTCGCCGCCCGATTCCCACGGTTTTTGCAGCTTCGGAGTGGGCGTCGACACTACCCTCACGGCCGCGAAGGTCGCTAAACATGTAGTCGCGCAGATCAATGACAACATGCCGCGCACCTATGGCGACAGTTTCATTCATGTCGATGATATTGACGCCTTCGTCGAGTCCTCGCGCCCGCTTTGCGCCATCACGAGGCCGGTTGTCAACGACCTTCAGATCGCGATTGCGCGCAATGTTGCCAGCTTGATTGAGGACGGCGCAGTTCTCCAGACCGGCATTGGGGGTATCCCGGATGCCGTTCTGCCCCTGCTGATGGACCGGAAAGATCTAGGCGTTCACAGCGAACTGGTTTCCGACGGCGTCATTCCGCTCATCGAGGCCGGAGTGCTCACCGGCGCGCGCAAGAACTTCAAGCCGCGAAAAATCATCCTGGGATTCGCGCTCGGCACCAAGCGCCTGTTCGAATTCATGGATAACAATCCAATCTTTGAATTCCATCCCACTGCCTATACCAACGATCCCGGACTGATCGCGCGCAACGACAAAATGGTGGCGATTAATTCCGCCATCCAGGTCGATCTCACGGGCCAGGTCTGTTCCGATTCCATCGGTAGCACCTTTTACAGCGGAATTGGAGGACAGGTCGACTTTATTAGAGGAGCCTCGCGCTCCAAGGGCGGCAAGCCGATCATTGCGATCTCTTCCACCGCAAAGCATGGAACCATTTCGCGGATCGTGCCCGTACTTGATCCGGGTGCGGGCGTGGTCACATCGCGTGGCCTGGTGCGTTATGTCGTAACCGAATTCGGCGTTGCGTATCTGCACGGCAAATCAATTCGCGAACGCGCGAAGGCCTTGGTTGAGATCGCCCATCCAGATTTTCGTGCGGAGCTTTTGGAATTCTGCGAGAAAACGAAGTGGTTGCAGCATGCACCAGTGAGTCAAGGAGCTGCTGTAACGAGATAGAGAAAGCAGGAGACGAATATGGCGGGTCCGGCGCGCGGGAAAGTCACAATCGATGTCGAAGAGTGCAAAGGATGCGGGCTCTGCGTCGAGTCATGCCCGCCGAAATGCCTCGAGCTTTCTCCTGAACTTGAGCCACTATGGCGTCCATCCGGCGCACTATACCGGCCACGACTGCACCGGATGCGGCATCTGCTTCTATTGCTGTCCGGAGCCGGGCGCGATCGCGGTCTATCGCTTAGCTGCTCCTCCCAAAACGGTGGCGACGCAGGCGCAGGCAGGAGGCGAAAATGCGGCAGCTTTGTAAAGGCAACGTCGCGGTCATCAAAGGCGCAGTGCTGGCCGGGTGCCGCGCTTACTACGGATATCCCATCACTCCCGCCAGCGAAGTCGCCGAAGCTGCGGCCCTGTACTTTCCCGAAGTTGGCGGAACCTTCGTACAGGCCGAGAGCGAGACTGCGTCGATCAACATGGTGTACGGCGCGTCGTCCGCCGGAGTTCGCGTCATGACCGCGTCTTCCGGTCCCGGACTCAGCCTGATGCAGGAAGGCATCTCCTATCTCGCTGGAGCCGAGTTGCCCTGTGTCATTGTTGACGTCATGCGCGGTGGTCCCGGCCTCGGCAATATTGCTCCTGAGCAGAGCGATTATTTCGCCATGGTCAAGGGCGGAGGCCATGGGAACTATCGCAACATCGTCGTCGCTCCTGCGTCCGTGCAGGAAATGGCCGACCTGACGATCCTTGCCTTCGAGTTGGCCGACAACTACCGCAATCCCGCCATCGTTCTCACCGACGGTTTCGTCGGCCAGATGATGGAGCCGCTCGATCTCCAATATCGCGAAATCGTGGCGCCTCCGAAGCCCTGGGCTGTGCAGGGAACTGCGGGCACGCGTCAGAACATGATCAGCTCGATTGTCCTCGAGCCCGATGAGCTGGAAGCGCACCAGCGCAAGATGGAAGCCAAGTACATCCGCGCACAGCAGCACGAAACCCGCTGCGAACAGTACCTCACCGAAGATGCCGACCTGATCGTGGTCGGCTACGGAATCGTTTCGCGCGTGCTCCGCTCCGCCGTCGACGAAGCCCGCAAGCGGGGAATCAAGGTCGGATTGTTCCGTCCCATTACCCTGTGGCCGTTCCCCTCGAAAGAGCTCGCCAAAACCGCGCTGCATGTCGAGAAACTTCTGGTCGTCGAATTGAGCAATGGACAGATGGTGGAAGACGTCCGCCTCACCCTCGAGGGCAGGCGCCCAGTCGATTTTTATGGACGCGTCGGCGGCAACGTGCCGAGCGTCGAAGAGTTGCTGGTAAAGATCGAAGAGCAGGTGGGAACAGCAGTGTAGAGAGAAGAGGGAAGGGCACGACTTCAGTTGTGCCCCAAAGGCAGCTTGTCTTCCGCGGCTTTAGCCGCTGAAGGGAACGAGGATTATGACGGAGAAAATCGTAACTCTGGAAGAACCGAAAGTAACGACCAACGGATACGACGTGGTCCACTCCAAGTCCGGCGTTTTTTATCCCGAGTACGAAAGAAAAACCGACCTCCGTCACCAGACGCACTATTGCCCGGGATGCGGCCACGGCGTGGCTCACAAGCTAATCGCCGAAGCCATCGAAGATCTCAAGCTCCAGGACCAAACCATTCTTGTCAGTCCCGTCGGTTGCTCGGTCTTCGCTTATTACTACTTTGACGTCGGGAACGTGCAGGTCGCACACGGCCGCGCTCCTGCAGCCGCCACCGGACTGAAGCGCGCCTGCCCCGACAAGATCGTCATTGCTTACCAGGGCGACGGAGACCTCGCCGCCATCGGCACCGCCGAAATTGTGCATGCTGCCAACCGTGGCGAAAAGATCAGCGTCTTTTTCGTGAACAATGCGATCTACGGGATGACCGGCGGACAGATGGCTCCTACCACGCTGGTCGGACAGCGCAGCACCACTTCTCCCTGGGGACGCCGTCCCGTCAACGAAGGCTTCCCGCTGCACATGGCCGAGATGCTCTCTTCGCTTGAAGCGCCGGTTTACATCGAGCGCGTCGCACTCTCCGACAACAAGAACATCATGAAGGCGCGGCGTGCGGTGCGCAAAGCGCTCGAACTGCAACGCGATCAGGCCGGATTCACCTTCGTCGAAATTCTCTCGCCCTGCCCGACGATCTGGGGCAAAGATCCGATCGAGGCGCGGAAGTGGGTTGCCGAGAAGATGATTCCCAACTTCCCGCTCAACGTCTTCCGCGACAAGAAAATCGAAATCCCGAACAATAATGTTCCGCCGCACAAAACTGTGCAAGAACTGGTCGAGGGCGAGCGCAAAGTCGCGATAGAGGGAATGGTCCACGGACGCACCGCATCGCTTTCGTCACCTCGGCATCAAGATCGCCGGATTCGGCGGACAAGGTGTCCTGCTCCTCGGCCAGCTCCTTGCCGAGATGGGCATGCGCGAAGGGCTGGAAGTCAGTTGGCTGCCCTCCTATGGTCCCGAGATGCGTTCGGGCAGCGCGCACTGCCACGTCTGCTTGTCGAAAGACCGCATCGGATCGCCCGTACTCTCGCGTCCCGACGTGCTGATCGCGTTGAACGAAATCTCGCTGCGCAAGTTTGCCGCGCAGATCGCGCCCGGCGGCACCATCATCTATGGACGCGACAAACTGCCTGAGGATCTCCCCATCACCAACGCGCAGGTCGTCTGCATCCCCGCCTCGGAGATCGCCGACAAGCTGGGCTCCGCCAAGGTCGCGAACGTGGTCATGATGGGCGCTCTGCTGGAAGAAACCGAGTGCCTGTCGTCGGCCACAGCCATGAAAGTGCTGGAGGCGAAAGTGAAGAACCCGGCACTGCTCGAACTCGATCGCAAAGCTCTCGACGCCGGCCGCCTCTACATCGACCACACCATTGCCATCGGCGCCGTCACCCAAGCCGACGGCTTCGCGCAATAGACAGATTGCCACGCGCCTCACCGAACAGTAGCTCAGCCATCGCTATGGACCCTGTGGAGTCGGCCATATCATTAGCTGGTTTTTTGACCGACCCGCCGGACGGATATAGGCATTCGTTTCTACCGGATCACCTGAAATGGCTTGTTGCTGGTGAAAGTGCCGCCGTTCGTAGTCACCGTCACATAGCCCGAGGTAGCTCCCTCAGGTATCGTTGCTTCGATATAGGTGTCTGAAACAACCGTGAACTTCGCCTGAATTCCATTCACCTCGACCTTGTACGCCGTGGTAAATTCCTGGCCGAGAATGCCGCCGGTTTCGCCGACTCTACCCATGTAACTAACGAGCGCGACGAATGGCCCGAGACTATTCGATAGCTCATACGCTGTTCCCCAACCGTTGACGCCTCCTAGAAAGGCTGCTCCGTAAAAATTACCATTGGTGCTTTGGAGCAGTCCGGACTCGGCGCCTGCGCCATCTTCGTAGTCAAAACTGTGCTCGGTATTCAAACTTCCTTCAGGAGCAAGCGCAAAAATCGTTCCGCATCCCTGAGCGCAATTCGCGCTAGTCCCGCCCCAGAGGGTTGTTCCGTAGAGGCTCCCATCTGTAGCTTGGATCAGAGTTGAGTAGGGCCAAGCTCCATGCGGAAAGTCGGGATTGCTGCCAGTAAACGAATACACAGTCGTCAAGCGTCCCTCGGGCGTGATCCTGAATATCGTTCCGGCCTTATCGGCGCCTCCGTACTCCGTTGTACCGTAGAAACTACCGTCCGAAGCCTGGACCACTCCACCCTGGGGCTCCCACCCATCTGCGCAGGCGTCCGTGTCCGCCTGAGAACAAAAACTGTGCAGCACTGTCGATGATCCACTCGGGGTAATGCGGAAGACAGTTCCAGAATCGGTACCTCCGCCCAATAAGGTGGTTCCGTAGATACTGCCATCGGCGGCTTGCGCTAGCGCTCCGACCGGGCACCACCCATCGCCGGGTTCACCGAAGCCATGCAGGGTTGTTAAGTCACCACTCGGAGTCATCTTGAAAATGGTGCCGCCGAAGCCGTTAGGTCCGGCCGAGCAGGTTGTTCCGTAGATATTGCCATCCAGTCCCAAGAGCAGGGGCCCGTTGGGGGTGGCTCCATCAAAATTATCGAATTCGTGGAGCGTGGTCAGCACACCTTCAGGTGTAATTTTGAACACCGTTCCGCATCCATCGCTTTCATAATTGCAAGCAGGGTTTCCGCCCCATTGAACTGTCCCATAGAGATTGCCATCAACTCCGAGCCGCAGGCTCTGACCCGGCCCTTGGCCGTCGGCACAGTTAGGCTCAGAACAGAAGTTGTAAAGAATGGTGACGCTGCCGCTAGGAGTTAACCTGAAGACTGTTCCTTCGCCTCTTGAGCCGCCATCAAAGGTGGTGCCATAGAAATTTCCATCGCGCCCCTGGACCGGAGTCATTGCGGCAGCGGGGTCACCAGCTGGTTGATTAAAGTTGTACAGCGTGAAAAAGTCCTGTCCCCAGGCCGGGATGCTACTGACGATACCGAGCGCACAAACGGCAAGGGCCCTTTTCCAGCGAGGGTTCTGCGAGAAACGGCCGCGAGCAACGAGTGGCATGGCGCATCTCCTTCTTCATCGGCGCGTCGGCGAATTACAGGGAGCTCAGATGCCGTAGAGTCCAGCTCTGGTTGCCTTGGGAATCAGCGAGCAATTCAACGGCTGACCGTTATCGGGCGTTTACAGTTATTACGTCCCGCCGATCATCCGGCTTTGGCGAGCACCCCGTCCCCGCAAAGCGCCCCTGCCACATTCTGTGATCCTAATCACAAATTCCGGTGACAACGGGCATACCCCTGACAACCTCGCGGCATGATCCTAACAGTGGGTGCGGAGGTGTCTTATGGCACTCGTCGAAGCTACCAAAAGCCCAGTCAGCGACCGCGATTCCAGGCCTTACTCCCTGCTCTCGGTGAAGAACGTTCTGTTCGCGACCGATTTCTCGCCCACCTCGGAAGCAGCTCTGCCTTACGCTGCGGCCATTTGCCGCCGTTTTGGAAGCACGCTGCACACCGTACACGTGCTCTCCGATGCCAGCCTCATGATGATGACCGGCGGCGTCGACTACGTCAGCATGGGCACTATCTACGAAGATGCGCACGCCGAAGCCAAGCAGCGTCTCGATCAGATATCGGAGCGCGTCGAAGGCCTTTCCCATCACAACTACGTCCGGCATGGGCAGGTCTGGAAGAGTCTGTGTGGCGTCATCCACGAGAACGACGTCGATCTTGTGGTAGTTGGCACTCACGGGCGCACGGGCTTGGGAAAGCTGCTGCTCGGTTCCGTGGCCGAGGATATTTTGCGGCATTCGCCCTGCCCGGTTCTCACCGTTGGTCCAAAAGTTTCTGGACGCGCCAAGTTGCCCGAGCTCTCCACCACCCGCGGACGCGATCTTGCTCCGCCCGAATTGGAGTTGCGCCAGATCCTGTTTGCTACCAATTTCGCCCGCAACGCAGCTCTCGCCGCCCAGGACGCGGCCGCGCTCTCCGTCGAGTTTCATGCCCGCCTGATCCTGATGCACGTCATCGAGGACTATACCCGGCTGGGAAGTGATCCCGGGCCGATCGAAGAGAATCGCCACCGCCTGCAGGAACTGATTCCCAAGAACGCCCAACTGCAGTACAACCCGGAGCTGGTGCTGGAATTCGGGCACGCACCGGATCGCATCCTGAAGATCGCGTCCGAGCGCGAAGCCGACATGATCATTCTGGGAGCACGCTCGCCGGAGGTGGGTACGACGCATCTGCCCTGGTCGGCGGCCCATCATGTAATCGCGCAGGCGCACTGCCCGGTGCTTACCATTCGTCAATAGAGTTCCGGGTACGATTTGTCGACCTGCTCTGCTGTTTCAGTGCTCACGAGCGCTGCGATCTGCCACGCTCGTGCATGCGAGCCTTCGTTGCTCTCCTCATCCGGAAAAGAACCAAAATGAAAAACTCTATCGAACTTTAGTTTCAGACTGTCATTGCGACTGGCGATGGTGCGGACTAGAATGATCAGTTCCATCGCAAATGCAAATCCGAATTCATCACCTCATACCGACGTCATCAGTGAGCAAGAGCGGATATGCCCTCATACGTAGCAAAACCTACTCCTCCCAATCAGGACAAGCGCTGGAAGCTGGTCGACGCCACCATTCGGCGTCAGGGCCAGCAGGCGCGCGGTCTGATTGAAACGCTGCATACGGTTCAAGAGGCGTTTGGATACTTAGACACGCAAGCGCTGCGCTATGTCGCCATGTCGCTGCGCGTGCCCCTGAGCCGAGCCTACGGCGTTGCCACGTTCTACCATTTCTTCACCCTGAAACCTGCGGGCGAACACACCTGTGTCATCTGCATGGGCACGGCGTGCTACATCAAAGGAGCGCCTCAGCTTCTCGATGCGGTCCAGCGCGACCTTGGCATTCGCCCTGGAGAAACGACCGCTGATAAAAAGGTCTCTTTGCTCACCGCCCGTTGTCTGGGCTCGTGCGGCCTGGCTCCCGCGGTGGTCTATGACCAGGAGGTTGCCGGCAAAGTGGCAACGCCGGCGATTCGCGAGCACTTGAAGAAATGGATGCAACATGACGCCTGAGGAACTCGACCAAATCTCCGAAACCGAACGCGAGCAGCAAAGCCGCTTTACCCAGCGAGTGAACGTCTGCGTCGCTGCCGGATGCCTTTCCTGCCAGAGCCAGTCCGTCAAAGATGCGCTCGACAAGGAAGTTGCGCAACGCGGCACTAAAGATCACTGCCAGGTAAAAGGTGTGGGATGCATGGGCCTCTGTTCCGAAGGTCCGCTGGTCTCCACCAGCGCAGGCGTGCTCTATAAGAAAGTGGAAGCCGCCGATGGCGCTGCCATTCTCGATAGCCTGGAAGGTAATCCGGTTACAAAACTCGTCTGCCCGACTGATGTGCCGTTCTTCCAGCGCCAACAGAAAATAGTGCTGGAAAATTCCGGCGTGATCGATCCCGACCGCATTGAAGACTACATCGCGGCAAATGGCTACACGGCGCTGATCAAGGCGCTCACTGAGATGACTTCGCGCGAGGTGGTCGACGAGGTAACTAGGAGCGGGTTGCGCGGGCGCGGCGGCGCTGGATATCCCACAGGACTGAAGTGGAGCACGGTTTCGAAGTCGGTCGGCACGCAGAAATATGTCATCTGTAATGCGGACGAAGGCGATCCCGGCGCGTTCATGGATCGCAGCGTCCTCGAAAGCGATCCGCATCGCGTGCTCGAAGGCATGTTGATCGCCGGCTACGCCGTGGGCGCTTCGGAAGCCTATATCTACGTGCGCGCCGAGTATCCGCTGGCGATCAAGCGTCTGCGCAATGCCATCCGTCAAGCGGAGAGGATCGGACTGCTCGGCTCCGATATTTGCGGCACCCGCTTCAGTTTCAAGGTCGATGTCCGCCTCGGTGCTGGAGCCTTCGTCTGCGGAGAAGAAACCGCATTGATCGCCTCGGTGGAAGGCAAGCGTGGCACGCCGCGTCCGCGCCCGCCGTATCCCGCGATGGAAGGGCTCTTCGGACAGCCTACCCTGATCAACAACGTGGAAACTTTCGCCAACATCGCTCCCATCATCCGCAATGGCGGCGAGTGGTACGCGAAAATCGGCACCGAGAAGAGCAAAGGTACCAAGGTCTTCGCGCTCGCCGGCCGTGTCGAGAATACTGGGCTAGTCGAAGTCCCCATGGGCATCTCTCTGCGCGAGATGGTATTTGAAATCGGCGGAGGCATTCCGGAAGGCCGCAAATTCAAAGCCGTCCAGACCGGAGGCCCCTCCGGCGGTTGCCTGCCCACCGAATGTCTCGACATGCCGGTCGATTACGAGTCACTCGCCAAGGCAGGTTCGATTATGGGCTCCGGCGGCATGATCGTCATGGACGAAAGTTCCTGCATGGTCGACGTCGCCAAATACTTCATGGACTTCTGCATGACCGAGTCCTGCGGCAAATGCATCCCGTGCCGCGTTGGCACCTACCAGATGCACCGCATCCTCACCGCAATCGGCAACATGACCGCGACCGAGCAGGACTTGAAGATGCTCGAAGAACTCTGCGACCTGCTCAAGCACACTAGCTTGTGCGGGCTGGGCCAGTCGGCGCCGAATCCGGTAGTTAGCACGCTGCGCTCCTTCGCCGAGGAGTATCGGGCGCATATTCAGGACCATAAGTGTCCCGCCGGAGTCTGCGTAGCGCAGGCCGAGGGAGAAACCGCATGAGACCCGTCGCCACCGTCAAAACACTGAGAATCGACGGCCGCGATCTGAGCGGTCGCCAGGAAGAAACCATCCTCGACGTTGCCCGTCAGAACGGCATCTTCATTCCGCGGCTCTGCGAAATGGACGGCCTCTCCGACGTCGGCGCCTGCCGGCTTTGCCTCGTCGAGATCAAAGGTCAGAACAAGCTGCTTCCTGCCTGCGTCACCGTGGTCGAAGAGGGCATGGAAGTCACCACCGACTCCGAGCGCCTGCAGAACTATCGCCGCATGATCCTTGAGTTGCTGTTCACCGAGCGCAATCATGTCTGCTCGGTCTGCGTCTCCAACGGTCATTGCGAGATGCAGATGCTGGCGCAGCGTCTCGGCATTACGCATGTGAGCTTTCCGTATCGTTATCCGAAAGAAGACGTCGACGCCTCCCACGACCGCTTCGTCATCGATCACAACCGCTGCATTCTGTGCACGCGTTGCATCCGGGTCTGCGACGAGATCGAGGGCGCGCACACCTGGGACATGATGGGGCGCGGCATCGACGCCAAGGTCATTACGGATTTGAACGAACCGTGGGGATCGTCCGAAACCTGTACCACCTGCGGCAAGTGCGTGCATGTCTGTCCGACCGGAGCGTTATTCGAAAAAGGTCGCTCCGTCGCCGAGATGCTCAAACGACGCCAGTTCCTGCCGTATCTCACCATGATGCGGAAGGAAAATGAATGAAGGCTAGCGGATGCCGGATGTCGTGGGATGTACCGTCGGGAATGGGGCTTGGGAGCACCGTGGAAGAGCGGCGCTTTAGCGCCGCGTAAGGCGGATGAAAAATGTGGGCTTTAGCCCCTGAGGGAACCGAGTCGATGCGGAGAGAACTGAGTGGGTTCCATGAGTAAGAAGCGAATTGCCACCGTATGGCTCGACGGCTGCTCCGGCTGCCACATGTCGTTCCTCGACATGGATGAGCGCTTGCTCGAAGTGGCGGCCGCTGCCGATCTGGTCTACAGCCCGCTGGTCGATGCCAAGGAATTTCCCGAGGGCGTCGACGTCACGCTAGTCGAAGGCGCCGTCAGCAGCGAAGAAGATCTGCACAAGATCAAGCTGGTTCGCGAACGCACCACGACGCTGGTTTCGCTCGGCGACTGTGCGGTCACAGCGAATGTCCCCGGGATGCGCAATCCCTTCGGCACCAAGGCCGTCTACGACCGCGCCTATCGTGAGAATGTCACATTTGATCCAGGCATTCCGAATCAAGTTGTTCCCGCGCTGCTGCCGACGTCGCGGCCAGTGCATGAATTCGTCAAAGTGGATGTTTTCGTTCCCGGTTGTCCGCCTTCGGCCGACACGATTTACTACGTCGTGACGGAATTGCTCGCAGGCCGCAACCCGGACGTGAGTCTGAAAACACGATTTGGATCGTAAACGAGCCGTCAGCTGCGAGCTATGAGCCATGAGCTATCAGCTGCGAGATATCTATGCCGGGTCTAGGACTGATGCTGCTAGCTGAAGTTTCTAACTCGTAACTCGAAGCTCAGAGCTCGTGGCTCGTAACTCAGAGCTCGTGGCTAAAGGGAGCTATTCGTGAAGCAGGAAAGCACCATCGTCATCGATCCGGTGACGCGCATCGAAGGCCATTCCAAGATCACGCTTCATCTGAACGAAGACGGGCGCGTCGAGGACGCACGCTTCCACGTCACCCAGTTCCGCGGCTTCGAGAAGTTATGCGATGGGCGCCCGTTCTACGAGATGCCATCGCTGATGGCCCGTATTTGCGGCATCTGCCCGGTCAGCCACTTGATCGCTTCGGCCAAGGCTTGTGACTCTCTACTTGCCGTAAAAATCCCGCCCACGGCGGACAAGCTGCGCCGCATCTTCGGACTGGCTCAGGTTACGCAGTCGCACGCGCTCAGCCTGTTTCATCTTTCCTCGCCCGACCTGCTCCTCGGCATGGACGCCGATCCGGCCAAGAGCAACATCTTCGGCGTTGCCGAGAAGAATCCCGAACTCGCGCTCGACGGCATCCGCCTGCGCCAGTTTGGACAGAAGATTATCGAGCGCCTGGGCGGCAAACGCATTCATCCGGCCTGGATCGTTCCCGGCGGGGTCAGCGAAGCGCTCACCGAAGCCAATCGGGACGCGATCCTGTGGGCGCTGCCCGACGCTCTCGCCATCGCCGAGCGCACCCTCGAATGGTTCAAGAGCAGCATGGAGCGTTTCCGCGAAGAGATTTCCACCTTCGGCAACTTTCCCACGATGTTCATGGGCATCGTAAAAAAAGATAATGGCCTCACCTTCTACGACGGCAAACTTCGCATCGTAGACGCTTCCGGCCATGTCGTCGCCGACGATCTCGATCCTACACAGTACTCCGACTACATCGGAGAAAAAGTCGAGCCCTGGAGCTATCTGAAGTCCACCTATTACAAGCCCAAAGGATTTCCCGACGGCATCTATCGCGTTGGCCCGCTGGCCCGCCTCAACGTCGCCGATCGTTGCGGTACGCAGCGCGCCGACCAGGAACTCGCCGAATTCCATGAACTGCAGCGCACTGCAGTGCTGAGCTCGTTCCACTATCATCACGCGCGGCTGATCGAGATTCTTTATTGCATCGAACGCCTCGAACAGCTGCTCAACGATCCAGAAATTCTTTCCAAGCACGTTCGCGCTGTCGCCCGGCCCAACGCGCTCGAAGGGGTTGGGGCATGCGAGGCTCCGCGCGGGACGCTCTTCCATCACTACAAGATCGACGAGCAGGGCTTGATCCGCTGGGTGAATCTGGTGATCGCCACTGGCCACAATAATCTGGCTATGAATCGGAGCGTGCTGCAGGTGGCCAAACACTTTGTCCAGGGACGCCATCTCACTCCCGGCATGCTGAATCGTGTCGAGGCCGTGATCCGCTGTTACGATCCTTGCCTGAGTTGCTCTACCCATGCCATGGGACAGATGCCGCTCCGCATCGACCTTGTCAGTCCCGAAGGAGAAGTGCTCGACACGGTCGCGCGCGCGTAAGAGTTTCTCGGGATCAGAGCGATGTCATCCTGAGCAGCGGCGAAGCCGGTGTGAAGGACCATACGTCGGTGTAAATCTGCGATGCAGTGGATGGGAGGTCCTGCACTTCATGCAGCACCACAGTCTCGACACGATCGCGCGCGCGTAAGAACTTCTCGGGATCAGAACGATGTCATCCTGAGCAGCGGCGAAGCCGGTGTGAAGGACCATACGTCGGTGTAAATCTGAGATGAAGTGGATGAGAGGTCCTGCACTTCATGAATCACCACAGTTCCCTTACTCTGCCGAGGACAGGGCAAATGCTTTAAGGTTCCTCGGACTGCCGTCGCACTCTGAATGACAAACTGTTTTCCCTGAACATGCCCCGCATTCTCATCGTCGCCTACGGAAACCCGCTGCGCTGCGATGACGGCGTTGCCTGGCGCGCCGCCGATGCGCTCGCGCAGAAACTCTCTGCATCCGATGTCGAAATCATTCGACTGCATCAACTGGCCCCCGAACTCGCGGACGCGGCCCAGCACCACGAACTGGTGCTCTTCGTTGATGCGGCTTGCCTGGATGCAGCTCGCGTGGATGATACCGAGAATCGCCGGCCGGGCGATATTCGCGTTCGCGAGATTTCAACCAGCAATTATGCCCCGAATGAACCGGCTCACTTCTCGCACGTCTACTCTCCCGAGAAAGTTCTCGACCTGGCGAAGGAACTCTACGGCGCCACCCCCAAGGCGTTCGTCATCACGGTTGCGGGAGAGAACTTCGATCACGGCGATTCTCTGTCTGCCCCGGTCGCCGCTGCTCTTCCGGAATTGGTTTCTACCATCGTGCGGCTGGTCGACTCATATTCGCCCAAATCGTAACCACGAAACGCACGAAGCAACACGAAGGCCCGGTCGCGATTCTCCTTTGCGTACCTTCGTGCCCTTTGTGGTTGAAGCTGTTGCGGAAGCTTAGAATCAATCTTGCGCATGCCAGTCGTATCCAAGCCAGCCAGGCAACGCCTTCGCATCACCCTGCGCGGAGCTGTCCAGGGTGTCGGCTTCCGCCCCTTCGTCTATCGCCTCGCGACCGAAATGTCTCTGCCTGGATGGGTGCTGAACTCCTCCTCCGGTCTCGTCGTCGAGGTCGAAGGCTCTCCCGACGAACTGCGGCGCTTCGAACAGCGCATCGAACTCGAGCGTCCGAAAGCCTCGGTGATCACCACGCGCGAATCTACGTGGCTTCCACTCCAGGGCTTCATCAAGTTCGAGATCCATCACAGCGAGTCGGGCTCTGCGAAATCCGTCAATGTTCTGCCCGATCTCGCCACCTGCGATGACTGCCGCGCCGAAATCTTCGATCCCGCGAACCGGCGCTTTCAATATCCCTTCACCAACTGCACCAACTGCGGCCCGCGTTACACCATCGTCGTCGACATTCCCTACGACCGGCCCAACACGACGATGCGAGAGTTTGTCCTGTGCCCGGCCTGCCGCGAAGAATACGAAAATCCTGCCAACCGCCGCTTTCACGCCCAGCCGAATGCCTGCCCGGTCTGCGGACCCAGACTTTCCGGTAAAACGACTGACGGCACGATCGCCGAAACCGCCGCGGCCCTGCTGCGAGGAGAGATTGTCGCCCTCAAAGGCATCGGAGGCTTTCAGCTTCTGGCCGATGCCCGCCAGCCTGCCGCCGTGGCGCGCCTGCGCCAGCGCAAGCATCGCGAGGAAAAACCCTTCGCGCTAATGATGCCTTCACTCAAGATGGCGCTCGAATACTGTGAGATCGCTCCCGCAGAACAGGAACTGCTCGAATCGCAAGCCGCGCCCATCGTGCTTCTTAGACCAAAAAGCGGCACCGACGTCGCCTGGAATGTTGCGCACTGTTCGCCCTATCTCGGAGTGATGCTGCCGTATTCACCGCTGCATCATCTGCTGATGCAGCAATGCCCGTTCCCGCTGATCGCGACCAGCGGTAATCGCAGCGACGAGCCGATTGCTATCGCAAATGAAGAAGCCACCATCCGCCTGAAAGACATTGCCGATCATTTCCTGATGCATGACCGGCCCATCGTTCGCGCCTGTGACGATTCTGTCGTTCGCCTGACCCGCGGACGCGCCGGAATCCTGCGTCGTGCTCGCGGTTATGCGCCCTTGGGTATCCGAGTCGCCAAAGAATTACCCCCACTGCTCGCCGTCGGTGGACATTTAAAAAACACCGTCGCAATCGCCGTCGGCAACGACATCTTCCTCAGCCAGCACATTGGCGATCTTGAAACCCTCGAAGCTCGTCACGCCTTCGAGCGAGCGATTGATGATCTTTGCCGCCTCTACAGCTTCAAGCCTGAGGCCGTGGTCTGCGATCTGCACCCCGACTACGCTTCCACCCAGTGGGCCGAAAAGTCAGGGTTGCCCATCATTCGTGTGCAGCATCATCAGGCGCACGTCGCCGCCTGTGCCGCCGAGAATAATGTCGATGGCCCTTATCTCGGCATTTCTTGGGATGGCACCGGGTACGGCCTCGACGGCGCGATCTGGGGCGGTGAGTTCTTCCGTGTGGACGCAAATAGATACGACCGCGTCGCGCACCTGCGCCCCTTCGGCTTGCCCGGCGGAGATGCGGCGGTCCGCGAAGGCTGGCGCTCGGCAGCCAGCCTTTTGTTCGAGGTCCTCGGACCGGACGGGGATATCCCTGAGCTTTCGACAGGGAAAACCCGATTGGACGATGCGAGAGTCCGATATATGCTCCGCAATGGGATCAATGTCGTACCTACCACTAGCGTGGGACGGCTCTTTGACGCGGTGGCATCTATCACCGGGCTTGCCCAGCAGAACCGCTTTGAAGGCCAGGCCGCGATGTTGCTCGAAAATGAAATTGGAGCTTTGCACGCCGAAGAGGCGTATCCTTTGAGCAGTGGTGACTGGGGTCCCTTGATTGCAGAAGTCTTGAACGATCAGCGCAAGGGAGTTTCCGCCCCAATCATCTCGGCCCGGTTTCACAATGCGCTGGTGAACTGGGTTGTGGAGGTCGCCACAACCGTCGGACTGAAGCAGATCGTGCTCAGCGGCGGCGTTTTTCAAAACCGCTATCTGACGGAGCGCGCGGTCCTGGTGCTCGAATCCCGCGGCTACGTCGTGCACACGCATCAGCGAGTGCCACCGAACGATGGCGGTATCGCTCTGGGACAAGCAGTGATGGCCGGACTATAACGCACGCGAAACGACGGCGCTACACGAGTGCGCATCGTGGCAGTCATGGTTGGAACAGCGGTCGTTATAGACCGCCTGAGGTGCAAGTGGAAGAGCGGCCCTTTAGGGCCGCGTCAGGCGCATTTCTCATGCGGGGCTTTGAGCCCCTGTGGTCGCTGGAGGTCTGGTCTATGTGTCTCGCAGTTCCAGGCAAGGTCGTCGAAATCATCAATGCCGGCGACATTGCCTTCCGTTCTGCCAAAGTCGATTTCGGCGGTATCCGCAAGGAAATCAGCCTCGCCTACACGCCCGAAGCCGAAATCGGTAAATACGTCCTCGTCCATGTCGGATTCGCCATCAGCGTGATCGACGAGGAAGAAGCCCAGCGCGTCTTTGAATACCTCAAGCAGATGGGCGGACTGGAAGAGGAACTCGGTGAAGTTCGTCAGTGAATATCGCGATCCGAAAGCCGCCGAACAATTAGCGGCGGCAATCCGGCAGAAGGTCACCCGCCCCTGGACCGTCATGGAAATCTGCGGTGGCCAGACTCATACCATCGTCAAAAGCGGACTCGAAGACCTGCTCCCGCGCGAGATCACCCTCGTCCACGGCCCCGGTTGCCCGGTATGCGTTACGCCAATCGAGTTAATCGACAAGGCCGTTGCCATCGCCGCGCGTCCGGACGCGATCTTCTGCTCGTTCGGTGACATGCTGCGAGTTCCTGGGTCGGCGAAGAGTCTGTTCGACGCCAAGGCGGAAGGCGCCGACGTCCGCATCGTCTACTCGCCGCTCGACGCGCTGAAGGTCGCGAAACAAAATCCCGAGAAGCAAGTGGTATTTTTCGCCGTCGGATTTGAAACCACCGCTCCGGCGAATGCGATGGCAGCATGGCAGGCTGATCATGACGGCATCGAGAATTTCTCCCTGCTGGTTTCACACGTGCTCGTCCCTCCGGCGATGGAAGCGTTGCTCTCTTCCGAGAGCTGCGTGGTGCAAGGGTTCCTCGCTGCCGGTCACGTTTGTACGATCATGGGATTCGAAGAATATTTTCCCATCGCCGAAAAATACAAGGTCCCGATCGTCGTCACCGGATTCGAGCCGCTCGACATTCTCGAAGGCATCTACATGACGGTCTGCCAACTGGAAGAAGGCCGTCGCGAAGTGGAGAATCAGTACGCGCGTGCCGTGCGCCGGGAAGGGAACCTGCCTGCGCAAAAAACCATCGAGGAAGTTTTTGAAGTCACTCCGCGCGAGTGGCGCGGCCTGGGCGAGATTCCCGCCAGCGGCTTCCAGCTTCGCGGGCGTTTTCAGAAGTACGATGCCAATCGCCGCTTCCCATTCACCGGAACTCCGGCGCACGAATCGCCCGAATGTATCAGCGGACTGATTCTGCAGGGCATCAAGAAGCCTCACGACTGCCCCGCTTTTGCCGTGAAGTGTACCCCGGAAAATCCCCTGGGCGCTCCCATGGTATCGTCAGAAGGCGCGTGCGCGGCCTACTATCACTATGGCAGACGCCAAAACCATCTCGTTCAACCTGAGCTGTCCAGTCCCGCGAGTCGCTGACGATCGCATCGTCCTCGCGCATGGCGGCGGCGGACGCCTCACTCATCAGCTCATCGAAAAAATCTTCATGCCTGCCTTCGGCAATCCCATGCTCGAGCAGCGGCATGATGGCGCGATCGTCGCGGTAAATGGATCGCGCCTGGCCTTCACCACGGATTCCTTCGTTGTCCGCCCCCTGATTTTCCCCGGCGGCAATATCGGCGATCTCGCCGTGAATGGCACGGTGAACGATCTCGCCATGTGCGGCGCGCGCCCGCTGTACCTCAGCGCTGGATTCATTCTCGAAGAAGGGCTCGAGATGGAAACACTCCGCACCGTCGTCACTTCGATGGAGAAGGCCGCCGCCAAAGCCAACGTGAAGTTGGTCACCGGCGACACGAAAGTCGTCGACAAAGGCAAGGGCGACGGAATCTTTGTCAACACGTCCGGCATCGGCGTGATCGATAGTTTTGAAAGGGCGGGGCTTCAGCCGCGCCGTCAAGACCCAACAAACACACGGGCTTTAGCCCCTGAGGGGATTGACGAGGCCAATTCCAACGCAAAGATCATCGGTCCGGCGTCGGTGCAGCCCGGAGATGTCGTCATCGTCAGCGGCGATCTCGGCCGTCACGGCATCGCGATTCTCTCGGTTCGCGAAGGCCTCGAATTCGAATCACCGATCCTCACCGATTGCGCCAACCTCTGGCCGTCGGTCGAGGCTCTACTGAATGCCGGAATCGAAATCCACTGCCTGCGCGACCTGACCCGCGGCGGGCTGGCAACAACGCTGAACGAAATTGCTTCTGATCGCAATGTCTGCATCAAGCTGGAAGAAGCCCTAATTCCGGTCGATGAAGTCGTGCAGGGTGCCTGCGAAATTCTCGGCCTCGATCCACTCTACGTAGCCAACGAAGGACGCTTCGCCGTCTTCGTCCCAGCGGCGCAAGCCGATGCCGCTCTCGAAGTGATGAAGAAAGTGGAAGTCTCGCAAGCATCCGTTCGCGTCGGCAAAGTCGAAGAGACTCCCGGTCGCACCGTCGTCCTGCAAAGCCGCATCGGCGGCAACCGCGTCGTCGACATGCTGAGCGGCGAACAACTGCCGCGAATCTGCTGACAATTAATATTACCCTGTCATCCTGAGTGGCGGCGAAGCCGGCGCGAGGGACCGTACGTCAGCGGAAAGTGTGTGTGTTGCGTACGGGCGCATCTCGAACGCCGGCAGTGTACGAGATCCATGGACTCCAACGAATCGGGACGCCGTCAGGTTCCTCGGACGGCTTGCGCCGTCCTCAGAATGACCCTTCCCACGGATTGACCAGCCTTACACCACATTCTTCGAAAGCGTACGGGCTGCGCGTGGCCAGCGTTGCTCCGTGCGCTCGCGCGATCGCCGCAATCTGCGCATCGAATACGGACATGGGTTTACCTTGCCGGCGCCGAGATGACGCAATCTGCGAGAACGCACGCGCGGCTCGGTCCTCAAAGGTCAGAACGTGATCCGCGAATACGCCCTCGAACATCTTTTCGGCACCGCCGCGAAGCGCGTCGCGACGCCTGCTTCCAGCGACGAGTTCAATGCCGTGAAGAATCTCCGCCATGGTGACGGAAGTGACGTGCAAGTCTTCCGTAGCTTGACTGCTGAACCAATGCAGAACCCGACGCTCTGGCGCGGGGCGCATCAGTTCCGAAACCACATTGGTATCAAGAATGATCATAAGAGGGAATGGTGAACGCCGTTCACGCTACTCCCGCTCTGCCAGCCATTGCGGATCGCGAATGGGCTCGCGCGGAAGGCGCTCCAACTCCACTCCTCCGAGCGGCGAGAAGATATCGCGAATGCGTTCCGCCAGATTGGCCTGCTTCTTGGGGGATTGAGCCAGTGCGCTCTTCAAAATCTCGCGGGCTTCCTGCTCCATCGACCGCCCGTTTGTGGCGGCACGGATTTTCAGCTTGCGCTTCGTGGTCTCTTCCAGCTTTCGAATCGTAATGTTCGCCATGCCATCAATGATAGCATTGCTCGCAATGCCTGCACTTCAGGTGGAGATGCCGATTGTCCCGCCTTCGGGGTATCAGGGCAATCAACCCGGATGCCCGCTCTAGCCGTCTGTATCTCGTTGCAATTGCTGCACTTATATCCCAGTGACTCGGATCACCCCTCACCGTGAGAATTGTCACTGCCCCTTTCCCCTGGAAGCCGAGAATGAAGAGCGGCATTATGTTTCCAACGCTGTACCTACGGAGGTAGGAACTATGGCTGTGATGACACACCCAGGAGTCAAAGTACCTGGTGACTACATTGAATCCGTGATGATCAGTGTGAAAGCGAAGAACCCCGCTGAGCCCGAGTTCCATCAGGCGGTAGCTGAAGTGTTCGACTCTCTCAGGTTGGTCCTTGCGAAACATCCCGAGTATCAGTCCTCCCGTTTGCTCGAAAGAGTTGTCGAGCCCGAGCGCGTTCTCATGTTCCGCGTGCCGTGGTTCGATGACCAGGGCAACATTCAAGTCAACCGTGGATTCCGCATCGAGATGAACAGCGCCATCGGCCCCTACAAGGGCGGACTGCGCTTCCATCCCAGCGTGAATCTCGGCATCCTGAAATTCCTGGCATTTGAACAGGTCTTCAAAAATTCGCTCACCACGCTGCCCATGGGCGGCGGCAAGGGCGGATCGGACTTCGATCCCAAGGGCAAGAGTGACAACGAAGTGATGCGCTTCTGCCAGAGCTTCATGACCGAACTGCAGCGCCACATCGGCCCCGACACCGACGTCCCGGCCGGCGACATTGGCGTGGGCGGCCGCGAAATCGGCTTCCTGTTCGGCCAGTACAAGCGGCTGCGCAACGAATTCACCGGCGTCCTGACGGGCAAGGGCCTGGGCTGGGGCGGATCGCTGATTCGTCCGGAAGCCACCGGCTACGGCTGCGTCTACTTCGCCAAAGAAATGCTGAAGACGAAGAAAGATTCGTTCGACGGCAAGCTCTGCCTGGTTTCCGGCAGCGGCAACGTCTCCCAATACACCATCGAGAAGCTGATCGATCTCGGAGCCAAGCCGGTCACGGCATCCGACTCGAACGGCGTCATCTATGATCCCGATGGCATCGATCGCGAGAAGCTGGCTTACATCATGGAACTGAAGAACGTGAAGCGTGGACGCATCCGCGACTACGCCGACAAGTTCAAGAAAGCCATCTTCATGCCCACGGATATCAAGCTGGAGCACAATCCGCTGTGGAACATTAAGGCTGATTGCGCGTTCCCTAGCGCGACCCAGAATGAAATCACCGCGAAAGATGCGGCGAACCTGATCAAGAATGGCATCAAGCTGGTGGCCGAAGGCGCGAACATGCCGTCCACGCTCGAAGCAACCAAGATGTTCCTCGATGCCAAGATCCTGTACGGACCGGCCAAGGCTGCCAATGCTGGCGGCGTGGCCACCTCCGGCCTCGAAATGGCCCAGAACAGCGCACGGCTGAGCTGGACTCGCGACGAAGTCGACGACCGTCTGCACAAGATCATGATCGCCATCCACCAGAACTGCTACGAAACGGCCGAGAAATACGGCACGCCCGGCAACCTGGTGAACGGCGCCAACATCGGCGGCTTCGTGAAAGTAGCCAACGCGATGCTGGATCAGGGACTGGTGTAATTAGTTTGTGTAGATGTTGATGTGACTTATGTGGGGACAGCCGCCTAAGCCCGCCCTGAGCGGAGCCGAAGGGACTGTCCAGCCGGGCGAAGCCCGGCGGTGCATGCAGTAACGATGAATCGGAAGCCCCATCTTTGCCGCGCTCGTTGCGACGAAGGTGGGGCTTCTAATTTCTGCTTAAGTGCGTTGTCAGCGAATTGCATTGGTACCATTACCGGATCTTTTATCCCACCTCCTGCATTATTGCTAGTTTGTATCCGCGCTAAACTGCATAAAAATGTGATTTCTACGGTGACTGTTTCGACGCCCTCTCTTTTTTATGCGCCGATTGACCACATGGCTTTTGATTGCAGGCAGCTACGCGACCGCAATAGCTCACGCGGGAGTACCCGAAGCATCGTCTGGCCCTGATTGGCAGGCAGGCCTGTTCTCTTCCGGGGAGCAATGCGACAAGGACAATTCTCCTCAGGCTTCGCCCACAGCCCTGCGAACTCTGCTGGCTGCTAGAACGGTTTTCGTTGTCAGCGAGCCACTCTTGTTGGATCCGACCAGCAAAGCTGTGCAGACACTCAAGAAGGCGCTCCTAAAGTGGGGACGCTTTCAGCTTGTCGATGATGCCGAGACTGCTGACCTCATCATAGTCATTGTGGAGTATTCCTCATCGAAGCCGACGAGGATGGAACGGATCACCGAGGGGTTGGCTATCTTTGTTGGCGGGAACATACCTTGTGCAGATGCGGCGCCCTTGTGGACAGCCAACGAAGTAGGGCCTGCGCTTGGGCAAAGACCGACGGGCAAACTGGTCGAAGATTTACAAAAGCAGTTAGCGAAACTCGAAAAGCCGGTTCGCGCGTCAGCCGCACCATCCCCGATATGAATTGGGAGTGACGAACTCTTCTTGCGTTCACTGATGTGAACGTCCGCCCGCAAGCCGAGGTTATTGTGCGTCGGCCTCGGTGCAAACCCCTCTATGAGCGCCTTCCATTGCGTTTAGTCGCAGGAGGGAAAATGAGCAAACGAGATTCTGCCCGGCAATCGAAGAGCCCCGGCCGGGGACCGAGGCTCTTCTTTTGGACTCGGGGACGGTCTTGGGGTGACCGGAAATTGTCCCCCGAGGAACTATTCCCCATTCGGCTCTGCAAAAATCCCATCGGCTGCAATCCTAACGACCACGCGGGCTTTTCTCTCTCTTCTCGAGCAGCCGAGGGGGAGGGACAAACCGTGGCAGAAAAGTTCCGGGAACCTTCCAATCCCCCAGATATCCCGGTTCCCAAGGACTCCCTAGCCAAATTGGTACGAATCGTATGGCCTAAGAGAATTATGGTCAACTGTCATTCGTGACAGATGCTACTCACCGTCTGTGCTTCGCATTGAGAGCGGGCCGACAAGATCAAAAGCACTATGAGTGCTATCCCTCTGTTCTCGCCAGCTACAAGCAAATAGGCACTGTAAGGTTTGACAGTTGTCTGATTCGCTTATGCCCGTCTAACCTACGCCCCACTCGATTGCTTATTTGAGGCCGTCGTCGAACTCATCTTTCTGACGGAGGCTTTTTTGCTTCGGTTCAAATTCTAAGCACCGGGGAGTGCAATTCGACGCAATGACCTGGCCACACAAACTTGGGCGCCTCGTGCTGAACTTCTTAAAGCTGATCATCGTGCTTCGAGTGGCAGGCCGTCTTCACGGATCGTGGGAATGACTAGGATCGCAAATCGAGCGATTTCCCCAGGTTGATCAGGAGTAGCTGAGGCTGATTGGTGCTAGTTCCCAGCCCAGCCCGATTGTTTCTTTCCCGCCTCGGACCGGAAATATCTTCCTTAGTGCGCTCGGTGGCGAACATTTTCCGTCAGCGATGGCTTGAGGCGATCCCGACACGGAAGCTTTTCAGTGACTCGCGCTCTCGTGAGCCGACGGGCCGAAGTCGAACCCTTCCTTCATGGCTTCCCGGAATTTCTCCCGCTCCTGCGGCGTCATCCTCTTGCAGCGTCCGTTCCAGCGCCGCCTGGGGCCACCTCCATGATGGCCTCCCAGTCCTCCAAAAAGAATTCGGCATAGCGCCAGCAGTCCGAGCGCTTGCCAGAAGCCGAGCGTTTTCCAGCCGAACAGAGGCGGCAGCAGCCAGTTCCATAGATGCATCACGACCTCGCCGCCCACAAAAATAAACAGCGGAATTCCGATCAGTGCCAGCGGTACTATCCAATACCATCGCCTTCTCATAAATCCTCCATCAGATTCTTCAAACTGTGTTTCATAGGTGGCACCCGCTCCATTCTCAAAAATGGCGTCATCCCGAACGCGCGCGTTTTTGCCAGCGCGCGGAGGGATCTCGCGTGCTCCAGGCATTCCTCACTGCCCGAACTCCTCGTACACGTGTCGCAGTCGTTCCCGCAGATGCAGCACGGCGTACCGCTTGCGCGAGAGCAACGTATTCAAACTCGCACCCGTTGTCTCCGACAATTCCTTAAAGCTGCGTCCTTCCAACTCGTGCGCGATGAACACCTCGCGCTGCTCTTTTGGTAACCCAGCGAGTGCCCGCTTCAATTCATCCAGCAGTCGGCTGCGAATGTACAACGCCTCCGGCCCGTCATCGGGGGACGGCAATAAGTCTTCAAACTGCAAGCCGTCTGCATCCTCGGCCTCAATCTCGATCTCGCTGAAATTCTCCGGCTCTTTCTTGCGAAACAAATCCGTGATGCGATTGCGCGCCACGCGAAAAAGCCAGCCCGTAACGTGCTCGATCGGCATCAGCAGGCGGTTGGCCTCGACCAGCCGGTAGAAGACATCCTGCAAAACATCTTCCGCGTCAGTCGGATCGGGCACGTGCCGGCGGATGAAGTTGAGCAGCCGGGATCGCTCCCGCCCGACCACTTCGGAGATGCGATGGTCCTGTTCGGTCGCCATCTGTTCGGTCGCCGTTCGTCCGAGTGCCATGCGCTCAAGTGCCGTGAACCTCGGGCTCGCCGCTTCGTTCATCCACTTCTGTAGACGAATGAGCGGGTGCCGATATTGTAGGGTCTGCTAAGTCAGTGAGGATTCTGGACTTCGCTCCGGAGTGGAACGGGCACATATGCCGCGCGGTATCGCAAACGCACATTCCTGTATTGTTCTTTCACCGCATCGGTCAGCTTGACCGTAAGTTTGTGACGCTTGCCATCCAATAGAGGCGGCTGGAAGCCGAGTTCGTAGCGAAAATGCAATTGCTGGAGAATCTGTTCGAGGCCGTTGCCATAAGTCTCGGGAGTGACGTCAAGATATTCGCCTCCGGTTTGCGTTGCGATGTAGTGCGCGACTTGCCGCTGCTCGCCGGGAAGCCACCAAATGTGCGGAGAGCGCTGATCGCGCAGCCCGAAGCCGACCGCGGAGGTTTCCAACAGTTCGCCGATGAAGTGGTCCGCCTCGGATCGCGGCATTCCGCTCCAGTCACCGTAGAGAAAGGTGACGACGGGCAAAGGCTCGGGCTTCGTGGAGCGAGTGGCATCGACGATGAGTTGCAGAGTTCGCTGCAGCGCCAGTTCCCCTGTTCGATCGTGATTGCCGGGTTTGGGTTCAGCGGCGAGTACCTGCTCCACGGCCGGGGCCAAGACTTCGACATTGCGGGTCGGCTGCAAATCGAGCTGCGAGTCCCCGTTGTCGCACCAGTGCGCGACGCCGACGGTATCTTCCTTTTCCAGGTTTTTCAGCGCGGGAACGAAGCGATTCATCTGGCCGGCGAAATAGCCTGACCCCTGTCCCTCCCAACCTGGCATGCGACACTGCACCACTAGCCAGAGTGCAAGTGGACGGCTGGTCGACTGCGTGCCCGTGTCGAAGGTCTTGATCGGGACGGGAGTATTGTTATCAAAAAGCTGGAAGTCTTCGCGCTTTAGGTTCTTCTCTGGCAGTCCCTTCTTCATGGCGACGACATCGACCAACACCAGGTTAGAGGAGGTGTAAAGGACGACTTCCGGCTCTTGGGCGACGGTTCGTGTCGCACTGAACGCAAGCGGCACCAGTAGCCACCAGCCTACCGAACCGAGTATTCGAGTCGCGCGTGCCATCGGATGTCAATCTCCGCTCGCTTGTTGAGCAGCTAGGTTCTTCTCGTACGTTGGAACGATCAAGCTCCTCCAGCGGGCACTAAATTTCACTCGCACTACCCAGTAAATCAGTAAGAAGAGTGGCAAGATCGCCAGCGGCGCTAGAATGTACTGCTTTCGGATCGCTTCGGGAAACACCTGCTGCTGACCGAGGAAGAAGGAACCGGTCGCGATGAACAGTCCAAAACACATCCGCCAGAGATGACGCACCAGGCGCGGACGGCCCGAAATTCCGCCGCGGGCCAGCACGCGAACATCACCGACAGCGGCGAGCAGAGGTATCGAACCCATGAAAAAGTACATGCCAATCGGAACTCCTGCTTGCCCTTCGGCCTGACCGTTCATCACTCGCACCCCCAGAGTGAACAGGCTGGTCCCGATCGCCAAGGCCATCGCCAGAGCGCCCCAATCGAAGATGCCTGGGCCTTCATCCCGCTGTTTGCCGCTCAGCCACGCCGTGGTGATCAGATAAAACGTGAGGAGCCCGCCGAACACGTTGTTCGTCTGATGTTTCAGCAAGGCGAGATACGATCCACATAATCCCATCGTGAGCATCGCGACTACAAAGATGTCTCCTGCCATGCGATGCCGCTCTGACCCTTTGCGGAAGGTCATAGCGAAAGCGCCTGAAATCAAGCCGACGATTCCGGCGCTGATGTGCAGTATTAAGAAAGGCAATCGCATTGAAAATCCGTCAGTCGACGATTGTGTTCTACAACACCCTAACGAGCTGAACCACGTTTCCGCGAGGGGATGATGTTTTCCTTTGTGAACCTTCGTGCCCTTTTGTCCTGAAAAGCTTTGGAATCCCGAAGCTTAGAAAACGCTCTGCATTAAAGACGGTCCCTGACGCCGGAAATTACAGAAGACGTTCAAAGATAAGCCGCCGCGTACGCCCGGAATGTTTCACATTGCCCGATTTTTCACTCCCATCTCCTGTTGGATACAGCTGTTCCCGAAATGGAACTGATACCGTTAACAGCGAGCGTTTTCGATTGACTTCTCCCAATGCCAGGTCGAATCATGAAGTTTGCTCTCGGTTTTTTGAGGGATCAGCATTACTGGGGCTAAGTGCTGATGGCTCAAGATTTTACCCGTAAATGATTGAGCCCCAGGGGATTACTTTTCGTTTTGACGCTAAGTCTCTGATTGCAATAGGGCACCCCCGGGGGGGTACCTCCCGTTAATCAAAGAGTAAACATTCGCCACGACCAAAAAACTCTGGCGACCCGCCTTCCACTCTTCTTTCTCGATGTAGTCTCAATCACTTTCCGCATAGGCTCGGACGAGTATCATGAGCAGTCATTGACCCATGATTGTTCGCCCCATCGCCGAACCGATTCTCGACGCCGAAGAGCGCTTCGAAGGTTTCGAGAACCTCATGCCGTTTCGAGTCCAGAACATTCTTCTGGTCTCGAGCCTTTACGACTCCTTCATCTTGCGCGAAGACGGACGTCTCAACGAACTTCTCATCGATGAATCGCTCGAACTGAACCTGCGCCAGATTCCCGGTATCACGCACGTGTCGAGCTGTGCCGAAGCGCTCGATCTGGCCAAGTCAAATCCGCAGTTCAATCTGATCGTCACCAACCTCACGGTCGGTGACACCAACGCTGCCGATCTCGCCCGCAAGGTGCGCGAAGCCGGACTGGATACTCCTGTCATTGTCCTCGGATACGACTATCGTGAGATCAAGAATTTCGTCGCGCGCAATCCTGTGACCGATATCGACCGCGTCTTCCTCTGGCAGGGAACCGCGCGCATCCTGATCGCAATCGTCAAGTACATCGAAGACAAGCGCAACGTGCTGCACGATACGCGCGCCATGGGCGTTCCCGTGCTGCTCGTGGTCGAAGACAACATCCGTTATTACTCGTCGTTCCTGCCCGTGATCTACACCGAGTTGATCAAGCAGTCGCGGCGCGTGATTCAGGAAGGCATTAACGTGGCGCACAAACTGGTGCGCATGCAGGCGCGACCCAAGATTCTGCTCAGCTCCAACTTCGAAGAAGCCGCTGAGCTGGTGCAGAGATATCGCGACTACATTTTCGGCATCGTCTCAGACGTAGAGTTCCCCTGGGATGGCAAACTCAGCCCTGACGCCGGTTTCGAGTTGGCCCGCATGGTCAAGAATCTGACGCCTGATGTCCCGGTCGTGCTGCAGACCAGTCGCACCGAGTTTCGTCCGCGAGCGCATGCGGAAGGTTATGCATTCTTGCGCAAACGCTCGCCCACATTGCTGAAAGACCTGCGGCGGATTCTCACCGATCAGTTCGGATTCGGCGATTTCGTCTTTCGCATGCCCGATCAGATTGAGGTCGGACGCGCGAAAGATTTAAATGAACTCGAAGAAACCCTGCAGACACTTCCGACCGACAGCCTGATGTATCACGCCCAGCGCAATCACTTCTCACATTGGCTGATGGCACGTACGGAATTCGCGCTGGCGGCGAAGCTGCGGCCACGCAAAGTCTCTGATTTCGATGGCCCCGAGCACCTTCGCAGCGACCTGATCGAATCGATCAATGATTATCGCCGCGAGCAGAATGAAGTGCTCATCGGCGACTTCAAGTCGGATACTTTCAAGCCCGCGCAATCGAGCTTCCTGCGCATCGGCTCCGGCTCTCTGGGAGGCAAGGCTCGCGGTCTGGCCTTCGTGCGCCATCTGCTGCGCACGCGCCGCATTGCCAGGCGCTTTCCCGGAGTGCGCATCTCGGTTCCTCCAGCCGTCGTCATCGCTACCGACATGTTCGACCTGTTCCTGAGCGAGAACAACCTCAGCGACTTCGCACTGCATTGCGATGACGACACCCAGATCCAGCAGCGCTTTCTCGATTCCCCACTGCCCGAATCGCTAACTGAGAATCTGAAAGCCTTTCTGGAAGAAGTCCACTATCCGCTGGCCGTGCGCTCGTCGAGCTTGCTGGAAGATTCGCAATACCAGCCATTCACCGGCGTGTACGAAACATTCATGCTGGGCAATCAGCAGGCGGACACGAAGATCCGGCTGGAAGAGCTGTCGGAGGCGATCAAACGTGTGTATGCCTCCACCTTCACCCAGCATGCCAAGGCGTATGTCCGAGCGACGCCGTATCGGCTGGAAGAAGAGAAGATGGCGGTCATCCTGCAGCAGGTGGTCGGTGCGCTGCATGGGCAGCGCTTTTATCCGGATTTCTCCGGTGTGGTGCGCTCTCACAATTTTTATCCGATTGAGCCGATGACGTACTCCGACGGCATCGCCGCGATTGCGCTCGGGCTGGGACGAACCGTAGTGGACGGGGGCAAATGCATCAGCTTCTGTCCGCGGTATCCGCGCAACCTTCTGCAGTTCTCCTCGGTGGAAGACATCCTGGCCAATACGCAGACTGAATTCTGCGCATTGGAACTTGACGGTGTGCCGCATGGAGCAGGAGCAGGCCATCTGCGCGAGATGCGTTTCGGTCTTGATGTGGCCGAGGCGGATGGAACGCTGAATGCTGTCGCCTCAACCTACTCCGCAGATAATCAGGCGGTTTACGATGGCCTCAGCCGTCCCGGTCCGCGCATCGTGACCTTTGCTCCCATGCTCAAGCATGGGATTTTTCCGATTGCGTCGATTCTGGAAATGCTGGTGCGGGCGGGCGAAGACGCTCTCGGCAATCCAGTCGAGATTGAATTCGCCGTGCGACTGGCGGAAGGTGAAGAACCGGCCGAGTTCGGATTCCTCCAGATCCGTCCGCTCACGCTGGCTCGCGATCATCAGGATCTCGAAATCGCGAATGTCGAACCAGCACAACTCATCTGTCAAAGTACAAAGGTCTTGGGTAACGGACGCATCGAGAATCTTTTCGACATCGTCGTGGTCGACTCCCATCGCTTCGAGCGCAGCCGCAGCCAGCAGGTCGCAGAAGCCGTAGCTCACTTCAATGCCACCCTCGGCGCTGAAAATCGGCCGTACCTGCTGGTTGGTGTGGGTCGCTGGGGATCGAACGATCCGTGGCTGGGCATTCCCGTGGAGTGGGATGAAATCTCTGGCGCGCGCGTCATTGTGGAAGCCGGATTCCGTGACTTCCGGGTTACTCCGTCACAGGGAAGCCACTTCTTCCAGAACCTCACAGCGTTTCAGATCGGCTACTTTACGGTCAATCCCGATGCGGGCGAAGGGTCGCTCGATTGGCAATGGCTTTCTGAGCAGCCCGCGCGGGAGGAACGCGAATGCGTGCGGCTCCTGCAACTCGCCGAACCATTGCGTATCGTGATGAATAGCCGGACAAGTCAGGGATTGATCTTCAAGCCGAAAGAAGCAGAAACCTAAACCATTCGAAAAAAGGACGCCGAAGCTTCCGGGGTCCCTGCTTTCAGACTGAGATAAGGTTGAGTGAGCCTGTAGCTGCTCGTATCATCCTTTTGTGAACGAGCCGGCGACGAAGCATCACTTAATGAACCCACCAGCCTTGGGACTTCCCCAGCCGGTGACCAGATCGTAGCCCTTGGTCGCGTTATAACCGTTGTTTCCCAAGGTGACGTCGTTTAGATCGGTGTTGTACTTCGCGCTCAACCCAAGCGAATACAACGCCGGGTTGATGAATCCGACCGGTTTATGGCCGTGCGCAACTTCAAACTGATTCACCAAGGCCAACCAACCAGCCCACATGGGGGCGGCGAAACTGGTACCACCGTAATAATTCGCGGTGCAGCTGCTTTGGTCGGCGCAGACATAGAAGGTGAAGTTTGAGTTCGCCGCAACGTCAGGTCCGTTACGGAGAGTTTGCGAACAACTCGCGCAGCCACTGGCCGTCTTTTTCTGCCAGGTAGGAATTGGGATGTTGTTGGGCGAGAAGCCGCCACCGCTATCGGACCAGCCAGTTTCCGACTTCCACGCCCCACCCGGACCGGTGGTCGTCAGATCGGTTCCACCCACTGATACCACATACGCGTCATCGGCCGGCCAGATGGACCCTCCAACTTGCCAGGACCGGTTGTCGCCAGCAGCATCAAATAAAGTCTGTCCTTGGGCCTGGAACTCCTTGAAGTACGGATCATCCGTTTTCGGATCTGCCGGACCCCAATACCACGAGGAACTCAAGTTGTAGTTGAGCGGCTTCGCGGTAGCCATCGCGTTGAAGAGGGCCGAGTCGGTGGACCCAATGTACATCACCAGACTGGCCAGACCGGGCGCCATGCCCAGTGCTTGAGTCATATCGAGAGTTTGTTCCGTGTCATCACAACCTTGCGAGGCGAGGCACTGGGTGGGCGTTCCGTCCACCGATGTCAGAGTGATGGGAACTTTGTTGGTTTGTTTTGCATTCGTGTAATAGGTGTTCAAGTCCGCGATGTCGGTACCAGCATATTCGAGCAGGCCGACCGACTGTCCCTTTCCCGTCAGAGCAGTTCCGCCGTAGTACGCTGCCCGCATGTCGCTGCCGCAGAAGCTTTGTTGGGGGCAGGAGCCGGTTACCGCGAGGCTGTGCGCGTTGGTTTCTTCCCGATGCCTCAGGGCTGAACGGGGAATTGAATAGTTGTCCAAGCCGGAGATGTGCCAGAGAGGGAAGGAGAGACTTGTTGTGGGCTCCCGGTCCGGTGCGTAAAAGGTACGATTCTCGGTGGGATGCTGGTAGACGTTCATGGTGAGGTGAAAGGTTTTTTCGATGGTTGCTACCGACCCTTGAACGTCGACGTTGACGCGATTGCGAGAAGTGCCAACCACGATGAAGCCATTTTCACGCGCGAAGCGAATCACGGTGTCATAGTCTTCCTGAGTGGGGCCATACTTGGCGGTGAATTCTTCCACGGTCAGAAACTGGCGATAAGAAGAGCTGGTTGGATCGTAGAGGTCGTCCAGGAAGCTGTCCAAGTCCGCTTCGTTGCGAAGGGGCAGAGCAAGTACCAGGCGCATGGTCTGCGCGGCTGGAAGATGTCCAATCTGCCGTGCTTCACCGTACGAAACGGTATCAGCGCATGTGACGCGTCAAAAGGCGAGACTCAGCGTGACAAACCATGTTTAGAAACGTCATCGACAGAACGAGGGTCAGCAAAAGCGTAAACAGTCTTCGAGCCATTTATTCTCCTTTTTCTTTCGCTTGCTAGTCTCCGACAAAGATCGAAGTTTTCATTGATGGTGATTTATCGTGGGACTGATTTGACAGCAATGGGGGAGTGCAAGACCAGCGGAAAGGCCTGCCAACGGCCAATTTTCACCGTGGCGGGAAGTATACACAGATTTTCTGAACTGGCATGAAGAATGGGAAAGATTTCTGAGAAGTTTTCCTGACGGGTGAAGAATGCGCGCAAAAAGTGAAGAATTTTGCACGCTCGGATCTTACAGAGCGGGTGTCGAAGCACTCGGCCGTCGATTTGTCATCGAGGTGTGATTCCAATCACACCTTGCTCATATCTCTTCGCGTGCGAACCAGACCGCGGAATTTACCGGACAATAAAAGGGACCCCGATCTTCCGGGGTCCTTTGCATACACGGTTGCGGCTGTTCAGTGAAGTTTGTAACCGCCCACGTAGTCTTGTGAGAACGTGCCGTTGCGCATATCCATCCACGATGCGTAGAGGGCGGTGTTGGAGATGGCGTTGCCGGTGTAGTCGCCCATGAACGAGCCGCCGAAACCATCGTCGTCCGGATTCGACATAACGCCCGTCAGCTTCGCATTCAACGGGAAGCTTTTCCCGCCATTTGCGGAACCGCCAAGATACGCGTCGTATTTCAGGTTACTGGGGTCGTTGCGGCGGTCGAGCCAGGTAGCGCCGACATCGCCATTGGCCGCGACGTTCAGCCAAGGGAAGAACTGGTCATGGGTTGCCGTTGAAGGAGCCACCGCAACGCCAGCGCTCCAGGTTGTTCCGCCGTTGGCAGAGTGGGTCACGTAGACTTTCATCTGCGTGCCCGTCCAGGTGTAATAGATGGCGTAGAGGTGACCCGCATTCGGGCCAGTGCTGTTGTCGATCGCTATGCCCGGAATGTCCGAAACCCGCTCAGATGTATTTGGCAAGCAGCCATAGTAGGCGCCGCAGGTGTCCGGGGCGAGGTTTGCAGAGACCATCGTTACCGGAGTGGACCACGTGGTGCCGCCATCGGTCGATTTCGAGATCATCATTTTTGCCGTCGTGCCACCGCAGTCTCCGGTCGGACCAGTCGGAGGGCAGCGTTGCCATGAGACATACACTGTCCCATCCTTACCGATAGCCAAGTCGCTGAACTGATCCACCACACTGCTTTGCACCGGATCGATCGTGGCAGTCTTCCATGTCTGTCCGTGGTCGCATGAGTGGGAGACGCTGATCTGAGACTCGGAGCCGGAGGAGTTAAATTGCGTGTTCGAGACATAGAGGCAATTGGCGTGCGGGCTCGCCGCAGTGGTGTCGACCTGCAACCAATCTTTGTCAGTGATGCCTCCACTAATCGTTGGCTTCACGGCCACGACTGGAGTGCTCCAGGTCGTTCCATTGTTAGTTGAAATGGAAACCGCGATTATCTGTCCCTGAGGACCGACTTGGATGCCTCCGGCGAATGCGTTGCCCAGAAGATCGTAACCTACCGTGGGATCGCCATCACCCGATCCGCCAGAAATTGCAGGCAAACAGTTGCGAGTCCAAGTCGATCCACCATCACTGGATGCATAGAAGCCCTGCAGAGTATTCGAGCAGCTGTAGTCGTTGGCACCAGTCAAAATCTGAGACGGATTTTTAGGGTTGACCACGATGGGATCTTCATTGGCGATGTTAGTGCCTCCGGATGCCTGGACGTTGGGCAGCACGCAGGGAAGGGGTGAGCAAGAGAGTGCCGGCTCAACAAGCGATGTTTCGTACGACGGTGTGAGTTGGAGCGCCCCACTGTGAATAGCTTCGCCGACAAGTAAACTCCCCGACTTGGGCGAAACGGGCAGGCCGAGCGGATTCTGTGCACTTGCGATGGTTGTCCAAAATGCGAAAACAAACAAGGCCACGCAGGCAAAAGCACTTGCCTTGCGTTGGTTCGTGACTGGCATGAGTCCTCCTGAGAGTTGTGAGAGTTTGTTGGGGGATGATTCCGATCGGTGCTCGCGGCGCCGATGCAGCCGTGGGCAAAAAGTATACACAGCTCTGAAGACTTGGCGACGACGCCATGTTAGAAATTTGTAAAATCTTTGGCCAGCGTGAGATCAGTATGCAGAAATCTGCATATCACCGATAACGAACGTGTACGTTTATCAGGGTTCCTGGTACGCGATATCCGCACACTACCCTGTGATGCTAATCACAGCCTGGGCAGTGTGATCCCAGACACAATCATGAGGTCGGGTCGTTCATCGTTCTTCCACGGAGCGCCTGTGTTCAAAATCGTCCACGCACAATTTCTTGCGCCGGGTATCAAGCGGTTCGTTATCGAAGCGCCCCGGATCGCGCGTAAACAGAAGCCGGGACAGTTCGTCATTCTACGAATTTACGAAGAAGGCGAGCGCATTCCAGTCACGATCGAGAATTCCGATCCCGAGAAGGGGACCATCAGCATCGTGGTGCAGGCGGCGGGCAAGACTACGACGCTGCTGAACTCGCTCGAGACGGGAGGCTCGATTCTGGATGTGGTCGGTCCCTTGGGGAAGCCTTCGGAGATCAAGAATTATGGCACCGCGGTGGTGGTTGGCGGTGGTGTAGGAACGGCGATGGCGTATCCCACGGCTGCGGCTCTGAAGCGCGCGGGGAACCGGGTGCTCTCGATCGTGGGAGCGCGAAATAAAGAGCTTGTGATCCTGGAATCGGAGATGCGCGCGGTGAGCGACGCACTTCTGATCACGACCGACGACGGCAGTTATGCCGATAAAGGATTCGTAACCGACAAACTGCGGCAGTTGATTGAGAACGGGACGCGCATCGACTTGGTGGTTGCGGTCGGACCGATCGTGATGATGAAGGCGGTTTCCGAGCTGACGCGAAAAGAGAACATCCATACCGTCGTGAGCCTGAACCCGATCATGATCGATGGCACGGGAATGTGCGGAGGGTGCCGCGTCATGATCGACGGCAAGAGTGAATTCGCCTGCGTCGATGGGCCGGAGTTTGATGGACACAAGGTGAACTTCGAAGTGCTGGTGCAGCGGAACGCGATGTACCGTACAGCCGAGCAACAGTCGCTGGAGGGATACAAACGCAGCCGGGAATCGGAGCATGCCTGCGTGGCGAGTTCTTCTGCAACGGCTTCTTCCGCAATACCTTCTTCTGCAAAACCTTCTTCTGCAGCTCAAGGAGAGAAACGATGAGCCCGGCCGCCAAGTCGAATAACCCGTTGTTGCCGAAGGAGCGAATCAAGGTTCCCCGCCAGTTGATGCCGGAGCAGCCGGCGCAAGAGCGTGCGCACAATTTCGAAGAAGTGAATCTTGGCTATAGCCCGGAACTGGCGCAGCAAGAGGCATTGCGCTGCCTGGAATGCGCGAAACCGACGTGCACGGATTATTGTCCCGTGGGCATCGACGTGAAGGCATTCGTACAGAAAATTGTGGTTGGAGATTTTCTGGGCGCTGCGGCGAAGATCCGCGAGGCCAATGTGCTGCCCGCGATTACCGGGCGCGTCTGTCCGCAAGAAGATCAGTGCGAAGGGAAATGCCTGCTATCGAAAAAGGTGAAACCGCTAGGGAATCGGCTACCTGGAGCGCTTTGTCGCCGATTACGAGCAGCGTATGGGCACGCATATAGTGCCACAGGCAAAACCGACAGGAAAAAAAGTCGCTGTTGTGGGCAGCGGTCCCTCGGGATTAACGGTGGCGGGTGATCTGATTCAGAAGGGTCACACGGTGAGGGTTTTTGAAGCGCTGCATGAGATTGGCGGCGTACTGGTGTACGGGATTCCTGAATTTCGTCTGCCCAAACAAATTGTGCGCGAGCAGATCGACTACATGCGCCAGATGGGCGTTGAGTTCGAAACGGACGTGGTCGTGGGCCGGACCGTGACCATTGATGAACTGCTGGAAGAAGAAGGCTTCGACGCGGTCTATATTGGGACGGGTGCAGGGCTGCCGCAGTTCATGAACATCCCGGGAGAACACTTGAACGGAGTGTACTCGGCGAATGAATTCCTGACCCGCATCAATCTGATGAAGGCGTATAAGTTTCCGGTGTACGACGAGCCCATGCTCGATCTGCACGGGAAGCACGTTGCAGTGATTGGGGGCGGCAATACAGCGCTGGATGCGATTCGCTCGGCGCTGCGGCTCGGGGCAGAAAAGGCCTATGTGATCTATCGGCGCAGCGACGCAGAGATGCCGGCACGCGCGGAAGAAGTGCATCACGCGCGGCAGGAAGGCATTGATTTCCAGATGCTGACCGCGCCCGTGGAGTTTCTATCGGATGGAAAGGGATGGCTGACTGGCGCACGCTGCGTGCGTATGGAACTGGGTGAGCCCGACGCATCCGGGCGCAGGCGGCCGGTTCCGAAGGATGGATCAGAATTCGAGTTGCCTCTATCGGTAGCCGTCATCGCGATTGGAACTAGCGCGAACCCGATCGTGCAGAGCACCACGCCGGGTCTCGGAACCAACAAACGGGGATACATCCAGGCGAGTGAAGAGACGCAGCGGACGACGCGCAAAGGCGTGTTTGCCGGTGGAGATATCGTGACCGGCGCGGCGACGGTGATTCTCGCGATGGGCGCCGGCCGTCGCGCAGCCAATTCGATTCACGAGTATCTGACGACAGGAGAGTGGTAACGAATTGGCCCCAGTGTCTCCACGATAACGCAGTTTGAACCAGAAAAACTTCCAAAATACCCACTCAAGAACGATGTCATCGTGAGGAGGGAGACAGCCCTCCGAAGGACCATACGAGGCGCATAAGGAGGCAGTGCAGCTGCTGGGATGGTAAACGCTGCGTAAGCTGCGGGATGTTCCCGCCGAGGCCAGTAAAGCTTGAAATTGTCGTACGGTCCCTCACGGCGGCTTCGCCGCCGTTCAGGATGACATTAGATTGGAGTAAACCGATCACCGCCCATCATCGCGGCAATCAACAAACGAAATTCTCATTGCTTGCGGGCGAGGAAGCGCAGGCGCATGTAGTCGGCGGTCCAGCGGCCCTTATCGTCGCAGAGTACGGCACTTAGCGTTTGCGCAGCTTCATCGAGATAATCTTTTCGTTGCTCTTCCGGTAACACGGCACAAAATGGATTGGCAAATGTTTCCAGCCAGGCGCGCATTCCTGCCGGCAGCGGTGTGGGACGCGGGATGAGCTGGACGCTTTCTGGCACAAATCCCGCGCGCTCCAGACGCGCCGTGTAATCATCCACCGTCGGGAAGTACCAGGGGTAGACAGTAGCGGCGTTCTGCATTCCGCGTTTTTCCAGTCCGACGATTAGGGCAAGACTGATCGCGGCGACGCATCCATGGCCTCCCATCTCCCCGACAAATCGCCCAGGACGGCGGAGAGCGCGGTAGGCGGAGGCGATGGCGGCATCGGGATCATGTTTGATCCAATGCAATGCTGCATTCGAGAATACGGCGTCAAATTCGTGGTCGAAGGTGAGCCTAGTCGCGTCCATCACCCGTGCGTCGAGTCCGCGCTGGCGGGCAGCTGCAACCATGTCCTCGGAGCTATCCACGCCCACAACTTCTGCCCCCGCCGCGGCTAGTTTTTGGGTGAGCACGCCATCGCCGCAACCGAGATCGAGAATGCGCTCGCCTGGCCGAGGCTGAAGCAAATCGAGCACGGGCTGGCCGAGAGCAGGGACAAATGCGGCGTTGGCGGCATAGCGGGAAGCGCTCCAGGTTTGCGTTGACATCCCGATATTGTAGTCGTGGCAAAATCAGTTGGTGGCGTTTCAGCGGGTTCAGAGACTCAGCGAGGAAGAGAAACCTAGGTGCTCTGAAACTCTGTCTCAGTCGATCGTGATCTCGAAGTACGTATCCGTTCTGGCCCAGACCAGCGGGATCCGCGCCATCCAATATTTACGGTTAATCGTTCTGCGGGCATGCTTGTGCTCTTCTGGCGGCAGAATGCGGGCCGTCGCCGCGAACTCCGGTCCCATAACCTTTCCACGGATGGTGCAGGGCGCGACATTTACCTGCGGGTTGTTGCGGATGCGTTTGCTCTTTCCCATATCGGAGCGCGTCATGACGTAAAGCTTTCCGTCTGCTTCGCCGAACCAGACTGGAGTCGAAACGCCCACGCCGGTCTTGCGAAAAGTGGTCAGAGATATATATTTCTGACCATGAATCGCGGAGGGAACTTGGCTTGCCATGGGTCCATTGTAGAAGGGGCGGAGCGAAATTTCGCTCCGGAAAAGAACCTCTCCTGTCAGCGCTGGTTCGGAACGGATTGCTCCGATCCGGCCATCTGTGTTACAAGCCTGAACATGCGTAAATGGATGCGCGAGCGCTTGCAGCGCCGCAAAAAGAAAACCGGGGAGCCGGAGAGCCAACCGGCACCTCCACCACTGCAACCGGCATATTTCGATGCAGACGAATCAACGAAGCCAGAACCTGAGATGAGCCATGATGAGCCGGCGGAAAGCCCGGCCAGCGAGCGTGAGTCTCACGCCGAGCCGAGCGCGGAAGAGGCTGCGCCTGGCAAGGATGTTCAGAAGAGCAGTCCCCGGGGAACTGGGGCCGCTGGGCAGCGTGGGCGCCGACGCCGTGGTGGGCGAGGACGCGGTGGGCGTGGTCGGGAGCAAGCCGTGGCACAGGCCTTTACGCCGAAGGGCATTCTCGCGGAGGCCGGGACAGATGCGGCCGAGGTCGCCGAGCCTGAAGTCGCCGAGCCCGAGGCAACTGTCGGGAGTGCAGCCGAAAGCGAAAGTCGTGGTGCGGCAACTGCTCCGCGAGCACCGGCGGTTCCCGGTGCAACTCCGAGCGCCCCGGCGCGTCCGCCGAAAGGAATTGTCGTGCTGGCGATCGGCCTGCCGGGTTCCGGCAAGAGTTCGTGGTTCAAGCGCCACAACATAGTCCCGCTTTCGAGTGACATGGTGCGATCGCTGCTGTTCGATGATGTGCGCGAGCAGCGCTTTCAGGATCTGGTTTTTTCGAACCTGCGCTCGATGCTGAAGGCGCGGCTGATCGCGAAGCGTCCGATGAACTATGTGGACGCGACGAATCTTACGCCGCAGGAGCGGCAGCACTGGATCAAATTGGCGAAGGATTATAACTACGAAGTGCACGCCGTGTTCTTCGATGTTCCGCTGGAGGTTTGCGTCGAACGCCACCAGCGACGCGACCGCGTAGTTCCGGAAGACATCATGCGGCGGATGGCGGCGAAATTAAAACCGCCGGTGTTTCCGGAGGGCTTCGCGAAGATCACGGTCGTGCGGGTGAAGAAGAAAGAGCAGGAACCGGAGCAGACGGAAGCGTAGTACTGCGAGTTTCAGGGTCGCGAAGCCGTTGATGCTACGTGAAAACTCGAAACTCTCCTACCCTTTCAGGTGCGGCAGTAATTCTTTGAATGCGGCTGAGGAAGACGACCGCATCAATTCGTAGATCATCATCTCAGTCGACGAGATGACCGCGCCCGCCGCCCGCATGCGATCCAAGCCAATTTTCCAATTCCACTCGGTCCGTGAACTGACTGCGTCGGAGGCGACGTGGACTAGATATCCGTCGCGCAGCGCGGCCAATGCCGTTTGGGTCACGCAGATATGGCTCTCCATGCCGCACAGGAGAAGTGTAGAGCGCTGACCGGGAAGACGTTTGAGCAAACTGCAAAAAGCATCACTGTCGAAGCACGAGAACAGAGTTTTATCGACCGCTTCGGTGCCCGGGAGCAGGGAAGCAACCTCAGGAACGATGGCTCCCAATCCTTTTGCATATTGCGTGCTGACGAGCGTAGGAATTTTAAGAATATGAGCGGCGCGAATCAGCAACTGAGAGTTTCGAACCAGTTGTTCTTTCTGAAAAATCGGCGGCAGCAACTTCTCCTGAATATCGATGACTATCAGGGCGCACTGCTCGGCCTCGAGCGGGCGACGAGCGATCTCGGCGTAGTCAGAAATATTGGGAATGATGTCAGAAGGAACTACCATTCGAATCTCCTCGCGGAAAAAGGCGCATCTCCGGCAATTTTACCGCCTTCGCGTATTTTTTCTGTCATGATCCACAGTTCGTATTGCTCATTGTTCGGTGCGGATCACTAGCGTCGGCAAAGTTTGCGTTGCCATAGATCATCTCAGCCATTTGTGCCGCGACCTTCTACTCAGATACGCTGTCGCCCTTACGCGCTTGGCTTTATTCTCACCGGTATTCATCGAACAAGTATTCTTTGACAGCGTTTCGATCGGCCTGTTAGCATAAAACGTTTGACAAGTGTTCCTGCCTTACGTCGTCGTCCCCGTCGTCTAGCCCGGCCTAGGACATCGCCCTTTCACGGCGGTAACACGGGTTCAAATCCCGTCGGGGACGCCAACCGTTCTTTCAGGATGCGTCAATGCTCTTAGTTGTTGAAACAGCGTAGGGTTATTGGTGTTCAAAAACTTCTGATCTTTGTGGTAGGCGACACCGTCTCGGAAGAGAAAATTTTGAACACGTAATCTCTGTTCAGCGTCGGCTCGTTGCCACGCGGCTGATATGTCCACCAGCATCAGCTTCGAGAAGCCCAGGAAAGCATCAAGCGTTCCACGCCGCGAGCGTACAGTGGATATCTGTTGGGTGATACCCTCAATCTCCTCGTCAAAGTCAGCATTGGCTTGTACGTAGTCGGCTTGGCTGACCTCGCCCCGGAGCTTAGCCCGCAGAAGTTCGGCCTTGAGCTTCCTCTGTTCGTTGAGGCGAACGTCGAGTTCTTTGTTCGTCACGCCTGAACCGCCCCGCCTCCGTTCCCAGACCTCGGCTGCAATGGCAGGGAACTGTTCAACAGTTGCTGGGTCCGGTTGCAAGGTTCCGAGAAGATCAACGAACTGCGATTCCAGTACGGACTTTGACACTCGTACGGCTCTGCAATTGGAGTTGCGACACCAATAATTCGGATAGTGTTTCCGCTTACCCTTGTTCATTCCACCAGTGAGCGGGGTGCCACAGACGCCACATTTCACAAAGTGCTTCAACGGGAACGCTGGGTTTTGCTTCCGCTTTGGCACACTCGATAGCATGCGACCAGACAGCACGCGTTGCACGCCATCGAATAGTTCCTGACTCACAATGGGGGCGTGCAAGCCCTTCACCGGCTCAAGCACGCTCGACGAGTAAACCCAGCCTGCGTAAATGGGTTTATGCAACAGGGCGTCAAAGGTTTGCGCCGTCAGCTTCCGCCCACGCTTTGTTTTCAAACCCTTGTCGGTAACGATTTTCAAGACTCGAATCTTGGTGTACTGGCCGGTCGCGTACAACTCGAAGGCTTCGCACACGAGTGGCGCGGCGCAAGGGTCAGGCTTAATATTCGCACCGTTGCTGAGCGTTAGGTCATTGACATAACCGAGGGGCGCGGCCCAAGGCCAACGGCCCGCACGCACACTGGCAGCCGACCGATCTTTCATTTTCTCCGACAGCGCGTCGGAGAAGTATTGATTGAAGACGCCATGAACGCCCGCCGCCATTCGTCCCGCCGCAGTGTTGTCAACGTTGGGTTCGGCAACCGAGAGCAGGGCTATACCGTTCTCTCTTAGTTCAGCGATAGCAGCGCCCTGATCGGCGACGTTGCGCGCAAAACGGCTCAACGACTCGACAATTACATAGCCGATTCTCCTGCGGTGTGCCTTGCAGTAGGAAAGCAATCGCACAAAGGAAGGCCGGTCCGCCGTGCGGCCAGACTCGCCCGGCCCGAGAATGACTTCAGCTACAGCAATGCCGCGCTGGGTCGCCAGTGTGCGGCAGCCGTTCTCCTGATTTTTCAGATTCAATGGGTCAGCCTGTTCCGGTGTGCTAACCCGCAAATACATCACCGCTTCCAATCCATGATGGCCGTTATCGTTGGCAATATTCATGGCTGAGATGTTAGGCTGCCTCCCGCGTGGTGGCAATGGCATGTTCGTGCTCGTCTTCTAATGCCTCAAAGATGGACGCGAAGATGTCTGCCAATTGGCGCATCTGCTGGATGCGCTGTCCTGGGGAGGTTGTTGGCGAAGCGTCGGTCGTTTCGATAGCAACACGTAGGTTCGTGGGTTCCGTGTTTGGACGCGCAGGCGTCTCCTTCACTCCGCGCACCCGGTTCGATTTGGACTTGATCGACATGAGCTCGGAAACCGGTAACTAGTCCGACTAACGGTCCCTTACTGGTTTGCTCACTTCCGCTTTGGGCGGCGGACCGGTCGGCGTGTCGGATCGCTCTGCAATTGGAACGACGCCCGGGCAACTGCTCTCCGGGCAGCGATAACCCGACACTTTGCCGTTGAACCAGTTTTTTCCCAGTAGTTCAGGAGTGGCCCAGAAGAACTTTCCGCACTCGGGACAGTGCAGCCGGTAGCGCTGCTCCAGTTGGCCGATTCGGGTCAAAACATCCGCCTTCAGTCCTTGCTCTACCAGCTTTCCAAAGGCCTCGATTCCGGCCCGCTCGCGAATGAACATCTGCACTCCGCAAGGGGAGCAGATAACGTATGGTTTTTTTCGTTTGCTCATTCGGACGTCGAGCGGCTTAAGGCAGACGGGACAAGGAAACCATTGTGTGTTTTTTGCAATCATGCGATAATCTCCGTATAAATAGTGCCATAGCCGCTTTGTGGAGGCTACCGTAAAATGTCTATAATATGCTTGTAATAAGCAATATAAACGACGTTTCCAACAATGGGGTACGTGGAAATATTGGAATATTATCGTATTAGCCATATAATATTACGGACTGGGAGGGAAATCCCAGGGAAATTGGCAGGAGAGGAAAAAGTTACATGGCTCAAAAGAAACATCTCAGGAATCAGAGGAAAAGAGGGGAAGAGGCAGGCCTCGTCTCATCGATCGTTCAATCGTCGTAGGACAAGCCGATCACTACCGCGTCGTGTTGCTCCAGTTCTGGCCAAAACGGGCCCGCGACTGCTAGCTGCGCAATCTCCAGAAGAGATTGTCAGAGCAGTCCGGGAAGATGCACCCGGCATCACTGCGAGTCTTGTTCAATTCTCGGAACTGATTCTCCAGGTCCTGCGTGACCCGAAATTCCCCCACGCCCGGCCCGCGTCTCAGATTCATTTCTTGGCTGATTCGCTCGGGGGCAGGGTTTTGTGACGCCCCGCCGATCCCGAGAAGTATGCGCACAAGAGAGAACGAAGGTTCGACATGTCATTGTTCGACGGGAATATTACGTCGAGTGTTCATGCGGATATGAAGGACCAGCCCGCGACGGAGCTTGCCGAACTGTGGGACCGGGGAATTGTCTGGGGACTTGCGTTCGAAAGAAAGCGATTGATTCAAAGCGAGTGAATCGTCCCGGTGCTGCGTGTACACCCCTCGTTTCCGGGTAAAAAGACCAGAGGCCGCCGTATGAAAGCGTCATTGAGTGTAACGGCGATATTACGTCAACGGGAGTACCAAAGTAACTTTGGGAACGGGCATTTCATTCGACTGGCCAGAAGCGGGGTGCTACTGTTGGCCCGCATAAACAATGAGGCGGGATGGAAACGACGAAACTTCTGGTTGGTCAGGACGTTTTCATACACAGCGGACCAGTTTGGCACTACAAAGGCAAAGTGATAAATGTCACGCCATCAGGCGTGGAAGTGAAGTCCCGGAAAAAACATTTGAGTTGTTTAAGGTGACGACAGGCACGGAAGTGAAGCTACCGGGGAACGTGGTGCGATTCGACGCCGAGGGCGCGTGTGCGTGTGGTACGCGAGAGTGCGGTCCTTGGCTCATTGATGACAAAATGCCGTTCGCCGAACGCGAAGCTCAGATTGAACAGATAGGCCGCGAGGCGAGGCCAGTGAACAGCTTTATAGTATTCAATTCTTTGGGATAAGGTAGCGACGGACCGGAAACCTAGTCTGCGCTCGTGGCTCGATAAATTTGTGCCCAACTGGCATAAAAACCACTCCTGAACACCGATTCCCACGCATTAGGGGCGCATCTTGCGAAGCCGGGGCGACCGCTTCATTCAGGCCTCCTCGAAGAGCGCCACATTATCCGCTCCTGATGCTGCAGCCAACGAGCACCTGACTGTCGAAATCGCATTATAAGAGGGCGCGCCCCTTTGGGAGTAGGTTGTCATTGTTGCGCATGACCACCTATGAAAGGAGCACCCTCAATGAGCAATGAAAAGTATATTGGGCTGGACGTTCACCAAGCAACGATCTCCGCAGCGGTGATGGATTCCGTGGGTAAGTTGGTCATGGAATCCATCCTGGAAACGAAAGCCGCCACCATTCTGGAGTTCTTCGCCGGACTGTGCGGAACTCTGTCGGTAACGTTCGAAGAGGAACCTCGGCAGTCGGCTCTACGATCTGCTCAAGCCGCATGTTGCCAAGTTAGTGGTGTGCAACCCGCGCAAGATCGCTCTACTCGAACATCGCGACAAAAGCGACAAGATCGATGCCCGCAAACTTGCCGATCGGTTGCGTCTCAATGATCTCGAGTCGGTTTATCACGGCGAGACCGGCGTACGGATGTTGCGGAAACTCGCCCGAAGTTATCTGACCATCGTCAAAGATCTTTTATCAACTGACTGTTAAAGAGGATGCCAGGAATGCCGGGCTCAGGCACGTTAGAGAAGCAGCGCTCTCGCGGACGCTACTGGCTGATTTCGAAGGCGGTGCCGCCGCCGTATGCTCCGAAGCTACTCGTGACGCCGAAGAGGTGTCCTTTGCCGTGAGGGTCAGTCCGTAGAACGGCAATACTCCACCGGTCGTCTCGCTGAGATTCACCAGCACGCTGTATTTCCATGTGCCGTTCGTTTGTGGTGCGAGTCTGTAGGTAACCCCGCAGGAAAGACCTCCGCAGCTATTAGTGCCGCCTTGGGCCATGCCGTAGAGATTGCCAGCGCTGTCTCTGGCAAGAGTGCCCATGGGGTAGCATCCCTGCATACAGTTAGGGAAGTTGAACAGGTATCGTCCTTGCATTTTGCCGCCTTTGTAGGAGAATTTGAAAATGGTGCCGTTGTTATATAGACCGCCGCCTTCGGTGGTGCCGTAAAAGTTCCCGGAGGGGTCTATCACCAGCCGCCTGCGGGGAACTGGCCGTCGGTGGGGGAGGAAGCGAAGCGATGACGACGTGATAGGTCCACGTGCCATCCCAGTTGGGCGTCATGGCAAAGATAGCCCCAGCCGAGAGAGTCATTCTCACAGGCTGGCCTGCCATACCACCCGTGAACATAGTGCCCCACATGTTGCCCTTTCCATCCCAGATCGGAGGAGCCAAAAGATCGTATCCGTCCGGACAGCCATTTTGACCGCAGAAGCTGTAGAGCTGAGTGTAGCTCCAGCCATCAGAGCCCGGCGAAAGCTCGCCGATGGCACCCACGCCGAAATAGTCGCCAAGGCCAATCGACCCGTAAAGGTTTCCCACCTCGTTGATCAGCAGCCCAGGACCTGCGACGCCAGTGTACAGAATGTGTAGGTCCAGCCCCCGGCTCCCGGAGTAAAGCTGAATATTCCACCGATGTCTGCGCTCCCGTATGTTGAACGGTGATGTCCAGGTTCCCCGTTGTGTCCCAATGGGTGCGCCCCAAGGAATCGCTCCACCGCTGCCACCGGTAAAGCTATGCACAATTGTCTCAGCCCATCGCCGTTCGTCCCGGGCGTGAGTTCGAACACTACGCCGTTGCCATACAAACCGGGTCCACCGAACGTTACGCCGTACAGGTTGCCTTCCTGTCAGAACTAAGGTCCCGTTCGGTTCCGTTCCATCGTTTGTTTCCCCGAAGTTGTGAAGAACCTTGATCTTTGCTCCGCACCACGCGGCCTGTGCGAAGATCGGAACAGTATGAAGCGTAACGATGGCCGCTAGTAACGTCCTTACGGGAAAATCAAGTCTCATCGGGCACCGCCTGGGTGTTTGGGTCGATTGGCCTAACGGGGAGGCAGCGAGGGGGGTCTTTTCCTCGCTGCCAGCCACTATACCACCGATTCGGATAGAAGCTGTGACCCTTCACCCGTGTTACAGAAGGAGTCGCAGCATCGGCCCGTACTCAGTCTGTGTCCGGGCCCGTGGGGGTTGCGCCGGTTGTCGCGTAATAGTTTTGGAAGAAGCTGGCCGACTGCGTGGCAGATATGAACACGAACGGTCGCCCACCCGGATAGAGCGAGAAGAAATCCGAGAGCGGAGTGGTATGGTGCCCCGAATCCCAATCCAGCGCGTTGTAGTCAGCATATCCGTTGTTGATTAAATCGATGTGCTGCAGGTTGAAATTCTGCTCGGTGAAAGCCAGAATGCTCCCGAAATCGTGAATGTACGGGTTCTGCAGGTTCGGGCACGGCGGTGTGACCGCTGTGCCGCAGGCGCCTGAAAATGTAACCGGAGTACTGGCTCCCCGACTTCGTTCCAGTGAACTCCGATACGACCATGAATGGCACGCGGAAGCCGTAGGTGTAGCCGCAGCCCCAATTGTTGGTTGCAGGGGGAAGGCAATTCCAACTCTGGCCATTTGGTGAACCCGTCAGATACCTCGTAGGTGCGATGTGATCGTAAAAGCCGCCCCAGTCATCCCATACGATGAAGATGGCCGTAGGTTCGACACTAAGATTGGGGCCGGTGGGTGCCCGAGTAGTCGCACTTGCCGCCTTGGTAGCTGTTGCCGATGGCGTTGACAATGTCAGCCACCCACGAAGGTCCCATCGCCGGATTAGTGCGGTCGAAAGAGGGGTGATCTGACCACGCTACGTCAGGGATTACCCAACTGATATTGGCAAGCTTGCAGCTACTGATATCGGTGAAGATCGGCGCATTGCTGCGAGAGGAGTAAAAACTCATGTGATTGTTCCACTCGGCACCGCCGTTTTCGCTGCCGCAAGGAATACTCTGACCGGCGTGGCTCGTGTTGT
>CAVQDY010000006.1:0-283633 GCA_963711365.1 Terriglobia bacterium | reverse complement strand
ACTGGCCAAGGCGCGGGGATTGAAGATGTCTTAAAAGAAGGAAGAGGCGGCTGTGGCCGCCTCTCTTGCTCGGTAGTCGGTACCCCACGATTCGCTATTCTTCTTCTTCCTTCACTTCTCCGCGCTCGGCTTTCGCCTTCTCGATGATCTTCTCCTGCAGCTGGCCGGGGACGACGTCGTAGTGATGCATTTCCATATTGAAGCTGCCGCGGCCCTGTGTCATCGACGTGAGTTCGACGCCGTAGGTCAGCATCTCCGACATCGGCACTTCGGCCTTGACGACGGTGTTGCCGCCCTTGTTGTCCATGCCCTGGATACGTCCGCGACGGCTGTTCAGGTCGCCCATAATCGATCCGGCAAAATCGTCGGGGACGGTGATTTCGACGTGCATGATGGGCTCAAGTATTGTCGGCTTGGCCACCTCCATCGCTTTCTTGAAGGCGATGCGGCCGGCCATTTGGAATGACATATCGTTGGAATCGACGTCGTGATACGACCCGTCGTAAAGTACAACCTTAAAATCGACTACGGGAAATCCGGCGAGGTAGCCGCGCGCCGCCGCATCCTTGATGCCCTTTTCGATTGCCGGAATATAGTTTTTCGGAATCGCGCCACCAAAAATGTCGTTCACGAACTCAAACAGAGCGCCCCGCGGAAGAGGTTCCATCTTGATCTTGCAATCGCCGTACTGGCCATGGCCGCCGGTCTGTTTCTTGTGGCGTCCCTGCACGTCGGCTCTGCCGCGGATGGTCTCCCGGTACGGAACCTTGGGCGCCTTCAGAACGACTTCGGTGTGATAGCGCTTTTTCAACTTCGCGACCACGACTTCAATGTGCTGCTGTCCCGTGCCCGCGATCAGAAACTCTTGCGTTTGCGGATCGCGGAAGAAGCGCAGCATGGCGTCTTCTTCCATGAGCTTGTGCAGGCCGGGGCCAAGCTTGTCTTCATCGGCACGGCTCTTAGGCTCGATGGCAAACGTAATCGCCGGCTCCGGCAGCCTCACGCGGGGATACTGAATCGGGGCGGACTTGTCGCCAAGAGTGTCGCCGGTGAGGGTATCTTTCAGCTTCGCAACCGCGCCGATGTCGCCGGCATGCAGCTCGTTGACCGGGATCGCCGTCTTCCCTTGCATCACGGAAATGTGGGAAAGCTTTTCTTGAGTGCTTTTGGGGAAGTTCTGCAACGTGGCGTCATTCTTTAGGACGCCGGAGAAGACCTTGAAGTACGAGATGCGGCCGGCAAAGGCGTCGGAGACAGTCTTGAAGATGTAAACCGATACCGGTTCTTCATCGGTCTCGTGGCGTTTGGGGGCATCTCCGTTGCCGCTAGGCGCTGCTTCGCCTTGCACCCACTCGTGCTCCGAGGGCGCGGGAGTGTAATCCACAATAAAGTCCATCACGCGGTCGGCGCCGATATTGCCCAGACCGCTGCTGAAAATGACGGGGAAAATCTTATCTTCGCGGATGGCATTGTGCAGGGCCGGAATCAGGTCTTCTTCGCCGAGGGTGCCGCCCTCGAAGAACTTCTCCATCAACTTGTCGTCGCCTTCGGCGACCAGTTCCACCAGCCGCTCATGGGCTTCTTGGGCCTGATCTTTCAGATTAGCCGGGATCTCGCTCTCTTTTCCTTTGCCGTTGCCGCCCATCTCGTAGGTGTAAGCCTTCATGCGGACGAGGTCGATGACTCCCGCGAGACTCTTTTCGCTGCCGATGGGGAGCTCGATGGGAATCACATCGCGGCCAAATGCGGTGGTCAAGGATTCGAGCACGCGATTGGCGTCGGCGCGGTCGCGGTCCATGCGGTTGACGACGATGAGGCGGGGCGTCTTGTACTCTTCGCAATAATTCCAGACGCGCTGGGTAACGACCTCGACGCCGGCTACGCCGTCGACCACAACGATGGCGGCGTCGACGACGGGCAGGACCATCTTGGCTTCGTGCACGAACATGTTGAAGCCGGGGGTGTCGAGGATGTTGATTTTCGTCGTGCCCCATTCCACGACGGCGCAGCCGGTGGAGATTGACATCTGGCGGGCGATTTCTTCGTCGTCGTAGTCGGTCGTGGCCGACCCATCGTCCACGCGGCCGAGGCGCTGGGTCGCTCCCGAGGTGTAAAGCATGGCCGATACCAACGAGGTCTTGCCCGCGTGCCCGTGGCCGACCATCGCTACATTCCTGATGTTTGCTCCGGAATAGACTTTCAAGTTGGGCTCCTCCGGCAGGCGCGGGAAGGGACGGCCTAATTATTGATGACGAGAATAAGGACAGGACGTGGCCAGCCCGAGATCACCTGCCAAAACCTAGGATGCTACCACGCTGGCAGTGGGCGCCTCAACCGACTAACGCGAATGCTGTAGACAAATTCGGCGGGATACTCTAAATCTTGCGGGAGACTAAGGCCGCGGCTGTAAAGAGATCGATCGCGCCAACGCGGAGCGCACGGGGAAAGCAACTGCTCGAATCGATCGCGAATAGGAATACGGTCCGCAAGATGGAGGGTTGGGGATCCGGCGACAGCTCATTTACCGGGTTCCGGAGGCACCGGAAAAAGCTGATTTTATTTCCTGTCCTGCGCCTTCCGCCGGGCGCTGGACGTGCGTTGCAGGGGCACAACCTCCTGTCCGCAAGAAGCAACAAAATGTAGATTTCTTCCTACGTCTCTCCCGGAAGAAATAGATACGTAAGAAACTTAGAAACGATGAGAACGGAAAGTTGCGCACAACTTAATTCCGTCGGAATTGAAGGAGTTCACTTTGTCTGAACAATTGATTCCCAATACGGGGCTCCCGAATAAGCCGGTTGCACCCTCTGGTATGATCGTCGGCGGCATGTTCGGCGGACAAACCAGCGATCGATGGATCGCGAAGTACGAGCGGAGCCACCAGCATCCCGTCAACCGGGCCTGTCACACGTATGGCATTCCCACTATTCTTTTTTCGTTAGCATTATTCGCCGCCGGATTCTTCTTGCATCGACTGTGGTGGTACGCGCTGCTGCTGTTCGTTGCGGGCTGGATTCTTCAGTTCGTGGGCCACGCCTTCGAGGGTAAACCGCCGGAGTTTTTTCAAGACTGGCGATTTTTATTTGTCGGAGTGCGCTGGTGGTGGGCAAAAATCAGGGGCCGGGCCTGAGTGATTGGCGTCAGATCTAACCTCTAAGTTATCCCGTAATGCCGAGTGGTGTGGCCGATGCCGTGGTGCGCCCGTCTCGGATCGTACCTTGGAGGGCGCATATTTTACTTTCCTTTTACATCAGTCGTATTGCGCCTTTCGGAGAATGTGTTCTATGCTGGACCCAACGTCGGGGTTCGATCACTAGACTCATGCAGCGGTTGACCGCACGATTTCTGCTGCTGTTGGCGCTGGCCGGAACTTTCGTTCCAGTCGCGTTGCAGGCTACTGCTGCGCCTCTACGCGCCTGCTGCCGCCGGAATGCGGCGCATCACTGCACGGATTCGAAGGTTCCGTCAGACGCACCGGTACTGCGGGACGCCGGTTGCTGTAATCACAATTGCTGCCACGCGGTCACGACCTCCCAATGGGCCCATCCGCAGCCATCGCACGCCGCAGCTACCGTTCAAAACACTGCCGTCCGAGAAATTGACTTAGCATCGATCGTCCCAGCGACCGAGCGCTTCTCGGCCCGATCTTCACGCGCCCCACCCTCCTGCTGAAGACATAACTGCTCACAACTGATTCGGCCTGCGGGTGGCTGCCGGAACGCTGCCTCTGACCAGGGGCGTGTTTCTTAACCGCGCCGCGATTGAATCGAGCGAGAGCTCCTAAGAGTGCTCCACATCCATCCGAAGCACGCGTGTATGCGTTTTCGGAAATCGGTAAATTCTCTGGATTTTCCGGGGCAAAGACGCGGACCAGAGGGTGAAATCCATGTCTCGTGAATTGAAGATCGGATTGACGGTGCTGGCTCTGGGGGTCCTGGGAGTATTGCTGTCGCGGCTGCTGGCCAACTATCCCGGGGCCCGGGGGGCGCCCTCGTCCACCGAAGTGGCGCTGGCGCGGCGGCTGCGGACATGGTCGATGCCGCGATCCGCGCGAGATGGAAAAAATCCGTTCTCCGCTTCGGCGGAGCTGCTCGAGGAATCGGGTCGCCACTTTGCCGACCATTGTGCCTCCTGTCATGGCAATGACGGGAGCGGCGCAACCGAGATGGGGCGCAATCTATTTCCTCGCGCCCCAGACATGCGTTCGGACGCGACACAGCGGCTGAGCGACGGCGAGCTCTACTACATCATTCATAATGGGGTCCGCTGGACCGGCATGCCCGCCTGGGGAGATCCCGACCATGACATGGACAGCTGGAAGCTCGTGCTGTTCATCCGGCACCTGCCTCACCTGACGCCGCCAGAACTGCACGACATGGAGCGCTACAACCCTAAGAGCATCGCAGATCAGGAAGAAGAGAAAGAAGAAGAGGAGTTCCTGAACGGGGGACCGGCCCCGGCTAATCACAAGTCCTCGTCCTCATCGGAGAAATGAAATGAAGAAAACTGTTTCGATCCTATCTGTCGCCCTGTTACTTAGCGCGCTGGCTTACGCGCACGGGAATCTTGCTCACATCCTCGGGACCGTGGTCGCGGTCACCGATCATTCTCTCTCGGTAAAGACCGCCGACGGGTCCATCAAGGAAGTCGCTTTCGACGCGGAAACGCACTTTCTGAAGAGCGGATCGCCGGCCACAGCGAACGATGTCGTGGTGGGTAGCCGCGTCGTGATCCACGCCCACCAGAACGGCGACAAGTTTCACGCCGCCGAGATCAAGATCGGCACCACCACAGCTGTCGCGCAGCATCCCTGATCGCAAATGAGAATACCCGAAACGAGGAGAAAGAACCGATGCACATGCTCGATATGCCATTTAGCAACGCAGCGCTACGAAACCGCGTATGCGCCCGCTTCATTTTCGCGATATTCGCGGCGCTACTTTGTGTGCCTGCCTTCGCCGCCGTGGTTGCCACGGTACGCGGGGTGATTCACGATCCGCAGCATCGGCCCGTGGCGGGTGCCATGGTGATGATCAAAGCGAAGGCTTCGGATTGGGGCGCCACCATTAACTCGGACGCGAACGGAACTTTTATCTTTCCCGCAGTGCCGCTGGGCGAATACGTGGTTACGGTCGCGGCTGCGGGATTCGAACAAGTGCAGCAGAACGTCGCTGTCATCTCCGGCTCGGAGCCCGTCCTGCATTTTCCGCTCAATGTGGCCGGGGCGAAAGAGTCCATCAACATCACCGATACAGCGGTTGCGGCGCCCACCGACTCTTCGACCCCCACTACGATCGTCGATCGCCTTGAAATCTCGCGAACACCCGGAGCGGATCGTTCCAACAGTCTGGCGATGATCACCGACTTCGTTCCGGGAGCCTACATCACCCACGACCAGCTGCACATTCGGGGTGGACATCAAACCAGCTGGCTAGTTGACGGCGTTCCGGTTCCGAATACGAATATTGCGTCGAATCTCGGACCGCAGTTCGATCCCAAGGACATCGACTACCTCGAAGTGAGTCGTGGCGGATACGGAGCTGAACTCGGCGACCGCACTTATGGAGTATTCAATGTAGTTCCGCGCACCGGCTTCGAGCGCAACAACGAAGCCGAACTGGTGCTGAGCGCCGGAAATTTCTATCAGACGAACGACCAGTTCAGCCTCGGCAGCCATACGCAACGTTTCGCATACTACGCCAGCGTGAACGGGAATCGCAGCAATTTGGGAATCCAGACTCCGGCTCCGCAAGTTGTACACGACGCGAGCAACGGCTACGGCGGATTCGGATCGCTCATCTTCAACGCCGATCCATCGAATCAGCTTCGTCTTGTCGCGTCAGCGCGTCGCGACTACTACCAGATTCCCTACGACCCAAATCCTTACGACATCGAAAACGGACTGGTGAATGGACAACTCACCGGGCAATATCCCAGCCTGAATTTACGCGACGGCGATCACGAGTCCGACGCGATGACAACAGTTTCGTGGGTTCATACCTTCAACTCGCACACGCTACTGACGGTCTCACCCTTTTACCATTACAACCGCGCCAACTACGACAGCTCGCTCAGCGATCCCGTGGTTACTACGCAGCATCGTGCGTCGACCTATGGCGGGGGACAGGTGAGCTTCAGCACCAGCGTGGCAAAAAACGATCTGCAGGTGGGTTTATACAGCTTCTATCAACAAAATAATGAATTGCTGGGCGCAATCTTCAATGATGGCAGCGGCAGCCAGCCCTTCAGCGTCAGTGAAAGCCCGAACGGGAGCCTCGCTGCTTTTTTCGTGGATGACAAGTTCAAACCAGTTTCTTGGCTGACGCTTTCGGCAGGGCTGCGTCCCACGCATTTTTCCGGAGAAGCCAACGAGAACTCCATCAGCCCACGCTTTGGAATTGCGCTGAATGTCCCCAAGCTGAATTGGACCTTTCGCGCGTCCTATGGGCACTACTATCAGGCGCCCCCGCTGGTCACTGTCTCGGGTCCGCTGTTGCAGTTTGCGAACAGTAACAATTTGAATTTCATCGCGCTGCACGGCGAGCGCGACGAAGAAGATCAATTTGGAGTCAACATTCCCTGGCGGGGGTGGGTTCTCGACGCCGATTACTTCCGAACCAACGCGTCGAACTTCTTCGACCACAATAATATCGGCGAATCGAATCTGTTCTTCCCGCTGACGATTCAGAACGCGATCGTCCGCGGATGGGAGCTGACGCTTCGTTCGCCGCGCATCGCGCATCGCGGGCAGCTTCATCTTGCGTATTCGAACCAGGTTGCCTGGGCCGGAGGTTTCATCAACGGCGGCCTTACCGACTTTTCTTACCTCGACTGGGGACCGCTCGATCATGACCAGCGAAACACACTTAACGTGGGCGCGGATGTTACGCTGCCCTTTCGGGCTTACGCATCGACGAACGTTTATTACGGATCGGGATTCACCAACGCTTTTCCCGGGCAGCCATATCCGGGCGGTTATCTGCCGCAGCACACGACGTTCGATCTGACGGTGGGCAAAGATTTCGGCGAACGATTCTCCGCGTCGCTGAGCGCAGTGAATGTGGCGAACCGGCGCGTGGAGCTTGACAACAGCGTGACCTTTGGCGGGTTTCACTGGAACAATCCGCGGGAGATCTTTGTAGAACTGCGCTACAGATTTCACTACTAGTGGCCTGTCGCAGTGAATTCGTTAGTACGTAGGCGCCGAGAAGGGTCGGAGTATTTCCACTGGATCGGGCGAGCATTGGCAGAGTAGGCGTTGATGTAACGACGGAGTTTGCGAGCCAGGTCAGGTACAGAGGTGAAGATGCCGCGGGCAATGACCTCACGTTCGATCTTGGCGAACCAGAGCTCGACTTGGTTAAGCCAAGAGGAATACGTAGGGGTGAAGTGAAGCTGCACCCGAGGATGCTGTTGCAGGAAGTCGCGAACGAGCTGGGTTTTGTGGGCGGAGAGGTTGTCGAGGATGATATGAATCTGCTGTCGAGGCGAACACAGCGATACCACTTCTGCGAGGAAGGCAACGAAGTCGCGACTGGTATGGCGGGCCGTGGTTCTTCCGTGCACGCGGCCGGTCTTGGTGTCCAGCGCGGCATACAGAGAAAGCGTTCCATGCCGATAGTACTCGAAGCCGTGACGCTCGGCTCGTCCCGGCGAAAGCGGCAGCACGGGATCGAGCCGATCCAGGGCTTGAATGGCGGTTTTCTCATCGACGCAGAACACGGCGGCATGCTGCGGAGGCCGCAGATACAGGCCGATAATGTCGGCGGCTTTGCTTTCGAACTCCGGATCGTCGCTGGCCAAGTAACGCTCCAAGCGGTGGGGTTTGAGACCGGCTTCTTTCCAGACCCGATGCACCACATCTTTGCTGACACCCAGCGCGGTCGCCAGTTTGCGGCAACTCCAATGGGTGGAACCGTCGCTGGGTTTCTTGCGGGTGGCCGACAGAATCCGCGCCCGTAAAGCCGGAGTCAGAACCGTAGCCTTCTGGCCGGGATGATAGGTATCGAGCCCGTCGAGCCCGGACTCGAGGAAGCGCTGCTTCCAGCGGATGATCGTGGGAGCACTGGTTTGCAGCCTGCGCTTAATGGTGTTGAAGGAAGCTCCTTCTGCCAGCATCAAGATGAGCTTGGCGCGAAAGACATAGCCGGCTGGCAGGGTACGCGATTGAGCAATGCTGTTGAGTTCCGACCGTTGGTTGCTGGTGAGGGACACTTCGCTGTCTGTCGCCATACCAACTTAGAAGCATAACAACTGGTAATGGTTACTTTGCGACAGGCCACTAGTCGACGATGGTTGAAAATAGACGGGACCCGGGTGGTGAATAAAGTGGCCTGGTTACAACGGTTAAGAATCGGCAGGCGGTTCGCCTTGATGCTTAAACCGGTCTCTCTCTTCGTGAAGCGCGTTGATTCCTATCACCGCAAACGCCGAATCTTGGGAGAGATGCGCACCTCGACGCACTTCAGGCACGGACACAGGAAGGCCCCATCTTCGGGGAACACAATGTGACCGCACCTCTCGCAAATCTGCCGCCCATTCTCTAGAACTTTCATGACTACGAATCCAATTTCTGAAACACAATAAGGGCAGCGAGGCGGCCGGTTCTTCTCCCGCTTAAGCGTCATTTTGATTCTGCCGGTGGCGATGAACGGTCAAGTCGATGCTGCTTCCGCTCTAATAACTCATTGAGTTCGGCAATAAGTTCTGTGAACTTGTCGTGATTCTTTTCAGTTTCGATCTGCTGACACAGGACCTTCATGCGCTCCACTTCATCAGGGGTCATGGTTCCTTTCAGTTGGTGGAAGGATCGAAGCGTTATATCACGCGCGATGGTAAAGACCTAGGTTGGTAGGGCATCAAACAATCGGGAGAAGATCAGCGACTCGTTCCGATCGTGGTTAGCGGTTGCAATATCTCTGTTACGGGGCATTGACTCGATGCTCAACCTGCCAGCTTCTCGCGCAGCATCTCTTCTACATCGCCCATCTTCTCGCCCAGCAGATTGAGTTTGCGGGCCAACCCCTGAATCTCCGCTTCGGCGCGGCGGTTCACGTCGTAATCGAGTTCACCGCGCAGCCGGTCTTTTGTGTCCTGACGGTTCTGGCTCATCATGATGACGGGCGCCTGCACCGCTGCCAGCATCGACAGAAATAGATTCAACAAGATGTACGGATAGGGATCCCAGGCCTTCTTACCCATCAACGCGTCAATAGTCATGTAGATGGCCAAGCCAATGCCGAACGTGATGATGAATGTCCAGGATCCGCCGAACCCGGCGACCGTGTCGGCAATGCGTTCTCCGAAAGTTGCGTCCCTCTCGATCACTTCGTTGGGATGCCGGTTGGCACGCAGGCGCACCAGTTGTTGGGAAGCGTGGAACTGGCGCCCCAGCACAGTGAGCATGTCCATGCCAGCCAGTGGCTTGCGCTCGAGGAGCACGGCGATGTCGTTGCGAGTCACCTCAAGACAAACGGCTTCGTCGATGGCTGCCGCCTCGGTCTGATGCGGAGTCTGTTCCAGCATCGAAGCGAATCCGAAAAATTCGCCGTGCGAGGGCTCGTCGACTACGACCTCCTGATGATCCTGATCGACGGTCGAGACGCGTACGCGTCCAGAGACGACCACATAGGCTGGGCCCGAAGGATCTCCTATCTTGTAAATGCGCTGGCGTGGAGCGAAAGTTTTCAGCCGGACCTGGCCGGCGAGCACCGCCGTCTCTTCTTCATCGAGCAGCGCGAACAGCGGAACGTGCTTCAACACTTCAGGATTGCATGCCATGGAAATGCCTCTCTGCAGGAAAATACCGCGTAGGATTTCACAAAGACAGTCAGCAGACAACAGGTCGCGCGTAGCAAATTCCTCGCCATAAGAGTTACATTGGGTACATCGTGGACAATGCAACGGGCCGTTTGAACCGTATTCTCGTCATCTCTTTCTTTTGTGTTGCAGCTCTGCTTGCGTCTTCCTGCCACCATTCGCAGGTGCAAGCAACGAAGCGCTACGCCTTTACCGGACGCGTGGTCTCGATCGACATGCAATCGCATACCGCCAACATCGATGGCGACATGGTGCAGGGATACATGGAAGCCATGGCGATGGCGTACAAGATCAAGCCGGATACGATGCTGCGGCAGTTGAGTCCGGGAGATTCAGTCTCGGCCGATTTGATCGTGGTGGAACACGATCCACGAGATGAAACCGCCGTCCCTGATTATTGGCTGGAAAACGTCAAAGTCACTGGTCACGCAGCACAGCCCCCAGCAGTTGGGGCGAATGCGATGCACATGCCAAGCCCCGGCGAAGAGGTCCCGGATTTTTCCTTCACCAATCAGGACGGCAGGCCGGTTGCACTTCGCCAGTATCGCGGGAAGGTTCTGTTCATCACGTTTATTTACACACGCTGCCCGTTTCCGGATTTTTGTCCGCGCATGAGCCACAATTTCGCTGAGATTTACCAGCAGCTGGGATCGAATCCCTCGCTGGCCAAGGCACAACTGTTGAGTGTCAGTTTCGATCCCGAACACGACACGCCCAAAGTTTTGCGCGATTACGGATTCTCTGTAGCGCATACGAAGGATGCTGCGCTTTTCCGGCGCTGGCAATTTGCTGCGCCGAAAGCCGCGGAGCTTCCGAAGATCGCCGACTTTTTCGCGCTGACCATCGTGCCGCAAGGTGGGATGATCACGCACAATCTCAGCACCGCGGTGATTGGGCCGTTTGGAAAAATCGTCCGCTGGTATCACGGCAGCGACTGGCAGGCTTCTGATTTAATAAAAGACGCTGCAGACGCGAGCGCTCCCAAGGCTTAGCTCGAAGCTCGCGGTTGGCAGCTCAAGAGGCACTGATGAAATACCTTTTACTCGTCCTGGCGGTTCTTGGCATTGTTGTGTCTTCGCTTGCCTTACGCGAACATTACCGCGAGTACGGTGACTCGCCGTGCAGCATCAACGAGCACTGGGATTGCGGCGTCGTCAATCACAGCCCGTACGCAATGCTTGGGCCGATTCCCGTGGCCGTCGTTGGAATTCTGGGATACATCCTGATGGGAGCGCTGGCCTTTCTTCGTGCGTATCGACTTTTGCTCGTCCCCACATTCGGCGGCCTGGCGTTCTCGTTATATCTGGCGAATATCGAAGCGCACGTGCTCGGAGTGTGGTGTGTGTATTGCGTGATTTCGCTGGGAATTGTTTCTGTGATGTCGCTGCTGACTCTTGGCGCCGTGGTCAACCAGTTCGTGCGGAAGCCAAAGCCCGCTTAGTCCCGGCATGTTCCAGAAGCTCCCTTAGTAAGTTGGCGCATGCTCTTTCCTGACGCCGATCTTGCGGTTAATTTCGCCGGCGAATTCGATGAAGAAATTCAGCAGCGTGCCGTAGCCCGCCTGACCGAGCATAGCGCGTCCACCTTCGGCGAATGCATTCCGCGGATTGGGCTTCCACGCGGTTGAAACCAGACCTCCTCCGAATGCGCCGCCATACAGCGCCCACTGCGGGCGGTGTTCGACTTCCGTTTCATTGAAGGTGATGAAGTTGCGTACGATGGCGTGGCGGGTACGCGGCCAGAATCCCTTGCACTGGCAGCGATCGTAACGCGGCTCATACTTCAGCTTGGCGTTTCCCAGCGCAGCCAGGCTGTTGGCGGTGATGAACTGCCCTTCGCGCGATGCGAAACGTTCCGCGTATCCGCCCCAGCCATCGTCCCATTGCGAGGGCACGCCCCGGGCCTGATCGATTCCCGCAGCAAACATTCGCTTCATGTACGCGCCGGGAGTGATTAGAGTTTGTTGCAGGTAGACCAGACGGCGCTCGGGAGCGGTAAGAGGCGTCATGGTTCGGTTCTTTCCTACGTATACTCCGGTGAGCCAGCCGCTTTCCCAGTCGCGGGCCCTGACCAGCGCGAGCGAGCCGACTTTTTTCGTCATGTCGGCCGCTTCCACTGCGAGCCGCTCAGCCTCGGGTGATTCCTGTTTTTTCTGATCCGGCGAAGCCTGGTCTGGCGCGGGATTCCTCGGCTCAGGCGTAGTTTGCGGTTCAGGTGCGGACGGCGGTTCTTGCGGATTCTGCGCCGGTAGGGCCCGGGAGCACACTGCAAGGAGCAAGAGAGAAAACACCACGCGTGATGCGCTCATGCCCTGGGACCATGATTTCCTCAAACCGCCTACCTTTCGCTCGGTGCAGAGTCGAAAATACTGTTTTTGGAGTCGAGTTCGCGCACAACCGCTAGATTGTTTCGATGCAATTTGGATTGCAACCGTGCCGGGATTGTTGGAGAGTTTTCACGCGGAAAGGAGGCAGCCCAGGGTGACAGAAAGTGGAATGAAGCCGGAAAGGCGAACGTGGGGGCATTGCTGCCAGAAACGTGCTGATCGGTGAAAAGTTGTGCAGATCTGCGAGATTTATCCTCTCTCAAAAGCGTGCTTCTTCTCTAACTCTTCGATCGCGGCGTGCCGGTCGCGCTCAAACCGGGACGCCTGATTCATTAAGCCGGACGTAGCCTCGGCGTACTCTCCTTCGATGCGAATCAATCCTTGCGCCGCCACCAGTCGCGCCGCCAGTTCGAGCAGGTGAACCGGGGTAGTTTGCACATATTGGGCTTCCGCGGGATCAGCAAGCCAAACGCGCGGCGTAGCGCCAAGCTTTGTTTGCCAAAAAACTTTTCTCTCGATGAACTCTGCCATCGCCTCATCGGAGGCTTTCCCGAAGATCCACTGCTGGCGCTTGAAGTCGTAGTGACGGCTGGAGAAGGGCACGGGCAACAGCTTCCCGGATTTCAAAAATTCGATCTGCTTGCGATCGACCTCTTTTCGCAAAGCATTGATCACCGGGGCTTCGGCATCGCGCTGGTCAAGCGATGGCATAACTTCGCGCACGGTTTGCGACAAGTTCACAGCCACCGGGGCATGCAGGCCGTCGGAACCTTCCAGGCGAATATCACCGTGCAATACCCAAAAATCTGCGCCCGAGGTTGACTGGTGGAACGGCCAGGCCAGCTTCATGGTCAGCGGCAGACCGGTTAACGTCACTCGGATCTTTATTTGGCCGGCATCCGCGTTTTCTCCGGCCGTCGTGCCGGCATCCTTCACCTGCGTCATGGAGTGTGATTCCTTATATTGCGAGTCTCTGAAGATTTTACCGGAAGGAAATGAAAACAGGGGTCAGGGACTAGGGGTCGTGAATTCTTTATCGTCGCGCATACTTCGGATTCTGTAATCGATGGCTGGTTGCTGATCCCTGACCTCTGATCCCTTATTTCCCGTCGAGCGTCGCACGCACCTTTTGAGCAAGGTCCAGTTTGGTGAAAGGCTTCTGCAGCAGTTGGACGCCGGGCTCGAGAACTTTGTGCTCCACGACCATGTCGTCGGTGTAGCCCGTCATATAAACGATTCTGGTTTGGGGACGTTTGGTCAGGATTTTCTCGGCGAGTTGGCGCCCGCTCATCCCCGGCATAATGACGTCAGTGAGTAACAGATGGATCGGCTCCTTCAGCGTCTCGGCCTTCTCCAGGGCCTGATAGGCGTTGGACGCTTCCAAAACTTTGTAGCCGTAGCTTTCCAGAAAGATCCGCGTCAACTCCCGCAGGTCGGGCTCGTCTTCTGCAATGAGAATCGTCTCGGATCCGCCCTCAACGCTGTCGCCGAGGGGTTGCTTGCTGCGCGGCGTTCCATTGCCCTCCACTGCCGGAAGATAAATACGAAACCCCGTCCCTCGTTTGCTGTCGCTCTCGACCTGGATCCCGCCGCCGCTCTGCTTCACAATACCGTAAACAGTCGCCAGGCCCAGCCCGGTTCCTTTGCCGATGGGTTTGGTTGTGAAAAAAGGTTCGAAGACGTGCGAAAGCGTGTCTGGCTCCATGCCGTGGCCGGTGTCGATCACCTCGAGCATGACGTAGCGGCCTGGGGGAAGGTCGAGATCACGGGCGTCCTCGGTTTTGATCTCGACATTGGAGGTTTCCATGGTGATCTTGCCACCCCGCGGCATGGCGTCACGGGCGTTGACTGCAAGATTCATCAACACCTGGTCGACCTGACCGGGATCCGCACGGACGGTCGACAGGTCCGGACTTAACTTCGCGATCAACTCAATATCTTCTCCGATGACGCGAGCCAGCATTTTCTGCACGCCGGCCACGGTGTCATTGAGGTCGAGCACTCTTGGTTGCAGCACCTGTTTACGGCTGAAGGCCAGCAATTGCTGGGTTAGGGATGCGGCTCGATCGGCGGCGCGGCGCATCTGCTCGACGCCATTCCGGGTACGGTCGTCGACCGCGCCCATCGCCAACAGCAACTCTCCATGACCCATGATGATGCTCAAAATGTTATTGAAGTCGTGGGCGATGCCGCCGGCAAGCCTACCGATCGCCTCCAACTGCTGCGCATTCCTGAGTTGTTCCTCAAGATGGATGCGTTCGGTCACGTCGCGGGTGATGCCCCAGGTGCGAACCCAGTATCCGCCTGCGATCGTTCCCACCATCGTGTTGCGGAAGATTCGTTTTTGGCCCTGGGCATCCAGCTCAATCGATTCCTGATCGGTGATGCGGTAGCCATCGCGAATAAAGGTTTCCATGAAGTATTGCGTCTTGGGATCGCGCAGAACCAGAAATTCGGAAAGTTTCTGGCCGACCAATTCCGCAGCGGACGCGCGTCCGTACATTTTTGCCATGGCATCATTGCATTCCGCCATGTAGCCGCTCTGGTGGCCCCAGGCGATTTGCTCCTCCACCGAAAGGTGGCACGGCACCGGCGGGTTGTATTCCATGCGGTAGATACCTTCCGAACTTTGGGCGACGAATTTACGATAGCGTTCCTCGCTTTCGCGCAGGGCATCCTCGGCTCTTTTTCGCGCTTCGTCGGCTTTCAGGCGCTCGGTAATATCACGCTGAATGCCCCACGTATGTAAAAGCTTTCCACCTTCCACCACACCGAAAAGGCTGTTCAGAAATACTTTGGGATTGCCGAGCGCATCGATCTCGTGCGATTCCCGCTCGACGATTCGAAATCCGTTGCGCACGTACTCGCGAGTCAGTTCGACATTCTGCGGAGCATCGGCTGTCAATAACGCGGTCAGCCGCATTCCCAAAAGACTCTTGGGCGAGTCGAGAGCGTACATCTTGGCCATGGCGTCGTTGCACTCCGCAAGGTAGGAATCCTGCAGGATGTGCTGCACCAATTCGTCCTCAGGAAGATTGATGGGCAGTGGCTGGTCCAGATCCTGACGGAAGATTCCTTCGGAACTTTGAGCGACGAACATGCGATAGCTTTCTTCGCTTCGCCGCAACGCTTCTTCGGCGCGCTTCTGGTCGGTGATGTCAATGAGAACACCGCGCGTCATGCGTTTGCCCGTCTGCGGATCGCGCACGATGATCGCCTCGTCGCGAACCCAAACCTGGGTTCCGTCATCGCGGCGAATCCGGAATTCCATCTGAAAGAGCCGGCCTTCTTCCCACGTGTCTTCCTGCAAGGCGGGCTCCCGGTCCTCGGGATGAAGGTGGTTCCACCAGAAATGCGGATCCGATAAGCACTCTTCCGGTTTGAAACCCAGAATAGTTTCCACCTGCGGGCTCACGTACAGAAACGGACCGAGGGCTCCCGTCTCTGCCATATAAGAGATCGCCGGAACCTCCTCCACCAGTTGCCGGTACTTGGCCTCAGCCTCCTGCAGGGCCGCTGTGGCCTTTCGGCGCTCTTCCTGCGAACGAAGCGCGGTGATGCCGAACGCCAGGTTGTTCGCAATCTCGGTCAGCAACTCGACTTCTGACCGGTCAAACGAGCCCGCCTGGTCGGAATAAATCATCAACACCCCGAAGGGGACCCCTGCGACGCGCAAAGGCATGGAAATTGCGGCCGCGTAACCGCGCGCCAGAGCGGCCTCGCGCCAGGGCGCGAATAGAGGATCTGTTGCCACATCCGTGACTACACAAATGCGGTTTTCACGAATGGCGGTTCCCGCCGGACCGCGTCCGGCGGGCATATCTGACCATCTCACTTCAGCGTTCCTGAGATAGCCCTCCTCATGACCCGCGTAGGCCATCGCCTTTACGATCTTGTCTGCATCGTGTTCGGCATATCCGATCCACGAAAAGCGGTAAGCCCCCATGCGAACGATGACGTCGCAGATCTCATGGAGCAAAGCCCGCTCGCTGCCGGCTTGTGCCAAAGCTTTATTGCAGGCGCTCAGGGCGCGCAGCGCGCGATTCAGTCGGCGAAGTTCACGGTTGACTTCGTTGTCGCGATCGGCTTGTGGAGTCAACTGCGGGGAGGAAGTTGCCGGGGACGGGGAAAATTCCGCAAAGGAGGGACGGCTTGCGGAAGACTCAGCTCCCGCTGGCTTCTCCGACTCTGGTTTACCGCTGGACAAAGGAATTCCGCCCAACTTTGTCACATTTTATCTCCAGCCGCAAGCTTTAAGCTGGTGCCCTGGGGTTCTCGGGATATTCCAAAGAATCCATGGAAGAGTTGTTTCGGCGATCGTCTCGCCCGATTTGTCCGCTGTCGATAATGCTCGGCGGGGAGAGGCTTTTGTGCGAATGCCCCTGCCTGATTTATACTTAGGGTTTGCCCTAACACTGTTGAAGCAATCAGGAGCAGCTACTTTTCATGCCCAAACGTACATTCCAACCCAACCGGCGCAAGCGGTCCAAGAAGCACGGATTCCGCACGCGCATGAAGACCCAGGGCGGCCAGAAAGTTCTTTCCCGCCGTCGCGCGAAGGGGCGCAAGCGGGTCTCAGTGAAACCAGGTTTTCGCGAATAAGAACCCCGAATCGTCCCATGTGGGGCGGACACTCATGTCCGTCAACCCGTGAGTCATGCGCAGAAGCAGAGGCACTGTGACCGCCAGAGTGCCTGAAGAATCCAATAAGGGTCCTGAGACGCGAAGAGGCAGCGCCGCGTTTCCGGCCGGCGCCCGGTTGTTGCGACATGCCGATTTCGAGCGCGTGTATAAGCAGGGGCGGCGTCACTTTGCGGCTTCGATGACTGTGTTCTATCTGCAACGCCGGCCAGAGGCCGCATCGGGTCGGCGGAATGCCTCAGGGCTTCGTATCGGATTCACCGTGGGCCGCGTGCTCGGAGGTGCGGTTCAGCGCAACCGTATGAAGCGCAGACTGCGCGAAGCGGTCCGCCTTTCGAAGCCTTGGCCCGCGGCGGATGTGGACGTCGTCATCAATCCGAAGAAGGTTCTTTTGACGCTGCAGTTCGACACGTTGTTGAACGAAGTCCGGCAGGCTTTCGTAGCTATAGAGAAGAAGTTGGCAAAATCTGGTGGTGCGGCCGAGAGCGAGAGAACTTCCGGGCGAAGGCCCGAAGCGTGATGCCCTAAAGATAATCATGCGGAAAATTGCCCAATGCGTCGTCTTGAAAATCCTGCGCGCGTACAAGTGGGCGATCTCTCCCATGTTTCCACCGGCCTGCCGTTACGTTCCAACCTGTTCGGAATACGCAGCCGAGGCGGTAGAGCGCTACGGCGCCTTGCGGGGAAGTTGGATGGCGGTGATCCGTTTGCTTCGTTGTCATCCTTTTGTAAAGGGCGGATACGATCCGGTGGTTCGCACCTCGCGCGCTCCGGACGAACCGGTAAGCGGCAGCCACTGTCACCGAGCTATCTGAGGAAAGCAAGAACTTGGCCGAATATCAAAATCCACAGCAACAACCCGGCGGTGAGGGCCGGCTTCTCCTTATTTTTCTGGTGACGTTCCTGGTGATGATGGCGGCGCAGCCATTTCTCAAGAAATACTTCCCGACGCCACCTCCGCCAAAGCAGCAGACTCAAGTCGCGGAAACACCGGCTCCGCCTCCGCCTCCCCCGCCAATCGCCACTGCGGAAAAAGCGACGCGGGGCAAGCCGGCCAAGGAAGTCAGCAAACAGGCCGCCGCTGAAGAGGAAACGGTCATTGAGAATGACCTCTACCGCATTACCTTCACCAATCGCGGCGCGCAGGTGAAGTCGTGGATCCTGAAAAAGTTCGATAACGACACCGAAAGCGGCCCGCTTGACCTGGTCAATTCCGCGGCGGCCGCGCAGTATGGCTATCCGCTCTCGCTGTGGACCTACGACGAAGAGTTGCGGGGGAAACTGAATTCGGCGCTTTACGTCGTATCTCGCGACGGCGGCAAAATCACATTCGAGTATTCCGATCACGATCTGTCGGTTCGCAAGACCTTCAGCTTCGATGACACATACGTGGCCAAGGTCGACACCAGTGTGACCAACCGGGGCAGCTACGTGCCTGCTCTTCCGGCGTGGCCATCCGGATTTGGCGATCAGACCACGCCCGCGTTCTACGCGGCTTCATTGATCGATTACCAGTACAACAAGAACATCGAGCGGCTTCCGATCAAGAAAATCAGCGGAGGCGGTACACTGCCGGGCCCCTTCCACTGGGCGGGCCCGAACGATCAGTATTTCGCCGCAATCTTCATTCCAGACGAACCCGCGGTTACTTCCATGGTGACCCTGCGGCACCCGCTGTCCATTGCGAAGGACGCGTCGCAAAAGGACTCCACCGAAAAGATCAATGTTGAAGTGCTGGGGGCGGCCGTAGGCAACATCCATGGTCCGACATCGGAACGCGTCTTCGTCGGTCCGAAGGAACTTGGAGTTCTGGAAAAAGTCTCTATCCCTGGAGTCAGCGGCGCGGATAACGATCTGAACGGTCTGGTCGATTTCGGCTGGTGGGGCATCATCGCCAAGCCGTTGTTTGTCTGGCTCAAGTGGACCTACCGCTACATTCCCAACTGGGGATGGGCGATCGTCGTACAGACGATCATTATCAGCGTGGTGCTTCTGCCATTGCGCATCACGCAGATGAAATCGATGCTGAAGATGCAGCGGGTTGCGCCGCAGATCAAATCGATTCAGGAGAAATATAAGAAGTACAGCCTGCGCGACCCGCGCAAGGCCGCCATGAACGAAGAGATCAGCGCGCTTTATAAGAAAGAAGGCGTGAATCCGGCCGGCGGATGTTTGCCGATGCTAATCCAGATGCCGTTCATTTTCGCGTATTACCGAATGCTGGGGAGCGCGCTCGATCTGCGCCACGCGCACTGGCTCTGGATTCATGATTTGTCGGCGGCCGAACCGTTCCCGTATATCTTGCCCGTCATCATGATCGTCAGCATGTTGATGGTGCAGCGCATGACGCCGCAGGCCGGAATGGATCCCTCACAGCAAAAAATGATGAACGTGATGATGCCGCTGATGATGGGCTTCATCTTCTTCCGGCTCGCGGCGGGCTTGAACCTGTATTATGCGGTCGTCAACGTGATCAGTATCGCCCAGCAAGCCGTAATGAATAAGACGTCGCTCGGCCGTGAAATGCGCGAGATGATGGCCAAACGTGCGAGGAAGAAAGATAAGTAGCTCATCGCTGTCAGCAATCAGCTCTCAGCCGTCAGCTACGGGTCCTGGGAGCTGTAGGCAAAGCTTTGAACTCATTCTGCGCTTAGTAGAGCAGGAACTCGAATTGAATCCGGCCAGCTGAAAGCTGGTAGCTGAGAGCTAAGAACTGAATTCTATGTCCATTCCCGACAAGGTTGCCGCTGCCAATAAGATTAACGGGTTTCTTCAGGCCGTCGTAAACCACGGCGGACTCCGTCTCAAATACCGCATCGTCGTCGACCCGCCGCTTCCTGAGAACCGTGACTGGGAGAAGCCCGAGATCCTTGTCGACTTCTCCGGCCCCGATTCCCCCCTTCTGCTCGATCGCGGCGGAGAGCTGCTTCGTGCGCTCGAGCTTCTTGCCCTGGAGATGCTGCGCCTGCCCTCGGGCGAGCATGAGAAGGTGTGTTTCGATTGCCAAAACCGACGTTCCCTGCGTATTCAGGAACTGCGCGCGGCCGCGACGGTGGCTGCCGAAAAAGTGCGCAAGACGGGAACTCCATACCAGTTCAGCCCAATGTCGTCCCGCGAACGCCGTATCGTTCACCTGGCGCTGCGCGACGAAGCCGATCTGCATACCGAGAGCGAGGGAGAGGGCGCGCATCGCTGCCTGGTGGTTTATCCCAAGGATTACAAAGGAGCGGTTGGCAAGCCTGCGCCCAGGACACTGCCGTAACCGTAGGCCGGCGCTCTCGCTCGCTACTCGTACCACTTCTATTCGGGACTCAATCGGAACTGAGCCTGCGCAGGGCTCAACCGGGAGCAATTTTTCCACAGTTTACCAACTGGGTGCCCCCGCTTCTCCCCGGTTTTGGAGAGAAGTGGATTTTTGATTCTGACCGAGACTTTGAACTCTCCTGGGGAACGAGACCAACCGAATTCCACTCTGAGCCGAGGACGCTGCCTCTCCGGGCTGCTTAGGCGGAGTTTGGCACGCCATCATCCCACCTAGTGCATTTCCTGATTCGTATCCAAAAATGTACTGCCGGCCAAAAACAAAAGGGCGGCGACCCGCCCTTTCCAAAGGTTCGAGCAAAATAGCTTACTTACCGGCTCGCGCTGCGGCTGCCTTCGGCGCCGTCCCTGCCAGATTCATGTTGTCGATTTTGTTCAGCACAGACTCCATGCTCGTACCGGTATCCACACAACCATCCACATACGGATGTCGGCTGCCATCGGCATGCAGCACCAGCACTTTAATCTCGGCGTTCGCCTTTTTCACCATATAGGGCAGATGATGACGGTCATTACGACTCATCGACGAGCCCAGAATGACCAGGTCGAATGTTGTCTTTTTCAGCGCCTCATCGACGGCCTTACGACCTTCCGCCGGCTGCACGGTATGCCCGGCCTTTTCAAATGCTGATGCCTGCTTGGCCAGAACTTCTGCGTCCCCTTCACCATAAAGAATGCTAAGTTTTGCCTTTGCCATGGACTCCCCTCGCTCGGCACCTGACACACCCGTGCCTGCGAGTGACGGTATCAACCGCCGGGTCCCCATTAAACGTCACCAAAGGCGCGTGACGAACGAGACTTCAAGTGCGCGCAAGATGACCGATCATGGGCGTATGTTCTTCGGTCATCCCGATTCATCGGGAGCAATCTGCTTTTTCTTGTGCGAATTGTTGCCCCATGCAGTGCCGGAGGTCCAAAACACCTGAAAATTCTTTTCCAAAAACACCCTCTCCGGGTCTAAACTTTTGCGCTGGAGGCTTTCCATCCATGTCGGCCACGAACGTCTGGAGAGCTGTACTCATAACGTTATTGTTGGCTCCTTGCCTGAATGCGCAATCAGGCGCCACTCAGTCCACCACCACCTGCAATCTGGATGATGGACGCCAGGTTTACATCCGTTATATCGCCGTACCGTTGAAACAGCAGAAGGTTCAAAATGGCAAACCGCTGGAGCCTGGCGGTACGGCCATGACTCTGTTCACCGAAATGCCCCTGAGCCTGGGCAGCTCGACGATTCCGATTGGCGCTTACACGATCTATCCCATCCCGAGCAAAGGAAACTGGACGGTCGCCGTCAATAAGAATGTCACTGCCGGCTCCGCCTACGACGAGAAACAGGACATCGCCCGCGCGCCGATGGAAACCGCACAGGTCGAAACACCGTCTGACGTGTTGGAAGTAGCTTTCGCCCACGTCGGGAACCGCTGCACCTTGCGGGTTTACATCGGCAAGAGCGCGTCGTTCGTGGACTTCAACGCGAAGTGACCGCGTGAGCGGAGCAGGAGCCCGCACCGGTCATCGCGGCTTTTGTTCGACATCAGCAGAGGTTCGATCTGCTGCGGACGCCCGCGTCGAGTCGCGCGTCCCCATGCCGATCACCATCCCCATATCTTTCGGGTAAACCACGTCATGGCCTCGCGCCAGGAAGTGATAGTAGATTGAGTTCGCCGCCCCGTACGCTCCTAAGCCACTCGCGACCATTCGTGAGCGGGCCAGCATACCGACCGCCATCCCCACAAAGCGAAATCCCGACGCTCCGTTTGCCGCACTCCCGCCCAGGTCTCCACCTCCTCCGCCGCCCGCACGCGCGTCGTTATCCGGCATCGCCGAAGTGGCCGCCAGCATGACTTGAATCCCCGTCGTCAGATAGCGCGTCTTCGGCGTAGTGACTTGTGCTCCGCCTTCCTCGTCCAGCTTCAAGTGCTCGCCGTTCGCCACCGCAACGCCTTCCAGGCTGGTCACTACTTTCTCTTCAATTCCATTCGGAGGAGTTACCTCATGGAACAGAATGCGCAACTGCCCGTTCCTCGCCAGCCTGCGTGCCGGCTGCGCATCGGTGACTGATCCGCGAATCACGCTGCCTTCCGGCAAAATCAGATGATCGGAAGCCAGGAGCGGCTCAGTGATCACCGCTTCCACGAGTTCACCTTTCTTGGCCGTCGATGAACTCAACGGGGTCGTCAGCCGCGCGTGCACTACGCTCCCCGAAGGCGGCGGTGTGCCGATTTCCTTCAGGTCCTCGACCTTTATCGATTCGGTCCCAAACTCCAGCGGTTGTACCAGATCGGCGTTAAACGTAGTTCCAGCATCAATGTATTGCGGACGCACGGGCAGCTGCGCGATCAGCAGCCTTTTCAGTTTGTGCATTTTCCCCGGCGCGTGGATCTGCTGCTGCAGGTTGCTCCATTGCTGATGGATCTGCTGCTTCGCTTCGTCCACTTTCTTCGACGCAGCATTCTCCACCTTGTTCTTTTTCTGATGCCTTCGCATTCGCCGAAACAAATTTCAAAACACTGGCGGTCGCTGGCGAGGTCACCGTTTGAATCGGCAACTGTTTGCCATCGGCCATCTGCAATTGATCGAACTGCACGTGCACCGCTCTAACGGGAGAGAAGTTCCCGTCCATCGCCTGCATAACGCGCACTTTCTTTGATACTCCATCGACGGCCGATACCTTTCCTGTCACTCCCGTTCCGACTGGGATAAGCAGCTTGTTGAACGCATAGACCGGCTCAACCGTCACTCCATGGATCGGCTGGCCCACACGCCGCACGCGGACCTCAGAATCCAGAGCCACCTTGACCGGGGTTCCCGTGGGCACATTCATATCCACCGTCACCGGGGCCGGAGCGGCAGCGTGAGTCTCAGCCTGAATCGCAGTTGCCTTGTCCTGCTGATCTCTCTCTTCCGGCGTACGTAGCTTCAGCGTTTGTGCGCTACAAGCCACAGCTGCCAGCAGCGCCAGCGGGCAAACCGCCCGCCTGTACTGGATTTTGAACATATGACCCCTCTAAATATCTTCCGGTCCGGGAGCACTGGTATACATCGAGACCCGTGTCCAGGTAAAGAATGGTGGAGTTTCTCCGAAGCGGCGAAACGATCAGCTCTCAACTATGAAGTCGCATCGCCTGGATTGGTTGTAACCTCTGCCTCACTTTAAGGCGCGTCACAGGGTGGTCAGGCTAGGGCCCTTATTCCTGCAAGAGCGACGACGCGTTCCGCTGATTTCTGCGACAATGCCCCTCATGCGCTTCGCGCTTACGCTGTTCCTGGTGGCGGCGGCCGGCGCTCAGTCCGGCCCGCGCGTTGAACTCTCCCACACCCAAGAGAGCCTGCGGGGCGTGAGTGTCGTATCTCGAAAGATCGCGTGGGCCAGCGGTACGCATGGCAAGTTCTTGCGCACTGTCGATGGTGGAGCTACATGGACGCCCGCCCAGGTCCCAGACGTGACGGGTCTCGACTTCCGCGCTGTGGCCGCCTTTTCTGCCGACGAAGCGTTCCTCATGTCCGCCGGACCTGGCGACCAATCCCGCATTTACCACACGTCCGACGGGGGGAAGCACTGGCAACTCCAACTCACCAACAACAATCCCAAAGGATTTTTCGACTCGATGGCGTTCTGGGATTCAAGGCACGGTGTCGTTCTCGGCGATCCCATTCCGGATGCATCCGGCAAGCTGAAATTCGAAATCCTCATCACGGATGACGGACAAACCTGGCAGCCCATTCCGCCGTCTCAACTGCCCGAAGCGGTGCAGGGCGAAGGCGCCTTCGCCGCCAGCAACAGTTGCATTGCTATTCTAGCGAGCGCGAATCCCGAACGTGCGGCCGTGGCCGCGTCCCATACGGCGGAAGAGCGGCGCATCAACGCCGCGTCAAGCACAGAACAAAAGAGGGCTTCAAACCCTGACCCCAACATATGGTTCGCGACCGGCGGCAAAGTCGCCCGCGTCTTTCACTCTCCCGACCGCGGACGAACCTGGCAAGTCTTCGACACCCCCATCCTCCACGGCCCCGAGTCCGCCGGAATTTTCTCCATCGCGTTCCGCGACGCGCAACACGGCGTCATCGCCGGTGGAGACTATAAACATCCGCACGACGATGGCCCCAACCTCGCTTTCACCAATGACGGCGGCAAAACCTGGACATTGTCGGATATCCATCCCCAAGCATATTTCTCCGCCGTCGCCTACGACCATCAAGTCGCACTTCGGCAAGAAGCCGAGCAAAAATCGTCGGAGGGCGTCGGCAAGAAGATCCGCGGGAAGCCTACGGCTCATCAACGGCTCTTCATCGTGGCCCAGGATTTCATCCTCGACTACCGTCCGCCTTCGAGACCTCACCGCATCGCCGGGAGCAAGAAACCGGGACTCACCTTCAACGCCATCAGCCGTTACCCGGAAGGCGGAGCACTCGTCGTCGGCGCCAAAGGCAGCATGGTCTTTATCCCATAAAAAACCCTTATGTGGGGACAGCCGCCCTCGGCTGTCCGGCCGAGCGAAAGCTCGGAGGCCTTTCCTGACTAACAGAAACGACCCTCCAACGGAACGCCGGTTACCAAAGGCCCGTCCCTTCCTGTCCTTTGCGTTCAGGCACTTATCCTCCACCATATAGATGAACATTAGAAATCTCTCAATCTCCCCCAGATCGAGAACTCGCGTGAAAAACCTGTCTCTGGCCTTCATCTTTCTTGCCACCGCGGCATTCGTGTCCGCGCAAAGCCAAACCACGTCGCCGTCGACCTACACCACACAGACCGTCACCACGACAACGGTCGCCACCACGGGCGCACCTGTACCGGCGGCTGTTCCCACTGTCTTGCGCACCATCAAGGCGACGCACTACCGCCTGCAAGGTGGGTCGGCGAAGGTCGACTTCCACGGATCCGACCAGATGCAGCGCGCATCCGGCGAGGCCAAGGTCGAAGGCAAGAAGACGAATTTCGAAATCGAGGCCAAGTTTCAGGGCTTTGATGACGCCACCAAGTTCGGCCTCGAATATCTGACATATGTTCTCTGGGCCATCTCGCCTGAGGGACGTCCCGTGAATCTCGGTGAACTCACGCTCGATCACCACGGCAACGCGCAGGTGAAGGCTTACACCGACCTGCAAAGCTTCGGAATGATTGTCACCGCCGAGCCCTACTTCGCAGTGAGCCAGCCCGGCAACCTGGTCGTCGCCGAAAGCAGTTCGATCAGTGGCAGTTCGACCGATATCGACACCAAGTATGAACTGGTCACGCGCGGGACATACTCCGCGACCAACTCGCACATCAACGACGCCATCTTCGGCATTGATCCCAAGACGCCCCTCGAACTGTTTGAAGCGCGCAACGCGGTGCGGATCGCGCACATCGCCGACGCCGACAAATATGCCGCATCGATCCTCTCGAAAGCCGGACAGCAATTGCTGAACGCCGAGACTCTCTATCGCCAGAAGCAAAAGAAAGAAACGATCGCTGTCGCCGCGAAAGAAGCCACAGAGACCGCCGAAGAAGCTCGCCTGATGGCCGTAAAGAAGAAGGCGGAGGAAGACGCGCAGGCCGCCGCAGCCGCTCGCGAAGCCAAAGCCAAGGCTGACGCCGCTGCCGAAGCGCAGCGCCGGGTTGAAGCCGAAGCCGCCCAACAGGCCGCCGAAAAAGCTCGAGCTGAAGCCGAGCAGGCGAAGGCGGAAGCTGAACGCATGAAGCAAGAAGCGATCGCAGCGGCGCAGGAAGCCTCACGTCAAAAAGAAGAGGCAGAAAAAGCCAAGGCCGAAGCAGTCGCGCAGCAGCGGGCTCTGGCCGCCGACGCGGTGCAAGCCCGCCTTGATGCCCAGAAATCTGAGAGTCTGCGCGAGCAAGCCGAGCGCGAGAAGCAGGATCTCCGCGCCCGTCTGCTGCAGCAACTCAACTCGATTCTCGCCACGCGTGATTCCGCCCGCGGACTCGTTGCTAACATGTCGGACGTTCTGTTCCGCAGCGGCAGCTTCGAACTCGCTCCCGGAGCGCGTGAGCGCCTGGCGAAAGTTTCCGGCATCATCCTGGCGTACCCGAGCCTGCACGTCTCGATCGAAGGACATACCGACAGCGTCGGCGGCGATGAGTATAACCAGTCGCTCTCCGAGCGCCGGGCGCAGGCCGTCCGCGATTACTTCGTGCAGCAGGGCATTTCGTCAAGCGCCGTCGAAGCCCATGGCTTCGGCAAGAACGAGCCCATCGCCTCGAACGACACGCAAGAAGGCCGCGCGCAAAACCGCCGCGTAGAACTTGTACTCTCGGGCGACGCCATCGGCAATACAGCAGACGAAGCTCCGGCTGGCCCGGCCACTTCGGCCGCAGCGAGCCCGCGCCAGTAGAATTCGGATCAGAAGGGTGCCCCATTTCTCTCTGATTTTGGGAGAAGTGGGGATTTTTTCTTGTGTAGGAACGGACGCCTTCGTCCGTCCCGCAGGCGAAGCGAGCGTGAAGACTTCCCCTGTGCTCCTCTGCATCCTCTGTGGTGAGCACCTTCCGAATTTCGGCACGCTCCTTCCATCTGGTTCAAAGCATCCAATCTCGCGGAGGATTCCATGCCGCAAGACCCGAACCAATCCCTACGCGAACACCTGACCGCTCTCCTCAAAGGAGGCCAGGCCCACGCCACGTTTGAAGACGCCATCAAAGACCTGCCGGCCAGACTTCACGGGACCAAGCCCGAAAACTTTCCACACTCTCCGTGGATGCTGCTCGAACATCTCCGCATCGCCCAACACGACATTCTCGAATTCAGTCGCAAAGAAAAGCACGACTCGCCGAAATGGCCCGAGGGCTACTGGCCGAAGAGTGCTGAGCCGCCAAGCGCAGATGCATGGACGAAGAGCGTCAACCAATTCAAATCCGATATGAAAGCTATGCAGGATCTCGTGGAGAATCCGAAGATCGACTTATTCGCGAAGATCGCTTGGGGAGATGGACAAACAATCCTGCGGGAAGCCCTGCTGCTCGCCGATCACAACGCGTACCACATCGCGCAACTGGTCGACGTTCGCCGCCTACTCGGAGCCTGGAAGTAATCGCGTGCGAGTAATCGTGTGTGGGTGCCCCATTTCTGGCCGGTTTTGCCAGAAGTGGGGACTTTTAGCTCGCCTGCGGATAGGGCCTCCTAGCTTGCGACTCGGGTCACCGAATCCTCCCGAATGCTGCCCTGACGGAGCTTCGCTGCACTTCTCTTCCGAAACACCACCTTTACTTCCTCTCTCCACCGCTCGTCAATCCCCACGAAGGCCCACTCAATCTCCGGCGAGATGTACCGCAAAATGACGTCCGTCGCCGGATGCACATGCAACGCGGGCGCGACCAAAAAGAGCAGCGGCGACTCTGCCGACAGCTCGCGCCCCCCAAAATATCCGAACTTCAAGAACTCCGCGCGCCCCTGATGCCACTGCACGCGCGCCCAATAATCCAGCCCCTGCAGCGGCAAATGAATGTCTTCATCCGCCTTCAACTCCACCACGGCCAGCCGCCCCTCGCGGGTCAACGTCAGCACGTCGATCATGGCGCGGTCCGCCGCCGAAAATGCCGGCACCTGCGAATACACGGACTCGGACTCGAGCCGCTCATCAATCAGGCTGACATCGGCCCGCACCAACGACTCCAGCCATCGCTCCGGATGCATGCGAAACAATCGATCCCCGCGCGGTCCGTACGGATGCCGCGCCTCGCGCAACGCCGTAAGCAATTGCACAAAGAAATCCCAGTTGCGATCCTCAAGAACGCGCTCTTCAGCTCCGACGCCAAAGACGATCTCCTGCTTGCTCTGGAACGTGATCGCCTCGGCTCCCATGCGCGCCCGCGCAAACTCCAAGCCTCGCCAGCGAAATGCAATCTCCGCCGGAGACAGCACGGCAACTTCGCAATTCGGCAGGATCGTTTGAATGCGGGCAATCGACTCTGCGAAACGTTCCAGTGCCGCGGTTTCATTGGTCGCATGGACCAGCCTTGTCGCAATGTTTCCGCGATCGCTGCAGTCGATTTCAACCACCGCGTCGTGACGCTCATCGAATTCGAAGAGCCGCCACTTCGCCGCCGCCCGATTCAGATTCGCCATCCGCTCGCGCACCAAAGCTGAGCATCCCAAAGGCACAAACAAGATCAATCCTTGCACTAAACATGATGGGTGCCCCATTTCTCCCTGCTTTTGGGAGAAGTGGGGATTTTGACGGCAAACGTCCAGCCACAGAATCCCAAACGTCAAGGCCGCATCGATCGAACTCTGTAACTCAGAACTGTTCACGCCCAACACCGCAAACGCTCTCTGCCCATGCCGCACCAAACCGCGCGCATAAATTGGACCGAACGATTTCTCCAGGTCCACACCGGTCGTCAGTCGCGAGACGGCGAAGCCGGGAAAGTGTCTTTCAATCGCCCGCCGTATCCTGGGTTCATAAGCAGTCCGAGCCGCCCGCTTCGCCGAAGGGGAGCGCCGATCCCGTTGCCGGCAGATCTCCAGCTTCGTCGGACGCAACTGTCCCAATCGTTGCACCGCCAGCCGCAATGTCCCGTTTTTCAATTCCGCATCGAGTACCCGGCGCACCGTATTCCGCTCTGCCGACCAGAAGTGCAGCAGGCACTTGTTGTATTCGCCGGAGATCGAATACTTCGACTGCGCCAGATCGAACATTACAGCGCCATCTTCGAGCACGACGGCGCCCGAGGCCTCGCTCAAGAATTCCTGCACGGTCCGCGTTAGCGACTCCGGAGTCATGCCTCCATTGTGCGCGCTGCCCGCACGCGAAGTCTGTGACGAATGAACATGGCAGTGTGGAAATCAAGTCAGGTGCTGGAGGCCATATTTGGACATGTGGGGACAGCCGCCCGCCCTCGGCTATCCGGTCGGTGAAACTCGACTCTCTATCCGTGAGTATCCCCTGTGCCTTCTCTGGTGAAGCTTTGTGCCTGCATCTGCCTAAATGCCCTATGGGATAATGGAGTAAGGGAGCACTGGCCTCCGAGTCCGCACCGCACTCGCCGGCATCTAACGAACGTGGATAAATTCAACGATAAAGCCCGCTTTTTCTTCGAGCATTACGGCCTGACCGAACACGATCTCGAACGCTACCTCGCCGCCGCTCTTTCTGCCGGGGGGGACTACTCCGACCTCTATTTCGAATATCTCTCCTCGACTTCGCTTTCCATGGACGAATCCATGATCAAGTCGGCGAGCCAGGGAATCTCCGCCGGATGCGGCGTGCGCGTCGTCTCGGGTGAGCGCACGGGCTACGCCTACACCGACGACCTTTCCTCGGACCGGATTCTGCACGCCGCGCACACTGCCGCCCTGATCGCCAGTGCCCCCGCGAAGACTACGGTCACCGGATTTCAGAAGTCCGCCGCGCGCAGCCTTTATCCCGTAACGCTGCCGAGCGTTGACGCCGAAATCAGCGCCAAGGTCGAACTTGTCATGCGCGCGGACAAAACAGCCCGCGCTTACGATCCTCGCATTAAAGAAGTCCGGGCCAGCTACGGCGACGAACTCCGCAATATCCTAGTCGTCGCCTCTGACGGCACTTTCGCTGAAGACTCGCAGCCGCTCGCCCGCATGAATGTGAGCTGCATCGCGAAGACGGAAAATAACTCCGCCCGTGGCTCTTCCGGCGGTGGAGGCCGCGTTGCACTCGACTTCTTTTTCGGCGACAAGAATCCCGAATTCTTTGCCAAAGAATCGGCGCGCCAGGCAATCCTTCAACTCGACGCTCGCGAAGCGCCTGCCGGAGACATGGAAGTCGTCCTCGGCCCCGGATGGCCCGGCGTGCTGCTGCACGAAGCCGTCGGCCACGGACTCGAAGCCGACTTCAATCGCAAGAAAACTTCAGCCTTTGCGGGCTTGATCGGCAAACGGGTCGCGAGTGAAAAATGCACGGTAGTCGACAACGGCACCATGCCCTGGCGTCGCGGATCGCTCAACGTTGACGACGAAGGCGAGCCCACGCAGGAAACAGTTCTGATCGAAAAGGGAATTCTGAAGGGATATCTCAGCGATAAGCTTTCGTCGCGCCTGATGGGCATCGCCGACACCGGCAACGGACGCCGCGAAAGCTACGAGCACATCCCCATGCCGCGCATGACAAATACGTACATGCTGGCTGGTCATGACAATCCGGAAGACATCATTCGTTCGGTGAAACACGGAGTCTACGCCGTCAACTTCGGCGGAGGACAGGTCGACATCACTAACGGAAAATTCGTTTTCTCGGCCAGCGAAGCTTACATGATCGAAGACGGTAAAATCACCGCCCCGATCAAAGGTGCGACGCTGATTGGCAACGGCCCTGATGTGTTAACGCGAGTCAGCATGGTCGGCAACGATCTGAAGTTAGACGAAGGTGTAGGCACCTGCGGCAAAGACGGACAGGCAGTCCCGGTAGGCGTAGGCATTCCGACATTGAAGGTCGATCGGCTGACGGTAGGCGGCACCGCAAGGAAAGATCCCGGCGGCTTCATGCAGTAAATGTGGAAGAGCGGCGCTTCAGCGCCGCGTTAGCGCACTCGGGAGAATTGGGCTTTAGCCCTTGAGGCTAGATTGTCCACTTGCGCCCGAGGCGATGAACGTCCTTGCTCGCTGTGCGGGCAGTAAAATCGCGACGAGACCACGGCCGAACAATAGAGCTAAAGAGGCGATTGCCAAAGCGCTAGACAAGGCATCAGAGTGCATTTGACAAGATTATGGTCCTCTCTTCTTGAAGGGACGCCAGCGCGACATTTCTATGACCCCAACTGAACTCGAAACTCGAAACCCGAAACTAGAAACTGATTTAAGAGAAGTCGCTCAAGACATCGTCGCCCGCGCCATGGCCGGAGGCGCCAGCGCCGCCGAGTGCGTTGTCCGCGAAGGTGACGAATTCTCTACGCTTGTTCGCCTCGGCCAGGTTGAAACCCTGAAAGAATCCGGCTCCAAGTCCATCGGAGTCCGCGTCTTCTTCGGGCAGCGCGCCGCCTCGACCTACTCGTCCGACTTCTCCCGCGAAGGCCTCGACCGCATGGTGAAGTCCGCGCTCGAACTTGCCAAGATCACCTCCGAAGATCCATTCGGCGGAATTCCCTCAGCCGACCAGCTTGGCCAGCTAAAAGGCGATCTCGATCTCTATCACGAAGACGTCTACTCGCTCCCCGGCGCCGAGCGCATCGATTACGCCCGCCGCGCCGAAAAGGCTGCGCTCGATTTCGACCCGCGCATCAAGAACTCCGACGGAGGATCTTTCGACGCCGCTACGGGACACAAGGTCCTCGCTAACTCCCATGGATTCGTGGGCGAATACTCCCGCTCCTACTGTTCCGTTGCGGCTGTTCCCATCGCGCAAACCGACGATGGAGCCATGCAGCGCGATTACTGGTACTCGGTCGCGCGCACGCTGAAAAAACTCGACGCCCCGGAAAAGGTCGGACGCATCGCCGCCGAACGTACGATCCGCCGCCTCGGCGCGCGCAAAGCCAAGACTGCGCGAGTGCCCATCGTTTTCGATCCCATGGTCTCGACTTCGATCCTCGAGCACATCTTCGAAGGCATCAACGGAGACTCCGTCTATCGTGGCGCCAGTTTTCTCGCCGGAAAGCTCGGCCAGAAAATCGCCGGAGACAACGTCAACGTCATCGACGATGGCACGATCCCCGGGGGATTCGGCACCAGTCCGTTCGATGGCGAAGGCATTCCCACGCGGCGCACTATCGTCATTGAAAACGGCGTGCTGAAGTCTTACCTGCTGAACACCTACACAGCAAAAAAGCTGGGCATGCAGACGACGGGAAACGCCGCGCGTGGACTGGCCGGCACTCCCGGCATCGGCCCCGGGAACTATTTCCTGCAGCCGGGCCAGAAGAGCCCGAAAGAGCTGATCGCCGGAATCAAAGAAGGCCTGTACGTGACCGAGTTCCTTGGCCAAGGAGTAAATCTCGTCACCGGCGACTATTCGCGCGGCGCCTCCGGCCTCTGGATCTCCGGCGGCGAACTCACGTATCCAGTCGAAGAAATCACGGTCGCGGGAAATCTAAAGGACCTTTTCTTCAACATCTCCGAAATCGCAAGCGATCTCGAATTCCGCGGCTCGGTCGCCGCCCCGACCCTTCGCATCGACGGCCTTACTGTCGGCGGCGAATAACCGCCACATCGCCCGCCCAGAAGCGTTTGTCATAGCGTGTGTCGTGGCCGAAGCCTTTTGCCGGAGGAAGCTCCGATCCAACTTCCTAAACGACACTCGTCTCCCTATAATTCCCACGTCAGATGCAACGCTCGGTCACCAATACGTTACGCACTGCAGCTATCATCCTGACCGCAACGCTCGTCGTCGGGGGCTGCATTTTTCTCGTTTTTCTTTCAGAGTTTAACGCTGAAGGAGGCTTCGCAGGAGTTCGTAATCGTACCGCTGCGGCCAACTACATGTTCGCCGCCGTGGTCCTCGGATTTCTTGGCGTCTCGTTCATCGTTTGGCTTGGACGCCGTATCTACTTGGACCGGCCGGTCGCCTCAGCAGCGCAAGCAGGTACGCGGGCCGGTGCCTCATTGCGTCAGTTTTCTCCCACAGCTCGGCTCGTCCTTGTTCGCCTGGCCTGGTGTCTCGGAATCCTGCTCGCCGTGGACGCCCTGGATTCTTTGTACTCCGTCATCCAAATCCAGCAGGCGTTCCGCGAACAGCCCGCGCGTTACCATTCCCTCATTCTGACTCTAATGGCATTCGTAATCTCCGACGCGCCGTACGCACTTCTGATCTATTTTGTTCGTAACCGTCCGACTCGAACCGTCCTTGCTTTTGCTCTCGCGTTTCCAGCGATCGCAACGCTACAAATGTTGATCACAGTCTTTCCCGCAATGGGCCTCTACTCTCATGATCCTGTCAGCTTAGCCGTGCTGATCATTGCGCTCGTTATGGCTGTCGTAACTATTCTTGTCGCGTATCAGGCAGCGAATCGGGCGAAGCTGCAGGCATCGGGTTCCTCTCTGTTCACGGCCGTCGCGGCTTCGGTCGTCTACTGCTCTTGCTCGTCTTACCTCGTCTTCCCAGCTATACGGCGTATGATCCTCAAGTGAATTCGAGCCACTCATCGAATACATCTTTAATTCGTGCAGCATCTCACAGCGCGAAAATCGACCACTCCTCAACGGAACACTCCGCCAGCGCGGGCATATAATCTGCGGTTCGCAGAGTCGATCGTCACACGGAGGCACTCATGAACCGCCGCTCATTCCTGAAATCCGCCAACGCCGCCGGACTCGCACTCGCTCTTCCCTCCTCCACCTTCGCGGCCCAAGAAAAAGAGAAGAAGACCACTCCCGCAACTACGGCGACGGTGGCGCCGAATCCGAACACCATTCTCCTCAAAGACTACCGGCCGCAATCCATCTTCAAAGTTCCGGTCACCCACGTCGACAAAGCGAAGTACCCGATCATCGACATGCACTCGCACCCATATCCCAAGACCGACACCGAAATTACTACGTGGCTCAAGAATATGGACGAGGTCAATGTCGAAAAGACCATGATCCTCACCATGACCACCGGCCAAGCGTTCGACGATTTTTACGCCAAGTACTCGAAGTATCCCGACCGCTTCGAAGTCTGGTGCGGCCTCGATTTCTCCGGATACAAAACTCGCCGCCTTCCCCGACTCCGCTGTTAAAGAGCTTGAGCGCTGTCAATGAACTCGGCGCGAAAGGCATCGGCGAAATTCACGACAAAGGACAGGGCCTGCGCTCCGGCAAGTCCGCCACGCAAGGTTTGCGTCCTGACGATCCGCGCGTCGATGCCATCTGGGAAAAAGCTGCCGAACTGCGCATGCCCGTCAGCCTCCACGTCGCCGATCCGATCTGGATGTACCAGCCCATGGACAAGCACAATGACGGCCTCATGAACGCCTGGGAATGGCGTCTCGACAATCAGCCAAACATCGTCAAGCTCGCCGGCATGGTCGATATTCTCGAGCGCACGGCCGCCCGCCATCGCAACACCACGTTCGTGGCCTGTCACTTCGCGAATTGCGATTACGATCTCACACGCCTCGGCGAAGCCTTCGACCGCAATCCCAATCTTTATGCCGATATTTCAGCTCGATACGCCGAGACTGCGCCGATCCCGCGCTTCGCTGCGCAGTTCTATGCGAAGTACGCCGACCGCCTGGTCTACGGCACCGACATGGGCTTCGACAAGAAGATGTACCGCATCACCTTCCGCGTCCTCGAATCGCAAGACGAGCATTTTTATGAAATCGACCAGTTTGGATATCACTGGCCGCTCAACGGCCTGGGCCTCAGCGATGAAATTCTCGAACGCGTCTACCATGACAACGCCGCGAAATTGTTAAAGGCCCGCGAATCATAATGTGCTGTTGGAGGACGTCCGAGCGTGTCGTTAGACTGCGCCATCAGAGATTGTCTCAAGGGAAAGCGTTCTTAAAGTGATGTCATCCTGAGCCGCGCGAAAAGCGCGCCGAAGGACCGTACGAACCTGAGCACTTAACATGCAGCGAATCGGGCTATCTCAAACCCTCCTCTTTTGCGAAGGAAAACCCCAATTTCCGGGTGGAAGAGCGGGGCTTTTTAGCCCGCGTGTAACTCCAAAATCGACATCCACTTCTCAACAGCCTACAATTTCCCCATGGGCACTATCGGCCAGCCAGCTCCGGTCGTCGAAGAGCGCGACAACAGCCGCCTCATTATTATCGGCGCCGTTGTAGTCGTGATCGGAATCGCGCTGGCTGCCGCTTTTGTCCTGCGCGAGCCGCCCAAAAAACCCGTGCTCCCATCGCCCTACATCGCGCAACTGAAGCTATCCGATTTCAAAATGTCCGCGGCGGAAAACTTCATCGGAGCCACCGTCAGCTACATCGACGGAACCATCACCAACACCAGCAACAAGACGGTTACCCGCGTGATGGTCGAAGTCAACTTCCTCGACTCCATGGGACAAATTGCCCAGCGCGAAGAACTTCCTCTGCGTCTCTTCCGCAACAATGGAGCCTATAACGAACCAGTCGATCTCAAAGTCGCGCCTCTCGGTCCGGGTCAGTCCGAGCCCTTCCGTCTGACCTTCGATAGCATCTCCGCCCAGTGGAACCATCAGTATCCCGACATCAAGATCACCGACGTGACTGTAAAGTAGTGTCCACACCGTTTTTAGACGGTTCTTCTTCGTGTAACTTGGTGTCCTCCGTGGTTCATGGTTTTGGGCATGGGCTTGCGCTTTCATGAGAGCACTCCTCATTCTGCTACTGCTGACCGCTCCGGCCGCATCATTCGGCCAGAGTCCGTTCGACGGCACATGGGCGCTCGATCCTGCGCTTCCTAAGAAGCCAGTCGAATTCTTGCTGGCCCAGGGAATGTTTCACTGCTCCGGATGCATCGTGAATGTGGAAGTCAAGGCCGACGGCCTCGATCACAAAGTTCCCGCGGCCGATTACTGGGAAACGCTCAATGTGCAAGCCCTCGACTCGCACACCGTCGAGATTATTGCGAAAAAAGCCGGCAAGCCCATGTTGACTGAATTCGACGAGGTCTCGCCGGATGGCGACACTCTGACCCAGCTAGTCACCGACACCAGCGAGGCGCAGCCAGTCGTGATCGAAACTCTCTTTCGCAGACTCGATAAGTCTCCGGCCGACTCTCACCTGATCTCCGGGAGCTGGCGCGCCTACCTCATCCATCGATCCGGCAATGGTTCGGTGATCACGTACAAGTGCACGCCAGAAGGATTCAGAGGAGAAACTCCGCTGGGCGAGAAATTCGATGCCAGGTTCGACGGTAAATTTTATCCAGTGGAAGACGATCCTGGTCACACCTTGGTCTCGGCGAAATTATTGGACCCGACCACAGTCGAACTCACCCACAAACGCAGGGATAGAATCGTGAGCGTCTCCCGCATGACGGCCGACCCCGACGGCAAGACGCTTCATGTCGTCTTCGAGAATAAGGAAGCAGGCACGACCACCACGTTCGACTTTCACCGCCAGCAGTAACCGTTCCCCGCGTTTGCAAAGGACGCTTGCACAACCGTGGAAGAGTGGCGCTTCAGCGCCGCGTCAAGGCCCCGTGTCACATGGGCTTTTATAGCCCCTGTGCACCGCCTCCGCTACAATGAACTCCGTGCCTGAAATGAAGCCATTCCGCCTCACAGAGTCGGTGAAAGCCGCGGGTTGAGCGTCCAAGCTGAGTCCAGCGGCGCTGGACAAAGTGCTTGGGAAATTAGCCCGGCAACACGACCCCAACGTTCTAGTCGGCTTCGATCACGCCGACGACGCCGGAGTGTATCAACTCAGCCCCGACCAAGCGCTTGTGCAAACCGTCGATTTCTTTACTCCCATCGTCGACGACCCTTACACCTTCGGCCAGATCGCCGCCACCAACTCGCTCAGCGATGTCTATGCCATGGGAGGCCGTCCGCTCACCGCGCTCGCTCTCGTCTGCTTCCCCGATAAAGCCGATCTAGAAATTCTCGGGCGCATCCTCGCCGGCGGCCTTTCCAAAATGATCGAGGCCGGATGCACCATCATCGGCGGCCACAGCATTCGCGACGAAGAAACCAAATTCGGCTACTCGGTCACGGGTCTCATCCATCCGAAAAAGGTGTACCAAAACGTCGGCGCCAAGCCCGGGGACAAGCTGATCCTCACCAAAGCGCTCGGCACTGGCGTGATCTCGACGGCGATCAAGAAAGGAAAAGCCGAACAAAGCTGGATCGACGCTGCCGTCGCATCCATGACGACGCTAAACAAAAAAGCCGCAGAAGTAATTACCAGCACATTCGCTCAAGATGCTCGTGTGGGGGCGGACGCCTTCGTCCGCCCCGCCGACCCCAAGAGAAACGGGGAGGTGCCAAGGGGCCATGTGGGGACGGCCGCCCCCGGCCGTCCGGTCGAGCAAAGCTCGACAGCGAAAGACGGTCAGAGCGACCGTGGAAGAGCGGCCCTTCAGGGCCGCGTCGCGAAGCCACAACACGCCGGGGCTTTAGCCCCCGCCCCCCCTTCACCGTCCACGCGATGACCGATATCACCGGCTTCGGCCTCATCGGTCACGCCAGAGAAATCCTGTTAGCTTCCGACGTGTCGATGAAAATCGAAGCAAGCAAAGTCCCGCTCCTCGAAGGCGCCCTCGACTGCATCCACGCCGGACACATCCCCGGAGGCCTTACCAACAACCGTAACTTCGCCGAATGCCTGGTTGAATACGACGAACAAGTCCCCGATGATCTCCGCACCATTCTCTACGATCCGCAAACCGCTGGAGGTCTCTTCATCTGCACTCCCGATGGCGAAGCCCTCACCCAAGCTCTGATCCAAGCCGGAGTTCCCGCCGTTCAAATCGGCAAAGTCCTTCCGCCGGGAGAGCCGCGGATCACAATCGCAAAGTGAACTGTCTCTGTAGTTCGTCCGGGTCTGGAAGATGAGCGTAATGATTTTTCACCAATCATCCGTGCCGTCCTATTGCATGTCAAAGATGTCATGTGACTTACGTCACTGACAGGGCATGCGAATCGGTGTCGAATTAGCGCGAAGTTTTCTCGCTTCTCCGAAGAGCAGCCCTGCTCATTGAGACGCACACCCCTTGAGGCGACAGCTTCAGCATTCATCTTGCTTCACAGGAGAAACGTATGCGGCGTTTTCACTTCGTGTTGTTAGCCCTCGTTCTGCTCGTTGCGCAGCCGCTTCTGGCGAAAACCTACTATGTTGGGAGTTGCAAGACAGGAGCCTATAGCACGATCAGCGCCGCCGTGGCGGCAGTCCCTGCTGATTCAATCATCGATGTGTGCCCCGGCACCTATCCTGAGCAGGTTGTCATCTCTCAGCCCCTCACTCTGCAAGGTATTGCCAGCGGCGGCTCGGCTCAGGCCGTTATCGCCATGCCCAGTTCCGGGCTGACGACGACAACCAGTCTAAGATTCGGGACCGTTGCCGCACAGGTTGAAGTCACTTCCGGGCCGGTGAACATTACCGGCATTACCGTTGTTGGGCCGGGTTCTGGCTGTACAGTAGAGGTCGTCGGAATTTTCTACGCCAGCGGCTCCTCGGGCACGCTGAACGCCGTGCAAACACAATTCCAGTACTGTGGGATCCCCGGCATAGGAATCCTCGCCGAGAATGGATCCGGCGTCTCGACCTCGGTCACCATCGAAAACAGCAACACCAACCTCAGCGGTTACGCCGGTATTTATGTGTGCAGCCCGACACCATCTACGCTGAATGCCAACATTAAGAACAACTACGTAATCGAGAACATTGGCTATGGGATCGCCACCGACTGCAATACCACCGCGACCGTTTCAGACAACGTAGTGGATGCCAACTATGGCAAAGAAGGCATCATCCTCATGGCGCCGTCCAGCAAAGTCACAGGAAATACCCTAACCGGAGGCACCGGCATTCTTTCCGTTGCACCTGGCGCCGTCATTTCCGGCAACACTATCACATTGGTGGGTGCCGGCATTTGGCTCGACGGGGCAGCCACAGTGACCTCCAATCGCATCTCCAATGGCACCTTCGGGATCGTCATCGCTGTCCCTGGCTCAACTATCCAAACCAACTTCATGTCTCAGGTGGAGATCGGCATCGAGTTCCAGTGCGAAACCGCAGCCGCGTCCGGCAATACCATCGGCGGTCCCGGCGATAATGGTCCTGGCACTGGATTCGATCAATTCCCTGGGACATCCACCGGCACAAACAAGTTCCACAACGTGGCAACGATTGCAACTGGCTGCTCGTAGAGCTCGCTACGAGCGCTTCAGGTCGTGATCCCGGGCCCCGTTGCGCACGGGGCCCGGCAAGGACGAAGCTCAGATTCCTTGGTTACCCTTTCCCATGGCTTCAGCCCGCATCGTCATTTTTTCTAAACCGCCGCCGTGCCCCCAACATCAAACCTAGGGTTAAGGAGTCATCATGCAAATTCGTAATCTCGGACACACTGGTCTCCAGGTCTCAGCAGAGGGTCTCGGCTGCATGGGAATGTCGGAGTTCTACTCCGGATTCGACGACACCGAATCCATCGCTACCATCCACCGCGCGCTCGAACTGGGCATGTTTTTTCTCGACACCGCCGACGTCTACGGACCGCACAAAAACGAAGAGCTCGTCGGACGCGCCATCAAAGGCAAACGCGACCAAGTCGTCCTCGCCACCAAGTTCGGCATCGTCCGCGATCCCAAGAACCCGAACGTCCGCGGCGTGAGCGGCAAGCCTGACTATGTTCGCAAATCCTGCGAGGCCAGCCTGCGCCGCCTCGGAGTCGAAACCATCGACCTCTATTACCAGCACCGCGTCGATCCCAACACTCCCATCGAAGACACCGTCGGCGCGATGGCCGAACTCGTCCGCGAAGGCAAGGTCCGCTTCCTCGGGCTCTCCGAAGCCAGCCCGGAAACTCTGCGCCGCGCCATGAAGGTTCATCCCATCACCGCGCTGCAAACTGAATACTCACTCTGGACACGCGACCCCGAATCCAACGGCGTGCTTAACACCTGCCGCGAACTCGGCATCGGCTTCGTCGCCTACAGTCCGCTCGGCCGCGGATTCCTCACCGGACAATTCCACCGCTTCGAAGACCTTGCTCCCGACGACTACCGTCGAAACTCTCCCCGCTTCCAGGGCGACAATTTTCGGAAGAATCTCGACCTCGTTCGCAAGGTCAACGAACTCGCCGTGGAAAAGGAATGCAAGCCGTCGCAGCTCGCCCTTGCCTGGGTGATGGCGCAAGGAGACGACATCGTCCCCATCCCCGGCACCAAGCGCCGAACATATTTGGAAGAAAACGCCGCAGCCGCATCTTTGAATCTTTCACAGGAGGACCTCGCCCGCATTGACGAAGTCTTCCCTGCCAACGCCGCCGCAGGTCAGCGCTATCCCGAACACATGATGGCACTAGTCAACGGCTAAGACGCAGAATTCAGGAGGAAATATTTCTGGAATTTTCAGACTAGAAGGGTTTTGCCACCAACACATAGACGAGCACCACGATGCAGAGGCTCAGTATCAGGAGTGACAGCTTCTCGACCCGCAGGCTGTCTTTTTTGTTGGTGGTTTCGTCTGCCATAACGAGATCAGTTTCTAACACAATTGCTTCGTTGAAAATGGCCCCACCGTGTCTGGCACATCCGTAACATAACCAAAGTGTGCCCAACCCTAAAGCAGCCCGCGACCGCACTCTTGTGTAAGCTAGAGTGTTCCCGGAGACGCACCCTTTATGATCCGCTCAAAATTCGCACAAGTCTTTCTCAACCTCGCAGCCTCGACTCTCATAATCTCTACCGCCGCCCTGGCCTTTCAAGCCAGCCAGATCTCCAGCTCGCACCTCATCACCATCGACGACCTGGTCAAAATCCTGCAGGCCTCCAAAGGCGAGAAGCCTGTTCTTATTCACGTCGGATCCCACGTCCTCTACTCGCAAGCGCACATCCCCGGCTCCGAATACATTGGACCCGCATCCGATCCGGCCAGTCTGCAACGTCTCCGCACCGACGTCGAATCCCTGCCCCGCAAAAGATTTATCGTGATTTATTGCGGATGCTGCCCCTGGACCCATTGTCCCAACATGAAGCCCGCCGACGACGCCCTGCATGCCATGGGATTCACCAACGTGAAGTCGCTCTATATCGCTAACAATTTCGGCACGGACTGGGTCGACAAAGGCTATCCCATCGCGAAAGGCGACTAACTGATCGATCCTCGCATGAATATCGCTCAAAAGATTGCAGCCGGCCTCCTGGTCCTTGCAGCCTTCGCCGGGTTTTATGCTCTGCATCGCCGCCCCGTGAGCACCAACTCGTTTTCTGCCCAGCGCATCGCCCCCGACTTCACGCTGCCTCAGCTTTCCGGAGAGCAACTCACGCTCTCCAATTATCGCGGGAAAGTGGTCCTGCTCGATTTTTGGGCGACGTGGTGCGAGCCCTGTCGCGTCGAAACTCCATCGCTTGTCGAACTTCAGAATAAATACCGGGACCAGGGCCTGCAGATCATCGGCGTCTCCATGGACGACACTCCTGACCCGGTCCACGGCTTCTATCAGCAATTCAAGATGAACTATCCGATTGTCATGGGAAACGCGAAAATCGGAGAGGAGTATGGCGGCGTCCTCGGCCTTCCCATCGCCTTCCTCATCGACCGCGAAGGCCGCATTCAGAAAAAACACATCGGCGCCACCGCCCCGTCCGTCTTCGAAAAAGAAGTTACCGCTCTGTTAAATGTAAAATAAAGATAGAAGTGGGATTGCGACTGGGTGCTCTACTTCTGGCCGCCTTTGCCAGAAGTGGGGATTTTGACTTTCGTATCACACTATGACTCAAAATCAGACGCACACACCACCGTGGAAGAGCGGCCCTTCAGGGCCGCGTAGCACGCGTAAAGTACGGGCTTCAGCCCCTGCGGTGGCTGACTCTTCACCTCGAATACTCCGTCACCTTGTCATCGACCACCACGGCTACATACTTGCCCGAACTTAAATCCCGAAACTGCACCACCCGATGTCCCTGCCGCGCCAGCTGTCCCCACCGGCTCGGCTTCTCCGCATTCTGCTCGATTGCCTGATACTCTTCCCCGCCCATCACAAACTTCACCGTCCGAAACTGCCGCGCACCGGTTCGCGCGACCCGCCAGCTCTTATCCCCGACGCTGACCTCGCCCGCTGTCATCATCTGTTCTGCGACGGATTTCAAAATCTCATGATCCAGCATGCGGCAACCTCTACTCTAACTCGTTGTCATGAGAGGCCGGGTGCCCCATTTCTCCCCGCTTCTGGGAGAAGTGGGGATTTTCGCTTCCTGTGCGGCTCTGTTGTGAAGTTTTTGGGATTTCTCCCCGGACGACTAAACCTGGATCGACCCATGAGCCGCCGCGATGTTCTGAAAATCGTGCCTGTCGCCGCCGCTACTGTGCTCCTTTATATCAACGACGGCGCCCGGGAAACCTCGGCAGTGATCCGCAAAAGCAGCCAGCGCGGCTTCGATCTTCAAATCGTGGCTTCGGGACCACTCAGGTGAGAAATGTGAGGCGGACTCTCCTATCCGCCAGTGCTCTGAGCGATACAACTCCAGATGAACGGATCGCACGGACGATACCACCGGCTAGGCCGGCCCGCACTTTACCCCGCATAAGAGATCAGGAAGAATGGCTCACGCCGCCGATACCCTACCCCTTACGCTTTGCAGTACGGTCGACGGAAGTTGCAACGTCCGGACGCTGTCGCTCTTCTTCGTTTTCACGGTGACAGCAATCCCACCCGCTTCCGGAAATGGGTCCGAGACCACTTCAAATTCTTCTCCGTAGAGCCGCACTGTCTGCTTCGCACCAAAACCCAAACGTTTTACACCCGCACATATCTGCTCATTTAACTTTAAAGACGAGGATTGATTATTAAGGCTGGCCATATCCTGTTATTTTACTCCTCCAAGCGGTACGCCGGGGCCCTTCCAAGACTCCCGTTCCCGAGGCAAGCCCGGGTCAAATTTTTGCCCCGAGGGTGCCCCATTTCTCCCTGCTTCTGGGAGAAGTGGGGGCTCTGACTTGTGCACTTGGAGCAGATAATCCAGTTGGGAGAGCTGCCCACAACGGTGGAAGAGCGGCGCTTCAGCGCCGCGTTAGCCACACGCCGAGAGTCACGGGCTTTAGAGAGTGCGTGAGAATTGTTTCTTGATGACCCAGCAAATGTCGTTAGCGGTGCCGTGGAAGCGGGGCCCTTCAGGGCCGCGTAACGCCACCTGACGCGTTTGGGCTTTTTAGCCCCAGTGGAATCCTTCGCGCGGAATGAAGAGCCGGACCCGCGATTCTCCAGCCGCGTCGCAACGCTGGGTTCGAGCCCGCACGGGCTCCTGGAAATAGTCCAGTGTCTCCAACGCCGGGTGAGTGACCGGTGCGAGCCTTAGTCCCATAGGGACGCCGCGCGCGCCGTTCGGACGAATCAACATAGTTAATGCCTGATCCATGTTCCCACCCAGACCCCTTCTAACCGCGCCGTCCCGTCGGAATGTTCCCGCGAAATGAACAAAACCCGCCCTCTCCTCCCACATGTAACGGCCATGGTTCCATCGCGTGACGCCCAAATGCTGTTTAGTTTCCCATTTTTCGCCACAATTATTGACAATCTGGGGCTCATTCATGCCCAAAACATCGTCCGAGCGCACGGCGCAACCCGTGGATGTTCTGCGGCAGGATGAGGCAGCTCCGGAGGAGCGAAAGAGCCGGGATCGCCAGAGGCGTGGACCCAAATGCAGCTATTTTGATCAAAATCTTCCACCAAACGCCTCGGCCAAGGCGGAAAACCAGTCCAAAGGCCCACGATATCTCGAATTCCGGTAGCTTTCTTCCCACACGTTAACGATTCTGATTCCCGAAAAAAATAGGCGGCCGAGAGGCCGCCCAATCTCGCTGCTCGCTACTCGCTACTCGGCACTATTTTTTCGCGCGCAGCATCTCCACGACGCGCTCGTAATCATCGACCGTGTGATACTCGATCACGATCTTCCCCTTACCCTTCCGATCGCGAATGCGTACCCGCACTCCCAGCATTCTCTCGAGATCCATCTGCGCCGCGCGCACATTCGGATCCACCCAGCGCGCCCCGCTGCTGGCTTTTTCTCTTTTCTCTACACCCGGCATGCCCGGGATCGGATCGAGTAATCCATCCATCCGCAGCACCAGCATTTCAATCTGCTCGATGTTCATGCCTTTTTTCACGGCATAGATCGCTGCTTCCGCGATCCGGTCGTTGTCTCCCAGTTTCAGCAATTCCTTCGCCTGCGCGAAGTTGATTTGCTTCTGCGCCAGCATCTGCATGACGTCGCGCGGCAGCTTCAGCAGCCGCATGTAGTTCGCCACCGAGGTGCGCGACAGGCCGACGCGCTCCGCAATTTGCTGCTGCGTCAGATTGAACTGACCGCTCAATACTCGAAATGCCTCCGCCTGCTCCAGAGCGCTCAGATCCTCGCGCTGCAGGTTCTCGACGATCGTCATCTCCGCGGCCTGCTGCTCCGACACCCGACGTACCAGCGCCGGAATATGCGTTTTTGCCGCCTTCCGCGAGGCATGCAACCGCCGCTCGCCCAGAATCAGAATGAAGCGCCCATCCTCTTTCGCCGGACGCACCACGATGGGCTGCACCACTCCGTTCGCCTTGATCGAGTCCGCCAGCTCTTCGAGCGCCTCGTCATCTTCCACGTACCGTGTTTGAAACGGATTCTTATCGATATCCGCGATCGCCAGATTGATGACTAGATTGGTGGGAACTCTGGTCTCTGCCTGCGCTTGAATCGTGATCGTTCCATCACCTTGCGATGAATCGAAAGGCGGCTGATATCCGTGGGGATCCGTCGCCGGCCGCCCAGCCAGGTCTCCCGCGGGATCGGTGTAAGCGGGCTCATAGGGCGAAGTCTCGGGTACACCGACCTGCACAGCAGCGGAGAGTGGCGTTGTCTGGTGCGAAAGAGTTGGCCGTGGACCAGGCTCGGTTGATGTCCCGGACGCTGCATGCTCCGGCCCTCGCTCCGATTCAACGGTCGTGCTGTTGCCAATCGTCGACCTGGCTTCGATCACCGCGCCGTCCGCGATTGCTGTGGAAGAGCGGCCCTTCAGGGCCGCGTTAGGGGCCCTTTCTACAGCGGGGCCTTCAGCCCCTGTGGTTGCTTGTGGCCCTGAAATGATATGACCATGGGCGCCGGCAGAGGGAATCTGTTGTTTGCCCGGTCCGGGCGCGACCGCTGTGCCCGCCACAACTCGTGGTCCAGGCAGCAATGACTCCAAGCCGCGTCCCAATGCCCGCCGCTTCTCTGCCTTTTCTTTGTGATCCTTCTCCGTATGCGCCGCTAACTGTCCCACCGTCGAAGTCGTCATTTTGATTTCTTATCTCGCATTCATTGGGTGCCCCATTTCTCCCCGGTTTTGGGAGAAGTGGGGAGGTTTGCTGATGATCCACGCTACGCAACGCCTATATATCGACATTCATCAATCTAATATATCGACGCCTATCGATATATTAAGCGGTCTTGTCCATCTCTTCCGCTGCCGCGGGAATTTCCTCGACAGTTTCGCCCCTGTGCTCCTCTTTGCCCTCTGCGGTGAACGTCTCTGAAGCAGGTTGTACCAGCGCAGAAGGCTGCCGCTCAATGATTTCCTTAGCTAGACGTATGTAGCTCTCCGCGCCCTTGGATCGCGGATCGTACACCAAGGCAGCCTTACCGTGGCTCGGCGCCTCAGCCAACCTGATGTTGCGTGGGATCGTCGTCTTGCAGAGCTTCTCGCCAAAGAAATTCTTCAGCTCAGCCATCACCTGCTGCGCCAGGTTCGTGCGCTCGTCAAACATGGTTAGCACTACGCCCTCTATGCCAAGCGATGGATTCAGCGCGGCACGTATGCGCTCGATCGTATCGAGCAGCTCGCTGATACCTTCCAGCGCGAAGTATTCACCTTGCATGGGAATGAGCACAGCGTCAGCTGCCACGAGCGCGTTCAACGTGAGCAAGTCAAGCGCCGGCGGACAGTCCAGCACAATGAACTGAAAGCGCTCGCGCAGTGGCGCAAGCGCCTCGCGCATTCGGAACTCGCGCCCATCCGCATCGACCAGCTCGATGTTTGCGCCGATCAAGTTCTTGTGCGCTGGAATGAGCCACAGCTGCTCAAGCTCTGTGTTGAGGAGCGCCTCTTCACCGGTGGCAGCGCCCATGAGCAGGTGATATGAGCTGACCCGCTCGGGATCCTTGGCGAAGCCCAGACCGCTGGTAGCGTTGGATTGAGGATCGCAATCGACCAGCAGGGTATTGACTTCGGCAGCCGCAAACGACGCGGCCAGGTTGATGGCAGTCGTAGTCTTGCCGACGCCACCTTTCTGATTGGCAACAGCGATTACACGTCCCATTGAATTGTAAGGAGAAACGAGAGCACTGGCAGAATACTTCGCTTGAGATTGCAATTCAATGACGAAGTGCTGTGCATGCAGGTGAATTCGTGTGCAAAACACGTCCAGTGTTCCTGCAGGAACACTTTTCACATTTCGAGCCGCGTCACCGGAGTTTCTCCATGACTCTCTTTTGCAAGAGCACGTGTGCCTGAGATGAGCCGGAGTGATCTGTTTGCTGCTCGGAATAACGTGGCTCTGATCTAGGAGGAAGGGCCCCCAGTGTTCCTGCGGGAACATTATGATCGATCCGTCATTGCGCAGCCTGTTCACAATTTATCCCACTCGGATGGAAGGATCCTTAACGCTGGCATTAGCTTGAAACAAGTGTTCCTGCAGGAACACTTCGATAAATTCGCGCCTTAAGTCGAGCTGGCCAGATTGACTAATGCAAAACGTGAGAAGTGTTCCTGCGGGAACACTGTGGAAAACTTCCCGGGCACTGTGGCATTTCGCAACAGTAAGCATTACATTTACCACTTTAGCCGCAAATGCTTACTGCAAGCATGATTAATAGGCCACGTTCTATTATCTCTTCCCACTTTTTACTCTATTGATTCCGCTTCATCGGTAGCACTAGAGCACTTTTCGTCGCGATTGCCAGAACACGCGACCGGGAGGAAGGAATTGGGACAGGCTCGGACCAGTTTAGGTCGGGAACGAGGGAGCTAGCGGCGGGAAGCTGGGCAGTGCCGATCAGTAGCGCGAGGCAGCCTCGGGGCAGAACGAGGCCCGCTGCGGTTGGGAGTACGGTTTCGAAGCGTTCGACAGCGCGCAGAGTAACCAGGTCGAAGGATGGTTGCGGTAGCAATTCGGCACGGGCGTTTTGTATATCGATGTTCGTCAATGTAAGGGCGCGAGCAACTTCGCGGAGGAAGGTGGTCTTCTTGTGGTTGGATTCGATCAGCGTCAGGGAAATTTCCGGAGCCCAGAGTTTGATTGGGATTCCCGGGAAGCCAGCCCCAGAGCCGATATCGGCGACAGTGATTTTCTTTCCCTGTTCCGCAGCTTGTTCTGGGGCGCCGACGAACCCACGGCTGGCACCGTGGCCTGCACTCGCTGTTCCCACTTGGGCCGATCGAGGGAACAAGTGGCGAGCGGCGAAGAGGCTTTCACCGAAGTGGCGGGTGACGATTTCTTCGGGGTCGCGGATTGCGGTGAGGTTCATGCGCGCATTCCAGCGCTGGAGTATATCGATGTACGTCGATATATCGTGGAGTTGTGCCGGCGAGAGAACAACTTTCTCGTCGCCTCGCGCGCTGGAGTGATGCGCGGTGGACGCGGGTGGCGGCGATGCTAGAAAGGGCGCGAGGAGTTCGGCGATGCGGGCAGGATCCATGCCGACGTCATTCTATGAATTGGGATGAGGAAATCAAAATTCCGCCCTCAGCCTTGTATGTTTCGGAGCTCAGTCTTGGAGCTTTTACATGTTGTGCCCGCGCCACACTGTCGCCCCGGATGCTTCGGGCGCGGGCTGCGCATGCGGTCTAGGGAGGCTTCGCCGTGCTCAGCGTGACAACCCTCAAACTCCCCAATGCGTGGCCGTTAGTAGATCACGAAGGATACTGTTGTCAAGGTAGAGGCCGACAATTTTCTGAAAATTAACCTGAAGCCTTCTGGAGGGGAAAGCGCATCCCAATGCATTATGAATGCCAATCCGTGGGGACTCTTTGACGAAGAATACCGGGTGGTGTCGGTGGAAAGACAGAGCCTAACCATTCAAGGGGTGCGGAGCGGGCAGGTGTTGACGATCGTCACACAGGGTCTGGAGGCACCGTTGACACCAGCAGAATATCCGCCGGGGAAATTGATTACGCTGAGCGATCCGTTAGACCAGCCGCTGAATTAGAGGCACTTTTTCGAATTGGTTGTGAGGGGGCGAGCCCATTGCGGCTCGTCCCTTTACTTTTTGAGCAACGCTTCCGGGAAGGCACCGAGGGAGCCCTCGGTTCCGTTTCAGTTGACGCGCCGCGTGAAGCGCCGCTCTTCCAGGTGCTGGAACAGGAATGACGTTGGGTCTCCGAAGCGGCGACGGAGTTGCAAGTACGCGCCGAAGGCAACGACGTACGCGAGCGATTCGAAGAATAGGTGTGGGTGAATGGTGTAGCGACCGAAGTGGAGATAGAAGGGAAACGAGTTAGCGAGATGAGGACGGGTGACGATGGCGAATTATAGCCGTCAGGCATTGTGGGGTTATTCACGAAAATCCCCACTTCCCGCGCGTTGTGCGCGCGAGAAATGGGGCTGTTTGCAATGTTTTAGTCAATGGTGAAGGCTAGAGGAGAAGACGTCCCTCCGCCGGGAGCAGGATTCGTGACAACGACGTTGGCCGTACCTGGCACGGAAAGGCTGGCCGCCGGGACATACAAGCTGAGTTGAGTCGGGCTCACGTAATCGGCGAATAGAAAAGTACCATTCCACGTGATTTGAGAGGCCGCAACGAACTTACTGCCCTTTACGCTAACGAGGAGATTGCCACTGCCGTGAGTTGCACTGCTAGGCGAGAGCGATAATGCAACGGGGACGGGGTTTTTAGTCCCGCTCGCGAACATTGCTGGGCTTTGCACCAGGAGTGTTTGCGCGGGAACACCATAGCAGCAAGTCGACGTCAAGACAAAAGCCAAGCCGCTATTACCCCAGCGAAGGAAGGTTTGCGACGTCGCTGAACCCGTCAACTGCGAGAGATCGGCAACGGCAATCGGTGTGAATTTGTTGAGATCGTAGGTCGTGATCCCAAGAGGGGTGAAGAACGGAGTGTCCCCGACGGCAAAGGTGCGGTCGACAGCCGGATCGGCGAACAGTTGCACATTGCTGTTGTAGCAGCACGTAACACCGACATCGTAAGTGCCGACGAGGAGTCCAGTGGCGGGGTCGAGTACCTCTCCACCATTTCCATAGATCAGGCCGCCTGCATATTGAATGGTGGTGCCGGTGACCAAATCATTCCATTGCTGATCCAAGGTGCCTCCGGTGGAGCTTACGGATATTTCACTCACCGTGCTATTGGAGTAGCCGTAGAGAACGGTGCCGCTTGCGAACACGGCATCAGAGATCGGGGGATAAGTGATGGAATTGGACAGCTCTGTTGAGTCCTTGTAGAAGTACAGTCCGTAGCTCCCGCAGCACCCCGAGGAAGCTTCCGCCACGGCGAAGGTGTGATCATCCGCGGGGTCGACAGCGAGGCTCACGGCAATGGTTGACCCGCCCTGTCCGTCTCCAGTCAGAGGTATGTCGATATCCTGCGTAAAGTTGGGAAGAATCAATCTTTGAACCGAGTAGTTGCCGTTCAGTCCGACATAGAGGTATTTCGAATCGCTGGAGAGAGCCAGCTGATTTGGCTCGCTTCCGGCGAAATAATACCCAAGGACCTTCCCGGTAGAGGGGTTTATGACTGCGATGGTATTCCCGTTCGTGCCATAGCTGCTAGGCATTGACGCGTAAATACGTTGTGCGTATGGGTCCCACACGAGATCGTTGGCGGGAAGATTGAGGATGGTCACTTTGGCGCGATAGGTGACGTCGAAGTTCAGGGTGGAAGAGATGCCTCCTGGCCGCGGATTTGCGACAGAAATCTGGGCGATACGGGCGGTGCTGAGCTCCGCCTTGGTCGGGGTGAACTGCAGCTGGTTGGAGCTCAAGTATGTGGTGCTCACTGGCACTCCGTTCAGAAGGATGCTGCCACCGCTCATGAAGTTTTGACCGTTCACAGAGATGGGACCCGGGTTCGTTCCTGCCATAGCGGAACTTGGTGAAACGGAATTAACGCTGGGGTCGAGACCGACCACTGCGAAATTGACGGTGTTGGAGTCTAAATTACCGGGATTCGCGACGAAAACGGAGTAGTTGTACTCGGAGATCAATAACGATGCCGGAACCAGAGCCGTCAGTTTCGTCGAACTGATGAACGTGGTGGCGAGAGGATTTGTGTCGTATCCGAAGTAGACAACGGCACCAGACACGAAGTTCGTTCCAGTGACAGTCAGAGTGAAACTGGGACTGTTTACGTAAGCGCTGGGCGGCGATATCGAGATGATGGTTGGTGCAACGGTGGGCGCGACAGCAACGGCTTTGCTGAAATTAAGCAGCGCGCAAACGGACAGAACGACGAAGCAGACACGCATTTTGGAAATCATTCCAACGGCTCCCTACAAGTGAATTCCCCCTCAAGCTAAACCGCGCCATTCTACAGGGGTTTCAACCATCGCAAGAGTATTTTGCGATGAAAAAAGAATGCAAATTATTGCAGCTTGAGAGGCCACCTCCTTTCCGTATATTCTGTCCCTACTGAAAGGATCGACATGGCAGAACTTACTGGATTGCAGAAGCAGTACATCCTGCACTGGGGAGAGATGGGAACGAAGTGGGGGATCAACCGGACGGTGGCTCAGATTCATGCGCTACTGTACTTGTCGCCAAAGCCTGTTCCGGCGGAGGAAATTGCGAAGACCTTGAGCGTGGCGCGGTCGAATGTGAGCACGTCCATCCGGGAACTGGAGACTTGGGGGATTGTGCGGGCCGTGCATGTGCTTGGAGATCGAAGGGAACATTACGAGTCGATGCGCGACGTCTGGGAGATGTTCCGGCTGGTGATAGAGCAACGGAAGAGGAGAGAAATCGATCCGACGCGAGAGATGCTGAGGCGGTGTCTGGCGGATCTGGATCCCAAGGAGCCGGGCGCCGATTACACGCGAGAGCGGTTGGAAGCGATGGCCGGATTCTTCGAGGCGGTGACGGAGCTCCACGATCAGATGAAACGGCTGCCCACGGGCACGGTGAGGAAGTTATTGCGGATGGGGACGCGGGTGAGAAAGAAGGCGGGGTAAGAGCAGGGGTCAGGGGTCAGGGGTCAATAAAACTAGCTTGCATGCTCGCGCTGAAAGTTAGAGTCCAACATTCTGTATCGCTAAGATCCTTGGTTTCGCTCGGTTCCGCTTCCGTCGCAAAAACCCGAGTCGGATATGAGACATCCTCAGCGTTGTTGGCCCTTTCATCTTTCAGCTCAAGTTCGTTTACTTAATTTTTTTGACGTCGCATGAATTCTCTGGACAATTCTCTTCTTCTGGATTCGTTTTTCAGTTCTGAGTGCACAGTCTGCGCGGCATTAACTTGCGCGGTACTTGACAGAGAGATGCATGAGAGTTCTGAATAGAGACTCGCGGAAAAATTCCATCCGAAGATTTCCACACAACAAAATATTTTGTGCTAGTATGCACGACTGGTCTAGCTTTTGAGCTTCGCGAATATTTGCAGCGCAGACGAAAAACAGGCGCAATCCGCAGTAAAATTAACGGTTCCAGCTACTTTTAAACCGGCAGTCTTAACAGGCGCTCGCACCCAGCCGCCATGCGCCGCGTGGTGAAAAATTTCATATATGTCAGCGACAGGCACAACGACCCTCTCTCCGAACCCTTGGGCGCGCATTCTCGACGCGCTGGAAAAAAAGATCAACCGGCATTCGTACGACACCTGGCTCAAACCAACACGGTACAGTCACTCGAGCGGTGGCGTGTTGTTCGTGCGCGTCCCCACTGTTGAATTTCGCCACGCGGGCGACAAGTATGCGGATTTGATTCAGGAAGCGATCGACGTCTTGGGACTAGGATTCAATGATGTGAAGTTCGTGACGCCGGAGGATGATCCGGCAGCGACCCCGGTGCGGCACGATGGCGGGCTGAGTTCGGCGGCGGCTCCAGTAACGGCCGGTCCGTCTCAGTCGCGATTTGATTGGGATGGCGCGGCGCAGTTGAATCCGCGCTACACCTTTGATGCCTTCGTGATCGGCAGCGGCAACCAGTTTGCTCATGCGGCATGCCAGGCCGTGGCCGAGCGCCCGTCGAAAGCCTACAACCCGCTCTTCCTCTATGGCGGCGTCGGCATGGGCAAGACGCACCTTATGCAGGCGATTGGGCACGAGATCAAGCGGCGTATGCCGCAGGCGGCGATCTGCTATGTGTCGAGCGAAAAGTTCACCAACGATATGATCAACTCGCTGCGCTACGACAAGATGACGTCGTTCCGCGACAAGTTCCGGAACATGGATGTGCTACTGATCGACGACATCCAGTTCCTGGCGCAGAAGGAGCGCACGCAGGAAGAGTTCTTCCACACATTCAATGCGCTGCACGAGTCGATGAAGCAGATCGTGATTGCCAGCGATCGATCGCCGAAGGAACTCGCAGAAATTGAAGACCGGCTGCGGAGCCGGTTCGAGTGGGGACTGATTGCGGACATTCAGCCGCCGGATCTCGAGACCAAGGTCGCGATCCTACAGAAGAAGGCGGAGCAGGAGAAGGTCACCTTGCCGACGGATGTGGCGCTGTATGTGGCGTCGAACATCCGATCGAACGTGCGGGAGTTGGAAGGGGCGCTGATCCGGCTGGTGGCGCACTCGTCGTTGATTGGGGCGGAGATCACGCTTCCCTATGCGCAACAGGTGTTGAAGAATTTTATAGACTCGCAGGCGCGCAAGGTCACGATCGAATCGATTCAGAAGATGGTGGCCGAGCAGTTCGGGTTGCGGCTAGTGGAGATCAAGGCGAAAAACAATTCCCGCGCGATCGTGTATCCGCGGCAAATTGCGATGTATCTGGCGAAGCATATGACGGAAGCATCGCTGCCGGAAATTGGAAGACAGTTTGGCGGCAAGCACCATACAACGGTGCTGCACTCGGTGGAGAAGATCGAAGAGGTCCGCAAGAACGATAAAGATTTGAACAGGCTCATCAATAAAATGACTGAGCAATTAGGCGGATAGTCGGCGGGTCCGCGCGAGATTTCCACTTTGCAATACAGTCTTCCTTGCAGAGCGCTGTGAATGTCATGTGGAAGCTGTGCAAGGTTCGGGAGGAAGCGGAAACAGGTCCAAGTTACAGTAGGAGCTCCGAAGCGAACGGGACCGATTTGTCACATCAAGGCTGGCGGGAGAAGTTGGTGGGAACAGAGCAGTTGAAAGAGTTTTCCACGTTTCCGCAGAGCCTACTGTTACTGCTGGTTTTATAGGTTTTGCATTTGATATAAGGAAGTAATAGAAGTAGCAGGAATTTTTTCGATTTTCTGGGAGACGAACTTTATGCCGGTGGAGGCCGCCGTTGCCGCGGGAACCATGGAGATCACGGTCAGCAAGTTCGAGTTGCTGCGGGAATTAACCGCCACGCAGGGCGTGGTCGAACGCAAGACTACAATTCCCATCCTTTCCAATTATTTATTTGAAGCTGCGGGAGACCGGTTGTCGCTGACCGCGACCGACCTGGACCTGAGCCTGCGGACTTCGTGTAGCGCCAAAGTGAAGAAGGAAGGGTCGTGCACGATTCCGGCGCGGAAGCTGCACGACTATGTGAAGCTGCTGCCTGATGCGGACATCACGATCAAGTTGCTGGAGAATCATTGGGTCAGCATCCGGTGCGGGCGTTCAAACACAAAGATGGTGGGGATGGCGAAGTCGAATTTCCCCACGCTGCCGGTATTTCCCACGTCGGGGGCGATTACGATTCCCGCGCAGGTGCTGCGCGGACTGATCGCGCGGACTGGATTTGCGATCTCGAGCGAAGAATCGCGGTACACGTTGAATGGTGCGTTGATGCTGCTGAAGCCGGAGTCGATCACGATGGTGGCGACGGATGGACATCGGCTTGGCGCACTGCGAGCGCAGCGGAGAGAAGTTCGAGGGCGTGTCGGGTGAAATGAAAACGCTGGTTCCGAAAAAGGCGATGGACGAGTTGAAGTCGCTGCTCGATTCGACCGATTCCGAGACGATTGAATTTGCCAAGGACGAGTCGACGCTGTTCTTCCGGATTGGATCGCGCCTGCTGACGTCGCGGCAATTGACCGGACAGTTCCCGAACTTTGAAGCGGTGCTGCCGAAGGACAATAACAGGATCGTCCCGCTGAATGCGGATGAGTTGAACGCGGCGATTTTGCGCGTGGCGCAGTTTGCCGATGAGCGGTCGCGCGCGGTGCGGATGCGGCTGGAGAAAGGCGAAGTAAAGATTTCTGCGTCGTCGACGGAAGCGGGCGAGTCGGAAGATTCGATGGAAGCGCCGTATACGGGTGATCCGCTGACGATTGGGTTTAATGCGGCGTACCTGATCGACTTCTTGAAAGCGGCGGGGACGGCTGAGGTGCGGCTGGAGTTGAAAGATCCGCAGTCAGCGGGACAGTTGCGACCGGCGGAAGGCGATGATTATAAGTATCGGTACATCGTGATGCCGATGAGGATCTGAGGGCCTGATTGATTTGTAATATTTTGTAAGAAAGTTCAGGCGTCTTTCCTAAGACGCCTTTATTTTTTCTTGCACGTTGGCAGCACTGAGACGCCGCCGCAGAGATCGATTGCGGTTTGTGGCCATATTTTTCGAGCGTATCGGGCTTGACCGGGCGTTCGGGCTGCCTTACATTGGCGGCACTTCAAGTTTGGAGGCGTTATGCTCGACGGATTCAAGAAATTCATCCTGCGCGGAAATGTTGTCGATATGGCTGTGGGCGTGGTGATCGGCGCTGCATTCGGCGGAGTCGTCGGTTCTTTGACTAAGGGTTTGCTAACGCCGTTTATCGGCGCGCTGGTGAAGTTGCCGGACTTCTCCAATCTAAAATACGAGCTTCGCGGCAGCACTTTTCTCATCGGCGATTTCCTCAACGCTGTCATCTCATTCTTGCTGATCGCGGCTGCCGTGTATTTTTTTGTGGTGGTTCCGGTGAACTGGCTAGTGGCGCGTATGCACAAGGAGGCGCCTGCGGGGCCGCCGACGACAAAGAAGTGTCCAGAGTGCATGAGCGATATTCCGATTGAGGCGAAACGGTGCGCGCATTGCACACAGCCGGTGATGGGTAGAGCGGCTTGAACGATTGTCAACTCCCTTGCGTTAAGTCAAAATCCCCACTTCTCCCAAAAATAAGGGAGAAGCGGGGCACTTGTTCCATTGACGGTCCCTCGCGATGTTTTCCTTCACGTAAGATTGGGGGATGAGGGTTTCGTTTGTCCCAGTTTTTGTAACGTTCCTGCTGGTGCTGTCGCTCGCTGCCCCGGGTGCGGCTTCGGTGCAGTCCGATTCTTCTTCCTCGAGTTCGTCGCGAAATAAAAAGACTCCAAAGCGTCCGGCAGCACAGTCCGGCTTGGATGCCGGCGGCATCGCGGGCGCCTTCTATCGCAACAAAACGCTCGGGCTCTCGTGCAAGATTCCGCCTGGGTGGGTTCTGCGAACCGAGGAGATGAATGCGCGCGACGAGGATGATGGTGCTGCGGACAAAAATCCCCACGTCTCCCAAAATCAGGGAGACATGGGGCACCCAACGTCACAGCCTTCATCTTCTACAAAGGGGTCGCAGACAGGCACAGACAAAAACAATGGTGGGCGAGTATTGCTGGCAACGTTTTCGCGTCCTCCGGACGCGAAGGGTGAAGACGTGAACGGATCGATTGTGATTGCAGCCGAGCCCGTTGCGTCGTATCCAGGGCTAACGGAGGCTGTGCAGTATCTGGGTCCGCTGGAAGAAGTCGCGAAGGCGCAGGGGTTCGTTGTGGACGAAGATCCTTACGAAATCGCGATTGGGGCGAAAACTCTGGTGCGAGAGGACTTTCATCGGGATGTAGGGTCGCGAGTGATGCGGCAGTCGACGATGGTATTTTTGGCGAAGGGATACGCGGTGTCTATTACCGTGATTGGTGGGACAGAAGATGAGGTGGAAGAGTTGGTCGATGGGGTGGAATTTGCTGGGAAGTAGGTGTGAGCTTCGAGTCGCGAGAAACAGGCTGACGCGAAAGGTTCGAATATGAGGTAGGAGTCCTTTGACTGCGCCGTTACTCGCTTCGCTGCGTCACAGCTCCGCTCAAGATGACAGAGAGTTGAGAGCTGAAATTAGTCGAGCGGTTCGGAGTAGAGGCTGAGATCCTTTTCGCCGGCGGCTTTTCTCTCGGCGTATTTTTTCATCCAGGCCTCCCAGGATTTGCCGGCGGCGGTGTCGCGTCCAGTGAAGGCGAGGGCGGCGATATCGGCGTAGGAGATAGAGATCTTCTCGTTGGAGTTCTTTGGGTAGAGGCGGACTACCGAGTCTTTCAGCGTTGCGCCTGTGCGGCGGTCGAAGAGGTAGCCTTCGATTTTGGATCCGTCTTTGCGGGTGATGGTGATGTCGCCGCGATAGTCGAAGGCCTTTTCGAGGGCCTGGCGGAGATCCTCGTCGGAGGCGAGGGCGGGATTCCAGCCTTCGAGATGTTTGTGCTCTACACCGGGAGCGACTTCCAGCGCGTCGGGATTCTGCACGTGCGGAGGATGTTGATCGGTGTGGCCTGATTCTTTGCCGGTCATTCTTAGCTACGAGTCCTCAGCTTCGAGTCGCGAGCGAACCCTACATGATCCGCTTTGTCCCGTATGGACATTTGATGATAGCCCGGTATTTCCAATGCCGGGTAGCTGGTACGGATCACAGCACCGTGCCCCGTAGGGGCACTTGATCCTCGCACAACGAATTGCGCTCCACATGAGTCGCGGTGCAGGTTCAGCCGTCCCTATGGGACGGGCCCTTGCAATTCGTATTCTTACCCGGCGTTGGAAACGCCGGGCTATTGTCGGTCGTCCCTTACGGGACGAAATTCTTGGTTAATCCGCTACGCCCGCGTCTCCTGCAGGTTGCGCGATTGGGCTGATGTCGGTGCGATCTGGATCAGCGGATTGACCGGGGCGTCTGGCTCGTCGAGCATCTTTAATGCTTCTTTGTCGGTGTAGCTGCTGAAGAGTGTGGCTTTGACGGTGGCCATGAATCCGCCGACAGAACTGAACGTCGCGTTGACCGCGCTGGCCTCGTATCCGCTGTGGACCATGCAGTTGGCGCAGGCCGGATTTCCCGACTCAGTGCCATAGTTCTGCCACTCGGTGGTCTCGAGTAATTCCTGGAAACTTTCCGCATAGCCGTCTTGCAATAAATAGCAAGGCTTCTGCCACCCGAAGACGTTGTATGTCGGCATTCCCCAGGGTGTGCAGGGGTAGGTGCGCTTGCCCATCAGGAACTCCAAGAAGAGAGGTGAGAGGTTGAACTGCCAGCTCTTCTTGCGATTTGCGAGGATCGCGCGGAACATGCGACGGGTGCGGGCGCGTCCGAGGAAGTGCTTCTGGTCGGGAGCCTTGTCGTAGGAGTATCCCGGGGAAAGCATCATGCCCTCGACGCCGAGGTCCATCATTTCGTCGAAGAAAGCGCGGACAGACTTGGGATTCGCCCCGTCGAAGAGAGTGGTATTTGTGGTGACGCGGAAGCCGCGCTTCAAGGCTTCTTTGACGGCATCGACGGCGATGTCGTATCCACCTTCGCGGCAGACGGCGAGATCGTGCTCTTCGCGCTGGCCGTCGAGGTGAATAGAGAACGTCAGATACTTGCTTGGCTTGAAGAGATGGATCTTCTCTTTCAGCAGCAGCGCGTTGGTGCAGAGATAGATGTATTTCTTGCGTGCGACCAGACCGTCAACAATCTTGTCGATCTCGGGGTGCATGAGGGGCTCGCCACCAGGGATGGAGACCATGGGGGCGCCGCATTCGTCGACGGCGCGGAAGCATTCTTCGGGACTGAGGTCCTTTTTCAGGATGTGAGCGGGATATTGAATTTTGCCACATCCGGCGCAGGCCAGGTTGCAGCGGAACAGCGGCTCGAGCATGAGGACGAGCGGATATTGCTTGCGTCCGGCGAGCTTTTGGCCGATGACATAGCTCGCGACGGTCCACATTTGTGAGACGGGAACTGGCATGTATGAATAAAACCCCTTCTTCTCATATTTTAGCAGGGGCCGGGGAGGAGCGTTTGCAGGTGGACCCGGGTGGGTACGGGTAAGGCGACCGCCGGGGCTAAAGCCCCTGTTTTGTTGTGGCTGACGCGGCGCTAAAGCGCCGCTCTTCCACGGCAGTGGACTCTTTCGGAGCGAATGGAAATTCAAGGCGACCAGAAATGGGGTACCTGGCTTCGCCCGTGGACACATCTGGGGTGGCTGTCCGCACACGAAACTCTTCGGCCCTCTCCGCAGGCCGGCCGTTTTCAAATCTTGCAACCCCGCCTTGGATTGATCCGTCTAAGGGGCGTGCCCTTTCGCTTGCTACCTCGTCCGAGAGATCTCTTGTTCTGCCTTGGGAAACCGGATACGCTAAAGGTCGGCTATTCGCATGTTTAATCCGCACCCCAATTTTGCCGACGAAGTAAACCGCGGGATTATCCGTTCGGAGATTGAGGGCGGAGTGTTTTTGGCTGACCTGCCGCCGTCGACCGTGCTGGAGATTCAGACGATGCACCACTGTTACAAAGCGGTGCTGCTGGGCGGGAGCGAGGCGCTACTGTCGGGACATCCGGAGTTTTGTCCGGAGCCGGTGCAGGTCGCGATCTCCGGGTCAACCTGGGGCGGATCGATGCTGAAGCTGCAGTATGTAGGGCGCGGGATGCATCTCGAGTTCCGGCATCCGGAGTATGCGACGCCGATCATAACCTCACCCATTCAGGAAATTCGCGATAACATGCAGCTACCTGCGCTCCAGTTGGATGGGCGTGCGCAAGGGGCGCATTCCTAAGGTCGGCTTCGGGCTCTGGGCTTCCGGCTTCCGCAAATCTCAAAGTGGATGAATGCAGGTCGGAAAGCTCTCTCTCTTGACGGCTGAGGCGGCCTTCTCCACATAATTCTTTTATCCAGCTCACGCCTGGTTGGTGGCATTGACTTGCTGGGGTCGACGCACTAGTATTCCGGCCAGCGAGCGGGCGGCTCGCATTGATGGCGCTCACTATCCATACGCGCGAAGTCGGCCACGTGACGATTCTGGACGTTCGCGGAAGAATTGTCCTTGGCGATGAGATTCATCAATTGCGGGATGCGGTGCGCGGTTTGATTGCGGAGGAGAAGAAGAAGATCATTCTCAACCTGGCGGATGTGGATTACATCGACAGCTCGGGCGTGGGCGAATTGGTGGGATGCTTTACGACCGTGCGCAACGCCGGCGGAGAGTTGAAGCTGCTAAATCTCTCGCAGAAAGTGCAGGATGTGCTGTACGTGACCAAACTCTATACCGTATTCGATATTCGGGACGATGAGTTTACGGCGGTGAAGTCATTCGATTATTTTTTCGCGAAGTGATCGCAAAACAGAGACTGTCGCTGTCCGCAATCTTCCATGCCGCAGTCGTTGGACCTCGGGGCTGAAGCCGCCGTCATTTACAGATCTCTCGCACGACTGTAAGTCGTGCCCTTTCCGTTTGTGCCTTATATAGAGCGAACCGGTCTAGGTACGTTGCAGGCGTCTCGCGAGGCGCTACGATAACGGAACAGAGAGTCATGGGCCACCAAGTTGCTTCGTGCGGAGTGGCTGTCTTGTGAATGACCGCAGTGTCGATCATCGAAGTCTCCAGGAAAAAACTGCCAGAGAACTGATCTGGACATCGCATCGCACGTTTCAGGGATGGACCTGTTCGCAGTGCGAGTGGAATTATCCGCTGCCGACGCTGCTGACGGATGCGGATGCCAAGACGGCGTACGACCGTCTGGCGGCTGCAAAATTCAAAGATCACAAATGTACCGAGCACCTGTCGCGGCTGGGGCCGGCGATGGATGACGGCTTTGCCTCGCGCATTCGCAAGCTGATTTCCCAAGGATTCAAGCCGAAGGATGCGGTCGAGCTGATGCTGCAGGAAGTGGCGTTGGAGTATCGCGGAGAGCCCAAAGTGATCGAGAAGGCGAAGAGCGAGGGAGAGGATTTCTTACGAAGGATGAAGGCGGGAGTGATTTGAGCTGACTGCCGGGGGCTATAAAGCCCCCGCCTCATTTCTTGACGTTCTACGCGGCCCTTAAAGGGCCGCTCTTCCACATTGATGTACGCGCTGTCGGCAAACGAAGAAATTGACGGGGAACGAAATCCCTCAGTTGTAAGTCCCCATGAATCGAGAATCAAAAACCCCGCCCTGTCGCACAACCCGCGACAAGGATGGGGAAACCCTTGAGTTGACCCATTCGTCCGAATCTACTAATTGTTGATGCCCATCTCCGTGAGGATATAGGCGTAGTCGAAGGCGGCTTCGTGGAGGCGGTCGTAGCGGCCGGACGCGCCTCCGTGACCCGCAGGGTTTAAATTTGTTTTGAAGATCAGAAGGTTGTGGTCGGTGCGCGTGGCCCGCATTTTCGCCACATATTTCGCAGGCTCCCAGTACATCACCTGGCTATCGTTGAACGAAGTCTTCACCAGCATGCTGGGATAGGCCTTCGCCTCGATATTGTCGTAGGGCGAGTAGGTGATCATGTAATCGAACGCGGCCCTCTCCTTGGGATTTCCCCACTCTTCGAATTCCGGGACCGTGAGCGGCAAAGTTTCGTCGAGCATGGTGTTGATCACATCGACGAAGGGAACTCCGACCAAGGCGGCGTGAAAGAGATCGGGCCGCATGTTAAGGACGGCGCCCATCAGGAGTCCTCCGGCGCTGCGGCCTTCGATGACGAGGCGGTCTTTCGATCCGTAGCCGCGTTTCACTAAGTCTTCGGCGCAGGCGATGAAATCGGTGAAGGTCGTTTTCTTATTCATCATGCGGCCGGCATCGTGCCACGCCTTGCCCATTTCTCCGCCGCCACGGATGTGCGCGACCGCGGTGACGACTCCGCGATCGACCATGCTGAAAATATTCGAGTTGAAAAACATATCGATGGAGATGCCGTAGGAACCGTATCCGTAAAGATAAAGCGGGCCGGTGCCGTCGAGCTTGGCGCCTTTGAGATGAAGGACCGAGATCGGAATCTTTACTCCGTCGGACGCGACCGCATAGATCTGCTCCACTTCATACTTCTTCGGATCATATCCGCCGGGAACTTCTTTTTGCTTCAGCAGAGTGGATGCGCCGGTCTCCATGTTGTAGGAGAAAACGGAGGACGGCGTGATGGGTGACTGGTATCCGTAACGGAAATCAGTAGTGTCGTAGACGCGATTGATGTAGGAGTAGGCGGCGTAAGCGGGCTCGGGAAAGGCGATACGCTTGGATTGTCCGTTGCGCAGATCGATAACGCGGATCTGCGGAAGTCCGCCTTCGCGCTCGAACAGGACGCAGAAGTTCTTAAAGAGCTCCATCTCATCGATCATGATGGCGGGATTTTGCGCCATCACCTGGTGCCAGTTGGCGCTGCCGGGATCGGTCACAGGGGCGGTGACCAGGCGAAAGTTGCGTCCGGTATCGTTGACGCGGATGTAAAAGGAGTCTCCGTTGTGATCGGGATAGTATTCGACACCTTGCTTGCGGCGCTCGAGAACCTTCCACTCGGCATCGGGCTGTTTCGCTGGGATGTAACGCGCTTCGCTCGTGGTGTGACTGGCGGACACTAGAAAGATGTAGGAGTCGCTCAGCGTCTTGTAGGCTCGGACATTAAATTTCTCGTCGGGTTCTTCATAGACGAGAGTGTCGGCGGTGGTGGAACCCGCAGCGTGGCGATACAGGCGATACTGCCGTTTCTCGACGGCATCTTCCTGAGTGTAGAAAACTGTCTGATTGTCGTTGGCCCAGACCACAGAACCGACCCGTTCGGCGTGATCGGCCAGCGTCTTGCCGGTGCGGAGATCTTTGATCGCGAGATTGTATTGGCGAAATCCGGTGTTGTCGTAACTGTAGGCGAGCAGGTTTCCGTCGGGGCTGACGGTGAATGCCGCAACCGCCATGAAGACCTGACCCTTCGCGAGTTCATTAATATCGAGAAGAATTTCTTCGGGCGCGTCCATCATGGCCTTCTTGCGGCAGCGGATGGGGTACTGCTTCCCGGCCTCGACGCGCGTGTAATAAAAGTAGTCGCCTTCGCGGTACGGAACTTCGACGTCGGTCTCTTTCACTCGGCTCAACATCTCGTCGTAGAGCTTCTTCTGGAAGGGCTCGGTGGGCTTCATCACCGCGTCGGTGTAAGCGTTTTCGCCTTCGAGATAGGCGCGGACTTCGGGATTCGGTTTGTCGCGCAGCCAGAAATAGTTGTCGGTAAGCGTGCGTCCATTGATTTGGGTGACATGAGGGACTTTTTTCGCCACCGGTGGCGCAGGCAGATTGTCGGCGGCAGTGAAGAGCAAGACAGAGAGCGGGATCATGGCGGTGAGATGCAGGATGTGGCTGGTCATGAGGGGCTCCGAAGCAAATTAGAAATTGTGACTACGTCGTTGGGTAAGTGAGAAACGATACTCCGGCGGATGGGCGATGTGCAACGGCAGGAGAGGGGCGCTGCGGGTTTCAGCACTCGACTTTTATCCCGAAAGCTTCATGGAGGAACTGTGCCTGAGCTGGCTGAGTGATGCTCGGACGCAGCGGGAACATTTTTCTCGCTAAATATAACTTGACAGGCATATACGTATTGGAGTATATAAAGAGCATGGAATCGGTATTCGAAATCATCGCGGAGCCGAACCGACGCGCGATCCTGAGCCTGCTGGTCTCGTCCGAACAGTCGGTGGGAGAGATTGAGCGGCAGCTTCGTATGTCGCAGCCGGCGGTATCCAAGCATCTAAGGGTGCTGCGCGAGGCTGGGTTCGTGGAATCGACCGTGGACGCACAGCGCCGTCTCTACCGCCTGAAACCCCAACCATTTCAGGAGTTGGACGTCTGGCTGGATCAGTTCCGCCGGTTCTGGTCCACGCACGTGGATGCTCTCGAACGCTACCTCGACCGCATGGATCTGGACCGAACGGAGCCATCGACACCAACGAAAAGGAATACGAAGAAGAAGACGTCGCGGCCCAACCGCGAACGCAACAAAGGAGAAACGAAATGAAAATCAAATTAACGAGCGTATATGTAGACGATCAAGCCAAGGCCCTAAACTTCTACACGGACGTATTGGGCTTTGCCAAGAAAGCCGATTTCAGTAATGGCCCATATCGCTGGCTGACCGTGGGATCGGCTGACGAACCAGACGGTACGCAGCTGCAGCTCGCTCTGAATAACAACCCCGCGGCCAAAGCGTATCAGCAGGCGATGTTTCAACAGAACCAGCCCGCGGCCAATTTCCTTACTGACGACGTTAAGGGCGACTACGAGCGGATCAAGGCTCACGGCGGCGAGTTCACCATGCCGCCGACCGACGTGACGGGCTCGACCATTGCGATGCTCGAAGATACCTGCGGCAACCTGATTCAGCTGACCCAGCTGGCACGCTGGTAAGGACGAGGGAGAAGACGATGACCAATCGAACAAAATACGGATTGGACCCTGCCAGTGCCGCGCAGTTGCGCGAGTTCTGGTGCCCTCACGTGGATGCTCTCGAACGCCACCTCTCGACCAAGATGTGGGTGCTGGCGGCCATCACTTCGGTGCTGATCGCGTATCCGATTGGACGAATTCTGCTTCCAGCCGCGCTGCACTTGGCCGTGCCCGATGTGGTTCGGACTGTGCTCAACTTGATCTGAGATCGACTTAGGCACTGCAAGCAGAAACCCTACGCAGGTCGCCGGTTTCTTCGTGAGGTTCGGGGAGCTGGCACGCTGGTAAGACAGGGAGAAGAAGATGATCGAACGCGCAGAGTACACACCGGGTCCGGCCTACGGGGCGCAGATGCGGAAGCAAGAAGGACCGAACTGGACGCTCATTCTCGTCCGAGAATTGCGTCACTCCCCGGAAAAAGTCTGGAAGGCGCTTACGGATCCGGAACATCTGCGCCAGTGGGCTCCGTTTGATGCCGACGGGAGCCTGGGCACGGTAGGCAACACGGTGAAGCTCACCACGGTGGGAGCGCCCACGCCTTTCATTACCGAAACAACAGTGACGCGAGCCGACGCTCCCAAGGCGCTTGAGTACAAATGGGGCGGTAACGAAATGCGGTGGGAACTCGAACCGCTGGGTGCCGGCACGCGCCTGACGCTGTGGACCAGCATCAATCGTCGCTTCATCGCCATGGGCGCTGCCGGATGGCATGTTGCATTCGATGTGCTGGATCGGCTTCTCGCTGGTCAGCCCATGGGACGCTTCATCGGCCCCGAGGCCAGGAATTCGCCCGGCTTTCAGCGACTGCATGCTGAGTACGCCAAGTTATTCGGCGTCGAGATGCCGAAGTTGTAATCACGGATCGATGTGCGGCAGCCGCCCTGGGCTGTCCGTCGCGCGATCCTCGACTATTCAGCAACGAGAGGATCGAAGATCGAAATCAAGGAGTGACATCATGGCGACATCAGCCAATACAGCAAACGTCTTCAGCCGAGGCCTCACGCGCACGATCTTCCGCTGGATTCACCTCGTCCTCAGCATTCCGATCCTCGGATATATTTATAGTCCGTTCGACAAACTTCCGAGCTACGCCTTCAAGACCCGCTATGTCTTCGTCCCGATCATGGTTTTATCGGGATTGTGGATGTGGAAAGGTCATGTCGTACGACGGCTTGTAGCAAAAAGACCGGCCTGAGAGGTAAGCTCACTTTGTGTTAAGGGTATCTATCCATGAACAGAAATCCCAAGGTTGATGCCGTTTTACGCCAGGCCAGCAAATGGCAAGAAGAGTTGGAGACGTTGAGAACAATTGTTCTCGACTGCGGTTTGACCGAAGAATTGAAGTGGTATCAGCCTTGTTACACATTGGAGAACAGGAACATTGTTTTGATGCACGGATTCAAAGAATACTGCGCGCTTCTGTTTTTCAAAGGCGCGTTGTTAAAAGATCCGAAAGGGATATTGATTCAACAAACGGAGAACGTACAGGCGGCGCGACAGATCCGGTTCACCAATGTTCGAGAGATCGTCAAGATGAAGCCCATTTTGAAGGCCTACATCCAGGAAGCCATCGAGGTGGAAAAAGCCGGGCTGAAAGTGAAGTTGAAAAAGACCGCGGATTTCAAGATCCCGGAAGAATTTAAAAACAAGTTAAACGAAATCCCTGCCTTGAAAACTGCTTTTGAAGCGTTGACCCCGGGACGGCAAAGAGGCTACATCTTTCATTTTTCTCAGCCTAAACAATCCAAAACGCGGGAGGCACGGGTGGAAAGATGTATGCCGCGAATCTTCAAGGGCAAGGGACTCGATGACGAGTAAGGCAATGCCGCCAGGAATTCCGCGGCTCGCTCAGAGTCTGAGTTCGCACTTTGAAAATAGAGCGAAGGCTAACTCGCTTTCCCGTGCTAACGCGGCTATCTGTACCCAACGACAATAGGTAGGGATGGGTCAATGTTACGCAAAGTGGGTCTCGCCATTTCTTACTTCATTGCCATCGTTTACATTTTTACTATTCTGTTGCCTGCCGTTTACTGTTATCGCCATGGATGCAAGGGACCCGAACTCGATGCGTTTATGCCTGCCTTCGCACTCACGCCATTTGGCGCCATCGGTACGGCTTTTTCGTTGCGCAACGCCATACAGCAGATCAGAAGAAAATCATCATGGTCCTGGCTTTTATGGCCACTCGCAATTATTTTCGCGATTGTTCTGCTCGGCGTGATTGCTCTTGTGGCAGTCGGAATTTATTACACGGCATCTCATCGTTAAAAAGGGGTGGCCTCCGAAATCTTGTCAATAGGCAGAAATTACACGATCGGAGCCAACCTCATGAAAAAGCGGAAGATATAAAGTGCCTGACCCTTTCCGGTTGAACCCCCTCAATTTGTTATTCTGAATATAGGAAGAGAATTTCAAAAGGCGCGGCCTCAGGCTTGCGCCTTTTGTGTTTTCGGGCTCGGCTGCGGACAGGCATCCTCAGCCTGCCCTCAGCAGAGTCGAAGGGGCTGTCCGGCGGGGCCCCGTTCCGCAGTAGCGAGAGAACTTGGGCGCAAGAAAAGAAGGATGTCAGGAACAATGAAGTATTGGGAGAAATTCAGGTCTTTTAAAGAGCGTGGCGAATGGGTCGAGCTGCAATTCATGGCAGCAGCGGCCCAGCGCTGCTTTGCCGTCAGCAAGCCGTGGGGAGACACGAAAGCCTACGACATTGGTATCGAACACGAAGGCAACTATCTTCGCGTCCAGGTCAAATCCACCACCATGCGGTCCGGTGCCGGATATCTCTGCCAGTTCAAACCGAACCACCTGAAAAAACACGACTACTCGCTCGATCAGATCGATCTGTTTGCCGCCTACGTGATCCCTGAAAACGCGTGGTATCTACTCCCGGCAGTGCTGCTGCTGGGCAAACGGCGAAAGTGGATAGCTATGCTATGCCCCCTCGCCACGCCGAAGAAGAAGGCTTGCTATTGCTACGAAGGGTATCGAGAGAACTGGGGGCTGCTCACCAGGGGCCGAGCCGAACTGGCGCAGTGCAAAGCCCCGCCACCTCCGCCCTCTCACCATCGCAAAGCCAACTCGCGGAGAGGCACGAAAGCCTCTCATCCGCGACCGAACTAGATGACACTGGATTTGAATGGCGCGGCTTCTTGCCGCGACGCAAAGTCTAACCACCATTCTTTTTTGATCCGAAGATGGTAATTATCCCATCAGGACAAGGTGTGGAATTAAGTCGTTCATTCCGGGTTCGCACTGACCGCCTTGTTGGCAACGGCGCTGTCTAGAATCTCCCGCCATTCCACTAAATTCTCCACACTCATTTGCTTTGAGCGACCGCCGAAACGGCCAGACTGCAACAAGTAGTTGAGGCTGGCGCGGCGATCTTTATTGTTGAATTGTCGAAGCGCGTCCTTGAAAGTCTCGTACGCAATCATGTCTGCTGGTTGAAGCGGAATGCAGTCTTCCCACCCCATGGGCGCGATAGTTGAGAACAAGTCCTTATGGGTGAAGGTCGGGTCATTCATCATGGCGTCAAATCCGCTGAGGTACGCATCGTTATAGTCGCATCGCTCGTGAAATAGGATGTACTTCACTTGCTTGGTGGACTCTAGAGTTTTTCTAGCATCCAAAACCTGGGCTTTCATTTCGACCATCGTAAATTTCAGCAATTCCTTATAGCAAAACGGTAGAGGGTCACCCTCAATCTCAAACTTTTTGATGAATTCTTGCAGCGGCAAACTGTAGGAAATGGTATTCACCCAAGCCCTGCCCCGATGCAGCGTTGCCATGAGTTGTATCGCTAATTCGTTGCGTTCTTCTTGGCTCCATCCCTCGAATTCGTGGTCTCGTGAATTGGCATGGCTAGAGTGGTATCGGGATATTTCTGGTCGGTTTTGTTTTCTGAGTGATTTGTTCTTGGCTTCGATACACTTCTTCCATCCGCGTTGAATTTCCATCCATCCAACGTCGTTGCTCAGTGAACAACACAAAGTGAATACATTCTTGTCGTAGCTCTCATCGTAGTACCCGCGCAGGATCACAAAAATGTTCTCTTTCCCAACGCCAGAAAATGCCCCGAACAACTCACACAGCGGCGGGTGGCCCACTCAAGCCTGATTTTGGCTTGAGTGGGGCAGTTCTATGGGCGGAAGAGTCTCGCCATGCAGGCTTATTTACCGGCGCTTCGCGCCGGGGGCGGACGAGGCGTCCGCCCTACACGAGCTATTGAATCAGCGTGCCGCCGTTGCTGCTTGGTTCATCTTCAGGGGCGATTACCACTGCTGCCGCCACCTTGTCGCCCGGCTCGAGGTTCAGGAGGCGGACGCCTTGGGCGTTTCTGCCCGATTCGCGGATTGTGGCTGAGTCCATGCGGATGATCTTGCCGTAGTGGCTGATCAACATGACTTCAGACTTCTCGTCGACCTGAGCGATGCCCACGACTTTGCCGACACGCTCGGTGGTCTTGAGGTTGATCACGCCTTTGCCGCCGCGGTTGGTGAGGCGATATTCGTCCGCGCCGGTGCGCTTGCCGAATCCGTTTTCGGTGACCGAGAGGATCAGGTCGCCTTTGATGGCTGCGTCGATGACTTCGGGCTCGCCCTCAACTTTTTCTTTTGGCGGCGTCGGAGCGCCCGGTTTTGTTGTTGTCGCCATGCCGATGACGTAGTCGCCCTTTTCGAGGTCGATGCCCCAGACGCCGTAGGCGGCGCGTCCCATCGGACGAACGTGACTTTCATCGAAACGGACGGCCATGCCTTCGTGGCTGGCAAGGAAGATGATCTGGTTGCCGTCGGTGATACGCGCGGCCACGAGCTCGTCGCCCTGCTCGATGTTGATGGCGTTGATACCGTTCGAGCGCACGTGCATGAACTCACGCACCTCGGACTTTTTCACCAGGCCGTTACGCGTAGCGAAGAAGACGTACTTGTTTTCTTCTTCGAGATTGCGCACTGCGACCGTGGTCTTCAGCGTCTCGCCGGGCTGGAGGCCAACGAGGTTCCCGATATGCTTGCCGCGACCGGCGGCGCTGACATCGGGAATTTCGTAAACCTTGAGCCAGTAGACGCGGCCGGTATTGGTGAAGATCAGAATGTAAGCGTGGGTCGAGACGATGAAGAGATGCTCGACGAAATCCTCGTCGCGCGTCTTCATGCCGGTGCGGCCCGTGCCTCCGCGGCGCTGCATGCGGTAGGTCGAGATGGGCGTCCGCTTCAGGTAGCCGGAATGGCTGACGGTGACGGCAACCTGCTCGTCGGCGATCAGATCTTCGAGGACGATCTCTGCGGCTTCGTCTTCGATGCGCGTGCGGCGGTCGTCCCCGTAGAGCTTCTTTACTTCTTCGAGCTCTTTGATGATGACGCCGCGCAATTTTTTCTCGGAACCGAGAATCGATTCGTACTCCGCGATGTTGTCGCGAACTTCTTTCAACTCGTTCGAGATTTCATCGATCGAAAGTTTGGTCAGGCGATGCAACTGCAGTTCGAGGATGGCATCGGCCTGCCTGGCGGTGAAGGGCTTTTCGGGATCGAGCTTGGGAGCGCGTCCCGTGGTGTTGATGTCGATCTTCTTGCCGCCGAAATACATCACCAAGTTTTCGCGAGCATCGGAGCGATTGGCGCTGCCGCGAATGATGGTGATGACGTTGTCGAGATGATCGAGGGCGGTGAGATAGCCTTCGAGAATGTGCTCGCGATCTTTCGCCTTCTGCAGCAGGTAGGCGGTGCGGCGGCGGACGACGTCGACGCGGTGCTCGATGAAGTACTTGATGGCCTGGACCAGGCCCATTTCGCGCGGTTGTCCGTTGACCACCGCGAGCAGGATCATCGAAAAACCTTGCTGCATCTCCGTGTGCTTGAAAAGCTGGTTGAGCACGATCTGGGGCTCGACGCCGCGCTTGAGCTCAATCACGATACGCATGCCGTCGCGATCGGATTCGTCGCGCACATCAGAAATATCTTCGATCTCTTTGTCGTTGACCAGCTGCGCAATGCGTTTGATCAGGACAGACTTGTTTACCTGATACGGAATCTCGGTGACGATGATGGCCTGGCGATCTTTGTTGATGTTCTCGATGGCGGCTTTGGCGCGCATCATGAAGCGTCCGCGGCCGTTTTCATAAGCGGCTTTAATCCCGCTACGGCCATGGATAATTCCGGCTGTTGGGAAATCAGGGCCTTTCACGAAATTTAGAATGTCGTCGAGGCTGGCCCGTGGATTGTTGACGAGCGTGATGGTGGCGTCGACGATCTCCGTCAGATTGTGTGGCGGAATTTTGGTGGCCATGCCGACGGCGATTCCATCGGAGCCATTGATCAGGAGATTGGGAATGCGCGCGGGCAGAACGTCGGGCTCGACTTCGCTACCGTCGTAGTTGGGATGGAAGTCGACTGTATCTTTGTCGAGATCTTCGAGCAGCGCAGTGGAAACCTGCGCAAGCTTGGCTTCGGTGTAACGGTCGGCTGCCGGAGGATCTCCATCGACGGAGCCGAAGTTTCCCTGACCAAAAATTGGCGGATAGCGCATCGACCAGTCTTGCGCGAGGCGGACGAGAGCGTCATACACGGCGAGGTTGCCGTGCGGGTGGTACTTGCCCATCACGTCTCCGACGATGCGGGCGCATTTGCGCGTCGCGCGGTTGGGGTACAACCCCATTTGCGCCATAGTAAAAAGTATGCGGCGGTGAACGGGCTTGAGTCCGTCGCGAACGTCGGGAAGCGCGCGGCCGATGATGACCGACATCGAGTAGTCGAGATACGAGCGGCGCATCTCCTCTTCGATGTTGACGGGTTGAATATTCAGAGCGCCGGGGCCGTCGCCGCCGCTACCGTTGGGAGGGGTCAATGGGAGTTCAGGATTCTGATTGTCAGGCATAGGAGATATGAGCTACGAGTCGCAAGCTACGAATCAAACACCTTCGCTCAAGGGGCATTTTCCAGCGCGCGATTTTACTCTGTAACTGCTTGCATTTACAGGACGTTATCTGCCCTAGGAGCTGTTGTTATTATAGCACGAAAACGTCGGGGATTTGAGGCCTGAGGAGGCGGGGAGTGGCGCGGGAGATTACTCAACCTCAGGGGCTAAAAGCCCGCGGAGAGCGGGTGCCTGCCGCGGCGCTGAAGCGCCGCTCTTTTACGGAGCGTTCGAGAGCGTGATGGTATTTCGGTACTGCCCTTTGCGAATGGCAATAATACGCTCGCTTTGCTCGCGGAACGGGCCCTTCGAGTACGCTCAGGGCAAGAGCCGCGTCCGCACCTACACAAGTGAGATCCCCACTTCTCCCAAAATCAGGGAGAAATGGGGCACCCGGTTCCCAGAACAATTGCGGCGATGCCGAACCAAATTTCTGGCCGAGACGCTAGAGGACAGAATCCGCGATTCCAATTTCTATTCGGCCTGAGATCACGGGCCGACGATGACTTCGTTGGGGGCGGAAGGGAGTTGGAAGCGGAGTCCGCGAGAAGAGTTTGTCGCGACGGTCGCAGGAACGTTCAATGAAGAGAGTTCAATTTTCTGGTTCCAGGCGCCGGTGGTGGCGAAGTCGGCGGTTGCGTAGAGAATGCCGGCGGCGATGGTGTAGCCGGAGATTTCCTGGCGATGGCCGTCACGATAAACGAGGACAGCGGAATCTGGTTGTGAGCGCGTGATCACGGCGGAATGAGATAAGGATTGAGCTGCAGGCACCGGGTCAATCATTTGCGATCGAGAAGATTGGTCGCCACTGACTTGAACGTAACGATCTCCCTGGAGCTCGATCATGAGAGGCTGCGAGGGAGCGGGGGGCGGTTCGGGGGCAGCGGATGGCGAAGGCGTCTGCATGACGATCACGGGAGGTTGAGAAGCAGCGGGGTATCCATCGGAAAGGTAGTCGGCGTAGAAAGGATCGAAGAGGCCGAACGGATAGTAGCCGCCGCGTGGATATCCGTGGTGGCCGAAACGTCCGGCTGAGTTGGAGAATCCGCCTCGGAAATGGGTAGAGCCGATGCGCTGCGCGGCAACCGTTGCCGGAAAAACGAAGAGCAGGGCGAGAGCGAAGAGGCGGTTGCGCATTAGTTCGCCTGAAACGAGGGCGGCAACTGAAAAATCACGCCGTGCTCGTCGTTGTCCTTGCGTGTGGCATCGAGATCAAGATCCGCGACTGCAATGTGCCGCGGGTGGCCGGGCGTCAGGTCGAAGAGAGTTGTTCCGACAATGGCGTAGTTGGAGACTTCGAGCTTGCGTCCGTCTTTAAAAATCAAGGCGGTTGGAGGCGCGGCCGGTTCGGGATCGGGTGAGACATCGTCGGATTGTTCCGAGGTATTTTGATTTGTGGCGTGGGCTGGTGGCGGATCGTCAACAGGCGGGATGTAGGAACGTGCTCCGGAGCCGCGGCGATCGAAGACGGTGGGTCCACCCTGGTAATTTGCATCGTTGTTGTTCGCGTCAGGAGCGTCGGCGTAATCGCCGGAGTCGACACCGTATGGAACCGGGTAGGCATAAAGATAAGCACCGCTGTAGTCGGCGCCGCGACGGCGATGATGGGTGCCATCGTTATGGTTCGAGTTGGGACGGTAGGGGACGGAGGCGTTCGGCGAGTATCCGCGAGGGCCGAGAGATGTAACACTGGCTGGAGGGCCATTGACGGTGCGTCCGCCAAAACCGGGTGAAGTCACGGATGAGGGCGGAGCGTTAATCTGCGCGTGGGTGATCGAGGCAGAGAACAGGAATACACCGAAAAGGCTGAGCAGGGGGGCCGCAGGCGAGAACCAACTGCGCACACTTATATGATACTCCAGAGCGCGGGACATGGCGCACCTCGGAGGATAGAACGCGCCTGGGGTGCGGGATTGCGGGGGAATCCTCCCGGTAAAAACAGGGTGGCCAAAAAAATCCCCCACTTCTGGCAAAATCGGCCAGAAATGGGGCACCCGGCGAAGTCTATAATCTGGAGAGAGCGGTATAGCAGGCTAAAGGCCAATCGACTTAGGGCTTTACGCGGCGCTTCTTACGATGGGTGAAACGCTGCATCAGCGCCTAAAGGCGCGCGATTCGTTTAGAGCTTATTCGCTATGCCTAAAGGCATAGCCTGATACGAAAAAAGCGAATTGGGAGAGCGTAACACGAGGGCCAAAGCCCTGTTTTCTGAGCGCTTTACGCGGCGCTGAAGCGCCGCTCTTTCACCAAGTGACAGTAGGTTCGATGAAATCATTCTGATGAAATCCTTCTTTCGATTTGCGGTGCTGGCGTTGGTGCTGGTGATCGTGGCTATGGTGTCGGGTTTGACGGCCATGCGGTTTGCCATCCACGGGCAGGAGGTGGCGGTGCCGACGCTGGTGGGGTTGACGCCGGGTGAGGCGGAGCGCAGCGTATCGGGATCGGGGCTGCAGATGTTCATCGAGCGGCAGTATTACAGTCCGCAGATTGCGGAGGGGAAGATCATGTCGCAGCTGCCCCTGCCGGGAACAAAGGTGCGGCGTGGCTGGCAGGTGCGGGTAGCGCAGAGCCTGGGCCCGACTCGCGTGACGATTCCGGATGTGACTGGAGAGAGCGAACATGCAGCGGAATTAAACATCCGGCGGCGGGGATTGGATGTGGCGTCGATGGCGGCAGTGCCGACACCGGAAATTCCCGAAGATCAAGTGCTGGCGCAAAGTCCGACGGCGAATGCGACGCAGCTGGTGGCGCCGAAGATCAGTCTGCTGGTGACGGAGGCGGCTCCTCCGCAGGCGTTTGTGATGCCGAGCTTTGTAGGACAACCGCTGGGAAGCGTAAGCCGGACATTGCAGGATGCGGGATTCCGGCTAGGAAATGTGAGCGTGGCATCGATCGTGGAGGCTCCAGATCAGGCGAGCGCGGCGGGCCAGGCAGGAACGCCGACGCCTCCGTCGCCGCCCGTGCAACCGTCGCCGGCGAGCATCATTGTGGCGCAGTATCCGGTGGCGGGACAGAAAGTTGTCGGCGGGACGGCGGTAAGTTTTGAGGTGCGGTGATAGGGCTTCCGGTTTCGGCGCGATGATCCGGCGAGCGACCGTCGATGAGTAGAATGGCCTGCGGCTATTGAAAAACTCACCCTCCGGAAAATCGCCGAGACAGCACACGGCGGTGTCTAATGAAGTGCGGGCAAAGGGAACACTGTGAGTACGCTCAGCAGTAGGTTGGCCTCGCATGGGGCCAAGCTCATATACCTCTGGTTGTTCGCGGTCGTTCTCACCGCTGCCATCGCATTGCGCGTTGAGGCTGCAATCTATGCAAGGCGGATTGTTTCAGTGGTGACCGCCCTTTCTACTTTGCGACTTGGGGAAACCTCTAAGGCCGATACACTGCGAAGAATCCCAGCTTTACGTCCGTCCAAATCGGGACCTTACGGCGCACCCGTCTGTGACGCCGACGAGTGTTTCTCGGGCTTCATAGCAAATGGAATGCCAGGGCGAATACTCTTAAGAATCTGGAGAACTGGAAGCGACTCACTCTCGCCTGTCTTCCGATGGTGGGGCTTTCGGTATGAGAGCCTAGATGCGTACGTAAACTTCAAGTCCGGGAAGGTCTCGGGATTCAGCTATCTTTTGTGGGTGTCAGCACCCGGGATACCGAAAGGCGTTCCTCCTCCACCACGAGACGGAGAAGCCGGGATGGTGGCGATTGGCGTGTCATCTCAAAGGTCGATTACTGGGAGAGAAGCCAAGGGGACGGTCGAAACCCCTCCATCATACCGGATCGCCCCAGCCCGGGGCGCGCCGTCACAGAGCATCGGAATTGCGGTGACCCCCGATACCCCTGACGAAATCACTCGTCGTGCCTTCGATCTCCGACTCAATTGCATCTGGAGTTTCGGGGGCTGCAGTCGTTGGGACGAGATTTTGCCCTCCGTTGAGCCACTGGTGCGAAGGTGATTAGGGAAACATCGCGATATCGCCCGTTGGCGAGGATCTGAAGGACGGAATCTAGGCTTTTTCCAGGATTGCGGCGAAGAAGCCGTCGCAGGGATGGACTCCCGGGATTGTGCGTAGATAAGGGCCGCGCGTGAGGGTGGACAGATCGGGCCAAGTCAGAGTGCCTGCTGCTTTCAAGCGTTCTAATTCGGTGCGGCAATCGAGCAATTGGACGGAGTTGTTATCCGCTAGAGCCTGCTCGATGACGTCTTCATTTTCTTCTTTCTCCAGCGAACAAGTTGAGTAGACGAGGCGTCCTGCGGGGGCGAGTTGCGCCAGCGCGGAGCGCAGGATTGCGAGTTGGCGATCGTGCAATTCCGAAAGATCATCGGGCTGGAGACGCCATTTGATCTCGGGATTGCGGGCGAGCGTGCCAGTTCCGGAGCAGGGGACGTCGGCGAGGATGCGATCGAAGGGCGACGCGATGGGAAGATGGCGCGCGTCGGCGACGATGGCTCTGATTTGAGCGGATGCGCGTGGGCCTAACAGCTTGCGCATCAGACGCGCACGGTGGGGATGAATTTCAGCGGCGAGGATTTCTGCTGTGGGATTGTAATCGGCGATAGCGAGAGTTTTGCCCCCTGGCGCGGCGCAGCAATCGAGGATGCGAGATCCTTCTTTCTCGACGCGGCCGATCAGGGCAGCGACCAGTTGGGAGGCTTCGTCCTGGATGACGACATGGCCGTTGCGGAAGGTGCGGGTTTGGGTAACGTCCCCGGCCTCGATCCGGCGGGCGGAGGACAGAATCGTTCCGGGCTGGAGCGCGATGCCTTCGGCTGCGAGTTCGCTCTCGGCGGTTGCGGTGCGCAGGCGGATGGTTGTTGTCGGGATCGATTGATCGTGATGACAGATTTGGGCAGTCGCGGAAATTCCGTACTCGTCGGCCCATCTTTCCACTAACCAGAGTGGATGCGCGCACGTTCCCGCTATCTCCTTCGAAGAGAAAGAATTCACCACAGAGGGCACTGGGGAGCACAGAGGAACTGCAGGGTCACGCGGTTGCGTCGACAGCTTGCGGAGAACCGCGTTCACGAATGGGGCGGCGGAGCGCTTACGCGCACGCTTTACCAGTTCAACGCTTTCATTCAGAGCGGCGCGTTGCGGAATGCGGTCCAGGTAGCGGAACTGGTAGACGGCGAGGCGCAGGGCGATCAGTACTTCGAGGTCAAGCTTGCGTAGCGGTTGCGAAGATGAGCAAGCAATCTCATCATCAAGGCGAGAGCGCCAGCGCAGTACTCCCATGGCCAGTTCGGTCGCGAGTGCGTGGTCGGCGGTGGAGAGGTTGGCGCAGGCGGAGGAATGGAGGAGTTCGGAAGCATAAGAAGAATCGCGCTCGACGCGAAGCAAGATGTCGAAGGCAGCGGCGCGAGCGGGAGAGACGGCCATTTGCTGCGATTGTACGGGAAACGATTAGCCGCCCGCGTCTGGACGAAGATCTGTGCTGACTGGATCCGTGCACGGTGGCTCGGGGGATGGCGGCTCGGCATCGAGCTAAGCTTCTTTGCGAAGCAGCCAGAGCAGGACCGAGATGGCGGCCCAAAGTCCAGTCGCACCGAGCATCGACCAACCAAGGACTGAACTTGCCGATAAGCTCGGTTACGAATAGCGCGAAGAATAATAAGCCGATGCTTCCCATGGCGGCACCGGCGGCGTCCACCGAAACGGCTTGACGGGCCTGCCGAGCGCCGTGCATGCCGGCGTCCGTTTTCTCCTGTTGCTCATGTTTCTCAATCAGAGTTGCGCTGGCGGGAAAGATGGCGGGAAACGCGAGGAAGAGTCCGCCGACGGCAGGACCGTATCGCTTGGCGATGATGCCAGTTGCAGCGGTGATCATTCCTCCGATACAGAATCGAACCAGAAGTTGCTTCCAGCGTGTTTCCTTGAGTACGGTTGGGTCGATTCTGATCTTCATGGGGTCACTTTTTCAAGGCGTACCACAGGCCGAATGCCACGGCTGCCCAGAGCGGTAAGAAAATCGTGGATGCGAAAACAGCCTTCGGAGCTTTGCGCATCATGACGCGGCTGACGACGGAACTGTAGACAAAGAAGGCGACACTGCCAGCAATCATCGAAGTAGCTTCGATGGCAACGTAGTGAGAACCTTCTTTTCCGATGGTAAGAAGTAAGGTAGCGAGGGCGACGGAGGGCGCAGCGCCAAATAATCCAGCGAAACTCTTGGGTTTGAACAGATCGCCGAGGAAGGCGAAAAGGGAGACAGAAACCCCTCCGATCAGAAATCGAATCAGAATTTCTTCCATGTCTATCGCAGGCTTTTCTTCAATAATTTAAGGGCATGTTGCGGTCCGCGCATTCGCAATGACGGCGTTGACGATGTCTTTGGCCTTGCCTTTCCGATCTTTCCCTTTGCCAGCAAACGGATTCAGTTTGGTCGGATCTCCGCGTCGTCCATTTCGTGTTTTCGCCACTGATGACCTCAAAACTTGGAGTAAAGAATGGGCGAAACGGTTGTTAATAGAATGTTACAGCGTGAGATGGAAACGGCCTGCAGCCAAATACAGTGAAGACCGGAGCGACCTCTTGTCGCAGCCACGTTATAACCGAAAGGCAACATAGGGAGACGCATGGCAGGCGAGAGAGAACGATTGGGCGATGAGCGATTGAAGGATGAACGATCACCCGAACTGAAAGGCGATCTGGAAGCACGGCCGGACGAACTGGGGGACGACCCGGCAGAAGTCGGGATGAACAGCGCGGGACAATCGGCGAGTTCTCTAGGACTCGAGGCCGAGCCGGAAGCGACGGAAGATTCGGTGGAAGATTTGTCGGACACCGATCAGGCGATTGAGGCGGCGGCGGTGGAAGGCTCGGAAGACGCGGCGGATCATCCCGAGCGACCGACGCACACGCACGAAGAGTATGGACGTACGGACGACGCGCCACCGAGAAACCGCAAAGATGAAGCCGCGTAAGAGCTCAGAAAGAGAACAATTCCCGTCTCCGAAAGTTCCCGATCACGCCTGACGTCGAGACAAAATATGCCAGAGAGTGCAAGCACAGCTATTCCGGTACGTCAATTTGGTAAATCCGACGCGAAAGTTTCGATTTTAGGTTTTGGTGGCCATCACCTAGGTGAAGCGCCGGACGAGAAGACCGCTGTGCGAATTGTGCAGGAGGCGGTGGATGGCGGCATCACCTTCTATGACAACTGCTGGGAATATCGGCGGGGGAAAACGGAACTGTGGATGGGCGCGGGCCTGAAGGGGCGTCGCGACAAAGTGTTCCTGATGACGAAAACTTGTCCGCACGGACGGGACGCGAGCCTTGCTCTCGAGATGCTGGAAGAATCATTGCGACGCCTGCAGACGGATCATCTGGATTTGTGGCAAGTGCATGGGATGGCTTTCGACAATGATCCGGAATTGTTCATTCGTCCGAACGGCGCCGCTGAAGCGCTGACGAAGGCGAAGAAGGATGGGAAAGTAAGATTCGTTGGTTTCACAGGGCATCAGAATCCAAAGGTTCACCTGGGCATGTTGAAGACGGACTTTCCTTTTGACGCGGTGCAGATGCCCCTGAATGCTTTTGATCACAGCTTCACGCGAAGTTTCGAACGGCAGGTGCTGCCGGAACTGAACCGGCGAGGCGTCGCTGTACTCGGAATGAAACCTTTGAATGGGCATGGCGAGCCAATCAAGGCGGGAGCACTCTCGGCGGAGGAGGCGTTGCGGTACGCGATGAGCCTTCCCGTTACCACCACGATTACCGGGATCGATTCGCTGGAAGTGCTGCGTCAAAACCTCGACATCGCGCGAAACTTCAAACCGATGTCGGCGCAGGAGATGGATGAACTGCGGGATCGGTGCAAGCAATATGCGGCGGACGGCCGCTACGAGCTGTATAAGCTTTCGCTGAAATTCGATAACCCCGAGGCGCGACTGGCCCACGGATTCCCGCTCGATACTCAGCAATTAGAAGTGCAAGACATGCTGGGCTCGGCGGAGAATACGGGACATCCGTTCCCGGAAAAGAAATTGTAGGTGAGCGCGGTGGAGCGGAAACCAAACTCGCAGTTCAGCCGCAGGAAGTTTCTGCAAGGTGCTGCCGTGATCGGTGCTGCTCCGTTGGCTGCAAAGGGAAATGTTTCGGGAGAGGTGAGTATGCCCCCACAGACGTTGACTGGCTCCATTCCGAAAAGAAATCTTGGAAAGACGGGCGCGCAGGTTTCGGCACTCGGACTAGGCGGATATCACCTGGGGTCGGCCAACACGGACCAGGTCGCGAACGAAATTGTGGCGAAGGCGATCGATCATGGAGTGACATTCTTTGACAACGCCTGGGAATATCACGACGGACTGAGCGAAGAGAGATTGGGAAGAGCGCTAAAGGGTAAGCGGCAGAATGTTTTCGTAATGACTAAAGTGTGCACGCATGGGAGAGATAAGAAAGTTGCCATGCGGATGCTGGAAGAATCGCTGCGGCGGTTGGGGACAGATCATCTGGACTTGTGGCAAATACACGAAGTCATTTATGAAAACGATCCAGATTTGATTTTTGCTCCCGGAGGCGCGGCGGAAGCGCTGATGGAAGCGAAACAACAGGGGAAAGTCCGGTTCGTTGGATTCACCGGGCACAAGTATCCCGAGATTCATTTGAAGATGTTGTCGCATGCCTTCCCTTTCGATACGGTGCAGATGCCGTTGAACTGTTTCGACGCGACGTTTCGCAGTTTCGAGACGCAGGTTCTTCCGCAGGCGGGTCGCCGAGGCATCGCGGTGCTAGGAATGAAAAGCCTGGGCGGGAGCGGAGAGATGGTGCGACATGGCGGGATCACGGCGCAGCAAGGTTTGCGTTATGCAATGAGCCTGCCGGTGGCTACGACGATCAGCGGAATCGATTCGATGGAAGTCCTAGACCAGAACCTCGCGGTCGCCACGAATTTTCAGCCATTCTCGACCGCGGAGATGAAGGAACTGCGAGAGCATTGCCAAAGGCTCGCGTCCGATGGGCGTTTTGAGCTGTTCAAAACGAGTACGAAGTATGACGGCAAGGTGGGACGCGAACAACACCACTTCCCTTCGACGCAGGAACTGCCGCTGTAGCTCGCTGAAACGCTGTGCTGCTTTCCCAGATGCAGCAAATACGGGAGAGCATCTCGGGGAATCGCTGTATTGGTGGATCGGACAGAACGAAGGACAATCCCGTAGTCGACACTTTGTTCTCGGAGTTTGTTCTGCCCTCCAAACCGAGATTAATCAACCGAGGTCTATCAATCTGGGTCCATCAATCGACGACGAAAGTTCATTGGAGGTTACACATGAGACAGATATTTCTGGTTCTTTCTTTATTGCTGCTTGGCATGACTTGGGCGGCAGCGCAGAATTCTTCGCAGTCTAGCCCGAGTAGCGGGAGCGCTATGGCAGCCGGATCGGGTCAGCAATCCGCTGGCGCACAGACGACTGTGGAGGGATGTTTGAGCGGCTCGAATGGGAACTTCACGCTGACCGATAAGGACGGGATGAGCTATCAGTTGACGGGAGACGCGGCAAAGCTCAGCGAGCATGTAGGACATGAAGTGAAAGTAACGGGAATGTCGAGTTCTGGCGCAGGAGCCTCCGGAGCCAGCAGCACTGGGGCTGGCGCAAACTCGACGATTCAAGTTACCTCGGTGAAGCATATTTCGAAAACTTGCAAATCAGGCGGGATGGCACACTAACGTGGTAAGCGAATGATTTTTGGACCCAGCTTGATGCTGGGTCCTTGGTTTTTGCGGAGTCTTAGTTATCGCCGTTGGGGTACGGATCGGTCAGACTTGCAAGCGGCGCAAGTACGGAACGCTGGCCTGCATCATCTCGAGCTTCATCTCCACGAAATAATTCTTGATGCCGCCGACTTTCGCCGCGGCAAAGATCTTCTTCCAATCGAGAGTGCCCTGGCCGACGGGCACGATCCTCTTCGTGTCTGCGGACCAACCCTGCACGTGCATGGAAACGAAGCGACCCGGATATTTAGTGAAGTATTCCGCGGCATCGTAGCCGCGGCTGATAGTGGAAACCTGAAACTGAAACTTAACGAGCTTTGGGTCGAGAAGATCGAACAGGACGTCGTAGGTGCGTTTGCCATCGACGGTTGAAAGCTCGAAATTCTCATTATGTAAGCCTTGCTGGATGCCGGCTTTTGCGGCATTTTCTCCCATTTTGTTGTATTCGTCGACGGCCCGCTTCACGTCGTCCATGGTAGGTTTTTCGGGGCCACCAAGGCTGGCCACGAGCATTTGTGTGAGACCAAGGTCTTTGGCCCAGGCGATGCGTTCCTCCTGACTTTTCCGAAGCTCGTCCATGCCGAAGTGGGAACTCACGCAGGCGAGGTTCGCATCTTCGATCATCTTTTTCAGTTCCGAACCTTTGTATTTGGCCAGAGCTCCGAAGCCAAATTCCGTGTATCCCGCAGGTGAGCAAAGCTCGATGGATTGAAATCCGGCCGCGGCAAGCTGTTTGAGGGTGCCGGGAAAATCTTTTCCGATAGCATCCCGAACGGGCCAGGTCTGACAGCCGATGGGCAAGCCGAGCGGATTGGCGTTGAGTTTCAGCACTCCGGTAGAAAGCAGGCCGAGTACTGCGGCCTGGGTAGTTGCGGTCTTACAGAATTCTCGTCTAGAGATTTCGGACATAAGAGCCTCCACTTTATTCCGCCGCTCCCGCGGCTGCATTCACCCCTTTCGAGGCCATTTGTGAGATCAGTTTTTAAAGTTCCCATCCGGCGCGACGTTCCGGGTGGATGTATTTTTGGCCGACATCAGAATTGTTGGCCTTCATGGTTGCGCGATCCCAGCCGAATTGTTCTCCGGTGCAAACAGCCACATTGCCTAGAAGAAGGGTTTCCGTGACCATGCCTTCGAACTCGAAATTGCCGCCGGTTTTACCTTTGCCGGCCTTGCAGGCATCGAGCCATTCACGTTCGTTGCCGGGCGAGCGGGGCAGAGTCTTCGGCGGCTGTTGGAAAGCGTCCATCTTCGATTGAGGGATCAGCTTCGGACCGCGTCCGTTGAATCCGCAGAGAATTTTGCCGCTGTCGCCGATGAAAAGAAGCCCCTCGTCCTCATCGCCGGTGCCCTCTGAACGGACGATTGGGCTCTAACTCTTCTGGACGAGGTGGTTTCAGGCCGCCGTCGTACCAGGTAAACCGGACGGGAGGCATATCGCCGCGGGCGGCAAAATCGTAGTGAATGATCGAGGCGACCGGATAGGTCTCGTCATAACGATCGGTGGAACTAGCTTGGACACTCACCGGCGCCTCCAACTTCAGAACACGGAAGATGGTGTCGTAACTGTACGATCCCATGTCGCCGAGCGCGCCACACCCGAAGTCGGTCCATCCCCGCCAAGAGAACGGAAGGTAGACGTGATTGAAGGGCCGTTGTGGAGCGGGGCCGAGCCACATATCCCAGTCGAGACCTTCCGGCAGGGGTTGGGTTTCTTTCGGGCGTTCGATTCCCTGCGGCCAGAAGGGGCGGCTGGACCAATTGACCACTTGGCGAACGGGCCCGATGGCACCGCTCCAGATCCATTCGCAGAGAAGGCGCGTGTCTTCGGAAGCCTGATTCGCAACGGCGATTTGAGTGGCCACGCCAGTTTCACGGGCGATCTCGGCAATTCTGCGGGCTTCATAGATGGTGTGGGTCAGCGGCTTCTGACAGAAGACATGCTTGTGCTTCTTCATTGCGGCCGCAGAGACCGTTGCGTGGAGATTGTCGGTGGTGCATACGACGACAGCGTCGACGTCCGTCTGCTTTTCGAGAAGTTCGCGAAAATCGGCGTACGCCGCGCAGCCGTGATAATTACCGGAACGTTGCTGTGATGCGTAATAACCATCGACGATCTTCTGACATGGTTCGCGTCCGGCGACGCCGCTTGTGACGCTTAGAGAGTGCGTCAACTGGATGGGGTCATCGGGGCTGAGCCAGTCCCAGCCGCTATCTACTCCGATCAGTTTGCGAACGGATTTGCAGAACTCATGGGTATCCCACTGGGGATAGCCGGCACTTCCTTTATTCACATCGCAAACCGCTACGCCCTGCACATCAGGCTCGTGCAAAAAATGGAGCATGACACGAAGGCCTTGTGCGCCTACTCCAATGAAGGCGATGTTTACCTTGTCGCTGGGTGGAACGAATCCGACACCGCCGAGGACCCGACGGGGAACGATGGTGAAGCCGATGGCTGCCCCCGCACTCTGAGTTAAGAAGTCGCGTCGCGAAACTGCGGTATCCGAAGAATCATCAGACCGAATTGTCTGTTTCATTAGACCTCCCAACAAACGTCGTGTATCAGTAGGACTCCTGCGAATGCCGACCGGAAAACAACGGGATACTGTAGTCCTGTGGGAGCAGTAAGGACAATGGATTTGATCGACTGGCGTAAACTTGTAACCATTTGGGGAGGGGACCTGTGGGTGAAACCAAAGTTGTGCCTGACCTCGAAGTTGCGACGAAAGAATCGAGCCGGAGCGCACGAAGTGCGCAAACGCCCATTGAAATCGACGGCGTTCGAATCGGGGAGCCCGCGCGGGTGGCTGCCGGTCTACAGTCCGTTCTGAAGGCAGCGGAGTTCACGATCAAAGAGCCCGGCATTGTTCGAGGTGTCACGGCACTGTCGCACCTCAATCAGTTTGAGGGGACCGATTGTCCCGGTTGCGCCTGGCCGGATCCCGATCAAGAGCGGTCGCTGAACGAGTATTGCGAGAACGGAGTGAAGGCGATTGCGGAAGAAGCGACAGCAAAACGCTGCACGCCTGAGTTTTTCGAGCGCTGGAGCGTGAGCGAACTCTCGAAACAATCGGACTACTGGCTCGGCCATCAGGGACGATTGACGCATCCGATGGCGTTACGCGAAGGCAGCGATCATTATGAGCCGATCGCGTGGGACGCAGCCTTCGCCATGATCGCGTATGAATTGAATGGGTTAAGCAGTCCCGATCAGGCGATCTTTTATACGTCGGGACGGACCAGCAATGAAGCGGCATTTCTCTATCAGCTGTTTGTGCGGCAGTTTGGGACTAACAATCTGCCGGACTGCTCGAACCTGTGTCATGAATCGTCTGGGCTGGCTCTGCGCGAAGTGATCGGCGTGGGCAAAGGGACGGTGAAGCTGGAAGATTTTGATTATGCCGACACGATCCTCATTATTGGGCAAAACCCGGGAACGAACCATCCCAGAATGCTGGCCACGCTGCAGAAGGCGGCACGACGAGGAGCAACGATCATCAGCGTGAACCCGCTCACGGAGGCGGGACTGACACGCTTCCGTCATCCGAAGAGCGTGCTGGACGTTCTGGGTTCAGGCACGAAGATCGCAAAACATTTTGTTCGGGTGCGGCTTAGCGGTGACCTGGCATTGCTGAAAGGGCTTTGCAAGGAAATTCTGGAAGAAGATGCAAACAAGAATGGATCGGTCGTCAACCACGCTTTTGTGGAGCAAAAGACGGCAGGCTTCGAGCCATTTCGTAAGGCTATCTCAGCTGTTTCGTGGGATGAGATTGTAGAACAGAGCGGAATTTCGCGGACGCAAATCCGCGAGATCGCAGAAGTCATTACGCGATCGAAGGCGATGATCACCTGCTGGGCGATGGGGCTGACGCAGCAGCGGCAGGCGGTTGCGACGATCCAGGAGGTCGTGAACTTGATGCTGCTGGGCGGGCACATTGGCCGGCGTGGAGCTGGCGTCTGCCCCGTGCGTGGGCACTCAAATGTGCAGGGCGACCGGACCATGGGTATTTCAGGACGAATGCCGGATAGCTTTCTGGACAAGCTGCGCGATACGTTTGGATTCGAACCTCCTCGCAAATACGGCTGGGATGTTGTGGACTCCATCCGCGCGATGCATCGAGGCGATGCGAAGGTATTCTTCGCGATGGGTGGAAACTTTTTGTCAGCTACTTCGGACACAGAGTTCACGGCAGAGGCTCTGTCGCGCTGTGGCCTGACCGTACACGTTTCTACAAAACTGAATCGGGCTCACGTGATTACCGGCAAACGGGCGCTGATCTTGCCGTGTCTGGGCCGAACCGACCGGGATCACCAGGTTGCGGGTGCGCAATTTGTGAGCGTTGAGAATTCGATGGGGATTGTGCACACGTCCCGCGGAAGTCTCGATCCTCCCTCAGAACAGCTATTGAGCGAGCCGATGATTGTGGCGCGGCTGGCGGACGCGACGTTGGGAAACCGAAGCCGTGTGAAATGGATGGAACTGGTGGAAGATTACGATCGCATCCGCGATCTGATCGCGAGCCACGTACCGGGCTGCGAGGATATGAATCGCCGGGTGCGCCAGAAAGGCGGGTTCTATCTGCCCAATGCAGCGCGCGACAACGACTATAAAACAAAGAGTGGGAAAGCGAATTTCACGGTATCGGTGCTCGATCCGGTTCGGCTGGAGCCGGGGCAGTTTCTTTTGACGACGATTCGCAGCCACGATCAATACAACACGACTATCTATGGTCTCGATGACAGGTATCGCGGGATCTACAACGGACGCAGAGTGGTACTGATGAATGAGGAGGATATGAGGGAGCGGGGCTGGCAGGCGGGAGAGCAGCTCGACATCACCAGCCATTTCAGGAACGGAGGACGAGAGGAGCGGCGACAGGCTCTGCGATTTCTTGCCGTCCCGTATGAAATTCCGCGGCTTTGCGCCGCGACCTATTTTCCTGAAGCCAATGTTCTGGTGCCGATCGACAGCGTGGCGCTGAGAAGTAACACTCCGACATCGAAGGCGATCGTGGTGAGCTTTGCGCGATCGGCGACGCAGGCATGAGAGTGGCTTACTTTCTGCTGTTCTTTCTGCATAATTCTCTCGGCCATTTCGGTGAAGGCTTGGCGCTTTGCTTTGTCCCGTGAGATATATGCGGTGTTAGTATCTATGCGAATTGACGGGTTCGCTGATGCCAGGCACGCAGACAAAGCGGAATCGCGCCGTGGAATCTCCGCGGGTCGTTTGCATCCAGGATCTGCGGTCGATCGCAAAACGTAAAGTCCCCAAGTCGGTCTTCGACTATCTGGATGGCGGCGCCGAAGGGGAAGTCACGCTTCGCGAGAACTGCCGGGTTTTTGAAGATGTAACTTTCCGTCCCCGCCACGCCGTTGTAGAAGCCAGCTGCAACTTAACTACACGCGTTCTTGGTTTGGATCTTGCGGTTCCCTTCCTGCTCGCTCCAGTAGGGTATAGCCGGCTGATGCATCCAGAAGGAGAGAAGGCAGCGGCGCGAGTCGCGGGGAATGTGGGAACGGCGTACATCCTTTCGACAATTTCCGCGCACAAGTTAGAAGATGTGAAAGCTAGCTCGAAGGGGCCCGTGTTTTATCAGCTTTACCTGATGGGAGGCCGGGCCGCCGCCGAAGGTTCCATTGAACGCGCACGACTGGCCGGTTTCTCCGCGTTGGTAGTTACGATTGATACGGCGGTATCGGGGATTCGTGAGCGCGACTTTCGAAACGGCATGAAGGAATTGGTCAGCGGAGGCCTTTTCGAGAAGATGCCATATCTTCCGCAGATATTCGCGAGACCCAGATGGCTTATCAATTTTCTGCTGGACGGTGGCCTTCCATCGCTGCCGAATGTTATTGTGCCCGGCAAGGGACCGATGCCGTTGCTCGATGTGGCTGCAGCCTTAGCGGAATCTGCCGTGACGTGGGCAGATTTCGATTGGATTCGCGAGGTCTGGCGAGGCCCCATCATCGTTAAAGGCATACTCACCGGAGATGATGCGCGGCGGGCCATCGATCACGGAGCAGCGGCGATTTCGGTTTCCAATCATGGAGGCCGGCAACTGGACTGTGTCCCGGCTTCTTTGCGCGCGCTGCCGGAGGTTGTCGAAGCTGTGAACGGACAGGTCGAAGTCCTGATGGACGGAGGGATTCGGCGCGGCACGGACATTGTAAAGGCGCTCTGCCTTGGAGCGAAAGCCGTACTGATCGGTCGAGCTTATGCATACGGGCTAGCGGCTGCGGGCGAGGCCGGCGTTGCACGTGCCTTGGAAATTCTTCGCGTTGATTTGGAGCGCACGCTGCGGCTACTGGGATGTCCATCGGTGGCGGCGCTCGACCGTTCGTATGTGAACGTTCCCAAATTCTGGGACGCTGTCTGAGCGATGCACTCCTAGGAGATTCCCAACCAGGCTCATGCACATCGACGCACACCAGCACTTCTGGATCTACGAGGCCGAGGAGTATGACTGGATCGACGAGTCGATGGGCCGACTTCGGCGGGACTTTTTGCCGGGAGATCTGGGCCCAGAGCGTCAGAGGGCAGGGTTCCAAGGATCGATCGCAGTGCAGGCCCGGCAAAGTCTGGAGGAGACGCGTTGGCTGCTCGAACTGGCCGACGGGGATCCGTCGATTATGGGCGTGGTTGGATGGGTGGATCTTTGCTCGCCTGAAGCGCATTCCCAGCTGGCGGCGTTTGCCAGAAATCCGAAGCTGGTTGGAGTCCGGCACATCGTGCAATCGGAGGCGGATGATCATTATTTGTTGCGTGAGGATTTCTTGCGTGGCATTGCTCTGCTGGAAGAATTCGATCTTGCCTACGACATTCTGATTTATCCGCGGCATCTTCCTGTTGCCGCGCAGTTTGTGGAGCGATTTCCGAAACTTCGGTTTGTGCTGGATCATCTCGCCAAGCCGCACATCAAGGCATGCGAGATGGAGCCGTGGGCAGACCGGGATTCGCGCCTTGGCCAAATTTCCGAATGTTTACTGCAAACTCTCCGGCTTAGTCACGGAAGCGGATTGGCAGAGTTGGAAACCTGAGCAGATCACTCCATATCTGGACGTTGCGTTTGATGCCTTCGGGCACGAACGGTTGATGATCGGTTCGGATTGGCCTGTCTGTCTGGTGGCGGCCTCGTACGAGAGCGCATTGGATGTGGTGAAGAACTACCTGCGTCAATTTTCGTTCGAGATACAAGAGAAGGTGCTTGGAGGAAATGCCTGCGATTTCTGGAAGCTGCCGAGATAGCGGGCCGTGCGAAGCCTCATTTACAATCCACGACGAAAGTAATATTCGAAAAAGTGGAGCGATTGTGAATTCGCGTGTTCTCCAAGTCGATTCGCGTGACAACGTTCTGGTCGCGCTCACCAATCTGAGCCGAGGAGAAACTGTCGAGCATGCGGGGAAGGTGCATTCCCTTATTTCGGACGTCCCAGCGAAGCATAAATTCGCAACGATGGATCTCGCGCCCGGTGATCGCGTGGTGATGTACGGCGGAGTTGTAGGCAATGCCGTGAAACCGATCCGGGCCGGAGAGCTGCTGACTACATCGAACATCCGACATGAGGCAACGCCGTTCCACGAGCAAAAGAAAGAACTGCACTGGCAGCGGCCGAACGTTTCGCGCTGGGCGGATCGAACCTTCCAGGGTTTTGTAAGGCCGGATGGACAGGTTGGGACGCGAAATTATTGGCTGGTTGTGCCGCTGGTTTTTTGCGAGAACAAAAACATCCAGGTACTGAAACAGGCGTTTGAAGAGGAGTTAGGCTTCGCTGCGCCACAGGTATATCGACGGCAAGTGGCGGAACTGGCCAAGCTATATTGCGAGGGAAAACTTGCCGACCAGCCGTCACCCGCGCTCGATGTGAGCACGTCTTCGGAACCTTCAAAACGTTTGTTCGAGAATGTCGATGGGATCCGTTTTCTGCTGCACGAGGGCGGTTGCGGCGGGACTCACGAGGATTCCAATAATCTCTGCGGATTGCTTGCTGGATATATCCATCATCCGAACGTGGCGGGGGCGACGGTACTGAGTCTGGGTTGCCAGCATGCGCAGGTTGGAATCCTGCAAGCTGAGATCAGAAAGCGTAATCCGCAATTCAACAAACCGCTGTTTATCTTTGAGCAACAGAAGAGCGGCACGGAATCGGCGATGATGCGTGATGCGATCCGGCAGACATTTCTCGGGCTGGTGGAAGCGAATAAAGCGCAACGCTCGGCAGCACCCTTATCGAAGCTCTGTGTTGGGCTGAAGTGCGGGGGATCGGACGGGTTCTCCGGGATTTCTGCCAATCCTGCGATCGGACATACCTCTGACCTGCTTGCCGCGTTGGGCGGGACGAACTATTCTTTCTGAATTCCCCGAGCTGTGCGGTGTGGAGCAGAACCTGATTGATCGCGGGAAATCCAAGGAAGTCGGCGACCGCTTTATGCAACTCATGAATGAATATGCAGCGCGGGCTGCGGCGGTGCACTCCACTTTCGAAATGAATCCGTCCCCGGGGAACATGCGCGATGGACTTCTGACCGATGCAATGAAATCGGCGGGAGCTGCGAAAAAGGGAGGGACCTCGCCGGTCACGGCTGTGCTTGATTACCCGGAATATTCGACAGAAGCTGGCTTGCATCTGCAATGCACTCCAGGAAACGACGTTGAGTGCGTTACGGCGCAGGTGGGAGCGGGAGCGAGCGTCGTTTTGTTCACTACAGGTCTGGGCACGCCGACGGGAAATCCGATTACGCCCGTGGCGAAGATTTCAACGAATTCTGTATTGGCGCAAAGAATGGCGGACATTATTGATATCGACACGGGGCCGATCATCGATGGGCAGAGTTCGATCGAGCAGATGGGGGAGAACATTCTCGACTACATGATTCGGCTGGCCAGCGGAGAAGTGCAAACCAAGGCTGAGGAGAAAGTGCAAGAGGACTTTATCCCGTGGAAGCGAGGCGTTTCCTTATGAACGAGGAAAAAAGGGCGCACGTCGATTTTCGACTGGACGGGAAAGTTGCGGTGGTTACAGGAGCCGGCAGCGGCATCGGCCAGGCGATCGCTTGCTGCTTCGCGGCGCGTGGAGCGACGATTCGGATTCTCGATTTGAATGAGAAGGCGGCCAAGGGAACGTGCGAGAAAATCAAGCTCTGCTGGAGGAGAAGCGTCGTTTCACGTCTGTGATGTGACCAGTCAGAGCGTGGTTAACGGGGTGCTGGCAGAGCTATTTCGCCTCGGGCGTGTCGATATCCTGGTGAACAATGCCGGAGTCTCGCACATCGGCACGGTCGAGAGTACGACTGAAGAGGATTTCGACCGGCTCTTGCGTATCAACGTGAAAGGTTATTACAACTGCATGCACGCCACGGTGCCGCACATGCGAGAAAAGGGCGGCGGGATAATCCTGAATGTGGCGTCAATCGCGGGCTCTGCAGGACTTCCGGATCGCTTTGCGTATTCCATGAGCAAGGGAGCTGTGATTGCGATGACCTATTCTGTCGCGCGAGATTATCTGGCGCATAACATTCGCTGCAATTGCATCTCACCGGCGAGAGTGCATACACCGTTTGTGGATGCCTATTTGAAGCGAACCTATCCCGGACGCGAGCCCGAAATGTTTGACAAGCTGGCGAAGTCACAGCCGATCGGAAGAATGGCGGAACCGGAGGAGGTCGCGTCGCTTGCGTTGTTCTTGTGCTCAGATGCGGCTTCATTCATTACGGGCGCTGACTATCCTCTAGATGGCGGATTTTTCAATCTGCGGGGCTAAGTATGAATCTCGAACTCAACGACAAGGTTGTGATTGTCACGGGCGGAGCGAAAGGAATTGGCGCGGCGATTGTTCGCGCGTGTGCGGCCGAAGGAGCGGTGCCGGTGATCGTGGGACGCGACGCCGCAGCGGGTGCGGAGTTGCAACGCGAGGTGCAGAGTGCAGGAGGCCGCTGCGGGCTGATCACCGTGGATCTGGCCACCGCCGAGAGTTGCGCGCAATCAGTGGAGAAGACCGTGAAGGAGTTCGGGTATCTGGATGGTCTGGTCAACAATGCAGGGCGCAATGACAAGGTCGGACTCGAGGAAGGAAATCCATCGGAGTATGTTGCCTCGTTGAACCGCAACCTGGTGCATTACTACAGCATGGCGCACTACGCGCTGCCACATCTAAAGCGCACGCGCGGTTCGATCGTAAATATTGGCTCGAAGACGGCCGTCACAGGACAGGGCAGCACATCCGGGTATGCGTCGTCGAAGGGCGCGATTATGGCGCTCACGCGGGAATGGGCGGTGGAGTTGCTTCCGTATCGAATTCGGGTGAACACGGTGATTCCGGCAGAGGTAATGACGCCGCTCTATCGCAGCTGGCTGGATACTTTTCCGAATCCCGAGGAGAAGCTGGAGTTGATCCTTTCCAAAATTCCTCTCGAGAAGCGAATGACGACTTCGGAGGAGATCGCTTCCATGACAGTGTTTCTGCTGTCGCAAAAATCAAGTCACACGACGGGACAGCATTTATTTGTCGATGGAGGGTACGTCCACCTGGATCGCGCGCTCACTTAGGGGCGCGAAAACCTCAGTGCGCTAGATAGGGGACGAAGCCGGTGGTTTTTGTTTCCAGCCGGTAAACCGAGGTCGTCGCGGTGATGTAGAGAGTCCGGTAGTCTTTGTCGCCCCAAGTCAGATTCGCAGGCTGCTCGGGCATGGCAATGGTGCCGAGGTGGTTCCCTTGGGCATCCCAAACCCAAATCCCCTTCGGGCCAGTGACGAACAGGTTTCCATCTTTATCGACTTTGATGCCGTCAGGGACGCCTTCGTGCTTGCCGCCTGGTTCTTCGCCGAAAATGCGCCCATTCGTCAGTGAGCCATTGGCTGCGACATCGTAGACTCGAATGTTTCGTTGCTCGCTATCATCCACGTAGAAGTGCCTGCCGTCGGGCGAAAAAGCTAGCCCGTTGGGCTGGGTCAGATCTTTCGTCAGCAACTGGACCGAGCCTTTGTCGTCGAGTCGGTAAACGCCCTGAAAAGGGATTTCCTGCTTCTCTCCAGCAACTAAGTCTAGTGTCGGATCGGTGAAATAGAGCGCTCCATCAGGCCCAACTATGACGTCGTTGGGGCTGTTGAATTTCTTGCCTTCATAGTGGTCCGCAAGAATTGAGTATTTTCCGTCGGGCGTGATGGCGATAATCGCACGCAGAACACTAGCGCAGTCGACTAGCCTATGCTGCCGGTCGAATGTATTGCCGTCGGGGTCTCCGAGCGAAATTACTTCTTCTTTTTTGCCATCCGAAGAGACGCGAACAATTTTGTTCAGAGTTTCATCGCTGACGTAGAGAAAGCCCGCCGCGTCCCACATTGGGCCCTCTGTAAAACCGAATCCGGTCGCGATGGTCTGCAACTTCGCGTTGCGATCGATCACATCCCAGAATTTAGGAGAGATGGACTGAAGTTGGAAGGTACGCGATTGCTGCGCCAAGGCCACCAGAGAGCAGCAGACTACGATGGTCAAACAAATCAAAGGCCGTAGGGCAGGTTTCATTGCGCATCATCCTCTTTCTCTTTGGGCGCACCCTTCGAATTCGACTTGCCTTGCGACGAACTCGCATCCATCAGATAGCTCACCAGGTCATCGAGCTCGGCACGATTCAAGCGTTCACCGTAATTTGTCGGCATAATGGATTGGTTCCGATACTCGAGATCCTGCAGGTCAGATTTTTGCAGCAAATGAAATGCGCCGTCCTGGGTTTGCAACTGGACGGAAAAATTGTCTTCGTTACGAACGATTCCCTCGATGCGTGCGCCATCCGGAGTAGTAGCGATGGCGGACTTGTAACCCGGGGGGACGATCCGATTCGGATTGAGGATCGCCTGCAGAATAACCGTATCGGCCGAAGTAGAGCCGTAGGTCGTCAGATCTGGACCGAGAAATCCTCCCTGACCGGCGATAGAGTGGCAGTTGGAGCACTCGCCCTTGCTGAAGTAGATCTCTTTGCCACGCTCTGGATTTCCTGGAAGAGCGCGATTTTCAGTTTTACCTTGTAGGAGCCGCACATAGCTCACCAGTGATCGCACCTGAGTGGCGGTGAGCGAGTGGAACGCGGGCATCCCGGTCCCGGGAACACCGTTTGAAATTACGTTCGAGAGTTGCTGATCGGTGAATTTGCGAATTCTTGGCGTGGTTGTGATACTGGGCGCTCGTTCACTTCCGCGGCCATCGAGGCCGTGGCATCCCGCGCAGCTGGATGTGAAGCTCTGTTTGCCTGCGGCAGAGGACGATCGATTATTTCCGGAGTCTTTTCGTGACGCTTGCGCAGAAGAAATGACTGGCGTCACCGTAAAGCACAGACAAAGAAACAACACAGTTCGCGGGTTGATTCTACTGGCTTCGGTATTGGCCATATTTTCACCCACTGAAAATAGCAATTCTGATGTGAAAAACGAAAATGTTTGAACGAGGATTTATCCCACCGGCACGCTGTATGTCAACCTTAATCATCTACGGAGACGAATGTCCAGCGTGCTGTTGCCACGCAGAGGCCTCCGCAGGTACAACGGACAATGTTACATTCCGCGACACGATTAAGAGATTTGGAGAAATGAAATGCTACGTGACAAAAGAAACGTTCGCCGTAAAGCAGTCATCGCATTGTTGGTGCTCGCTTCGATGTGGGCGATTACCGAGCGCGTCGAAACGGCGCGAGCGCAATCCTCGAACAATCCAGCGCCGGTATCGGATGGCGAACTCATCGCGCAGTTTCGCCGGGTGGAAGTAGCCTCGGTCTCAGACGCGATCGAACAGATCATGGGCAAGAAGATGTACATGAGCCATCACATGGAGCCGATCTTCGTGTCGAAGTTCGCTGGATTCGCGCGCACCGTGCAACTCAGGAAAGACGAGGGAAACAAGGATCCGAATGCGTTAAATGGCATGTTGGAAGCCATCGACCAGGGAGGGACGGACTCGGTGTATGTGATGGCTGTGGAGGATGGAGAGGACATCGCAGGCATGGGCGGACTGATGGGTACCGCGATGTCAGCCCGCGGCTATGCCGGAGCGGTGATCGACGGCGGAGTGCGGGACGTGGCCTATTTGCGCAAGATCGGATTTCCAGTCTTTGCCACCGGGATCGTACCGTCCACGTCGGTGCATCACTACCGGTTTGCGGGAGCCCAGATCCCGCTGACGTGCAATGGCGTACCGGTCAGTCCCGGGGACATTGTGGTCGCTGATAGTGATGGAGTGGCCGTCGTGCCCCGGGCGCAAGCGCAAGCTGTACTAGCGCTCGCCCAACAAATGGACTTCAAAGAGCACTCGATGTACCCGGTCATCGAGCAGATGAAGTCGATTGTTGAGGCAGTCAAGAAATTTGGGCGGCTCTAATCGAAGAATAGGGTTGCTAAAAATTCATTTTCATCAGATAATTTGCGTTTTCATTTTGCGAGGCCCCCATGCCCGCTCGACCTAAGCGCACCTACGACATTACTGCTCTGCAGCGCGGATTACGTCTTCTCCATCTTTTCAGCCAATACCCGCGCGGTTTGACCGCGAAGCAGGTAGCCGGACTATCGAGGTTGCCCGTGAGCACGGTTCATCGATTCCTGGCGAATCTGGTGACCGCGGGATTTCTGAGCTGCGATGTAGATGGCAGCTACCACTTGGGAATTGCCTGCTTCGCGATTGGGCAAGCGGCAGTCGGGCAGCTGGATATCCGCCGTCTGAGCCTGCCCTACCTGCGCGAGCTGAACCAGCGGACGAGAGAGACGATACACCTGACGGTGCGTCATGGGCTGAGTGCGGTCTATGTGGAGAAACTTGATTCGCCCGAGCCCTTGAGGATTCATTCAAGAATTGGCGCTGCAGTCCCGCTGTATTGCACTGCAGTGGGCAAAGTGATGCTGGCGAACATGCCTGAAGAAGAACAAGAACGGATCTTGCCCGAACTTGCGATCAAGCGCCTTACCGCCAATACCGTAGGCAATCTTCAGGAGCTGAAGACCGAGTTGTACCGGGTCCGAAAGAACGGTTATGCCTGTGACCTGGAAGAGCACGAAATGCATATCCGTTGCATGGCCGCGCCGATCTGGGACCACACTGGCGCGGTCCAATCCAGCGTGAGTATCACTGCCCCAGTGGTGCGGATGCCCGTGACTCGACTGCGGCAACTCGCGCCGCTGATTCAGGCGGCCGGGCTGCAAATCTCGCGTGAACTCGGCTATCAACCTGTACCTCCGATGGGTGGAGACAAGAACGGAAGTGCGGAGACGCGATTTGCGAAACTTTCGTTTTAGCCGCGTGCGGAGACGAAACGTCAGCAAGAGCCGATGCGGAGTCGCTTCGACGTGCTTCTTCTCGGGTGAAGCGCGAAACGGCATTCCACAGGAAAACTCATGAGCGGATGGCCTGGGGTATTTCTGCCGATCATCCTGAGCTGCCTGCTCAGTGCCACAGATACGAATGCTTCTGCGGGCAAGATCGATGTAAGTTCCGAGGACTTGCTGACGCGTCCGGCCGGCGCGAACTGGACGTCATACAACGGGGACTATTCGGGCACGCGGTACAGTAGCCTCGCCGAAATTAACCCTGCGAATGTGGGCCAGCTCAGTGCTCGGTGGGTGTTCCATGCGCAAAACACGAACCGACTAGAGACCACACCTCTGGTGGTGAACGGGATGATGTTTCTTACGGCGGCGAATGAGGCATTCGCGCTGGATGCCCGTACCGGGCGCACTGTATGGCATCATACCCGGCCGATCTCCGAGGGGCTGATTGATGATGCGTCAGGTCATATCAACCGCGGCGTGGCGTTGTGGCGCGATCGCGTTTACATGGAGACTGACAACGCCCACCTGCTCTGTCTCGATGCGCGCTCGGGCAATCAGATTTGGGATGTTCCCTACGCTGATTGGAATAAGAACTATGGAGCGACCAGTGCTCCGCTCGTGGTGAAAGACAAGATTCTTGTGGGAACATCCGGAGGCGATGACGGAGTGCGCGGCTTCGTCGCCGCGTATGATGCCCAGACTGGGAAGCTGGCATGGCGGTTCTGGACGATTCCCGCTCCCGGCGAACCTGGTTCGAAGAGTTGGCCCGGGAAAATGTACTTGCGAGGCGGTGGAACGACGTGGATGCCGGGCACGTACGATCCCGAACTGAATCTGATTTATTGGGGCACAAGCAATCCTGCGCCAGATTTCAATGACGATGTCCGTCCGGGAGATGATCTTTACACCGACTGTCTGCTGGCTTTGGATCCCGATACCGGCACGCTGAAATGGCATTTCCAATTCACTCCCCACGATCTGTTCGACTACGACTCAGTGGAAACTCCAATGCTGATCGACGCTTCATATAAAGGAGAGCCTCGGAAACTGGTAGTGGAGGCCAATCGAAACGGCTATCTTTACGTGCTCGATCGCACCAATGGGAAATTTCTATCAGCGACTCCGTTTGTCGAAAAGCTGAATTGGGCAAAGGGCATCGACAGTAAGGGGCGTCCGATTCGCACTGATGTGCGCCCGACGCCCTCCGGAAGCCGCGTGTGCCCGGGCTACGCTGGCGCGACGAACTGGTATGCACCTTCTTACAATGCATCAACGCACATGGTGTACTTTCTCGCTCTTGAGCAGTGCGAGACGTACTTTTCTGCGCCGACTCCGGCTTTTCAGGAAGGCAAGGAATATTATTCGACCGGCGTAAAGCGTATCGCTGAGGAGGACTCGCACAAAAATCTGCTGGCATACAGTGTGGATTCGGCGAACCCGGTTTGGAAATATCCGCAGACTGGGACGGGACGCTCCTCCGGAGGAACGATGGCCACCGCCAGCGGTCTGCTGTTCTTCGCGGACGATGCAGGATCATTCGAAGCGGTGGATGGGCAAACCGGCAAGCCGCTTTGGCATTTCAATACCGGACAAACTTCGAGCGCATCGCCGATGACGTATGCCATCGACGGAAAACAGTACGTGGCGATCGCCACAGGGAGTGACGTATTTAGTTTTGCGTTGCCTTGATAGCAGCAGAATTTCAACTGAAAAGGAGTCATCGATGAACTTCAGTTCTACTCGCAGGATGTTTACATTGCGGTTTGCCTCAGTGTTCTCGGCATTGGGAGTTTCTGCCGCAGTATCTCGGACGCGCGCGGTGGCGGGCGGACTGGCGCCGCAGGACGCAAGTGGAATTCGCAAACTGAACTCCGAAGGGAAGCCGGGCAGCGAAAAGGACGTGATCATGCCCGTGGTCATTCATAACGGATTGATCTATGTCTCGGGACAAGGTGCGCATGACACGCGCGATCCGAAAGAGTGGACGATCGAATCACATACCACCAATGTGATGGACAAGATCAAGAAGCATGTCGAGATTGGCGGCGGAACGATGGACACCGTGCTGCAGGCGAATGTGTTCCTGACCAAGATTGACAATTGGGACGGGATGCACAAAGTGTTTGGCACATATTTTCCACATGGAGGACCCTCGCGGACCACGGTGGCCGTGGCCGCATTGCCCGGAGACTCGCTGGTCGAAATTAACTGCATTGCGGCCGTAGCGCGAAAATAAGATTCGTCGGAAATAAGCGTCGGGGAGGGATTGTCATGCGACTGAATTCGAATCGGCGTGGATTTCTTGGAACAGCGACAGCGATTGCGGCGTCGTGGTTTGCGCCGGGAAAGCTTTTGTCCGCAACCCGAGCTGCGGCGAACACCCAGGTCAGTGGGTTCGGTCAAACTGGCAATCCCTATGATGAACTTGGCGTTTCAACCGTCATCAACTGCGAGGGGACGATGACCATGTTGGGAGGATCCATCCTGCGACCTGAACTTGAGGCGGTCATGGCGATGGCGGGAAAACACTTCGTCAGCATTCCCGACCTCGAAGTTGCTGCGGGGAAAAGAATCGGCGAGATGCTGAAGCTTCCCGATGGCTACACGGCGATCGTGACCTCGGGTGCGGCAGCTGCGATTCAGTCCGGACTCGCGGGCATCCTCACTGGCGATAACGAAAGCTTCATCCGGCAACTGCCCGATGTTACGGGAATGAAGTCAGAAGTCATTATTCAAAGATCACACCGCAATCCCTTCGATCATCAACTGCGGACGACGGGAGTGAAGCTCATTGAAATCGAAACTCGGGAGCAACTGCGGCAGGCCGTGAATGATCGAACGGCGATGATGCATTTTTCCAATTTCGCGAATGCTGCAGGGCAGATCAAGGTCGATGAATGGGTCAAGCTGGCCAAACAATACAAGCTGCCATGTATGAATGATGCCGCAGCGGATACGCCTCCGGTCTCGCACCTGTGGGATTACACCAACATGGGATATGACCTGGTTACGTTCAGCGGCGGAAAAGTCATGCGCGGTCCGCAATGCGCTGGACTATTGATCGGGCGAAAAGATCTGGTTGCGTACGCTTTGCTCAACAACAGCCCGCACGAAGACACGCTGGGCAGGAGTCAAAAGGTCGGTAAGGAAGAAATCATCGGGATGGTGAAGGCACTTGAGTTGTATCTCAGGGAAGATCACGATGCTTTGGCGAACGAGTGGCAAAAACGACTCAATGGAATCGCGCGCGAACTGGCGAAAATTCCTGGTGTGACGACTGCATTCTTTACGCCGGATATTGCGAACCATGTGCCCCACATGCAGATCACGTGGGATTCGAGAATTGCGGTGACACCAAATGACATTTCAAAATCGCTGCGGCAGGGGAAACCCTCGATCGTGATAAGCGGAGGCGAGGAACAGCCGGGGCTCGTCATGTGCTCGTTCATGTTGCAGCCGGGCGAAGACAAGATTGTCGCGCAGCAATTGTCGCGTGTGTTGCGGGAGCACGCCGCCTAGTCATCCGGCCCATCTGCATGACATCAGCCAAGGCAACACACGTGCGCTGGTTTTTAGTCTTCTGGCTATTTGTCCTCAGCGCGGTTTCTTATCTCGATCGCGTCAACATTTCGATCGCGGGCGGATCGATTGCCGACGCCTACCATCTGACCGATGTCCAACTGGGCAAAGTATTCAGCGCGATGCTGGTGGGATATGCGCTGTTTCAGACCGTGGGTGGCCGGATGGCAGACAGATTTGGGCCTCGTCGAGTGCTGGCAGGGGGCGTGATCTGGTGGGGAGTGTTTACCGCGCTGACGGCACTCGTGCCGGCGCAGATCGCCGGTGCGCTGCTGCTTTTTGTAGCAGTTCGTTTCTTGTTGGGGGCAGGGGAGGCGGTGATTTATCCATCGGCCAATCAATTCATTGCACGATGGATTCCGGTAGGTGAGCGTGGAATTGCCAACGGATGGATTTTTGCGGGGGTAGGAGCGGGAGCGGGTCTAACGCCTCCGTTGATCACATATTTAATGGTGCATTACGGATGGCGATCCTCGTTCTGGGCCTGTGCGGTCATCGGGTTTGTGGCGGGAGTGATCTGGTTTTCAATCTCGCGAGACACGCCAGCCGAGCACAGCGGAGTCTCAGCCGAAGAACTCGCGACGATCCAATCTGGACTGACTCTCGTTCCGCAAGTAAATTCAGCCTCCGCGAACGGGAAGAAACTGATCTCGTGGAGAAGCGTGTTACGCAACAAAGAGGTTTGCGCCCTGACGGTCAGCTATTTCTGTTATGGGTACGTTGCCTGGATCTTTTTCAGCTGGTTCTATCGATATCTCGCGAAAGTACGGGGGCTTGACCTGAAGGCCAGCGCCTTCTATTCCATGCTGCCGTTTCTCGCCATGCTGGTTTGTTGTCTGGTAGGCGGTGCGCTGAATGACCGGCTTACGCGATGGCGCGGTCCGCGGATCGGGCGATGTGGTGTGGCAGCAATTGGTATCTTCATCGCGGGGATTTTTCTGGTTTTGGGAGCACAGGTTCAGAGTGCGAGGCTGGCGAGCGTGGTGCTGGCAGGTGGCGCCGGGGCGCTCTATCTGTCACAAAGTTCATTCTGGTCCGTCACAGCGGATATTGCAGGAGCGTCGTCCGGATCTGTGTCAGGTCTCATGAATATGGGCAATCAGATTGGGGCGGCGATCACTGCTTCGCTGACGCCCTGGATCGCTCTCCGTTTTGGCTGGACCGCCTCATTTATGACGGCCGCGGCGCTATGTCTGATTGGAGCCGTCAGTTGGCTGGTTGTCGATCCGACGAAGAGCGTGGCCTTGATGGGAGCGGAGGTTGCACCGGTTGTCAGTCTAGCCGGCTCTCGAGCGGATCGAGAGCGTTAATCCGAATGCGCCTTGGCAAAGAGAAGTACGGAATATCAGGCCGCTACGTTGGCCTGTCCGTCTTTGGTCAAGGCATTCTGCAGGACTGGACTCAAGAGTGAAGCGGAGGCGTTGTCAAGGTAAATGGTGGCGTTCGGATGACGCCGAAGAATAGAGGCTGGAGCGGCCGGGCTGATCTCCCCCTCCACACAGGCTTTGACGGCTTGCGCCTTGCGCTTGTCCGGAACCACAGCGAGGATTTCTTTCGCCTTCAGAATCTGGCGGGCCGACATCGACATGGCACGTTTCGGAACTTGTGATATGTCTGAGAACCAGGCTTCGCCGACCTGTTGTTGGCGACAGGCCTCGTCGAGCGTAACGATGATATAGGGTTCTTCCGTCTCAAAGTCGGCGGGTGGATCGTTGAATGCAATGTGAGCGTTTTCACCGATCCCGAGGAATGCGATGTCGATGGGGGCAGAAGCGAGTTGGTTTCCGACTTTGCGCAGAACGGCCGCGGGATCGGTGGCGTCCCCTTCCAGCAGGTGGTAGCGTTTGATTCCGGTTTTTGAAACCAGCTGTTCCATCAACATTTTGCGAAAGCTTCCAGGATGGGTGACCGGCAATCCGATGTATTCGTCGAGGTGGAAGGCCTCAACCTTTGTCCAATCGATTCCCGACTCCTTCGTAAGCGCATCGAGGAATTCCAATTGAGAGGCAGCTGTGGCAGCAATAATGCGAGCCTGTCCGCGAGCGGCAATGGCGCGTCGTATCGCGATCGCCGCTTGATCTGCCGCCGCCTTACCCAGCGACGGTCTATCGCCAAACATTCTGATAAGCATCTGTGATATCCGAAGACAAGGATCTGAAGACGGCAAATTATACAAAACGAGACAACGGGCCGAGGACGATGTGGATTTCGGGTTTCATCGGATGAAAACCCGCTGTGCTGCGGGCGACCGCAGAGTTATTGTATGACTCTCTTGCGGAGTTAATACTCAAGGTTCTTATGAAAAAAACTACGAAGCGACCTGGCGCAACTCTTAGAGTGTTCATTGTGACCGTGAGCATGTTCGCTGCTGCGAGTACTTGTTTCGCGCAGGCGGTGACGGTCGACGCGACTCCGGGCCACGAAGTTAACAGGTTTAGTCCTCTACGGGCTCTTGGATCTACGGTCGACCGCGTGCCCAGCAATGCGACGGATGTCTTCTTTCGTCCCGACCAGATTAAGAAAGTCTTGTCTGCAGGCTGGGGAGTGATCAGCTACCGACAGAACACCGATCTTTTCGTGCAAGCTTGGCATTGGAATCCCAAGGGAAAGTGGAGTGATCCGGCAGGCAAGGGCTATTTCGTGGGTGATGAGAATCCAACCAGCGAGATGATCCGTCATTCATACGGTTATTCGCTGCCGCACCGCGGATTTACGCGCAATGGCGGAAGTGAATTCGACGGCTACTCACGGTTGGACGATGGTGACGCTGAATCTTACTGGAAGAGCAATCCTTACCTGACAAAAGAGTTCACCGGAGAAGATGACGTGCTGCATCCGCAGTGGGTTGTCATAGCGCTGGATAAAAAGGAAGACGTCAATTCGATTCGTATTCAATGGGCTGAGCCTTACGCGCGTGATTTCGAGGTGCAGTATTGGGTCGGAGACGGCGATGCCATGGATGAGCAGGACAAGGGAGCGTGGAAGACATTCCCATCGGGAACGTTCACCGGCGGGAGCGGTGGCGATGCAATCCTGAGTCTGGCCACATCTCCGATCAGCACAAAATTCGTGCGCGTCTGGATGACGCGTTCCTCCGACACATGCGATAACAATGGTTCAGCGGACCGGCGCAATTGTGTGGGCTATGCGATCCGTGAAATGTATTTGGGCACGAAGGATGGTGCGGGCCAATTCAAAGATCTGATGCATCACTCGCCCGACCAGAAACAGACGTTGACGCTCTGTTCTTCGGTCGATCCCTGGCATGAGTCGTCGAATCTGTACGTGGCGCCGGATCGTATGGAATCCGGCGATCAACCTGGATTCGACCTTTTCTTCACCAGTGGGATCACCCGCGGGCTTCCGGCCATCATTCCGGTGGCGATGCTCTACAGCACGCCCGAAGATGCGGCTGCACAGATGACATACATCAAGAAGAGAGGCTATCCCGTCTCGTACATCGAAATGGGAGAAGAGCCAGATGGGCAATACATGCAGCCCGAAGACGATGCGGCACTCTATCTGCAATTTGCAACAGCGTTGCATCGCGTAGATCCGAATTTCAAACTGGGTGGGCCTGTGTTCGAAGGAGTTGCGGAAGACATAAAGGCATGGCCCGACTCGCATGGACGGACGTCATGGTTCGGGCGTTTTCTTGACTATCTGAGGTCGCACGGCCGAATACAGGATCTTGCATTCATGTCGTTCGAGCATTATCCATATGATGGCTGCGAGACGCCTTGGGAAAACCTGTATCAAGAGCCGGAGTTGATTACGCACATCATGAAAGTCTGGCGCGACGACGGCCTGCCTCCGGGAGTTCCGCTGCTCGATACCGAGACGAATGCTCATGGCGGGGAAGCGGCGGTTGATATCTTTGGTGCACTCTGGCTGGCCGATTCCTTTGGAGGTTTTCTGAGTGCCGGCGGGCAGTCCACTCACTACTATCACGATCTGTCGTATTCTCCGCCACACCCGGCATGCGCGAACAGTTGGGGGACGTATCACCTATTCATGGTGGACGAGAACTATGTGATCCAGCAGCCGACTTCGCAATACTTTGCGGCTCGGCTGATCACGCAAGAGTGGGCCCAGCCGAAAGATGCCGAGCATCTTCAGTATTTAGCAGCGAGTGGCATAAAGGATGACCAGGGGCACGTTCTGGTAACGGCATATGCCCTGCACCGCCCTGACGGGCAGTGGTCGCTCATGTTGATTAATAAGGATCACGATCATCCCCACCAGGTACGAGTTATGTTTCAGAAAACCGGTCAGCCAGACTCTTATTTCGACGGTAAGATTACGGAAATAACGTTTGGCAAGGAACAATATCAATGGCATCCAGACCGGAAGAAGGGCCATGCCGACCCGGATGGCCCCGCGAAATCCTTGACGATCAGAGGGGACGCGAATACGACCTACGATCTTCGGCCGGCGTCGGTGACGGTGCTTCGCGGCACAGTGCGCTGACGCCCAAAGTAATGACGGAACAGAACCAGGGTCACGGAAAGGGTTCTTGTTCGGGTTTCGTAACGCAAACGAAACTTCCGTCGAGTTTTGCCAGAAGTCGAGGAGAATTCCTGTAACACGAGGGGGAGAAGGAGTGGCTCCGGACGACTGCCCGAACTGCGGCGGTTCTGGATATGTTGCGAAACCGGTGGACTTGAATGGAAAGTCCGATGGTGTCGCATTTATCCGTAGTAAATGTCCCGCTTGCGGGGGCACAGGCCGGAAGCGCCCGATCTCACCTACGACCGCCGGCTGACCGCACGGCCTGCGGTGCTTGCGAAAACGTACGGAACCGGACCGTCATTCTTCCCGTCCAACGGTAGACGGTCCGGCCGGACGTTCAGTCCTTGGGAGTTATCCATTCGTCCTCAGCGAGATATCAGGGGAGATAGTTCAGGCGATTCCGGCAGCTTTTGAACGCACGGTCCGGACGGCTGCGGATGATTCCACTCGATTTCGTCCATTTTCTTTGGCGCGGTAGAGGGCCTTATCCGCCGCTTTCACGACGGAATCAGGTATCGATTTCGCGCCCGAGCTGGCAACTCCCATGCTTACCGTTACATGAAGAACATCCGCGGATTTGTCCTCGGCAAGCTGACGAATCATCTGCCCCTTTTTACTTCGCCCTCGGCCTCGCTCATGGCGACGATCGGATCCTCGTAGAGCTTGACGACGGTCGTGGCCGCGCATCCGAAATTCTGATGACTCGATTTTTGCTCGCAACGCCTCAAGGTGCCCGAGGATATCGTTCGCTGCCTTGCCCGGAAACAGGATCATGAACTCTTCGCCGCCGCAGCGGTAAGCCTCTCCGCCGCCAGTCACTCGGGCAAGCTGTGCTGCCACCAAGCGCAACACCTGGTCGCCGGTATCGTGGCCATACGTGTCGTTAAAGCGTTTGAAGTGGTCGATATCAACTACGGCAATCGAATATGGATCTCTCAAGCGGTGTAATGCATCGTTAAAGGCTCGCCGGGAGGGCAAAGTCGTCAATTCATCGTGGTAGGCGAGAAGGTAGGAGTTCTCAACGATGGATACTGCCAGAACGCATGCGGAAGTCGTCCAATAAAGGATGGAAAGCCGCGGTGACCCGGTTGCGCGAAGCGCCAGGGTAATGCCGCAGAGGCTCCACAGCAGGGCACTCTCCACTGGTTTGCGCGTCAGCAGGAACCGGACCAGCAGAAGGACCACTGCTGAAGTGAGCAGAAGAACGGCAGACCGGGGAAGTGAAAGCGGATCACCCAGATGCCGTGCGTGGAGCAGCGGCGAGGGCCTCCCATTGGATGAGCCCCAGAAAACTGCAACCGTCAAAGACTCCACAAACAGGAGCAGAACGATAGGCGCTATCGATTCAACGGCAAAGCCACGTTCATGCATGAGTGCGATCAGAATGAAATTGATCGGCACCAGCATGGCAATCGCGCCCACAGTGGTGAGCACATACGATTGTCCTGCTACGAAGGAAGCCGCCTGCTGGGAAAGAAATATCACTAGTAAAGATAGAAATGTGCGGCTCGAATGAAATCTCCACGCAAGAAGCGTCGCTCCAGCCAATGCGCAGTAGTAAAGGAAGGTAAGTGCGGGAAAGGGCAGTGTGAACCATGCGGAATTCGCGATTACCAGAGCCGCGACGAGTAGAACGCCCCCCGGAACGAACAGGGATCTGAGGGTAGCTCGATCAAGAAAGCGCAAGGATTCACTCCACTCGGCAACGATCCATTGTGAATTATCGCTGTCTGAAGGCAGCGAAGAATATTGACAGCGCAGGTTCGCGCGATGGTGCGCGGCGGCAGTTCCTCTTTGAAACCATCGCCCATTTTGGCAGCTATATACCTTTGTTTCCCCTTAGATTTCGCTGCAGCTGAGCCGTTTCTCACTAGACTGGGCTGTTCGATTAAGGATGGTTCACCTATATGCGAATTCTTATTGCGGAAGATGACGAAGCGCTCGGCAGGTTTGTCCGTCAGGGTCTTGAAGGTGAGCAATACAGCGTGGATGTATTTAAGGACGGAGAGCAGGCCAGATCGGCCGCCACCGAATCGGAGTATGACCTGGTTGTTCTGGATCTGAACCTTCCCAAGGTAGATGGCGTGAGCGTGTTACGACACCTGCGCTTGAAAAAGCCGAGCTTGCCGGTCTTGGTCCTTACGCAACGCAACCGCGTGGAGGACAGGGTCGAGTGCTTCGACACGGGGGCCGACGATTACTTGGGCAAGCCCTTTTCTTTCAGCGAACTCTCGGCGCGAATTCGGGCGCTGATCCGACGGAGTCATCTTCCCTCAGAATCTGTCCTGACGGTTGCGGACCTTAAGCTCGATCGCGTGCAAAGGATCGTCGAACGCGCCGGCCTGAAGATAGAGCTCACTGCCAAGGAGTTCACGTTACTCGAGTACCTGATGCGGCATGCCGGGCGGAATGTCACTCGATCGATGATCATCGAGCATGTGTGGAATCTAACTTTCGACACAACCACGAATGTAGTCGATGTTTACATCAATTACTTGCGACGGAAGATTGATGACGGCCATGCCATCAAGCTCATTCAGACAGTGCGTGGGGTTGGATACACGCTGAGAGCTCCATCCCAAGTCACGGCCGCCGAGGTTCACGCATGACTGGCGCCGGACCTCGATTGGCGGCCGTCCCGGGATTTCGGAATGAAGAGAAAGGCCGAAGCCCGCTCGCACATCTTCTGCACGAATTGAACCAACCTCTCACGGGCTTGCAGTGCTCCATGGAACTGGCGGTGGCGGGACCGCGTCCGAGCGATCATTACGTCCGCACTTTGCGGGAAGGCTTGGAACTCGTTTCGCGCATGCGGGATTTGGTCGAGGCGCTGCGCGAAGTGGTGCAGGCCCGAGAAACTCAAATCGGAACGTTTGCTTTATTTCATCTTGACAGTCTGGTGAGCGAAGTAGCTGTCGAACTTGAGCCGATAGCGGCGGCAGAGAGCGTGCGACTGATTGTTCTGAACTCAACGCCTCTGCCAGTACATAGCCACCGTGTTCGGGTACAGCGTTTGGTCTTTCGCACCCTGGACTCGATCCTCAGCCTTACTCGTAAGCAATGCGAAATGCAGGTTGCGACGGTGCAAGAAGAGGATCACGCCTGTCTGATGGTGACTTCCACGGGGGGCTCGTCGACCGCATCGCTCTCTCCTTTTTCGCGGCCTGAACTCGGGTTGCTGGTGGCCCAAGCGGGATGGGAAGCGATGGGAGCCACCTGGACCTTGAGCACATCCGGCGAAGACCAGAACCTGGTGATCCGAATGCCCGTGGCTTCGTTATCGAAATAATATTCGTAGCCTGTAAACAGGAGATGTGAAATGAGCGCCTTGGCAGCCCTTTCGTTTGCGAATTCCGGTGCAGCATTGATTGCGAGCCCGAACAGCGCTTTGCGCGAGCAGGTATTGCACCGCTTGCAGGGACGCTGCCGGTCCGTGCAGCAGGTTTTCGGCGGGGCCGAGGCCTTGGCCAAACTGGAAAAAGGGGAGTGGCAAGTTTTATTCCTGGATCCCCGATTGCCCGATCTGGATACTGAGGAACTGCTGGCGATTATCCATAAACGGTTTCCGGGAATCCAGGTCATAGTGCTCGAACCCGACTCGGCAGAGGACGAACCAGGGTACGCTCCAGGCGCTGCTGGGCCGCGACCGGTGCCGCGGCCGCAACCGGATAGCCAGACACAGTCAAACTCGACATCCGTTCCTGCTCTGCCGGGAATGATCGGATCGAGCGAAACCATGCAGCGCGTCTACCGCATGGTGCGTCTGGTAGCCGCTCGCTCCACGACAGTCCTCATTGCGGGGCCCACGGGAACGGGCAAAGAACTTGTGGCTCGCGCTTTGCACGCACTCAGCCCGCGCTCCGGCAAGCCCTTCGTAGTGGTGAATTGCGCGGCCATCCCTGAGGCTCTCCTCGAATCCGAACTGTTCGGGTTCAGCCGCGGAGCCTTTACCGGAGCGGTGCAGTCTCAGATCGGGCGCATCCCAGCGGCGAACGGGGGAACTCTCTTCCTGGACGAAGTCAGCGAACTTCCCCTGGGCATGCAGGCGAAGATGCTGCGGTTCCTGGAGCAAAAAGAAGTCCAAAGGCTAGGAACTTGCGAAGTCACTCGAGTGGATGTGCGAGTGATTGCGGCGAGCAACGTCGATCTCGGGCGGCGGGCAGCGCGGGGTGAGTTTCGGCAGGATCTCTTTTACCGGCTGTCCGCGTTTCCCATTGAATTGCCCTCGCTGGCGGAGCGGCGCGAGGACATCTTCGCTTTGGCGGAGCATTTTTTGCAATGTTTGGCGGCCGGACTGGAGATGCCTGCCCCGATCCTTAGCGAGGAAGCGATCCACATTCTTGAAGCCTATCCATGGAAAGGAAATGTAAGGGAACTGCAGCACGTGATGGAGCGGGCGTCCATTCTGGCGCAGGACGCGGAGGTGATCGATGCCGAGCACCTTTACTTCTCCGGCTGTGAAGACCGCGACATTCTTACCAGCGGCGGACACTCCTGAGAAAGGTCTAAGCCGGCCGTGCCTCAAATGGCACGAGCCGTGCAAATGTTGCCGATATATGACTTCTTTGCCTATCCCGCTGGGCTGGCGTGAGCCACGAGTGGAAGTCGTCCATCCCTCCGGTAGTGACATCGGCAAGCCGTGGTCGGAGGATGAGCAATCCTTGCTGCGAGCGTTCCACACGTTCGCGGATGCCGCAAGTGCGCTCGAGCAGTCCTACGCCGCGCTGCAGGCCGAGGTGGACCGGCTTCGCCGCGAGCTCGCTCTAAGTAACAGCGATCTCGCGCGTAGCGCGGAAGAGAACCGCAGGATGCGGGCTCATCTCGATCAGATTTTGGACCGGCTGCCCTGTGGGGTGCTGGTAGTTGCCAGCGATGGGCAGATTTCGCGCGCGAATCCGGAAGCCCTGCGGCTTATGAATAACTCCGGAGGCGTCTCGTCCCTTTCGCAATTGGACCCGAAGATTCGCGAGTTGCTGGAGTGGTCTCGCGGGGACTGCAAGCCGGAGTGCAAAGTTCAGTCCAGCGATGGCTCGATTCGATGGATCGGCGCGCAACGCGCAGAGCTCGAACGGGAATGCGGTGCGATCGTCATTCTGCAAGACTTGACGGAACGCAAATGTTGGGAAGAAGCGCAAGCCAGACTGCGCCAGGATCAGGCGCTGGCGGAAGTTTCAGCGCTGTTGGCTCACGAGATTCGCAATCCCCTGGGCAGTCTGGAACTGTTTGCCGGGCTGCTGGCTGAATCGGAGATGGAAGGAGAGTGTGGCCAGTGGGTGGAACACATTCAAGCCGGACTGCGCACACTGGCAGCCACGGTGAACAACGTTCTGCAGTTTCACAGTACGCCCGAGATCGAGCGGAGTCCGGTCGATATGGGAGACCTGGTGGAATGGGCGCGGCATTTCTTCGAGCCTCTAGCGCGGCAATCGCAGATTACGCTCAGCCTGCAAAATTGCGTGGCCGGCGTTTCGTTTCCGGCCGACCGGCACCGGTTGGAACAGGTGCTGCTGAATCTTGTTCTAAACAGTATTCGGGCCATGCCCAATGGTGGATGGATTGAACTCGGGGGCCGGAGAGTTCTTGCTGGCGGAATCGAACTCGATGTTTCTGACACAGGCCCCGGGATCTCCTCCGCAGACCTTCCGCATATTTTTGAGCCAGGCTTTACGCGCCGCTCCGGCAGCCCGGGTCTCGGACTGGCCGTCTGCCGCAAGATTGTGGAACAGCACGGAGGGACGATCCGCGCTGCGAATCGTCCCACCCACGGTGCGATTTTCACGCTGACGTTCCCTGGCTTGTGCGACTCACCGGACGAGGTGAGGTCATGAACCGGGTTCTTGTGATCGATGATGATCCCGGCATGCGGGCTGCGTTGGAAGCGCGTTTTCTCCGGCGCGGGTGGGGCGTCGAGACCGCCTGTTGCGCGAGTGATGGGCTGGAGAAGTTCTGTCGCGGAATGCACCGCCTTATCGTGACCGACATCCGTATGCCTGGCGAAGACGGTTTCTTTGTGATGCGGTCCGCCCGAGCGTTGGTTCCAAATACCGCCGTCATTCTGCTCACGGCCTATGCCAGTATTCCAGACGCGGTAGACGCCATGAAGCAGGGGGCCTGCGACTATCTGGTGAAGCCGGTTTCATTCGAGCAACTCGAACAAGCAGCGGAAAGAATCCTGAACCAAGTCGCGGCCGCGGGGAAGAATGAGCTTTGTGGGCATGCGCCGGCATGGATACGGGCTCTGGAGCGCGCCAAGCAGGCTGCTCCGACCGATGCCGATGTCCTGATTGAAGCCGAAAGTGGGACCGGCAAGGAGCTGGTTGCGCGGATCATCCACCGCCTGAGCCCGCGGCGCGACCGCGCTTTCATTGCGGTGAACTGTGCGGCATTCCCGGAAACGCTGCTGGAAAGCGAACTATTCGGCTACAGCCGGGGCGCTTTTACCGGCGCAGACCGTGCCAAGCCCGGAAAATTTGAGCTGGCGAACGGGGGAAGCCTGTTGCTCGACGAAGTGGGCGAGATGCCGTTGGCTTTACAGCCGAAACTACTGCGTGTCCTGCAAGAGCGCGAGTTCGACCGCCTGGGAGATACGCATCCGGTCCGGGTCGATATCCGCGTGATTGCCACCACGAACCGCGGCCTTGCGCAGATGGTCCGCGAGGGCAAGTTCCGCGCCGATCTTTACTATCGCCTGAACGTGATTCCACTGAGCTTGCCCCCGCTACGGGAGCGGGCGGGCGACATCCGCGAACTCGCTGAGCATTTTGCGCGGCTCTATGCTGCCCCCGGCAAGGTATTGCAGCTCGCCCCTGAGTTTCTGGAATTGTTGGAGAAGCATTCCTGGCCCGGGAACGTGCGCGAATTGGCTAATTGCATGCGTCGCGTTGCCGCCTTGAGCGCAGGCACCGCGGTCGGCATCAATGCGCTCGAGGGGCTTGAGTGGGTGGAGATGGAAAGTCAAACGTCAGCGGACGCGTGTATCCGCCCCGGGGTTTCTCTCGGAGAGATGGAAAGAAGGCTGGTGGAAATCACGCTGCAAGCGACGGGAGGGAACCGATCGCGGGCCGCCGAGCTGCTGGGAGTCAGTCTACGTACAGTCCGAAATAAAGTGAGAAGCTATGGCCTGCCCAGCTGGAGCAGCTATGTCCACGACTAACACTGGGGTTAACGTTTCCCGATTAAAAAGGAGTGGTAAATGGAATGACGATTCCTGGAGATGCGGTATCGACTTCGTTGAGTGAGGCTCTCGGGCGGTTTCTGGATGTGGATGTGGCCCGATACAAACTCGTTGCTACCAACCTGGCGAACATTGATACACCCGGCTATCAAACGCGCGACCTCGACTTCCGCGCGGAATTAGAGCGTGCCGCTGCCGCGGGCTCTGGCAGCGAGGCTGGCAATCTCAGCCTGGCATCCTTTGAGCCGATTGCGCAACGCGTCCGCGGACTGATGGAGCGTCCGGACGGAAACAACGTCAGTATCGACCGCGAAAGCCTGCTGTTAGCGGAGGCGCAAATGAAGTTCAACCTGGGAATTCAATTGCTGAAAGATCAGTTCCACACCATTTCGCTGGCCATCAACTCCGGAGGCACCTCATCATGAATCTTTTTGGAATGCTCGAAGTCAGCGGCTCGGCGCTGGCCGCCGAACGGTTTCGCGCCGAGGTCGTCTCGGCCAACATGGCAAACTCGGAAACCACGCGCACGCCGCAGGGCGGCGCCTATCGCCGGCAGCTCGTCGTCTTCCGCGGGCGTCCAGTGCCGCGGTTTTCTCTGTTAATGGCGCGGTTGACGCACAGCCCACAACCAGGAGTGCAGGTGGATCGCGTGCTGACGGATATGACGCCTATGCCCCGTCGCTATGAGCCGGGGCATCCCGATGCCGATCCCTCCGGTTACGTGACCTATCCCAATGTGAACCCAGTCATGGAAATGACCGACCTGTTGAGCGCGGTGCGCGCGTACCAGCTGAACGCGTCGGCCGTACAGGCGGCCAAGAACATGATCCAGCAGTCCTTGCAGATTTTGAGTTGAGTGTATTCGTGGGAGAAGCACTTATGAACAGCGCCATCTCTGCCCTCCGCATTCTGCCCGCCGAATCAGATCCGGCTGGATTGAATTCAGTGAACTCTTCCAGCCCGGACTTCCGTGAGGCCCTGCACAGCGCGATGGATGACATGGAGCAACTGCAAAGCCACGCGGAATCAAAAGTAGCCGGAGTGCTTGAGGGCAATGGAGCGGATGTGCACAGCGCGCTCATTGCGGTGGAAAAAGCCGATCTCAGTTTCCAGCTGATGATGCAGGTGCGCAACAAGATCGTGTCCGCATACGAGGAGATCTCGCGCATGCAGTTCTGACGCTTTTTCTGCTGGGTGAGATGACGCAATCATGGCCGAGAATCCTCAACCGTCGAACGATGTGATGCAGCGCCTGAAGCAGTTCCTCGAAGGTCTCAGCCTGCGCCAGCGCGTTCTGTTAGGCGGAGGCGCGGTTCTGGTGGCGGGAGTGCTCTGGCTCTTCGTTACGCTGCTCGGCCAGCCGAAATACGTGACTTTGTACTCCGGCCTGCGTCCGGAAGAAGCGCAAAATCTCGCCACTCACCTCGCGGCCAAAAACATTTCGCACCAGATCTCGGCCGATGGCGCCAGTCTGCTGGTTCCCGAGGACAAGCTCGATGCCAGCCGCCTGGAGACTGCGGCAAGCGGGTTGCCGCGCAGTGCGCGTCTCGGTTTCGAGCTTTTTGATACTCCGAATTGGGCAGGGTCGGATTTCACCGAAAAGGTGAACTTTCAGCGCGCGCTGGAGGGCGAGTTGGAGCGCACGCTTTCCACGCTGAGCGAAGTTGAGTCGGTGCGGGTTCATCTGGTCCTGTCGCAAGAGTCGCTGTTTACAGAACAAGAGCACGAGGCGAAGGCGGCGGTGATTATCAAGACTCGCGGCCGCCAACTTTCCGAGGAAGCGCAGCGCGCGATCCCGCAGCTGGTTGCCAGTGCCGTGGACCGTCTGCGCCCGGAAAACGTAACCGTCGTCGATGCCGACAGCAACACTCCTTTGCTGCACGATCGTGATGGCGTCGGCGCGCATGCGTTCGGTCTGGACGAGGAGCTTGCGAAGACGCTGATTCATACGCTCGAACCGGTTGTCGGCGCCGATCACGTTCGCGCCAGCGTGCACGTGGAATATGAACTTGGAACCAGCGAGGACACACAGGAAACCTATGATCCCAAAGCAACGGCAACCCTGACGCAAGAACACTCGGAAGAGAACTCCACCGGAGCGGCTCCGGCAGGTGTGCCAGGAACAGCCAGCAATGTCCCTTCCGCAAAACCACCGGCAGCTTCGGCAGCGGCTGCCGAGCAATCCAGTTCCAAGTCCGACGCCACCACCTATGCGGTGAGCAAGAGTCTTCACCACAGCGTGGAGCCTGCGGGACGCGTTCGACGAATCGCAGCGGCTGTGCTGGTGGATGATGCGGTCGAAATGAGTGAACAAGCGGGCAAACCGGTGACCACTCGCCGCAAGCGGACGGCGGAGGAAATCAAGGAAATCGAGCGCCTGGCGCAAGCGGCGATCGGCATCGATGCGCAGCGCGGGGACGTTCTGGCGGTAGAAAATCTATCGTTTCAGCAGCCCCCGGCCGAAACCCTCCCTGCGCCGACCCGTGCCGAGCGATGGAAGCACATGGCCCAGCCCTGGGCCTGGAGTTTGCGTTACATCGGTCTGGCGCTGTTGTTTCTCATTGTCTACTGGATGGTGTTGCGGCCAGTGAAGAAGCAGGCGATGGCGGCATTCCGCGAACTTCCGGGCAAGGTCGTGGGCCGGCTGGCCCCGGCGAGCGCGGGGGGTGTTCAGCTGCCAGAAGAAGGCGGCAGCGAAGAACCGGTAGGGAAAAGGACAACTCAATTGAAGCGTATGTTGACGGAGAAGGTAAAGGCTGAACCGGAGGCCGCCAGCCGCCTGATCCAGGGATGGGTCGAGCAGGAGGCGCAGCGATGATCGCGTCGCCAGCGCCGAGCGGGACTTGCAAAGCGGCAATCCTGATGGTGATTCTCGGAGAAGAAGCGGCCAGTCAGGTTTATCGTCATCTTCCACCGGCGGATGTGGAGCAGATTACGCGGGAGATTGCGGGGCTGCGCACAGTCGATGGCGCAACCGTTTTGTCGGTTTTAGAGGAGTTTGAGCGCCTGGTGATTGCCGGAGACTATTTGGCACAAGGTGGCAAGGATTATGCGAACAAGCTCTTGATCAAAGCCTTCGGAGAAGAAGGCGCAAAAGAGCTGCTGCATCAGGTCTCGCTTACCGCGGAGATGAGTGCCGGCAAACTTGATTCATTGCGCAAAGCGGATCCGCAGCAACTGGCCAAATTCATCGAAGGGGAACACCCGCAAACCATCGCTCTGATTCTGGCGCACCTCGAAGCCAAGCAGGCATCGACTCTGGTCATGCGCTTGCCGGAAGAATTACGCGCGGAGGCCATCAAGCGGCTGGCACAGTTGCGCCAGTTCTCGCCTGAAATGGCACAGCGGGTTTCGGTGGTGCTGCACAAGCGGCTGGAAGCGTTGGGCGAGCAAAGCCGAAGAGCCTACGCAGGGCTGCGCGGAGTCGCCGATGTGATGAATCGCCTGGACATCAATTGCGCAAAAACGATTCTCGAAGGAATCGAGAAAGAAGATCCCGAACTGGCGCTCTCGATCCGGAATTTAATGTTCACCTTCGAAGACTTGTTAAGCATACCGGAGGCCGGAATTCGGAATTGCGGGCCAAATGGACAAGAAGACACTGGCGATGGCGTTGCGCGGTGCATCAGAGGAGTTGAAGAACTATATTTTCAAGTCGATGTCGTCGCGGGCGGTCGAGATGCTGAAGGAAGATATGGAAATACTTGGCCCGGTAAGTCGCGGGATATCCACAAAGCGCAGATCGAAGCGGTGGCTGTGGCGCGCCGCTGGAAGCAGAAGGCAAACTTCATTGACTCCGGATGGAGGAGAAGATGAGTACGTCGCCTAGACGCGCGCCGGAGGCCGCAAATACGGAAGAAGCTGCGGCGGTTTTAGCGCTCGAGCCATTTCCTTATGATTTGGTTGTCGAAAGCCGGCCAATACTGGGTGCGGATGGAATCGCTGGGGATGGGATCACTCATTTGCCGCCAGACGAGCGAAAAAATTCACGGGAATCCGCTGCGCGAGACACTCAAATTCGAGCAGAAGGATTTCGAAAAGGCCAGGCAGAATCCCAAGAACATTCGATGACACACTGGCGAAAGATCGCTCGAGCGTAACGGCTGCTCTGGCCCAATTCACACGAGATCGGGCTCACTACTTTCAGAAAATAGAGGGCGAGGTGGTGCAGCCGGCTCTGAGCATTGCCCGCAAGATTCTGCATCGGGAGGCGCAACTCGATCCTCTGCTCCTGGCGGGCATCGTTCGGGTGGCGCTCGAAGAGATGGACGCAGCCACCGGTGTCAGGCTGCGCCTGCACCCCCAGCACTCCGCGATTCGCGACATTTGCTGGCTACTCAGCTGGAGCCGGCCGATATGCCCGAGATCGTCGAGGACCCTTCTCAGTCGCTGGAGCGTGTGTCTGGAGACCGCGATGGGAACTGCGGCCTTCGGGCTGGAGGTTCAGCTCAAAGAAATTGAGCACGGATCGATGGACATCCTCGCCGCGCGTCCCGGGGCCCCATCGTGATTCAATCCTCGCTCGCGCCTTATTTTGCCCGCCTTCAGACCTGTTCCGGGGTTCAATGGCAAGGACATGTAAGTCAGGTTGTGGGCTCGTTGGTTGAGTCGGACGGGCCATTCTGCTCGGTCGGAGAGGTTTGTGAGATTCGCGACTCCAAGGGCAAGTGTGCCAGGAGAAATCATCGGTTTTCGCGAGGCAAAGGTACTTTCCATGCCGCTCGACAGTTCCGGCGGTATACGCCGCGGTGACCGAATTGTCAGCTGGGGCGAGCGTCCCACCCTTCGGGTGAGTAACGAGATGCTGGGGCGTGTGATTGATGGTTGCGGTCAGGGTTTGGACTCGCTCAGTTCCTATCGGGCTCGAGACTATTGGAATTCGATACGCCGCTCCCAGGCCGCTGGAGCGTCCGCCGATCCGCGAGCCAATCGGATGCGGTATTCGTGCCATCGATGCGTTCCTGACCTGTGGTCGCGGACAGCGCCTGGGAATTTTTGGAGGCAGCGGTGTGGGCAAGAGCACTCCATCGGCAGATGGCGCGGAATACAGGAGCCGATCTCACGGTGCTCGGGCTGGTCGGCGAGCGCGGCCGCGAGGTAGGAGAATTCCTGGAAAGCTTGGGCGAAGAAGGCCGACGGAGATCGGTGGTGGTGGTATCGACCTCGGATCAATCTCCTTTGTTGCGCATTCGAGCCGCTCTCGCGGCGGCAGCGGTTGCGGAATACTTTTCGGCACAGGGCAAACACGTACTGTTGGTCGTGGATTCAATTACGAGACTTGCGATGGCGCAACGTGAATCGGATTAGCCGCGGGCGAACCCCCAACGGCGAAGGGTTACACACCATCCTGTTCACCATGCTGGCGCGCCTGATCGAGCGGGCGGGGAAATTTAAGAATGGCAGCATCACCGCCTTTTACACCGTGCTCATGGAGGGCGACGATGAACAGGATCCCTTGGTCGATGGAGCGCGCGCACTCCTGGACGGGCACATTATGTTGGATCGCAGGCTTGCGATCCGGAGCCACTACCCCCCGATTTCCATTCTGGACAGTGTCAGCCGTCTCATGCCAGCCGTGTCCTCGCCAGCGCATTTGCAGAAAGCTTACGAATTGCGCGTCTCCTTGCCGCCTATACGGCATCGGAAGATTTGATCCGGATTGGTGCGTATCAAAAGGGAAGTGATGCCACGCTCGACAAAGCTCTCAATCTTATTCCCGAACTGCATCGCTTTCTGATGCAGAAGCCCGGGAATCTTCAACCTTCACGGATAGCGTGGCAAAGCTATTGGCATTGCCGGGTTGATCGCTATGGCATTTCATTTTGCACTGCAGGCTGTCTATCACTTCCGGCAAAGCGTAGAACATCAGCAGGAGTTGCGCCTGCGAACGGCGAACCACAGGTTGCCAGAAGGTTCATCACCTGGTGGAAGAACAGAGGACGGAATCAAGGAGCTACAGGTGCGCCGCACTCGCGAACTTGGCGACGGTATGACAGCTGCCGAAATGATATTCATCCTGAACGCATTATCCGTCTTGGCGGCACGACGAAAGGATCTGGAGCGCGAACTGGTACGACTGAAAAATTTGCGAGACCAGCAGCAAAGAGTGTTTCAGCAGGCTCGCCGGGAGCGCGAAACATTGAGAGCCTGCGCGATGAGCAATTCCGCTTATACGTTCGCAATCAAGGCCGGCGCGAGCAAAGGCAGCTCGATGATTCCTTTCTTTTACGGCAATCCTATCTGCGGCGCGGCTAGATGTAACGCTGCTCTGGGCCGCCTCCGGGCAGTCCCCACACTTCTCCCGGTGCATCACAACACATCGGCAGATTTCCCATTTCCTTGATATTCTGTTGCGCTTCGTCATTCTGACCCAGTCTGCCATTGCGCCACGAGTATTGGTCTGAAAGATGCAGTCATCCGGCCCGCGGATGAAGTTCGCACACGCCGTATGACTGTCATCGCTTCCATGAACTCGCTGGCCAGTACGAATAGCGGGCTGGGTGCTGCCAATGCAGCTTTTCGGTTGGGAGCATCTTCACCGAAAAGCTTTTCGGAGATTTATGAATCGCAATCCACTTCGTCAGTTCCCGAGGCCGGAACTTCTGCGACGACCGAGGCTGCTGTATCGAACACGGCTGCCAACTTGCTTCCGGCGAAAGGCGTGAATCCAAAGTCGGCCTTAAAGACTTCCACCCCGAACAGCTTAGGCCAAACCATTTCAGCGGCTCTTGTTCCGACTGTCCCAGTATGTATTCCAGACCCGGTTGCGACCGAGCCAAGCATTTCTCTTACGACTTCGACTCAGACTGGATTGCCAGATACAAGGCCGTCGCCTGATCTTCCGCTTAATCCAATCGATACGCCCGGCAGCGCGGATGGGAAGGCGAAAGCCGCAACCAATCCAGCTCCGTTACCAACCTCCGGGTCCAGTGTGCCGCCGCTGGCAGCGGAACATGCGATTGCATCGGAACAGGCGATTGTATCGAGTCTGTCCCTCGCCTCTGGGCAATATCGCCAGCTATGTGCCCCCGCAAGGGATGCCCTCTGCCTCTGCCGACATAACTCCGGGCCAGACACTGTCGGGCAGGCGTGCTTCCCCAGCCCCGCCCGCGTCACTGGAGATGCCGGAAGACACGGCGCCGACAATGTGTCCGCCGATCCGCCACCGCAGAGCGGGTATGCGGTATCTCAGAGGAATGATTGGATCGGGCAGTCGACCACTGCGAAGGCAACAGGTGGTCCCATCGAAAGCGTGCCATCCATAAGCCCATCTATAAGTCCATCATCCAATTCGAACGAAGCGCCAGCTGCGGCGAAATCGAAACCTTCGGATCAAGAGGCTGCCTCTGCGCCCGATCCTACCCAACCCGAAACCGTGGGAGCAGGTGAGGGACAGAATGCCAGTTCCGACGCAGTGTCCAATGACGGTAAGCCACAGCCAACTGGTTCAACTGGTATGAACTTACCCGCACAACGATCTGCCGACGTTGGCCCTAACTGTAGTCCCTGAGAAAAGCACCAGTCAGATCCGGGTCGCCGAACAGGGGCAACGGCAGTTTCGAAGCCTCGATTCGAGACAACTCGCTCCGGAAAAGATGGAACAGGCACGGAAACGGTCTCGGCGAGCCGGCGCAACACCCGACCTCGACGCCAGCCGACGTACATTTCCAGGTCGATGTTATCGGTTATTCCCGATCCGCTGCGGATCGCGATAGTTCCGCCAGATGGTTCCGGTTCGCCTCCTCCGACAAGTACGAAGAACAGCACAATCTCTCTCAGATCCCCGATACCTGTGGATGCAAGCGCGACGTCCTCTCTCACTAACGCGAACGACAACACGGTCCGATCCTCGACTGTCGGCCAGAACTCGACTCAGCAGTCGCAATCCAAGGAGCTGCGGACCCTAAGAATCTTGGGGCTATGCCCGGATCGCTGGCGCCTCGCCCGCCCTTACGGCGGTTGTGGTGACCGCCAGTGGAAACCACGATCCGAAGTCGGTTGCTGCCTCGGCTCCAGATTCCCCGACGCAGAAGCCGCCTCGCAACGATTCTTCTGCATCCTCTGATGTTGGTTTCGACCAGGCTGGGGGTCAGCCGCTACCGACAACGGCCACAGCAAGCCCGATTGAACTTGCCCAGATCTTGACCAAGGCCACGCAAGCTGAGATGCGCATTGGTCTCAATACCCAGGCTTTTGGCAGCGTGGAGGTGCGAACCGTGGTGCACGCCAGTGATGTGGGCGTGTTGATTGGCAGCGAAAAAGGAGATCTGCGACCGCTGATGGCTATTGACTTCCCCGGGATCGCCAACACTCAGGAACAAGAAAACCCTGCGGCTCGCCCAAGTCAGCTTTCAGCAACAGGGATTCACCGCTTCGAGCGATTCATCCTCGGGCGGGAATGCACAACCTCGGTCCTTTGCAGCTCGGCGAGACTCAACAGCGGCAGGGCTGACGGAGCCGCGCTCAGGCTATTCCGAACCAACTGCGGAAGCGTGGAGCAACCGTGGACTCAGCGTCCTCGCTTAAAGGAGAAGTCACATGAACATGATAAGTCCAATTCATCCTCAAGACGGTTCGGGGACCGGTACGGACCCGACCAGCGGCAGCAGCACCGGCTTGCCCAGTGCAACCGGATTGAACAACATGTTCCTGCAATTGCTGGTGGCACAGTTACAGAATCAGAGCCCGCTCGATCCCATGGACCCCTCGCAGTTTGTGGGACAGCTGGCGCAATTCAGTGAACTCAGCGAAGTGACTCAGATCGAGCAAACTTTACAGGAAATCGTCCCATCTTCTTCGGGAACGGGAACAGGTTCTGTACGGGTGGAACGGCCCCGAACCTTCCCTCGGCGACGGGTCAATCCGCCGGAACCTCGATGGCCACTTCAGCCGCGGCGCCTGCCGCCATGACTTCATCCGCGGTCGCAGCCGCACAAGCCGCAGGCCCCCATCTCGCTGCTCCGGCAGCATCAATTCTCAACCAGCAGATTCAAGGAGTGTTTTCAAACGACCGGTTTTTCCATTTTGTTTTCTGGGTTGACCGCCGAGTCAACAGCGCTGTCAACCATTGCGAGCATCTTTAACTGACAGACGACCGGGTATAAAGATCAGGTTGTACTGGTCAGCGATCTTTTCTACCAGAATCTGGGAACCACGGGTTCCGGTGATCCGATTGTGATGGGTGCAGGAACGCAAGTCGGTTCCACTCCTTCCTTGTTTACCCAAGGCAGCGTGAGCTCGACCGGCGTGCCGACCGATGTTGCCATACAAGGCTCCGGATTTTTTGCAGTGCAAGATGCGAACGGAGCAGTCAGTTATACGCGAGCCGGGGACTTTTCCGAACTGAACAATTTTCTGGAGACTTCGAGTGGGCAACAGGTGCTCGGCTATCCCGCGGTCAATGGCGTAGTGAACACGGGTGGCGGAATTGGTCCTCTGCAGTTGGGAGCGGGAACGATCAGCCCGCCAACGGCTACCACAAATGTGCAGCTGACGACGAATCTCAACGCCGGAGCAGCTGTGGGCGACACATTCTCGACGCCCATCACAGTCTACGATCCGTTAGGCACGAGCCATGTCCTGACTTACACGTACACCAATACTGGCCCGGGAGCATGGAATTATTCAATCACCATTCCGGCAGCCGACGTGGGAGCTACGGGTAACCCTGGGCGGTGCAGAGCGGTGCTCTCGCATTCGACAGCAACGGCAACTTGACCACACCCGCGGCCGATGTCAGCGGAATCAAAATCGGAGCGGGTACCACTGGAGCGCTAGCCGATGGAGCTACCGATCTCACTTTTACCTGGCAGCTTTACAACAACGGCGCAGGATTGTTAACCAAGGTTGGTGCCCCCAGCAGCACCTCCTCGGCGGACCAGGACGGGGCAGGAAGCGGATCTCTGGTAAATTTCAACATCGGGTCGGACGGCACCATTACCGGATCTTTCTAGTAATGGCAAAACCCAAGCGCTCGGGGAACTGGCTCTGGCCACCTTCGCAAATAACAATGGCTTGCAGTTGCAGGGCGATACCGATTTCACTCCCACATTGGCGTCTGGGCAAGCCGTGGTTGGAGCGGCAGGCTCAGGGGGACGTGGAACGCTTTCCGGGGGTGCCTTAGAGATGTCGAACGTGGACATCGCTACAGAATTCGCCAACCTGATCGTTGCCCAACGAGGTTCTGAAGCTGATGCGAAGGCGGTGACCACATTCTACCAGATCACCCAGGCAGAATTGCTCTGAAACAGTAAATATCAAAGCTACTCGGGGGGCGGCTCATCCACAAAAGCTGAGCCGCCGCCAGAGATGACAGATCTCTCATGAGAGTCTCAGACCCAGCTGAAACCTTTGATCCTTATCAGCGACTGGCGGAAAGGCGTTGGTTTCCGCCAACCTTGCTGCGGGGCAGTCGGCATTGTCCCTTCGTGCTTTGCCTCGGCAACCGTTGTCTTCGCTCTTCATGGTTGGCATATGGCAGACGCGAGAAAAGAAAGCACAAAGGAAACGCGTGCCCGCCACGGTTGGAAACCGGCAATAATCCTGCCGCTGGTGATTTTGGCGCCGTTTGGGCTCTGGTTCTGGCGCAGCCAAAGTAGCGAAGCCGCCCACGCCAACCGCCCCAATCGGCTCCCACGATACTCCACCTGGAAACGTTCGTTCTTAATCTTGCGGGACAGCAATGAGAGAGCGTACTTGCGAGTGGGTGTCGACGTTGGTTTGAACCAGGAAGTAAACGAGTGAGCCGGTCGTCCCCACCGCTGAGGTGCGGGACGCAATTCTTGGTGTATTGGGCGATGCCAAGGTCGATGACCTTCTCACAGCCTCCGGCAAGTCGAAATTGAAGCAGGACATCCTTGGCGCGCTGAAAGAACGCATCCCGCAATTGGGTGCGGAACAAGTGTACTTCAGTGAGTTTCTGATTCAGCGCTGAGCGGTGAGGGGAGAGAACGAATGGCAGCCGCAGCGACAGTCGCAGTTCCGGCGCAAAATTCGGATCGAACGACGGACTGAAGAAAGCGACGAAGCCCGATCTCGGCAGCCGGTGTTGGGATTGCCGCGCCAGGTCACAGTGGATCTATCGTTGCCGGGCTTCAAAGTCAGGGACTTCCTGGGCTTCATCCCGGATCAGTTCTGGGCGACCGGTTGGGAAGTCTGCATGGCACGTCCTGCCGAGAATCAATGGGAGTTTCGATTGGGCTGGTTAGAATGTAAGGCGCGGGCAATCGTTTGGCGGTACGCGTGACGGAGTTGGCATGAGGGTTCGAGGGGCAACTCCCTATTCCGAGCTGGTCAGCCATCAGGGGGCAGGTCCAACTTTATTGGAAAATCTGATGTCTGCTGCGCGTTTTCTTTGGTGGTAGAGTCAGTGTGTCACTCGTCGCCAACCGCGAGGTATTTTTGGCTCCGCGAAAAAAGTCGTCTGGCTTAGTGTCGAGTTTGTTGCGGTGGTGGAGTTCGAAAGCGCACGTTTCCTGCTGGGCGGAACTTCGAGGATCTCTGGTGTTTTTCAGCGATGAACTCCAAACCACCGCGGATACGGCCCCTCCCGAGGGGGGCTCTCGTATCCCCGCCAGTGAGGAAACCGACAAGTGACACCCCGTGGGCCACGGTATTCCGCAGTCGCTGCGCTGCTGGTTAGTTCCTCCCTCCCTTCGGTTGGGCCGCGGAAGGGATACGGCCGCATCATTCTCTCCGCTTTAACCGGATCGGCCCTGCTGGGGCAGCCGGTCCCGTGCCGCGGACCATCGTCTTGTTCTGCTGACGCTGCTGACCCTGTTGCCCGCGCTCCTCGTCGCTCTCACTCCATTTGCCCGCCTGCTCGTAGTCTTTCATTTTCTGCGGCAGGCGCTTGGGACACAAACCGCTCCCAGGTATCAATGTTCTCTGATCGGGCTCTCGCTGGTGCTTACCTATTTTCTGATGCAACCAGTCGGGGCTTCAATTTATAACGCGGCGGTTGTTCCATTGAGCCTAGCAATCGAGGCCTCGATGCGTGGACGGCGATCGAGCAAGGGACGCCGCCGCTGCGGCACTTCATGCTGAAGTTTGCCCGGGAAAAAGATCGGCGCTGTTTCTCGAATTGGCCCAGGCTCCGCGTCCCGCGAGGCCCGAAGACGTTCCCATGCGGGTGGTGGTGCCCGCGTACATACTCTCGGAGCTCAAGACTGGATTTCAGATTGGGGCGGCATTGTTTTTGCCTTTCCTGGTAATCGATTTAGTGGTGGCTGCGGTGACGACCTCCGTCGGCATGCTGCAGCTTCCGCCGGTTGTCATCTCGACGCCGCTCAAGATCATGCTTTTCGTCATGGTGGACGGGTGGAATTTGCTGATTGGATCGCTGATGCGCAGTTTCACCTGACCAGCGGCGTTGCAGGAGAAGGAATGGGATCGGATCAGGTAGTCGAAATCATGCGTCGCACAATTGAGACCGCGTTGTGGATGGGGGGGCCCTTGCTGGTGGTGGCCACTCTCATCAGCCTCATCATCAACGTGGTGCAGGTGCTCACTTCTCTGCAGGATTCGACGGTGTCGACGGTGCCGCGTTTGTTTGCGGTTGCGGGCGCAACACTTTTGCTCATGCCCTGGATGGTGCACCGGCTTTCGGCATTCACGTTACAAGTGTTGTCCGATTTCCGGCCGTTTCTTCGGTAAGAAGTCAGGAATTGTCTTATGGACAGTATCCATCTCGAAAGCGTTCTGGCGGCAGCGGTTTTCATCGGAGCCAGGATTGCCGGATTGCTGGTGTTCTGTCCCGTGCTGGCGAGCGATGCCATCCCCGTGCGGCTCAAGGCTACTTTGGTTCTGCTGATCACGGCATTGCTGTATCCACTGCGCGGCCCCATGCATCTCGGTCTGACTTCCTGGCAATGGGCGGGCGTCGCGTCGAGCGAAGTTGTCATCGGGCTGGTACTGGGGCTGGCAGCGAATTTCATGATGGAAGCGCCCATGATGGCCGGCCAGATTCTGGGTGTGCAGATGGGATATTCGCTGGCAACGTTGTTTGATCCGCAGACCCAGGCGGATACTCCGGTGCTCTCCGAGTTCCATCGCCTAGCCGCGTTACTGATCTTCTTTCAGCTGAACGTGCATCACTGGCTGCTGCGCGCAATCGTACGCAGTTTTGTCTACCTGCCCGCAGGCACGCTGATGACTGGCACTGCCGCGACAGCCTTGCTGCGCGCAGCCGGTGGGATTTTCTTATCGGGAGTTCAGATCGCTGCGCCGGCCCTGGTGGGAACGCTGGTTGTGGACGTAGCTTTGGGTTTTCTCGGAAAGGCTTCTCCCCAACTGCCGGTATTGTTCATTGGTCTGGCGGTCAAGAACCTCTTGGGCCTCGCCATTTTATTGGCAGTCATCTCGTACTGGCCGCACACGATTGGGGAAAGATTCTTGCAGACGATCGAGCTGGGAGAGCGACTCCTGCACCTGACACATTGAAATGGCAGACCAGAGCAAAACCGAGAAGGCCACACCGCGGCGGCGGCAAAAGGCGCGCGACCAAGGACAGGTGCCGCGAAGCCGCGACCTGGTGGCGGCGGTTGGCACGATCGCGTCAGTCATGTTGCTGTCGTGGCAACTGCCGGGCTTTGCTGCTTCGTGGCGAATTCTTCTTCGGCATGAGCTGGACTCGGCAGCCATGCAGCCCGATCAGCTCTTGCCGGTCTGGCGCGGCGATCTCGCGATCTTACGCGGGGTGGCGATTGCCGCAAGTTTGAGCTGGCTCCTGGCTATGCTGGGGGGGGTCGCGCAAGGTGGACTGGTCTTTGCTCCGTCCGCGCTGGCTCCCAGCTTGAATCGAATCAATCCCGCTTCCCGGCTGGAGCAGCTCTTTTCCCTGAATGCTGTCAGTCGGCTGCTGAAATCGATGTTGCCGACGGCCGGAGTCGTTTACCTGACCTTCGCAGCGGTGGCACGGGACTGGGAGAAGTTTCCTGCCTTGCTGCATGGCAACGGCCGCGGGCTGCTGGCGTTCGCCGGTGAACGAATGTTTGCGCTGGCGTGGAAATCATCTCTAGTGCTGCTGGCCTGGTCCGCCGCGGACTATCTGCTGGAACGCTGGCGACACGAAAACGAACTGAAGATGAGTCGTCAGGATTTGCGGGATGAGTACAAGGAGACCGAAGGAAATCCCGCGGTCAAGATGCGCATCCGGCGCCTGCAGCGCCAAGCGCGCCGCCGCCGCATGCTCAAGGAGGTGGAGCGGGCTGCGGTTGTGATTACCAACCCGACTGAATTCGCCATAGCGCTTGAGTTCAGCGTGGAGATGGCCGCTCCGGTTGTGGTGGCGAAAGGCCGCAACCTGCTGGCCGCTCAGATTCGCGAAGTTGCGCTCTGGCATGGCATTCCGCTGGTGGAGAACCCACCCCTGGCGCACGCGCTTTATCGCGCGGTGGAAGTCGGACAAGCCATCCCACCAAAACTTTATGTGGTGGTGGCAGAAATTCTTGCAGCGATCTGGCGCGCGCAGGCGCGCGCGGCCCAATTGGCGGGAGTGAGGACATAGCGTATGGCACAAAACAGTCCCGCGGCCAATGGTGCTCGAAACCCGGCCTCCGTCAAACCAGGTTCTCCAAAGCAGGCTTCGGCAGTGGAATGGATCATGCCGGTGGCCGCCGTTGCGTTGATCTTTGTCATGCTGGTGCCGCTACCCAGCCTGGTGCTGGATGTCTTGCTCGCAGTCAGCATCACGGCGGCTGTACTGGTTCTATTATCCGCCATCCAGATCCTACGTCCTTCGCAATTTTCCGTCTTTCCCCAGTCTTCTGCTACTTCTGACGCTGTTCCGGTTATCGCTCAATCTCGCTAGGAGCCGGCGCATCCTGCTGCACGGCAACGAAGGTGTACCGCTGCCGGGCACCTGATTGAGGCCTTCGGCCATTCGTGTTGGCGGCAACTACGTTGTGGGGTTTGTCATTTTTATTGCTTTGATTGCAATTCAATATTTGGTCATCGCTCACGGCGCGGTTCGTACGGCCAAGTCACGGCCCGCTTCACCCTCGATGCCATGCCCGGGAAGCAGATGGCGATCGACGCTGACCTAAACGCCGGACTTATCAATGAAACTCAAGCTCGGGGGCGCCGCGAACAGATTGCCGCGATGCCGAGTTCTATGGAGCCATGGACGGAGCGGCGCGGTTCAATCAGCGCGACGCGATCGCCACGATCCTGATCACTGCAATCAACATTATTGCCGGATTCCTGATCGGTGTTTTTCAGCTCGATATACCGTTCCGCGAAGCATTGAAAACCTATACGGTCCTCACTGTGGGTGACGGTCTGGTAACGATGATCCCGTCGCTGCTGGTTTCGATGGCAGGAGGCATGGTCGTGACGCGCGCTACATCGGACGCTACTCTCTCGGTCGATGTGGGCGGCAACTGCTTTCGCGACGTCCTCTGATGATCGCATCCGCTGTCATGCTGTCTTTGGCGGCGATTCCTGGGCTCCCGAATTTTTCCTTTCTCTTGCTGGCGGGTTGTACCGGATTCTCGCCTGGCGAGTGCCTAAGCAAACTATGGAAGGCGTGACCGCCCCCGCGGCCGAAAGAAGCCGGCAAAAGATTCTGTCGAAGATCTGCTGAAGCTGGACGAACTGAGTCTGGAAGTGGGTTACGGTTGGTGCCGCTGGTGGATCAGAACCAGGGAGGGCAATTGCTGGCGAGGGTGAAAGCTCTTCGGCAAAACCTTGCGCAGCAACTCGGCTTCATCGTCCCTCCGGTACACATCACCGATAACGTTCGTTTGAAGCCGCGCGAGTACGTCATCGCGCTGCGCGGAGTGGAGGTGGCGCGCTGGGAGATGTTGCAAGACCATCTTATGGCCATCAGCTCTGAGGGTTCTCCCCGTCCCTTGCCCGGAACCTCCACCCGGGAACCGGCATTCGGTGTGGCCGCCATATGGATTGCTCCGGGCCTGCAAAATCAGGCCCTGACCTCGGGATACGCCGTCGTCGATCAGACTTCCGTTTTGGCAACCCATCTCGCGGAACTCGTCAAGCAGCACGCTCACGAATTACTGACCCGCCAGGAAACCAAACGATTACTGGACCGCCTGGCGGAGAGCCATCCCAAACTGGTGGAAGAACTAGTACCGAAGATTCTCAGCCTGGGCGAGGTACAGAAGGTCCTGCAACAGCTCTTGCGGGAGCAGGTTTCGATCCGTGATTTGCCGGCCATTTTGGAAACGCTGCTCGATGTCGCACCTTCGAGCAAGAATCCGATCGTCCTGGTGGAATCCGTAAGACAGTCATTGGGCCGTGCGCTGGTACGCCCGCTGCTCTCAGAGATGGGAGGCCTTCGTGTCGTCACCCTCGACCATGCGCTCGAAGAGGAGTTAGGACGTGCATTCAATGCCCAGGCGCCTGCTCTTCCGGGCAATGGCTTACAACCACCCTTTGCCCGCCGGATTGTCGATGGGATGCGCCAACTGGCCGGAGAACAGATTGCCGTGGCGAGCCCTGTGCTGCTGTGCTCCACGCCGGCGCGCTACCACTTGAAGCGACTGCTCGAACCATTTCTGCCGAAAGTTGTAGTGCTCTCTCCTCTGGAAGTGCCACCCGTAGTCGAAGTGCGCTCAGTGGGAGTGCTGCGATGAGGATGGCGGGCAGACCGAATCTGGCGATTTGCATTCTCCAGCGCAATTTATATCGAAGCGAATTGAAAATCCTATGAACAAAGATACCGCGCAAGCCTACACCACATGGCAGGACAACGAGGACCGTGATCGCATCTTGCTGGAACAGTTGCCGCAGGTTCGATATCTGGCGCGCCGCATCCATGAGCGGCTGCCTCGGCATGTGCCGCTGGAAGATCTGGTGCACGCCGGCGTGATCGGCCTGATTGATGCGCTCAACAAATTTGACAGCAGCAAGCATGTGCAGTTCGGGTCGTATGCAAAGTTCCGCATCCGCGGCGCGATCCTCGACAGTTTGCGCGAGATGGACTGGGGCCCGCGGGAATTGCGCCGCAAGGCGCGCCGGGTCGAGGAAGCGCATCGCAGGCTCAGCCTCGAGCTCAGTCGTGCGCCCAGCGAGAACGAGATGTCCGCCGAGCTTGGCATGAGCCTGACCGAGTTTCAACACTTGCTCGGTGAACTGGACAGTCTCGAAGTAGGCAGCCTTAGAGTCGAGTCGCCATGGGACGGAAAGGAAGAGGATCTTTGCGACTATCTCCCCAACGCACCCGAGGACACGCCCTTTTTCCGCTGTCTGCGTTCTGAAATGAAAGAACTGCTCACGCGGGTCATCGCGGAGCTGCCGGAAAAAGAACAGCAGGTCTTGTCTCTCTATTACTTCGAGGAACTGACGATGAAAGAAGTCGGGGCGGTTCTCGGCATCGGCGAATCGCGGGTGTCGCAGATTCATTCTCTTGCGGTGGTGAGATTGCGTTCCCGGCTGGAAGAAATGATGAGTGCGAATGGCAAGCAAGCGCGCGGGGCGGCCAGCGGCACGAACGGTTGAGGAGCGATGCGATGCAGAAAGTCTTGAACCAGGAGGAAATCGATGCCATGGTGCGGGCTGCCCGGGGCGGCACGCGCCTGGAACAGGGTCCTGAGGTGCTGTCACACGTGGAGCCCTGGGATGTGCGCCGGGCGGGACAGATTGGCCGCGAGCAATTGCAAACGATCACGGCGCTGCACGAAAGTTTTGCCCGGAATCTCACGCACTCCCTCGGGGCCTACTTGCGGGTGGTATTTGCGACGACGCTGGTCTCGGCGGAACATCTGACCTACCGCGAGTTCCTGCAGCGTATCCCGGAGACGACTTATGTGGCTTCCTGCCGTCTGGATCCGACCGGCTTGAGCGCCGCTCTGCAACTCGACCTGAAAGTTGCCTTCCCTATTATTGACCTGCTACTGGGGGGCGAAGGCAAATCTATGGCGGCAGCTCGCGAGATCACCGATATCGAAGAGCAGATTCTGGACAGCGTGGCCCGCATCATCTGCCGGGAGCTCGGAGCCGCGTGGCAGGCTTTGACGTTGGAGGTGAACTTCGAGGAGCGTCTGGAAGCGAGCGAAGCGCAGAGGCTGATGTTGCCGGACGAAAAGACGCTGTCGCTCAGCTTCGAGGTCACCATGCCGGACGCGAGGGGTGGATTAAGCCTGGCGGTTCCTGCTGCTGTATCGAATGCGCTGCTGAGAAAAATTGCCGCTGATTGGACCCACCGGCGCCCGCGCGCCACTGCCGATTTCCGCCATCGGATCATGCGCCGCTTGCTGGAATGCCCGTTCGAGATTGAGTTGGCAGCGAGAGACCTGGCGCTTCCGGTGAGCACTTTGGCAGCGCTTCAATCCGGGGATGTGCTCACCTTCGCACGCCCCGCCACCGAGCCTGCGTCGCTTCTGGTTGCCGGGATCGAAATGTTTCATGCGCTCCCGGCTCGGTGTGCCGGAAGCCGGGCAGCCCGAGTGCTCGCGAGCGCTACCCCAAACGCCTCGAGACAGGACAATAAGGAGACTTCGAATGACTGATGACGCGATGAGCCGCAGCGCACCGTACCTGCAGATCTGGGCGGAAGCCATGGCCCAAGCCATGAGCGAGATCGCGGGAGCAGCGTGCCCGTGCGCCGTTCTTGACCAATCTCCGACCGGGTTTCCGACTGCAAAAGAGGATGATCTCTGGGTGGTGGTTGCGTGCTCTGGGCATATACGCGGTGAGATGAGCCTGCGCATCCCGGCCGCTTCTACGCTGAGGCTGGCGCAAACATTCATGAGCGAGCCTCCGAGTCCGTCCGCGGAACTGACCGGCGAACACCGGGAGGCGATATTGGAACTGCTTCGCCAAGTGGGTGGACTCGCGGCCACGGCGATTAAGGCGGCGCAAGGGGAAGTGCAGTTTCGACTTGAGGCTGCTGCCTCGTCCCCGACCTGGCCGCCATCCTCAATCGCGTGGCTGCGGATTGGAGAAGAGGCTTCTCCGCTCGGAGCCATTGAACTCCAAATGAGTGCAGCGCTGGTGGCGGGCCTGCGGCCCGAGGCGGCGGAACCGGCGCGGTCGGAATCGCAAGCATTGGAGAATCCGCCGTCGAGTCCGGGCGATGGCAAAGTGAGTCTCGACTTGCTGATGGATGTAGAACTGGGAGTGGTGGTGCGCTTCGGCAGCCGGCGACTGCTGCTGCGCGAGGTGCTCGATCTCAATCCTGGGTCGGTCATCAGCCTTGACCGGCAAGTGCAGGAACCCGCCGACCTGCTGCTCGATGGCCGGGTGCTCGCGAGCGGAGAAGTTGTCGTGGTGGATGGGAACTACGGGTTTCGAGTGACCGAGACTGGTCCTGCTGCCAACTAAATTATGGGAACGGCGAACCTGAATTTCGATGCGTTTCAGCTGGCTTGGCAGAACCTCCGGCAGAGATTCGGCAATGCGCCACGTAACAGGAATGGCTGCGTTCATGTGGAAACACTCTGGAACCGCTGGATACGAAGGGCCGTCCGCGTGGTGCTGAATGGATCAGAATATTGTGTTGGAGAGTGCATCGAACAGGCCGTAGTCGACGCCATTTTGGCGGCTCCCCATCCCCGGCGGCATGGCTCTCCGTCTCATCGCGTTCCACTGGGATTACTGCTGCTGTCGCGCCAGCAAATCACAGCGGAACAGCTGCGAAGTGCTGTGGAGGCGCAGCGGGCCGCGGGAAACGGCAAGCTGGGGGAATGGCTTCTCTCGCTGGGCTACGTCAACCAGCACCAGATCACAGCGGCTTTGGCGCGACAATGGTCGTGCCCCGTTCTCCTGGGGAATTCTTCGATGGAGGTTGGCAGGCGCGTGCCGCCCATACCCGCTGCCCTCATGCGTTCCTGCGCGATGATCCCCGTCGGCTATGTCGAATCCTCGTCTACCCTGCATATTGCATTCGCAGATGCGATCGATTATCCGGTCCTGTACGCCATTGAAAAAATGACGGGATGCCATACCGAAGCTTGTATGGCGCTGCCCGAAGTTGTTCAGTGCCGCCTGCAAGAGGTATCCGAGCGTCATATGGAGTATGAAGTTGTTTTTGAATGCGAAATGGATATCGCGGGTTTTGCGCGCACGGTCCGCAGTTATTGCGGTCGGTTGGAGCCGACGGAAGTTCGCGTTACCGCCGGGGGACGCTATAGCTGGATTCGTCTTTTGTGGAAATATCGTCCGCCGGTCGATCTCCTTGCGCGTTTGCCGGAATCCGGGAATGCGCGGCTCACCAGTAAAGCTTCTCCCTGGGCAGCCGATATGAATTCTGGTGGGTGAATTGATTCATTGCAGGGTCGATTTCCCACGAGAGGATCTGCTGCGACATGGACAATATACGTGCTCTCATTGTGGACGACTCTTCGGTTATGCGAAAAATCGTTGAGCGCTCTTTGCGTCAAGCCGGCCTGAGCCTGGCCCAGGTGCTTGAGGCAGGAAACGGAGCTGAGGCGCTGGCTGCCGTTCAGAACAATAAGGTGGATCTCATTCTTTGCGATATCAACATGCCGGTGATGGATGGCTTGGAATTTGTCAAGCAACTCTCCGGGATTGAGAATGCGAAGGGGATTCCGGTTGTCATGATCACGACCGAGGGTAGCGAAGGCCATGTGGTCCAGGCGCTTTCCGCTGGGGCAAGAGGCTACATCCGAAAGCCATTCACCCCCGATCAGGTTAAAGAGCATGTGCTTCCGGTGCTTGCGGGGAAGCTATGAATACTCCGATAACCTCTTTGTCTGCCGCTGCGGGCCGCGACTGCTGGCTTCCCACGCTGCAATTGTCCATGCAAGAGGTGTTTCAGCTTATGCTGGGATGCTCGCTGGAGGTGACGACAGAGCCGCCGGTCGAAGATGGTCTCGACATCACATCGATGGTGGGACTGGCGGCAACTCTGCGGCATCCTCTCGGTGCGGTGCAGTGCCAGCTCAGCCTCCCATATGGCCTCTCGCATGCTGGGTGTCGACCCCGAAAAAGCGGGCCCGGAGATGTGGGACGCCGTGGGAGAGATCTGCAACATGGTCGCAGGCAACTTCAAGAACAAGATCAGTGGGTTGGGGGATAGCTGCATGCTCTCTGTACCAACTGTTATCACCGGCGCCGACTATAACGTCCGGTCCATGGTGAACGACACATTGCAAGCAGCATTTCTGTTCGAAGGCGAACCCGTAATCGTTTCTTTGGAGGTGCATAGCTGAACCTTCCCTGAAACCAATGTCGTTTTGAAAGGGGGGAAGGTTTTGCCGAGGCAAGAGGAATAACCCGGCAAAATGTTTGGGCAGTTTCAATCTCGATTCTAGTTCGCAGCCGCGATTCAACCCCTGTTTTTTTTCTTGTAAGTCTTCTAAGTCTTCTTTTCCCGGAAATTGTTCTCCTCTCATCTTCGTTGGAACCCCGCATGCAAAGCCTCCCAGGGGAGATCGAACATGGACAGCGGCTATTACGCGGCATGTGCTGGACTCGCCGCCCAATTGCAAGCTCTCGATGTAATAGCCAGTAATCTGGCAAATCTCGGCACCGCCGGTTACCGCGGGCAAGAACCCACATTCCGCTCACTGATTGCGGGAGAACAACAGATGCCGTCGAATTCTCTGAATACCGCGGTGAACGACTTTGGAGTACTGGGGGATACCAGGCTCGATCTTGCTTCTGGCAGCCTCGTCTCTACCGGCAATCCTCTTGATCTTGCGGTGGCAGGAAAAGGCTTTTTTGCGGTCCAATCCGAATCCGGGATTCTCTACACACGCAACGGCGGGTTTCATCGAACGTCTAAAGGCGAACTCGTGAATGCTGAAGGCGACAGTGTATTGGGAGAACACGGTTCGCTGGATCTTCCCGACGGAGCGGTTGCGGTGAGTGAGGACGGCACAATATCGGTGGCGGGAGCGGTGGTCGCCAGGCTGCGAATTGCAGAATTCGCTCCCGGCACAAATCTGGTGGCCCACGGGAAGGCGCTTTACGCCGCGCCGGCGGGGGCGGAATTGCCAGCGGCTTCATCTTCGATCCGGCAGGGGATGCTGGAACAGTCGAATGTCGGTCCGGTCGAAGGTGTCGTCGAACTCATCGCCATCCAGCGCAATGCAGAGATGATGCAGCGTGCCTTGACGTTATTCGACAGCCAGTTGAACCAGACGGCCGCGCAAGATTTACCGCGCGTCTAGAGAATTTCACAAGGAGCAGACGGATGATCCGAGCCCTATACACGGCAGCCAGCGGCATGGCCTCCCAGGAGCTCAACCTGGACAACATCGCCAACAATCTCGCCAACTCGAGTACCTCAGGCTTTCGCAGCCGGCGCCTGCAGTTCGAAGATCTCATCTATCAGAACCTGGTGATGCCTGGAGCAGCGGCTTCCCAGCAGACCACGCAAGTCGCCGGACTTCAGGTTGGTCTGGGCACGCGTTCGGCGGCCTCCGAAGTAATCCAACTGGAGGGCGATTTCACCCAGACCGGCAATCCGCTGGACCTGGCGATTCAGGGCCAAGGCTTTTTTCAGGTTCTGCTGCCCGACGGGGAAACGGCGTACACGCGTGCGGGAAGCTTTCATCTCGATGGCCAGGGCAATCTGGTCACACAGGACGGAAACGCGGTGCAGCCGGCTGTGACCATTCCTGCCGGCGCGACCTCGGTGACCATCGCACAGGACGGGACCATCAGCGTCACCTTGACCGGCCAGACAGCGGCGCAGCAGGTTGGGGCACTGCAGCTGGCGTACTTCAACAATCCCGGAGGACTGAATTCAACGGGCGGCAATCTTTTCCTTGCGACCACAGCCTCCGGGGATCCTGTGATTGGCACTCCGGGCGGCAGCGAGGGGCTGGGATCGATTCAGCAGGGAATGCTCGAGCAGTCCAATGTCAGCGTAGTGGCCGAATTCGTCAACATGATTGTAGCCCAGCGCTCCTACGAGGCGAACTCGCGCGTGGTCAACGCGGCGGATCAGATGTTGCAAGATATCAACAATCTCGGACGCTGAGATTAGCGAAGCATTGAAACTATGAAGTACTTTCGCCCGATTTCGCTGATGGCTGCGCTGTGGCTTACGAGCGTGCCCGTTTTTTGTCAGCTTCCCTGCGAGGCGAACTTCCTCAACAGTGTCGAGTTGCGGGGCCAGGAACTGACGCTCGCAGACGTTCTAGACCCCGGGACTTGTCCATCTCTGCTGAGAAGTGCCGCTCAGTATCTCTGGGGAAGGCTCCCCTGGAGGGTTGCGACCGTGTGTTTGAGGGAACAGAGTCCGCGCTCTGGTTGATCGATCGCGCGAGTAAAGGAATAGGGATAAAGATCGATGGTTTCGGGGGTGGCAATGTGCCGGAGCGAATCGTGGTGCGGCGAGCGGGCTTGTACTTATCCTGTTCCGATATCGCGGCCAGGGTCATTTCGCATCGCGAAGAGACCGCGGTAAATGGGGGGGTGAATTGCGGCGCATTGGGACGCATCCGAAAGGATGTTTCCCTGAATACCATACGCAAGAGTTGGGACCCTGCTCTTCAGAGCTGGGACTTACGGTGCGATGGCCCGTACCATGGACTGTGTTCCCTTCCTGGTGCGGGTAGCCGGTTCGGATTCCGGCAACCCGGACGGAATGCTCGAGACTTGCGGCGGAGCGAGGTCTCGACCAGAATCGATCGTGGATCCACTTGTGCATGCCGGCAAAAAATCGACATTCTTGTGGGACCAGGACGGTATCCGCATGATATTGCCCGCGATCTGTCTCGACTCCGGCAAGAAGGGGACACCGTGCGAGTCCGCCTCGAGTCCGGTAGCCGAATCATGCAGGCTACCGTGACGGCACAAGGAACGTTAGTCGTTGACCGATAAAGAATTCGAGCAGAGGCGGTCTGTCTATGCGGAGACCAAAGATAGGGATTGTGGTACTCGGGATATTCGCAGTTATGAATTCCGGCGCTGCCGCTAAGCAGAAGCCGGGTCCTACCAAACACGACGGACTCGCCGAATATCTGCAGCGGATTTCTGCCAAGGCTCCCGAAATCCCGCCCACGACTCCTGGAAGCCTTTGGAATGACTCGGGGCGGCTTGCGAACATGGTGGCCGACTACAAGGCGTCGCGCATTGGAGACCTGGTGACGATCGGGATCGCGCAGAACCTCTCGGCTTCCAGTACGGGCAATGTTTCGAGCAATCGCACCCTGTCCGCGAATTCCGGCATCACCGCACTTCCCGGACACCTGAAAACGAGCGGGGTAACCAACCTTTTTTCGCCAAATTCGACGCAGGCGCTCTCGGGAAAGGCGCAGGCCACGTCGCAAACGTCTTTAAGCACGACTCTGACCGGACGGGTCGCGGCGGTCCTGCCCAGCGGGACGCTGGTGATTGAAGCCGAGCGCCAGATCACGATGGACAATCAGCATGAAACCGTAATTCTCCGGGGCCTGGTGCGTCCGGGAGATCTCGACGCCACCAACACGGTGGCTTCAAACTTTGTCGGCAACCTGGAAGTCGAGGTGAAAGGCAAGGGAGTGATCAGCGAAGGCACCCGCCCTCCGAATCCGGTGGTGAAGTGGATTCTGCGTGTGGTCGGTTTCTAACAATCTAGGAACGAAGATCCATGAGACAACTATGGCGCTTGACGTTACCGATCGCCCTCGCGGCCGTGCTGGCCGCAGAGGGCGCGACGGCAGACCAGACCCATAAGGTGCTGATTCGCGATGTAGCCAGTGTAGAAGGTGTGCGCGAAAACTCGCTGATCGGCTACGGGCTGGTGGTGGGTCTGAAAGGCACGGGCGACAAGCAACAAACGTACTTCACCATCCAGACCCTGGCCAGCATTCTGGCGCGGATGGGGGTCCAGATCCCATCCGCGGTGCTGCAGTCGACCGTGCAGGTCAAGAATGTGGCGGCAGTCTTTGTCACCGCCACCCTGCAACCTTTCTCCCGCCCGGGGATACGACTGGATGTGATGGTTTCGTCGATCGGCGACGCCCGCAGCCTGGAGGGCGGATTGCTGCTGCTCACGCCCCTGTATGCCGCCGATGGCCGGGTATTTGCAGCTGCGCAAGGGCCGTTGGTCGTCGGTGGATATGCTGTCGGAACATCTGCCAACTCGAAACAGATGAACCATCCCACGGTCGGGCGCATCCCAGGAGGAGGGCTGGTCGAGCGTGACAGCTCCCTCCGTCTCGCCGGGCTTGATCATCTTTCGTTACTCCTGAATGATGCTAACTTCTCCACCGCCGAAGAAGTGGCCGCCGCCATCAACCGCGAATGGTCCTCCCCATTGGCTACCGCAATCGATAGCCGCCGAATCGAGATCGATGTCACCAAAGCCGCTGCGCCCTCGATCCCCGCCCTGCTGGCACGTATTGAAAACCTGGAGGTCGAAGTGCGCCGTCGCGCCAAGGTGGTGGTCAACGAGCGCACGGGTACGGTGGTGCTCGGCCAGGACGTGCATCTCGGAGCGGTGTCGATTCTTCACGGAAGTTTCTCGATTGAGGTGACCACCGCCCTCTCGGTATCGCAACCGAATCCGCTTTCCAAGGGACAGACCGAAGTTGTGCCTCAAACCAGGGTCAGCGCCTCTGAGTCCCCGGCTCGTAATGTCGAACTGGGAGAAGGCGCCAGTGTTGAGCAACTGGTAACTCGTTTGCAGGCAATTGGAGCGACCGCGCGCGACGTGGTTTCGATCCTGCAGGCGATCAAGGCGGCCGGGGCCCTGGAAGCCGAACTGGAGATTATTTGATGGCTCTCATCTCAATATACGAACCCACTGCCTCGCCGCAGACTGCGACCTCGGTCGCATATCCACGAAGCGCCAAGGCTGCACGTGAATTTGAGGCCAGTTTGATCAATTCGCTTCTGGCGTCGCTGGAGAAGACGTTTGCCTCAGCACCCGGAGAAAGCGAGATTCCCGGGGCTGATAGTTATAACTATTTGGGAACACAAGCTTTGAGCGAAGCCATCGCGGCGCGAGGAGGCTTCGGAATCGCTCATCTGATCGCTCAACACCTTCCTAAAAACGAAGGTAAGGGTTGAGGTGGGTATGAAAGATTAGTCAGACGCGGGTCGGGAAGGCTAAAGTCCCTGCAAGTGGCGCCGATAGATTGAGTTGAAGGTGGCGAATCAGGGCAGTAAGCGGTATGGCGGCCACCATTAAAGATTTCTAAGGCGCGGTCGATACTTGAATTGCAGGAGAATTCAAGAGGAGGCAATAAGTATGAGAATCGATCTCCATTACGGACCGCAACAGACAACCGAAAGCGATCGCAATTCACAGTCGAGTCAAGCCGCCAATTCGGCTTCGAACCAGGCTGAAGTTGGACAAGATCAGACGAGGTTTTCCGGGGCGCATGCGCAGGTACAAGCTTTGGCAGCCCAAGCGGTTCAGCTTCCGGAAGTCAGGCAAGACAAGGTCGACGCTCTCAGGCAAGCTATCCAAAGCGGCCAGTATCAGGCGGACCCGCAGCAGACAGCCGGCGCACTGTTCACCCAAATGCAGTGTAGCCCCGCCCGATCATGAATGAGCGGAAGGAGAATGTATGTCAGATGGCATTGATGCATCGGATCGGCTAGTTCCGACGCCGCTCACGTCCCTCGCTGGAGACGGATATCAGCCGGTGCCGGATAAGCGGCGCAAGATTCCGCGCCAGCACTCCAGCGCGACGGAGACGTCAGTCGGTCACGAGCAGCAGGATCCGACTTCACTGTCCGAGCACGAAGTCGACCGGCTGGCGTGAAGTTATGACTGGCGCAGCGCCACCAAGTCCCCCCGGAGTCAAAAGGATCGACCATGCATCGCCGTCTCAGGTTGAGCTTCTGCTAAAACTTGAGAGAGGTCTGAATGCCAGTCAAGAAGCATTACTGTCGCGTGACCTGGCTCGTATGCGGGCACTCACAGCCGAACACACTACTGCGCTCCGCTCAATCGGGTTGAGTTCAGCCCGTGACCAGTGTTCGCAGGCAGCGGCGATTCGAATCCTGCACCTTGGCCGAGTGCATCTGGCTCTTCTGCGGCGGGCGCAGCAATCGCTTCGGGTAGTCTCTAATTTCCTGGCCGGAACCCAGTCGACCTACGAAGCACATCCTGGATCCGGCGGCGATATGCCATGGCGGACTCCACGGTCCGGGGAGGTCTAGCTTTCGATGTCCAGCCTGACAGCAAGTCTAGCCACCGCGCTTAGTGGACTTAGGGCCGATCAGGGAGCGCTTGAGGCGACTACCAATAACGTAGCGAACGTGAATACGCCCGGCTACTCCCGCGAGGTACCGGTACTGGTGACAGGCGATCCGGTGGTGGAGGACCCCCTCACCTTCGGTACCGGAGTCAACCTGCAAACAATCGAGAGTATTCGTGACCCGATCCTCGAATCGCAGATTCAGCAGGAGACCGAAACCCAAGGTCAGATGAACGCCCTGGTCTCTGCCCTCTCGCAGACACAAAGCAATTTCACGACGACCACGAGCGATATCGGAACTGCCATCTCCAACTTTTTTGACAGCCTTAATCAGCTCTCGACCAGTCCCACGGACTCATCGCTCCGGCAGGGGGTTCTGACGGCCGCAGGGGACGTCGCTTCGGCCTTCAACACCACCGCAAATAACCTGACGACGCAGCGAACGAACCTCGATGCGAGCGTGCAGCAGACTGTGGGGCAAATCAACCAACTCACGACACAGATCGCGCAGCTCAACGGGCAAATCAGCAATCTCGCGGATGGCGGAGAAAGTCCCGGCACATTCGTCGACCAGCGCACGCAGTTGATCGATCAGCTTTCTGCGCTCGTCGATGTTTCGGTGATTCCGACGGACAACACTCTTACGCTTACCACCGCCAGCGGAACCGCCCTCGTGGCAGGACAGCAAAGCTTTTCCCTGACTACGCAGCTCGATTCCACGGGAGTGCAGCACATTTTTGCCCAAAGCACCGACATTACCTCCACGATCGTCTCTGGACAACTCGGAGGTCTGCTCGAAGCCCGCGACCAGCAGATTCCGGCCATTCAGACCCAGCTGGATACTCTGGCGGCAGGGTTGGCCAACGCCGTCAACGGCGTTCAAACCGCCGGATACGATCTGAACGGTAATCCGACTGGACCCGTAAATTCGCAGGGAAATCCGCAAAATCCTGTCTATCTCTTCACACCGCCGTCAGCGTCCGGCAGCGGAGCAGCAGCTAGTCTCTCGGTTGCTATCACCGACCCGTCCCTGATCGCGGCTAGTTCAGACGGGACCGCCGGAAGCAACGGCAATATCGAGGCGATGTATGCCTTGCGCGATGCTTCTGTCATTGCGAATCAAAGTCCAACAGACTATTACTCGAACATTGTTTTCAACGTCGGCAATGCGGCCTCCAGCGCGAATGCGGAACAGACCGCATCGAACCTCGTTTTGCAGCAACTGAACGACCAGCGCTCTTCGGTATCGGGCGTCTCGCTCGACCAGGAGGCGGCAAACATGATGCAGTACCAGCAAGCCTATGCGGCTTCGGCGCAGGTCATTACCGCCATCAATAACATGATGTACGACGTGATCCAGATGAACACGTTAACCGGCTAGCCCATATGCGCGTGAATCCCAATCCGCTTCCCGACCTGATTTCCGACATCGGCCAGACCCAACAGCAGATCAATAAGGATCTCGAAGAGATTGCTTCGGGACAGAGCATCAACTCGCCGTCTGACAATCCTGTCGGTGCGGCGATGCTGGTGCAGAATGCCGGGCAGACGGCAGAAGCGGACCAGTTTCTGCGCAGTGCGGGGAGTATTAGTGGTGAGATGCAGAATGCCGATTCTGCTTTGAGTTCCGTGGTCACAGCCCTGCAGCGGGCCATCAGCCTGGGAGTGGAAGGAGCCAGCAGCACTCTGAATGGCTCTGACCGTGCGGCGCTGGCGAGCGAGGTCCAGGGCATTCAATCGCAGCTGCTCAACCTGGCCAATCTCTCCTATCAGGGCCAATATGTTTTCGCCGGCACCGCAACTGGGACCGCACCCTACGTGCTGGATGCCAACAGCAAGTCAGGTGTGAGCTACGTGGGCAACTCCTGGGTGAACAGCGTTACCGTCGGCAACCACCTGACGGTAAATACCAATATGCCGGGCTCTTCCCTTTTCTCGGGCAATGGCACGGACATGTTCCAGGCTATTCAAGATCTCATTACCAACCTGCAGAGCGGGTCGAACATCGATACGGCCGTGGGCGAAGTCAACAGCGCATATGCGCAGATCAATGCACAACGTGTCTTCTATGGCAACACGGTCAACCAGCTTGATGCGCAGCAGACGTTTCTGAACAGCGAAACCACCCAGCTAGCCGAACAGCAAAACACCATTGGAGGCGCCGACTTGTCCAAAGTCATTACCGACCTGGTGAACGCCCAGACCTCGCGGCAGGCAACCCTAGAGGCGATCGGTCAGACTCAGCAGAACGACCTTTTTTCTTATATTAAGTAGTCGCCTTACGGTTTCTGCCAAAGCTGCTACAAGGTTTGGCCGGAGGTTCGGGCCCATTCCTCCGTGTTCTGGACGCGTTCGCGTTGTTGTTCGAGTCGCGCACGTTCTCGGAGCAGCGCGGCCTGCAGCGAGGGCAGCAATGCACGCAGGCGCTCTACTTCCTGTCGGTACTCCGAAAGCTCTTCTGCGAACTCCGTGCCCTTAGGTTCGGGCAAGCTGCGAAGCATGGCGCCGGCGAGCGTCAGTTCCGAGAGCAACGCTGACATCTGTCGAGGAGTTACAATGCGTTCGGGTAAGCTGTCCGCGGCGGATAAGGGAGGCAGACTGTCCAGCAAATGCCGCAGGCGCTCGGTGACTTCCCGCAGGTCGAACCTATTCTCAACTGTCGATCGCGCAGACATCAGGCGCTCCATCCTGAAGAAGATTGATTTCCGCCTTCGGGCGGTGTGCCGGACGGAAGTGGAGCGATGTCTTTCTCCACTGTGCACCATGCCTGGTGCACTTCCATGAGGTGGGAAATCTGCCGCTCGAGGATGGCCGCCGATTGTCTGGACTGGGCTTCCATAAGTCCCACCCGGATTTGCTGGTAGAAGCGCTCCAGATTGGCGGCCACGGTCCCGCCTTGCTCGTGGTCGATTGTGCCCTGCAAATGCCCAAGGATCAGGATGGCATGATTGATTTCGCGAGTGCGACCTTCGATATCGCCGCGAGAGAGGGCTTCCTGCGCCCGCCGCAAGTCTTCCAGCGCTTGTTCGTACAATAGAATGACCAGGCGCAGGGGGCTGGCGCCCGCCGCCGCCGATTTGCGATAAGACAGGCTTGGATTCATCGCGTTAGAGACCAGAAGTCAGTGTCGGAGACGAACTTCCACTCGTGGAACTGCTGCCCGAATCCATCGTGGCCAAAGTTTCGGTGACCTGCTGCAAGAGCAACGGATACGCCTGCAGCGATGCGTTGACCTGGTTGTACTCGTTGGTCAGTTGGGTTTGCTCCGCTGTTAGTTGCGCTTGAAAATTCGTGATGCTATTGGTCAGGTCCTGCTGCTCCGCATTATTTTGTGTGAGATCCACATTCAGCGGACCCGTAACCGGGTCGGTAAGGCCCGTGAGGTCGGTATTGAAGTTGTTCGCGAATCCAGTTGACGTCGAGTTCTGAAAAAAATTCTGCACTGCGGACGGATTCGAGCTCAGCACGCTGCTGAGCTGACTGGAGTCGACGGTCAGTGTGCCGTCATTATTGGTGTTGATCCCGAGTGATGCAAGATTCACGTATCCACTGTTTCCAGTCACCGAAAAAGCCGCGTCGGACAACAGGCTGGATTGCAAATCCGCTACCGAGGAGTCCGTTCCCAACGGGCCTTGTGTGTTGGTCGAGGCGTTGATGGTGACTTCCTGGTTGATATCCCCAATGACTTGGTTATATGCCGACACGAAGCTATTGATGGCGTCGGTGATTTGCGTGGTGTCAACTCCCACCGTAACTGTCGCAGGCGTGTCAGGGGAAGAGCCAGCCAGGTTCAATGTAACCCCGGCGATGGCGCCGGTAATCGCATTGCTGGTGCTGCTATAGGGAACCCCGTCGATGGTCAAGGAAGCATTTGCGCCGCCTGAAGGAGAATTAAAGCTCAGGCCTGTGTTGGTGTTGCCGGTGATAGCTAACGCCGACGGCGTCCCTGTGGATTGGCTCTCCAGGGCCAGCCGCGAGCCATTCGCGTCCGTCACCACGTTGGCAGTGACACCCCAGTTTTGCGTGTTGATGTAGGCAGCAAGCGTGGCAAGTGTGTCATTACTGCCCGCTGTGATCGTGATCGGCTGGGTCGTTCCGCCGCTGCCCCCGATCTGCAAGTCGATTTCGCCGCTGGTGGCTCCGTCCGAAAGAATGGACGCGTTGGCGCCACCGGCAAAATCATTGGTGTACACCAAACCCGGGCTGGCCAAGTTGCTGACTACGATCTGGTGCCTTCCCGCTACTGCGCCGGAAGCGGCGCTGGCAGTCAATATCCCGCTATCCGATGAGGTCGCAGTCTGCGCCGTCAATGCGCCCAACGGATCCGACAGCGCCTGCACGGCGGTGGCTAAGCTGCTGAGGTTACTATTAATCGTGGTCAGATCGCTCGACTGGGATTGTAGAGTTCCAAGTTCGTTTTGCCAGGTTGTCAATTGGCCGCTGCTCTCACTCATCACTTGCTGCACCAGCGAACTCACATCAATTCCTTGCCCGTTCAGTAATGTAGATGGGTTAAAGCTAATGCCCATGGATGTCTCCTTCATTTTCTGGCTGCGTCGTATCCGCGCTGGCTCGAGCTTTCGCTTCCGAGGCAAGTTCCTGGTCAATCGCGCGTGATACACCAAGTACTTGTGCGCTGGGAACCTGTAACACCAGGTCTCCAAATCGATCTACATACCGGATGACGATTTCGCCGTCGGTTCCACTTTCGCGCTGCACTTGGACTTCATCTCGGTGCAATTCGCTAGAGGAAGGTGCATCTGCTGGATCGGATCCGTTTCGTTTTGAAGCTGGTTCCGGATCGGGCTTGGCCGACGGCGAGATCGTGGCCGTAGGCCGCACCGGTGCAGAAGTTGGGTCCACGCCCGCGAACTCAGCCTGGTTCACCGCTCCGATCGCATTTGCCGGACTGGGGCTCATAGTGAGCTTCTCCGGAGAACTTGCTGACGAGAGAGGCGGTCGCCGCCTCTCTCGTCAGGCTCAAAACTACTGCAACAGCTTCAGGACTAGTTGCTGCTGCTGATTCGACTGGGCCAGAGCGGAGATGCCGGTCTGTTCCAGAATGGAGTACTTGGTCAGGTTCGCTACCGCGGTCGGAATGTCCGCCGCCGTAATCGTGTTTTCCGCCGAAGTCAGGTTCGTGACTTGGTTGCTGATCACGTTGCTGGCACTCTGCAGCCGGTTCACTACCGCCCCGATCTGGCCACGGGTGGCCGCAACGGACGCGATCGCGCTGTCGATACTGGAAAGAGCCGCCTGGGCATCGGTAGCCGTCAGAAGATCCGACGTCGTCCCCGCACTGAAGGTGGTGCCAGCCGACTGCAAGAAAGCGAGTTCGGCACCCTGTCCCACGGTGCTTGCGATGTTGGCTCCGCCCAGTGCCTGCCCTGCGGCAGTAGCGGTGAACGTAACTGTGTTCCCTGACGCCGAGGCAGTTGCGTCCGGATTCGCGTTTGGACCCGCCAGTGTCGCATCCGCTTGATACGCCGTGCCCGCGCCCGAGCCACCATTTACGGCAGCTGCCAGGTTGGCCAGCGTATTCGCCAGCGCCGTCACCGGGTCGGCATTCCCGTCGATGGCTACTCCGACTGCGGTCGTCGTGGCACCGGTTGGAGTTGCCGCGAGAGTGGCAGCGGTTTCGAAGGTGTAGGTGGTACCGCCGATGGTGATGTTGTCTCCGGCGGTGATGGCTCCGTTCGCGGCCAGAGCTGCTCCGGAACCCCCGCCCAGCAGTCCAGCAGAGGTGAGCGTGCCAACGTTGGCATTGATGAAGTTACTCGCCTGCGCGGTGTTTCCCGTGCCGTCACTGGTGTATACGGAAATCGGGTTGGTAGTAAACACCTGCGTTCCGTTGAAGTTCGTGTTCGATCCGATCTGGTTGATTTCGGTCTGAATCTGTTGATACTCAGCATCGAGCGCCTGCCGCTGCTGGGTCGATACCGTACCGTTGGCGGACTCGGTGGCCAGCGTGACGGCGCGGTTCAGCAGGGTGGTAACCTGGGCCAGCGAGCCGTCGGCCACCTGCAGCGCTCCAATGCCGTCATTGGCGTTGTTCGCCGATTGTGTCAGTGCGCTGATGTTGGCCTGCAAACCGTTGGCAATAGCTAGTCCAGCTGCGTCGTCGGCGCCGCTGTTAATTCGCGACCCCGAGGAAAGCTGCAATAGCACGTTTTGCAGTGAATTGTTGGTAATGGACAGTTGATTTTCAGATTGCAACCCTGCGATGTTGTTCAGGATTCCGATGGGCATTTCGAGTAGCTCCTTCTCCGTTGAAATTGTTCGGTTGTCCTAAGATCCTTCTTAGGAAGTTCTGCGAAGCTCCTAACTCTTATCCCTCGCGGAACCCCGAATTCCTGTCCTGTTTATCGGCACCCGGTCGGTACGCTTTAGCCAACGTCCATCTCGCGGACTTACCGCTCGTAACTCTCTAGTAACCGATTTTCCTGCTGCGACTATCAAACTCTCTTTCCGGTTGCCGATATTCATGCAAGACGTCGTGTACACACGTCGTCCTTCGATTAACGGCACTCATGATTCATCTCACGCGCCTCAACAGCAAAGCTCTGATCGTGAATTCGGATCTCATCAAGTTTGTCGAACAATCTCCCGACACGCTTGTCACCCTGGTCACGGGCGAGAAGATCGTTGTTCTGGAGAAACCGGCCGAGGTCCTCGCGCGAATCGTGGCCTTTCGACGTTCCTTGCTCCAAGGCCTGTCTCTCACGTTGGACTCGTCGTCAATTCACTCCGTACTCGGGAGATCTACCGAACCATCCGGGGATGAGCCGAAGCGGTGAACTTGGATAAATCCAGTCTCGTTGGCATCTTTCTGGCGCTCGGAGGAATCCTCGCGGGCCTGCTGCTCGAAGGCGGAAATCTCCGGCAGATCCTGCAGCCGACTGCGGCGATGATTGTGTTCGGCGGTACATTTGGGGCGGTAATGCTGCAATTTCCATTGCCCGTCGTGCTGCACGCAATCAGGCGCCTTGGTTCCGTCTTTTCGAATCCGGTAAACAATCCGCGGACCACAATCCGTCGGCTGGTGAAGTTCGCACAGAAAGCGCGTCGGGAAGGCATTGTGTCCCTCGACTCGGATCTGCCCGGGATCGACGATCCATTTCTCAAGAAGTCCCTGACGCTTGCAGTGGACGGCACCGAACCTGACGAACTGCGAAAAATAATGGAGCTTGAGCTGAATAATCAGGCGGAATATGAGGAGCAGGTGCCGCAGGTATTCGAGTCCGCTGGGGGATTCGCGCCTACCATCGGGATTATCGGAGCTGTCCTTGGCCTTATTCAGGTGATGCAGCACCTCGACAAGATCGACGAAGTTGGACGCGGTATCGCCGTGGCCTTTGTCGCCACAATTTATGGGGTTGGCTCTGCCAACCTTATATACCTGCCGGTGTCGGGCAAAATGAAACTGCGGATCCGCGAGGAACAGATTATTCGCGAGATGACCCTCGAAGGAGTTGCCTCCATCCTCGAAGGTATGAATCCGCACATGCTCGAAACCAAGCTGCTCAGTTTCCTCGTTGACTCTGAGCAATCGGACGAGGACCCGGAAGGACGCTCCTCTTGATTCGAAAAAGGACTCCTAGACGCCACGCCAACCACGAACGCTGGCTGGTTTCCTATGCCGACTTCATCACTCTTCTTTTCGCATTCTTCGTCGTGTTGTTCGCTTCGGCTCAAGTCGATCAAAGGAAGGTTGGCAAGCTGGCGCTGTCGATCCAGGTGGCTTTTCAGGAACTCGGTGTATTTCCCGATTCAAATACGAAGGTGCCGCTCAATCTTTCCGAGCCGATGCCTTTTGATACCGTACAAGCGATCGAGAATGTCAAACACAATACGGAGTTTGGCCGGGTGTCGTCAGCACCGCTCGACGCCCTCGCGGCATCGTCAGAAGAAGCAAATCTTACAACTCTCCAGGCCGAGCTGCAGCAGGCGCTACAACACGAAATCAAGATGCATACGGTAGCGCTTCACCGCGAGGCGGAAGGCCTCGTGATCAGCCTGCGCGAATTCGGCTTCTTCGATAGTGGATCCGCCAACCTGCGTCCGACGGCTCTGCCCGCGCTCGATCGGATCGCATCCATACTGGGTGTTCGCACTTGCCGCCTTCGGATTGAAGGCCATACCGATAACGTTCCGATCCATACCTCGCAGATGGCTTCAAACTGGGAACTATCGACTGCACGATCAACGGAGTTAGTGCGGCTTCTGATTGTGCGGTATGGCTTTTCTCCCGACCGGTTGTCAGCGGCAGGATATGCCGAGTACCATCCTATCGCCTCCAACAGTTCTCCTCAGGGCCGAGCGCAAAACCGCCGCGTCGATGTGGTCATTCTCAGCGAACATATCGTCCGCAATGATGCGCTGTCGGCATCAACCTCGAAGCCATCACCATCCATTCCCTGATCAGCATAGTTTCCCCGTTCTCGATCCTGCCGGTCCTTCGATTTTCCCAGCTAAAGTCGCTTCCTCAATGGCCGATGGATGCACTGGGGAGTGATTGAACCTCTGTGTCTGATGAGTGATAAACATTCGAGAAAGGCCTCAGCATGACCGCTGCACCCGCGCACTCCACGCTCGCAACTGAGGGTCCACCGGATCCCGACCTGATTCGCATCAGAGATCTCATTTATCAGGTAGCTGGCATTTTTCATCCCGATACCAAATTGCCTCTCTTGCTGGATCGCTGTGGACGTCGGATGAAAGAACTTAAGACCACCAGCTTGCGCGAATATTTCGAGCAGCTCACCGTAAGGCCGACGCGTCAGGTTGAATTGATTTCTTTGCTGAACGAAATCACGATTGGAGAGACGTGTTTCTTCCGCAGCCAGGCGCAACTGGATGCATTGCGGCAGGTCGTAATTCCGAAAATCATCGAAGCGAAAGCCAAGCTTCCGATTCGCCGGCTGAGAATCTGGTCCGCCGGTTGCTCCACCGGGGAAGAGCCCTACACCCTTAGCATGGTCCTGCAGGAAGAAGCGCAAGGCAGGCTCAAGGACTGGACCGTCGAGATCCTTGCCACGGATTTGAACGAGCGCTCACTCGCTCATGCGAAGAATGCCGTTTATGGAAATTACAGCACTCGCCATCTGACCCAGTACTACCGCCAGAAGTATTTCAATCCTGTAGCCGAGCAACTGCAGCTGCAAGCTTCGGTGCGCAATAGCGTCAACTTCAGCCGCCTGAATCTTTCTGACGACGCTCGCATGATGTTCATGAAGAGTCTCGATGTTGTTTTCTGCTGCAACGTACTAATTTATTTTGACTTGGCCTCGAAGCGCCGCGTCATCCAACACTTCTATAACAATCTCTTGCCTCATGGTTATTTGTTTCTCGGACACTCTGAATCACTCTACAGCGTGAATGACGATTTCAAGCTGGTTCACCTTCCCGGTGCCACCGCTTACATCAAGGGTGATCGCGTTCAGGTCGGAAAGTAGGAAATATGTCGAACACTGCTGCAAAACAGAGCCTCTTTACTCGCATCGAAGGGCTTCACCAGATTCCAACCATACCCGCTGTTCTCGCGCCATTACTTCGCTATCTGCAACAGCCGGCCGAACGACTCGACGTGCAGAGAATTACTGACATGATTGCGCAGGATAAGTCCCTAGCAGCCCAATGTCTTCAAATGGCAAATTCTCCTCTCTTCGGTCGATGGCAGAAGGTGGATTCACTCAGAGGAGCCATCATCGGCCTGGGCATGCAGCGTATCAGCGACATAGTGATGTCGTGTAGTGTCCTGAATCTTGCCCCTAAAGAAAGTGGCGGCCTCGATCCCGTTGTGTTTTGGGAGCACTCGCTCGGATGCGCGCTCGTCTCCCGCCATTTTGCGCGGAAGATCTCCTTTTCAGATCCGGGCAAGGCCTATCTCGCAGGTCTGTTGCACGACATCGGGATCATCGTCAATCTGTGGATGCTGCCGCGAGAATTCGAGGCGGCTTTCAAACTAGCCAGAGACGAGGGAATTCCTCTCCATGAAGCAGAAGGATCCGTTCTGGGTTTCACCCACTGCGACAGCGGACGGTTGCTTGCTGATCGTTGGGAACTCTCAGCCGACTTGCGCGAAGTCGTTTCTTTGCACCACTCCAGCCACGAATTTGCTGAACACGCCGGATTGGTAGCGCTGGTCGAGATCAGCGATCTGCTCTGCCGCATGAGCGGGCTCAACCACGGCTTCATTGAAAAACGTGAGGTCAATCTGCTGGCGCAGCCGGGCTTCAATGCCCTGGCTAAGGAGTGCCCAGCACTGCAGGATTTCGATTGGGCTCGCCTTACTTTTGAACTCGATTCCTACATGGACGAGGTTCATTCACTTGTCCATGCGATCTACCGAAAATGAGGAACTGCGTCATAAGTAGGTCCAAGACCCGCGTGCTGGTCGTCGACGATAGCGCATTTATGCGTATCGCTCTTGCCCGCATGATCAACTGCGAACCAGATCTGGAAGTTGTCGCGTCCGCAGCTTGCGGTTCGTGTGCACTGGAAAAAATCGACGTTCTCGATCCTGATGTGGTCACCTTGGACATCTCCATGCCCGGGCTGGATGGCCTCAGCACTCTCCGTCGCATCATGAAGCAGTTCCCGCGTCCTGTGATCATTGTCAGCGCTTCCACCAAGAAAGATACGGAGGCCACTCTCGCTGCTCTCACCGCGGGCGCCTTCGATTGCGTGCCGAAACATTTCGATCCCGGATCGCTTGAAATTACAGAAAGTCAGGCTGACCTCATTGATAGAATTCGGGCTGCCGCTCATGCCCGCCGCAATCACGGCACGACGCCTCGGTCTCGGAAGCCACCAGGAACTGAACCGCTTGAGCGAAGAACTATTCCAGCCATGCACGAGATCGTGGTCATTGGAGTATCGACTGGAGGTCCCAATGCGCTGGAAACAATGTTGCCTCGGTTTCCACGCGATTTTCCGGTCCCTATCCTCATCGTGCAGCACATGCCCGTGGGCTTCACGCGGCCGTTTGCGGATCGGCTCGACGCGCTCTGCTCCATTGGTGTTCGCCATGCCGTTCCGCGGGAACATCTTGAACCGGGCATGGCGTACATTGCCCCAGCCGGTCTGCACATGCGAGTCTTCCGCCGAGCAGCAGATGCAAAACTGATTCTCTCGCTCAGCTCGCAACCGCATGGTTTTCCGCACACTCCCTCTATTGATGTGCTCATGAAATCAGTAGCCGAGGTCTTCCATGATCGAGCCATCGGAGTGATCATGACCGGAATGGGTTCTGACGGGGCAGAAGGGATGTCCGCTATTTTCCGGGAAGGCGGGCTCACGATCGGCCAAAATGAGGCTACTTGCGCGGTGTTTGGTATGCCGAGAGTCTGCTCCGAACTCGGCGTGCTGTCTCGAATCCTGCCGCTATCGGATATTCCGACGCAAATCATCCAAGCAACTCGCCGTCGGAAGCCCGCATGAGGTTATCGTCCGAATCGGCGATTATTGGACGGTCAAGCATGAGTTTTATTCGGCTCAGCAACATACTGCTCGAGAACGGTTTCATCAGGAAATCTTTCTCCGAGGGGCTCTTAGACTCAATTTGATTCTGATATCCACTCATAAAGAGGACCTTTAGTTTCGGATTCTGCCGCTGCAGAGCTGCGGCAAGCGATCGGCCTGACTCTCCCGGAAGGACCAAGTCTGTAATCACCAGATCGATTTGCCACTGATCTTCCTGGTAAATTCGCACGGCCTCGGTTGCATTCTTGGCGGCGAATACTCGATATCCGGCCGAGATAAGGATCTCGCGGGTCACCTCTCGAACAAATGATTCATCTTCCACTAGCAGAACGCAGAGGCAATCTCCCCCTACTTCGGCCTGCGCCTGGCAAATCGGTGCTAAGTTCTCGTGAAGGGGTACACCAAGGATCAGATTCATGGCTCACTCCGACAGACAGAATCACGTAGCAGATGAACATCCATTGCTGAGATGCGAGGCCGGAAGCAACAAATCCCTTAGAACGGCGAGTTACATCCAGAGAGGCCTTCCCAACCGTTAGCCTCCCCTGGCATTTTGCCCATTCTGGGAGAAGGACGGACCAATTCGGAACGCGAGGAGAGCTGTCTGTCGAGGACGAGACGTGATTATTTCGGATAGCTCAGAACTGTCTCATAAGGATCCAGCAGAATTTTATGTGTTCCCGCTGGCGCTGAGAACCGGAAGCTTGTTTCCTCGCCATCTGCAAAAACGCGCCCGAGCAATATCGGCTTTCTCCCGGAGACTACAGCGTATACGGGAACGGACGTTATCAAATCGTTTGGTGCCCCTTTCTGCAAGATCATTCCGCTCGCTGTCACCCCGGCTCCCCTCGACGCAAGCTTTACCGATTTCAATTCCAACTTCGGCAGCGCCGTACCGTTGATCCAGCCATCTAAGAACCAATCAAGCGACTGTTTTCCTTCGTAGCGGAGTGAAGGCGGAAGTTCTGCGGCAAACGCCTGAAGCAACTCAGTGGTGGTGATTGACTTTCCCTGATATTGCTCGCGAATATTTCGCAGGGCTCGAACAAAAGGTTCCTCTACGGGCACTGGATTGCCGGACGCTTTCTTGCTCTGAAGGTGTTCTGCATCATTCAACATGGTTCGCAGCATGTAGAACAACCACGTTCCGCGGCCATAACTGATGGCCTCGTAGCCGCCGGGGAATCGCGATGAGAGCAATCGCGTACCCAAGGTCACCGGCCCAGCGTCCATCGGGGTCATTCCGTCTTTATTCTTTTCGACCAAATCCCGACGGTAGGCCTCCATGATCTGACGAAACCCGGCAGGATCCTTCTCCTGCAACATCATGAGTGCACAGTAGTTCGCCAAGCCCTCGGAAAACCACTGATCGCGGTAGCCTCTCCACGTCACCAGATCTCCCCACCACTGGTGAGCCGTTTCATGTGCGGGGACCGACTGCTGCAGCAAAATCCGATACGGTTCGAAGTGCAATTGTTCCCTTTGTTGTTCGTCGAGAAATGCATACGACGAGAGAAATACCAGGCCCGGCCAGCCTTGGCTTTCACGACCAGGCATTTGGGTCAGGGCCAGCTGGCTGTACGGAAATGGACCAAATCGGTGCGAGAAATATTCAATGGCTCGGGCCGCAGCTTCTCCTACAACTAGCTCCTGCCGCGTTGGTGAGGGAGGAGAGGGAGCGATCACTTGCGGGGTCCGCGGTATAGCGTCAATGCGAGGAGGTTCAATCACCTGGATGGAAGCAGAAGGAAAGTCCTTCTCTACTCCCACCGTTGCGTACGTTTCCACTGTCACGTCCCCGGCGCGGGTAGTCACTTCGCGATACTTGCCCAAGTTAAACCCGGCTAACGGAATTGGTCGATCCGAGATCCAGTGCGATCTTTGCTCAGTGCCTGATTCTTGCGGGATCTCGCCCGATACGATGGGCGTCGGCTTTCCTGTCGCGACCAATGTCCAGTCGGTGGGATACCTGAATTCCAAATCGAAATTTGCCATTTCCAAACCACGGTTTGGATACCAAGTGCCGCGCGCGCCTACATAGAGCAAGCCGCCTCCGGCTTCCGCTAGAACTTCTCCACCATATTTGAATTCAAGCTCAAATGTTTCACCTGTCCGAGCAGTTCTCGGCAATATCACAGCCACAACATCATTCCCCTGCCGCGCCAAGTGCGTTCCTTCCAGCGCAGGATTGTGGATGTACTCCACCGGCTGGCCATCGAGGGTCACGCTTTCAATCCGCAGAAATCTCGACAGTTCGAACAGCAAAGTGCGAGCGCCTCCTGTGCTCACTTCAAACCGTAGGGATGCTGTTGCTTGAATCTGTTTTGGAGGCACCACCGCAGTTCGAATTTTGTAGCTCCGTACGGCGATTCGATGTCCTGGAACGTTCTCGCTCGGTGACTCAGGGGAGGTCGTGTGGGCCGGCAGGTGTGCCGTCTGCGTTAATGAAAAAGAGGTCCAAACATCGTAATACGTCTCTCCGCTCTCGGCGGCTTTCGCCTGCCCGACAAGCACTTGCTCTGCAGCCGTTGAATCAAAATACACGTCAAAAACACCGAGTTTCGTTCCCTGCAAACGCGCATGTAAAAAGCGATCAGAGTGGTCGTGCTGCGAGGCGTCATCCGAAGAGGAGGAGCTGCCATCCACACTAGGCAGCATGTGGCTGAAGGTGGTCAGGAGCCGCATTGCATCGATGTTCGCCAGATTCTTCGCGGCCGGTCCAGCTCGTTCCAGAAACTCCTGCTGAGGCCCGGCAGCTCTTAAATCTGGTTTTAACTCAGCCATCAAATCATCGTTGAACCGAAAATAAGCGGTCGCAAATCGCTCTTCCAGAATTGCCATACCCGTAAACAGGCTCATCGACTTTCGCTCAACCTCATTCGGTGGAACCAATAGAATCTCGCCTTCTCCTTCGAAAAAAGCGCCTGTTATCCGGCCCATAACGTCCTGCGTAAACGCGATCGTTCCGTCCTCCAAAGTTATGTGGATCGAGGCCCGATCCAGTGACGCATCTCTCACTTGATAGACGCGGGCGGTATCAAGTCCGACGCTTCCCAATTGCAGGTATAGGGCTTCGGCTGGTTTTGCGGGCGGGTTTTCGGCCGCATAAGCTACGGGCAAAAGAGGCGCAAGAAGAAAGCAGAGTGTGAAAATCCACGAAATCCGCCTTGCGCCTAGTACCTTCGTCACGTGGTTTGTCGTTGCCCCATTGCTAGAATGCGCCTGAATGCGCCTATATGTCACCTTTTTAGCCTTCTGGTGCACCCTCTTTGCGGCGAGTGCCGGGGCGGATACTATCCATCTCAAGAATGGCCGCACGATCCTGGCCGATCATGTCAGGGAAGACGGGAATCGCTACGAATACGAAATAGGGGATGACACCTACGCCATCCCAAAGGCTTCGGTTGACCATATCGATGCTGGAGGTATGCCCGTTCGTTCGGCCGGCCAGACGAAAACTGCTGACCTGCCTACCTTTACCCCGGCCGACAGCCTGGCGAATGAGGGAGACCTAGTCGGCAAAATCATTAAAGAAGGAAAAGTAAATCCTGAAGCGTTGGCGAGTCTCGAAGGCAAAGGGAATGCTGAGCTCAGCGCGACCTCGGACTTCATCGCCGGTAAGTTTGAGTTTGATCACGGAAACATCGCTCAAGCCAAGCAGTATTTTGATAACGCTCTTCGTTTTCAGCCGGACAACTCAACCATCCTTATTTATTACGCGGCCGTGTTGGTGCGAACAGGGAGTGCGAGCCAAGCGACCTCCTACGCGCAGCGAGCGGTCCGCGCTACTCCTGACTCGCCCGATGCCTACACCATGCTTGGATATGCCCAGTTTGCTTCAGATCACACGAAGGAAGCCATTGCCTCCTGGACGCACTCCCTTGCCCTGAGACCTGATCCTGCGGTGCAGCGGTTCCTGGATAAAGCGCAACGGGAACAAAATGTGGAGTCCGAATTCTCTGAAGGCGAAAGTCCCCATTTCACCCTCCATTACGAAGGCAAGCAAACCTCGGATGCATTACGTGGGCAGATCTTGGCCGCGCTGGAATCGGACTATGACGATCTGGTCAGAGATCTCGGAACTCCACCTCGCGACAATATTCTCGTAACTCTATATACCGAGCAGGCCTTTTTCGACGTTACGCGCGCCCCGAGTTGGTCCGGAGCCATGAATGATGGCAAACTGCGCATTCCGATCAGCGGGCTCAGTTCGGTCACTGCGGAATTGGCGCATGTGCTCAAGCACGAACTGGCTCACTCCTTTATCACACAGTTATCCGCAGGACGTTGCCCGCCCTGGCTGCACGAGGGCATCGCACAGTATCTCGAGCCCAAGAGTCTCGGAGGCGAAGGGCACCAGCTTGCTCTGCTGTTCAAAGCGCAACAGAACATTCCTCTCAATGCTCTGGAAGGCAGCTTTTTGCAATTTTCAGGACCGCAAGCTTATCTTGCATATGCCGAATCGCTGGCTGCTGTCTCTTACATCACAGACTCTTATGGGATGAGCGATATCCAACGCATTCTCGAGCGCATCAGCCAGGGAAATTCAACCGAAGCCGCTCTGCGTGCCACGATCCATTCTGATTACGGCCAGCTGGAATCAGACTTGACCAAGTATCTGGCCGACAAATACGGCGACTAGCGAAGGACACCAAAGTATTGCACTAAGAGTTCACTAACTTTTGCCCGCTTGCCATTCCTGTGCTAGCTTCGCATGAGGTTCTGCTGTGCTCTCCCGCTTTCAAACGTCGAATCATGCGTCGGCTAAAACGGTCGAACCCGTACCGACGGTATTTACCAGCATCGGCGGCGCAGACATCGCTGCGGTCTTCACCGGCAAGCGAGTCGCCGGAGACTTCTACGATTCGGTCCGCACCAGCCCGGAACGCGTGCTGATCGGTCTGCTTGATGTGGCTGGCCGTCGCGAAGATAACCGGTACATTCTCACGCATGCTCAGGAGATTTTCAGAACGGTTGGATCTGAACTGTTCTCAAGTGCAGACATCAATGAATCCGACGCGATGTCAGAACTTTGTCTTCGCCTGAATCGTGGACTTATCGATGTTTGCTGTGGGGTCCACTCTTGCCCGGCATTTATCGCTTGCTATCACGAGAAATTCGGTACGCTCTGCTACTGCAATGCCGGGCATACGCCCGGGCTTCTGCGCGATCCTGCTGGGATAACTGAACTCCCCTCGACCGGGCTTCCATTAGGCCTGTTTTCCCACGCTACGAGTGAGGCTCCTACCGTCGCTCTCGAGAAAGGTGCTTCGTTGCTTCTAGTTTCTCGTGGCGTGATCGAGTGTGAGGGGCGAACCGACGGATCGACAGATGCCTTCGGTCTGGATCGGACTAAACAGCTTCTTCACGATGCACCTGCTGGAAGTGCTGTCTCTTTATGCACTTCTGTCCTTGATGCAGTCTCCGAGTTTGGCCGGAAAATTCCAGCCTGCGACGACCGAACAGCTTTGGCTCTGACTCGCAACTCCTAGCGAACGTACAACTTGTGGTGGACTGCCAGCGTCCAAATAAAGAAGTCGCAAATGGCTTGAGCCGCCTGGCCTGCGCGCTAGCGCCGCAGGGAGTAAAATAACGTATTGGCTTGAGCCTACTGTTGAATCCCGAACCCACGAGTGTGGCGGCCCGCATATTTCTATGAAGAAGCTTTTCCTTATTCTCTCAGCTTTGGCTTTTGTGCCCGCGCTCGCGCCGGCGCAGGTCGTCGAGGAAATTATCGCTCGCGTAAATAACCAGATCATCACGAACTCAGAGTTTGCGCGCAGCAAAGACCAGCTCCGGGACGAGGCCAAGCAACAGGACCCGAATAACCCTGACAAGGCTTACGCCGACAAAGAAAAGGATGTTCTGCGCGATCTAATCGACCAGCAATTGCTGCTCGAAAAGGGGAAAGATCTGGGGATCACGGGCGACACCGATCTCATCAAGCAGCTCGATCAGATGCGCAAGGAAATGAAGCTGGATTCGATGGAAGCCTTGGAAAAAGAGGCTGAGAAACAGGGCGTTTCATGGGAAGATTTCAAGCAGACACAGCGGAATCAGATCGTCACCCGCAAGGTCATCGGCGAGGAAGTCGGAGGCCATCTGTCGATTTCCAAAGAGGAAGAAGAAAAGTTTTACGAGGAGCACAAGAACGAGATGGAGCAGCCGGAGTACATCCGGCTCAGTGAAATTCTAATTGCGCCGAAAACGGAGACTCAGCCGGCGGCCAATGTTGGCGGTCCAAACGCCGCTGCTCAGCCCCCGCTCGACCAAGCCGCCAAGCAAACTGCGGACGCAGCCGCCCTCAGCGCCGCTGAGGCTAAAGCGAACGATCTTCTCAAGCAGATTCGTGCGGGAGCAAACTTCGAGGACATCGCCAAAAAGTACTCGGATGGACCCTCGGCTGCGGACGGCGGTGCCCTCGGGATGTTCAAACGAGGGCAGTTGGCCAAAGAACTGGAAGACAAGACCTTTGCCATGAAGTCGGGAGACATTACCAATGTAATTCGCGCGAAACAGGGATACATCATTCTGAAAGTCGATGATCATCAGCAGGCTGGCATTCCGCCGCTGAAAGATGCATTGCCGAAAATCCAGGACGCGCTTTATTTCGAAAAGCTCCAGCCCGCTCTTCGTACTTACTTGACCAAGCTGCGCGAAGAGGCCTACATCGATATTAAGCCGGGGTATGTCGACACTGGTGCAAGTCCGAACCAAACCAAACCAATCGAGACCTCTTCTGCAAAAGAATCGGACGCGAAGAAACTCAAAAAGAAGCACAAAAAATTCGGAATCCTCTAGTCGGGCTAACGAGTCCGCAACCTGAAAAATAGCGATTCCTCAGAACTCGGCCTTCGGTGCATTCACAGAACTGGCTAGACCTTCTTTTCTAGCTCCTTGAACACCGATCTGCCCTTCGTTGCTTTATACTCAGACATCCCCATGAAGGATTTTTATATCTGCGATTGCGTCCGCCACGAAAACAAAGTCATCACCTCGACTTTTGTTGTCGTAGCCAAGCAGATCAAGCCCAAGAAAACCGGAGAGCCCTATCTTGCCTTGACGCTCGGCGACCGCAGCGGCCAATTGGAAGCCAAGATGTGGGATAACGTCGAGGAGGTTCTCGACGCGTTCGAGCAAGATGATTTTCTCAAGATCAAGGGGTTGATCAACAAGTACAAACAGCGCTTTCAATTGACGATTCACAAATTGCGCAAGTTGGGCGAAGTGGAGATTGAGTTTGCCGACTATCTTCCCAAGACGACTAAAGACATCAATGAACTTTGGCAGACTCTGACCGGCTTTGTTTCGGGGATTCAGAACCCTCACTTGAAAGCGCTGGTCCAAGCCTTTATGGACGATCCCGCAATCTCTGCGGCATACCGCAATGCGCCGGCTGCTAAAACGCTCCATCATGCCTACATAGGCGGCTTGCTGGATCACGTCGTCTCACTGTTCCGCTCTTGTGATTTGATTTGCCGGAACTATCCTCAGGTCAATCGCGATCTGCTTTTGACCGGCGCCTTCTTCCACGATATCGGCAAGATTCACGAACTTACCTACAATCGGTCGTTCAGCTATACCACCAAAGGTCAGCTTCTCGGCCACATGATCATTGAACTCGAAATGTTACAGTCCAAGCTCGAGAACTTCCCTGATTTTCCCGAAGAGTTGAAGATTCTGGTCGAGCATATGATCATCAGCCATCACGGCGAATATGAGTTCGGGTCACCTAAGCTCCCGATGTTTCCGGAAGCCCTGATGCTGCATTACATGGACGACCTCGATTCCAAGATGGAAGCTATGCGGGCCCAATTTGAGCGCGAGTCTAGTCTGGAGGGAGCTTGGACCAGCTATAACGCCTCGCTCGGCCGTCCACTCTTGAACACTGAGAAATTCTTGAATCCCAAGAAGTCCACTAGTGAAGAGTCCGCAACTGAACCAGTCAGTGATCACCATGAAGCGACCGCGGAATCCGTCGAACCAACACCGACCTTGTCCGGGCTTGCTCCTCAAAAGTAATTTTCCCGGACCTTTGTGCGTCTCTCGGCATGTCCTGATTTTACGGCTGTGATCCTGAACGGACCGTTTGTCCTATGCACCATTGATTGACCGCAAACGGCCTCTCCCCGTTGTCTTCGGCTCACAGTTTCAAGTACGATTGTTCATCCCAGAAAAACTATATGGAGGAATTATGCACCCGCGCTTAGCTATCCTGTCGTTGTGCGTGTATCTTGCGCTTGCTCTGGTCGCATGCAACAAGCCCCCTTCAGATAATGCGGCGAACGCGCCGACTGATAGCCAAACCGCAGCGGGAAACGATCAAAACGCGCCAGCCCAAAACACACCGGCGAAGAAAGCTAGTGAGCCACGCGAAAACAGGGAGCACGCTGAGCACAAGGAAGCCAAGAAGGAACCGCTCGTCGTGCCCGCCGGTACGCCCATCACCGTCAGCTTGGGATCCGCGGTCGGATCAAAGCTCAGCAAGACCGGGGATTCGTTTTCCGGCACTGTGGCGAAAGATGTTCTCGTGGGCAATGCTATTGCGATCCCTCAGGGTGCAAATGTGAGTGGCTCAGTCACCGACGCCAAGGCCCTCGGGCGCTTCGCGGGAGGTGCATCGCTGCAGATCCGACTCGATTCGATCCAGATTAAGGGTGCAAATGTACCCGTGCAGGCGAGCGCGAAGAGTTTTTCTGAAAAAGGCAAAGGTAAACGCACGGCCGTTATGGCTGGCGGCGGTGCGGCTCTTGGCGGAATCATCGGCGCTCTGGCAGGAGGTGGCAAAGGCGCCGCAATTGGTCTCGCTGCGGGTGCCGGTGCAGGAGGCGGTGGCGCAGCTTTTACCGGAAACAAAGACGTCGTGCTTCCTGCGGAGTCAGACGTGACCTTCGAGCTCTCACAGCCGCTGGAAGTTAAACAGTAGCAAAACGAGCAAAGTTTAACCCCGCTCCTCTGGCGTCCCGGCCATGAGCGGGTTTTTCCGTTCCAGGACTGGCCAGTTTGGAATAATACTTCCATGCTCGACTTCAGCCGCTTCGAGGTCCTGACTTTTGACTGCTATGGAACCATGATTGACTGGGAAGCGGGCATTCTTCCCGTACTGCATCGCATTCTCTCCGCGCATGGCAAGACGGCCGATGACGCGACTCCAAATTCTACGGAGACTTCGAACAGCATTCCGAAGCCGGTCCATTCATACCCTATCGAGAAGTGCTGTGTTCTGTGATGCGTCAATTCGGAAACGAATTAGGCTTTGCCCCACATCGGACGAACTTGCCCTCACTTCCTAACTCGCTTGCCGGTTGGAAACCATGGCCCGACACGGTGGAAGCCCTGCATCGACTCGAAGCTCGCTTCCGTCTTGCGATCGTTTCCAATACCGATGATGCGCTCTTCGCTGCCACGCGTCCGCAACTCGAAGCCGCCTTCGACGAGGTCATCACCGCTCAGCAGGCACAAGCGTACAAGCCGTCCCTGAAGATGTTTGAACTCGCTCTTACCCGCATCAATGCCCCTGCCCGTCGTGTCCTGCATGTGGGACAGAGCATCTATCACGATGTCGTACCGGCCCAGGCTCTGGGCCTAGCCACTGTATGGGTGAATCGTCCGTCGGCACGACCTGGCGTGGGTGCCGTGAAGGCCGCTCAAGCCGCGGCCGATCTCACCGTTCGAAGCTTGGCGGAACTTGCCGATCTTGCGCTAAGAGATTGAGGCTAAGAGATCCTGAAATTCCGGGTGTTGCCGCCATAGGAAGTGGCCGATGCTTGCGGACAGGTGTAGCAGCAATCCCGAATACTTTGCGATTAAAGATTTACAGGCACCTTGACCACTTTCTTCTGGATCGCCCACATCACCAGCTCTGCTTTGTTGTGAATTCCCAGCTTACGCATCAAATTGAATTTATGCGCATCCACCGTTTTAATGCTTAGTCCGAGCATCGTTGCCACGGAACGCACGGTCTTGCCTTCCGCCAGGAATTTGAGTATTTCCCGTTCCCGAGTTGTCAACACGCGAGTGCGAGGGAATTCCCGAACTTTTGCAAAACCGCCGTCTGGGTCGACCGGACCGCCTTTCGCCGCTGCTGTCCTCACCATCTCCAGCAACTCTTCCGCCGATGTATGGCGCGCGGCGCAATTGTCGCTTCCCGAAGCGGGGGCTGGCTCGTGGTCATCTCTGCCATCGAGAAATAAGATTTTGCTTGCCGGGGATTCCTGCAGAACCAGGCGCTGCACTTGTTCCGCAGAACAATCGAATACCTCTTTGTCGGCGATCACGACCTCTGGACGGTGTTCAAGGATGCTGTGCAGAGCTTCCGCGGCCGTTCCTGCATCGGCTACAACTGTTATGTCGGGCTCATCTTCAAGCAAGCGCCGCAAACCTTGCCGAAGCAGCACCAAATCATGCACGAGAGCACATCGAATATTCCTATCTTCCTGAATCTGTGCGGGGGGACACACGGATACTCCTTAGGGCCAGAGAGAATTTTAGTAGCGCGGCGTGGGCAGACTGCAACCCATGTGAAAAACCGAAACCTATAGTGATTGTAGCGCTAGCGGCGCATCCAGTTGCCGTGAAAAATCAGATTTTGTCTCAACTTTTGGATGCTACCGGTCGAAACTCAAGTTCTCAGCCCGTATCAGGTACAATCAAAAATTTATGCTGCGTTACTTCACCGCCGGAGAGTCGCACGGGGAAGCTTTAATCGGCTTCCTCTCAGGTATTCCGGCTGGACTGAAGATTGAGCAATCTTTCATAGACCGCGAACTTTGGCGCCGCCAGCAGGGCTATGGCCGCGGCGGTCGAATGAAAATCGAGACCGACACGGCACACATCCTCTCCGGTGTGCGCCATGGGATCACCATCGGTTCACCAATCTCGGTACAAATTGGCAACCGCGATTGGAAAAATTGGCAAGAATCCTTACCGGTTGGAGAGGGAGATCCGGCGAAGCACAAGCGGGTTGGCTCGCCTCGTCCCGGCCACGCTGATCTGGCCGGCGCCCTAAAATATAACTTTCCGGAAGCCCGCTACATTCTCGAACGCGCCTCGGCCAGAGAATCCGCCGCCCGCGTATCCATAGGCACTATTGCCAAGCTTTTTCTGCGCGAACTAAAGATTGAAGTCCTCAGTCACGTCGTTACCACCGGCAGCACCAGCGTCGTGAACGAGGTTGCTTGGGAGAAGATTCGCGGGCTTTATGATCGCGACGAAGTGCTGCTCAACTGCGCCGATGCCGATACTGAACAGCGGATGAAAGAAGAGGTGGATAAGGTCCTCAGGACCGGAGACTCTGTGGGCGGCGTTTTCGAAGTTGTGGCCCACAATGTCCCGCCAGGTTTCGGAACATACGCGCAATGGGATGAACGCCTCGATGGCTTGCTGGCGGCGGCGGTCATGTCGCTCCAGGCCGTAAAAGCCGTCGAAATCGGTTCTGGAGTGGCAGCAGCCTTTATTCCGGGTTCCCAGGTCCACGACGAGATCGGCTATTCGGGGACCGACGCATTCACTTCCTTTTCGAGAAGTCATAACAATGCCGGCGGCATCGAAGGAGGTATTTCCAACGGAGAGGAGATTCGGGTTCGGGGATATTTAAAGCCGATTTCCACTCTGCGCCGCCCACTGCAATCGGTCGATTTCTCTACGCGCGAGCCGGTGAAGGCGGCGTACGAACGCTCGGATGTGTGTGTAGTCCCAGCCGCGGGTGTAGCAGGCGAAGCTATGGTCGCTCTCACGCTGGCCCGATGTGCATTAGACAAATTCGGGGGAGACTCGATGACCGAGACTCTGCGCAATTTTCAAGGATACTGTCAGCAACTCAAGAACTACTGATGATTTATCCCATCGTAAAGTTTGGAAATCCGGTTCTCGATAAGCCTGCAGAAAAAGTAACCGTCTTTGATGACGAACTGCAGAAGCTTATCGAAGATATGTTCGAATCCATGTACGAGGCTCATGGAGTGGGCCTGGCTGCGCCACAAATTGGCATCGGGCGCCGCATCGCTGTGATCGACGTGACCTTCAAAGAGGATCCGAAGGCCAAGCTCGTCCTGATTAATCCGGAAATCATTCATACCGAAGGCAAGCACACGCAGAGCGAGGGATGCCTCAGCATCCCCGATTTCCGCGAGAATGTAACGCGCCCAAATAAGGTCACGGTTCGTGCCCAGGACGCGAAAGGGAACGTCTTTGAGAAAACGGGAGAAGAATTGTTGGCCCGTGCGTTCCTCCATGAAACCGATCACCTCAACGGCAAGCTTTACATCAGCCATATCAGCGCGCTAAAGCGCGATTTGATGAAGCGCAAGATCCGTAAGCTGATCAAAGCCGGAGAATGGTAAAGATTAAGTAATTGTGTAATGGTTGGGCAGCTTTCGAGCGCCCTTATAAAGGAAGAATAGACCAATTCGGTTTTCAATTACGCAATTACTAGATTTCCCAATTACACAATGTCCTTGGATCTCGTATTTTGCGGTACGCCCGCGTTCGCCGTTCCGTCGTTAGAAAAGCTGGTCGCGTCCGAATTCCGAATCCATCTGGTCGTCACCCAACCCGACCGTCCCAAAGGACGCGGCCTGGAACTTGTTCCATCACTGGTTAAAGAGTCTGCGCTGCAGCTAAATCTTCCTGTCGTCCAACCGGAACGCATCAAGAACAACGAAGAGTTTCGGTCACAACTCGCGGCGATCAAACCAGACGCTATCATTGTCGTCGGTTACGGCCGCATCATTCCGCAATGGATGCTTGACCTGCCACGAGTCGGCAACATCAACCTCCACGCCTCTCTGCTGCCAAACTATCGCGGTGCCGCTCCTATCCAGTGGGCCATTGCGAGCGGCGAGACAATCACCGGAAATACCACAATGAGGATTGACGCCGGTCTCGATACCGGCGACATTCTGCTCCAGGAAGAACTCGCGATCGATCCAGACGATACCGCTATGACTTTGGCTCCCCGCCTTGCACAGATGGGCGCTGATTTGCTCGTGGAGACCTTACGCAGATTGGACTCCGGAACGATCAAGCCTCTTAAGCAGGACGACTTCGCAGGCGTCACTTGCTCCAATTTTAAAGAAGGAAGACGGAGCAATTGACTTCGCCCGCTCAGCCACCGAAATCCTGAACCGGCTACGAGGCTTCCAACCGTGGCCCGGCGCTTATACCCAGTTCCGCGGGAAGAACCTCCAAATCCTGAAAGCGCGCGTCTCAACCGACCCTGTCGCTCCAGCCGAACTTCAAGTTCGTGGGAATCGGTTGCTAGTCGGCTGTGGCCATAACACTGTTTTAGAGCTGTTGGAAGTCCAACTGGAAGGCAAAAAACGAAGCCTTGCCCAGGACTTCATTCGCGGTTACCGACCACAAAACGGTGAGACGCTGGGGACCTAGCCCCTTCCATATCTGTTACTTCCCACGGCTCGATACGCCCATGTCTCGCCTGTTCCGCTAAAAGCGCTCGCTTCTGTAATAAAGGGCCACGCTCCCCGTCTTTACTGGTGAAAGCACCACCGGGAGGTAGTAACCTGCGAAGCATATTAATAGAGGAAGAACAGGCAATCGCCATTCCGGACGAGTTCGAACGGTCGTTTCGTGCGCATCACGGCATGGTCTTTCGCACGGCATACCGGGTCACCGGTAACGCGGCCGATGCCGAAGACGCGTCGCAGACAGTCTTCCTTCGCCTGCTCCATCGAAGCGACAGTGCCGATGCCGTCAAGAGTGAAGAAAGTTATCTGCGGCGGGCAGCGGTGAATGCCGCTCTCGACATTCTCCGCTCGCGAAAAGCCAGCCCAACCGTGGAACTCATTGAACTGCCTGGTGAGCCAAGCCGAAACGAGACAGCCGAACTCAGGCAGGTGCTCGCTCAAGCGCTGGGCAAACTTGAACCGCGCTCGGCAGAAGTCTTCACCCTCAGATTTCTGGAGGGTTTTACGAATCCGCAGATCGCGGCCATGCTCGGCATTTCACAGGTGCTGGTGGCCGTCATCGTCCATCGCGCCCGGCGGCAGCTCCGGAAAGAACTCGGAGCCTACTTAGGAGGCAGATCATGAAAGATGAAAAGTTTGATCAATTGCTGTCAACTATCCGGAGCGAAAATTTGCCGGAAGCGCTTGTTACCGAGGCGCGCGAACGCGTCTGGAAATCGATTGCCACCGATGCCGATCCCCATCCCCACTTCCTTCGCACTTGTGAAGACTTCCAAGTCTTGATCCCGCGCTTTCTGGCGAAGCAACTGGTTCCGGCGCGAGCGCTCCTGTTTGAGGATCACATCCACACTTGCGTGGCATGTCGTCATGCGCTTGATCGCAAGAAGAATGGCGAACTCCAGCCTGTCTGGCGATTGGAAACGAAGCACTCCGCTTGGCCAGCCTGGCGATGGGTAATGGCCACAGCAGTTGTGGCGGCTGTTGTCGTGGTCGCATTGGCAGTTTCGAACGGCCTTTTCCCCGGACAACATCCGGTACGCGCAGCGGTACAGACTGTGGATGGCTCGATCTACGCGGTGGACGGTAATAATATGCGGCTCATCTCCGCGGGATACGAGGTCCGCAATGGGGATGAAATCCGCACCGCGAAGGGCTCGACAGCCGTTGTGCGCCTGCTCGATGGCTCTTTGGTCGAGATGGACGAGCGTTCTGATCTCGCTGTCTCCCGCCATTGGAAAGGAACCACAATTAACCTCCAGGGTGGACAGATCATCGTCCAGGCGGCCAAGCAACACAACGGACACCTCTATGTCGCCACCGATGATGGCCTGGTTTCGGTGAAGGGCACAATCTTTTCCGTGAATCACGGTGTGAAAGGCTCGCGAGTATCCGTGATCGAAGGTGTCGTTCATGTGGACTTCGCCGACACTACGACGGACTTGCAGGCCGGCCAGGAAGCGACTTCCAGTGCGGCGGTCTCAAAGGTTCCGATTCAGGATGAAATAGCCTGGAGCCGGAATTCGGCAAAGTATCTTGCGTTGCTCGGCGACTTCGCGGTATTGCAAAAGCAATTTGCCGCGATTCCCGGGCCGGGGTTGCGCTATAGCTCCGATCTCTTACCTCTGATTTCGGAAAACACGGTGGTCTATGCGGCCATTCCGAACTTGGCGAACACCATCGGCGAGGCTAAGCGGTTATTTGAAGACCGGCTGCAGCAGAGCCCCGACTTGAGCAACTGGTGGCGCCAGCAACAGAAAGGCAACGGACCAAAACTGGATGATGTACTCGACCGGATAAAGACCTTCAGTAGCTATCTGGGTGACGAAATCACATTCTCGGTGGCCAAACAGGGAAATGGCTATTCCGCGCCGGTGATTCTCGCGAGAGTGAAACAGCCCGGGTTAGAGGACTTTCTACAGAAAACAAGCAATCAGGTCAGTTCCAATTCGTCGCAGGCTGGCATTCAGGCCGTTCACGATCCCTGGAATTTCACGCCTAATTCAGGGCACCCGCTGCTTGTTTATGTCAGCAACGACTTGATGATTGCTTCTCCTGATCTCTCGGACCTGCAGCAGTCGGTTACGCGATCCCAGAATGCCAGCAAGACGATTGAGCCAAGTCCCTTCTATCAACACATTGCTCAGTCCTATGAGCAAGGGGTGGAATGGCTTTTCTGCGCTGACATGGAACAAATTGTGACGCAAAACGTACAAGCTGATAGCCGTCGGCATGAGCTGCCGCCGGGAGTTGCAGACGTCCGCTACCTGACCATGGAACATCGTGAAGTGAGTGGAAAACCAGAAAGCCGCGCAGATCTGACGTTTGCTAACGAACGTCAAGGCGTTGCTTCGTGGCTGGCAGAGCCCGCCTCCATGGGATCGCTGGAGTTCATTTCTCCCGAGGCCAGCATGGTGTCGTCCGCAGTGATCAAGAATCCCAAGAGTATCGTGGAAGAAGTGTTCAAGATGATCGGGGCCGGCAGCCCTGATTTCTCCGAACACCTGAGCGAGTTTGAATCGAAAACCGGCTTAAGCGTCGTAAACGATATAGCTGCTCCCCTCGGCGGCGAGGTGACGTGGGCATTCGATGGACCGATGATCCCAACGCCCCGTTGGAAGCTGATCTTCGAGGTCTATGATCCAACGACCTTGCAGTCGACGATCGCAAAACTGGTGGACGCCTTCAACCGCGAGGGAGCTAATCATGGACATTCTCTGCAGTTGAGCAAGCGTCAGATTAGTTCTCGCACGTATTACGTAATCACTAGTCCCAACCAGCCAAATGTCGAAGTCGATTACACATTCGTAGATAGCTACCTCATTGCAGCGCCGGACACAGCCACGATCTCTCGTGCCATCCAATCACGTAAGGCAGGATACTCGTTGCCCCATTCGTCCACCTTTAAGTCGCTGCTGCCAAGTGATGGGTACACGAATTTTTCAGCGATTTTTTACCACAACATTGGCCCGGTAATCGGTCCCTTGGCGGAGCAGATTAAGTCCAGTGGAGCTCTGACGACGCAACAGCGCCAGTCGATTGACGCTCTGACGGCGAATTCCGCACCCGGTTTGATTTACGCATACGGTGAGCCGGACAGTATCGTGGTGGCCAGCAATACCGGGTTCATGGGATTTGATCTGGGAACTCTCTTAACCATGGGCCATAATGGGCCACTCTTCCCACAAATGTTTTTGAACAAGACACTGAATCAAGGCACGCCGCAAACCCAGTGAGCGCTACCTCCCAACTCGGAGCACCAGCAAGCGCAGTCGCACCGGCGCAAGCTGGTGCTCCGCCGTTAGTAGAACTGAAAGGTCTTACCGTCCGCTTTGGCGAGCGGGAGATCTTGCGCAATTTGACCGCCTCGCTCCAAGGTCAAGCGATCGGGTTACTCGGTCCAAACGGTGCCGGGAAATCCACGCTCATTAATACTCTGCTCGGCTTCTACAAGGCTTCCGGCGGCGCAGCGAGCGTTCTTGGTCACGATATACGCACCCAAGTTCGCCAGATCCGCTCTCTTGTCGGATACATGCCGGAGAATGACGCCTTCATCTCAAAGATGAGCGCCGTTTTATATGTTCAAATGATGGGGGAGCTTTCGGGGCTGCCGCCCGAGATGGCTTTGGAACGCGCCCATGAAGCGCTCTTTTATGTTGGCCTTGCTGAGGCCCGCTATCGCCCAGTGGGTACTTATTCCCTCGGAATGAAACAACTCGCCAAGCTGGCGCAAGCGATCGTGCATGGTCCCAGGCTGTTGATACTTGACGAGCCTACCAACGGCCTCGATCCTTCCGCCCGACAGCGGATGATACGGATGATTCGAGAGATCCGGGACACGCGCGAAATGCGCATCGTGCTCTGCTCACACTTGTTGCGCGACGTCGAGGATACGTGCGACGAGGTTCTGATCCTGAAACAGGGACGCATCGTGCATTATTCAAACCTGGATCAAGAAAGACGCGCCAATCGACGATTCCTGGAGCTGGAAACTTACGGCGCGAACGGAGACTTCACGGCCGCGATTGAGAAGCTTGGCTGCGAGTGTGCCGTCACGGCCAACCGCATGAAGATGGTGCTGGCCGATGGAATTCAAACACGAGACATTTTTCGGTTGGCTTCTGAGCAGAACGTTCGCATACGCCGGCTGAACTTCCGCAGAGACACACTCGAGGATATTTTCCTCAAGGCCATGGAGGGCTAGCTTCCATTCGAAGCAGCGGAGGACATAGATGGCTGTATACAGGCGCAGTTACAAAACGTATGCGGGCGCGCTTACTCCGGCGTGGTCGCGCTTCCTCGTAATCTTCCGCTACTCGCGCAAAAGTCTCTTCCAGTCTAAGGTGCAGACCGGTTTGTTCGTGGTGTGCTTCTTTTTCCCCATCGCCTGTGTGGTGATGATCTATCTCGCGCACAGCGCAAGCTTTCTAACGAGCATTGGCATTCCCAGCCAAATCCTCTCGATCGACAATAACTTCTTCTTCCGTTACATGAGTGTGCAGGGTGCGCTTGCGTTTCTCCTGACTGCTTTCGCCGGACCGGGTTTGATCTCGCCCGACCTGGCAAACGGCGCTCTTCCGCTTTATTTCTGCCGGCCGTTTTCGCGTGCTGAGTACGTCCTGGGCAAATCGTCGGTGCTGCTGATTCTTTTGTCCGCAGTGACCTGGATTCCAGGTCTTCTCTTATTTCTCATGCAGTCGAGCCTTGAGGGCGCACATTGGGCGTGGACTAATTTGTGGATTGCGGGAAGCCTGATCCTATCTTCTCTGATCTGGATCTCGATTCTTTCCTTGCTCGCGATGGCGCTCTCCGCCTGGGTGAAGTGGAGAATCGTCGCCGGAGCGCTACTGCTCGGGGTGATGTTTTTTGGGGCCGGCTTTGGCCAGGCGATCAATGCGGTTCTGCGCACCGATTCGGGTTATTTCTTAAACCTGGGATATCTAATGGGGACTGTCTGGAATGCTCTGTTTCACATCGATCGCGAGCATGCCATTTCCATACCTCAGGCCTGGATCGCTCTCCTTTTCTATTGTGGCGTTTGCCTTTGGCTGCTGTTGCGGAAGGTGCGTGCCTACGAGGTGATCCGATGAGCGATCAGATCATCTTCGAAGATGTGTCGAAGTTCTACGGCGAGATCCTCGGCGTCAATCGAGTCAATCTGTCCATTCCTTCAGGCATTACAAGCCTGGTAGGTCCGAATGGTTCGGGCAAAACCACGCTGATGAACCTGATGACCGGGCTTGTCCGGCCCTCGCGCGGGCACATCCAGGTTCTCGGCTACAAAACTGACGAGCCGGAGAATCTATTCAAGATCGTCGGCTACTCGACCCAGTTCGACGCGTTTCCAAAAGGTCTGACTGGATTCCAGTTCTTGTACTCCTACCTGCGACTTTCGGGGGCCGACTCCGCTACTTGCGAGCGCTTATCCTGGCAGGCCATCGAGCGCGTAAACATGGGTGAGGCCGCAAATCGGACCGTGGCCAGCTACAGCAAAGGAATGCGCCAGCGCATTCGTCTCGCGCAGGCTCTCGCGCATAATCCCAAAGTCCTGGTGCTGGATGAACCGTTAAATGGACTGGACCCTCTGGCGCGTTCGGAGATGATCGCGCTGTTTCGCGCCGCGGCGGCGCAAGGCTGCTATGTCATCATCTCCAGCCATATTCTGCATGAAGTCGATGTCATTTCCGACCAGGTCATCCTGCTGAGCAACGGATATGTTGTTGCCGAAGGACAGATTCAGACCGTTCGCAGTGAAATCCAGGAACACCCAACGCAGATCATGATTCGTTGCAATCGGCCGCGAGAGCTGGCGGCCAAAATGTTTACCTCCGAACACGCCATCGAAGTCTCGATCCACAAAGATGAGCGCGGATTGCTCTTGAAAACCCGCGATGCCGACCGGTTTTATCTTGCCCTTAACCAACTGGCCCTGAATGGGATCGAAATCGAATCTATCGCGCCCGCAGACGACGATGTTCTCTCTGTATATGAATATCTGATCGGTAACGAAGAGGTGGTCCGATGAACCGTCGCTGGTGGGCTCAGATCAAAGCGGTCATTCGGCTCGAATTCAAAAAGACCTTATTTGCCAGGCGAGGACTGTGGATCTACGTTTTGGCCGCCCTGCCAGTACTTCTCTATATCGCATTCGCATTTGCTGTCGGCAACCGGCAGCATCAATCGGAGAGAATCGCGCAGCGGGGCGAGAAACAACTCACGTATCAGGATCTAACTTCTGTCAAGACGGGGATGAAGAAGGAAGAGGTCATCGCGCTTCTGGGCAAGCCTCCGGTCGCTGATCATTGGAAAGAGGAACGGCCCGTCGATGGCGGATCAAACGTAACAGTCGCCCGCGAGGATTACCACTACTCCGACGGCCGGAGCGATCTCAATCTCGGAATTGCAGATGGCAAAGTCGAGTCCATCAATCTGAGCAGCAACATCAATCTCGGTCAGGATTCGGTGATATTCGCCGGAGTGTTCCAGTTCTTTTTTCTACGGCTCGCCATATTTTTTGGATGCCTCGGGATCTTCATGAACCTCTTCCGAGGCGAGGTCCTCGACCGGAGCCTGCACTTCTACTTCCTTGCACCCATCCGGCGTGATGTTTTGATGCTCGGCAAATTCCTGGCGGGGCTGCTGGCCACTTGCACGATCTTTCTGACCAGCGAGATTCTTCAAACCATCGCTTACTTGTGGCACTACACTGCCGCTGAACAAGACCTGTACCTCTATCACAATCACGGACTGGAGTACGCCGCGATTTATGCGGGAGTCACCCTGCTCGCCTGCCTTGGATACGGCTCATTTTTCCTGGTTGCCGGAATGCTCTTTCGCAACCCGATAGCGCCTGCCGCCTTCGCGCTTATATGGGAGGGTATCAATCCATTCCTTCCTGCCGTCCTCAAGCAGTTCAGCATCATCTACTACCTCAAATCCCTGTGTCCCGTAGAAATCCCAGTCGCACCGGGCACCTCCCCTCTCTTTGCGTTGCTCATTTCAAATTCTGACCCGATCTCTGCGCCCGTGGCTATCACCGGCATTCTGGTCGTCAGTGTCATTGCACTGTACATTTCCAGCTTGCAGGTTCGCCGCATGGAAGTGAACTACACCACGGAATAGCGCGAAACTCCCCGCAACTCTTCTCTGTGCACATACCGTCATCTGGGTATTCCCTGCCACTGCTTGGAAAACTATCGTTAGCCTGTGCACCTCGGGGATATCAAACGGGCGCTAGTCTCCGCTTATCAGGACGTCATCCGGCACCATACCCTTCAAGTCTCAGCAGCTCTCTCGTATTACTTCGTCCTGTCAGTCTTCCCTGGCCTGATGTTTCTCTCGGCGGTGTTCAGCTCACTGCGTTTCGGCGATCTCTTCAATCACGTTCTCCTCCTCATGAGCCGCCTGTTGCCGGTCGACACGATGCACGTGGTGCGCTCGGTTCTCTCCGATGTTCTTTCTTCCCATCGAGGAACTTGGCTCTCTTTCGGAATGATCGGGACGGTCTGGGTGGCCTCTACGGGATTTGCAGCGCTGATTGAAGCGCTCGATATCGCCTATGACGTGGAGGATGATCGTCCCTACTGGAAAACCAGGCTGCTCGCGACTGGTCTCGCAGCGATCACCGGCACGTTGCTGCTCGTGGCTTTGGCGACGATGATCGTCGGACCCCGTTTCGGAAACTGGATCTCCATCCGCTTGGGGCTACCGTCTGTCCTGGCAGTTCTATGGCCACCACTGCGCTGGGCTGTCGCCATCGCATTCACGGTGATCGCTGTCGAAATTGTCTACTACCTGGCTCCTAACGTGAAGCAGCGATTCTGGGCCACTCTGCCCGGAGCGATATTCTCGGTTGCCGTGTGGAATTCGCTTTCATTTCTGCTCGGAATATATTTCCGCCACTTTGCAGACTTCAATCGCACCTATGGAACGCTCGGCGGAGTCATCGCTCTGATGACATGGCTCTACTGGACGTCATTTGCTCTGCTGGTAGGGGCAGAGCTGAATTCAGAACTGGCTAAGCAAAGCAAGAAAGGATCGATCGAGTCCAAGGCTGCGGTGGAAAAAGGAAATCAGCGGGAAGACCAGACCAAAGATCTTGACCGGGCCGCTTAAGGCCCGATTCTTAGAATTTTGTGTGGTATCTGCCGTCCACAGAAACGCCACCGACCTGGTCCCGCTCCACGCTGACCGACCAACGTTTATTAAGTTGATATTCTCCTTGCACAATCTCGCTACCTGGTTGAGAGACATCGGTAGAAAAAGTGAATAGCAGATTTTTCGTCACACGCTGCTGGATCGCAACCCGAGCAGACGGATTCTGCCCATTGCCCCCAATCGTAGGGTCAATTTCCAGGCTGGATATTCCGGCCAATTTCTGTACGCTGCTACTGAGCTGGCTTACCGCCTGCGACGCAATCATCGAGTCTGTGCTTTGAGCGCTGGCGGCTGACTCCTGCGTCGTTTTCCCCCGAGCGATCAGGTTGATAACGTCTGCTGTCGCCAAAGGTGGATCGGAGACATACGATGTCGTCAGCTTATCCAGCGCCCCTCGTAACGTAAGCGTCAGATTGTACTGTTCTACAGTTGTATTCACCACGACGTCGAGCACGGGGTGCGTCTGGTTGGGATCGTCGAAGGTGATAACGCCTCTTTGCAGCCGATAGCGCACATTGCGATAGAAAAGTTCGCCAGAATTCAACGTAGTTCGGCCAGTGATCACGGGATTTGCCGCCGTTCCTCCCACCTGCAGAGCGGCTTGGCCGGCTATGCTTACCTGCGAACTCGTTGCATTCAGGGTTTCGCGCGACTGCACGCCAATCGCGAGCTTTATCTTATCGGCAAAGCCCGGCTGTGACACCGTTCCGCCATTGCTGAATTGATTCCCGAGACTCGATAGATCAAAGTCCGGCGTGAATGACAGGCTGTCAATCAATACGCGTCCGTTCAAAGTGGAGGCTGCGGGCGTGCCGCTGAACGCTAGGTTCGCATCCAGAAGAGTGCGTAGCCCATCGGGATACAGAAGCCGGGTCGATTTCGATTGCAGAGCCAAACTGAATTGAAGGCTGGGACGATAGGTAATCGCTCCTCCGACCGAAAACTCGCCGCCGCCTATCATCCCCGTCATTTTTGAAATCTGTATGCGATCATTCGAAATGTCGAGACTCCCGTTCAGCTTTTCAACTCCGAGAGGAGCGTCCGGTGTCGTTAAGGCAACATCCTTCAACTGCATCTGGCCCTGAATGGCCGGATTGCCGGCCGTTCCGGAAGTTCTTACGTCGAGTGCCAGAGTCCCCGCGCTTTGCACGTCGGGTGCGAAGATCTTCAGGATTCGCAGGTCAACGGATCCTTGGGCCGCCATTGTAGAAGCACTTGTGCTTTCAATCGGAAGCCGTCCCTGCACGCGCAGCGTAGTGCCCGTACCCTCGAAATCGGCGGGTTGCAACGTCACGACAGAATTCGCGTAATCCGCCCGGATCGGACTCACAATTCCGAGCTGCAACGATTGGTAGCTGGCCTTCAAGACCGGAATCGAAAGATGCGCTTGCACACGCGTCTTATCTTTTAGCGGTCCGCTCAGACTCGCGTGGATCTCAGTCTCTCCCTGAACTCCCGAGGGCACACTCGATGTAAATGCGGCAAATAAGGTTTCCAGCGGGATAGTGCCAGTGTCCAAGTTTGCCTGCGCCTCGTAACCGCCGGTCAAATCCACCTGCGCTTTGGCGTGTACGGCGACTTGCGACACCTGCGAATCCACATTTACGGCAAGCCGGTGCTGCGCGACCCGCGCTTCGGCCTTCAGATTGGAAATGGACTTACCTTTCGCCTGCAACTCGGGCAACTCCACACGCGCCACCAATTGCGGGTTGTCGACCGTACCCTCGCCGGTTATGGAAGCGGTCACTGTTCCATTCAGCTGCAGGTTTTTTTCTTGCAGCATCTGCAGATGCTGCAGCGCGATCCCGGGCACATCCACGCGCACCTTATAGGCTCTCGTTTTCGGCGTGTATGAGAGATTGCCGTCTACCCTTCCCGCTTTTGCCGCTACGGTCAAGTTCGAAACAAGGATTCCGTTGGCGGTATGAAAGCTCGCAGTCAGCTTCTGGACAGACTCGCCATATACCGTCGCTTTTGCAACCTCCACATTTCCGGTGCCTGCGGGTTCTAGTTCCGATCCATCGAACGAAACTTTTGCTGATACGACGCCTGAAATCGGATACTGCCGACCCGCCAGTTGTTGCAGATCGACGATCTCGAATTGCTGAGCATTGAGATTCGCCTGGATCCGATCGGATGGCTGATAAGACCAATTGTGCAGCCGAATGGCCGCGCTGAATGAGGCTCGTCCTTGCCGCGCATTCGTGAGCCTGCCATTCTCGACGCTCAACTGCGATGGACTTGCCTGCACTGCGAGCGCCGCACTCGTCCACTCGGTTCCTTGTACTTGCAGGTTCGTCGCATTCAACTGGGCAGACACGGTCGGTTTCTTGAGTGACCCTCGTACGACCGCACTCACGGTTGCTTTACCGGAGATAGGTGGCGGATTCAGCTCACTGCTAAAAGAGGATGCCAGCTCCTCGAGTTGATGCAAATCGTCCGCGACCACCTCTATCTGCAGACTGGAATGATCGCTGATTCTTCCCTGCGCTGTAACGCTAGCCGACGGCACCTTGATCACGGTGTTCCGCAATTCAACACTCTGAGTCTGACCATCGTAGTTCGCATGCACCGTCCCATTTATAGGAACGTCAGTCGCGGACGGATTCGCCGCACCGGTGGCTTCGGCTCGCAGCGTGAGATCGGTGTGCGCCTGCAGATTCTCGATTGCTCCTTCCCAGCTAGCATCCGCGTCGCCCGAGATTTCTCCGGAGACAGCTGCGCCGTTGAGTTGTTGATTTCCAAGACTCTGCCGCACTTCCCGAAGCGAGATGTTCTGCAACGAGGCTCGAAGGTGAGAGTCCGGCGTCGAATCCAGGTGGTTCATTTCTGCGCTCGCCTGCAATCGGCCACCCAACGTATCCACGCTCAGATGGCTGATAACCAGATTGCCGCGGTTGAGCTTGAAATCTCCCCCGAGCTTGCGGAGTGCGAGTCGCTTCCCGGACTCAGCCGCCAGAAGCAACTCGCTCGCCAGGTGTCCATCGACCGAAACGTTCCTCAACAGAGGCTGGTTGTTGACCTCTTGGTAATGCAGTGTCCCGGTTAGCGATACGTTGCCCTGTGCTTTTGTCGATGCCGAGAACTCATCGAAATCCTGCGCATGAATCAGCACCTGATAAGACCCGTCCGCAACCGGATTTGAGTAGTTGGACACCTCTGCTTGCAGCGTTACACTCGACGATCCAACGTGAAGGTTCGCCGATTCAACAGTCAATTTCTCTGGAGTAGCGCTGAACCTCAGGTCGAAATCGTGAGCCAGAGGCGCATAGTTCGCATAGCGTAGGCGCCCGCTCTTATAGGAAAGAACCCCGTCATACCTCTTCACCATCGACGTGAATCGTATGTCGGTGCCAAGGTCATACAGATCCGCATCCAGAGGGGTCTTCTGATCTTTGTAATCAATTTCCCCGTTCGTAATCTCAGCATGCCCCACGGCAAGATCGAAAACGCTCGTGCTACTACTGCTGCTCCTATTGGAAGCCGTCGGAAAGTTATTCTCGCCACTCCGGCTGACCTCAACGTTAACAACCGGATGCTCTATCAATAGTTCCCGAATCGTGGCCTTGCCATGCAGCAGGGACACAATCTTGATCCCAACAGCTATCTTGTCCACATGCAACAGAGCAGGCTGGTCCGCCGCTTCCGTGCCACGCAACGTAATGTCATAAAGATGGACGGTCAACTGCGAGAGACTGAAGTCCAATCCGCCAATCGTCGTCCTTCCACCGGTCGACTTGTATACTTCTTCGGCAATCTTGCGCCTCGCGAAGCGGTTGAACGAGGAAGTCTTGAGGTACGCGTAGCCTCCGATCACGATAACAACGAGCAGAACTCCGAATGCAATCGCCGCCCAACCAATCCTCCGTTTCCAAGTCATGGGATCCCTAAAAAGCCTGCCCGATTGTGATGAAATACTGCGTCGGATTGATGCCGGGTACGGGGTTGAGGTTTCGACCGATGTCAATCCGTATAGGTCCGATGGGGGTCGCATAGCGGAAGCCGAAGCCTACGGTGTTCGTATAGTTGTTCGCGAAATCGTGCAGATTGATAGCGCTATAAACGTTCCCGCCGTCGTAGAAGACCACGCCTCCGAGCGCCTTCATGATCCCGAGAGGAAATCGCACTTCCGAATTCAGAATGAACAACTGCTTTCCCCCCACCGGTACCGTGATGTCAACGCATCCTGATTGTCCCTGAAGCACGTTGCAGAAAGGCACGAGCCGCTGCGGACCGGCTTCATCAATGGGGAACCCCCTCAATGAGGTTCCTCCGCCCGAGAAGAAAAGCTGGCTGGTAGGCACGAAGCTGTTCGCAAAAGGTGAAGCCAGTCCGATTCGAATGCTATTGGCCAGCACCACCGAGTGTAGTGACTTATAAAACGCATACTGCCCGAACAGTTTCGTGAAATTTGCGCTCGACCCCAGTGCGGTGGGTGTGATTCCCAAGTCCAATGTTCCAAACATCCCTCGATGCGCATCCAAGGGCTTGTCCCGCGTATCTCGAATTAATGTTGCTGAAAAGGTCGATAGCCGCACACTACGATCCTGGGGCAGAACAAGATCCTGGACCAAAATGTGTGACAAGTCGGTCTTATTAAAGTCGTACCGAATTTGTAGCCGCGTATTCGTCTTATGAGATAACGCCCGTTCCAGCTGGAAAGAAAGATCTCCGAGCGCCGCGGTGAACAGCGGATTTTCACTGTTACGCTCCAGCGAGAAACTGCTCAAAGATTTCCATTCGGTCTTGATGAAATGTGGCTGGGTATAGGTTGTGAGCAAACGCTGGTCGAGTTGAGACGCCAGAATCGAACCGCTCGCCGTCTCCCCCATGCCGCGCATGTTGTGCCTGCTGAATTCGATCAGCCCTCGCGGACTCGCGAAGGTCGACTGGCTCGGCGCGATCTGATATCCATTCAGTCCAATTGACCCTCCTCCGCCCGGCAGGGCCACCGTTCCTGTTGGGACGTTCCCGCCGCGATGCGACACCTCAAACCCAAAGCCATACGTGATGTCGTTTCGCTTGGCCTCGTGTACCTTCACTAGCGCCGTCTCATCGTTCTGGGTAGTGATTGGCTTTCGCGGTCCCACACTGGCCCAATCGAATATGTTCAGGTCGTACAGCCGACTTTCCGCTTCCAACAGAGATCCCCGCCTCATGGGAGTTTCTGGCGCAATCTGCGTAGTCTTGGTCAGCAACCACTGTCGTGTCCGTTCCTGTCCCAGATAAACCACGTCATCGGTTCGCACTAGTTGATGTTCGTTGATCGCGTACGATACATTCACGCGATGACGATCTCCGCCCACGGGCTTTGTCGACGCCTTCACTTCCACGTTCAAATACCCGCGATTTAAGTAATTCGCCGAGATACGGTTGCGATCATCAGTCATCTTCCGCGGCGAAAATGGCTCCCCTGCCCGCTGTTGAAAACCATTGGGTGCCGTGAGTTGCGCGTAGGCGATATTCTGATTGCCGGTAACCTGCACATCATCGACCAGCGTTTGCTGGCCTTCGTCGATATCGAAATCCACGTCGATCTTCGGTTCGTGATCAACGGTTCTCGGCGTGACCTTCACCTCTTCATAACCTCGATCGCGATAAAGCGCCTCGACGTTCGAAGCACTCTGCTTCAGCAATTTCTGGCTCAGCCTGCCGTGCGTCCAAATATGAGATTTCTTGACGGTCACCTCGGCAAGAAGATCTTTTGTGCCAATCGCATAATTCCCATGAAACGTAATACGGGCAACCTTGTGCTTCCGGCCCCGATCAATCTTGTAAACCACCGCGACCTCATCCGGCTGCTTGTGGAACTCCGTCGTGACCTTCACGTCGTAGTAGCCTTTTTTCTGGAAAAAGTCAGTCAGATTGCGTTGACCTTCCTCGACCAGCTCTTGGTCAACCGCTCCTTCGGAATAGATTGGGATCAGCTTCTTCATGTCGCGACTGGCGAGAAAAGGGATTACGCTGAGTTTCGCCCCCTCTGTCCGAATGGTTACCATCGGCCCAACTTCAACGGTGAACGACACATGTACCCGGTTTGTCTGCGGATCGTACTTCGGCGGATTCTCCTTCACGCTGCTCGCCAGTCTGTGTTCTTTCGTCAAGGACCTTTTCATCAGCTTCGTTGCTGTCGTGATAACGGTTGGCGAATAAGGCCTTCCCGTTTTCAAGAGCCCTCTTGAAAGGCGCGCCCAGATGGAATGGACCGAATGCAGCAACCGACTCGTCTCCGCGTTATTTGTTCCCTCAATATCCACGGAGGCGATGCGCGCCTTTTTTCCCAGATTGACCGGGAAGTGAACACTAACCAGTTGATGTGCGTCATCGATTATGGGCTGTGCCTTCACCTCGGCCCGAAAATATCCATTGTGATGAAAGAAATCTGTCAGGGCTTTTTGGGCGACCGGAATCTGCGACGGATCGTACGGATCCTCGCCCGAGAGATCCGTTACTTGCAGAAGTCGGATATAGGCAAATTCCTTTGTAGCTCCCGGAAACTCGACCACGCCCAGGTAGTAGGCAGGCTCCAGTAAGAATTCAACTCTCAGCCCATCCACTTGCGGTACAACACTCACTTTTACTTCGGGGAACCGCCCGGCTCGCTGCAGAGCCTTCGAATCAGCATCAATCTCTTGCTGGGAGTACGGCTCGCCTGCGCGCTGTGTCAGCAATGGATAGAGTGGCCCTAGATCTCGGTGCGGATTCGCAATCAACGAGACGCTGCTGACCTTCTGACCTTCATACGCGGTCGAAGGGGCCTGAAATGCCAGTTGTGCCATCGCGGTTGCGCTGAGCACGGCAAGGAGAAAAACTGACAAACGCATCATGAATCAGGTAACTCCAAGCCGCATGAAAGTCGAAATCAGCACAAATAGCACCTCAACGCGTCTCACTCTGATGCTGTTGATTTCATAGGAGTTGTCGAGTTCGAACTCCTCACTTGAAAGGCTATGTAAAAGGCGCGCTTAGCGAGCCGACCCATAGCTTCGAGGAGAACTTATTGTGAAGTAAAAGGTTGCTCCTTTCTCAACCGCTCCCTGCGCCCATACTTCTCCTCCGTGGCGCTGAATGATTCTTTTGACAGTGGCCAGCCCTACGCCATTGCCCGGAAACTCAGCAGTCGAATGAAGCCGTTGAAATGGTTGGAACAGACGGTCGGCGGAACGAGGATCGAATCCGCTGCCATCATCCTTTACGAAATATACGATGCGACCGTCCTCCTCCGTGCTGCCAAACTCAATTCGAGCGTGATCGTGATGCGAAGTATATTTCCATGAATTGCGGAGCAGGTTGTCCATCATGATGCTGAGAAGCCGGGCATCCCCAAATACCTCTATATTTTCCGGCGCGATGAACTCCAATTGGCGGTCCGGCGCGCTGCGGCACAATTCTTGAATGATGGAACGGGCGATTGCGCTCAGATCTACCTTTTCAGCTCGCATCACGCTGCTCGTTACTCGCGACAGATTCAACAGGTCATCGATCAGCGACGTCATTCTCCTGCTGCTCGAGCGTATGTTCTCCACCAGTTCGCGCGTTTGGTGCGTCAGTCCGGTGCCGTGTTGGTTCAGAAGCACGTAGCTGAAGCCGTTGATGGCATCTAACGGGCCTCGGAGATCATGCGATACCGAATAGGAAAATGCTTCCAGTTCACGGTTCGAGGAAAGCAACTCTCGGGTGCGTTCTGAAACCCGATGTTCCAGTTCATCGTGACTCTTCTGGAGTTCGTTCAACATATCGTTGAACGAATCTACCAGGACCGCGAGCTCGTTCTGTTCCCTCGGTGGATGGACGCGAATGCTGTAGTTCTTATCGCGGGATATCTCTTGAGCGGTCGTGGCCAATTGCACGATGGGTTGAGCGACTGATTTTCGGAATGACGAGGAAACAATGTTTGCGGCGAACAATGAAACTAATAAGACGGCGACGGCTATGAGCGCATACCGCTTGAGTCGCTGATCAATCTCGGCGAGGCTGGCCCGAAGATAAACGAATCCTATCGGTTTCCCCTCAGACATGATCTGTCGCACCAAAATGACGTATTTCGCCCGGTACCAGTAGCCTTCAGCTTTTGCTTGAGGCAGCGCAGGGATATTTGGAATTTCCCCCTGGGGCTCCTTTGAGAATTCTGCGAGCGGTCGCCGCCCCAGAGTGAAAATTCCAGTCGAGACAATATTCTGCGAACTCCGCAATGCGGCTAGCGTGCTCGCGGCTGCTTGCGGATCGTTAAAAAGAATGGCTGAGACACTGTTGGATCCGACAATTTGCGCCTGCGCCGAGAGCGTCCGAAGAAGGCTCTCCCGGAATGTAATTTGGTCGTACGCAAAGAAGCCTGCACAGGCCAATAGCAAGGCCACGCCACTCACAAGAGTGTTCAACATCGTGAGCCGAGTCGAAATCGATCCTGTACGACTTTCCGCCATCGCTAGCTTTTTGGCTTCCTCTGAATTACACGGATCGCAACTTTCAACAATTCGGAACTAAGCGGTAGATGGCTCTCTTCAGCTGCGCTGCGATTTACCTCAAATCGGATTCGGTCTTCCTGGCTCACGAGTCCGATCACGCCGCCACGCTCGGCAAAATGCGGAATATCGCTGACGGTAAGAAGACGCATTCGCTCGGCTTCGCTGAGGATTGTCGTTAAACGGCTTTCTTCCGAGGAACTAATGAAGAGAATGTTGCAGCCGGTCGCCTCTTGCACGCGATGAATTCTCTGCACCGAAATCTTCTTGCCATCGACGCTCTCTCCATCCACGGTCGAATCAAGAACAGCGCCAAAGGGATCTCGGCCTAGTACGCAGATTTGAAACGTCCCCGAAACGGCCCCTTGACCGGATGGCCACTCCACGAACTTCCCAAAGTTATAAAGATAGGCCGCTTTAACCTGAGATTCGGTAGGCTTGGAATCTTGAGCCAGACACATACTCAAAGGCAGAAAAAGAAACACGAACGAGCCCGCCAAGAACCTCGCGTGGGGCGAGGATCGAAAGCCGACAGATCGCGATCTCTCGTTGGGCTCCATCGCAGCTCTTAGTGTTGCCAAGTAATCTGTCCGTACACACTTCGCTTAACTGCGACATTCGGGGCGGGGTCGCTTGCGAATTCATAGTGATATGGCTGGAATAGGTTTTGGCCGACAACCGAAAAGCCGAGGTGCTGCGCGGCGTGCCATGTGAATTGTGCATCCGCAGTGGTGTAGGCTCGAATCTCCAGCGCAGGCAAGCGGCTTACGTATCGAAATGTGAGGTCAACACTAACCGCTTTCTTGATGTCTAATCCCGACAGAAGCGTAGCCTCGTGTCGCGGGCTGGATCCCTCGGTGGAGCCGGCGGTCCCAACATCCATGGAATTCGTTCCCTTCCTGAGCTCCATTTGCAGGAACGAATAGGAAGCCCGCAACCGCCAAAAGGGCATCGGCTTCCATTCCGGTGCAACCTCCACTCCCCGTGTGGTGCCCACGAGCCCGTTGCCGAATTGAGCGGGAAGCAGATAGTGAGGGGGAGCGGGGCTGTTCTCCAAAAAAGGAGCGCCAACAATATCTTCGCTGAAGAGGTCTCCGTAATGATTGTAGAAACCGTCGACATCGACATAGACGGTCTCGGTGAAGAGATGCCGATAACCCAGTTCGTATCCGTTTAGCTCCTCGGAGTGAAAGTTTGGATTCGCATTGAATCTCGCAAAGAAAGGCAATCCATTAATGAATGTGCCTGTGAAACCTGTGAGGTAGAATGCGCGCTCCGCATCGGACGGCGTTCTAAGCGCATGCGTATAAGCTGCCCAAATTGTCTCCGTCTTGGTCGGTGTCCAGAGCAACCGACCACTGGGCTCCAGTTGCACTCCCGTGTAGTTGGTTTTTAACAGCTTCGTGCCAAACGAGATTGAAACCCGATTGTCGAAAAGCCCAATATCATCTTGAAAAAAGCCAGTGAAGAGCTTGTCGGTTCTTGATCCAGAGAGGAAGTACAGGCCAGAGACGATCGTCGGATTTGTGCCCCGGCTGAACCGGGCGCCCAGTCCCCACGATATCTGCTGATGGCCGGGCAGCGGGAAGCGATCCAGGAAGTCCACATCGAAGGTATCGCGCAGGTCTGCGAAATTTAATTCGTGACGGTTCGTGCGATCGTAATAAGCCTGAAGTTGAAAGTCCTTGCCTTGCCCCTGTGTTTGTTGCCACCGCCCAAGAATATTTCCGCCGGATAAACGGGCGGTTCCATCCAGGACCTGCTGATAAGGAAAGGCATACGTCGTTGCAGCCACACTTTGTCCCGTTCCCTCGTCATAGATGTCGCCTTGCACGGTGTATCGGTTCCGCTCGCCATCCGCCAAATCCATGCGGAACCCGCCTTGCACAGACCTCCAGCGATCATAGTCAATGCCGCCAGGATGAAATTCAGGACCTCGATCGAACGCCATGCCATAGACCCGGTAATCGAGGCCTTTACCATTACCCGCCCCAAACCGGGCATTCATCATTCCTTCATCGACATTGCCCCCGATTACGCTGACATATTTGCCATGCGTATCTTTGCTGCTCTTGGTGATGATGTTGATGACACCGTTCACTGCATTGGGCCCCCAGATTGTCCCGCCTGGTCCGCGGATCACCTCAATCCGTTCCACGTCCGCAAGCATCAGGTTTTGCACTTCCCAATACGTTCCGGCCAAAAGGGTGGTGTAGACCGTGCGTCCATCAATCAGCACCAGAACATCTCGCGTCAGCCTGCTGCCAAATCCGCGAATCCCGATCGACCACTGATTGCTGTTGATTCGCGCTACTTCCACCCCCGGCACCAGCCGGAGGGCATCGGGAATTGTTGTCGCTCCAGATCGGCGAATGTCATCCTGCGTCAGAACATAGATCGCCGCCGCTGTCTTCCACACATGTTCGGGCTCTTTGGACGCCGTTGTCACTTCAACATTTCCGAGTTGCGCCAGAGTGAGATCTTTCAGGTGCGCTTGAGGTCCCTCCCCGGCTGGTGACTCCGCAGGCATTGCCCAGGCATGCAGAAGAGTGCTTACCAGAATGGTTACGATCAGAGCGAACATCTTCCGGCTCACGCCGTCCGCCGTTTTCGAACCCTCCGGCGGCTGAGCTACCGACCTAGTTGCTTTCATGGGGACTGTCAGTTTGCTGATGGATAGTGCGGAGTTCGATCAAACGATCTACTTCGTGCAGCAAATGCTCCGGCTCCAGTTGCGACTTCCGCATCCAGGAATCGACGAGAGCTCCTTCACCCGGCAAAGAGCTGAAGCCCGAGAGCATCACAATCGGTGTCCGCGGATGTATCTTTTTCATTTGCTCAGCCACCGCGGTTCCATTTCCATTCTGATCGGAGAGCCAGTAGTCCATCACCACGACGTCGACATCGGAAGACTCGAAGGTCGCGATCGCGCCCTTAGCGGATCTAGCCTCCAACACACGATAGCCGGCAGATTCGAAAAGCATTCTCCGGGCCTTCAGCTGTAATTCCTCGTCCTCAACGCATAAAACAGTCCTTTGCGACACAGTTCTTTTGCCGCGACCGTTGTTGAATCGTCCGAGCACGCTTGCCACTTCTGAAAGGAGAACCTGAGGGTCTTCGCCCTTCCGGAGCTGACCGTCGACATTCCGAAGGAAAGATTGAGGCAAAGGGTCGACGGCGGAAACAGCGATCAGCGGAAGGTCGGGGTATTTCTGACGAAGTTCCCTCGCCAATTCGTCACCGTTCATTCCCGGCATAACGTAGTCAAGCAAAACGAGGTCAACAGCGGTGCCGTTCGCCAGCAGCTCCAACGCCGCCCCGGCCGACGCAGCCGCCACGACGGAATAGCCGCTCGACTCCAGTAGCAGCGTTCGCTGCTTGAGAGTCTCGGCATCGTCGTCAACACAGAGCAAACGCTTAGTCACGGGGCTTTCGACTGGACGCAAACGCAGTATGGTCTCAGGTCCACCCGGCCACTCGTATACAGCGTTTCCCTCATTATTGTTTGGTTACCGCAGTATGCAGGCCGGCAGGCCAGTCGCCGGCCGCGTTTACGCCGGTTATGAAGTGCGTATCAACTCTGACTATCGCTACAAATGTCTGATTATCAATGAGTTGCTGAGGCTAAGATGACTGATCAAGCCCACACAAACGGTGTGATATGGATCACCCGTTCACGCGTTAGTGATCACGGTGTAGCCCCCTCCTGAAATTTAGCCTTGAGCAGAAGCCTCCCTCACAGGACCCTTCGACTTGCGGATACGCCGCAAGGGTGATGCCTCAATGCCACGAAAACTTGGCCCCAAGCTGATTATCTCGCTGACGATCCTCATCGTTGCCATCAGCAGCGTCACTGGCTACCTGAACTTCCGCACCCAAAAGAAACAGTTGGTCGAGACGATGGTTTTGGGGGCCGACGAATTGTCGCGCAGCATCACCAGCGCCACCTGGCAGTTCATGCTCGACGATGACCGCAAGGCCGAGTACCACATTATGCAGACGATCGCCGATAAGGAAGGCGTCGATCGGATTCGCATGTTCAATCGCGAAGGCCGACTCGTGTTCTCGACCGACGCCCGTGAACAGCCGAATCAGGACCTCCCGAATCTGACGAATGAAGTGTGCACAGCGTGTCACAAGAATGGACCGATCATTGACAAGCCCGCACAAGCTTCCCGGGTTCGTTATGCCACCACGTCCGAGGGAGTCAAGACCATCAGCATGGTCACTCCCATCTACAACGAGCCTTCGTGCAGTAATGCCAGCTGCCATGCTCATAGGGCGTCCACCAAAGTGCTCGGAGTAGTAGACGTGGCGCTGCGGCTTGATCCGGTCAAAGAGCAAACCAGAACGATCACTCTGCAAACGATCATCTCGACACTTCTCGAGGTAGGGATCGGCGCTGCCTTCGTGATCTTATTCACGCATCGATTCGTCGCCACTCCAATCCGCCAGCTAATCCAAGGCACCAAAGCAGTCAGCGAGATGGATCTGGACCAGCACATAGAGATCACGCGCCGCAGCCAGGAACTCGACGAGTTAGTGGACTCCTTCAATCGCATGCGCGAGCGTTTGAAGCTGGCCGTCACCGAGCTCAACGACATGCAGCAGACCCTCGAGGACAAAGTCCAGGAGCGCACTCAACAGCTGCAAACTGCGCAACGCAAGCTGATCCAGACAGACCGCCTTGCATCCCTGGGACAGCTCGCCGCCAGCGTGGCGCACGAGATCAATAATCCCGTTTCTGGCGTGCTGAACCTATCGATGCTCCTGGAACGCCTTATGGCAAATGGCGCGTTCCCACCCGGGCGAGAGGCTGAATTCCGTAAGTACCTGGGATTAATTTCAACCGAAACGGCGCGCGTCGGCAGGATTGTCTCTGATCTTCTCTCCTTTTCACGTCGATCGAAGCCGCAGCGGGCGCCCGCGGATCTCAACAAGCTGATTCGTACCACGGTCAACCTTGCGCAGCACAAACTGAAATTGTTAAGTACCGAAATCGTTCTGGACTTGCAGGAAACTCTGCCTCAGATCGAGTGTGATTCTTCACAAATGCAGCAAGTGGTCCTGAATCTTGTTTTGAATGGCGCTCAGGCGATGCAGTCCAAGGGTGGCGGCACACTCAGCATCCGTACCCGCCTGGTGGACCAGGGAACCAACGCCGAACTCTCAGTGCAAGACACCGGCGAGGGCATTGCTCCGGAAAATCTATCCAAGATCTTCGACCCGTTCTTCACAACCAAAGCGGATGGCAAAGGAGTCGGGCTTGGCCTTGCGGTGCTCTACGGGATTGTCAAGGCTCACGATGGCGAGGTCGAGGTTACAAGTCAGAGAAATGTCGGCACCACTTTCACCATCACGTTGCCACTCAAGTCGCGCAAAAGTGATCCGGAGCTTCGGGAAGTGCAGGTGCAGTCTGTGTGAGCGCTCTTTATCTTGTCCCGATCGGCAACGTGCCAGACAAGGTTTGGGAGTGGATTGAAGATGCAGCCGCTGAATGGTTTCCTCTACCAATCCGGCGTCTGCCCGCATTATCGATTCCTGATTCTGCGTATGACGGCAAACGGAAACAGTATCACTCCGTGGAAATCATGAAACTGCTGGCGCAAAAGGCTCCGCAGGACGCTTCAAGAGTACTGGGCGTCACCGCTGTGGACCTATCGATTCCCATGCTGAGCTTCCTTTTCGGACAAGCACAACTCGATGGAAGGGTGGCGATCGTCTCCCTTTGCCGCCTGCAGCAGGAATTTTATGGGCTCCCCGCAAGGGACGATCTCTTGCGAGAGCGCCTAACCAAAGAAGTGTTGCACGAGATGGGACACACTTTCGGCCTGGTCCACTGCTCCGAGCAGAAATGTGCGATGAGTCTCTCAACGCACATAGGGATGGTCGATACCAAGGCGGAAGAGTACTGCTCTCGCTGCGGCGTGCAAATAGCCGAACGTTTTGCGTCTCTGGATGGAGGAGTATGAAAAAAAGCTGGCCCATTCTTGTCGTCGACGATGAAGACGTAATGTGCGAGTCCATGGCAGCGTGGCTCCGGGAAGATGGATATCGCGTCGATACTGCATCCAACGGCCAGCAGGCGGTTGAGCTTGCCAAGGGGGCCGACTACGCCATCTGTTTTGTCGATCTAAAAATGCCCGGCGGAATGGATGGCATCGAGACCATGATGGAAATCCATCGGGTGCGCCCTGACGCGTCCGTCATCATTATTACGGCTTATGCCACGGTCGACACCGCCATTCAGGCCATGAAAGAGGGTGCCCAGGAATACATCGTCAAACCCTGCAATCCGCAGGAAATTTCAATGCTGGTTTCGCGCATCCTTAAACTGAAAAAGCTGCAAAGCGAAAATGCGATCCTGCGAAAAAAACTCACGCGGCAATACCGCCACCACGACATCATCACCAAGAACCCTCGTATGGAAGAGATCCTTGCACTGACCCAGGAGATTGCGAGCCTTCGCAGCACGGTCCTGATTCGTGGGGAGAGCGGAACCGGAAAAGAACTCGTCGCTCGCGCCGTCCATTATTCAGGCAGTCGTGCAGAAAAACCCTTCATCGTGGTGAGCTGCGCTGCCTTAACTGAGACGTTGCTCGAAAGCGAGCTGTTCGGCTACGAAAAGGGCGCCTTCACGGGAGCGAACAGCCAGTCAAAAGGTAAATTCGAACTGGCAGATGGCGGAACTCTCTTCCTCGATGAGATTGGTGATATTTCCCCCAAACTGCAGGCCGATCTATTACGAGTCCTGCAGGAACGCCGCTTTTATCGGGTCGGCGGAACAGAAGAGGTTCAGGTCGACGTTCGCATTATCGCCGCCACCAACAAGAACCTTGCCCAGGAAGTCCAGCAAGGACGCTTTCGCGAAGATCTCTTCTATCGGCTGAATGTAATCGAGATTCGCTTGCCTGCCCTGCGCGAACGTCGCGAGGACGTACCTCTACTGGCCGAACACTTCGTGAATCGTATTTCTTCGGAATTGGGCAGAGAGGTTCACGGTATCTCTCCGGCAGCTCTGAAGGTGCTGATGGCCCACGATTGGCCCGGGAACGTGCGCGAATTGGAAAATGTAATCGAGCGCGCGATTGTCACATGTCGTAATGGCATGCTCGACGAGCAGGATTTCTCCTGGTTGCAACACGCTGGCTCGCAACAAGCTTTCGAAATTCCGGACATTCCTCTTGGCGAACTGGAACGCCGCGCCATTGTCGCCGCGCTTGAGAGGAAACATGGGAACGTGAAAGAAGCATCGGCCGCGCTCGGAATCGATCGCTCTACGCTGTACGACAAGCTAAAGCGCTACGAGATTGTGCACTGACGCCGGTTCCGCAACTTCACACTTCCAGGAACGTGTCCGCAAGAACTGTATTCCAGTCCGAGTCCGGCAGTGCATCCATCAATCCATGTATCAGCACTCCTCCATCTGCCAGGCTTGGCTGACTGCCCGCAGGGCGAAGTTGTAATTGAAGTCTCTCCAACTCCCGCGAGACCCATCCGTGAACCTCGGGTCCACGTAGCAAATGCCGCGTCGTTTTCGGGTCTTGCACATCGACCCGTGGACGGATCTTTAGAGACCAGTTATCCTCGCGGCCACCAACCGAAATGACAGTCCCCTCCAATGGCGCTCGCACCCGGATCTCTCGCCCGTTCTTCTTGACGCGCCAGGCGATCTGGTTGACGTCGAGTTGTTGTCCGATCTCCGGCACGTCGACAGCCTCTGGCGTCCCGATCAAGTGATCCGCGAGCGCATCCAGTCCAATGCTGACGGACCCATCCGCCTCCGGCTTTGCCCAACTGTGCCCACGATGGTAAAGACGGTCCGCGGGATAATCGAGCCCGAGATCTTGGGTAACTCCCGTTGCGGGCAGCACGGCAAAGTGCGAATAGTTCTCGCAGCTCCGGCAATCAAACTGGTTGTCGCACGTTCTCGAAATAACCCGGCCCGCCAACTCGTGACGGCATCGGCGGTCCGCCTCCGGCAAGTCCGCGAAATCCGCCTTCCAGCACAGATCGATTGCATGATGACTTCGAAAGTCGTGTGCCGTGCGCCACGCGGCGGAAGCGACCGTCCAAAGGATGGTCACAACGACCGCAAAAAACAGCATCAGAAAGACAACGTGACCGATCGTCCAATGAAACCCATCAATTCCCGGAAACATGAGAGCCCTCTCCCTCTGACTTCGGAAACAAAGGCAGATATCGGTAAGACAGCGAGTAAATAATGACGCCGTAAGCGATGACGCCGCCGAAGCTGGCTATCTCTTGCCAACTCGGTGTGTATCGTAAAAATTTGTCGAACGGCAGAGTGGGCAGTGCCAGAGTCTGCACGGTCATAACGAACCGGTTCATCAGAATTCCGCAGCACGCCAGCGCCGCGCCGCTCAGCAGCCATCCACGCCGCTCCGCCGTATGCCGAAACGTGAGCAGGAACGCCGGCACTAGTCCAAACAGAACAATCTCAGCAAACAGAACTGGCGTGCCGAATGGCTTGTAGATGTAGTACTGCCAGGCTGCGAATCCTTCGGACGGAGACGTACGATTCAGCCAGATCAGCGTGTCGATTGACTTCGCCGCGACATAAATCCCCAACAATACGCCGGAAATCAGACCCAAGCGGCGGAAAACGTCATTCGCCACCAACCTCCGCCCCGTAACTGTTTCTACCGTCGCGGTCACCAACATCAGAAAACTCGGCCCCGTCGCAATTGCCGACAAAATGAAAAGGAAGAAAGTAGAAGGCCAAATGAAGACTCCCTGCCGGAACGCAAACGGACGCCCGCGCAGCACTCCGTAGAGTCCACCAAGCGATCCTTGGTGAAAAAAGGAGAGCAGCGCCCCGACCCCAGCCAGCACCGGCACTAACTTATGGAGCTGATGTTCAAATACGAGGAATGATGGCAGCTTGCGCAATTGCCGATTGCGTAGAACGATCGGAATGTACTCCAGGCACAGTACCGTTAGATAGCATGTAATGCAGAAGGTCACTTCGGTTAGCATCGAGTGCGTATTCGGATGCCAAAAGGTGAACCAGAATCGCAGAGGCTGTCCGACATCGATTCCCAGGATGGCAACTGCGCCGCTATAACAAATGAAACCCACAACCACTGCCGTATTCAGGATCGGCCTTAACTCGGCGCGCTTGAGAATGTAAACCAGAAATCCAGTGAAGAACGCTCCCGCCCCGAGCGCAATAATTCCCAGATCCAGAAAGATCCAGAGGCCGAACGCAAAGCGATTGTCCATGTTCGTCTGATTGAGCCCGTAGTACAGGCACAAGCCAGCGGCATAGACTCCGATCGCAAGCATGACCACCCAGGGACTCAGCCAGGCTAGAAATCGTGGCAACGAAACTCGCTCTTCGCCGCGAGCAATCCATCGACTGTCGGCGAGAGCCGCACTAGACATGTTGTGCCTCCAATTGACTCTGCGAATTCTCGGCCGATTGGATCGGACTGTTGCTCTGCCCACCCGGCTCGGCCATTCTCCTCACCCATGCCTCATTCGACTTGTAATAAACCTTAGGCTCTGTTCCGATGCGAGCCAGCAGCCGGAACGCATTCGCCGAGTGCGCTTCTTGCGCCACCGGATCGTTTTGATCCGCCAGGTTGCCAAATCGGATTGCGCCCGTCGGACAAGCCTCCACGCACGCCGGAATGTAATCGGCAGCATCGATCTCGCGCCGCCCCGCCGCAGCCGCCTTCTCCTTCGCCGCATGGAATCGCGCGTGACAAAGATTGCATTTCTCCACCACGCCGCGCATCCTCGAAGCTACTCCCGGATTCAGGGTCTTCTCCATTCCGGCAGGCCATGACGGATCCCACCAGTTGAAATACCGCGCGTGATACGGACACGCCGTCATGCAATACCGGCAGCCTAGGCAGCGCTGCGGCATCTGCATCACAATGCCCGTCGCTGCATCCACTTCCACCGCCTGCTGCGGACAAACGTGCACGCACGGCGTCTCGTGCTCGCAGTGCATGCACATGATCGGGATGAATGCTTCCCGGCGCAGATTGCCTTCCATCCCGTTCGATACCTTGCGCACCAGCATCGGTGTCAACCCAGTGCGCGCCGTTGCTTGGGGAAGTGCCGGCACGTTGTTCTCCGCGGCGCACGCCACCATGCACGAACCGCAGCCTGTGCACCGATCCAGATCGATCACCATACCGTAACGGGCGTTCATGCATTCCTCCACTGCGATTCGCGCAAGCCCGATTCCTGGTAGAGCTTCGACGCCAGGGGCGGCATCACCGGCGCCGCCCAGCTCGCACTCCAATCGAGAGGCGAGCCCGCATCCGCCGCGGGCCATTGTTTGAGCGCGCAGCGAATGCTCTCACCGGATGCCGGCTCGCCAACCCAAACTGCTCCACTCCAAAGTTGCTCCTCCAATTTCTGCGCGGATGCAATCTTTGACACTAAAGTCTCTTCCCGCGAATGCAGATTCCCTCTCCTCGCGTGGAACAATTCCTCACAACGCGTGTGAATGATCTTTTCCGCGGATGGCAGACTGGGATCGACGCTCGCCAGAAACTCCGCACAACTCTGTGTCGGATGCGCGGCCTTTGACAGACTCGCCGCAAGCGCGTACGTTTCGACCCCGGACGTCGGTGCCGTCGGCACATCCGTCAGCTCTTCCAGGAATCCTGGCGCCGGCAACAGCCAGTCCGCTTTGCTTGGACCGCCGTTCCATGCCGCGAAGTGGAATACTTCCGCATCGGTCTGCGGCACAAAATTCCAAGGCACGCTGGAATCGAGAATCACCGCCCGCGCAGACGCAATTGCAGCCTCGGCACTCGCGTGAGCCTTCGCCGTCTTCGACCGCCGGACGATCCCGCCGCGAGTTCCTACCGCTCCCAGCACAACATTCAATGCCGCAACCGAGGAATCGTGATCATTCGCAATGGCAATGACAGGGGGCCGCGCAACAATCATTCGCGCAAGCTCGCGAATCGCATTCGCATCCAGTCCAGTCTGCGAAGCAGCTTCATCCAGTGTGATTTCTGGCACGGGTCCGTGCGTCTTCACAAGCTTGTTTTCGAGGAGCACGCGCGCAACACCTGCGGCTAAAGCGCCTTCCGATCCCGAACGGATGCTGATCCATTGATAAGCGTGCCCCGCCGTCCGCGAGAGCGAAGATTCAACTTGAATGACGCGCATCTGTGGTTCGGCTTGACCTGCCGCTCGCTCTGCCCAAAGCCGGGCCAGTCGTCCCGGGACACCCCACCCATCCAGCAAAGGCGCGCCAAAGCTCAGAATCGTGCCGGCGTTCTCGATGTCATATCCAAGCGACTCTGCTGGAACTCCACTCCATTTTTCGTACGGCGCAAGTGCCCGCGTCTCCGCTCCGCGTACCACCCGATATTCGCCTCGCTTCTCCGCGAACTTTTCGAGTACGGCCGAAGCTGCCCGTCCCGGATAGCCGTCGATGACCACAACGCGTCCTTCGCCGCATGCCTTCGCAAACGCAGACCGGGCGTCGTCCCACGACGCCGAACTCCCGCGATGCCGCACCGTCCGCAGTCGATCTGGATGCCAGTTCAGTTGGTGCGCTCCAAATGCCAACGGGCAAAGTGCGCCACGCGTAACGGGATGACTCGCAACACCAGCCACTCCAACCGGCCATCCGCCGGCCATCCGTACTTTTATTCCGCATCCATTTCGACACAGCGTGCAGGCCGATTGTTTTACTTCCACCGGTCCAAGCGTGGGTTGCGGAATCCACGGCCAGTTCTGGCTCCATTTCGATGTGTCATCCAACAGCTTCCAAGGAACCGGCGTCACCACTAGACCCGCCGCGGCGCCCGCGCCCCACACCAGCAGATCTCGACGTGAGAACTTCATGCTTCTCCCTTCACTGATGACAGCCCAGGCACCCCACCTCTACGTGACGCGCACGATGACAGTTTTCGCAGTCGCTCATCGTCATGCCGTCCCCTGGTGCACGACGCAGTCGCGACATCGAGTGTCCCCAGATATCACGGCTGTATCCGCTGATGCGGTTCACCTCATATACTTTCACCTGATCGGACTCGCCGTATTTTCCGTGGCAGTCCTCACACTTCAACCCACCGCGCTTTAAATGAATGGCATGCGAGAACCACACATTGGCAGGCTGTTGCGCAGACACCAGCCATGGAGTTTCGTGTCCCGGCTTGATATAGGTGTCAACCAGAGTGGCTTCTGCCTTACTCTCGCCAATTTTGTCCGAGTGGCAGCTGGCGCATTTCTCCATCGCGGGCACCCCAGCAAACGCGCCGTCATCGCGAAGTGCGTGACACTCGCTGCACTCCGCGACCCCGGATTTCTCTGCATGTGTTTTGTGCCGGAACTCCAACGGCTGCTTTTTCTGCACATACAACGCTCGCGGAAATGCTACCCATCCCACCAGCAGTGCTACCCCGAACCCGAGACCGAACATCAGCAGAAACCGCCTCATGCTCACTCCTCCGCCGTCCAGCCACGCTTCGAGAAGAAGTGCTGCAGCAGGCAGACCACATGTTGCCGCGGTAACAACTGAGCCACTCCGCGAACCGGCGAGCCACCATCGCAACCCGGAGCATGCGTTTCGTGGATCTCCCTTTCCAGCCGCGTCCGCTCCTCGGCTTGCCAGGCCTCAGCTTGTTTTCCCGAGACCAGGCCCGTTCGCGTGCGCTCCGGCACTTCGTAGCCTTCGAAGAGCCATCCCGCGCCATAAGGATCCGCTGTCACTCTCGCCGGATCGCTGCGCAGCCGGCTGTTCACTCGTTGAATCATCACGGGATTAGGAAAGCTCATCGGCCACTCCACGCCGTGGACGGTCAGAGCCACCGCTGGACAATGTGTCCCATGCAGCGTCGCGAAAGTGATTCCGTCGACATTGCCGGCTACATCCGCAAGAAATCCGTCAATGCCGATATGGCAAAGTCCGTTTTCTTCGCGATCCAGCCAGAAGTGATTCGGCGAGAACATCAGTTTTCCGTCTGGAGTGCTCGGATGTGGCCGGGCCAGTGACAGGTATGAATCGCAATAGCGGTAGCTGTCACTCGTGCAGCTCGACAGCTCCGAGTCGCTGAACGGAACAAGTTTCGTGATCGACGAGACGCCGCAATACTGGACTCGAATTTCTTCCAGATGAGGGCAGGAATGCCCCTCTGCCGCGTCTTGCGCCACCAGTTCACACTTGCGATAGGCAGCGGAGGCACAGCGCCCCCCGTCTGTCGTTCCCGGTCCGTCCAGTATCAGTTTCTTTACCGGAGCGGCGTGACAATAACGCGCACGGCCTTCTTTTAAGAATGGGCATCCCATAAGTCACTTCCGTCGCGATTCTTTTTCTTCCGGCTTTTCGGTTGGATCGATCTTCTCGCCACCATCCGCCATGGTCAGTCCCAGTCCGGGCACCGACAGGCTGTGAGCATCGGCTCCCCACCCTGCCCGCACTTCTGCCATGAGTCGTTGCATGTTGATGCCCCGGATGTCGACGGCATCTCCAGTGCGCACTTTGCGTAGCCACATGAAAAACAGATCCCAACTTACTGCTCCCGCCACCACCACCACCGCAAGCAGCGTCACAATGCCCAACGCGAAGTTCGTCATGTTGAGCCAGAACGTCCAATTCTCTCCACCCATGATTCCCGCCTCCTCGGCCGTCAATGGTGACAGCCGATTCTCTAAATGCACTTGGCGGACCAATCAGAAATGCAGGACTTGCGCGGTTTCTACGCGCAGGAGTGTAGGCATTCCCGACAAGCGTGCCGGGTTTCCCAACAGAAGCTTCCGACGTACTTGTTGGAACTAGACGCAGCCGTAACTAGATGTCAGCAGCCTGGGGTAACTGCCGCTGGTTTCTTCACTCGAAGAAAACGCTTGTTGTTTCGGATGTGTAAAGGAGGGATACTTCGACCGCGGGAGTCGACGAAGGGCCGGGCCTCCGCAGTCGAAGCACATCTCACGCCCGCGTCAGGAAAATCGGCAGCCCCAGCTTGTGAACGTAGGTTGGCCGGTAGCGCTCCGTGTTGTACATCGTAGAGATGTCGACTCTACGTGGACCAAGCTTAGGATCGGGAATCGGTACCATCGTGTAGCAGCCGCCGCTGATCGCTGTCATCACGCCCGTCTTTCCTTCTTGCAGAGCGTCCATGGCCATTCCGGCAAACGTGTAGGCCACCATACGATCCACGAAATCTGGACTGCCCGAACGCAAGTCGTAGGTCAGATCGCTGACCACCGTTTCTTCGCCGGTGGCGGCCTTGATCTCGCTGCTCAGATCTTCGGCCACACTCATTTTTTTACGATGCCCGAAGGCATCGGGATCGCCATATTCCTTCACTTTGTAGCCTTGCCACTCCGCCCCTTCCGAGAGAATCACCAGCGAGTAGTTGCTGGGATTGCTGCGCTTGTCGCTGATTAATATATCGATCAGGTGCTTCAAATCCACCTTGTATTCGGGAATGCAGCAACGCAACGCCGTGACGTATGCGGTGTAGAGTGCGGTGTAGCCGGCATCACGTCCAAAGACGCGGAAGATGCCGATCCGCTCATGCGAGCCCACCGTGGTTCGCTGCCGCTCGATCGCATCCATGGCTCGCGTGATCGCGGTCGAGAAACCGATGCAATACTCGGTGTGCTGAACGTCGTTATCCATGGTCTTCGGTACGGCGATCACCTTCATGCCTTGCCGGTTGAGTTCAGCGGCATAACTCAGCGTATCGTCGCCGCCAATCGCTACCAGGTAGTCGAGGCCCAACGTTTCGATATTCTTCAGCACCGCCGGCGTCACGTCGAATACCGTGCTGGTCACACCCTTCTTCGTAATCTCCCGGCTTTGGAACGGCTGCCCTGCAAGCACGGGCGGCAGCTTTGCCATCTTCGTGGGATTCGTGCGGGAGCTGTGTAGATACGTGCCACCCGTACGATCGATGGTGCGGGTGTTCTCGCGATTGAGTGGCAGGATATACCGTGCCCGGCTGGCCGGATCTTTCAGATCGACATGCGTCAGCCCTTCCCAACCTCGGCGGATGCCAACGACCTCGCACCCGATTTCAGCTCCCCGGTAGACGACCGATTTGATTACTGAATTAAGCCCCGGAACATCTCCGCCTCCGGTAAGAATCCCGACACGCTTTGCTGACATGAAAATCTCCCTATGAAATGTAAGATACGATTCCGACTCGCACGGAGATTATAGAGGGCGAGGCCATCCGCGCTCCGTGATTTCCCTCACCACGTCTCGATTACTTAAGGTCAGCCAGCAATTCGGGCTAGATCGACCCATATCCTCACAGGCAACTTTCCCGCACGAGCAGCTTAGCCGCGGTCTGCGTTCGCCATATTGCGTCGCGACTCTGATATCAACTTGTAGGGAAGATAAGTCGGTTCCCACACGTTGGCGTGAATTCGCGCTCTGAGAGTCTCGTCATCAACAGCGTCAGCGACTCCGTCTCTGATTGCCTGCCGCGCAACAGCTTCGGCTACTGCGACCGATACGCTCCGAAGTTCGGTCACTGGAGGGAGCAACCGTTCGGAAGTTTTCTGTCTCGCCGGCGAGAGTTCGGCGAGCGCTTGCGCCGCGGCCATGAACATCGAATCGGTCACCCGCCGGGCCTTCACCGCGAGGATGCCTAATCCAACGCCGGGGAATATGTAAGAGTTGTTGGTCTGGTCGACTGGAATTTTGCGTCCTTCCCACTCCACCGCGTGAAAAGGACTTCCTGTTCCGATAATGGCTCGGCCCTCTGTCCAACGCATCAGGTCTTCAGGTGTTGCTTCACAGCGCGAAGTCGGATTCGAGAGCGGGAAAATCACAGGCCTTTTTACCGTCTGCGCCATCGCCCGGACGATCTCTTCTGTGAACGTGCCTTGTTGCCCTGTTACGCCGATGAGAGTCGTCGGCTTCGCGTTGGTCATGACGTCCAGAGGAGTGATCGTTTCCGCAGATTGCAGCTTCCAATCGGCGATATCCGAGCGTGGACGAATGAACGCTTTTTGTGCTTCCCGGTTGCTGGCAACGCCTTCCACCAGAAGTCCATCGCGATCGACGGCGAAGAACCTGCGCCGCGCCTCAGTTTCGCTCAATCCCGCTTCCACCATCGCGGTCAGGAGCAGCGAAGCGATCCCGATTCCCGCCGAGCCTGCTCCGAGAAGTGCAATGCGCTGTTCCGTGAGAGGTATACCGGTGATCTGAATTGCGGCCAGCAGCGCGCCAGCCGCCACCGCCGCTGTTCCTTGGATATCGTCGTTGAAGGTGCACAGCCGATCCCGATAGCGCTCCAGAAGCCTTCCCGCGTTGCCTCCGGCAAAATCTTCCCATTGCAGCAGCACGTGCGGCCAGCGCTCAACCACCGCGGCCACGAATGCTTCCACAAAATCATCGTATTCCGCCCCTCGCACCCGCGCGCTTCGCCATCCGATGTACAGCTCATCGTTACGCCTCGTGACATTGTCAGTTCCGACATCGAGCAGGATCGGCAGGCATTCTTCCGGATGGATCCCGGCACAAGCCGTGTACAGTGCGAGTTTCCCGATGGGAATGCCCATTCCACCGGCCCCCTGGTCGCCTAATCCGAGAATGCGCTCACCATCGCTGACCACGATCACGCGCACTTGGTCATAGCGGCGGTGCGAAAGAATCTCGGGGATGCGTTTCTTGTTGGGATAACTGAGGAAGAGCCCACGCGGTTTCCGCCAGATCTCGCTAAAACGCTGGCAGCCTTCCCCTACAGTCGGCGTATAGACCAGCGGCAGCATTTCCTCGATGTTGCTGACCAACACGGCATAGAACAGCGTCTCGTTGGTATCCTGCAGATCGCGGAGATAAGAGTAGCGCTCGAAATCAGTCTTGAAACTGCGCAGCACTTTCAGGCGACGCGCTGCCTGATCCTCCAGCGTGCCAATGTGTGGTGGCAGCAGTCCATGCAGGGCAAACTCTGAGCGCTCCTCTTCGGTGAACGCGGTGCCCTTATTCAACATGGGATAGTTGATGAGGTCGTAACCTGTTAGCCGTGTTTCAATTACATGGCTGCGCTCGAAGTAATATCCCATAGGCTGTCAACGATTCTCGCACGATTCCGAACCGCTTTTCTGTTCGCTGCCGGACACCGCCCCTCGCACACATACACTGTGGGCGAATCTGTGATACTCCTCTGCTGTGTTACTTTGTACCGTTCCTTGATCCAACGTATGGCCCGAACATGATGACACTTAGAATTCTTGCGGCACTCCTTCTTCTATCGGCGTGTACAGCAACCGCTCAAGTTCGTGTATGGCAAGGCACTCTTACTCTGCCCACCTATGAAGAAGCGGCGCCTGATCCCAATCCGCCGTTCGATCAATACGCGAACAGCCGGTTCAATTATCCCTATACGCTTCGCGACAATTTGACCAGCCAGCGTGCCGACCACGCCTGGCGCGCTGTGTTTTTGGAAAACGAATATTTGAAGTGCTCGGTTCTGCCTGATCTCGGAGGCCATATTTATACATGCACCGACAAGATCAGCGGCCAGCCGATGTTTTACGCAAATCCGTCGATCAAGAAGGCTGCCATTTCTTATCGCGGTGCCTGGGCTGCCTTCGGAGTCGAATTCAACTTCCCTGTATCCCACAACTGGGTCAGTCTCTCTCCCGTTGATTTTTCTTTTGGCCAAGAAAATGACGGCAGCGCTTCCGTTGTCGTGAGCAACGTCGATCGCGTCTATGGAATGCAATGGTCGGTGGAACTCGTCCTCCGGCCGCACTCCACAGTTCTCGAAGAGCGAGTCACGCTCAACAACCGCAGCGACGTTCGCCATCGCTTTTACTGGTGGAACAACGCCGGCGTCCAGGTCTGGGACGACTCGCGAATCCAATACCCGATGCGTTTCACCGCTAGCCACGGTTTTCGCGAGGTCGAGCCTTGGCCCGTCGAAGCCGACGGCATCGACCTCAGCATCATCAAGAATCAGACCAAAGGGCCGGTGTCTCTATTCGTGCACGGCAGCCGCGAGCCTTTCATGGGCGTTTGGCATCCTCATACGAATTCGGGAACTGCGCATTACGCGGATTACTCTCAACTTCCCGCGAAAAAAATCTGGTCCTGGGGCACCGATCCCGATGGACTCGACTGGCGCAAAACACTCTCCGACAATGACAGCGCTTATGTCGAAATCCAGGCAGGATTGTTCCGCAATCAGGAGACATACGCGTTCCTCGAGCCTCGGCAGACGATCAGCTTCTCCGAGTTTTGGATGCCGGTGCGCGATATTGGCGGAATCTCGCGGGCGAATCTCGCGGGCGTCGTCCATCTAAGTCGAAAAGAAAACGCGCTCGTCACGGGCCTCAATGTAAATCAGGCAGTCCCAAGAGCGACTCTTCGCATCGCATTGGGAGATAAAACCATCTTCCAGGAAAAAGGCGACCTCATTCCGCAACGCACCTGGACTCACGAACTCGCGAACGCGGATCCGCAGCAGAAGTACAGTTTTGAAGTTCGCGATGCAAACGATGCTGTTCTGCTCCATCAGACCGAAGGCCAGTATGATTGGACTCCCATCGAAGACGTTCATGTTGGGCCGCAACCTTCGTATCAGATCCCCGAACCCGAACGTCGCAGCGAAGACGACTGGGTTCAACTGGGGAAAGACCAGGAACTAGACGGCAATCTGCTGACGGCGCTGCAAACCTATCAGGATGCCTTAGCCAAGTTTTCCGAGAGCTTTGAACTCCGCAAAGCGGCAGGACGGCTGTATGCGAGTTTGCTGCGCTTCCATGAAGCAAAACCGCTTCTCGAGTCGGTTCATGCTCGCAATACCTCGGACCCGGAGATTTCCTATTATCTGGGCATTGCGTACGACGGTCTGGGCCAGAACCAGCAGGCACGCGAATCTTTCGAAGCTGCTGCGCTTCTTCCGGCCTTCCGCGCCGCATCCGAACTACGGCTAGGCGAGCTTTCAGCGCGCGAAGGAAATTTAAAGCGAGCCGAGTTCCACCTGCAACTTGCTGCCGATGCCGGTCCAAACGATCTTCGCACTGCCGAAGAGCTGACCGCAGTCCTCGGGGCCGAGGGCCAGAAAGAAAAATCGCGGAAGCTTGCCCAGGAATGGCTGGCGAGATTTCCTCAAAGCTATTTTCTGCTCGAGCAGGTCGACAATCCCGACCTGCATCACCTCGCCGACGACGCTGATCGTGTATTGAACATCGCGTCCGCAGTACATCCGTCTGGGAATGTACTCTCAGGCGCTTACCGTACTTGTCCCGCAACTACCCTCCGGCTGTCGCGGATGAGAGCGAGCCTGGTCAACTCCATCCCAATAAGCATCCATTGATCGCCTACTATCGCGGATATTGCCGCGAGAAACTAGGGCAGTCCGGCTCCGGCGATTTCGGCGCGGCGGCGAAGCTTTCGACAAACTATGTGTTCCCTAGCCATGCCGAAGACATACAGGTCCTGACGTCCGCTCTGAACGCCAACCCGCAGGATGCGAGCGCACATTACCTGCTTGGAACACTCTTATTTTCCAAGGGACAAACCGATGAGGCGCTCACGCAGTGGGATCAGGCTCGCAAATTGAATCCACAGATCCCCGTTCTCGATGCCAGCCTTGGGCGCGCTCTGCTGCATGCGAAAGACAATCCCGAGCAGGCATTATCTGTGTTTCAGGAAGGGCTGGGCACCGATACTCACAACCTAGCTCTCTATACCGGAATCGATCAATCGCTTAGCGTTTTGCGTCATTCGCCGCAGGAACGCGTGGCAGCATTGGAGCAGTATCCCGACCGCGCCAGTATGCCAACCTCTCTGGTTTACGAACTGATTTTGAATTTGGCCGAATCCGGAGAGTTCCAAAAAGCAACCGCGCTGTTCCACAATCGCTTCTTTCAACGGGAAGAAGGTGGCACCAATGTGCGGCAAGTCTGGATTGAAGTGCAAGTCCAGTACGCTTCTTCACAGGCTCGACGCGGGCAATGTTCCGACGCGACCAAGATACTCGACCATCTGGCGCAGCCGGTCGCGGACTTGCCTTTTACGCATGACGGACTCGAGCCGTTTCTCCGATCCGCCCGATTCAACTATCTGATCGGGAGCGTGTACAAGACGTGCAACCTGCCAGAGAAAGCTCGGGATCATTTCAAGCAAGCGTCTGAGCAGTCGAGCGTCGAAGACGCTATTTGGGCGTGGAAGGCGTCGCAACAGCTTCCAGATTTCAATCCGCAATCAGCAAAACAGGGATTGCAGTCCATTCGTGAGCGCATGAAGAATTCTGGCGAGGACAGTTCACCAAGTGGAAGGTGGTTTTACAATGCCGCCATGCTCGATGATGCCCTGGGAAACACTCAGCAGGCCGAAAGAGAATTTCGTGAGGCGCTCTTGTCCCCTGATCAACTGATGACTTATCACCTGACGCGGCTTGCCACTTCCCGTAGCAATCCCTGAAACCGCTCCGGTTCAGAGAGCAAGGAATCTTATATGAACAGCCTTTTTCGATTGCTGGTTCTGTTTCTAGCTTGCGGCGCTTGCGCCTTCGCAGCTGATCCCATAATCCACAGCAAGTGGGCCGACTCGGATCAGCATCTTGATACGAATCCATCCTCTTCATTTTGGAGCGGCTCCGAACCCATCTACATGGAGAACGATGCGCACGGCACACCTCTGCCGAGGTATCGAACCGAAATCCGCACCCGCTGGACCAAACACAACCTCTACATTCTTTTCATCTGCCCTTATGAAGAACTCTATCTGAAGCCGAATCCGAATACGTCCGTCGAAACCAACGAGCTTTGGAACTGGGATGTCGCGGAAACCTTCATCGGCTCGGACTTCAAAAACATACGACGCTACAAAGAATTTGAATTGTCGCCGCAAGGGGAGTGGGTCGATCTCGATATAGATCTCGATCGGCACGATGACAATGGCTGGAAATGGAACTCAGGGTTCGAGGTCTCAGCCCGCATCGATGCGGCTGCTCACGTCTGGTATGGGGCAATGCGAATTCCCTATGCCGCCATCGATACCCGTCCCGCGGAAGCCGGCAACACTCTTCGCATCAATTTATTTCGTTGTCAGGGACCGACTTCAGTCCGACGCTACCTTGCATGGCGTGCCCCCATGCGCGACAGTTTCCACGTTCCGGAGCGCTTCGGCATCCTGAAACTAGTGAAATAAAAGCACGCCCTGCAGGTGTGGAGCGGGCACTCCTGCCCGCTCCACACAATTCAGTCTCGCGGATAATCGTCGGCCCGCGCCGGCGGACCCTCACCCTTATCAAGGACGTTGAAATATTGTGGACGCGCTTTCTCCCACTCCACCATGCTCAGACCCGAAGGATCGTACGAAATGCGTCCCGCGCGAATGGTCATGCGCGCTTCCAGGTTCACATTTCCATCCATCCTGGCAACGCCACAATCGATGTAGCTGAAGTGACCTTTCTTCAGTTCCAGCACTGCAATGTCCGCTTCCTTGCCCACCGACAATGTGCCCAACTCCGGCCTGTGAATCTCGCTTGCGGGATTCACCGTGGATCGGCGAATGACATCCTCGAGAGGCACTCCCATCGCCAGGAATTTCGACATCACGTTCGTCATGCTGACCACGTTGTAGTTGCCGGTGTGCAAATCGGTGGACATGGAGTCGGGGATGAATCCCTGTTTCGCCGCAGGCACGGCAGCGCGGAACCAGAAGCTGCCCGCTCCGTGTCCCACGTCAAAGATCACGCCGCGTGCACGCGCCTCCGCCAGCGCGGGATTGATTTTGCCGTCGGGAAGAATAATCGGAAATTGCTGCGCGAAGACATGAGTGTGGATGTCCCCCGGTCGCATCTTCTTCAGCAGCAGATCTTCGTAGGTCCTGTCTGGACGAGGCCAAAAATCGTACATCACCGGTACGTTTGCCAAAGTTGCACATTCAATCGCGCGGTCCACCGCCGCCCACGGCACATGCTCTGCATCCCAAGGCAGAGCCGTCCAGTAATGCGCCGTTTTTACGCCGACGATGATGTCACGATATTTGGCGATCGTGGCAGCGCAAAGCTTGGGATCCATCTCATCCAGACTTTGCTCCAGCCCGCCATTCATCCCATTCGACACGATGTTGAGGAAGGCCAGCACTCGCACTCTGGCACGGTCGATCACTTCTTCCTTTTCCTGAAGAAAGGTGTCCGCGCCGGATGTGCCCGCATCTACGATTGTGGTGACTCCAGACTGTAGCGCGAAATCTGCTGGGATCCCGAGCGGCATCGCATGCGCTCGTCCCTCCGGAGTAAACCAGTTCAGCGGCGCTCCGCCGTGGCCAATGTGGTAATGAATGTCGATCAGCCCGGGAGTCACGTAGAGCTTCGAGACGTCCACAACTTTCCCGGCCTGATCCGCAGGAATATCTTTTTCGACAGCCGCAATCTTCCCTTGGAATACAGCAACGTCACGTACCTCATCAAGGTGATTGGCGGGATCGATCACGTGCCCGCCTTTTAACAGCAAGTCGTAACGTGGCGTTTGCGCTTTTGCGAGGAGAGAAGTTCCGAGTGTGATGGCTAGCACTGCAAACATTGCGGGTAAGGTCTTAATCCAGTTCTGCATGGCACCTCTCATTATTTTGTGAAAGCGAAAGTGTATCCACTGCGAACGAGATTGTCACCATTGGTGACGAGAATCAAATGTTAGTAGTGGTTCAATTTCATTCCGCCTCCACTGCGGCGTCAACCCAAAGGCCCGCGTTTTTCATCAGCGGACCGAGGGATCTCCCTCGCAAACAATTCATCCCAGGTAATTAGCCCTCGCTTCGCCCGAAATGGAATCAAAATTCAAACAAACCCACGACCCACATCTCGCACAGGGTTGTAATCGAGAACTCGCAGGCGTAATCTGATCGGCTCTCTTCAAGCGTCAGTCCTGCGATTTCGCAGAGTGAAATCTGGACAAGATTATGGACCGTCGTACTTTCGTCAAAGTCGGTTGTATCGGAAGCGCTTCGCTGCTCATGCAGGGTCTGGATCCGATGGTGCGTGCGGACGCGGTTCCTGTCGCTGCTCCGCCGATTCAACTGCATGGCCTGCCGAACTACAAGCCTTCCCCCCTCGGCATGCCCGGACTGTTTCCCGGACGTGTCATCGAGATTCGCGACTCGACTGCGATCGTAAGAAACCGCGTCTCGCAGCCTGTCGTGCAGCGCCAGCTCGAGCAGGCAATGAAAGCATTGACCGGCGAGACCTCGGCACACGATGCTTGGGCGAAATTTATCGAACCGAAAGACGTTGTCGGTATCAAGATCAATCCCTCCGGAGCGCCTGCTTGCTGTTCTTCTCCCGAGATTATCCGCGAGATCATTGCGGCTGTCCGCTCCGTTGGTGTGCCCGCACGAAACATTCTCGTCTACGACCGGTATTCGTACGAAATCGATGTCGGCAGCTATCAAACCCTATTGCCACCGGAGATTCGCATTGTCGGTATCCAGGACGCATTCGTAAGTGGCGGGGACGGCTACGAAACTGACGTTTACTGCGATGCGAATTTCTTCGGCGAGTGGGAAACCCGCTCCTACATGGCAACCATCGTGGCCCAGGAAGTCACAAAAATCATTAACGTCCCCACCATGAAGGATCACTCCGCATCCGGTGTCACTGGAGCTCTCAAGAACCTGGCCTATGGCACGTTCAACAATGTAGCGCGCACTCATCTCGCGCCGCATACTTTCACCAATCCGCTGATTGGACTCATGTGTACCGTCGAACCATTACGTTCGAAGGCGGTCTTGCATATTATGGACGGCATGCGACAGGTGTGGCACGGCGGCCCGCTCACGCAAGTCCAGGAGTTTATCGACCAGCCCGGCATCCTCATGGTCGCAACCGATCCGGTCGCAATGGACACCGTTGAACTCGAAGCCATCGAGAAGACACGTCGCGAACACGGCGCTCCCTCCGTATGGCTACACGATCCCAGCAGCCTCACGCCCGACAGTAACCTCTTCTTTCACGACGCCTCCAGGAATTTGTTCTTTCGCCAGCCCGGACACATTGCAGCAGCGGGGAAGTTGGGTCTCGGTGTTGCCGATCTGAAACAAATCGATCACCGTCTTCTCCGAGCATGATGATAACGACCGAAACAGCCGCGTCCAAATCCCCGCGCGACTGGCCCACTTTACTCGGAGACAATGCCCGCACCGGAGGCTTGGGGCAACGCCAGCTCCATCCCCCGGAAAAAGCATTTTGGCAATTTCGAACCGGCGGCGCCGTGCGGTCGGCTCCCGTACTCGCAGACGGCGTTCTGTATGTTGCCTCGGTCAATGGAACTCTGCACGCCATTGACGCGCTCACCGGGTCCGAAAAATGGAAGTTTGATGTTGCCGGCCAGATTCATTCCACACCCTCCATCTCTGCCGGCTTAGTCCTGTTTGGATCTGATGATGGCAAAGTGTACGCAGTCGATCGCCATTCGGGAAAAGAAATATGGCACGCAGCCAGTCAAGCTGAAGTCTGGTCCTCGCCTGTCGTTCGCAACGGAGTTGTATTTTTTGGAAGTGCCGACGCGAAAGTCTACGCAGTTGACGCTACGACCGGTCACGAAAAGTGGTCACAAACACTAGGTGGAAAGATTTATTCCACAATTTACGCCGCCGAGCATCAACTCTATCTCGGCTGCGGCGATGGCAAATTCTATAGTCTCGATTCTGCATCCGGAAAAACCTTATGGAGCACGCCCACCGAAAACGGAATCGATTCGTCCCCTGCCTTAGCCGGTGATCTGGTTCTTATCGGATCGGAAGACTTCTTTGTTTACGCCCTGAAGGCCACCACCGGAGACCTGCGCTGGAAATATGAAACAGGAATGGGCATCGCTTCTTCACCCGCCGTTTCTGGTGACCTTGCGGTGATCGGCAGCAAAGACGGATTCCTCTACGCGTTTGAGACTCAAACCGGGCACCTGCGTTGGAAAACTACAGTGGGAGAAGTGGTGACGGCACCTCCCGTAATCGGCGAAGGTGTGGTCTGCATCCAAGCGGGAGGTACGTTTGCCCTCGATACGGCGAACGGAAAAATCGTGTGGAGAGCCGGATTGGGCGGCGGGGCCATGCAGTCGGTGCCCGTACTCGCGGCTCAGGGCATCTACTTGGCAAGCTTGAGCGGTGAGGTTTATGCGCTCAAATAAGTGGTACGCGGCGGCCTTGCTTGTCTTTTTCTTCTCGCTCGCCTCATCTTCGCAAAGCTCCGAAAATAAGGTTCTCGTCTACAAGAAAAAGTACGTGATGGGCACGGTTTTCGAAATTGCTGCCTATGACGCGCGTTCCGAACATGCCTCGCTTTCAATCGATAAAGCTTTTCAAGAGGTCGTTCGCATCGACGACCTTCTGAGCAACTACAAACCCGAGAGCGCGTTGAGTCATTTGAATCGATCTGCTCACTTTCATGCGGAAAAGGTTTCGCCCGATCTTTATCGCTTTGTCGAACAAGCGCTCCAGTTTTCTAAACTTTCCGGCGGCAAGTTCGACCTGACCGTCGCGCCACTCGTCAATCTCTGGAAAGCCGCATTATCGGGCGGCGCGATGCCTTCAGCCGTGCAGCAGGACCAGGCTCGAGCTTGTGTCGGCTATGAGAAGATCGAATTAACTCCTCCAGATCAAATCACTTTTCACTCTTCTTGCCTGCAATTGGACCCGGGGGCGATCGGAAAAGGTTATGCTGTGGACCGCGCCGCTGAAGTCCTCCGTTCCCAGGGAGTTCGGGACGCATTCATCAACGCTGGCGGAAGCACGATGTTGGCCATGGGCACTCCTCCCGGCCAGACGGCCTGGCGCATACAACTGCGAGATCCGTCGAACAAAATTGCGCCGTACGTCCTGCTCAAAGACCAGAGCATTTCCACTTCGGAACAGACACCACGATCTTTGCTGGGGCCCGATTCCGCGGGACATATCATCGACCCGGATACCGGTCGCCCGCTCGAAACCCAATTTGCCGTGAGTGTGATCGCATCTACCGGCACGCTCACTGACGGCCTTTCCACCACGCTACTGCTGCTTGGCCCGGCGCAGGGTAAGTCATTGGTCGCTCACATGCCCGACGTTTCTGCAATCTGGATTTCACCCAAGCCACAAATTGAAACAGCAATAAATGGTCCCCAAATCCTTTTGGGCGGAAAGCTTTGATGACTCAAGTTTCAATAAATCGTATGGATTCCGCCAAAGCGGTTTCCCTCTGCCTCTTCCTTTTATTTTCTTCCTGTGCTTGGAGTACCGTCTTCGTGCAGTGGACGAACCCCGCCTTTCCTCCCGCGAGCTCGCTGGGCATGAGCGATCTCGTCTTCTCGTGGAAGGCAGGCCCAACGTGGTCTTTGCTCGCAAGCGCGCGCAAGCAAGGATATCGAGTCTACATACAGGTGCCGTTGCCGCAGGCCGCGGTCGCTGCAAAAGCCGCAACCAATCATGGCTACACCGGGATCATCCTCGACGGTCCGGATTCGGAAAGCACCGACTTCCAGAACTCTCTCGCCAACTTGCGATCCGCTTATCCCAAGCTCAAGTTTCTCGTGCTTAACGGCAATGGCAAGCAGCCCGACATGAGAGGTGGCCTTGTCATTAAAAAGGACTCGGTCCTGGAAGTATCGAGCCCGACTGCGCAACCGTGGCTTGACTCCAATCTCCCTTTAATCAAGGTTGAACAGCGGTCGCAGCCCGCCGAGATTCCGCTCTACACCTTTTCGTGGGATGTCTCCGGCGAACACCAGCAAAAAACCCTCAACGCGGCAGATTATTCACTGGCAGTTGCTGAGGCGGGCGCATTCCACGCGGATCTACTCCTGCAACTCGATCCGCATCTGCAGCATGCTCTTGCCGATCACGATGCGCAAGCTTGGGCGCTCTGGAATCAGGTCCGCGATGTTGCGAAGTTTTATTCAGACGAAAAAGAGAAAGAATCAGAACTGGAACCTGCGGCCAACGTCGGCCTCGTCGTCGATGACCTCGATCCAAGTGACGAAGTCTCGAATCTCCTGGCTCGGCACAACATTCCATTTCAACTTTTGCTGACCGCAGACTTGCACGCTGCGAATCTCGCGCCTTTCAACGTCTTGATCGTGTTCGCAAAGCCCGACGCAGCAATTGCAAAGCAGATCGCCGCTTTGGCCAGCTCTGGAAAGACCGTAGTCCTGGTCGATGCCCACGGAACGTATCCATGGCAGAGCAGTCCACCGGAGCGAGTGAATAAACACACCGTCTCCTATGCCGTGGGAAACGGTAAGATACTGGCACTTTCCGAGCCCGTCGCTGATCCCGAAACTTTTGCTCAGGACATTCGCCGGCTCTTGGGCAAGCACGATGCGCTGCTGAGTCTATGGAATGGGCTCACTACCATCGCTGTGCCTTATAAGGATCGCGGCGGAATTCTCCAGGCCATCGAATTCGTGAATTATGCCGCAGAACCGCTGCGCGTCCAGGTGCAGGTCAAAGGATCGTTTACCTCGGTTCGATATGAGAGTCCCGAACATCATTGTTGCGAGTCTCTTGTGCCGGTCAAACACGACGGCTTCACTGAATTCGTTCTTCCGGAATTACTCATTGGCGGACGTGTGCACCTCGGAACGCAGTGAAGAGCCGTCTCCGAACGACTCGGAGAGGCCCTAAAAGACCAGTGGTTCCTGAAGAACTCCACTTGGGTGGCGCAGCGCTTCAGCACTACGATAACTGGTCTATCTTGAATCTGGCTTCAGAGAGTGCGTGATAACAGTTTGTTTCGAGCCCGCAAGACTGATTTGAATCCACGAGACTGTCGACGTGAGTCCCGAAGACTGCCGCTGTGAATCCGCAGGACTGTCGATGTGAGTCCCGAAGACTGCCGCTGTGAACCCGCAAGACTGTCGATTTGAGCCCCCAAGATTATCGACCGCACTGCCGTGGAAGAGCGGCGCTTTAGCGCCGCGTCAAAGCGCCCCCACCCGCGGGCTTCAGCCCCTGAGGTTCGGAATCCAAAATTGTTCAGCAAACCGTTTAGCCGCTGAGGATGCATCCGAGCGCCGAAGCGACTTTTCCAGCAGCCTATTACCGGAATCTGCGAATGAACAAAGAGTGCCGATCCGATCGATAAAGCCCCAACACATACAAGACCGGCGTCCCTCGTGTCGAGTAGATCTTCTGGCGAATCCGAAGAACCGCCGTACCCGACAGGGATCGCCAGAAGCCGAGCGCTGTGAGCATCGGCAGTTGTGGCATCCACTTCTTCGTCGGCGTGCGCGATTTGAAGCCCGTAGTCATGCTCCAGTAAGGAAAATAGTGAGAATCGGTCCAGCCTCGCTCGCGTCAGGCCCGCGAATTCTTCCGCGGAAAAATAGCAGGTCTCGATCGCAAACGGTTCATCTCCGCCCAGCCTCAGCCGTTCCAGCTTTATCAGCCGGCTTGTAGCCGGCAACGCGAGTCGCGCCGCAATTTCCTGCTCCGTATGAATGATGCCGAGTGAGAGCACCTTGGAACAGACGCCCAGGCCGCGCCCGGACATTTGCTCCGTATAACTCATCAATTTATTGAAGTGGATTTTTGGCGGAGCAACGAATGTACCTGCGCCGCGCCGCCGCACCACCATGCCCTCGCGCTCCAGCGCGGTGAGAGCATGACGCGCGGTCATCAGGCTGACGCCGTGAATCCGCGCCAACTCGCGCTCCGAGTCCACCAGATCCCCCGGCTTCAGCGTGCCGAGCTCCAGCCGTTTCACAATCGTGCCTTGGATCTGCTGGTACGCGGGCACCCCGTTCTTCCGCACAGCTGACATCACAAAGCTCCTACCGAGCTGCACCATACTACAAAGTGCTCTAGTGCTCCAACACTAAACCGTTTGTGATCGTAATCACGGAATTCCCGCAGCGCAGCGCACCGCGAAATCCTTCCATAGAGCAATCCTATCCTGCGAGGCAAGAGAATCAATATCGCGTGCTGATGCTAACTGATTGCAATAAAAAGGCTTATACGATGTTATTGGATAAGAGTCGCCAGCCACACACTTCTCACCGCCAGAATCGGGCTGCTCGCAGCCTCTGAGTGCCATAGTAGGATCACATTAGATTTTTACATTTTTTATGAAGTTTTTTCTTGACGATGGCCGTCGATCCGCTATATAGCATTACGCGTCATGTTTTGTTAGGTTCGAGGAGGTTTCTGATGAGACGGTTCGCTGCGCTGTTCTGCTCACTGCTTGTCTTTGTCGCTGTAACCGGAATTTTCCATTACGGCTGGAGCCAGGAAGTAACGGCTTCCATCACCGGCACGATCTCAGATCCAACGGGTGCCGCTGTACCCGGAGCCACGGTTACCGCTACGTCCCAGGAGCGCGGTGTTACTTATAACGCCGTGACGAACGACACCGGCCTTTACCGCATCACCCAGCTCCCCGTCGGCTCGTACGCCCTCAAAGTTGAAAAAAGCGGCTTCGCTATGGCGTCGTACCCGCCATTCGTGCTCACTTTGAATCAGGTCGCCCGCATCGACGTAGCGATGAAAGTCGGGCAGGCGAGTGAGACCGTGGAAGTCACTGGCGCAGCGCCAGTCTTGGAAACAGACACGACGCAGGTCAACACCATCATCAATGCCGCGACCAACGACAATCTTCCGCTGGCGTCACGCAACTACGTTCAATTGACTCTGCTTGCGCCGGGCTCGGTTACCACCGATCCTAGCAGCTTCAATAACGGCAATAACACCGGCGGTTACGGTGGCCGTCCGGAGATTAACGGCAATCGCGAGCAGGCCAACAACTTCTTGCTCGACGGCATGGACAACAATCAGGTGTCGGATAACCTGCTCGGTTACACGCCTGCCCCGGACGCGATTCAGGAGTTCAACCTGATCACGAACAACGCACCGGCAGAGTTCGGAAATTTCGAAGGCGGAATCGTCAACGCGACCATCAAGTCCGGAACCAATTCCTATCACGGCGATGTTTGGGAGTTCTTCCGCAACGACGTTCTCAATGCGAACAGCTGGTCGAATAACTTGCAGTACCCGGCCCTTCCTAAACAGAAGATCCGCTGGAACATGTACGGCGGCACCTTTGGCGGACCGATCATCAAGAACAAGCTGTTCTTCTTCGCTGATTACCAGGCGCAGCGCTTTGACATCCCGAGTTCGGCGGGTGCGAACACGATGTTTACCGCAGCCGAGCGAGGCGGGAATTTTGGTGCCATCTGTACGAGCGGTTTCAGTGCTGCTGGCGTGTGCAACGACAGGGATAAGAATGGAAAGGTAATTGACCAGATCTACAACCCGTTTGCGGCACGCGCTCCCTTCGCGAACAACGTAATTCCGACTACGATGATCAGCCCGGTGGCGAAAGCGTTGTTTGCATCCCCGCTCTATCCTCAGGTGGTCAACGGCAATCTCCAAAATAACGCGGTGAATGTCAGTAATTCTGCCTTCAACGTAGATCAGGGCGACTTGAAGATCGACTTTAAGGCTACGCAAAAGGACAATATCTCCTACCGCTTCACCCGGGCTTATCAGAACAATCCGTCCAACAATTCGCAGGAACTGTTGTCCAACTCCTATTCAACGACGCCGATTTACAACACCGTCGGTGACTGGAGTCGCACCATCGGAAACAACCTTGTGAATGACGCCCGCTTCGGTTGGAGCCATATCACGCTGAATAGCGGGAATGGCTGGGCATCCAACGTCGGCCAGTTCGGTAACACGCTGGGTATCGGCAATGGCAACCCAGGAACTCTCCCTGGCTTGCTCGCGATTAACTTCCACAATTCCGTTCTTACCAATCTCGGCTCCGCAAGAGCAAACCCAGAGCTTCGATGACCATGTATGGCAGGTTGAGGATGGCCTGAGCTGGAATCACGGGCGCCACACCTTCAAGTTTGGCGGCCAATACTGGCGTCAGATCATCAAGACATTCTACGCGGGCAACAACGGTCAACTGGGTTTCCTGGACTTCAACGGACAATTCACCAGTTCCGGGATTAGTGGTACCGGCGGTGACGGTGGTGCGGATTTTGTGCTTGGCCTTAACGACTCATTCGGCCGCGGCGTCAGCACGGGAAAAACCTGGCAGCAGTCCAGCAATGTGTTCGGGTTCTATGCGCAAGACACTTGGCGCTTCACCGATCGCCTCACGCTAAACCTCGGCCTGCGCTACGATGCGCACAGCCCCTGGGTAGAAGCCAACAATCAGCAGGCGAATTACAACATTGCTACCGGCAATATCGATCTCGCTGGCCAGAACGGAGCCAGCCGCGGCCTCTACGACGGAACCTGGGGAGGCAAAGACTTCCAGCCTCGCATTGGTTTCGCCTGGACTCCTGCGGCATTGGGCGACAAAACCGTAATCCGCGGCGCGTTCACCATCTCCTCCTACATGGAGGGAACTGGCACAAACCTGCGACTGACGTTGAATCCGCCATTTACTCCGGCAGAAATCAATTCGACCACCGCGTCCGGTGCTTTACTTCCTCCCACCAACTCGACAGATGGAATTGTGGGGAGCGGAACGGCAGCATCGTGCGCAGCTTCGGCGGGATACGCCTGCTACTACAGGAGCCCTGTTCCGAGTCTGGGATCCGAAGGTTCAGCCCGCGATCGCCGATGAATGGAACGTGACTGTTCAGCACCAATTTGCAGGAAACACCACCTTCCAAATTGGATATGTCGGCCAGCGGGGAGTTCACTTGATGGTGCCGTTCGACTATGCACAGCGGCTGCTGCTTCCCGGCGGGGCCACCGCGCCGAGCCCGTATTTCTCCGCTAATCCAGGACTCTACAGCGTCCTCGGCGGGGGCACTCCCACCTCTGATACTCAGGGCGCGCTGGTTTCCGGCACCAAATCCAACGGCACCATGCGGTACAACGCATTGCAGGCCGTGCTGCAGAAGCAGATGACTCATGATCTGCAGTATCAAGTCGCATATACCTTCTCCAAGTGCATGTCCGATAGCACCGGTTATTACGGCGCTTGGAACAATGCTCTGAGCGCCTCAGCCTACTGGCAGAACGTCTACGACCAGAAATCTGAGTATGCTCCTTGCTACTACGATGCCACTCACGTCGTTTCAGCCTACGCCATTTACGGTCTTCCCTTTGGCCGCGGCAAGGCGTTGGGCAAGAACGCGAATGGGGTGGTCAATCAGGTAATTGGCAATTGGGAAATCAGCCCCATCGTATCCTTCCGCACCGGCTGGCCACTGCCGCCGCAAGGAGCCGTGGACCAGTCTGGTACCTACAGTCGAGGAATTCGACTTGACTGCAGCGGCGTCCCGTCTATTACGAACACATTCATATCGGGAATTGGCCGTCAGTGGTTCAACAATAGCGGACAATTCACACAACCCGCTCTTGGAACGTTCGGCAATTGCTCGCCGCAACTCGGAGATCTGCGATCGCCTCACTACAGCGACGTCGACCTCAGCTTGCATAAGGACTTTCCGATTACAGAAAGATTCCGGTTGCAGTTCCGGACTGACTTCGTCAACGCCTTCAACCACACCCAGTACAACGCACCCAATATGGGTTATGGCTCCTCTATGGGCCAGATTACCAGTGCTCAACCGCCGAGGAACATACAGTTGGCGCTGAAACTCTACTACTGAAAACCAAACACGTATAATGATGATGCAGGCGAGTTACTCGCCTGCATCATTCGTTTCTGCGGATAAATTCAGGGATCTGTTTTGAAAGGGCGCGGCTTCAAGCCGCGCCGTAAGGTCAGCAAAACCAACGCGGCTTTAGCCGCTGAGATTCGCATGATTTTCCAGAGAGGCTCCCTCGCAAGCTCACTTCCAGATGTATAGATATTCGTGGAAGGCCGCGGCATTTCTCGCCCTAATCGTTTGTCTCTGGCACGGGCCAGTCCTCCTCGCTCAGCAATCTAGAGCCGCTCCGGCTTCTCGACCTGTTTTAACTCCTGAAAAAGCCGTCAGTCTGGCCGAGCAAGGACGCTGTGGCGAAAGCATCTCCGCCCTGAAGCATGCCATGGCCAGCACCGTCCCCGCCGACGTCCGGAAACAAGCCGGCGTGCTCGGCGTTCGCTGTTCCTTGGCCATGGACGATCGTGACTCCACTGACGAATTCATTCGGCAACTGACCCGGCAATTTCCCAAAGACCCCGATGTTCTTTTCGTCATCGTCCACGCCTACTCCGACTTATCGACCCGAACGGCGCAGGATCTTGGCCGCTATGCCCCCGAATCGATCGCAGCGCATAAGTTGAACGCCGAGGCCCTCGAAATGGAGGGAAAGTGGGAAGAGGCCCAGAAAGAGTATGAAGGCATGATCCAGAGGGACCCGAATGCTCGCGGCATCCACTTCTTGCTGGGGAGGGCGCTTCTTTCGCGTCCCGACGCGGGGCCCGATGCGTCCGGCTCGTGCCAAAGAAGAGTTCCTCAAGGAAATCAAAATCGACCCGAGCAATGCCGGCGCCCACTACATTTTAGGAGAGCTTGCGCGCCGTGATGCGAAATGCGACGAGGCGATTCTCGCAATTCTCTGAGGCAACCCAGCTCGATACCAATTTTGCGGAGGCCTATCTCGGCAAGGGGCTTTGTCTCGTAACTTTAAAAAAATACGAAGATGCAATCCCGCCCCTGCGCATCGCTGAGCGTCTGACCCCGGGAAATCCGGAGGTCCACAACACGCTCGGGACCGCACTCCAGAGATCCGGACACAAAGAGGATGCCGAAAAAGAGTTCGCGATTCACCGCAGTCTGACCTCCGCGCAGGGCTCTGAAAACCCACAATAGTCAGAGTGATCCGGCGAAATACTCACTAGACCGACTTCGATGCCGCGTGGATTCTCGCTCGCCGCTACCGCTGCGGCTCCTCTACCGTAAGAATCTGGTCGGCAGCGACATTGTGCAGCATCTGCTTGATCCCGCTTGGCCAGCGAATTTCAATATCTTTGATCCGCTGGTTACCCGCCAGCCCAAAATGCACCCGAGCATCACTCGACGACGCGTAGCCCACTGCGGTCGTCGCTTCATTCCACTGCTGCCGCCCATCTTCCGTTGTGATGTGAATCTGTGCTCCGAGACCCATTCGATTGCTTTTGTTCCCTACAAGCTTCAGAAGAATCCAGTGGTTCCCGGTATTCGAAATATTGCGAAGAAGCTTGACTGGCCCGTTCAGCACCGTCACCACAGCATCGATGCGTCCATCATTAAACAGATCCCCAAACGCAACCCCGCGATGTGCAGCCTCGAGTTGGAAATCGGGCCCCGCTGTTCTGCCGACGTCCACAAATTTCCCATTCCCCAGGTTTCGGAAAATTGAATTCGGCTCCGGATATTTGCGATTCGGTGTCACCACGCTGACGTTATCCAGCACATTCGCGCGCGCGACAAAAAGGTCCTTCCAGCCATCATTATCGAAATCGAAAATGCCATTGCCCCAGCCCGACATGTCGTTCGTCGATTGCAATCCGCTGCTATGGGTCACATCATCAAAAAGGCCGCCGCCGGCGTTTATCAATAAAGGAAACGTCTCGCGTTCTACGGCCGTATACCAGATATCAGGCAACCCGTCGTTGTTCACATCCTTAAAATCCGACCCCATCCCTGAAAGCGTGAACCCATCCGGAGCGTATGCCACGCCCGCCGTCTCCCCCACTTCTTCGAATTTCTTTCCCTTAAGATTATGGAAGAGGAATGCCGGGGTTGTATCGTTCGCCACGAACGCATCCAGGAACCCGTCCCCGTCATAGTCCGCAAACGAGACGCTCATGCCCTTGCCCATGTGCCCCGCGATCCCCGTCTCTTCCGAAACGTCCGTAAACGTCCCATCGCCGTTATTGCGATACAAGCTGTTGTGCAGCGAAGCGTAATTCTTAGGATGGCAATAGGCCCTCACTCCATCCTTCAGTAAGCAAACTGGATCTTTGTTTACCTCCCACACGCAGTAATTCACCACGAACAGGTCCAGCAGGCCGTCGTTGTTGTAGTCGAACCAACCAGCCCCCACGGACCACATTTTCTTGCCTTTCATCTCGGCGCCGCCCAGCCCCGCCTTAGCAGTTACATCTGTGAACGTGCCATCTCCATTGTTGTGAAACAGCTGGTTGCCGGTGACATTCGCCAGGAATAAATCCGGTCTTCCGTCGTTGTCATAGTCACCTACAGCAACGCCCATTCCGTAGCCGGCGCCCGCGACTCCAGCGCGCTCGGTGACATCGGTAAACGTGCCATCGTGATTATTTCGGTACAGGCGGTTCCAGTACGCCGGAGATTCTTTCTGCAGCGAAGGTATCGCCGCCCCGTTGACCAGATAAATGTCCAGCCAGCCGTCTCCGTCATAGTCGAGCAGCGCGACTCCGGCAACCATGGTTTCGACCTGATTTTTGTTTGCCGTCGGAGAGTTCCGAGTAATGAAGTTCAGCCCTGCTTTGGCCGCAATGTCCTCGAATTGGATGGTCCCCCCGGCGCCCGATGCCTGTGCCGGCGTTTGTGCCGAGGTCTTCGCTCGGACGGAAGAAACAAGAGGAAAACTCAATACAGCCGTGGAGACCAGACCGAGGCTAAACATTAGGGATAAGAAGCGCATGCCGTGTGAACGTGTCGAATGAGAATGCCGAAAAAATCGGTCCGTCGCGATGGTTTCCGCAATCCAGTGCTGCGAAAATCATACACCGCTTTCATGGCGTCCGATCGTTTCACCACCTGTCGCCAATCATCCAATATTGGATTTGAACTATCTCATCCTGAGCGGAGTTTCGCGTTTCGCGCCCGGTTAGCCAGGAATTTTAACGATGTCATCCTGAGCGAAGTGACTGGTTTGCGAAGCGAACCAGTCAAGTAGTCGAAGGACCCTTTGTCCCGAAGGCCCCGACAGGCTCAGAACGGCATTCTCACAGCCCCTCCGACGGAGCATTACCGCTCCGGCGTCGGAACCACCGGCAAACTGCGATGTCCCGCCCCGTCCACCGCCCTGACGGCAAAGATGAAATTATCCTTCGACAGCTTCAAAGTGGCCCGGGTCGCGCCACCGAAGCTCTGGGCATGCTCCCAGTCAGGGCTGGTCGTCGCGCGCCACAAAACCTCATACCCAGTGGCCCCCGCCGACGCATCCCAAGTCAGCGTCGAATCGTTCTCCAATTCCTTCGTCAGAATATGCACGTTCGCCGGAGGCCCCGGAGCGCTCGCCAATGACGCCAGCGTCGCCCCATTCAGCCGCGCCACATCCGCCACATAGTCATAGTCGACGAACTTCGGCAAATCGCCGTATTCAATCCCGTTTTCCGTCCGCACATTCTGATGCTGATGATGGAAGTCTTCGCGAAACTCCGTCAGCCGCACCGCCGCGAATCTCTGTTGGTTAAAGGAATAATGGTCCCCGCCTCGCAGATATCGATCCAGCCGGAAGACCAGCATGGGATTCACGCCTGCATCGTACGTCCGGCCAACTTCCGCGATATATCGTGCCAATTCCCGCGATACCGAATCGCTTTCGCCGCCCAACCCTCGAATTCGCCGGATCTCCTGCTCCGTCGCCGCAACCGGCACGCCCTCGGAAAACACGCGTACCACGGAATGATCCTGTTCCGCGCTCTTATCTCCTCCAACGATGTCATTGTTCAAGGCGGCTTCCAGCTCCCACCCCTCATCCTTCGCCATCTTGGCGAAATGGCCGCTGCCGTTCAGTCCCTGCTCCTCGCCCGCCACCGCAAGAAAAATGATCGTCGCCGGAAATTTCATCGTGCTGATCACGCGCGCGCATTCCAGGCTTACCGCGGTGCCGCTCGCGTCGTCGTTGGCCCCCGGAGCGTCGCCACTCAGGTCGAGCATATCGCTATTTCGCGAATCGTAATGTCCGGTCACCAGCACGATCCGCTTTGCCTGCGCTGGATCAGACCCCTTCAGCACCGCGTAAACATTGGTGATTTGGGTTGGCTTCGGAATGCGATCTGCTGGACCTTCGATGAAACTGTCGGTCTTCACCTCCAGACATCCGCCGCAATCCTTTGAATACTGTTCAAACTGCGCTTTGATCCACTCTCGCGCTGCGCCAATCCCCCGCCCAGACGCGATCGCCATCGGATCCTGTGCAGACAGAGTCAACCGGGTCCCGAAGCTCACCAGTTTCTCGATATCGGCCTGAATCCGTGATGCCGAGACTTGCCGCAAAGCCGCAGCAATCCTTGGATCCGCCGTGGTTTTCACCGCGTCCTGCCTAGCTGATGGGCTCGCGCCAATTTGCGCCATCAAGCTCCCCACCAATAGCATAGGGACAACCACAGCGGCCTTCTTGACGATCCATGTTCCAGCTCCGTCATTCATGTCTGTGAACCGGTCAGGAGAAACCAGTAGCAACGCCCGATTTCCGGCGAAAAAACCTTCGCTCCGCGTCTCTGCCCCTTGACCAACCGCCGCGGAGAATCTAAATATTATCAGGAGGCTCTAATCGGCAAGGGAGGCTTTATGGTGCTCTGTCCTGAATGCGAAAATAACCTCGATATTGAGGAAGACGACGTCGACGAGGGCGAGGTGATTTCCTGCCCCGAGTGCGGCACCGATTTCGAAGTCGTCACCGCCAGTCCGCTCGAGTTGAAGGCGGTCGAAGAAGGTTACGAAGAAGACGACGACGATGAAGAAGAGGAAGCCGAAGACGGTGATTATTCCTAATCTCCGATCCACCCAGCCTAAGCGGAAGCTGCTTTTTTGGGGAATCGTTAGCCTTCTCCTACTCCTGCCCACATTCCACTCGCACGACTCCTTGCTCGCGGCTCAAAGGTCCCAGGGAAAGCCCTACGCCCTCATTGTCGGCACGGTCTGGGGACCGGACGATCTCCCCGTCTACGGTGTTACCGTCAAGATCCGCAAAGCCACCGATAAGCCTAAAAAAGTCCGTTGGGAGGTCTTTTCCGACCATCGCGGTGAGTTCGAACAGCGCCTTCCCGCTGGCGAAGCCGAATACATTGTGTGGACCGATCTTAAGGGCTACAAGCCACCTGATGGCAAACCGCTCCACCTCGTGAAAGAAGTCACCGTCCATATCTATAACGACGAGCGCCAGGATATCGGTTTACATCTCGAACACTAGCTCTTTGGCCCAGCCCGCGCCCGTGAGACAATAACTGCAATCATGAATCGCCACCGCTCAGTGATTGCGGCCACAAGTGTCTTCTGTCTATTTCTCGTCGTCGCTTTCGCGCTCTCTAGCGCAGCATTCGACAAGAAGGATAAGACCGTCGGCCGGCTGCTGCTTGGCAAGGTTTTTGATCATCAGGATAACCCTCTGCCTGACGCCGTCGTCTATCTCACCAATACCCGCACTCGCGCCATCAAGACCTACATCGTTGGACCCGACGGGACTTACCGCTTTCCCGCTCTCTCTACCGCTATCGATTACGAGGTCTATGCCCAGTACAAGGGCAAAAAGAGCGATACAAAAGCCGTCAGTCAGTTCGACGACCGCTCCCAGGTCTATCTCGACCTGAAAGTCGACACCCGCTAGCGGCATCACCATGCCTCGTATCAGGGCATCGCTTTAGCGGTGCCGGTGTTGCGGAATTAACGTCGCCTTCAGGCGCTGCGGTATCTGCACGGGTCTACATCCCCCCACCGCTCACGAATCTTTACAAAGCCCCTGTGACCCTTTTAAGCAACTTTTCAGCCCCTATCCGGGTTCAACATAATAGGGATACTTGTCTGGAGGACACCGTGAACGGATTGCGCACTTCTTATAATCGCGTCGCTCCCCTGATTCTGGCCGCCACAGTAATTCTCTGTGCTGCCTCGGCCTTCGCCCAGAGCGGAGCCATGAGCCCCTACCAGGGCGAACAGGATGGCGTCAGCGCCGGCGGCAAATGGATGATGTTTCAGAGCGAAGACAAAATGACGGGCGCCAAGCGCGTGCGCTTCGAACTCCTCGCCGAGAACTTCTTCCGGGAAGATCCAAACTACAAACCCCGAGTCGAACTGATCTGCGAAAACGGCAAATTCAAACTCGCCAGTTTTACTCCCGCCGTGCGCGTCCCGCCCAATCGCCCCGGATTTTGGGGCCAACCTCAGTTGGAATCGGAAGTCCGCGTCGATGAAGTCCACTATTTCAAAGGTTGGAACTGGGAAGGACGCGGCCGCTTTCTGCAGATGGACAAAGGCACCGCCCGCGGCCTGATCGGCGCTCACGTGTTCAATATCGCCATCCCCACCCGCAGCGGACGGCAGATCGCCGAATTTCAACCTGAAGGGCTCGACATTCAGCAAGTCCGCTCCGCCTGCGATCTCACCCCCAAGAAACCCAGCAAAGACTAAGCCGCTTTCGATCGAACTGGACACGTGGGGACAGCCGCATTCGCTCTCCGCGAAGTCGACGTTGGGCGTAGTTGAAGTCGAGTGTAATTGTGGAAGAGCGGCGCTTTAGCGCCGCGTTGCGGAGACGAATTTAATATCGGGCTTTAGAGAGTGCGTGAGAATTGTTTCTTGATGACCCAGCAAATGTCGTTAGCGGAGCCGTGGAAGAGCGGCCCTTCAGGGCCGCGTAACGCCACCTGACGCGTTTGGGCTCTAGCCCCCGCTGTCGTTGTCCCCGCGCGACGCCGAGGACCTCTACAGAATCCAGCCGCGAAGCGGCGACACGCGAAAGCCCGGCACGGCAGTGCCGGACCGCAAACGGGAAAAGTTTTAGAGTCCCGCAGGGGCGACATAGCTCTCATTTCCACGCCGACAAATCGCGATTCAGCATGCTTTCCAGCTTTTCGACCTCTGGCCGAAACAGCTCGCGAAGTTTGTGCCTCTGCGGCGTAGACAATTCCGGAAATGCCTCGCCGCCTCCCACAAAAAATCGAGTCGCTCCCATCTTCTTAGCCGTCGTTATCACTCCGTCTAACCTGCGTCGCTTCGACCATTCCGCTAACCACAGAGCTCCACGCGTCCAGTAGTAATTTCGAGGTTGTGTCATGCTGTCCGACGCTAGCACCCGATGAACCTGGCCGGTATGCAGCTTGATCCTCTTTGCTCCCACAAAGTCCACCAGTTTATCCAGATAGCCTTGCGGATCGGCCTGCATATCGTCGTGTACGGTCGGCATCACCTGCGAAGACCCGAATGCATGCAGCCAGCCCTTCAGATGATCCGCATACCGACTCGATTCCATCAATTCCGGATCCCTCGCCAGAGCGTCTTCAAAGGTCCATTGAATCCACCCGTACGCCCGCTTCAAACGATACAAGGAAAAAACCCGGTCCACCGGATTGCGGAATGTACACACGATCCTCGCCGTCGGGATCAGATGGGCGATTCGATCACGCGCACTCGGCGAAGCGAAATAAGTTGGCGCGATTTCCCCGACCGCTCGCTCCCCCGCTACTCGCTTGTAGTGGGAAATGTACCAGCCGAGCCCACGATCGAAATTCTTGTCGAAGAATCGCGTTTCCTTGGTTGGGTGAGACAGCCACGCACACTGGCTCAGCACAGTCTGCAGCCAGCTCGTCCCTGTCCGAGGAGGCCCGACCACGAAAAATGAAGGTAGCTTACGATGCGCGCCGTAATTGTTGCCTAAGATAGCGCTTACTCCCGGGCCATGTTCGAGCATCACGCGGTCCCTCGGGTTCGTTTTCACGGCGAGAACGTCTACGATACGGATGCTACGCCTCCCGCCGAATAAAATGCGATTTGTCGGACTTTTCGAAGCGGCAGAAAGTGGATGCCCAATTACCCAGAAGGAGTTGCCAAAAAACATTAAACAGAAAACGAACGTTTATCTATGGAGAGAAAAAACAGAAATGTCACCGAGTGCGGTTTAGAGCCAAGGGGGCGCTGCCCGCGTGCGGCCACCTATCCGAGCAGTCTGGCGGCGTCCTTGGCATAATAGGTCAGAATTATGCTGGCCCCGGCCCGCCGGATGCTGAGCAGCGACTCCATCATGACGCGATCACGTTCGATCCAGCCATTGCGCGCGGCCGCTTCGATCATCGCGTATTCGCCCGAAACCTGGTATGCAGCCAGCGGCAGATCGAAACGCTCTCGCGCCGCGGCAATCACGTCCAGATACGGCATGGCCGGCTTCACCATGATCATGTCCACGCCTTCTTCAACGTCAGCTTCAATCTCACGCATCGCCTCGCGGATATTGGCGCCATCCATCTGATAGGACCGTCGATCGCCGAACTGCGGCGCAGAATCTGCCGCCTCACGGAACGGTCCGTAAAAGCCCGACGCGAATTTCGCCGCATAAGAAAGAATCGGGATATTCAAAAAGCCCGCGTGATCCAGCGCGGCTCGAATTACAGCCACGCGTCCGTCCATCATGTCAGAGGGCGCAATAATGTCGATGCCCGCTTTCGCCAGTGACACCGATGTCCGCGCCAGCAGTTCCAGAGAAGCGTCGTTCACGATTTCGTATTCCGTAACTGGCGGAGCCGCCACCGCCGCGCCCAGAGACTGTGCCGCGGGCTTCACGATTCCACAATGCCCATGCGACATGTATTCGCACAAGCACACATCTCCCATCACAACCAGCTTCGACACCTCATGCTTAATGGCTCGCGTCGCCTGCTGCACAATCCCGTTTTCCGCCCAGGCACCCGTCGCGACCTCATCTTTCTTGTCCGGAAGCCCAAACAGAATGATTGACGGCACCCCCAGCCCATAAACTTGGCTCGCTTCCTTTACCGCTTCATCAATCGATAGATTGAACACACCCGGCATCGAGCGAACTTCTTTGCGAATACCTTCTCCCGGGCACACAAACATGGGATAGACAAACGCGTCGGGCGTAAGGCGCGTCTCAGCGACCATATTCCTCAGCTCAGCAGTGCGGCGCAGCCGGCGCAGGCGTGTAACCGGAAAAGGCATCGCAATCACCTGATAGGAGGCATCAGAAACTCCGCCACCCTAACTAGCGATTCTAAAGCATCTCCATGCCTTTCCGTCGCCCGAATCCTGCCAATCCCATCGGAGCCATTCTTCACTTTCGACTTGTCACCGATCCTCTCCGCAGGTGCTTTCTTGCCAGGCTGTCATTGGTGCAGTCTTCACCATTCGCGGCCGTTCTGGCTTTATGCCGACTTCGACCGGGGTGGTAGTAAGCTGAGAATGGCGTCTTTCGCACGCTCAGCCCACCCCGCAGTGAGCGACCACGGGCTAGGTTGCCTCAGGACATGCAGTTCTCCTTTCAATTCGACAATCGCGTAATCGCATGTGCCATCAAGTTTCCGGTCGAACTTCAACGTAACAACTGCTTTGCCAACGCGGAGGTTCTCAACCGTAATTTCTGGTAGCCACTCCGGAAGATGAGGGTCGACGAACAGGACGTTCGCAGGCGCGTACGGATATAAGCTGAGAATTCCCTGAAGAGCTGTAAAGACTGCAGAAGCGGACCAAGCTTGAGGCCAGTCGGCTCGCGTGTACAGACCTGGAAATGGAGTTTCGTCGTTTCGCTGATGGCCTGCAAACGTTTCGGGGAGCCGATAGTGGGGAAACAGGGTCGCTGCCTCGAACAAGGCTCGGGCAAGCGTTTGCACCTCTTCGTGGAAACCGTAGCGAGCAAATCCCAAGATAAAGCTACCGTTCTCAACGGGCCAGACCGTACCCCGGTGATATGAAAATGGATTGTAAGCAGGGTGCTCCGCGGACAGAGTGCGTATTCCCCATCCGGAAAACAAATCTTTTCTAAACATGCGATGGGCAACTTGCGGCACTCGACTTTCCTCGACGATCCCAGTTGCCAAACAATGGCCGGGATCGGACGCAACCGATCGAATCAGTTCGCCATCGTTGTCGATTCCCATGGCGAGGTAACCTTCATCTTCCATCCAGAATTTGTCGTTAAAACGTCCCTTGAGATTCTTGGCCTGGGTGAATAGCCGTTTTGCATCGGCGACATCGCCAAGCCACCAAAGCACCTCGGACAGCTGAATCTTTGCGGCGTAGACGAAAGCCTGCATTTCGCAAGTACCAATTGGAACGGGAACCTGCGATCCGTCAGGGTAAACAATGGCATCTTCGGAGTCTTTCCAGCCTTGATTTTTCATCCCCTGCTTGGAATGGGTCTGATAGCGGTAGAAACCGGTCTCGTCAAGACTGTATTTATCAGCCCATTGCAGAGCTCGCGAGGCAACCCCAACAAAGCGACGCATCAACTCGAGGTCTCCGGTCCAATGCCATAGCTCCGAGACCATAATTGGATAAAGGAAGGAGCTGGAAACTGATCCGTAATAGAGCGTCTTCGGACGAAAGTTCAGAACCGACAGCGGGTCGGTGTGCATTTCATGCAGGATTCTTCCCGGCTCAGCATCGCGCCAAGCGTTGGTCTCCGAAGCTTGCTCTCTCCCGACTATATCCAGGCTACCGAGCGCGAGTTCCGGTCCCAATAGCGATGCCTGCCAGGCGGAAGTCAGCATGTCTCGGCCGAACACTCCCATATAGGTAGGAACACCGGCCTCCAGCACCGCTTGCCTACCTTTTTCTAAATCAAAAATACGGAGTGCGGCAATGTCCATTTTGGACCTCTGCAACACCGAACGCACAATACCTTGCAGCCCAGTATCGTTTCCAAACGTAAAGGAAGATGTGTCATGCAGGAACTGAATCCGCTTTTCTTCCCAGTTACTGCTCTTGCAAGCGGAACAATCAGCCGCAAGCGGAAGTTGTTTTCCGCTTACATAACCCAGCCAACTCAGGCAGGCATGCCAGGTGCCCTGTGGTTTCAGAGTGACTTCGAACTTAATGGAATTTTTAAAATGGGTGGGAGGGGAGTCTGTGTTTTCAATGCGAAGCGTGACGCCCCGATGGAATCGTGCCTCGCCGTAGTTGCCTTGATGTTCATAGTGGTGGTTTGCAGCGTACTTGAATTCAAACTCCCATACTCCAGAACTGGGTTGCTTCCAGTCTTTGGTAAGCGTTCCATGCTGTTTGCGTTTACCGCGGGCTTCTTCACGAGAAACGAATTGTGGTTCAAACTCCAATTCAAGTTGGACGGAGGTCGAGACTTGCGTGTGGTTCGTGAGCTGCACATCTTCGTGCATTCCTTCGCCCACCGATCGTCTTAAGCGCAACTCAACCGTCTGCTGAAGAGGATTGGATTCATGGGCCGGGGTTTCTCGCCAATTATGCGGCGCCTGAATGTAGTAGCCCATCCAGTTATGCTGCTCAATATTTGACCCACAGCTGAACTCGGGTTCTTTTCCATTCATTCGCCAAACGTACTTACCAAGCACACGAGTCTGGTAAATAAAAAGTCCGTGATTCGGCTTTTTGCGCAGCACAGTACCGGCGGGTCCGGTCACCAAGGCAGTGCGGCCACGACTTACCTGAATGTCCCCTTCTCGCAGTCGAAGTTCGACTAGCGAGGCGGCATTTATCTTATTCATGCAAGGCAAACCATATACTGTCAATCCGAAGCTGACGCTGAGCGCCGGCGCCGGGCTCTGGCGCACAGCATGTAAACCAGAACAGCCGTGACCGGAGGAGCGATGAAGACGAGGACACGCAGAATTGTCCGGATTTCGACCACCGAACCTCCCGTTGCCACGGCGATTACGTCATCGCTGCCGGCGAAGAAAAGTACGAGCACAAAGACAAAGGCCGCGCATCCCAAGGCAGTGTTGAACGGTTGTTGATACGGAAGGCGCAACACGTTGTGCGGTTTATCGTCGAAGGAGATGAGCTGTTCAAGAAATGGGTAAAGGTAAAGCGCGGCAAAGATCAGCGATGGCAGCAAGACCGCCGGAAAAAAGACTTCAGGAATCAACCGGTGCCCGAGGTGCAGATTGATTCCGGGAAACAGCCGCATCGCTCCTTCGACCCAGCCAAGATACCAATCCGGCTGCGCACCGGGGAGGGTGGCCGCAGGATCGAATGGACCATAAATCCAGACGGGATTGATTTGCAGGAATCCGCCGAGGGCAGCCACAAGAGCAAATACGAAACAAAATAAGCCAACGGACTTGGCGGCGTAGGTGGGCCAAAGCCGCGCACCAACAATCGTTTTGTCGGTGCGGTGCGGGCCGGGATAGTTCGTGTGCAGCTGTCGCCAGATGATTGCCAGGTGCAGCAACAAAAGCGCCGAGATAAGACCGGGGATCAAGAAGATGTGAAGACTGTACATGCGTGGAATCGTCGCATCCGCGGGTACGACGCCCCCGAGGCATATGAACGCGAGCCAGGGACCAATAACTGGGACCGACAAAAGAATGGCGTACGCAATTCGTACTCCGGTTCCGGAAAGAAGATCATCCGCAACCGAGTATCCCAGATAGCCATTCACTACTGCTAGGATCAGCAGCGTCAAGCCGATCATCCAGTTGATTTCTCTAGGGCGCCGATAAGCTGCGGTAAAGAAGATGCGCGCCAGGTGCGCGACAATCGCTCCCAAAAATATTAAGGCGGCCCAATGATGCATCTGTCGTATCAGCAGGCCCGCCCGCACGTCGAAGCTGAGATGAATCACTGAGCGATAGGCCGCCGACATCCGCACGCCATCGAGGGCGTGGTACGAGCCGTGGTAGATCTCTTTGGCAGCGCTGGCATGAAAGAACATCGCCATGAACGTGCCGGTGATTAGCAGCACCACGAACGAATAAAGTGCGATTTCGCCGAGCATGAACGACCAGTGATCGGGAAAGACATGGTTGAGAGCCCGCCGCACAAACTTAGAAAGATGCAGCCGTGAGTCGAGCCAACGGCCAGCCCATCGAATCATGGCATCCCCCAGAAACCGGGGCCAGGAGGTCCACTAAAGCCTCCACCGGCGCGCAAATTTCCATCGCCATCGGCGTAGAGCGGCAACTGTGGCAGGGGTCTTGCTGCGGGTCCGGAGGTTGGTTGAGCGCCTCTCAGTACATTGAATGTCGATTGATGACAGGGACACAACAGCAAATCCGTGTGCGCCTCAAACAGCCCCACCGGACACCCGGCATGAGTGCACACACGGGAGTAAGCAACGTAGCCCATCGGCGCCCAATTCGCGCGGTCTTCCGGCAACTGGAGATACTGCGGGTTCACGCGAATCAGCACAGTCTGGGCATTCTCCGCGCCGATGCTGTTTTCCGGAAAGACAGTCATCGCGCTCCCGGGCTGCAGTGTATTTAATGAAATCGGCTGGCCTTCCATGGTTACAAGGCGTTGCCCACGGCTCCAAGCAGTATCGAACAATGAAGGCCCAGGAGGCCTTCCGAGGGACCGCAATAATGAGATCATGCCTGCCGCGAGGATTCCCATTCCCCCCGCAATCATCCATCGCAGCAGCCCGCGACGTTGCACTTCATGCTCGCCGGCGCGGAAATCCTCGTCTAAAGCGTCGCGCTCGGCAGCGCTCGACGGCAATTTTTCGCGGGGCTCGATGGCTTGCCGATGGCGCATCAGCCCGTGTTCCCAGAGCACCAGCCCAGCACCCACGCCTCCCAGGAAGAGAGCCAGGGTCCCACCCAGGAGCAAGTTGCTGCCGGCGGACCAGTACGCGACAAGAAATCCCACCCCCCCTGCGAATGCCACCGCAAATGCCAAGATCGCGACCAGCGTTCCTCGATGAAGATGGTTCAGACGGTTCGAGCCGGGTTCAAGATCGATATCCCGATCGGCGTCTCGGCCGGTTTGTGGAGCAGCGGGGGCTGCGAGCCCGGCAGTCTCGAGGCCGTGACCTTGAGCAACAACTGAAGAAACAGCGGTGCCAGTGTTTCCAACAAAAACCTTCGCTAATGTTCTTGCGGCGAGCCGAAGAATTCCCCAGCCGACCGCCAGCGCGACCAGAATCTTCCAATCATTTTTTTCTTGTTCTGGGTTCTCCTTCATCCCTTGCCCCCTCTTTCAATCCATCCCGCGACCCCAACCAAGACAAAAACAATCATCCATGCGACGAACCCTTCGGCAACGGGACCGTAATAAAGAAGAGGATTTCCTCCGGGGTGGGGTGGATGCTGAACAAACTTAACGTATTCAACGATTGAGTCCAGTTGTTCGTCGTTAAGCACCGAGGCCGGAAAGGAGGGCATAGGTCCGGGTCCCCAGCGTATCGCTCCAGCGATAATCGCGGCTGATTTACCGGTCAGCTGTGGAGCATTGATGCCTGTAAAAGCGAGCGCACCGCCTCGTACTGCGGTGCGGTGGCACGCTGAACAATTCATGCGGAACAACGTTCCCCCTTCGCTCAGGTTGCCCTGACCGAGCGGAATGACAGCGATCTGGTGCGTGACATAGTCGACGACGGCGCGCATTTGTGGAACGGACAGCACATACGCAAAGCTCGGCATGTGGCTCGGTCCAACTTCCACTGCCGTCATAGCACTGCCCGGGTCGTGCTCTGCCTGCAAAGATGGACCTGCGATGCTCGTGATGGCGCTCACACCCTGACCCTTTTCTCCGTGACACTTGGCGCATTGCTGCATGAAGATCGCTTTGCCGTTCGGAGGCGCAGCTGCGGATGGTTGACAAAACGCACATCCGGATGCGATCGCAACCAGGAGTAAGAGTCGAAGGATCAAGCGAGTGGACATCGAATATCGATTCGGGGCGGCTGTTTATGGCTGGGAAGTGGCCGCTATGAGAAGGATGTGCTGAAGGTCGATTTCTAGGGCGCTCTATTCATGCTACTCAAATGGCCTTCCGCTCAAAATAAACCGAGACAGGCTAAAGGGAAGGTCGAACTCAATGCTGATTGTCACCATCGTTCGTGAGACCCGACCATAGAGTGAAGGGCCTAAAACAGAGAGAAGATACCTGTATACAGAGCAACTCTCACCGATAGCCGTCTGATTCTTGGCGACCTGGGTAGGTGCACAATTTCACTGAAATACAGGAAACATCTGATCGATAGGCTCGGTGGGCGAGTGCGAAATTTCCGAAGAAGTGAGCCGAGGATTCTCTCAAGTGTAGTTTATTACTTTTCTATCCGCAGGAGTCTTTGTTGCAACCCCCTATGCGAGCGAAAACAGTGACGTGCACGATCCGTTGGCAGTTACTCGTTCCAATACTGATTGCGGCGGGAGTAACATCGGGATGTATCGGCGGCAGAACGGACAGAGAATACTTAGTTTCAACTGGCGGCGACGCCCGTCGCGGCCGGGAAGTCATTGTGCAGTTTCGGTGCGGAGCATGTCACACAATCCCTGGAATTGGCGCCGCGAATGGCGTTTTTGGTCCGCCACTAAATCGGTTTGGCCGCCGAACCTTTATTGCCGGCAATTACCCAAACGCTACCGAAAACTTGGTGAATTGGATTATGTCGCCACAATCGATGAAGCCGCAGACAGCTATGCCTAACGTCGGCCTGTCAGAACAGCAGGCGCGCGACGTCGCGGCTTACTTATACGATTTACGCTAATTTCGTTCCGCGTTAAAGCAGATATGCGCCTTGAGCCCGGCGGCGGCCGATTATTTTCGGCCCATCCGCAGTGTCCTTATTAGCGAAATGGCTAAAGCGGGCAGCTTGGCACGGGACGCATCTCTATGGCAGCGCGACAGTCTGCTCGGGAACAAAAAGTAGACATCCCTTCACAACGTTAATACATCTACCGTGAAACTCCGAAAACGGCTGTGACGGAGTAGAGAGAGAAGGATCAGGGCTTGATGAGTACAGTTTCCGTCGAGCAACGATTACAAGAAATCTGGGAGACCCCGAAGACGCTCCATGGATGGTTCTCCACAGTTGATCATAAGGAAATCGGACATCGTTATCTCGCGACCGCATTCATCTTCCTGATTATTGGCGGCCTCGAGGCTCTGATCATGCGCATTCAGCTGGCGCAGTCGGATCAGTCGTGGCTTACCCCGGAAACGTATAACCAGCTTTTCACCATGCACGGCATGACCATGATTTTCTGGTATGCCGCGCCCATACTTTCCGGCTTCGCAAATTATCTGATTCCACTGATGATTGGCGCTCGGGACATGGCATTTCCTCGCCTGAATGCCTTCTCTTACTGGACCTTCGTCTTATCAGGCATTCTGCTCTATATCAGTGCATTCATGCGACAGTCGCCGCACGGCGGCTGGTTTGCCTACGCCCCCTACACCAGTCATTCGGTATTCGCCGGGATACGGCATGGATTTCTACTGCCTGGCGCTAATCTTCCTAACAATTTCGACAACGGTAGGCGCAGTAAATTTCATCGTCTCGATCTTCCGCCTGCGCGCTCCCGGCATGACCATCAGCCGCATGCCTCTGTTTTTATACAGCACATTGACGATCTCTTTCGCGATCCTTATGTCTCTGCCTGCTCTGACAGTTGACTGCGTTTTCCTTGAACTGGACCGCCGTTGGGGAACCCATTTCTTCGATACGCGTTTGGGCGGTGAGCCGCTGCTCTGGCAACAGTTGTTCTGGTTCTTTGGACACCCGTGGGTCTATGTGGTGTTTCTCCCCGCCACCGGCATGGCGTCGATGATCATCCCCGTTTTCTCGCGGCGGCCCATCGTCGGCTACCCCTACGTTGCGATCTCAACTGTTCTGACCGGCGTGGTGGGTTTTGGAGTCTGGCTGCATCATATGTTCGCCGTGGGCATGTCGGACATGGCGATGAGCTTTTTCAGCGCCGGCAGCATGACGATTTCGATCTTTAGCGCTGTGCAGGTGTTCTGCTGGATTGCGACCATCTGGAAGGGACGGCCGGTCGCCACCGCAGCCATGCACTTCGCCATGGGGTTTATTGCGCTTCTTGTCATTGGCGGACTGAACGGAATTTTCACCGCCATCATTCCCGTCGATTGGCAGGTGCACGACACCTATTTCGTCGTCGCTCACCTGCATTACGTGCTCATCGGGGCGAATGTCTTTCCTGTATTCGCAGGTTTTTATTACTGGTTACCCAAGATGACGGGACGAATGATGAAGGAGCGGCTGGGTAAATGGAGCTTCTGGATTATGTTCGTCGGCTTCAATATGGCGTTTTTTCCCATGCATCTTCTGGGATTGGGCGGAATGCCGCGCCGTATTTATACCTACCCCGCGGGTCTTGGGCTGGACGGGCTGAATATGACAGCGACCATCGGTTCATTCCTATTCGGCTTTGGCATCTTGCTCAGCATCATCAACTTCTTTCAAAGCCTGCGCTCCGGGAAAATTGCCGGGAAAAATCCCTGGAATGCTGACTCCCTCGAATGGGAGACCGATTCGCCGCCTCCCCCCCACGCTACCGTCCATATTCCCACCGTCGTTTCTCGCCACCCGCTTTGGGACGACCACGATGAAGAGTATGACCCCCACAATGAACGCGTCCTGGACGAAGGTCGCGAAACTCTCTCGACTACATGGCTCGATGCCGAGCCGCAATCGATCATGAGAATGCCGGAGGATACGATCTCGCCGCTATTCGCGGCCCTCGCCCTTATGTTGCTTTTCCTCGCCTTGATCTTTCAATGGATGTGGGTTGCGTTGGCGGGTGTATTAGCCACGTTGTTCGCAGGCTATTACTGGCTGTGGCCCAAACCGGAGGAGAAGCTGGCATGAGCACTACCGCCGCACCTGTTCGTACAATCCCGCTTCCCCTCGAAACCGAGCGCGGAACATACGGGATGATGTGCACCATCCTGACGGAAGGGTTTCTATTTATCGCTCTGTTTGCCAGCTACTTCATGCTAGGCGGCAACAAGGGACGATGGAAAATCGAGGAATTGCCCAAGCTCCATTACGCATTGCCCATGTTGGCTGTCCTCATTTTCAGCAGCCTGGTCCTGCATTGGGGCGAGCGGCGAGTGCAAGAGCAGCGTTATGCAGCAGCCCGGATCGCGCTAACGCTAACCATCTTGATCGGACTGGTCTTCCTGACATTGTCGGCTTTCGATTACCGCGAGCATTGGCAGCATCTGACTCCGGACACCGATTCTTACGGGTCAATTTTCTATACGATTACTTCGTTTCATGCCGCCCACGTGATTGTCGGCTTGCTGATCTTGGCCTATGTGCTGTTTCTTCCGCGGTACGCGCCTGCGGCTGAGGCGCCCTATCGTCCTTATCACGTGGCGGCAATGTATTGGCATTTTGTGGATGTAGTGTGGATTTTCGTGGTTGGAATTCTTTATGTAGGACCTCATTTGTAGCAGCGAATTTCTGACCGCGGATCGTAGGGACACATGGCGAACGAAACTGAGACGCGACATCACATCTCTCCGGGACGACTCTGGTTCGGTTTCGCCGGATCCGCAGCGGCATGGATTGGCCTGGGTCTCGCCGACCTTTTGATCACCTGGCAGGCCTGCTTGGGACAAGAACAATACGGCGGAGGGCGTCTAGAGCCAGGGTTCAAATTGCTTTATCTGGTTGTCACCCTCGCGCTCCTGATCATGGCCATCGTGGCCGGTGGAGTGTCGCTCCGCAACTGGCGAAAACTCTCGGGGGACCGTCATTTGGCCGATGCCGAGGGCCGTGGTCGCGAAGAGTATATGGCGCTCATCGGTGTCTTCATCAGCTTAACGCTTGGCATCGGAATCATCTGGTTGGGTCTTCCGATCGCCATGATCGAACTGTGCGTGAGGGCAAGATGAAAGCAGCGCGTGGATTGGCTTTATTTACCATGCTTCCATTCCTGCTTCTCGTGGGCTGCACTGGAGGAAGGATGGTCCCGCCCTACCAGGTGGTTGCGGGAGGCGATGCACATCAGGGCCGCGGGGTCATCGTTTCTGCAGGCTGCGGCGCGTGCCACGTCATTCCCGGAATCCATGCGGCGAATGGCCTGAACTGGGACCTCCACTTTATTTTTTTAGCCGCCGCACCATGATCGCCGGCGAACTTCCGAATACGCCCGACAACTTGATCCGCTGGATTGAAAATCCACCGTCCATAGAACCGGGCACAGCTATGCCTAATTTAGGCCTGAGTGATAAACAGGCGCGCGACGCGGCCGCCTATTTATACACGCTGCGGTGACGATGAGGAAAGGATGGGAGCAATGACGCGCGTTTTCCATTCCATACTGTTCGCAATTTTCATTACGTGGTCCGTATGGGGGCAGAATGCTCCCAGCGCCACCGACGTCCCCGGTTCGCAGCCAGGTATTCATCTTGTCAGTCCGCTTCCCACTGGCGATTGGACCATGCCCGCCGGTGACTATGCGAACACGCGTTTCAGTCCTCTCTCACAAATCAATACCGGCAATGTCAAGAATCTTCACATCGTGGGCATGATGGCCGACGGAATTCCACACGGGCACGAGGGAGGGCCGCTGGTGGTTAACAAAACGCTTTACATGGTTACGCCATTTCCCAATTATCTGATCGCCCTCGACCTGACCAAGCCCGGCTATCCGATGAAGTGGAAGTTTGAGCCCAACCCCGATGGACGCTCGCAGGGAATCGCATGTTGCGACGTGGTCAATCGAGGCGCCAGTTACGCTGACGGAAAAATTATCTATAACACTCTCGACGACAACACGATCGCTGTCGACGCAGAAAAAGGAACTCTGGTGTGGAAGACGAGTGTCGGGGATGAAGATCTCGGCGAGACCGTTACCATGGCTCCGATTGTTGTAAAGAACGTCGTACTGGTTGGAGACAGCGGAGGCGAACTTGGCGTGCGCGGAAAGCTCACCGCCCTGGATCTGAAATCCGGCAAAATTCTATGGCGCGCTTACAACAGCGGTCCCGACAAGGACGCTCTCATCGGCCCCGACTTCAAGCCTTTTTATCCCAAAGATCAAGGCAAAGATCTGGGTGTGAGTTCGTGGACGCCAGATCAGTGGCATATGGGCGGTGGAACCATCTGGGGGTGGATCTCCTACGATCCCGAACTCAACCTCATCTACTACGGAACGGGCAACCCCGGCGTTTGGAACGATGACATGCGCCCCGGCGACAACAAGTGGTCGATCACGATTTGGGCGCGAAACCCGGAGACCGGGACCGCGAAGTGGGCCTACCAGATCGAACCGCACGATGGATGGGATTACGACGAGATCATGGAGAACATTCTCGTCGATATGCCCTGGCAGGGAAAGACCCGAAAACTCCTGCTGCACCCCGGCCGCACCGGCTTCATGTTCGTAATGGACAGAGAAACCGGCGAGGTGCTTTCGGCGGAGAATTTTGTTCCCGTCACCTGGGCCAAAGGGTATGACCTGAAAACCGGCGTTCCCATCGAAGACCCTGACAAGCGTCCGCACACGAATCACTACGCGCGAGGTGTTTGCCCGTCTTCCACCGGCGGTAAAGAATTTGTGCCTTCGTCGTTCTCGCCAAAAACTGGCTACCTTTATATACCCGCCCATAACACCTGCATGGATTATTCCGGCGAAGACGTCAACTACATCGCCGGCACTCCTTACTTGGGAGCCAGCGTCCGCATGTATCCCGGTCCCGGTGGATACCAGGGCGAATTAATAGCCTGGGATGTTGCCACTGCCAAGAAGGTTTGGGGAATCAAAGAAACCGATCTTCCCGTGTATAGCGGAGTGCTCGCTACCGCCGGCGACGTGGTCTTTTACGGAACCATGGATGGTTGGTTCAGGGCCGTCGATTCGCGCAGCGGCAGCATTTTGTGGCAGCAGAAGCTCACCTCCGGCATCATCGGAAATCCCATGACCTTCATCGGTCCTGATGGAAAGCAGTACGTCGCAATTTATGCCGGAATCGGAGGCTGGATGGGGGCGGTCGCTTTGCCCAGTGTCTCAACCGATGACGACTACGCTGCGCTCGGTGTCGTAGGCGCCATGAAGAAGATTAAGCAAATGACAAATCCCGGAGGCGCTGTTTATGTCTTCGGCTATTAGAATTCTTGCTGCCTTTATTTGTTGCTGTGCGCTGCCGGTTCTGGCGGCTACTGCGGAACTGCGCGTTTGTGCCGACCCAAATAATCTGCCTTACTCCAATCAGCAGCAACAGGGCTTTGAGAACGCTCTGGCCAAACTGGCGGCCAGCGATCTCGGCATGAACGTCTCTTACTTCTGGTTCCCGCAACGCCACAAGTTTTTTCGCAACACTTTGCAGGCAGGGGTTTGTGACGTGGTGATGGAGCTCCCATCCGGAATCGATGTAGCGGCAACGACAGTCCCGTACTTTCGCTCCACGTATGTGTTCGTGTCGCGCCGCGATCGTGATCTTCGCATTCGGTCTTTTGATGATCCGCGTTTGAAAGACCTCCGCATCGGGGTTCATGTCACTGGCGATAATGACGAAACTATGCCGTCGACCACGGCGCTCCTCAGGCGCGGCCTTGTCCGCAATGTGGAAGGCTATAGCATCTTCGGCAAACTCTCAGAACAGAATCCCGGCGCAGATATTGTTCATGCCGTGGCCGATAAGGATATCGATGTTGCCGTCGTCTGGGGACCTTTGGGCGGCTATTTTGCCAAACATTCTTCCCAGCCGCTGGAGGCCACGCCGGTATGCGCAACTCCCGCGGACCGTTCACTTCCGCTGTCGTTCGACATTTCCATGGGAGTGCGACCCGACAATGAGGCACTGCGAGACAAGCTAAACCAATTCATTGTTAGCCACCGCTCCGAGATTCGTCAATTGCTCGACTCATATGCCGTGCCTTTGGTGAGCACTCCGAAGGTGACGTGCCAATGAGGTGTGCCAAAATGCAAAAGCAACTTACCCTCATCATTGCTCTACTGCTGCTCGGCACTGTGGGATGTCAGAAGTATTCCTCTCCGGGCGCCGCAGCGGTCTCTCTGCCGACCCACGGAACTGCCGTAGGCCCGATCCCCGGCGCGGGCAAGAATGTCACTTTCCCCACGAATCCCTTAGCTAACGATCCCGTGGCTCTACAGGAGGGACGCAAGCTCTTTAACTGGTACAACTGCTCCGGATGCCACGGCGGCCATGCAGGTGGCGGCATGGGGCCGAGCCTGCGCGACAAGGTTTGGCTTTACGGCGATCGTGACGACCAGATCTTTGACTCGATCGCTGAAGGACGCGGCAAAGGGATGCCATCCTGGGGCACCAAAATCCCGGAAGATCAAATCTGGAAGTTGGTGGCTTACATCAAGTCCATGCGGACATCGAACGAACCGGAAGCACCCGAAGTACCAGCCCGCGAACAAGTGGCGCCGCCTTCCATCATTCACCCGACCCAGTCGACGCAAAAGGACTAGCCATGAAGCGAGCATGTGCCCTAGCGTCGTTGTTACTGCTTTCGGGATGCCAGAGATCGCAGTCTACGCTTTATCCCAAGGGTCCAGCCGCCGATAAGATCGCGCATCTCTCCTGGCTAATGCTCGTCCTCTTTCTCGCCATCACGGTCTTCATGTGGATTCTCATTACCTGGGCAATATCGAGACGGCGTGGCACGCTCGCGGAGCACGAGCCGGTCGACGTTGGTGGCGGCCAAGGCTGGATTGCATGGGGCGGCCTCGCATTTCCGCTGAGCGTGCTCTGCGTGCTTTTCATTCTCGGGTTGAAACTGATGGCCAGTTTTCCAGTCCATGACAGTCATCATCATGACCTGCATCCCACGATTGCAATTATTGGCCGACAGTGGTGGTGGGAAGTTCAATACCTCGGCGCTCCCGCGCAGCGCTTTACAACCGCCAACGAGATCCACATTCCTGTTGGCCAGCCCGTCGATATCGAATTGCGTTCGCTCGACGTGATCCATTCTTTCTGGGTGCCGACACTCCATGGAAAGGTCGATCTGATTCCCGACCATCCGAACTTCATCCGCATACAGGCGGATCGCGAAGGCGTTTACACGGGCACCTGCGCCGAATACTGCGGCGCTCAACACGCGCATATGAGAATCGTGGTTGTGGCCCAGCAACCAGCGGATTACGAGGCATGGGTACAAGGCCAATTGAAATCTGGCGCCGAGCCTGCAACCGACGCAGCCCGGCGTGGTGAACAGATCTTCATGGCGGGTCCTTGTTCCATGTGTCATCAAGTACGCGGCACGTTGGCCGGCGGGCGCGTAGCTCCCGATCTGACGCACATTGCCAGCCGCTTGAACATTGCTGCGAACTCTTATCCGAACAACGACGCTTATTTAGAAGCCTGGGTCACACACGCTCAATCTCTCAAACCCGAGGCGGCCATGCCCAACCTCACACAATTTAATGGTCAGCAATTGCGCGACTTAGTCGCCTACTTGCGACAACTTAAATAGATGAAGAAAGGTTCCACATGTCACGCTCCCCGAGGATTAGCATCTCCCAGCTCTTGATTTCCTGCGCCGCGCTACTGTTAGCGTTCCCCGCCTTCGGCCAGTCCAAACCCGACTGCTCTTCTTTGCCCGATCACAACAAACTGCGCAGCGTGCTTCAGTCTGTGGTGAAAGAAGGAGCCACCGGCAACAGCGGCCTTGGAAATCAGGAGTGGGCGGTTACCGTCAACCGCGACGGCATTGTTTGTGCCGTAGTTTTCAGTGGCAATGATCGCGGTCAGCAGTGGCCTGGCAGCCGCGTCATCGCGGCTGAGAAGGCTAACACCGCAAATGCCTTGAGTTCGTCGGACTACGCCCTTTCCACGGCCAATCTCTTTGCCGCTTCTCAACCGGGAGAAAGTCTTTATAGTCTCACCACCAGCGCGCCCCCGAATGCGCAGGCTGTGTTCGGTCCCGCCCCATCTTTTGGCACCCCCGAAGACCCTATGATCGGAAAACCGATCGGCGGCGTCATTGTTTTTGGTGGAGGATTGCCCTTGTATGACTCCAAGGGAAAAATCGTCGGCGGTCTTGGACTGAGCGGCGACACTTCATGCGCGGACCACATCATGGCCTGGAAAGTGCGCCACATATTGCAACTCGATGCCGTGCCCATGGGCCCCTCTCCCGACCATAACGACAACATGATTCTCGACTGGTCGAACAACAACAGCCCCAGTGGATTTGGACATCCCACTTGCAAGGGCGGTAATCCGCCCGACGAAATCATCAAAGAGCTTTCCAAAAAATATCCAACCGGCCCAAAAGGACATTGATGCGTTGTGGCATTTGCAGTCGGATCAGTACGGGCGCGACCACGATCGCGTGCACACCGTTTACGCCAATACTGTCCACGCGCTGCACCCAAGGCAATGCGTTACCTTGTTCATCCGCGTAGCTCGCCGGGAGTCTCCCAAAATCAACATGGGCTTTAGAGAGTGCGTGAGAATTGTTTCTGATGACCCAGCAAATGTCGTTAGCGGTGCCGTGGAAGAGCGGCCCTTCAGGGCCGCGTAACGCCACCTGAACAGCTTGGGCTTTATAGCCCCTGAGCTTCGGTCAATTCGACTCTTTTAGCACACTGCTTGGCCGCCCCGCCCGACGATGCTCCCCGAGGGTCAATGCCACTTTCCGCAGCCTGAGCAGGTAACCGAAGTAACCTTTCCCTCCCCATACCGTGCAGAATCCGCAAATGGCTCTCATAGAATGAAAACGGATGGGTCTGCTCCGACGCCACCGCTGGTTCGTTGCCGCGGCCGGGTTCACTCTGGTCTTTGCGCTCGTGTGTCTTATCGTCCCCAAGGGCCCGGGTTTGACTCTGTTCGGCGACCTCTGGGGACTCGCTGCCATGCTCGCGGGGTTGGCAGTATGCACCCTTAACGTCAGAACCCGTCCGCGCCCGGAGCGTAGCTTCTGGGTCTTGTTGTCACTCGGATTCTTTCTTTGGGTCACGAATCAGGCAGCTTGGACGGTCTGGGAAAATTTCCTCCACCGTCCCATTCCCGACCCATTCGTCTATGACATCGTTTTGTTCTTCCATGTGGTCCCGCTGATCGCCGCCGTCTCATGGCGCCCCGACCTTGCCAGCAAACAAGGCAAGGTCCTTCTCAGTCTGCTCAATTTCCTCATGCTGTTTGGCTGGTGGGTCTTTCTTTACGCCTTCATCGTTTTCCCGCACCAGTACATCGTCCAGAACGTCCATAAGTACGATGTTTATTACGACGGGCTTTATGGAATCGAAAATGCCCTCTTGGTTGCGGTGTTGATCCTTGCGGCGTTCACGAGTTCTGGTGGATGGCGACGCCTCTATCTGCACTTGCTGGGAGCGTCGCTGCTCTATGCCATTAATTCTCAATTGCTCGATCGCGCCGCCGCCAATGACACCTACTATTCGGGCAGTCCCTACGACGTCCCTCTGATTGCCACCCTAGCCTGGATCTCGGCCGCTTCGCTTTCCGCGCGCGAGTGGAACCTCGCCACAGTCAAATTCAACCTGCATCCTCACTGGAAAAAACTTGTGGGCCAGCTCGCTATGTTGGCCATCCTCTCGCTGCCCATCCTGGGACTTTGGGCCGTGCTTAAGGACGATTCCCCCGCCCCTTCTCGTGCCTTCCGCGTATTTGCTGTTCTCGCTGCGATGTTGCTGCTGGGCACCTTCGTCTTTCTCCGCCAATATTTGCAAGATCAAGCCCTGATGGCGCTCCTTCAGGAATCCCGTCGCGCCTATGACAGCCAAAAAGAGCTGCAGCGCCAGCTTGTTCAAAAAGAAAAACTCGCTTCCCTCGGCAATCTGGTCGCAGGCGCTGCCCACGATATCAATCACCCTTTGAACGCCATCATGACTCTCTCCGACGAACTATGGGCCAAGGAGCGGCTGGCCGACGAGCAGGACGCACTTCTGCGCAAGATCGTCAATCAAGCTCGGCGCACCCGTGACCTCATCTCAAACCTTCTGAGTTTTGCTCAACAGGCTCCCGGACAAAAGACCCCCGTCGACTTGTCGGTTCTGCTGAGCCGCGCTATGCAGATGCTCGAATCCCGCCGTCAAGTCGCCAAGGTTCACATCAAGCTCTCGGTGCAGCCCGATTTTCCGCGAGTGCTGGCCAATGCCAACCAGCTCTTCCAGGCTTTTGTCGAGATCATTGAGAATGCCATCGACGCGCTGGAAGATTCCGGCGGCGGCTCGCTCGACATCACCGCCCGATGCGAGGGTGCGGAAGTCGTCCTCCAGTTCTCCGATACCGGGCCCGGACTGCGCGATTCAGAACGCGTTTTCGACCCCTTCTACACCACCAAGCCCGTCGGCAAAGGCACCGGCCTCGGCCTCAGCGCCGTCTACGGAGTGATTCAGGACCACGCTGGTCAAATCGGCTGCCACAACAAGCCCGAAGGTGGTGCCGTCTTCACCATCAAGCTCCCCATGTCCGCTGCCGTCGCGCAAGTTGCAGCTGCGTCGAGATAAGCCGTCAGGTCCCATGCCATTTCAATGTGCGAACAGCCGCTCCCGGCCATCCATGGTGCGAGTGCGACCCGTATCAGGGCACGCATTCATGCGTGCCGCGGAAGCCGTAGAATCATTTCGCCTTTGGGCGCTGGCTTTTGATTTCCATCCTCCCACATGCTGCTCGGCGCCTTTCGCGTCCTGTAACATAATTCGTGATGTCCTCGAATCTCCTCCACTCCTCCGCGCGTGTGCTCGAATTCGATTCTCTGCGCCAGCTCCTGCGCGGATTCGCGTCCTCTCCGCTCGGCCAGGACCGCATCGATGCGCTCGCTCCCTCCACCGATCAGCAGTGGATCGAAACCCAACAGCTGCTTGCCACTGAGATTCGCGAATTCCGCCGCGTCGGCGGTCGCTTCGATTTTTCCTCCCTCACCGATGTCGGACCGCTCGTGGCCAAATCTCGCATCGCCGGAGCCGCGCTCGAAACACTCGAGATTCGCGACGTCATTGCCGTCGTCGATCGCGCCGCCGAGTGGCGGCAAATCTCCCAGAATCCCCCCGCCGCCATGCGCTCGGACTGGCGCGAAGTTCACCGCCTCTCGGCTGAGATCATCGACTTCTCTGAATTCCTGCGCTACTTCCGCAACAAGATTCAACCGGATGGAACGCTCGAAGACAAAGCCTCGCCCGAGCTTGCCCGCATCCGCCGCGAAATGGAAAAGCAACGTCGCGCCATTCAGGAATCCTTGCGCGGATACCTGCGCCGCCTCGCCGAAGGCGGCACCGTGCAGGACGAACTCATCACCATCCGCGGAGAGCGCTTCGTCATCCCCGTCAAGATCGAGCAGAAACGCCGCGTCCAGGGCGTCGTCCACGGTGCCAGTTCCAGCGGTCAAACGGTTTTCATCGAGCCAATGGAAACCATCGAGCAGAATAACGAACTCGTTCGCTTGCTCGAAGAGGAGCTCTCTGAGATTCACCGCATCCTCATCGAAATGACACAGCGCATCGGCGCGCATGCCGCGCCGATCGTCGCCGCCGTCGACGTCCTCACCGAACTCGAACTGCAATTCGCCAAGGCCCACTTCGCCGAAGACTACAACTGCGTCGAAGTGAAACTAACCAGCTTTACTGATGGAAACTGCCAAGACCCATGTGGTGACGGCCGCCCCGCCGGTCCATCGAGCGAAGCTCGGGTGTTTGGGGACCATGAATCCCGTGGGAACGTCGGGCTTGACCCGAAGCCCGAAGCCGGAAGCCGGAAGCCAGATTCCAAAAGCCCGAAGCCCGAAGCCGGAAGCCGAATGCTGCTCCATAATGCCCGCCATCCTCTACTGGAACGCAACCTGAAAGCCAAAGGCCTCTCCGTCGTTCCCGTCAGCGTCGAGCTCGAAGGCGCCCGCCGCCAGCTCATCATCACCGGACCCAACACCGGCGGCAAAACTGTCACCCTGAAAACCGCTGGACTCCTCGCCCTGATGGCGCAATCCGGCCTGCCCGTTCCCTGCCGACCGCGCCGAGATGCCCGTCTTCGACGCCGTCCTCGCCGACATCGGCGATTATCAATCCATCGAACAGAATCTCTCCACCTTCTCCGCGCACGTCACCAACATCGATTTCATCTCCCGCACCGCGACCGCCCAATCGTTGGTCTTGCTCGACGAGCTTGGCTCCGCCACCGATCCCGAAGAAGGAGCCGCCCTCGCCGTCGCCATCGCCAGCCACTTCGGCCGTATCGGCTCGATGACCATCATCTCTACTCATCACACTTCGTTGAAGGTCTACGCCGCCAACACTCCCGGCGTGATCAATGCGGCCGTCGGCTTCGACGAGCGCACCCTGGAACCAACGTACGAATTGAAAGTCGGCGTTCCCGGTGCATCCGCGGGCATCAACATCGCGCAGCGCCTCGGATTAAACCCCGCCATCATCGACAGTGCGCGCGCGCGACTCGGCACCCAGGCCCGCGACGTCGGCCAGTTCCTCGACAAGCTTCACGCCGACTTGCGCGAAACCGAATCCGAACGCCTCCGCCTGCGCAAGAGCGAGCAGGATGTCGAGCGGGAAAAGCAGCGCTTAGCTGTCGAAGGCAAGAGAGACGCGCAGGCCAAAGTTCGCGAGATGGAGAAGAAACTCGAGAGCGTCTTGCGCGATTTCGAGTATCACGCGCGCGAAGCCGTCAATGCCATTCAGGATCGAGCCGCCGCCCAAAAGCTTTCCAAAGACGCCGAACGCCGCATCGCCAAGCTGCGCCGCGAATTTCGCGAGCAGTTCGATGCCACCGTCGTCGCCCACGCCACCGGAGCCGATCAGGGTGATCCCCACGCACAACCGCAAGTCGTCAAACACATCCTCGAGGGCGACACCGTCAAACTCAAGTCCACAGGACGCCCCGCGCGCGTAGTCCGCAAAATCGACGAGGCCCATTATGAAGTCGAGATGGGCATAATGAAGATGAAGATCGCCCGCGACGACGTTGCCGAAGTCCTCTCCAGCGCTCGCGCCATCGATACTCCAGTGAAAGCCGCGCGCGCCCGTGGCATCTCTGTCCAGTTGGAGAGCGAAGGCGCGAACGTGCCCAGCGAAATTAACGTCATCGGACAGACCGTCGACCAGGCCTCCAGCGAAGTCGAAAAATTCGTCGACCGTGCCTTCCTCGCCGGACTCCCGCGCGTCCGCGTCGTTCACGGCAGCGGCATGGGCATCCTCCGCAAAGCCCTGCGCCAGATGCTGCAGCAGCATCCTCACGTCTCATCCGTGATCGAGGCGCCTCAAAACGAAGGCGGCGGCGGTGCCACCGTCGTCGAACTCAACGTCTAACCCGCTCGGCCCGCTGTGATCTAAACTGCCCGCTTCCCATGAGGCTCCGGACGCCGCTGTCCGCGCTCTTCTCCTTCCGTACTTGCCATTGCGATTTGCTGAAACCTCGGGCGACAATCACAGCCTATAATCAACATGTCGGCTCCTTCCCGAGCCTTGGTCTCGCGCAGCGACAACCAATCTCCTCGGCGGGAGCCGCTCTTGTCATCCAATCACTGAGGGCCTCGATTCGCATGCGCAAATACTGGGACAACTCGGCCAACGGCACATCTGTCGGCGGCTCTCCCGCCCGCGAGCCCTTGTCTCTGAAACCAGTTCCCGCAACTCTCCAGATCGGCACCGTTACCATCTCGCCCGCGACCGTCCTCGCCCCCATGGCCGGAGTCACCGACACCGTCTTCCGCCGCTTCATCCGCAACCTCGGCGGATGCGGTCTGATCATGACCGAGTTCACCTCGGCCGACGGCGTCCTCCGCAAGAAAGATCAAAAGGCCAAGCGCTATCTGCATTTCTACGAAGACGAGCATCCCATTTCCGCGCAGCTTTTCGGCAGCGATCCTAACGTCATGGCCGAGGCTGCCCGCATGGTCGAAGGACTCGGCTTCGATCTCGTCGACCTCAACCTCGGCTGCCCCGCGAAAAAAGTCGTGAAGTGCAACGGAGGCTCGGGCCTGCTCCGCGATCTCCCCGCCATCGGCCGGATCTTCGAAGCCGTCCGCGCCGCCGTGCACATTCCCTTCACCGTCAAATTCCGCGCCGGATGGAACGACGAAGAAATCGTCTGCGTGGAACTCGCGCGCATGGCCGAGAATTGCGGACTCGCCGCCGTCGCGCTCCACGCCCGCACCCGCGAGATGGGCTATAGCGGCCAGGCTCGTTGGGAATGGATCGCGGCCGTCAAAGACGCCGTAAAGATTCCAGTCATCGGCAACGGGGATATCCGTTCGCCCGAAGACGCCTGCGCCATGGTCACGCAAACCGGATGCGACGCCGTCATGATCGGTCGCAGCGCTCCGTCAGCAATCCCTGGATCTTCCGCCAGATCGAACAATATTGCGAGGGGATGCGAGATGGCCGGTGCGCGCTGAGATGCTCATGTGGGGACGGCCGCCCCGAAAGCTGCCCCGAGCGAAGTCGAGGGGTCCAGTCGAGCAAAGCTCGACAGCCGCGGCAACCGCGAATCAGACATAAGGGAGAGCACGACCCGGGAAGGGCACGACTTCAGTCGTGCCATAAACGCGAAAATCTGGGAGCAGGCTTCAGCCGCTGAGGGCCTCGACCCCCAACTCTGTCATCCTGAGCAGCCATTTTTTGGCGACGAAGGATCGCTGCAACTTGCCGGAACCGCCAAAGAACCGGCCCACCGCCTCTACGATCATCCCTCTGAACTCGACCGCTACCAGATGATCCGTACCTACTTCCAGATGCTGATCGAAGAAGAACTCCCCGACGCCGTCGGCAAAATGAAACAGTTCGCGTCGTGGTTTACCCACGGAGTCCCCGGCGGCGCTGCCCTGCGCAAAGCCATCTACGAATCCAAAGCCGCGCCTGAAGTCCTCACCCGCGTTGAAGACTTCTTCGAAGCTAGATTGTGCGGCGAGGGCACTCTTGCCCGCGAAAGCTAGCGGGCTTAGTTAGTTACTTCCGTTTGGAACAATGAACGAGCCTGAGGTGTCTCTTTAAGTTGTAGGGAAGGGAAAACAAGAGCCCGATGCTCCGCCCACTCTCGTTGATCAAAGAGGTCCTGTTTCGCATCGCCTTCGGCGTTTGCATAGTTATCCAAATTGTGTTGTGGTTCTTCCTCATGGAAGGAATGTTGTGGCTCTTCCACTCGAACGGTTCCCTCGTCGAACGTGTCTTCCTCACCCTGGTTTTTGTAGGTCTATTTCCCCTCGGAGCCGCAAATTATTTCCTTTTTCACCGAATCATACGCGAAGAATACATTCCTACTGAAGCAGAGAGATGGCTTGCAGAGCGGCGAAGAGAAGACAATGACCGGATAAAGCGCCGCAGGAAACTTAAGCGCTGGGCCCTTTGGATTCCGGTCCTCACGGTCCTTCTCGTCTGCACATTTCTTGATTACTCCTGGGCTTTCGCGTCGCACCTGTTTCATCCTGGTCGGGGAAGACTGACGGGATATGAAGTATCGATTCCTCTCACCTGGACCTTTCTATATCCAGATCTGGGCGCCCGGGCAAATGGTACGCACGACATGGTTGTGGCAAGCCGGTTCAGCGGCCTATGGAAGGCGGGCAGCGGTGTCTACATCGGTCGGCCGCCGTTTGAAGCGTCCACGATGAACTTTCGCAGCACGCCGGGCGGGAATCCGACCGCGACAAAGCCAGACAGCCTGATCATCTCCGAACGTACGCTGAGGTTCGGTAAGGGCACTATCACATGCATGGAGGAGGTCCCGCCTCGGTGGATGAAAACGGGGCGATATATCAATTGTTCCACTCTAACGGGTGATTTCTCCGGACACTTTGATGGAGGCAACGAGGACGGCGCCGAATTCTACCGAGTGATTGAATCCGCCAGGCAACGCGAATGACTCGCATTTCCTCTACACCTCCCGAGCCACCACCTTCCCCGACGCTTCCTGCTCGATATAAGCCCACGGCAGGTTCGGATCGTGCGTAAACACCGTCAGCCACTTCTCAGGCAGCGCTCGCGCATAGTACTCCTTCTTGCTCTCGATCGTGTCCAGCGGATACAGATCGAATCCCATGCCCCAGGTCAGGTCGATGTGCGCCGTAGTCGGCATCAGATCCGAAATGTAGCAAGCGATTGGCGAATCAGAAGAACGGGACGGGTGAGAACGGGATGGGTGCCCCATTTCTCGCTGATTTTGGGAGAAGTGGGGATTTTCGTCCGGAATCTCCGCATCCCGGTTTGAGAAGGGCACGGCTTCAGCCGTGCCGTTAAGATCTGACATAGACGGGGCTTTAGCCCCTGAGGGCGGCTGCACAACCACCGCCTGCATGCTCGCCGTATGCCCCCGAAACGTTCTCACCGAAATCCCCGGCACAATCTCTTCGCCACCCTTGAGCAGCGTCATCTGCCCGCTCTTCACCAGTGGATCGTAATTATCGGGAATGTAGCTGATCGCATCGCGATCGCTCGGCTTGCGCGCGTACTGCCATTCCCCCTCCGGCGCGTAATATTTTGCCTTCGGGAACGTCGGCACGATTTTTCCGTTCTTGTCGCGTACCGTATTCCAGCCGCAATGGTCGAAGTGCAGATGGGAATTGATGACGATATCGATATCCTCTGGCGCGATCCCAGCGGCCGACAGATTCTCCAGCAGCTTTGCCGGTTGCCCGTAGAACTTCACCATGCGCTCGGAGAGCTTGTTCCCCATCCCCGTCTCGACCAGCACGGTCTGCTTGCCGGTACGAATCAGCAGCGAGTTCAGCCCCGCCATCACATAGTTTTTATCGTCCGCCACGACCCTCTTCGACCACATCACCTTCGGAATAACGCCAAAAAACGCGCCTCCATCCAGCGGATATGTTCCATCTGAAAAAACACTAAGTTCAAAGTCGCCAAGCGTGAGCCGATGCATGAATCCAGTTTGCCACACACAGATTGAGTCGATTCACCACGGAGGCACGGAGTCACCGAGAAAATCAATTTCTTGATTTGGTCTTCTCGGTGTCTCTGTGCCTTTGTGGTGAAAAACGGGGTTAGTCAGGAGATAATCAGAAATCCACAGGCTGTTAATTTTCAATGTGACATCTGACCTTGCGCCCGATTTCAACTTTCTGGCATTCTGCGTGACGGCGAAGCCGTGGCGCTGGCCGCTCCTCAGCGACCGAACCATAGCTAAGTCCCACGGGCTCAAGATTTTGCCCGCAAGTGACTGAGCCAAATAGATTATTTTGCGTTTTGCCGCTAAACCGATGATTCCAATACACCGGGAGGGGGGAGGGGGAGGGTACTAACCAGTAAACTTTCCCATTTTCGAAATTTCACCAGCTTTCCACCTATCAAGAAATCGACCTGCTCCGCCGCCTCGGACCTGCCTGAATCCTCAACTCATCTAATAGGTATAGGTCAATTACTAAGAACGAAGAACGGAGCAAGTCATGATTACGATTCGTCGCGCGGCCGAACGTGGTGGAGGAAACCACGGTTGGCTCAAGACCAGACATACCTTCAGCTTTTCTGATTATTGGGACCCCAAGTGGATGGGATTCCGCTCGCTGCGCGTCATCAACGAAGACCACGTCGCGCCTAATACTGGATTCCCTACGCATCCGCATCGCGACATGGAAATCATCACCTACGTCCTCGAAGGCAAGCTCGAGCACAAAGACAGCTTGGGAACCGGTTCGGTGATTCTTCCCGGCGATGGACAGCGCATGACTGCAGGCAGCGGCATTCGCCACAGCGAATTCAATCCGTCGACAACCGACGCGGTGCACTTGCTGCAGATCTGGATCCAGCCGGAGAAAGCTGCGCTGCCACCAAGCTATGAACAGAAATCCTTTCCCGAGAAAGAAAAGCGCGGCAAGCTGCGCCTGATCGCCTCGCGCGATACCAGCGACGGATCGGTCAAGATCAATCAGGACGCGAAGCTCTATGTCACGCTGCTGAATCCAGGAGACGAAGTGAGCCACGAGTTCGCAGCTGGAAGATATGGCTGGCTACAAGTCGCGCGCGGCTCGGTCGAACTCAATGGCAAGAAGCTCAATCAAGGCGACGGAGCGGCGATCAGCGACGAGAAGAAACTGACCATCAAAGGTGTCGAAGATGCGGAAGTCCTCCTCTTCGATCTGGCGTAAAGGAAACCACCACGGAGGAACACAGAGGGTTTACCCTGTGAACTTCTGTGTCCTCTGTGGTGAAAGATCCTCAATGCAGCGTCCGAAAGGCATAACCGCTATTGCAACCCTTTTCATTCTCGCAGCAGCGTATCTCTGGTTGATCGGCATTGTGAAGCTGATCTCACCTGGCGCGATCTCGCTGATGGCCGCGAAACATTTCATGTATGGGTTGCAGTTGGCTGGACCGTACATGATGCTTCTGTTCGGAGCTGGTCATGTTCTCGTAGGAATCGGATTATTCCGTCTGCACAATTGGGCGCGATGGATCGCGATGCTGGTCGTGGTGCTCGCCGTCGCTTCGCTCGTACCGAGGATCTCAATGGCCGAACTCGGTATTCCAATCTTCTGGTACGGATTGCAGATCGCACTGTACGCTGCCGCTGGATGGTACTTGGCGCAAGCGCCTTCAGTGCTCGACGCCTTCACGGAAAAGCTCAAATAACCACGGAGACACGGAGTCACAGAAAAAAGGGGTTTGTCTTCTCCGTGCCTCTGTGTCTCCGTGGTGGAATTTTACTTTCGAGCCTTGGCCGGCTCTTTCTCTCCGACACGTTTGCTGACCTTGAAGATCATCTTGCCGGCCTTCTTGTCGGCATCGACCACGACATGATCGCCATGCAAGACTTCGCCGTCGAGAATCTTGAGCGCGAGCGGATCCTGCACCAGTTTCTGTATCGCGCGCTTTAACGGACGCGCTCCGAAGTTCGGATCATATCCTTGCGTGAAGAGCAGGTCTTTCGCCGCGTCCGTCAATTCGAGCGAAATCTTGCGATCCGCCAGCAATCGCCGAACATCTTCCAGCCGCAACTCGATGATCTTGACCAGTTGCTCTTTTCCTAGCGGGCGGAAAACGATGATGTCATCCACGCGGTTCAGAAACTCAGGCTTGAAGTGCGAATGCAGCAAGTTCTGCACCTCTTGTGACGCCAGCTCGAAATCCTGCTCCGAGCGAACCGCATCTGCCTGCAGAAGCTGGGACCCGATGTTCGATGTCATGATGATGATCGTATTCTTGAAGTCGACTACGCGGCCTTTGCCATCGGTCAACCGGCCATCATCCATCATCTGCAGCAGCACATTGAATACATCGGGATGCGCCTTCTCGATCTCGTCGAAGAGCACCACCGCATAAGGACGCCGCCGCACTTGCTCGGTCAGCTGCCCACCTTCTTCATATCCAACATATCCCGGAGGCGCTCCGATCAGGCGTGCCACGGAATGTTTCTCCATGTACTCCGACATGTCGATGCGCAGCATGGCGCGCTCGTCGTCGAAAAGAAATTCGGCGAGGGCACGCGCGAGTTCGGTCTTTCCGACGCCCGTTGGTCCCAGAAAGATGAACGAACCGATCGGACGCTTGGGATCGCTGAGTCCTGCGCGGGAACGGCGAATTGCATTGGCGACTCGCTCTAACGCCGGATCCTGGCCAATCACACGCTGGCGCAGCCGCTCTTCCATCGTGACCAGCTTCTTGACCTCACCTTCGAGCATCTTCGAAACCGGAATACCGGTCCACTTGGAGACGATGCGCGCCACGTCCTCCTCGTCGACCTCCTCTTTGAGCATGCGCTGCTTGCCTTGGCTCTCCATTTGCTTGGAGAGCTTGGCCAGTTCATCTTCGGCCTGGCGAATCAGGCTGTAGCGAATTTCGGCAACGCGTTGCAGGTTGCCCTTGCGTTCTTCCGCCTGTTCTTCCACCTTCAACTGCTCGATCTTTTCCTTGAGAGACCGGATGCGCGCGATCAGGTCTTTTTCTTTTTTCCAATTCGCCTTGAGCGTGTTCGACTTCTCACGAATCTCCGCCAGTTCCTTCACAATGACCGCGAGCCGCTCTTTCGAGTTCGGATCATCTTCTTTCTTCAGAGCCTGCTTTTCGATTTCGAGCTGCATGGCGCGGCGCTCGAGTTGATCGATGTCCGTCGGCAGCGAGTCGATCTGAATGCGCAGCGAAGCTGCCGCTTCGTCGATCAGATCGATGGCCTTATCCGGCAGAAAGCGGTCGGAGATGTAGCGGTGCGAGAGAGTTGCCGCCGCCACAATAGCCGAGTCCTTGATGCGCACGCCGTGATGCACTTCGTACTTCTCTTTGAGTCCCCGCAGAATGGCGATCGTGTCTTCGACGTTCGGCTCGCCGACGAAGACGATCTGGAATCGGCGTTCGAGCGCGGCATCTTTCTCAATGTACTTACGATATTCGTTCAGCGTGGTAGCGCCGATGGCCCGCAATTCCCCGCGAGCGAGCGCCGGCTTCAGCATGTTGGAAGCATCGATCGCCCCTTCAGCTGCTCCTGCTCCAACCAGCGTATGCAGCTCGTCGATGAACAGGATGACTTGCCCTTGGGCATCTTCGATTTCCTTCAGAACCGCCTTAAGCCGATCTTCGAATTCACCGCGATACTTCGCTCCAGCAAGCATCGCGCCCAGATCGAGCGAGACTACCCGCTTGCTCTTCAGCACTTCGGGGACGTCGCCGGAGATGATTCGTTGCGCGAGTCCTTCGACGATAGCGGTCTTGCCGACTCCCGGTTCTCCAATCAGCACCGGATTATTCTTCGTGCGGCGCGAAAGGACTTGTACGACGCGGCGGATTTCTTCGTCGCGTCCGATGACAGGATCGAGCTTGCCACGACGCGCTTGTTCGGTCAGGTCGCGGGCGTAACGCTCCAATGCCTGGTATTTCGCTTCCGGATTCTGGTCCGTGACTTTTTGCGATCCGCGCACTACCGTGAGCGCCTTCAGGATCGCTTCATAGGTGGCGCCGGCCTGCGCCAGGATCTGTTGCGCCCTGTCGCGCTTGAGGTGCGTGATGGCTAGCAACAGATGCTCGGTCGAAACGTATTCGTCTTTGAAGTTGCTGGCTTCTTTGAAAGCCTGCTCGAGCAGTTTGTTGGTCTCGTTCGCGAGCGTGGCTTGCGCAGCTTCGCCCGCAACCTTCGGCAGCTTATCGATCTCGTCGTAGACCGAATTCAGCACGGCTTGCGGGCCGATGCCGATTTTTTCGAGCACCGGCGGCACGATGCCTTCTTTGTCCTCGAGCAGAGCTGCCAACAGATGGATCGGCATCAGTTCCGGATTGCCGTGCTCCGACGCAAGATTGTTCGCGCGCTGCACAGCTTCCTGCGCTTTCACAGTAAATTTGTCCCAACGTATGGGCATGAAAACCTCGATTCAGTAATTGGAGAATTGAGTGATTGGGTAATTGGAAGGCAATTCAGCAGCGCGGGATGCAAATTACCCAATCGCTCAATTTCGCAATGACAAAATAAAGTAGGGAGGCGGTTACGTCTGCCGCCTCCCGGACCTCAGGGGCCAAAGCCCGCATGGTTGTCGCCTCTACGCGGCGCTGAAGCGCCGCTCTTCCACAGTTACGCGGCTTTGCTGGGGCCTTTGCTTTCGATTTGCTTTTCGGAGCCGACATTGACTTTGATCTGCTTCGGCTTGGCTTCGGCCTTTTTGGGCAGCTCGATCTTCAGAACGCCCTTCTCATAGTTCGCCGAAACCTTCTCAGTGTCCACAGTCTGGGGCAGAGTGAAGGTGCGGGTGAAGCTGCCATACTGACGCTCCACGCGCCGATAGTTCTCTTCTTTCTCTTCTTTCTCGATCTTGCGCTCGCCCTGGACGGTCAGCGTGTTGTTCTCCACGTGGACATCGATGTCTTTCTCTTCGATTCCGGGCACTTCGATCTTCAATGTGACCTTGTGCTCGTCTTCGTAGACGTCGACAGCGGGTGCAAAGCTCGAGGTAGTGAGGGACTCATCTCGCCCTGCATCATTGTAGGACTCGCGGAACAATCGGTTCATGCGGTCCTGCAGTGTGCTGAATTCACGGAACGGTTCCCAACGGGTTAATACGGTCATGGCTAAATCCTCCTTCAGATATGGGTATTGTTCGAAACACGAAATTTACGACTGCGGCGGGCCAGTCGGCTCAGCGCTGCAATCACTTCATTAGACGCATGGTTAGCGTAAAAGAAGCATAAAAGTTGAGCGCGTTGTTGTCAAGTACTGTATTTGCTTATTTAGCTTTATGTTACGCACGATATAACGCACTTCAAATACCCTGTTTCGGGGATATTTAGTACCACCGGGTGGTCTTTGGCCTGTCCCCTAACCTCCAGCACGCGAACGCTGCGGCGAGCGTCGATAGCGGAGGCCCCGAGCATTTCGACGAAGCTTGATGCGCTGACATGGTAGGAGCAGGAGCAAGTGACCAGGATGCCGCCAGGACGCAGCATCTTCAACGCCCGGAGGTTGAGTTCCTTGTACCCGCGAAGAGCGGAATCGAGGTCGTGTTTGGTTTTGGCGAAGGCGGGCGGGTCCAGAACGATGGTGTCGTAGACGTGATTTGAGGCGGAGTAGTCTTTCAGAAGATCGAACGCATTGGCCTCGATCCACTCGATTTCTTCTCGGTTCAGGAGATCCTTGTTCAACGCTGCATTCTGATCGGCGACTTCCAGCGCCGGCCGCGAGCTATCGACTCCCGTGACCTGCCGGCATTTCGCGCCCAGGTGCAACGCAAAGCCCCCGTGGTAGCAGAAGACATCGAGCGCGTCGCCATGCGCATATTGCTTCGCGGCAGCATAGTTCTCGCGCTGATCGAGGAAGGCTCCCGTCTTTTGGCCTTCGAGGGCGTTGAAATGGAATCGCACGCCATTCATGGTGAAGGTAGTTGCGGTCTTCTCTCCGTGCAGAAGGCCGGAGTTGCGGGGTAGGAGCGTTTCGAGTTCCCGGACGCGAGGATCGACTCGCTCGATCACCGATGCGGGACCCAATTGCTTGACGAGTTCAGAGATGACAGTTTCGCGAACCGGGTTGCCGTCCATTGCCTGCGTGACGATTTGCAGAGAAAGGATGTCATTGTAGCGATCGACGATGAGGCCCGGCAGGAAATCGGCTTCACTGAAGATAAGTCGATAAGCATCGGTGTCTTGAACGAGGTTTTTGCGATACCCGAGAGCGTCGGAGATCCGGCTGCGGAGGAGCGCGGCGATATCAGTCACAGAATCGTGCGACAGCATGCGGATCGCGATCTGCGAGGAACTGGAGTATAAGGCAGTGCCGAGGGGCTTCCCGCGCTGATCGGTGACGGTGATGAGCGAGCCGGGCGCGATCTGATCCGACGTCACGACATCGGAGCGGTAGACCCAGACGTGACCCGACTTGAGGCGCGCCACGCCGCGGGGGGAAATCTTGATGTTGGTAAGCTCAGAATGTTTCGGACTCAGGGGCATAAGGATATGGTAAATGCCTCGCGGTGGTGGAAGGAGGGATGCGAGAGAAGCTCATTGCGGTGGAATGAAATGGGAGGGCTCGATCCGCTCGAAGGGTTTTGAGCGGAATGACCTGGCAGCAACGGTTGACCGAAAACGACTATTGAAGCTTTGCGTATTCGGTTTTGGCCTGCCTCAGAATGGGAATGTTGGGGTCGGCGCCTTTCCAGAGGTTAAGGAAGTCTTTGTAGGCGGTGAGGGCACGGACGCGAGCGGCGTCAGCATCCGCGCCTTGCGCCGTTCTCGCCTGAAGCGCATTGGCACGGGCGATGCCCAGATGGGCTAGCGCTCCCGTCCAGCAGTTCCACACGATGCCGCCGTGGTCGAGAATCTTCCGAAACTCGGCCGCGGCTTCCATGCCCTGTCCCGCTGCCAGGTAGACCTCGCCCCAAATGTATGTCGGATAAAGGCAGGAAATATTGGCGACAAAGGCGATTTGCCCCAACTCGATAGGCGTTGGAGCGGCTTGCAAAGAGTTGAGAGCCTCAGCCGGACTCTTCCGGTCCAGCGCCAATTCTGCTCGAATCGCTGGCAGCCATAGCGACTGCATCTGGGTGTCCAGGGGAAACCGCTTGTTGAGGTCTTGCGCGAGGGACTCAGCCCGAGCAGCATCGCCCGCCATCGCGAATGCCAGCGCAGCTTCGACCTGCACGCCCTGACTCTTGGGAGCGAGTTTCAAACCCCTTGCCGCTGCCTGCTTGGCTTCCGAAGCGTTGCCGAAGGCGGCTTCCCGGAGAGCAGCATTCCCCTGCCAGATCGCCCCACTTTCCTTGCTATCTGCGCGGATGGCGGAATCCAAAGACTGCTGGGTTAGTTCATGCGCCTTGCCTAAATGACCTGCGTAAGCCTCGGTATCGGAAGCGAGCGAAAGCCACAAGTGCTCAACCTCAGGCTGGACCGCGAACCACTGTTGCTGTTCCGCCATGGCCGGCGAATCTGCATGGAGAAAGGCCAGAGCGTAAAGCGCACTATGGAGTATGGGATCATCCAGTTTTTGTGCCTGCGCTTGGTGGATGATCTGCTGCGCTTCTTCGAGCCGCTGCAAGGCGAGCATGGTGTTGACGAGGTCCGCATATGTGGCGACATTATCCCCGAGGAGGCGGAGGCTTTCGCGATATTCATCTGCTGCCTTCTCATGTTGCCCCTGTTCGCTGTACACGGTGCCTAGATTGCCGTGCGCGCTGAAGTCACGCGGGTAGCTCTCAATCCACTCCCGAAATGCATTTGCAGCTTTCTCGAGTTCCCCGGTGACCCTGTCATAGTAATCGGCGCTAATCGCCACCCTTTCTCGCTGACTGGCATGTTCCCGTAACTCGAATGCCTTGGTGAAGTACTCGCTGGCCCGCTCCGGCTCGAGAAGATCGGAGTAGTCGTTGCCCACCGACCTGTAGCCCAAAGCAAAGTTGGGATCAAGTTCGATGGCGCGTTGGTCGTGAGGCAAGGCGGCGGCAACGCCTTGCTCTCTGGCCGCCTTTACCCCAAGGCTGTATGCTTTGAGGGCTTCCAGAGAGGACGTGGTCGCCTCCGATAAAGGAACATCGAGCTTTTGTACGGTGATGAGTGACTCACCCAATTCTCCACGCAGCTTCGACGCCGCCCTCCCAAGCGTATCGAGGACCTTTTCCTTACTCAATGCCGTGGACCCTTCCTGGGCCAGCACATCTCCGGTTTGGCAATTGACCACTTTCAAGTCCAGCACATACTGGCTGCCCAGGCTGGCAATCGATCCGGCAATATAGGCCTTGCTGCCCGCGCGCTGGCAAAGGTCGCGAGCCACGTCGGGTGTGAGCTTGGTATCGGGCGGCTTTTCCATCAGCTTCAAGGTTGCCGCGATCTTGCTCTCGGAAAGCACATTCAGGAACGGCGACTGATTCAGGGAAACGCTGAGAGCGGTTTTCAGCGTGTCGTCGAAAACCGGATCGCCCGTGCTGTTGGCGAAGTCAGAAAGCACGACGGTGTCTTTCTCGGTGAGCTGGACTTTGCGATGAGAACGCCAGTATAGGAATCCAGCGATCAGCGAGCCGACAATGACAAGCGCGAAGATGATTGCGCGGTCGCGGCTGGGCGGGGTTGCGGTTTCGATGGCGGGAGCTGAGCCGGATGGCGAGCTTGAGCTTGCGGCAGGTCGGGCTAGTATTGCCGGGACAGTTCCGGAAGTCATGGCGGACGCCCGGCCGGTTTCGAGATCGCGCTTCCACCGCTGAAGATCGGTTCGCATATCGGCTGCGTTCTGGTAACGCAGATTGCGGTCTTTCTCCAACGCCTTGCGAATAATCGGTTCCAGCCGGGCAGCGGCATCGGGATTCAACGACGAAATCGATGCCGGCTCCTGATGCAGGATTGCTCCGCAGATTTCGCCTGAACTCGAACCATCGAATGGCGGCTTGCCCGTCGCCATCTCGTAGAGGGCCGCGCCGAAGGAGAAAAGATCGGTGCGCGCGTCAAGTTCCTTGGCACGCACCTGCTCCGGCGACATATAGGCGACCGTGCCCAGCATGGCACCCACGTCGGTCAACTGATCGGACGTGACCTCGGTTTCGGTATTCCCACTCGATGAAGGGTTGGGAGCGGTCACTTTCGCCAGGCCGAAATCGAGAATCTTGGCGTTTCCGCGTTTGGTGACGAAGATGTTAGTGGGCTTGATGTCGCGATGAATGATGCCGGCGGCGTGGGCCGCATCGAGTCCATCGGCGATTTCAATGGCCAGAGGCAGCAAAGCCTCCATTTCCATCGGGCGTCCGGCAATGCGATGCTTCAGGGTTACACCCTGCAAAAACTCCATTGCGATGAACTGCCGGTCTTCGTGATGGCCGATCTCATGGATGGTACAGATGTTGGGATGGTTCAAAGCGGAAGCGGCACGGGCTTCGCGGCGGAAGCGGTCGAGGGCTTGCTGGCTTTGGGCAACGTTGTCGGGAAGGAATTTGAGAGCGACGAAGCGTCCTAGATCGATGTCTGCGGCCTTGTACACAACGCCCATCCCGCCGCCGCCTAGTTTCTCGACGATCCGGTAATGCGAGATGATCTCACCGACCATTGGGCTGAGATGTTAGGACTAGAAGCGGGGCAAGTCAACGAATGCAGGGAGGTTGGGCGGACGTGGCTGCAGATCATTGATGACAAACCCGAAAACACTCATTATCGAGTCAAAAAGCGCCATCGCCCACTACAACAGCCTGACTGAGACTGGACGGGGCCGTTCGGGCCATCTCTGGTCAGCGAGGAGGCGCATGTGAGAAAAAGGGCTCCCCTCTTCCGGCCCTTTTGACAAGGTAGAGTGGTCCGACGGACAATGCCTCACTGCCCAGTAGTTCCTGGGGACAGTAGTTCCTGTGGGTAAGATACGCACCTGAACCGCTCGACGTGAGATCAAGTCCAAAAAGTTAAGGAGAATCCTTACATGAATAAGCTTTACATCACTGCGGTGACTTGCTTTGTCCTCGCAGCACTTTGCCTTGGCACGACGGCTTTCGCTCAACAACCCAATTACGATCCTCAGGCTCGTCCCCTGTTTAAGGCTCTGCCGCCGCACAATCTCTACCCCAGTGCGGTGCCACCCGCCGGCCAACAATTGCCCCAGTGGACGTTCAGCTGGACATCTTCGTTTAACAATCGAGCCTACAACTCAGTGATCCTCGGGACCAATCCGTCCAGCAGCAACGCGACCACAACCATTCAAGTCGGGATCATTCCGATCAAGATGGTTTATGGCTCCAGCAACGGCAATATGACTTTCGATCCAAACAAGACTGGCGAGTTCGGAAGCATGTCGACCACGCAAATGGTCAACAAGTCTCTGATTTTCCAGTCTCTGGTTGACTACAACCAGGGCGAAACCGATTTGGGTACCACCCAGTACGAGGACGCATACATGCGTGGCAACTACTGGGGCGGCGTGAAGACCAACAGCAAGTGGCACCTCATACTGAAGACCCAAGTTGAGCCCGAGATGACATTCACCGTTCCTGCGGCTGATGGCAATGTGATCGGCAATCCCTGGAGCGGCATTCCGACTGGCACGGCCGACATCAACTGGTTCGATGCCCAGCTGCAAGCCATCATGTCCAAGTATTCGTGCACGAAGGTAAAAGAGCCGTGTGTTTCGCCCAACGTTCTACCTCTGTTTATCACGGAGAATGTCTACCTCACGGAGGGCGGCGGGTGCTGCATCGGCGGATACCACAGTGCTAACGGACCTGCTCCTGGTGGCCAGACCTACTCGTACAGCACCAGCATTCAGCAAGCTGCTGTGCCAGTGTTCTCGCAGGACGTGGGTGCATTAGCCCACGAGCTCGGCGAATGGATCATGGATGCGTTTACCACGAACCAGTCTCCTTGCCCAAGCAACGGTATTTTGGAAGTAGGGGACCCGTTGGAAACTGGACCTGATTTTGGAGACTTTCCCTACACGGTGAATGGATTTACATATCACCCACAGGACCTGGTCTTCATCACCTGGTTTGGTGCTCCTGCGGCCACTTCATTGGACGTATGGAACGGAAAAACAACGGATGTGATCTCGCTCCAGAACGAGAACCTGAGTGTCTGTCAGACCGCGCCATAACACGCGACAAATCAGCCTGCGCCCTATCCTGGGCGCAGGCTTTTTTGTGATTAGTTGCATCTTGCTCGCTACGATTTTTTGACCACTATTGTCCCACCAGAGCCACTACGAGCAAATGCTTTCAATCGCTGCCTCAAAGATTTTTCGCCCATCGCTCCCGCGGTGCGCATCTCAACCTCACTCATTGACCTGAGGAAGCCGTCCCGGCCCGCCGCGGCTTTGAGAGAGGAATAGTCCCCGGCCGGGCGCATCGCTGCCAGCGGACCAACCTTGTCATCGACTGCCCGCGAACCCTCGTGATATAAGCACCGACATAAGGAGTCCTTCTATGCGGGGAGAGACTCATTTTGCAATGTGCGAGTGCCCGATCGCGCACGAAGACCGCGGATGGTCCACACCGGACCGCGCCTTTCCGATCCACGGCCCGCACCGAATCCAAGATCTCGAAAACCGTCAACGCGCACAAATTCTCCGGGCCCCAGCGTTCGAATGGAGCCAATATGAGTTCACCCGAGACCCATCCAAGCAGAGAGTCGGCATGGCAAAACCTGTGCCAGGAGAGCGGCTGGCGTTGTAAAACGTGCGGTGCCTTTCCGCCGATCGGCCAGCAATTTGAGAAAAATGTCTGCGAAGACTGCCAATTGTTGCTGAACAATTACGATCCTACAGTGAGCACCTGAGACACGGCGAAGGCGCGACCTCGCCAGCGCGAGACGGAACACGCCGGGAAAACCGCACTCTTGCGTGCTGAACTACCCCTCCAGAAACTCTGGCGAATCAAAAAGAGTAGAAAACCGGCGAGAACCCTGGGCAGTCCACTCCTCTCCACTCGTAATTTGAACCGTTCTCGGGTAGAAAATTCGTCGGTTCTCCATAACAATTCGGTCCTATTCACGGATTCGCTGGAGGCTTTCTGCGCTGGATACCCGATACTCGATTTCGCGGCGGAAAGCTATTGTGTGTACCAAGAAGGATGCGTGCCGCGAGGTGCTACATGGTGTGCCCCAGATGTGATCGATCACGAATTGAGCAATACGGAGAAAGCACCCGATGTGCTGTATGCGGGATGCCTTATGACCCAAACGAAGAAACAACCTGCGCATTTGCGCCGCCCTGCCTCGTTCCGCCGCCACTCACTAGCGTTCAGGCGGCGGGCGAGTGCAGAGTGTAAATGACTGAGCCGTGCAGCGAATTTTGTTTCGACTTACTTGGCCGGGATCAAATCAAACCTGCCTGACGACTCTTCATAGAAGAGGGCACCGTCTGTCTTGTCCCCACCGCTCCAATGTTTATGTCCGCCGGGCACTCGAATGAAGTCACCTGGACCGACGCGTTTCTCGCCTGTTTCGTCTTTGTACAAATAAGCACCTTTAATCACGACAACCCAGGTATCGTTGGTGTGGGTGTGCACTCCTGAGTCGTGTCCCGGCGCAAACTTGGTGAATGTTGCGTGCGCGCCAGTGTTGGCGTCACCCCAGATGGGGGCGGCTGAAACGCCTCCCCTGCTCCCCTGCATTTCGCTGAAATTTGCGTGGCTCGAAGATACAAATATGACTCTGTCCCCTTGCGCCTGAAGCCGTCCGATCGACCAAGCCCCAATCATCCCCACAACAACTCCAACCATCAACAATGAACGCCGCATACGTCCTCCTTTGTGGCAGTTTGCTCTCGTGAATAAAGCCGTCGCATTCTACATGGCGCAGCCACCGCGGCCAAGAAGGATATTGAGGCCTGGAAGCAAAATAGCTCTCCGAACGTTTTCTTCCAGTATTGGGCTTAAGTTTCAGAGCACTCAGCGGAGGGTTCTTCTTCGGATAAGGGACAAAACGGCCTGTGCTCAACCAGACAAATGGGCCGGCTGTACCCACATTTGTTGCTTGAAGGTCGTGAGAGTTGCTTAGCTGGCGGCTTGCGAGGTGGGCGCGGCTGGGATTTCGTGTTTCGCGTGGGACGCGGTGCGAGCTTCGTGCTGAGCCAAATCGAGATCGGTTCGCAGCGAGTCGAGGATCACCATGGGGAGTTCAGCGCCGAAGCTGTCGAGCTCGTCCTCGCTCCAGTTCCCGTTCAGGCGGGTGGAACCGGAAATGTCCTCGGGGAAAGCCTGGCGGTAGTCGCCCTCGCGGATGAGGATGTCGCCCATCAGGCGTCCAGTATTGATGTCGTAAACCCGGCGGCTCGCCTGACCGTGATTGTTGGTGAGGCACAGGAAAACCTCGCCATCGCCGGCGAATTCCGGACGGTAGTACCAGGCTTGCGGCGCATCAATCTTAGGATGATGGCGCTTAGGGCGGTGAACCGTCTGAATCTGGTCGACCAGTTCTTCTTTCGGATTGAAATACAGAATGCGCTGGCAGGAATCGCAGACGATCGTCTGATTTCCGGAGCGAACTTCATTGTAAGTCTGTGGCCGCAGCATGACCTGGCATGCCATGCATTTATGATCTCGCACTTCGGAGATGCCACTCCCCCGGAACTTGGAAACCCGCTCGTAATGGCGAAGCAGGTCCTCGCGTATGCCGGTGTGAAGCTGATCGCGCTTGGCCCGGGCCTCGGTGAGAAGTTTTTCGTCTTCAGCTGTGCGCTGGCGCGCTAATTCTTTCTCTTGTTCGATCTCGGCAGATTCAGCCTTCAACTCAGCATGCGCGGCTTTCACTTCCTTGTCGCGGGTGTCGGCATTCACCATCAACTCGAGAATCTTGTCCTCGTTCGCGGCGATCTCTTTTTCGGCGAACTGGATTTCGTGCAAGAGAGCCTTGTACTGGTCGTTGGTTTTAACGTCGAGCGACTGGTCACGATATTTGGAGATTTTGCCGCGAAGGTCGTTGATGTTGGTTTCGTACTTGCGGCGGGCGGCTTCGTCTGCTTTGACGGCGGCTTCCGCCTTTTCGAGCTGGGCCTTAGTTCCGGCCAATTTCTGCTCGATGACGGCCACGCGTTTGGGGAGTTCGGCGACTTCGTCTTGCAGGCGGCGGATTTCCTTGTCCGTGTCCTGCAGTTTAAGCAGATTTTCTATGTCTGGAAGCATCCGACTACATTGATTCTAGCACGCTGAGAGGCGCCAAAACCCTCAACCCATGGACACCAGAGGGGCTCAGAGGACATCAATCACGGATCGGTGATGCTCAGGTGTTAAACTCATTCCTTCGCCTTGGCTTTGTTATTTCTTTCCTGTGAGGTCACTTCGTGAAAAGAAAGCCTTGTTTTCTGCCCAGTTTTGCCCTGATAGCATTGGTCGCTGGCCTTTGTAGCCCTTATGTCGCGAAGGCCCAAACCGCTCCAACTAAACCCCTCACAATTGAGTCACTGTTTCAGCCCGGGGGGCTGGCGGGGCGTGGCCCGGAGACGACGGAATGGAGTCCGGATGGAACGAAGCTCACCTTTGTACAGCGCGACGAACAGGGTGAGAAAGGCGAGTTGTGGTATGTGGACGCGGCGACCGGAGAGAAGAAGATTCTGGTCAGCGCGGCCAAGCTTGCGACCCTCGATCCAGATGTGAATAAGGTCAAGAACGAACGCGAGAAAGAACGGCTCACGCGATACCACGTGGCCGCATATCTGTGGGCCCCGGATTCGAAACATCTGATGTTCGATTCGCAGGGGCAGTTGTGGTTGTACGACCTGGGGAACGAGACAGCGGTGCAGTTCACGTCGGCGCCGGATCCCAGCGGCGATCCGAAGTTTTCGCCGGATGGAAATCACGTAGCATATGTCCGCAAGCACAATTTGTATGTGCGGCCGGTGAACGGCAAAGACGAGAAGCAGCTGACCAAAGACACCAGCGACAATCTTCTGAACGGCGACATCGATTGGGTGTACGCGGAAGAGTTGGCGGTACGCAGCAATTACTTCTGGTCACCCGACAGCAAGCAGATCGTCTTCCTGCACATGGACGAGACGAATGTGCCGACCTACCCCATCACTGACTGGATGCCGACCCATCCGACCGTCGACCAGGAGAAGTATCCGAAGGTGGGCGATCCCAACCCGGTCGTGAAGCTCGGAGTGGTCGATGCGGACAAGGGAAAGGCCCACTGGATCACGCTGACCAGCGACACCGATACCTACATTCCCCGATTTGGCTGGGTGAAAGACGGTGTGATCTGGGCCGAGGTGTTGAACCGCACCGAAGACAAGATGGATCTGTATTTTGTCGATGCGAAGTCGGGTAAATCGCGAATTGTGTTGACCGAAGAGACGCCCGGGGCTTGGATCGATTTCGAGCATGTTGAGGTGAAGTTTTTGAAGTCGAATCCGCAGTTCCTGTGGCCGAGTTGGCGCGATGGGAACATGCACATTTATCTCTACAGCTTCGACAAGCAGAATCCGATGGCGGCCGATGCGAAACTGGAGCGAGAACTGGAGAAGGGCGACTACGAGGTCCTGGGAATTGACGGCGTCGATGAGGCAGCCGGCACGGTGTTCTTTCAAGCGAACAAGGATGATCCGCGGCAGGAGCACATTTTCTCGGTGCAGCTCGATGGCACGGGATTCAAGGCGCTCACCACGCAAGAGGGTGAACACTTTGCGAACTTCAGCGATGACGGCAAGCACTACACGCATATCTATTTTGGTCCGCAAACGGTGCCGACACTGACCTTGTGCGCAGTGGGAGGCACGTGTAATCCAGTATGGAAGGCGCACGACGAAATTGCCGAATACGGGTTGCGGTCCCCGAAGTTCCTGGAGTTCAAGGCAGACGATGGAACGATCCTGTACGGGCGTTTACTGCTGCCTGCGGATGCTCCTGCGAACGGCAAGATTCCTCTGATCGTCAACATCTATGGCGGTCCGGCGGGGCAGACGGTGCGTAAGGGCGTACCGGATGCGTTCGACGAGATATTGTCGAGGAAAGGATTTGCCATTTTCTCGGTCGACAATCGGGGCACGCCAGGCCGCGACAAGAAGTTCCAGACCGCGATTCGCCATGAATTCGGGGCGGTAGAGTTGAAGGATCAACTCACGGCTCTCGATCAACTGCTGGCGGAATATCCGCAACTCGACGATGACCGTATCGGCATTTGGGGATGGTCGAATGGCGGCTCGATGACCCTTTATTCCATGACGCATTCCGACCGTTTCAAGGCCGGGGTTGCGGTCGCTCCGGTGACCAATCAAATCAACTACGATTCGATTTATACCGAGCGCTACATGGGTCTGCTGAAGGACGACAAAGCGGGATACGAAATGTCGGACGTCACGAAATCTGCCGATAAGTTGCACGGAGCGCTACTGCTGGTGCATGGCACAAGCGACGATAATGTGCACTTCCAAAACAGCATTCAGATGATCAACGCGCTGATCAATGCAGGCAAACAGTTCCGGCTGATGATCTATCCGGGCAAGACGCACGGTATCGCCGGAAAGGATGCGCGGGTGCATCTGTTCACGATGATCGAAAATCAGTTCGATCGGGAGCTGAAGTAGGGCAATTGTTGGTGGCGCATCGTGCAACGGCGGCTTCGCGAAAAACGAAGCCGCTTTACTTTTGCCGGCCCGAACCCTTGCGCACGGTTTCTTTCGAAGAGCTTTCTTTCGAAGAGCTTTCTTTCGACGAGCTTTCTTTGGACGAGCCCGCCTTGGATGAACTCTCCTTGCCGGAGGCCTCTTTGGATGAACTGTCCGACTTCGGCTTGTCTTCCGTTTTGTCCCTGGATCCAGAATCGCCGGAAGATCCGGGCGAGGAAGACTTCTTGGCGTAGTCGGTAACGTACCAGCCGGAGCCTTTGAACTGGACGGCCGGGGCGGAAATCACCTGCTCGACTTGGCCGCCGCACTCGGGACACTTCTTGACGATCTTGTCGGAGAACTTCTGGATTTTTTCGAAGCGATGGCCGCACTTCTTACAGAGATATTCGTAAAGTGGCATGAGTTAGAGACGTTTGTGAGGAACAACTCACTATCACTTCGATTTTAGGGGTGAAGGGGGTTGGCGTCAATTTTGGGCGGCCGTCGTGCCCGTGCTTTCAAAGGGCGATTCGCGCTGCGTTGCGCTGCCGGTGGTAGACTCCGGCCATGAAGGCAGAAGCAGAAGTAGAAGTAAAGGCATCCGCGCCGGCGCTCTATCTTGTGGCTACGCCGATCGGGAATCTGGAGGACATCACGCTGCGGGCGCTGCGCGTGCTGAAAGAGGTCGATGTGATCGCTTGTGAGGACACGCGCCAGACGCAGAAGCTGCTCAATCATTTCGCGATTGCCACGCGGACGACCAGCTATCACGAGCACAACGAGATGACGAAGTCAGCAGAGCTGGTGAAAGAGATGCAGGAGGGCGCGAGCGTGGCGTTGGTGACTGACGCCGGGATGCCCGGGATTTCCGATCCGGGGTACCGGCTGATCACGCTGGCGATCCGGCATCATGTGCCGGTGGTGCCTGTGCCGGGCGCATCGGCGTTTCTGGCGGCATTGGTGGCGAGTGGACTGCCGACCGATTCTTTCCGCTTTAGCGGATTTCTACCGGCCAAGCGCGGAGAGCGGCGGGCTGCTCTGGAAGCGATCAAGGGTTCTCCGCGGACGCAGGTGTTCTATGAGGCTCCGCACCGAATCTTGGAGACGCTGACCGATGTGGCCGAGGTACTTGGCGAATCGCGGCACGTGGTGATCGCTCGCGAGGTGACGAAACTGCATGAAGAATTTTTGCGCGGGCGTGCTGCCGAGGTGGTGGCGAATCTGAACGCGCGTGAGACGGTGAAGGGCGAGATCACGCTACTGATCGGGAAGGCCGACGAGGATGCTCGTGGAGTGGTAGGCCATGTGGGGACGGCCGCCCACAGCCATCCGACGGTCCGCCAGCGTGTCGAGCAAATCATGGCCGAAGAGAAGATCGATGAGAAGGCCGCGCTGAAGAAAGTCGCAAAGGAACGCGGGGTGTCGAAGAGCGAGGCTTACCGGGAGTTGCAGAGGAGTAAGTAGATTAGTCTACTAATGACGGGATTCTTTTCGTCTCTCGTGAGTTGATCCATGCTCGTCATAGACAACCGTGATGTGACCGGATCTCGTAATACTGCCCACCAAAGGCGGATTGTATCCTCTTGCTAAAGTCCTCATTTGTGGAATGGCGAGTGTCAATGCCTGTGCCATTTCTGAGCCGGTGAAATTGCCGGAGCCGAAGTAAAACTCCCTAACTCTGTGCGCCGCAAAGCGTCACGCTCTATTTCGTTGTAACGGTTTCTTTTGTCCTTTGTAAGTACAACCCACGCTCGCTCTGCGACAAACTGAAGCCACACTTCGTCCGGCGTGCCTCGTGCGAAGTAGTCTCTATGTCGATGGTGCTGGACGCGACTATTCAGCAAGGCATCAAGGATGGGTTGGCAATTATCGAGATTCTCATCCAGGTAGAGGATGAAATCCTCAAGCAGCAATTGCTCTGGTTTCCCAGCGGATTGCCTCTTCGACCTGCTTTTCTTCGAGGCCATATTCCTTGGCTAGTTCGGGCACAGACTCGCGCGCGTTGAAGCGAGATGCGATCACAGCAGTAGAAATGCCGGTTCCAGCAATTACAGGTTTTCCGAAGCCAAGGGCTGGGTTGATCACGATAAACTTCGGCTCCGCAGTGCTTCGTTCCCGGACAAAGGGATAGAACCTAAACATACCTATTTCTTTGTCGTACTCGACACGTTCGAGGTGAGCTTCTACCATTCCGGGAATCGTAAGCTGCCCCCCTCTGGAGAGGTTCACTAGCCGATCGATTTCTTTTAGGAGCAGGTCAACCCTGTTCGTGTACAGCGGCTGTTCTATTAGGGGGTGCTTGTAGCCCGTCGTTTTCTGCAGGTGCGCCAGTGCCCGCCGAATCTTAGGAAGTCGCAAATTATATATAGACTTCATCGAAGCCAGCTTATGGCACTCAAGCAGGTTCATAAAAGAGAGTGCTCTGGGGCTCTTTGAAGCTGCTCTAATTAGGGGCAAAATAGGCTTACGACCGAAGGCCCAGTACTCAAGGGTCTTTATGGGAACGCGGAGATAGAGAGCGGCTTCCGACAAGCCGTACAGAGGAAGTTCCAGACGTTCGTCAGTGGTAATGAACTTCACTAGTGCTCCTTCTCCTGAAATAGCCCAAGACTGATATACCACATCCGGGCTCCGATCGCGGTGGTCGAGAACCATCCAAAATACGAACAAAGGGACAATTCGGGAACTATTTACCACCTAATTCTTTCTTCACCATCTCGCTGACCACTTTTCCATCCACGCGCATGCCGGCGGCGTTGAACTTCGCCATGGCATTCTTCATGACTGTGCCCATGTCTTTCATCGTAGGCGCGCCCATTTCCGCGATCGTGGCTTTTACCCCGGCGGCAATGTCGGCTTCGCTGGCGGCCTTCGGCAAGTAACTCTCGATCACGATGATCTCGGCGGCTTCTTTGTCGGCCATCTCCTGGCGTCCGCCTTTGGTGAACTGCTCAACCGATTCCTTGCGCTGCTTGATGAGCGTGGCCAGCACGGCCTGCGATTCTTTGTCGTCGAGCGGTGCCATCTTTTCGACGCCCTTCAGTTGTAGGGCACTTTTCACCATGCGCAGCGTGGAGAGGCGGGCTTCGTCTTTCGCCTTCATGGCGGTGACGATATCTTTTTGAATTTGATCGACTAGGGACATGGTGCGATTATAGATGGCCGATCTTGCGCCACCAAACATACGCACTCAGCATCAGATTGGCTGGAGGCAGTCATCATGGCAAGAGTTTCAATTTGGGCCCAGCTTGAGGCCAAGCCGGGTAAAGAAAAAGAACTTGAGGCATTTCTAAAATCCGCACAACCGCTGGCGGAGGCAGAGCCCGGCACCCTCAGTTGGTACGCAATCAAGATGGGACCGGGAAAGTACGGTATCTTCGACACGTTCGCCGATGAGAACGGACGCAACGCCCATCTCAATGGCGAGATCGCCAAGGCACTTTTTGCCAAGGCGGGCGAGTTGCTGGCGAGTCCTCCCAGGATCGACAAGCCTGAGATTCTCGCCTCGAAAGGTGGACGCGGGTAGAGCTGAAAATCTGCCGTCACCGAGCAGCGCTCCACGGGGATATTCTGCACCCTCCAACGAGCGGCCCACGCGCCTCGTGCCTGGACGTGACTGACATCACGGCGGTGGAGTCCGCTTCCGCGTAATCTGCGTTCGCGAGTTGCGCATTAGCAGCGCAAGATTGCTGGTCTCGCGCGATCGCGGGAGGTCGCGTATGCGAGTGCAGGTTGTTTATGCGAGCCGCTACGGCGCGACGCAAGGAATCGCGGAGCGCATTGCCGCCATCCTGCGGCAGCATGGATTGGAGGTCACGCTTGAGAGTGCGCGGCAGGCAGGCGATCCTGCAGGATACGATGCCGTCGTGATGGGAAGCGCAGCATACTACTTTCGTTGGATCAGGAAGGCTGTAGAGTTTGTGCGGCGCAACCGTGCCGCCCTGGCTGAGCGACCGGTGTGGCTGTTTAGCAGCGGTCCACTGGGCACGAAGGCCACAGATTCCGAGGGCCGGGATTTGTGCTCAGTCACAGTACCGAAGGAAATTGCCGAGTTCCGAGAGGCTATTCATCCCCGAGATCATCGGGTCTTCTTTGGAGCACTGGAACGCGACAAGCTCGGGCTTATCCATGGGCTCATGCTGAAGTTGCCGGTAAACAAGGACAATGCGGTGTTTCCGCTGGGCGACTTCCGCAACTGGAACGACATTGAGACCTGGGCATGCAGCATTGCCGAGGAACTGAAGGGGTCGACACAAGATGCCAAGCTTGCCGGCGTGAGCGATGCTGCCGCGCTGGCCTCTCACTGAGGTGATACTCGACTCGCGGGCAGGGCCTTTTCCTCGCGTGCTCCGTCCGCGGTTCCTATAAACTAGAAGGCTATTCCCACACATAAGGACTCCGCTATGCTGCACAAGAATCGTCTTTTTACTCCCGGCCCCACACCCTTACTCCCCGCGGCCCAAACGGCCATGGCCGCGTTTACGGCGCATCATCGCACCGCTGATTTCAAAGCGCTCTTCCAACGCGTTCTCGCCGACATGAAAGATTTCATCGGAACGAAGAATGACGTGCTGGTGCTGGCTTCGTCTGGCACGGGCGTGATGGAAGCCTCGGTATCGAATCTGACGTCTCCGGGCGACAAAGTTCTGGTGCTGACGGCGGGAAAGTTCGGCGAGCGCTGGACAGGTTTGGCTAAGGCATTCGGGTGCAACGTCGAGGTGCTGAGCCGTCCCTACGGCGAGACCTTTTCGCTGGACGACATTCGCGCGCGCGTGACGCCCGATGTTCGAGCCGTCTACGTGCAGGCTACCGAGAGTTCGACGGGCGCACGGCACGACGTACAAGGCATCGCCAAGATCGTCCACGCTCAAGGCAGCGACACGCTGCTGGTGGTCGACGCGATCACCGGGTTGGGCACGACGCATCTTGATGTCGACGGCTGGGGCATCGACGTGATCATCGGCGGTTCGCAGAAGGCGCTGATGATGCCTCCAGGGTTGGCGTACTGCGCGGTCAGCGAACGGGCATGGAAGCGCATGGATTCGACGACCTCGCCACGCTATTACTTCGATCTACGAAAAGAAAGAAAATCGGCAGCCAAGGGCGAAACTGCCTACACTCCCGCGACTTCATTGTTTGCGGCCTTAGGAGCAGCGCTGGAGTTCATTCGCGGCATGGGCGCTGGCGACCTGGCCAAGGGACGCGAGGAGTTGGTCAACAATGCCGGGCTTTGCGCCGAAATGACGCGCGCGGGCGCGAAGGCTCTGGGATTGAGACTCTATGCCTCAGCTCCGGCTGCAGCTCTTACCGCGATCACATCGCCGGATGGTATTGATTCCGGGAAGATCGTCAAAGAGTTCCGCGAGTCATTCGATGCCGTCGTCGCCAACGGGCAGGGCGAAATGAAGGGCAAACTGTTCCGCATCGCGCATATCGGCTACTACGACTATCTCGACACGATCGGCATTTTGGGGGCTCTCGAACATGTGCTGGCCCGAGTGACCGACAAGAGTGTGGAATATGGCGCGGCAGTACGGGCGGCCCAACAGGTCTATGCCCGCATCGCCTCCGAGAAAAAGGAATTAGCCAACGCTTAGCTTTTTCGCTCAGTGAATCGTGAAGGTCACGGCGCTGGAAGTCTCAGCCACGGTGCCGCCGCTGGCGTACATCCCGGTGCCGGTCGTACCAGGATTGGTGACCGTGACTTGCACTGTGCCGGAATTGGCGATCATGGAAGCCGGAATCGCGACCATGAGTTGATTGCCGGTGACATAAGTGGTGTTCGCCGTTTGGGCAGTGCCGTTCCAGTTCACGACTGCCTTCGTCCCAAAGTTGCTGCCGTTGACGGTCATGGTGAAGGCCGTGGAACCTGCGGTCGCGCTGTTCGGACTGAGTTGTGCAATGGCGGGAACTGTTCCGGCGGCCAGAGGAGTCGTCTTGGCACTGTAGCCGCAGGCCAGGGTGATCGCGATCAGAGTTCCGATGAGCGCTATATTGACGGTTTTCATTTTGTTCTCCCAAGATGTGGCCCGTTAGAGCAGAGTCTAGAAACGCAGGACGGCGGGCTTGTCATGGGCCTGTCATTTTCCCGTCAATTGATTGTCGAGCCGATTTGAGCAGTAAAGACAAGGGGATAGAGAGAATGCACTCGTGAAAATCATTGTGGCAGAGAAGATTTCCGCTTCCGCTGTGGCGCAGTTGCAGGAGCCCGGTTGGTCTGTTCTGACAGCCGATCAACTCGATGGCAAGCTCGCCGAGCATCTCGAATCAGCAGACGCACTGATCGTGCGCTCGGCTGTGCAGGCCGACGCCACCTTGCTGGCGCATGCGAAGAAGTTGCGTGTGATCGGACGCGCCGGCGTAGGCGTGGACAACATCGACCTGGAAGCCGCGACCCACAAGGGCATCGCGGTGATGAATACCCCGGGGGCGAATGCGGTCGCGGTGGCCGAGCAGACGCTAGGGATGATGCTGGCGATGGCACGCCATTTGTGCCGCGCGGACGCCCTTATGCATGCCGGAAAGTGGGAGAAGAAGTCGCTGCAAGGAACCGAACTTCGTGGCAAGACACTGGGCATTGTCGGGCTGGGCCGCATCGGCATGGAAGTCGCCCGCCGGGCGCGCGCCTTTGGAATGGATTTGTTGGGACATGATCCATTTGTCTCAGTTGCAGTCGCGAAGGAGCAGGGAATTCGGGTAGTGGGACTGGACGAAGTCTATGCTACGGCGGATTACATCACGCTGCATGTTGGGTTGACTCCTCAGACTGCAGGAATGATTAACAAAGACTCCATCGCGAAGATGAAGAAGGGTGTGCGGCTGGTCAATTGCGCTCGCGGCGAGTTGGTGATGGAAGCGGATCTGGCCGAAGCGCTCAAGCAGGGCCAGGTCGCGGCCGCAGCGATCGACGTATTCACCGAAGAACCTCCGAAGCACTCGCCCTTGATTGCGCTGGAGAATGTTGTGCTCACGCCCCACGTAGGAGGCTCGACGCACGAGGCGCAGGAAGCCGTAGGTGTGCAGATCGCACAGCAGGTGAAAGAGTATCTGAAGCACGGAGTGATTCAGAATGCGGTGAATGTGCCATCGGTCTCGGCTGAAGAATACGCCACCATGCAGCCGTATATCGTGCTGGCAGAGCGCATGGGAGCTTTTTTGGCGCAGGTTTCGGAAGGGTCGCTCGAAGAAATCTCGATTCGCTACAGCGGACACATCGCGGAATGGAAAACAGAACTCATTCGAAATGCGGCCATCAAGGGGATCTTGAACCAGGCGCTCGAGGAAAAAGCGAACCTGGTGAACGCGGCGACCATTGCAGACGATCGCGGGTTGCGCGTGCTGGAGTTTCATAAGGCAAAGACCTCGACCGGTGGGGCAGGCAGCGTGATCACGATTACCCTCAAGACTGCCGGCGAAGAACACATGGTGAGAGGTGCAGTACTGCATGGCGACGCTCCACGGCTTCTGCATGTGGATGGAATCGATGTCGAGGCCCCGCTGGAGCGAAATCTAATCTACCTGCGCAACCGCGACGTCCCTGGGGTGATCGGCAAAGTGGGAACGATCCTGGGTGAAGAGTCGATCAACATTGCGGATTTCTCGCTGGGCCGGCGTGGCGGCGAAAAGGATCACGAGCGGGAGGCGATCGCCGTGGTGCACATCGACGGTACCGTGCCGGATGCGGTCCTGATTCGATTACGCGGAATTGAAGCCGTGAAGCAAGCGAAAGCGGTGAGATTGTTCTGAATCCGTCTTCACCGCCGAGCACGCAGAGAGCGCAAAGAAACCCAATCGAGACCATGGTTGGTGCGGCGGGCTTAGGAAGCGATTTTCTCGGCGGCCTTTGCGTGCTCGGCGGTGAAAAAACGCTAGGATTCGTTTTCGTCCCTGCGCAGCTTGCGGCTCTCCGCCAATAGCGACATCGAGTGCATCAGGTTCTGCAGAGTGACAATGCCCACCAGGCGTTCCTCCTCCACGACTGGAATAACGCTGGAGCTTCGGGCCGTGAGCTTGCGAAAGGCTGATCCGAGAGAGTCGTGGCGCAGCGAAACTTCGAAGATTTTGCTCATCACTGCCTGGACATAACCGTTGCCTTCTGCCCGCAAGGCATCGAGAATGCGCTGCCGCGAGATGACTCCCACCATGTCGCTGCCCCGCACTACGGGGAAATCGTCTTGCAAAGAGTGAACTGCTTTTTCGAGCGCATCTTCTAACGTATCGGCGGGCGAGAGCGTCGCAAAATCGGTAAGCATGACTTCCTCCAGCCGCACGTTTTCAAGAACCGACTGGAATACCAGGGCACGCTCTTCCAGGTTCGCGGCCGAGAAAACAATCACGCCGATCATGGTTAACCAGCTATCGCTGAACAGTCCGGCGAAGATCAGAACCATGGCGATCGCGCTGCTGATCGAGACCGCTCTGCGGGTGGCGGAAGAAATATCGAGCGACCGCGCGAAGTAGACGCGCACCAGGCGTCCGCCGTCCAGCGGATACGCTGGCATCAGGTTCAGGATTGCCAGATACAGATTTGCCCAAACCACACTTCGAGGCAAGTTCGCGGCTTGCAGAAAAGGCCACTTCCACAGATCAGCACCGCTGCCGGTCGCGGTGAAGATGGCCACCGCCAGGCTGGCGAGAGCGAGGTTCACGAGCGGTCCGACCAGGGCGACGCGAACCTCACGACTCCACATGAGAGACGCTGCCTGCTTCTCGACTCTCGACTCGTCGTACAGCGCAACCCCGGTGAGAGGAAGCAGGATGACTGCCTTCGGAACCAGACCAAAGCGGCGCGCGGCCAGCATGTGTCCGCACTCGTGTGCGCCTACACAAGCCAGAATGATCCCGACCAGGGCTAAATCGCGGCTGCCGCTCACCGCTCCCTGATGGGCAGCATAATCCGTCCAATAGATAAAAACCGGAAGAATCAGAAATGTGAGGTGAATGCGGATGTCTACGCCAAACAGCCTTCCCACAGAGATAGACCAGCTTCGCATAGGCTTTCGCTGCTTTTATTCTACATGCTTCGATATAGTGATGGACGTATCCGACGGTGCTTAGCCATGCGTGTCATTGCGGGCAAATATCGAAGCCGGCCTCTTCGTTCGCTGACTGGAATGGATACGAGACCGACCTCCGACCGGCTTCGCGAAACTCTGTTTAACGTGCTTACGGCAGGCAATCCCAATGCCCTGGCTGGAAGCGTATGGCTTGACCTTTTCGCCGGGACAGGTGCGGTGGGCATTGAGGCCCTCAGCCGTGGGGCCAAGGAGGTCCATTTCGTCGAGCACTCGGCAGCCGCGGCGGAAGCAATTCGCAAGAATCTTCACAGTCTGGGCATCAACGACGGCTTCAAGGTTTTGCAGGAAGAATTGCCCCGAGCCTTCTGGCGGATGGAACGCCAGCGCGTCGCGGCAGACGTGGTTTTCGTGGATCCACCCTACCGTCTGAAAGATGCGTACTCCAACACGTTGCGGGCGCTGGCAGATTCTTCGTTGATCTGGGCGATGTCTGTGGTGATTGCGGAGCACGATAAGAAATTCGATCCGGGAGAAGAAATCGGATCGCTGCGGAGATTCCGGCATCTGGCACAGGGCAGCACGGCGCTCAGCTTTTACCGACTGGGGAACGCCGGAGATGTGCGCGTCTGACGGTGCAGCGAAACTTACATAATGATCTCGTCGGTGCGGCGAACGATCGGATGCTGCATCTCCTCCAAGTCACTCTTCACCATGTTCAAGCCGTAAACGCAGCCCTCAAAATTCTGGGATAGGCTGGCAAAGAGTGGCGCGACTTTGGCGTACTCAAAGTGCTCGAACTTGGAGACGATATAGTAGCTTTCCTTGCCAGCCTTCATCCACTCGACAAAATTCTCCAGTCGCTGACGGCGGAGCCTGAAATGATTAATGCTCTCCGGAAACATGCCGGCGAAGAATAACGTATAGTCGCCGATATGTTTGCGCACCTGCCGTTCGCGATCAAACGACGGCGCCGGACCATACACCGGATCTGACTCGAGCAGCATCTCGCCGACGTCGCTCAGGGGACGATCGGCCGCGTCACGGACCTTGTAGAGTTGGTCCGCTTCGCAGAACTCGGCCAGCAGGTGTGAAACATAAGCGACCACCTGCGGGTCGCGAAGGCCGATCTCTTCAGCGTAGTGCCGTCCAACCAGATCTTGAAACAACTCCTGCAGCGGATGCGATTCCGGAATCATGAGCGTCCCCCCGAACTCCGCGCCGACTGCGGAGTATCAGCCACATGCGTGTCTACATATCTCACTTCGCGGTTGAAGCGCAAGTGACTTTTGTTTATCGGCAGCATTCGTTTTCCTGATCACTTAGACGGATTGGAATTGCAGATGAGTTGTGCGCCGGAGCCATTACGAATGAGGTGATTCTCTCAGCACGGCGGGCCGAAGTTCACTGTAGGCTGCTGGCACTTGATGACGTCGGCTGCCAAAACGCGCAGTGAGCGCCACTCCGTGTAAAATAACCGCCTTCGGAGGAATGAAATGGCGCGGCAAAACATTTCCAGCGGAACGGCTTGGGAGCCCGTCGTCGGTTACTCTCGTGCTGTCAAGGTTGGCTCCTATGTGCATGTGTCCGGAACAACGGCCACCGGTGCGGACGGAAAGATCGTGGGGGTAGGAGATGTGTACGCGCAGGCGGTGCAGACGTTGAAGAACATCGAAAGCGCTTTGAAGAAGGCCGGCGCGAGCATGAAAGACGTGGTGCGGACACGAACCTATGTCGTCAACATCGCTGAGTGGGAAAAAGTTGGAAAAGCCCATGGAGAAGTCTTTGCCGACATCCGTCCAGCGACTTCGATGGTGCAGGTAGCCGCATTAATCTCTCCCGAGATTCTGGTCGAGATCGAAGCAGACGCATTCGTGGGGTGAACTGCCTATCGAAGCGACTTCGACATGTTGACGAAGTGGCAGGGTAGTTTCGGAGTCAAATTGGAAGGAAAAGGCTCAATACCGGTCTCCACATATCCGCGGCGGCTGTAGAACACGTGATTTTCTTCGCGCAGGTTGACGATACGCAGATCCATAAAGTGGCAGCCCATCTTCGAGCCATGATTTTCGGCGGCATTCATCAGAGCGGACCCAATGCCCGTCCTCTGCAAAGCTGGGTCAACCGCAAGTAGTCCGAGGTAGGCCCCTTCGCCCCTCTGCTCCACGTAAACACAGCCGGCCAGGGCGCCGTTATCTTCCGCGATAAGGAACTGTCCCTTTTCCATAGACGCTCGAACCGACTCCGCATCGATGCGGTCACGGTCGATAAAGAATGATTCAGCCTTGCGGAAAGCGGAATTGATCGTGGCTGTGATCGCTTCGGCATCCTGAGTTTCTGCCAGACGCACCTGCACGGTTACCTCCCGCTTTTGAACGGTTATCCGAAATCAGAACGGGAGGCCGCACTTTTTTCGCGGCCTCGTCGCATTCTTCTTGACAACCGCTTCGCCATGATCATAATGCCTCAATCCAGTTCCAACGGGACCTGTTTCCGTAGAGCCGAGGGAGGTGTGTATGAGCGTGCTGGACCTGTGTGACCGGGAGATTGCAGCGGTAGGGCTTGACGCAACTGTAGCCGATTCCATTCACAAGATGCTGGATTACCACGTCGGGGCAGTCGCGGTGGTCGATAGCGATTACCGCGTCGCCGGAATTTTCACTGAGCGAGATGTGCTGCGAAAGATGTCGCTCAGCCGGCTGGATCCGCAAACCACATCCATTCGCGATCTGATGACGACCCCGGTCGAGATGGCCACGCGGGATACCGGGCCGGGTGAGGCGCTCAGCATCATGCTGGAGCGGCATTTCCGCCATTTGCCGGTGGCCGATGACAACGGCAAACTGCTCGGCCTTCTCTCCATTCGCAACCTGCTGGAGTGGCGGGTGGACGACCTGAGCCATGAACTCGACTCGCTGCACCAGTACATGACAAACGATGGGCCCGGGGGATAGCACGCCCCACTGTGAGAATAGGAATCTCAGCCGGAACGCCCTTCGCTGCGGACGCTTGCTCGGAGTCGTTCCCACAGCGTCCGCTTTCTCTTGTAAGTCCTAAAACGTTCCTGCACATTTCCGCTCCGCCCATCTTGAGAAACTGATGCACCCTCGATGGCATCCATGCCTTCATGAAAACGCCTTGCGATGAGGCCGCAATGCGATCGTCGGTTGCGGGAAATCCCCCTGGACCGAGGGCAACAGGATGGATCCTGATTGCGACCATTCTCGGCTCCAGTATTGCTTTCATCGACAGCACGGTAATCAACGTCGCACTGCCGGCGATCCAAACCATCTTTCATGCAACCGTAATCGACGTGCAATGGGTGGTCGAGTCGTATGGGCTGTTTTTAGGGGCGCTGATCTTAGTTGGTGGTTCCCTCGGCGACCTGCTCGGGCGCCGTCTTGTATTCGTCTTAGGTGTGACGATTTTTGCAGTTTCCTCCGCCGTTTGCGGCCTGTCCTCAAACATCCATCACTTGATCGTGGCGAGGAGTCTTCAAGGCATCGGAGCGGCTCTTCTGGTGCCCGGCAGCCTCGCGATTATCAGCGTATCGTTTGACGAAAAGAGCCGTGGGCAGGCAATAGGCACATGGTCGGGCTTTACGGCGATCACTACCGCGATTGGTCCGGTTCTCGGCGGTTGGTTGGTTGAGCACGCTTCCTGGCGCTGGGTATTCTTTATCAATCTGCCGCTCGCAGCCACAGTGATCGTTATTTCGTTGTGTCGGATTCCGGAGAGCCGAAGCGCCGCGGCAGGCCGCATCGATCTGCTTGGAGCTTTCCTGGCGACGGTGGGGTTGGGCGGTCTGGTAACTGGATTCATCGAATCAGTGAACCTTGGGTGGAGCAATCCCGTGGTTGTGGGAAGTTTGATCGTTGGCTGCGTGAGCCTTGCTGCCTTCACCTTTGTCGAGTCAAAGGTCGCTTCGCCGATGCTCCCTCTGGCTCTCTTCAGCTCCCGCAGCTTTAGCGGCGCGAACTTGCTGACCCTATTCTTATATGCCGCCATTGGAATTTTCTTTTTCCTGTTTCCGTTGAATCTGATCCAGGTCCAGCGCTATTCCGCAACGGGCGCCGGCGCTGCCGTCCTGCCTTTGATTCTTTTGATGTTCCTTCTGTCCCGGTGGTCTGGTGGACTGGTCGCGCGTTTTGGCCCAAAAGGGCCGCTTATCCTTGGTCCCATCATCGTCGCGCTCGGCTTTTTTCTTTTTGTTGTGCCTTCGGTGGCAGAGAATTACTGGAAATCATTCTTCCCGGCGATCGTTATCTTGGGGTTGGGAATGGCGGTCACCGTGGCTCCGCTCACCACGGTGGTTATGAATTCCGTAAATCAGGATCGAGCCGGCACGGCTTCTGGCGTCAACAACGCCGTGTCGCGTGTAGCGGGCGTACTTGCCATTGCGGTTCTTGGCGTTGTGATGGCAAGAGCATTCGCCATTCGACTGAATCACGAAGTGGCACACTTCTCACTGCCGCCCGGAGTTCGACAGTATCTTCACGCGAACGAGATCAGACTAGCCGGTCTGCAACCACCCGGCGGCCTCAGTCCAAGTACGAATACCGCGGTCGAGGAATCGATCAGGCACGCATTTGTATTTGGATTTCGGATCGTAATGTTGATTTGCGCGGGCTTGTCCCTGGCCAGCACAGTTGTGGCGTGGCTGGTAATCCCGAAGAAGGGTGATCGCGTTGGTCCGCCGAACGCAGCTAACCGCGAGCTCGTTCCGTGACCCAGTCTGTCACGAATGATGACGCTCCGCTGGCCAGCAAAGTCTTTTCGCCGAGTACCGCATCCACGAAGTTTTCGATCATCGGATAATGCAGATTCGAGTGTGCCGGCAGACTCTCGCGTCCGCCGGGATAGATCAGATCGGGCCCGTTCAGCGGCGACATCTCAATCTCGCCCTCAGTCCCTCGTATGCGGCACTCGTCGCGTCCCACCTTGGAGTGCCAGCGCACATCGACCACGCCCCGAACCCCGCCTTCGTACTCGATCATCACAGTGACGTTGTCTTCGACCCCATAGTGATGCACCACGTTCGAAAGCTGGCTGGAGACTCGCAGCGGTTTTCCAAAAAGAAAGTTCAGAACGTCAATGCGGTGCGACGCGACATCGAAGAGCGGACCGCCTCCAGCTTTTGCCGGATCGACGAGCCAGCTACGGCTGCCGGTTCCGTCGAACCACATGTGATTTGTCAGCTCGGCAAACACCGGCTTGCCAATCGCGCCTCGCTCGATCAGTTCTTTGGTGCGCTGCACTTTCGGGTAGCATCGGCGATAGTAGGCGACGCCAAATGTCTGGCCGCATTCCTCCGCCGCGCGGACCATCGTGCGAGCCTCGGCTTCATTCATCGCCATCGGCTTCTCACAAAGCACGTGTTTGCCCGCGCGCAGCGATTGGATCGTCTGCGGAGCGTGCAGGAATACAGGCGTCGCGACGTAGACAACTTGCACGGCGGGATCAGCAAGCGCTTCGTCGAGTGTCGCCCAGACTTTGACTCCGAGATGAACTGCTTTTGCCGGATCTCGCGTCACCGCGCCGTAGAAGTGGCTGCGGGACTCTGCCTGAATTCCGGGGATGACGCGGCGCGTGGTGATGTCACCGATTCCGACCACGACCCAGTTGAGCATGTATCAGTCACTCCCGCGCGGCACCATCAAGCTGTGATTGATGGACAGCCACCGCATCTGTCTCTACATGGTATTAAAAACCAAAGGCCGGCAGCAGCCGGCCTTTGGTCTCATTTAATAACCGAACTACTTCTTGGGCGCGATGGCGTCCTTCGCGGCTTTGGCGACACGGAACTTCACTACCGTCTTCGCCTTGATCTGGATCGGTTCGCCGGTTTGCGGATTGCGTCCGACGCGGGCTTTGCGATGCGCCTTCACCAGGCGGCCCAATCCGGGTACGACGAAGATGCCATTCTTCTTGGTTTCTTTGATGGCGGTGTCGGCGAGGTGCTCGAGGAACGCCGCCGCGGTTTTGTTGGGAAGCTCAGTCTTCTCGGCCAGTTGCCGAATGAGCTGTGTTTTGGTCAGACCTGCAGCCATACAACCTCCTCAGAAAAATTGGTTTAATACCAAACGGGGCTATCTTATACCCCCGAGCCTGTGGAAAAACACTTATTTTACGCGGTTGTTTGAATCTCGATGCGTGGAGAAGCGCGTCTTTACAGGCGATTTCACGGTCAGCACCAGCGAAACGGGCCTGCCATGCGCATCACAGCGGTAACGATGCAAGGCTCTTGCTTCACCGTGGAGATACGGATTCACGAAAAAGCTCATTTTTTCTTTTCGATTCCCCGTGCCTCGCTCTCTTGATGGCGGAATGGTTTGCGGGTGCAATAATGAATGCGGGAGTTCCATTTGAGCTGCGCGATCTGCGAAATCCGAAAAGAGAAGCGCTTTTGCCCGGCCGTCCATGGCCGCATTTGCCCGCAGTGCTGCGGCGAGCAGCGTGAGGTGACGCTCGATTGCCCTCTCGATTGTCCTTATCTGCAGCAGGCACGCGAGCATGAGAAGCCGCGATCGCCGGAGCAGGTTGATCCCGCGGGACTTTTCCTTCAGATCGAGTTCTCCGATCAGTTCATGTACGAGAAAGAACATCTGCTGATGGGCCTGACCTACGCGTTGGCGAAATCGGCGCGCGCTGATCGCAGCCTGCATGATCAGGACCTCATCGCTACGCTCACCATGCTGGCGAACAGTTACGAACGTCGCATCAACTCCGGCTTGCATTACGAACAGCCCTTGACCAGCGGTTCGCAGCGTCGAGCAGCGATCGAAGTCGAAACCATGGTCAAGGAGTATCGCGACGCCGAGCAGAAGCACGTCGGATACTCGACGCTGAAAGACTCCGAGGTGCTGAAAGCATTAGTCTTCCTGGTGCGGCTGGCACACGGGCGGACTTCGGGCCGCCCGAAGTCGCGGGCGTTCGTCGAATTCCTGTACGCGCAGTTTCCCGAGAAGGAATCGGCTGCGGCCACTCCACAGGAAGCAGGCAGCCGCATCATCCTGCCCTAATTATTCGACGGGCGGCCCTCAAATGAATCATGACAGTTATTCCCGGTGTCACGATCATCTGCTCTACGTGAAAGTTTTTCAGAGTTTCCACACCTTTTGCCCAGCTGGTAATTCCTCGAGCAGTTGCCGGATTGTTTTCTTCGCGACCGGATGCCCGGTGTTCGAAGCGATTTCGGCCAGCGGCTCCAGTACGAACCTGCGCTGAGTCATGGCGGGATGAGGAATTGTCAGCTCCGTTGAGCGTATGACCCGATCCCCGAACAGCAGAATGTCGATATCGATCGTGCGCGGGCCTTTCTTCTGGATGCGCTCGCGGCCCAGGCTGCGTTCAATATCGAGTAACCGATGCATCAGCTCCGCGGGAGCTAGCAATGTCTCCAGCGCGACAGCGCAGTTCAGAAAGTTAGATTGTTGCGTAAATTCGACCGGCTCAGTTTCATAAAAAGAAGAGACTGCCTTGACCCGCCCGACCGTTTCCAGTTGGGTAATGGCCTGGCGCAGATTCGCTTCACGGTCCCCGATGTTCGATCCCAGCGAAAGATAAACCAGATTGATCATTTGACGTAAGGCGGATTTCTGGATGTCGGAGAGAGCCGCGAAGCAAAATTAATCATGGCTTCAAGAATTTGAACATAAACCATGCTTTAACTGAGGGTCCATCACCTTTGGTCACTATCAGGGGCCGCTGGTCTCCTCCTACAATCAGTGCATGACGTTGGAGTCGCTCCTCCTCAGCCAGGATCCAGAGCTGGTGCGCGTGATCCGGCCCACGCTTGAGAAATTATCCATTGATGTGGAGGTCTGCCACGACGCTCGGGCAGGCTCCGACATCTTGGTCTCCGACAAGTTCGATGCCGTCATTGTCGATTGCGACGATCTGACTGGCGGCCTGGCCCTTCTGCAAGGTCTGCGAAATACTCCCAGCAACAAGAATTCAGTGGCCTTTGCTGTACTCAATGGGAAGCGTACCACTACCCAAGACGCCTTCGGGATGGGCGCGAATTTCGTTCTGCAGAAGCCGATCAGCAGTCTGAATGCCTCGCGCTGCTTCCATGCCGCGCTGAACTTCATGCTGAAGGAGCGCCGCCGCTACTTCCGGCAGCCGGTGAAGATCGATGTGAAGCTCGTCCTCGAAGACAAGACTCTGCACGCCACCAGTACCAACATCAGTGAAGGCGGCATCGCACTCATGATGCGAGAGGCTCTGCCCAAGGGCGCGAACCCTCATATTAAGTTCTCCTTACCCCATAGCACTCTACAATTCGAAGTCGAGGCCGAGGTCGCATGGGCTGACTTCAAAGGGCTCGCAGGCTTCCGTTTTCTTAATGTTCCGAACAGCACGAAAGCCGAGCTCGAAAAGTGGCTCGATGATCGTATGGAAGCAGAATTCCCAGGCGCTAAAGATCGCTTGGCCGTCCCCGGATCAGAGAAACTTCAGTAGTTCCCCGTACCCTTCAATAGCATCCCTCCGGGGAATCTCCCTTATGACTTGCGCCGGCCAATAGCCGTGGCAATCTGTCAGGATCGGGAGAAATCGAATGCTGACCAATGAATGGCGAATTGCCAAGGTGGAACGCACCCTCCGCCGCTTCGAAGAAGACATTCCTTTGCTGAACATGCGGGTGAAGGACTTATCGAAGGAACGACAGGAATCCGCGCGGAAATTCGCGGCGGCAATGGTTGAGCAGACCCGGGCCGAACTGGAAAAGCTTCTCGAACGTCGGTCCATGGAACTGGAAACGACCACTGCATCCAACGAAGCGGTTTGTGAACCGGCCGACTAGCTTCCTATAGTGAGTACCCGGCCGACGCTCGGGCCGACTGCGAAGTTGCCGGCTCGCTTTCGCCCTGCGGAACCGTGACCTCTTCCCACAACGTCTTGTCGCGCAGGATGCGTGAGACTAGCGCCGTGTGCATAGCGTGTCCGGCACGATCTGCCACCACTTTCCCCAAAACCTGTTTACCCAACAATGCCAGGTCCCCGACGAGGTCCAGCACCTTGTGGCGAACGAATTCATCGGGGAAACGGAGTGGGCCGTTTTCGATGCCCTCGCGCGTCAGCACAATGCAGTTTTCGCGAGAGGCGCCGCGAATCAATCCCATATTACGCATCGCCTGCTCATCTTCGCGCGATCCGAACGTGCGCGCGGCCGCAATGTGCTTCAGATAGCTACCATTGGTCAGCTCTACTTCGAAAGTTTCTTTTCCAATCAGCGGGTGCGGAAAGTTGATCGCGTAGGAAACAGAATAAGAGCTCGAGGGATAGACGGCGATGAACTTGTTTCCTTCCCGCATCTCGACTTCCCGGCGGAGTTTCAGATATTTGCGGGCCCGGCGCTGCTTGCGGATCCCGACCTTGCGAATCATCTCGACGAAGGGCTGCGCGCTTCCGTCAAGGATAGGCAGCTCGAGGTTGTCGAGCTCAACAATGGCGTTATCGATTCCCAGCCCGATGAATGCCGAAAGCACGTGCTCAGTGGTTGAGATGAGCACGCCCTTTTTCATCAAACTTGTGGCGTAGCTGACTCGGGCGACATTGCGGCTGATGGCCTCGATCTCAAACCCATCGAGATCGGTGCGCCGGAAGACAATGCCAGTGCCTGACGGAGCCGGAAGGATTCGCATCGACACCGGCGCGCCACTGTGCAAGCCAATACCACTGCATTCCACTGCTGCGCGGATTGTCTGCTCGTTCGTCAAACGGGGGAGCGGAAGTTAACGCTCAGACTACAGCCCTGTCCACGAAACTGGCTGTGGTAAAAAAGCCACACTCCGTAGCAAGCGAGTTAGTGCGCCGCGAATGCGGCGAGGCGGGGCCGAAATCGATCTTAAATGCCGTAATATAAGCCACTTGCGGTGAAATGGGGCGATTGCTGTCTTACCGCTTGCCCTTTTTTTCTGGCTTGTTGGGATTGTAACCAGAATTCGGATCGAACATGGCGGGATCGAGTCCCTGATTGATGGTCACCGAATTCAGAAAACGCTGGTTCGACATGTCGCCGTTGAAAAATCGCGTGATGCTGTATGGCGCCATGATCCCCGATACCGGTTTGTAGTTATCGTAGACTTCCTCTTCCAGATTCTTCTGCCGGTCGACCGGATCGCGCCACTCGAATGTCTTCTTCACCGGCAGGTGCGTGTCAACATCGAAGTACAGCGTCACCCCTTCGTTCTTAGCATTAATCAGCGTGACCTGCAGTGCCGGATGCTGCGCCGCGACTGCGTTCCCGTCATAAAGCAGAACCACCGAAGGGTCGTTCACCCAGGTGCGCAGCACGGTGTCGAGGGAAAAACGCCGTCGGCGCAGGTAGTCTTCCACGTCCTTTTGCTCCACGGGATGCGGCCCCTTATAGGTGATTTCGTATCCCTTGTTGCCGATAAACACCTGGGCAACGTCGCGCTCCTTGGTGAACTCGACGCGCTCCTTCTCAGGAAACTCAAAGAAGCTCCAGAAAAGCCCGCCACTCCCTGTGGGACGTCCAGAATGAAAGCCGTAGGTTCTGCCCTGCTGCTCGCGGTCGCGAATCGTCAGCCACGTCTGGCCTCCGAGCGCCTGTATGCCCTGCTCAATCACCGACTTCGCTTGATTGGAATTTTGCATCGCGTCTTTGTCGAGAGCGATGGCACTGTTGGAGGATGTATTCCTGGGCGCATTCTGAGGCGCTTGCAATGGTGCAGCACTCGGAGATTGCCCCCATCCTTGGGATCCCAGAGAACACACCAGCACCATCAGAAAAGAGAACTTTTTCATTCTGCTTAAGGGAGACGCTTTGCAATCAGAATTGTAGCGTTTTCTGTGGACTTTCCGCCTGCAGCAGTTGGAATGTACCTCTTGTGTTTGGATGCAGAAAAACGCCTCTCCGCAAGCCTGCCGAGCAGCAATTTTGTGAAGTTTCCGCCGCGCCTGGCTTCTCTTTGGCTAGCCAGCGAGCACCGCGCCACCGTTTACATTGAACACTTCGCCAGTGATGAAGCTGGCGTACGGCGTACACAGGAACAGCACCGGTCCGGCAATCTCTTCGGGCTTGCCCACGCGGCCCAGCGGAATCGTGCGCAGGATAGCCTCTCCACTTTTTGGATCCGCGATCGCCTCCGCGCTCATGTCGGTATCGACCCAGCCTGGGGCCACACAGTTTACATATATGCCCGACGCGGCCAACTCCGTGGAAAGGCCTTTGACCATGCTGATGATCGCGCCCTTTGTTGCCGAATAGTCGCAATGGAAAGCTTCCCCACGCTGGCCGCTGGTTGAACTGATCAGCACAATGTGACCCGCCGGTCCGCCCGAGCGTGGCTGCGCCTTTATCTGAGCAACGGTGTGCTTGACCAGCCCGAAGACGCCATCGAGGTTGATCGCCAGGGTAGAACGCCACTGCTCGTCTGACATTCGCTCAATGGCAACGTCTTGCGCCGGCCATACGCCATGATTCGCCACGAGAATATCGATCCGCCCGAATCGCTGAACCGTTTGCGCGACCAGAGAACGCGCCGCTTCGGGATTACTGAGATCGCTGGCGATGGGATAGCAGGCATCACTTCCGCACTCTTTCGCCAATGCATCCGCCGCCCCACGGGCGCTGCGATAGCTGAATGCGACTTTTCCTCCCGCGGCAGCGAATAATCGGACAGTCGCAGCGCCGATGCCGCGCGAGCCACCAGAGATGAGAGCGACTTTGCCAGAAAGTGATAGAGGAATTGACATGACTGACTAGGCTACCGCATCAGAGCGATTTCCGAATAGTGTTTCGAGGCGAGCATTTGAGTATGATTTGCATGTCAGAAATCGTGCCACGCTCATTCACCAAATCCCGCCTATTCAGTCGCACCTGGAGTTTGCTGGTCTTATTGTCCCTGTTCTTGCTAACCGTGACGGGGCGGCTGATCTCGGAGCCTGGCCGAGCAGTCGTCGCACTCCTCTCGCTGGCCCTCGTTGCACAATGTTGGCGGGCCCAGCGGCGCTACCTAAGATCGCGTTCGCGAACGGTGCTTCTCGCGCTACTACTCTCGCTTCCGGCTTTAGGGTCAATCTGGCTGGGTCTCAATGTTGTTCGAGTCTATTCTTACGAACCGGATCCTGAGGGAAGCCTGCACTTGGCGGTCATTCGTGCGCAGGACTTTGTCTTCACTTGCGCGATCGTGCTCGGCCTTATTGCAATCCAATGGTCCATCGCTGAGGGTGCATCCGTGATCGGGCACGCCGTTTCGCACAAGCTCGTCGGGAAAAAGAAAACGTGGTGGAACCGGCCTCTTAAGGGAACGTGGATGTTAGGAAGTGTTATTGGCTATGCAATCGGACTCCTGATCGCCTCAAGCTACTTGCGTTGGAGCCTGCTTGCCGTCGCAGTGCTGGGTATTGTTTTTGCGATGATTTTTCGTGTTATCCACGGCGAGAACCAAATCTAGAGTCATTGGAGAGAAAAGCAATAAAACTCGGGAGAAACCGGAAGAGTGTCACATTCCGGAGGTGGAACTGGAAGATGAGGTCCGCTCCGTTTTCAGCCCGCGCATCAGCAGCCGCACCAGCATTCCATCGAATCGTGTTCCGCTCATTCCAGACAATTCCTCGAGCGCCTGATCCGGGGTACGCGCCGTAGAGTAAGACTGCTCGGTCACCATGTTGGCGTAGGCATCCGCGAGCCCGATAATGCGCGCCCAAAGCGGAATCTGCTCACCGCGTAATCCCCCCGGATAACCCGACCCGTCGAAGCGTTGATGATGATGCTCGATCGCTTCGCGCATCATGTCGGAATGCGGGATCGTGCCCACGATCTCAGCGCCCACCTGCGCGTGCAGCTTGATCTGATAAAACTCGTCGTCATTCAGCGGGCCTGGCTTGTTCAATACCCGCTCGGGGATGAAGATCTTCCCCACGTCATGTACGCGAGCGGCATATACCAGGTCGGCAGTTTCCTCCGACGAAAGCCCTAATGCTCGCGCGATGACTTCGCTGTAGCGGGCAACCAGATCACCGTGCCCCGCGGTCTGCAGCTCGCGGGATTCAGCCGCGCGACTCAGCGATTCAATGGCTTCCTTCAAAATCGGCACATTGCAATCCTGGTCGCCGCCGCACAGCTTGTAGAGCGTTGACGTGAGCTCTTCGACCTGATCGGGACCGGTGCGCTCGCGCTGCAGGAATCCCTCAATGTAAGCGGAAATCTGCTGGCGCTGGCGGGCGAAATCCTGGCCCTCGACGAACTCCTGCGCCGTGGAAACCAAGTTGCCGCCGGAACGCTTCGAGACGTACATGCCGGCGTCGGCCACGCGAATAATGTCTTCGATCGAGAATCCGTGCATCGGGAAACTGGCCACGCCGAAGCTGCCGGTGATGTGATGCTCGGCTAGCATCGGATCGCTCGCCAGCCATTGCCGCAAGCGTTCCGCAAGAACCTGCCCCTGTTCCGGGCCCGTCTCAGGCATCAGCACGATGAATTCGTCTCCGCCGTAACGAGCCACCACGTTCGATTGTCGCGACTTTTGCTCCAGCAGACGCCCCACGCGCGCCAGTACGAGGTCTCCTTCAAAATGGCCCATGGTGTCGTTGACCTCTTTGAACTTGTCTAGGTCGATCAGCACCACCGAGAACGGCCGTCCCGACCGGGACGCCCGCTTCCATTCTGCCGACAGCGCCTCCCAGAAAAAGCGCCGCGTCTTGATTCCGGTTAATCCATCGGTGATCGACTGCTGCTGCAGCTTCTGGAATACGAATGCATTGTGCAGCGCCGTGGCCAGCAAGTCGGCCAGCGTATTCAGGATAAGAACGTCCTGCGGCGAAAAGGCGTTCTCATTTCGGCTTTCCACATTGAGAACCCCGAGAAGCGAATCGCCGTACGTGATCGGGATGCACAATACAGCGCGCGAATCCGGCAGTATTCCGGTCAGATTTCCCGGAAGCGCATTCTGCACCAAGGCCCGCTCCCCGGTTCGAGCCACGCGCCCCAAAATGCCCGCTCCTAGCGCAATTCTTTTTCCGGTTGCGTGTGCCGTTGCGCCCGCCTCGGCCTTGATCTCCACTTCCTTAGTCCCGTAGTCCAGCAATCCGATCCCGATGTGATCGAAGCTGAAATTCTTTTGAATTTCGCCCGCGATCTGTCCCAGCATATGGACCGGATCATCGCTTGAAATGGCCGTACGCGAGATGTTGTTTAGGAAAGCCAGCTGCCGCGAACGCCGCTGTTCTTCGGCAAACAACCGTGCGTTCTCCACCGCTACCGAAACCTGACCTGCCGCCGTAACCAGCACATCCAGATCGCGTTGTTCAAAGACGAATTCCCGTTCGGGATTCATCGCAACCATGATTCCCGAAGCTTTGTTGCCCATGAAGATTGGCGCCGCAATCAGGCATTTGGCCGGACGCTTGGGAACGTGCGTGATTCCCAACTTCTGCCGCGCCGCTTCCAGATCTGACCGGATTAACAGCGGCTCCCCCGTGCGAATCACGTATTCGGTGAATGCATTGCGCATTTCTCGCGTGCGCTTCGGAAGCACGCGATTGTCTCGCACCTCCAACTCGAACCGGATCTCTTCGCCCTCTTCGAACGCGATGTAGAAGTGGCTGGTGTCAAAGATCTGTCCCAGTTCGACCTGGATGGTGCGCAGGATTTCGTCCTGATCCAGACGGGAACTGATGGCTTTGCCGATTTCGGTGAGAAGTTCGTACTCCTTGGTGCGGCGATGCGCGTCATGCGTCACCACATAATTTTCCAAGGTCAGGCCCAACTGCAGGGCCAGCCCCACCATCAATCGCGGGCCCGATGAACCGAACGCGCGCCGCTCCGCATGCGGGAACAAAATGACTCCAAAATTGTTTTCTCGTGTCTGCAGATTCACCGCGGTGAGATGCTTCACTCCTGCGTCGGTGAGAATCCGTTTGAATTCGCTGAAGGTT